>CAWCNZ010000001.1:0-1175166 GCA_963797045.1 uncultured beta proteobacterium | reverse complement strand
CCAGTTCAGCGTGCCACGCTTACACAATTAGCTCAGGCAGACTCCCCTAATTCTCTGTCCGCACCGACCGGACTGCTCGCGCAGGACGCCTGAGCGGCCTGCGCTTCAGTCTGCTTTGCCGCCACTGTTCCAGCCCGAACGACTCAATGCGCCAGCACCCATTCCACCAGGGTCTTGATGTCGGCGTCCTTCACTTTCGGGCTGTTGGGCGGCATCGGAACCGGACCCCATACACCGGAGCCGCCGGTTTTCACTTTCTTGATCAACTTGTCCTTTGCCGTCTTGTCGCCTTTGTATTTCTTGGCGACATCCTTGTAGGCCGGACCGACCAGTTTCTTGTCCACGGTATGACAGGCCAGACATCCGCTTGCCTTCGCAAGCGCATCACCTTTGGCCATGTCTACCGCTGCCTGTGCAGGCTGCATGCTTATCAACCAGGCGCCTGCCAAAATCAACGAATAGCGTATTTTCATAACAGTTCCCTTTCGAAAAGTCCCAGATAAACATGCATACGGGCAATGCCCTGATATGCCCCTTTACTCGATCCTGCACCGCATCTCAGGATCTGTAAATACCGTACAGCCTGCACGCACCTCGGATGAGCGTAGCGCTCCGGCCCCCTACCTCTTGCCCGCTCCCAATGCCTGGAAGAAACGATCGGCAAGATCGGGCTGATTCTCCAGACCGGCGAACTGGTCGGACATCTCTTCATCCAGCAGGTCCAGGCGATCCCCCAGCGCCGGGTGGGTCTTGAACATCAGGGCCAGGCTGGAATCGCTGGGGTTGAGCGACTGCAGGGTCTGCAGCACCGCGGGCAAGCCGTAGGGGTCGTAGCCGCCGCGCGCGGCGATCACCACGCCCATGCGATCCGCCTCGTACTCGTCGTTCTTGTCCAGGCCGCGCGCATACACTTCGGTGCCGGCGCTGACCAGCTTGGCCAGCTTGGGGTCGCCGCCCTTCTGGCGAATGGCGTCGTTCGCCAGATCGGTCAGCAGTTCGGCCTGCGCGCCCTTCTTGATCGCCAGCACATGGTGTCTGCGCACCACGTGCGCGATTTCGTGCGCCAGTACGCCCGCCAGCTCCGCTTCGCTGTTCATCTGCGCCAGCAATCCCTTGGTGATGAACACATTGCCGCCGGGCGTGGAGAAGGCGTTCACGTCGCTGTCGTCCAGCACGCCGAACAGCCATGGCAGATCGGGGCGTTCGGACTGCGAGGCGAGCCAGCGGCCGATGCGGTTCACGTAGCGCTGCACCGCCGCATTGTCCAGCAGCGGCGCGGCGCCCAGCAGATTGGCTGGCGATGCCGTCGCCCAGCACGATCTCCTGCGGCTCGTCTATGTCGGTCCTGGCTTTCTGCACCTTCTGCACGGTCTCCGCCGCCTTCTTCCAGTCGATGCTGCCGAAATCGAATGCGATTGCGGGCGGCGTCGCGCCCAGCAGGCACGTCATGGCCATCATCCGTATCGTTCTCATCATCGGCCTCCGCTCAGATAGTCCACGCTCTGCGCTTGCAGCTTGCCTTCTGCCGCATAGCGCTGCGCTTCCTGTTTGCTCACCGCGTAGCGTTTCGCCGCCTGCAGCGCTTTGGCGTCGGGCTGCGCGTTGGTCAGCTGTTCTTCGGACAGCCCGCGCACACCGGTGGTCACCGTGCTGCCGCTCTTGCCGGTGGAGGCGACGTTGAACAGGGCGCCCAGCCCGCTGTCGCCGCGCTTGGCGCTGGTGCCGGCTTCGACCCGCAGGCTCAGCATCTTGACCCAGCCGCTGGCGGTCGCGGTCTTCACTCGCGTCCAGCCGGACTGGCGTTTCAGGACTTCGACGCGGCTGCGCGCCGGCAGGCTCTCCAGCGTCTTGGCATCGCTGTATGGCTGCGCCTTCAACTCGGTGGCGCGGATGGTGCGGGCGAAATCGGCCGCCCGCGCCGCCGACCGCGAACCCGAGCAGCACACAAAATGCGAATAGTCTCCTCATTCCTGCTTCCCTCCTTTGGGCGTCGGTGCGAACAGTTCGACTTCCTGCTCGCGCCCCTTCACCTTGAACGAACCGTACGACTTGAATTCGAACGCGTCGCCGCATGCCTCCATCGTCTCGCGCGAGACCAGGATGCGCGACACGCCCTTGGTCAGGCCCTCGATGCGGCTGCCCAGGTTCACCGTGTCGCCGATGGCGGTGTATTCGCGGCGCTGGTCACTGCCGATCAGCCCGACCACCGCAGGGCCGGTGTGGATGCCGATGCCGACATCGAAGTCTCGCGTCTTCCTCGCCCAGTTCCTTCTTGAAGCGCTGCAGCACCTCGCCCATCTCCAGCGCCGCCTCCACCGCGTGGCGCGCATGCTCGGGATCGTCCAGCGGCGCGCCCCAGAAGGCCATGATGCAGTCGCCGATGAACTTGTCCAGCGAGCCGCCGTGGCGGAACACCACTTCGACCTGCAAAGTGAAGTAACGGTTCAGCAGGTCCACCACCTGTTGCGGCGTGCGCTTCTCCGACAGCGTGGTGAAGCCGCGGATGTCGGAGAACAGGATGGTGATCTGGCGGCTCTCGCCCGCGCGGCTCAGGCCGCCGTGCGCCACCAGTTCCTGCACCACGTGCGGATTGACGAAGCGGCTGAACAGCTGCACCGCCTGCTCGCGCGATCTGCGCTCGCGCAGGTATTCGCGCAGGGCGAAGGCGAAGTAACAGGCCCATGCCAGCAGCAGCGGCGACAATACGGGCAGCAGCAACAATTGGGCGACGGCGAGATACGAACCGGCCAGCAGCGCCAACGTGACCGCCAGCAGGACCAGGCCGACCTTGAGCGCATGCGCGCCGCGCATGAAGGCGAGACTCAGCAGCGCCAGCAGCAGCAACGTCAGCCCGGCGGAGAAGCCGGCATCGGCCTGGCGCATGGCGCGGTCGTTCTTCAGGTTGTCGATGGCGGTCGCCAGTATCTCCATGCCCGGATACAGGCTCGTCCATCGGCGTCGCGCGCACGATCATGCAGGCCGGTCGCCGCGGTGCCGATGATGACGATCTTGTCCTTGAGTTCGTCGGCGGAACGCTGCGGATGCCGCCGGTCGAAATCCTCATACAGGTCGGCATAGGAGATGTGGCGGAAACTGCCGGACTTGCCGCGCCAGGCGAGGATCATGTCGGGCTGCTGCGGAACGGCATAGCCCAGGTCTTTTGCCACGCGCGCCGGGAGCGAGGGGATGAGCCAGCCGTGTGCGTCGTCATACAGCTCGTAGCGCCGCCCCACGCCGTCCTTGTCTTCCACGAAATTGATGGTGCCGGTGCGCCAGTGCGCCGAATCTATCGCCAGCGGCGGCAGGATGGCGATGCGCGCCTGTTCGTCGGCATGCCCGGTGCGCTGCAATCCCAGCATGTCCGCGACCTCGCGCGGCGGGTGCGCCCTGCCCGTCCAGTTCCGCGCCGCGCCGCACCATCGGGAAATACACGTTGTCCAGGCCCTGCAGCGCCCGGTTGAACTCGCGGTCGCTGTCCGGCCTGAATTCGTCGCGTTCGCTGAACAGGATGTCGAACACGATGGCTTTGGGTTTCTGCCGGGCGATGCCGCGCACCAGCTCGCCATGCACCGCACGCGGCCACGGCCAGCTTCCGGCCGTTTCCTGCATGCGCGCCAGGCTGGCGTCGTCGATGTCGACGATGACGATGTCGGGGTCGGGCTCCAGTCCCTGCGCCTGCTGGCGCACGAACAGGTCGGACAGCCGGCTTTCGAGCGGTGCCAGTGCATGCAGCCAGGACAACTCTGCGGCCGCCAGCAACAGGAACACGAAGCCGATGCGCGACAAGGACTTGCGTGAGGTAGGGGCAGGCTGGTTCATGCTGCACATACTAATCGCAACGTCTCATTTTCAACAGTACCTTGCTTTTAGATGTATAAGATTCCACTTATAATCCTTCGCACTTGGCCATCCGATGCAACAAAACATGCTTTCCATGCGATCCGCACTGCTGCTGTGCTGCCTGTACCTGACGGGCTGCGCTTCAGCCCCCAGCCACTACAGCAACCCGAAAGACCCGTTGGAATCGTTCAACCGCGGCGTCTACGCGTTCAACGATACGCTGGACCGGGCAGTGGTCAAACCGGTCGCGCGCGGCTATGTCGCAGCGGTGCCCAGCCCGGCCAGGACCATGGTGAACAACTTCTTCTCCAATCTGGACGACGTCGTCGTCACGGTCAACGACCTGCTGCAGCTGAAATTCAAGCAGGCGGCCAGCGACGGTAGCCGCGTGCTGTTCAACACCACCTTCGGCGTATTCGGCCTGATCGACATCGCCCATCGCCTGCCCAAGCACAAGGAGGACTTCGGCCAGACGCTGGGCTACTGGGGTGTGCCGAGCGGCCCGTACCTCATGCTGCCCGTACTGGGGCCGAGCTCGTTCCGCGATGGTACCGGCCGGTATGCGGACAGCTTCGTCAGCGTCATCGCCAACACCGATCACGTGCCCACCCGCAACACGGCCTGGGCGGTCGAGGGCGTGAACACGCGCGCCAACCTGCTTGAGGGGGAAAAGGTGATGGATGAGGCGGTCATCGACCGTTACAGCTTCATCCGCGATGCCTATCTGATGCGGCGCCAGAGCCTGGTGTACGACGGCAGCCCGCCGCGCATAAAGTATGACGACGAGGAAGATGAAGAATGAAAAACGGCGGGGACTACCCGCCGTTTTTCTTTGCGCCCAGCCTGAATCAACGTCCCGCGCGCAGCGCTTCGATGCGCTCTTCCAGCGGCGGGTGCGTCATGAACAGTCTGGAGAAACCGCCGCCGCTCGAGATCGCCATCGCCGACATGTTCTGCGGCATGGCGGCCGCCTGCTCGTGGTTCACCTTCAGGCGCTCCAGCGCGGCGATCATCTTCTGGCGCCCGGCCAGGTTCGCACCGCCTGCGTCGGCACGGAACTCGCGCTGGCGCGAGAACCACATGACGATCATGCTGGCGAGGATGCCCAGCACGATCTGGGCGGCGATCTCGGCGACGAACGCGCCGATGCCGGGACCTTCGCGCGGGTCGTTCTTCAGCAGCACGCGGTCCACCATGATGCCGATGAGCTTGGCGAAGAACACCACGAAGGTGTTGACCACGCCCTGGATCAGCGCCAGCGTCACCATGTCGCCGTTGGCCACGTGGCTCACTTCGTGCGCCAGCACGGCTTCGGCCTCATCTTTGCTCATGCTGTGCAGCAGGCCGGTGCTCACCGCGACCAGCGCGGCATTGCGGTTCCAGCCAGTGGCGAAGGCGTTCACGTCGGGCGCGTCATAGATCGCCACTTCCGGCATGCCGATGCCGGCAGCCTGCGCCTGACGGCGCACCGTCTCGACCAGCCAGCGCTCGGTCGGGTCCTGCGGATTCTCGATGACCTGAGCGCCCACCGATTGCTTCGCCATCCACTTGGACATCAGCAGCGAAATGATGGAACCGGAGAAACCGATCACCGCCGACAGGATCATCAACGAGGTGAAATCGATCGCGCCGCTCTCGTCCAGCACCCGGTCCACGCCCAGCAGGCGCAAGGTGATGTTGATGACCAGCAAGACCGCGATGTTGGTCAGGATGAACAAAAAGATACGTTTCATTGCTTCACTCTCCAAAGGGTACGATGTTTTGCGGCGCGCAGTGTATCACCCTCGCCACGGCCAGCCAGATGCGGGCGATTCCCGGATTTTCAAGTCCTGGAACCGGAATGATCGGGCATGCATTTGAGGTGCGCCGGCGAAAGAAAGTTGCACCGCCTTGCCTGCGACAGGATATGGTCGTAGCGCATGGAACCTTGTTGACCATAGCCTACTATAACACTAGGATATGCAAAATAAATCGAGGTGGTACAGATGACTGACCGCTACACCCGAACCGCCGTCGCCCTGCACTGGCTGATCGCCCTGCTGATCTTCGCCGCTTTCCCGCTGGGCGTGTACATGCACGACCTGCCGCTCACGCCGTACAAGCTGCGCCTGTTCAGCTATCACAAGTGGATCGGGGTCACGGTGTTCATGCTGGCGGTGATGCGCGTCACCTGGCGTGCCACCCATCGCCCCCCGCCCCTGCCGGAAAGCATGCGCGAGTGGGAAAAACTCGCCGCCAATGCGACGCACTATGCGCTGTACGTACTCATCTTCATCATTCCCGTCAGCGGCTGGCTGATGAGCTCGGCCAAGGGCTTCCAGACTGTGTGGTTCGGCGTATTGCCGTTGCCCGACCTGGTCGGCAAGGACAAGGAACTGGGCGACATGCTGCTGGAGGTGCACAAGGTGCTCAATTACCTGCTGTTCGGCCTGGCTGCTTGCCCACATCGGCGCGGCGCTCAAACATCACTTCATCGAACGCGACGACGTCCTCATCAGAATGATTCCCTTCCTCAGGAAACGACCATGAGATTCCCTGCGATATCCCTGCTGCTGCTCGGCTTCATGACCTCGGGCCATGCTGCCGAATTCTCCATATTGCGCCCGCAACAAAGCAGCCTCGCGTTCGTCTCCAGGCAGATGGGGGTGTCGGTGGATGGCGATTTCAAGCGTTTCAAGGCCAGCATCGCAGTGGATCCGGCCAAGCCCGAAATGGGCAAGGCGCGCATCGACATCGACGTCGCCAGCATCGATGTCGGCGGCGCGGAAGCCTACGAGGAAGTGGTCGGCGCTTCGTGGTTCGACGTGGCGAAATATCCGAACGCCAGCTTCGTCTCGGGCAAGGTGACGCGCACCGCGCCGGGACGCTATGAGGTCGCCGGCAAGATGACCATCCGCAACGTGACGCGCGACGTCAAGGCGCTGTTCACGCTGGAGCAGAAGGCCGATACGCTCGTAATCGACGGCGCCTTGCCGATCAAGCGTCTCGATTACGCCATCGGCTCGGGCATCTGGAGCGACACCGACACCGTTGCCGACGAAGTCACCATCAAGTTCCATTTCACTCTCGCCAGCAAAATGTAACAACAAAAAGGAGAACCACCATGCACAAGTCTCTCGGCATCCTGCTCGCCGCCCTGCTTGCAACCCCCGTCTATGCGGCGGACAGCTACACCATCGACCCCGATCACACCTGGCCGATGTTCGGCGTGAACCATCTCGGTTTCTCCACACAGCGCGGCCGCTTCAACAAATCCAGCGGCAAGGTCACACTGGATGTCGCGGCAAAAAAGGCAGCATCGAACTGGTCGTCGAGACCGCCTCGATCGACATGGGCTTCGACAAGTGGAACGAGCACATGAAGGGCCAGGATTTCTTCCGTGTGGTCGCCTTCCCGACCATGCGCTTCGTCTCCGACAAGATCACCTTCGACGGCGACAAGCCAGTCGCGGCGGAAGGCGA
This sequence comes from uncultured beta proteobacterium, assembly GCA_963797045.1. Lineage (GTDB taxonomy): Bacteria > Pseudomonadota > Gammaproteobacteria > Burkholderiales > Gallionellaceae > Sideroxyarcus. The sequence goes on along the minus strand of CAWCNZ010000001.1, from coordinate 1,167,865 downwards.
ACTGACCCTGCTGGGCACAACCAGACCGGTGACGCTCACGATCAGCGGCTTCAACTGCGGTACGCATCCGATGACGCGCAAACCCATGTGCGGCGCGGACATCGCCACCACCATCAAGCGCTCCGAGTTCGGCATGACCAAATTCCTCGGTGCCGTGAGCGATGAAGTGAACATCTATTCGCCGGTCGAGGCATTCAAGGACTAGCATGGCGCTGCCCACGCTCTACATCCCGCACGGCGGCGGCCCCTGCTTCTTCATGGAGCCGATGCCGGGCACGCCGCCCGATCTGTGGGACAGGATGGCGGCCTATCTGCGCGGCATCCCGGCCACGCTGAAGCAGCGCCCCAAGGCGCTGCTCGTCATCTCGGGACACTGGGAATGCGAACAGGCGACGGTGCTCTCGGCCAGCACGCACAGCCTGCTGTACGACTACTACGGCTTTCCCGAACACACCTACGAACTCACCTACCCGGCGCACGGCTCGACCGAACTCGCCGATCGCGTGCGCGACCTGCTCGCTTCGGCAGGAATCAGCACCGAGGAAGAGCACGAGCGCGGACTAGATCACGGCGTGTTCATCCCGTTCAAGCTCATCTATCCGGAAGCCGACATTCCCATCGTGCAACTCTCTTTGCTGCACAACCTCGATCCGGCGCAGCATCTCGCCATCGGCCACGCACTCGCCCCCTTGCGCGACGAAGGCGTGCTCATCGTCGGCAGCGGCATGAGCTATCACAACTTGCGCGAGATATTCTCGCCCGACGCCGCATCGAACGAAGCGTCGCGCAATTTCGACACTTGGCTGGGGAATGCGGTCGCCGCAGAGGCGGGCGAACGCGAGCGACTGCTGGTTGAATGGCACAAGGCGCCGGATGCGCGCGTCTGTCATCCGCGCAGCGAGCATCTGCTGCCGCTGATGGTCGTGGCCGGCGCGGCCGAAAACGATGCGGGCCATATCGATTTTCGCGACAGCATCATGGGCAAGCAGGTCTCGGCCTATCGCTTCGGTGCCGCACAACAACAATGATTTTTTGTCTGAAAGCTCGTCATCCATGGATCTCAAATCGTACCTGCTATCGTTCAAACCCCATGTCGTCCAAACCTCCTTCCTCGAAAAACTCCGCAGCGGCCTGGCTGGCGGCATCGCCATCCTGCTGTTGACGCTGGCGCTGCACTATCTGCCGCAAACGGATATCCGCTGGCTCATCGTCACTTCGATGGCCGCTTCGGCGACCCTGCTGTACGCCACGCCGCACAGTCCGCTGGCGCAGCCGTGGAACCTGGTCGGCGGACACCTCATCTCGGCGATCGCCGGCGTGATCTGCGGCCTGCTCATCCCGGAGCCGACGATCGCCGCCGGCGCCGCAGTCGGCTCGGCCATCCTGCTGATGCTGCTCCTCAACTGCCTGCACCCGCCCAGCGCTGCCACTGCGCTGATGATGGTGCTCGCCGGTTCGCCCTTCCATGACATGGGCTGGCAATGGGCGCTGCTCATCGTGGTTGCCAATGTGGGCATCTCGCTGCTGCTGGCACTGGCCATCAACAACCTGCTCCCCGGCAGGTCCTACCCGATGCCGCCCCCCCACGCGCTTCCCCCGCCCCAGCCCAAGCCTGCTCCGTTCATCACGCTTGAACAGAGCGACCTCGAATGGGCGCTGGAGCAGATAGACAGCGTGATCGACGTGAGCGAAGAAGACCTTGCGGAGATATACCAGCTGGCACTGCAGTCGGCGCAAAAGCGAGCGGACGCCCTGCTACCCTGACTGGAGAATCCATGAAATACCTGACCAGCTTTATCGCCGCGCCGCACCGCGTCATGTTCTTCGGCGGCGCAGTGCAAACCATCGCCGTGATGCTGTGGTGGATAGCCGAACTGCTCACGCGCTACGGGATCATGGGCGCCCCCATGACCTGGCCGGTGGCGCCGAGCTTCGTGCACGCTTACCTGATGATCTACGGCCTGTTCCCGTTCTTCATCTTCGGCTTTGTGATGACCGTCTTCCCGCGCTGGATGAACGGAAAAGAGATCCCTGCCAAACACTACGTGCCCGCCTTCGTATTGCTCAGCCTGGGCGCTGCCGGCTTCTACGCCGGATTGTTCGTCAGCAGCACGATCCTGGCCGTCGCGGCATTCAGCACGCTGGCGGGCTGGGCGATGGCGCTGCATGCCTTGTTGCGCGTATTGCTGGACACGCAACATCCCGATAAGCGCCACCCGAAAGTCGTCTTCGTCGCCCTCACTATGGGCTGGTGCGGACTGGCTTCCTATCTGGTCTGGCTGCTCAACGACGATGCGGCATACCTGCACTTCGCGATCCAGAGCGGCCTGTGGTTCTTCCTGCTGCCGGTATTCGCCAGCGTCGCGCATCGCATGATCCCCTTCTTCACCAGCAGCGCGTTGCCGAACCATCCTGTGCCGCGTCCCTACTGGCCATGGCCGGTCATGCTGGCGGCAAGCCTGGCGCACGGCGTGCTGGCGCTCTTCGGTGCAACCGCCTGGCTTTGGCTGAGCGATGCACCGCTGGCGATCGCAGCGCTCTATCTGACTTATGTTTGGGGACTGCAGCGCAGTCTGCGCGTCCCGCTGCTCGGCGTGCTGCACATCGGGTTCGCCTGGCTGGGCATAGGCATGCTGCTGTTCGCCGTGCAGAGCCTGCTGTCATTTTCCGGCGACGGCACGACGCAAGTCTGGGGACTTGCCCCGCAGCACGCACTGACCATAGGCTGCTATGCGACTTTGCTGATCGGGATGGGGACGCGCGTCACGCTCGGGCATTCCGGCCTGCCCATGCAGGTGGATACGCCGATCATGGTGATGTTCAGCGGGATACAGCTGGCCGCGCTGCTGCGCGTGCTGGCCGACATGCTGCCGCTGCAGGGCGGCTACTGGCTGTATGTCGCTGCGGCGGCGATCTGGCTGGCCTGTTTCTCTCCGTGGGTGCTGCGCTATTTGCCGGCCTACTGGCGGCCGCGCGCGGATGGCCGTGCAGGATGAGCCGATGTCGCGCCAGCCTTTCCGAATGAACTTCGATCCCCGCACGAATCACTGAAAAGAAGACCAGCCTGCTTTGTCCCGGCACCCGTCCTGGGCGTTGGTACGGTTATTGCTGAACGTAGTGCTCCATCTTCTATCAACAACGGAGCACAACATGCTATTCGATGCCTACGAGCAAAAAGGTCTGCTGTTCAACATGAATTTCAAGGAAGCCAACGGCGCCTACGCCGCCTATCGCGGCGACCTGGTGCTGGAGCTGGGCGTGGTCGGCGATGCCCTCGGCCACCGCAAGCCACCCACCGCCACCATCAAGAACACCATCGTGCTGGCCGAGAACGACAAGATCAAACTCTACGTCGGCAGCCTCGACGACCTGGCCGACCTGCCCAAAGTGCTCGCTTACTACAAGGCTGATTTTGCAGCAGATGTGCGCTTCATCCTGTTCGTGGTCAACATCGACAAACCGCTGGTGATCGACCTCGAAGGCCTGTCCATCTCCGCCATCGGCATGCAGGAAGGCCTGATCTGGAACGAACTGATCGACCTCGCCGCGCTCGACAAGGGCGACTTCAAGGGCCAGTCCGCCTCGGAAAAGATCGTCACCGTGTACAAGGCGCTGGGCGACTACAAACCCAAGGGCGACAAGGTGTCGTTCGACGAGGCGCTCAAGCGCACCGTGGAACTGAAGCGCGCGGGTCGCGGGCCGGTTTAATGTGCCTGTCATTCCCGCGCAGGCGGGAATCCAGTGAGACATAAACCCGCGAAGCGGACAATTCCGATTGGCTCGCTTCGCGAGGAGTTATTTCAATCTGCTGGATTCCCGCCTGCGCGGGAATGACAGAGTCATGAAGCACAAGCGTAATCCGGAAAACTCTACAAATTCCGTACAAACATTTTGTCGCATTCACAACAATCGACACATATTCGAGGTGACCACATGGCGAGAATCGGACTATTCTTTGCAAGCAGCACCGGCAACACCCGGCGCATCGCCAAAGCCATCAAGAAACGTTTCGACGACGACACCATGGCCGACGCGCTCAACGTCAACAAAGCCACGCCCGAAGCTGGTGGCCGGATATTCGCATCTCATTTTCGGCACTTCGACATTAGGGGGCGGGCAACTGCCGGGACTCTCCACCGACTGCATGGGCGGCGGCTGGGAAGAGTTCCTGCCGCAATTGAAAGATGTGGATTTCTCTGGCAAGACCGTCGCGCTTTTCGGCCTCGGCGACCAGGGCAAATACCCGGACGAGTTCGTCGATGCGATGGGCATCCTCTACGAGTTCCTGGTCGCGCGCGGCGCAAAGATCGTCGGCCAGTGGCCTGCCGACGATTACGACTTCATCTCCTCGAAGGCATTGGTGAATGACGAATTCGTCGGCCTCGTGCTGGATCAGGAGAACCAGAAGCTGCTCAGCGACGCGCGGCTCGAATCCTGGTTGAAGCTCATCGCACCGGAATTCGGATTGAAAGTCTGATCACCACATGGCCGCCTCTAAAAATTCAAAGTTCTAAGCAAGACAAGGCGCGAGCAAAAAATTGCGACGCAGCATATGCGGTCATGACACGGTGCGGCGGAGCCGTCTGGTGCGGGAATGACCGCTTTGCGCCATCTCCCGCAAACGGCTGCTTCGCAGTAACGTGTCGATGGCGCATATGTAAGGAGTAATTTTTTGTGAGCAACGCAGTATTGCGACGAAGTTTGGATTTTTTGAGGTGGCCATGAGAAAACCGACACTCCATCAACGCCTCAAAGCGAAGAAACGCAGCCAAACACTCGTCATCGGCCTCACCTGGTACACCGAAGAAACCTGGGCGCTGGTGAAGGCGACCGCAACAGATCCGGAATGTTTCGAGGATTCATTCGAAAAGTGGAAAGCAATGGCGATCGCCGCACGCAGGGAGTTTCAGCGTTCCGGCGTGCGCGCACTCGAATACCAGATCATCCCCCATGAGTTCGGCGACTGGTGCGCGCTGCATGCCCAGGAAAACAACTCCACCTCCAGGGCCGAGTACGTGTCGGAAAGGCTGACTGCGGCTTACGAGCAAGCCTGATCCCGCCTGCGCAAATCTTGCTCTCGATCGCCACGTAGGTTGGGTGGAGCGCAGCGATACCCAACAAGAACCGACAACGTCAAACGATGGGTATCGCTTCGCTCCACCCATCCTACGCAAACTGAAACAGCGTGGGCACAAGTGCCCACCCTACGCAAACTCAATCGAACTCGTCGTCACCCTCGTCGCTGAGCACCTTGCTGCGCTCCGCATCTATGTCCGCTTTCAGACGGCCGGATTCGGCGAGGAACTGGTCTATCGAATGATCGGCGCTCAAGCGCAGCGACGGCGCGAACAATTCGCTCATGTACAGCTCTTCGGAGAGCGCGCCGCGATTCTGGTAATTGAATATCAGCGTCAGTCCGGAACCCACCAACATCAGGATCACGGCTGTGATGGCGTAGCGTTTGACGTTGTTCGGGTTGATGGTGATCAGGTGGAAGAACACCATCCCCGCCGTGATGGCGACCGCAACATGGCCGCCGTATCGCGTCAGCGTTTCCAGCGAAAGAGCGTAAGCCGCCAGCGACAGCAGCAGCGAGGCCAATTCGATCGCGACCATTCCGCTCGCCGCGATGAAGAGATGGCGACCAAAGCGCGTCTGCCCGGCGAAGATCCGGTTGGCCAAAGTCCAGCCGCCGCACCACAGCAGGCCCACGACCAGCATTCCCACCATCGCGGTGACGTAGCGTATCGCTTCGATCTTTTCCGTGTCCGTCAGCCAGGTGTTGGCCAGCGACAGCAAGGCCAGCAGCACCAGCCCGGTCAGCGCGGGCGGCCAGCCTTCCCAGCCGTGGAAGGTGGTGTCGCGCATCTCGTCCGCAACGGAAAAATCCGCCGCGCGCACGCGCAGGTTGGTGTGCCCCAGACGGAAGACCGTGTTGCCGTCGATGGCCAGTCGCTCGCAACGCTTGCCTTTGTGCACCACGCCGTTGCGGCTGCCCAGGTCGAGCACCTCCAGGCCGCCCGCCTCGTTGCGGTCGATGACCACATGGTGCGCCGAGGTGTGACGGTCATCCAGGATGAAATCGTTGTCATAGCCCTGCCCGATGCGGATGGGCAAAGCATCCACGCGCTGGCGATGACGCACCTCGCCGCTGCGGGTCAATACTTCGATATAGAACGGCGCGTTCATGGTTGCTCCTCCCGGCTGGCCTTCTCAAGGAAGATGCGCGAGATGCGCAGACCGTTCTCGTAGGTCACCCCGCTCGCATCGACGCGGCTCTGCAGACTCATGCGTCCGCTGTCCGTGCTGGCAGTGAGCAGCGTGAAATCGTACAGCTCGGGAAACTTGCGGTAGGCGCGCACGCACAACACGGCACGCATGGGAAGCTTGCCATTGGTCACGAACTGCTCCACGCATTGCGGCGCCGTGTAGCGGGTGTCCTTGTGTCCGCCCACGCCCTGATTCTGGAACGACCTGCTTGCCAGCGCAGCGAAACGCAGATCGCCCAGATCGATGCTTTGCAGCAGCTTGTGCTGGATCGAGATGTGTCCCGTCTGCGTCTGGTTCGACACGTAGAGCGCAGTCTCCATGGAGCAGTTCACCTGATCGTACGAATACGATTTGCTCTGCTTGCCGTTGGCGCGCCCCCAGCAGCGCACCTGATCCGACTCCCACACCGGGACGCGGTACGGCTTCAGTTCCTTGAAGGTCAGCGGCGTACTCGCCAGCCTGTCCATCATCGTCGCCTGGTGCTCCTGCAACTGCTGCCCCACGACCAGCTTGAAGTCCTTGGGTATCTCTTTCTGCGCGGCGACCTTCTTCAACAGATCGCGCACATAACGCACTGGCACGAGGAAACTCACCAATTCGCCGTCCAGGCGCTTGGAGACGTTCACCCCCGCCACCTGCCCGTCCACCGTCACGCTCGGCCCGCCGCTCATGCCCGCATTGATGGGGCCGGTGAACATCAACTGATCGTAGAAACTGCGGCTGATGACGCCGTTGTAGGAACCTTCCGAAATGGCGAAGCCCAGATCGAGCGGATTGCCCAGCGAATACAGATATTGCCCCTGCGCCAGCGCCGGCAACCTGTCCGGCACTTTGAAGAATCCGCCGCCGTTGCGGTCGATGCGCACCACCGCCAGATCGTGCAGCACGTCCACCGCCAGCAATTCCACCGCGCCGCGCTTGCCGTGCGTGTCGACATATTCGCCGACATAGATATCCGGCTCCAGCGCGATCTGTGACATCACGTGGTAATTGGTCACCACCAGGTTGCTGCTGCCGATCAAAAATCCCGACCCCACCGACGACTGCGTGCGCCCGTTCTTCAACAGCGAACGCAACTGCACGATATCGGCCTTGGCTTTCGAATAGAGACGCTGCGCGGATGAGGAAGGAGTGGGAAGCTCGACTTTATCTTCGGCAGGCTCGGCCGCCGAAGCATTGGCGCAGAACAGAACCAGCGCCAGGAACGATTTGAATCTCATGCGCGTCCTTCTTGAGTGCAGTTTGGGGTGGAGGGATTGTAGTGGTTCTAAAAGGAAGTGGCAGCTAAAACTGTTTTCGCCTGCACTGTCACGAATCTACTAATCGTCAGTTCATGTAACCATAAGTGGTGGTCGCACTGCGTGCCATGCATGGCTACTATTCGGTGCGGTCTGTAGCGGTTTGCTGAAAGTGGGTGGGTCAGCCTGTTGGGTTGTCCGCTTTTGAATATTTCGATTCCTCATTTTGGACTCGCATCGGTCGCTCAATATTTTCAACTGGAAATTTATTAAACAATCCTGGTAGATACGCATGTCACCGCATCAATAACCTGACCAATACGGTTGGCCGCTTTTCCCGAAACCAAAAGTCCGAGTTCAAGGGAGTACTGAAATGACCATTTATTCATGTTGGATGACCCGACATACGCCATTGCATTGTCAGCAAGCACGACTTTTGCGTGAAAAGTTTCCATTCCGAAGGCATTTTCTTTATCCAGCCGGAAATTGAATGCCTCGACGCCGAGAGCGGATAATTGGTCAGTTATCGCCAGATACCCCACAGGCAAGAAACCATCCGCAGCAGCCCTTATGATGAGCTGCTTTCGCACAGAAGGTCGGACGTGTTGGAACAACGCAAGCAAAATCTCACCTCCGACCTCATCAAGGAAGGGTGTCATAACAACAAAGCGCTCAGACGCATTCTCAGCAATTGACGGGAGAGCCTCGCGGGTATCGAGCAGGCCCCAAGTGCCCATAAGCATGCCCTCGATCGATTTCGCCAACTGACTGGGGTTGACTGGTTTGGTGAGAACAACCTCAACTGTGTTGGCATCTTGGTGGATTTCTGTGCGATAGATGTGTACTGCCTGCAGCATTGGAGCTAGTTCAGTCAGAATTGGGGCCTGGGTAACTTTCCAGTTGAGGTCACTTATTTTGTCAACCAACCCAATATCTCGGGCGGCCATCAGGAAATTCAGTACTTCCCCGGATCGTGCTTGAGCGATACCAGACAAAGAGCAGATTCTACGAACATCCATCGTACCAAGGATCTGCCCATCGGCCACAGCACTGCAGATTAGACTACCCACCGCGCTGTACGCAGAAAGAGTCTTCAGCGCTTCATGAAGCTGTTGACGAAGCTGCCCCATTTACAATCTCCAAGTAGCCCGGAATTCGCTGATCCTTATGAGTATTGTCCTCACGCGGAGCAACGCCTCCACGCAACACTGCTCTAGATAACAATCTGTTTTGCGCGATGCATGACGTTTCAGGAACCATGATGCAATCAGGGCAAGCTCCGCCTCCAAAATCGCATAGGCTGCCGGAGTTACAACGATGTGTCGAGGGTTCCAACAAATGAGCCAAGAATCGATTGTTTTCGTTTCTCCACAGAGATGATAGGTTACCCAAGTCCATTGTCGTTCCATTGCGATAGATCACGAAAGACATGTCAGCAGGAAAGATGTATTCACCAAGGGATCCGAGGTCTAGACCAGAAAACTCTGCAACCGACTTCATGAAGAGATGGGCATAACTGTGGAGCAGTGTATAGACATACCGATACGTCGCTGCCTCCGCGGGGTGCAACTCGGAGAAGTACCGTCCAAAAGGTTCGGCATTCTCAAGAATCCGCCCCCCAAGTTTGACTTCATCAGATGGAGCCCAAGCGGGAAGATCAGCAACCCCAACTGCACGTAGCCACTCGTAAACCTGCTCTGGTTTCAAACTGACGTAAATAGCTTCATTCGCCTGCGTAACCACATAGATGGGACGTTTGTTGCTTCTCAACGGCTCAAACAAGCGAAGTCGGACGGGTACATCTTGTCCGCGCTTCTCCATAACAGGAACCGCTGATACTCTGGAGTAGCCATGCGTGAATTTACATAGCTCGAACTCACGTATTAAACCGAACTCGGAAAATCCCAGCCTACCCATAAAATCGAGTGTCTTGGCTTCTTGCGCAGCTTTGGCCTCTGCATTCTTTGGCGCCAAGTCCTGATCCAGACGATAGAAACGTACAAATGGCGAGCGCAAACCCTCTTCGGCTGTCCGACTGACCTTGCTACGCAAGAGCGCTTCATGCTCCACCGCCAAAACGAAAGGGTCGTATCTGCTGGAAAAGTCAGGCCTGCGAACCATCAATATCCGTAGCCCCGCCGGTAATTCACTTTTGACTGGAACCAACGGAGGTTCCGAATGCAACCAGCGTTGGACAAGCTTCTTTTGTTCGGCCTCCATAGCTGCAATTGCCGCAACATCCTTCATTCCCTTGGCGAAGCCAATCATCTTTTCGAATGTTTCATAACTCTCCCATTCCTTGTCGTACCCGCCACGTAAAAGGATTTCCTTCATCTCGTCCGGCGTCGGAAGAGTGCCGCCAAAACCATACTTTTTGGCAATAAAGTTTTCGAGTTCGGATTCATTGCCATCCATTAGCAAGGTCATCAAACCTTGGTCCCGTTCTGAGAACACGACGAACTGTTCGGCCTGTGCATAAAATGCTGACGATGCTCGATACGAAATGGGTTCCATACGCCGCTCGCCAACGCGCTTGCCGCCGTTCTCGCGGAAAACTTCTGTAGTGAAGGGGTCGTTCTGAAGCCAGGTTGCCCGTTCACGGTGGCCGCAAGAAGCGCATTCGAATCCCCACTCACCAATTCTGGGTGACTCAGTGTGCAACAAAAAATGCCTGCTACCGCACATGGCGCAGCCTTCGCCAAACAAACGCTTCTCATTTTCCTTGCTGCTCCATTCAAACATTCCCGGAGTAGCTGGTTGCCATTCACCGGACCAATGCACGAATATCACATCAAGTTGCCGCCATTGGCACTTGCCCTTTTTCTTTGGGTTGGGGCAGTGTCCAGACTGAAAAGAGCGGGAGTCCTTCGATACGTCCGAGACAGTGTCATAGGATCTGAACATTCCACATGTGTTGCACACAAAGGTTAATGGCGCTGGCGCATAGCCCATGCGAAGGGGATTTACGAACTCTACGCGATCGCCACCGAGCGGATTTAGCGTTGTTTCCCTGAGCAGCATGTCGTCAATACACTGCCTTGCGGCAATTGGTCTGGCTGCACTATTCAAAGCAAATGCGCGCATAAACCAACTTTGCCAAACCTCTCGCAGACGAATCATAATTTGCTCGCGCGTTTGGTCACTGATTGGTGCTTTGTCAGGTGAGTCCGATTGGTCTGGTAGGGAAATACATGAACCCAAACCACCTTCGAATGTAAAGAACGAGCCCGGCGCATAGGCCGATGCAAGTTGGTTACGTGACCGACTCATGGTCGGAGCCTTCAACTGCTTGTCGTCTTCGTCTGAAAAATATCCACTATTTGCCATGTCAGGCCTCTTCATCATCAGTTTCCGCAACCCCGTGACGTACAAGATCCATCACATCGAGTACCTCTACCGGTTTTTGACGCTTACCGTTAGAGTCTTTAAACGACATTTGTATCAGTCCGCCTTGATCCACGTCTCGAAGGGAAGTCATTGGTTTACGCATCGGGTCGCTCTGTGCCTTGAAGTAGGCATCAAGGGGGCCGTTCCCATACAATTTGCTGCTAGCCCATGTGCTGAGGAATTCGCGTGTTGTTTCATCAATCATCTTTCGGTAGTGGTCGGCACCCTCTGGACAGTAGCCGTCCCTTAATCCAATTGCGAGTTCTATAAACAAATTGATTTCATTAACGAAGGCTGTACCGCGTTCGTTAAACTCTTTGGTGATGTTCGGGATGAATGTAAAGTCAGGGACACTTTTCTTCTTGTCTTCATCCAGCTCAATCAGCTTGCGGCTCGGTACGACACCTGTAAGGAAGGCTTGAAACAAGCTCGGATACACGCGTTCCACAGCCTTTTCTGCCCAACGGTCAATTGCCGCAGGCTGTACCATGCGCTCCAGAAAACGGTGGAAAATGTCGAAAACTTCGACGATGTAGCGATCTCGCCGTCGCTGAGGAGTCGGCACAAGGACAATAAAGCCGATGTGGGTACGGCCCACACGAGACGATGCCTGAATGTACTCGGCAATATCGGATGGCATACCGGCGAAGAACATCGAGTTGAATTCTTCTACGTCAACGCCGTGCGAAATGGCAGAAGTGGCAATGACTGACCTTAGCACTTTCGAAAGTGGCGTAAAGGGCTGTCCCGGTGCATCACGCTCCTGCGCCAGGCGAACAACCTCTTGAATCTCACCTTGTTCAACAGAGCCTGTGATGAGTCGAGTATCGAGGTTATCCAGATCAATGCCCGCATTGAGATGCTTCTTGCGGGTTTCCTCGACCTCGGCGGCCATAATCTGGTCGCCGCCCTTCTTGTTCGTGACATACGTTAGGGCAATGCGATGCAAGTCAATGATCGTCGCCAGTTCGCTAGTACTCGCAGTTGCCAGTGCGCTTCTGTGCAGCCCTTGAAGTGGCCCAGGACTGATGCAGTCAACGAGGCTATTTCGAATCCGCGCAATCTCTGCATCGCTCCCCTTTATCAGCCCATCGAACAAGCGGCTGATGCAGAGATGGAAGTTGGACAAAATTGCAACGCTAGTCGCGGTGTGCGGTTTTCCATTGGTCATGAACGCACAATAGATGCGCGCTTGCCGCGCTCTTTGTTCTGGCTCTACCAATTTCCGCCGTTCGGTCTCCGAAGCATCCGGCTCTTCCGGAACCGCATAGAACGATTCATAGAGTGATGGACCAGGATGTGGAAACTGAGATGCAGGAATCTCGCGCTGATAAAGATGCTCAAGTTGGCGCTCTGGCTCGGAGACCGTAGCCGATGCGGCGATGACCTTGGCACGGCGGCGTCTGCCCATACCATCCTTTGCAACGATGTCGGTCAACGATCGTGACAGGTGCGCAAAAACCGCATCAAGCGTTGACTCGAACAACCCCGCAAAGGTGCCTAGGGATTCATCAAGTAGATGTGCCTCGTCCTGGATTAGAAGACTAGGGAACGGGTCGAGAAAAAGTTTTTCGCCAGATGGGTAGGCTGGATAAAGTGTTTCGCAGCCACATGCAACTGGCCCCCGTTCTAAATCCTTGGCGGATGGAATTCGCAAGCGCTTTGTGACGTTATCTCGCCACGGGGCAGTACCCAGCATCCCGTATACCCGGCGAATGGTTCCAGCGGAGTGTCCAATCAGTGCGAGCTTATCTACCGTGCCCAGCAACACGGATGGTGCTAAATCATAAATATCTTCATCGCAAATCAGGAACGGCAGAGGCTTCCAAACCCCTTCATTGGCGGCGCAATTGATGCTGGTACAAACGTGTGCGAGGGTACCGCCCAGCTTGGGGAAAAGACGCAGTGCTGTAGGGGTGTCACAGAATGGGCAACGAGGTATCTTATTCCAAGCGCGTACTGCGGCAGCGTACTTAAGGTCATTCTCTCGCAGCTTTAATTCTGAGGCAGTGTCCGTCGCAACGCTGTCGATTTCCTTGATACTCGAAACACCCTTGGCGTTAAGTCGATTTGGCGAACCTCCACTGCCAACCCAGAATCCGATAGCAAAAGCGTCCCCACCGTAGCTGTGCGTGCGGCGCACTAATTCCGCTTGAGCCAATACGCGGGCACAACGCTGGGCTTGCTGAATCGTTAGCAAGCGGAGCGGGTACCGCAACATTGCAGTGACACCGGTTCTTTTCCCCCGCAATCGATCCAACATCAGGTTGAATACCAGTAAGCCAAAGAACGCTTCTGATTTACCGCCGCCTGTCGCGAAATAAAGCAGGGTCACTGAATCATCGCGCGCTGCATCATAATGATGCTTAAGTTCGGGTATTCGGGACGCAAGGGCGGGAATATTGGCAATAATGAAAGCAAGCTGGAATAGACGCCATTCACCATCGTCATTGCCAAATCGGGCCTTCATGAAATTAGCCATGGCTTCGTTCATGGCAAGCCATGCTTCGAAGACGCACGCCAATGGATTGGCCTGCGGGCCGCGCGCAGTCCAAACTGCCTTGGACTCTTGCAGAATAGCGAGCCCCGCTGAGATAGAGGCCAATTCGTTGCCCCACTTCTGTATGTCCTCGTTGAACTTGCTAGTCTCGCGTTCTATGCCAACGGTATCTGATTGATCCAGCCCGTCCGTCGGATTGACCCTCTGGGGTTGCTCATCCAGCCATCGCTTCATTTCATTAGCAATCGGCAATACACCATCAAGACCATCTGGTGCGCTGAGCTTACGCACAACGCGCAATATTGAATTGCTTGCGCTAGGCACAATTCGCGGTTGAACGAACCGCGGAGTCCAAGTTGTCCTCAAGGAAATGCTCGTCGGATTGCGGCTCGTGACCTCGACTCCGCCGTTATGCCCCATCGCGGGATACTGTAGGTAACGGTTATAGCGATAGGACGGTTGAACCCGCTCGAGCTTTAAAAACCGGTGCAGCATGGGAGCAAGGGTCGCCGTTACGCTTACCAAGAATACAGCCGGGTCGGTTTCATCCTTGTGCTGGTGGGGCTCCTTGCTCTTGTTTTCCAAAGCGACCAGCATATTGGCTTTCTTGGGGTCAAGCCAATCCGGCGCAAGCTCCAAATCCCATCCCAACTCGACACTGGGTAACGCAATGGGATTGACAGACTTACGAGCATGTTCCAAGAACTCAGGCCATTTCTTGTACTGGCTGGGGCGTATCTTGAGTTGGCTTCTGTACCCCCAGAGTTTTCCGCCATTGTCGGGGTCGGCGCTATTTGCCCAAGCAGCCAAGAATTCTGCAATTGCCTTATTCATCAACGCGGCATGGCTTACCGCAGCCAACTCAATGGCAGGGGCTCCTTTGCTTGGGTCCAGGCGCAGTTCCGGTAATGGAATATCCAATCGTAGCCATTTATGAGGAACCGCCAACAGCTCAAACTGTTCATCCTGTATTTGCAATTCAGGTGTCCCTGCCTTGACTGTTAGCCCCTCAAGCACCTCGCCCGCTAATTCACCGTCTTCCGAGACATCTCGTGGTTCTTCGCCATCTAGTGTTACAAGGTTCTTAGGAATCCCTTTTGCCTTGTATATTTCCTCTCTTATCTCTTCACGGATTCGACGCCATTCAGGATGTTTGAACTTCGAGGTATAAGTACCTTTGACCTTTTCCCATTCCTGCTCTTCGCGCACCTTTCTCATTTCCTTCAATTCATCAGCCACGTCCCGTTTAAGTCTGAACATTGGGTGGCAGTTGGGCCGATTTAGATCCTCTACCTTTGGGAGAACGCGTACATATACCGACACCTGTGGTTGAATCGAAATTTCGGACGACACCCCAGTGGCAATCTGAACCTGCAGACCATGCGAAGAAATCCAGATAGGAGATGTTACTTCGTCGCCACCTTCTGCCTTCAGCTCCGGCAAGAGAAAGGCAGAATTGAGAAGAGTTCTGGGGCGCGCACCAAATATGTATTTTCCGAATTCGCCTGCGCCACTAACCTGGGCATGCGTCATGTTGATAAGCGCATCAACAATTGCCTCCTTCATCGTCGTCGAAATTTTGGACGGATTAGAACGAACGATTGGACTAGACATCAACGCTTCTCCCGGATGGCTGAACTACATTTTCTACAGCAACTATGCTCTGGCGGGCTTTCTGGAACAGCACTTTCAATGTTTGCCGCGAAATTTTTGAGTGAAGCATCGCGGCCTCAGGTTGCAGCAGCATGTATGAATATAAATCGGATACATGACGCCCGTCCAAACGCCTCGCATTGCGAATGGCCATGATGACCCGTTGCCAGTAGTAGGCTGTTTGCAAGCTATTAAAGCCAAGCGCGTCGGCGAATGCTGCAAAGTGAGTTTCTTTCATTGGTGCCCGTGGCTTGAGTTGATCGAACGGTGTATCGGCTGAATCACCAAGACCAACCCAATATCTGACTGACTGCTCAGCTGGAAAATCTGCAGCTAGCTTCTCGTTTCGTTCCAGTATTAGCATCCGCAACTGGCGTACCTGTTCCGCGAGTTTCATACCTTGAAATAGACCATTCAAGCTCTTTATCACATTTTCGTGGTAATCACGTAGCGCAGCTTCGAAGGTTTTATCATGTTCAATTGGTACGCCAGCCTCCTTGAGGACAGCCTCAACGAGCTCACGCAATTCTGGTGACATTACAAATAACTTGTCCCCAGAAAGTAGAGTGCTTACTTCACAAGTGCGAAACCCCCGGTCTGTAGCGTCACTGCTGGCAGGGTCATACACATAGACCCTGTGCGTAGCCCTGCGATAAAGTCTGTTGTTGTCCTCCAGGACAACGCACCATGCATCTGGATCAGCAGAATCACCGATGTCACTAGCCTCCGAGTGAAGTTCCGTGCGAAACGTAGGGAGTACGAAGTCATCAAGAAAGATTGTTTGATTGTCTGGCAATCCGCTCAGTTGCCGCAGAAACGATTCCATTCTAGGTTTAAGTACCTTGAATGCCGCAAACTCTTCATCCAGCGGTTTAAGCATGCCGCGCAAATACTGACCAGCCCTCTGCGTCATTAGCACGATTGTATGTTTTGGCACTCGATTGTCGGTCATGGTCAGGCGTAGCCCCTCCTCATCAAGTCCAACAAAAATGAGCAGAGCGCCATCAAAATAGGTCAGCTTTTCTTCTAATTGGGATGAAGAGGTAAAAGTGATTTTGTCGGAGAATTGTTCAAATCTGACACCGTCTGAATAATCAAACTGGGTAAGAAAACATTCCGCGAGTCGACGGTAAATTGCGCTCGTGAAGATAAGAACAGTGTGGTGTCGACCAACTTGTGCGTGCTGTTCAACCAGCTTAGCCAATCGTAGGGCCAAGGGCGTTGCCGATTGATAGTTTTCGTAAAGCTTTGTGCCCAAAGCAAGGCATTCCTGAATTGCAGAGCGTTCTGCACCTGCATCGTCGCTTCGCTCGAATTCGCTCAAAGTAGCGTGGTACGTGGCCCAGCTGTAGATGCGTCTGGCATGGTCGGAGACTGCGGATTGAGTGAGCCAGTCAACAAGGGTAGAGATACCGCATGGCAGCGCAGCCAAGCGAGAGAGATAACTTGCGGCTTCATATATCGGCTTACCAGAATCACGGCCATTAGGTAAGCGATTAGCAATTCGATACAGACGATTGACGACACGGGCCGCCTCTGTATCGACAATTTCGAGTTTGAATTCTCTAGGAACAGGAACCGGTAGTTCCGTTACCCCCGGGGGAAGTAGCCCATCTTCTTTAACTCCGTTGCAAATACCTGTTATCCAGTAATCCTTCCAGCTGTTTTGATGCAGACTATTCGCGCGTTGCGCGCTATGCTCGGTTAGCTTATGGCGAATTTGGAACGCTGCATTCGGATCATCAGTAACAATCAAGATACCTGGTCCGCCTGAACCAAACGCGTCATCAATTTCTAGACAAACATGGCTGATTAGATTGACCCACCCTCTGGTAGATAGCCGAACAGGCCGGGTTGCGTTTACCAGAACAACTTCTGGCATCCCCTTTTTCTTTAGCGTAAGGAGCGCAATACGGCGCTCGTCCTTCGACATACGGGTATCTAGTGCAAAAAGGGCATCAGGAGCAGTTTTTGGAGCACCCAAAATGTCGCAATTCGAGCGCAGTGCAGCTTTATGGGCACGTTTTAGTTTCGCACTGATGTGCTCGAGCAGATGTTTAGAGCAAGGCTCCCATTCTTTGAATCCTTGCCCTGCAAAAAAATGAGGGATAAGTTCGCTCATAGTCGGGTTAAAGGATTCACCTGCCATCGGTTTTAGACTAGCCAAAGAAAATAGAAAGCTATCTTTCTCCGTCAGTTTTCGCGTAAGGAAAGTGTTTTCCTCGCCAGGCATTTCGAGCAGCTTCTGAGCATAGGTCAGCAACGCATTGCGATCCAAGTGCAAGTGGTTCAATGGATGGAACGCATTTGTCTTGGCAGGAAACGCCATTCCCCTAACCCCCTGCTTATCGCCAAGCGCCCAACGCTCAAGAGTTGCTAAGACATGTACGATAACCAATGATCGAGGGGCCGCAGGCCACACCAACGCCACATGTTTTGTTTTGTTTCTAGCCGCATCCAAGTACAAATCAACTAGCTCTGTAAGTCCGGGCGAAGGTGTGCTGGGTGCTGTCTCCCCCTCTCGATACAAGGCCACATTTGCCTGTCCATAGTGCTTAACGGGAGATTCGTGGGCATCAGCTTTGAGTGGCTGCTGCACTACGTCGACCACCACCTCTTCCTTGGATGTTGCATCCCTTAAGGGTTTGGTGCATTTCATACGAAATTGCCGAGCAAGCTCCTGTCGCTTTTTTTGCGACTCTTGTTGGCGTTTCTCTAGAGAGGTTGGCAAGCCCATAGTTGGATGAAATATGTTTGAGATCTGCCTTTGGTTATTTATGCCTATAGAGTGTTTTGTGTGAAAGCCTCAACGACGGCTGCATCCATGCTTAAGCCTTGCTCAAGAGCGGCCCGTAATCGATCTGGTGCTGGAAGGGGCAGTTGCGATAACTCGAAGAGTGAGACGTTTGTTGCACCTGAGATACATCGAAAATATCGTTCGATGGGCAATGAACTAATTATCGCCATAAGTAGGTCAGGAGGCACTCCGCAATCCTTGATTTCTTCAAGAATTACGGTGTGATTTTCTCCGGCAAATCCACCATGTTGCTCGAAGAGTGTTGTTGGCACTACAGACGCTACTAATCGACGTGGTTGGTCTTTGGACGTTACTCGCTGAAGAAGGACCGACGGCAGCTTTATGACACAAGGATTGTCGAGACTTGGCATTTCGATGAAAGAGTGTTCATCGTTAGTCTTGGCGTTGTCCAAAAAGCTAACTTTTTGACCTTGCTGTACATCGCTCGACCACAATAGAGGAACTACATTCGGTGACTTAGCTTTTTGAGCATCCTTTATAGAGAGGAATGTTCGCCGTTTGTCCCGGTTCCATACGATAGCACCGACTCTTGCACGGTAGCCATAATCGGACAGCCTATAGTGACTGGACCCAGCACAGCGCAGCAATTCTGCATCGCCCTCCGTCCGCGGAATGGGCCACGCGCTGCCGGTATTAGGCAACACGCAAGGACCAACAGACTTTAAGCTTCCATCCCTTGAAACAATTGCAACCTGCGCGGTTGTCTCTGCAGCATGTTCAGGTTCGCGCTTTCTTAGCATGGTTAAGGAGGTTTCCTGTTCAACATTGATGAAAACACCAGATCTGTCAGCAACCATGCCGATATGTAAAATTTCAGAATTTTCCATCAGGAAACTGCGAAGCTTTGAAAATGACTGCCCGGACAAGAAGCTTGTAGGTGTAACCAAAGCTGCAAGACCTCTTGGTTTGAGTAAACGCAGGCACAGGACAAAGAAGAGACCATAAAGATTTGGCTGCGCCTCGATCACATTCCCATAACATTCCCGATAAGCAGAAACTTCATCGGCCACCATTTTACGGTAGGGTGGGTTGCAAACGACTACGTCAATGGTTCCGGCAAGTGCATCTATCTCCGTTAGAGAATTTGCTTGTGCAATGTGAAATGCTGGCTCGAACTGAGCTTCTGCAATTTCTTCGGCTAGTACCATGCGCAAGAAGTGGCAGGACATTCGGCACAGAATTTCATCGATGTCAGTGCCAAAAAGTCGCTGCTCAACTTGCTCCAGAATCTGGCGAGAAGTAGCACCATGAGCAAGTAGCGACAAACGCATGCGCTGCGCAATGGGCGCAAGGAAAGCAGCCCCCCCGCATGCAGGATCAAAAAATGTATGCTCCGTAAAGGACACGCCAGCTTGCTCAAGGTCGTCCAAGAGACGCTTGGTAATCGAGCCTGGGGTAAAGAACATCGCCAGATTCTTTCTGTATTCCGCGCCAGTCCATATTGCATAAGCTGAGCTAAGCCAATAGGCTGAATCCAACATGGGATATTTCAGAAGCCACGCAACGAAACTTTTTAAATCTGGCTCAGATGCTAGTTTCTTGGAAAAAGCCAACCCTGTGCAGCTCAAGCTTGGACACTGCGTCTTACTCCAAAGCGTAAGAACAGTTTCCGCAGCTATGCCAGCCCCATACTCGCCGGCCTCAATGGTTCGAGACAGATTTATTACTTGCCGATGGAACTGTTGATTTTTTTTGCTAGTCATTCTGTTGGTAAACCATCCGCATTGGCCGCCTAGCCGCACCATCCACAAAATACCTTGAGATTCAGATATGTCAAAGTCGCTATATATTTCAGATTGGCGATATTAACCCGGCAGTATGATCTGAGTTTTTGAAGCTCAGCGTTACGAAGCAGACATATCACCCCTCTAACACCCTGCCACAAAGCGGACGACCAAACGGGCTACATTGATAGCCCTTATTAGTTGGCCGCCACGACCGCTTTGGCTGAGTTTGAGACGTTTAGTACCACATGTCGACCGACAGCATCTGGCTAAAAACAGACCACAGCCACACAGCATTGTGTCCCACATGGATAGCACGGTGATAATAAATACTGCGCAGTACAGTACCACTCAGGCCTTGTGTGAACAATATGCCAAACGGTCTAGTACTTCTGATGAGGTGGGCCGTTCACCCTTCGACAGGCGCAGGGCGAACGGCGTTGAGGAGTTGGAGGAGAATCAGGAAAACCGCTGCTGCAGATACTTGATGATGTCGTTCGACTCATACATCCACTGCACTTGACCTTGTGCATCGGTGATACGCAAACACGGCGTCTGCACCTTGCCGCCGCCCTGCAGCAAGGCTTCGCGATGTTTGGGGTCGTGCTGCGCGTCGCGCAGGGTGATGGGTAGAGACAGACGAGCCATCTCGTGGCGCACCTTGATGCAGAACGGGCAGGTCTTGAAGTGATAGAGCGCGAGTTGTTCGCATTCCCGGTCGATCTGCTGTTGTGCCTCGGCGCTGCGCACGATGCCTTTTGGCATTGCCAGTTTGGCCCACAGCAGCATGAAGGGCATGAGGATGAGGCGCAGGGTGCGGAAGAATATTTTTATCATTGGTTGGGGTGATTCTTTTTTATTGGAATAAATACACGACATTTAATTTCAAGTACGTACCCTTCGACAGGCTCAGGGCGAACGGCGTAAAACCGCTTATCCAGAAGGGTGTTGAGCTGCGCAGGCACGGTGGCGGATTCTACCCAATCAAATCTCAGACGCCAGCATTTCAGCCAACTTCCCGACTCTGGCCCAATCCAGTTCGAGCGTTCCGGCCGGCATGGCGATGCTCATGCCTGTATCGAGCACGGTGCCGACGAAGCCGTTGTCGCTGGCGATCGGGCTCATGTAGATCTCGCGTTCCGGACTGATGCCGTTGCGCACGGCGACGAGTGCGAAGGAGAGGCTGGATGCTTCGGCGGGGGTGAGGCGCAAAACAAGATCGTCGGCGAGTTGCAGGCGTATCTGTTTGCCCAGCACGCGATGCTGCACGCTGCTGACGGCGAAAGACGCTGGCTCAGACATTCGCGGTCTCCTTTGCTTCCTTGAGCATCCGCATGCAGTGGATGTTGGCTGCCAGTTCCAGCGCGGTGAAATCGTCCAGTGTCATCAGTTCGGGGTTCGCGCCCGCATCCAGCAGCAGGCGCACCAGCGGTGTCTTGCCTGCCGAGGCGCTGTAGATCAGGGCGGTGGCGCCGTTGACGTTCTGCGTGTCGAGTGGCGCACTCGCCTTGATGAGCGCGTTCACCCCCGCTTCGCTGTCGGCAAAGCAGGCGAACCACAGTGCGCCGTTGCCGTCTGCATTCAGCAATGCCGGATTCGCACCGCGCGCGAGCAGGGCTTGCACTGCGTCGACATCGCCCACGCGCGCCGCGTACATCAGCGGCGTGGTGCCGTCGGCCAGCGTGCGGTCGATGCCGCTTTGCAGCGGGTCGCTCACCGGCAGGCTGGCTTGAACCAGCCAGCACTTGAGTCGGTTGTCATTCATATTGGTTCCTCATAGGCGGGTAAGGTGGAGATGCGCGGGTCGTCCAGCGCCATGCCGACGGCGTAGTGATAGATGACCTGGAAGCGGTCGTTCTGCAAGCCGAGCACTTCATGCACCGCATCGTCGAAGAAGCAGCCGATGCCGGTGCCGCGCCATCCGGCGGCTTCGGCTTCGAGCGTGACGATGTGACCCAGCATGCCCGCCTCCCAGTGCAGGTGGCGGTAGGCAGCCGGATCGGCGGCAACGGGGGCAGCGAATTCGGCCAGCATGATGAAGGTGACGGCGCAATCGGTGGCGATGTCCTGATGGCAAGACAGGGTGCGCGCGGTCTTGCCGGCGCGCGCGGCGATGAGCTGGAACAAGGGCGCTGCGGTGTCGACCGCTTGCCAGGTGAAGGTGTCGCGGAACGCGGCACGCAACGATTCTTTCGCTGCCCCGCTGCGCGGCAATGCATACACGCCGGGCGCGACTCCTTCGACGCGATGCACCAGCAGCACCGGATGCACGCGGGCGACATGCGACCACATCTCCCACACCGGCGAGCCGCCGGGCATCAGGCTGGCCAGCAGGCGTTTGAACAGGGTTTGCGGCATCACCGATGCGCCGTCGAAGGCCTGCGCGCTGCGCCGTTTCAGGATGACTTGTGCGGCGCGGATATCTTCGTCGCGCGCGGGGATGGGGACAGGCGGCAAAGACGCAGTCGGCGGCGCGCCGCGCGTGGCCAGCGCGACCTCTTCGATGACCGGCCACTGGTACAGGGGGCGCGCGTCGAGCAAGCCGGGCTTGCCTGCCCAATGCTGCCAGTCTGTCGGCAAGGCGGCATCCTTCGCGTGCAACGCGACGATCACTTCCGCCTCTTCGCTTTCCACGCCGGCGAAATCTTCCGTACGGTCGGTTCCCAGCGCGTGCGCGATGTCTGCCGTGTCCCGCAGCAACAGGCGCGGCTTCCAGCCGTGCAGCGCCGCCGCGTAACTCACGGCGGCGAGCACATGGCCCATGTCGAGCTGGCAATAGCGGAAGGCGCGCTCGCCGTATTTCCAGGCTTCGCGCCAATGGATGGAACTGAAGCCCAGCCAGGCGCCGCCGGTTTGCGCGACACTGCCCCATGCGCGGCGTTCCAGCCCGTGGTAGAGATTGTGATAGTGGTACAGACCGTCTTCCATCCCCGCCACCGCGGCGGTGATGAGCCATGTCTCGGTGGGATGCAGATTTCCGGACGAGGGATGCGCGCGCAGCGACCAGCGCGCACCGCCATATTCTTTCCAGGCGGTGAGACCGACGCACAGGCGCAACAGCGAACCGAGATTGGCCGCGTTCAGCGGCAGGGAAGGACGTTGGGCGGGAAGCTCGCCCCAGGAGATATCCGACACGACGATATCGCGCGGCAATGCACTGCGCTGCGCGCCATCCCAATCGCGGAAGGCCTTGGGCTGCGCGTCCCAGTCCAGCGTGCCGGGTCCGGCGGCGTAACGGTCCAGCGCATGTTTGCTGCGTGCGTGATAGGACAGCACGGTTGTCACACGGGTTTTAAGCATCAACTTGGACTTTCATGATTTCGTCACACCGGCGAAGGCCGGTGTCCAGTCTATATAAAATCACTGGATTCCGGCCTTCGCCGGAATGACGACGTCTGAATTTCTGATAAGACCACTAGCTCAATCCGGTCAGCTCGTCGCTCAGACAGCCGATGGGTTCGGCGAGTGTGCCTTCGGCATCCATCTCGAAACGCACGAGATAGATCTCTTCGTTGGGCATCTCCTGCGCGTGACCAACGTTGACCACCACGCCGCGCGTGCCGGCGGCGGCCAGCAAGGCATCGGGCTCGACACCGGGGATGCTGCTCTCGCCGGTCTCTTCCATCGATTCGTTGTACAGGTCTTGCGCGGCGAAGACCATGTCACCCATCTGGAATCTGCTCATGTCTCTCTCCGTTCAAGGACGTTCATGTTTCGACAGGTTCAACACGAACGGATTGTTTACATTGCTGGGGTCAGCGACGCTTCGCCGCGCAGCGAACTCTCGTTGCCCCATGCCGTGACCATCTCGACGAACCAGCGCGGATCGCGCGGGTGCGGACAGAACAGGTCGTACTCGGCATAGAAGCTGCCGTCGCTGTTGATCGTCAGCAGGCCGCAGCGCTCGTTGCGGGCGTTGCGCCAGATGCCTTCAAAACCCGGCTGCTGGCTGGCCGGGTCGGTGACGCGGGCGAACTGCACGGTGGCCAGTTCGATCTTCGGAGCCGTACCTGCACTGAAGCGCTCGGCCTCCTGTTGCAGCGCATGCACGATGCGCCCGGCGAGTAGTTGCAGTTCGGCGGGCAGATCGTTTGTCATTTACCAGATGTCCGCGGGAGCCTTCAAGCGCTCGACCACCTGCCCGCCCAAAAGATGCTTGTCGAATATCTCGCCGACATCCGCCGGGGTGACGTTGTTGTACATCACACCCTCGGGATAGACGAGGACGTTCGGCCCCATGCCGCACGGGCCGATGCAGCCGCTCGGCGTGACCATCACCTGGGCGAAGCATTCGCGCAACTGCCATTGCTGCATGAACTCGTTCACCACCTCGGCGCAACCCTTCTGGCCGCAGGAGCCGCGCGGATGCCCGGCGGGACGGCTCTGCGAACAGACGAATACGTGTTTGGCCGGCTTCGGCATCTCAGGCTCCCACAGGCATGGGTTCATGCGTCTGACACTGCTTGGGACACACGCGGCCGCAGGAACCGCAGCCGATGCAGTCCAGCGCATTGGCGAGCGTCATCACCATGCTGTTGTCTTCGTCCTCGTCGTAGTTCTCGTCGTCCTCGCTGCGTTCGACCAGCTCGAACACCTTGCGCGGGCAGACCTTGTAGCAGCGGCCGCAGCCGATGCAGTTGGCCGCATTCAGCGCGGTGACAAAAGTGGGTTCGTAAGGCGTGCCGCCTCGGGTGATGCCGGTGATGTTAGCCATATCTCTTCCTCTATCTAGACTTGTGTCTCTTGCTGTGCTGCGGTCAATTTCGCGTTCGCTTCTTCCCAGGCCTGGCACGCGTCGTAGGTGGACTGCGCGATGCCGGGAATCTCTTTGTATGCAGCCGGCAGGCGCTCCTCGACCAGGTCGTGCATCTGCGAAGCCCATTCGCTGGCGATGCGCTTGAGCTTTTTCACTTCCTTGTCGAGGTTTTCAGTTCTTCTTCGGTCATTTCAACTTCCCTCACGATGTAGGGCGCAATAACCAACGGGCATTGCGCCTGACTTTGGGTGCCGGAACGACATCATCATCCGGCGCAATGCGCTGCGCTTATTGCGCCCTACCGACCTCACATTCCCGCCACTTCCGGATGCTTGCCCACGACTCGCCAGCGCCACCGACAACAGCTTGTCCGCCTCGTCCTTCATCTTCGACAGGCTCTCGTAGCCATAGCGGTGCACGTCGCGCAGGGTCTTGTCCACCACCACCAGCTTGCCCACGGTGATGACCACGCGGCCAAAACCTTCGTGCGTGATGTTGATCATCGGCACGGCCATCAGGCCGCATTCCTTTTCCACCAGCGAGGCGATGGCGTTGTAGAAAGCCTTGATGCGCGACAGCAAGATCTCGTCGGGATCGCCGATCACCGGGATGGCGCGGCGCTGTTCCTTGGTCACCACATACGGCGCGAGGATGCGCTCCGCCGGCCAGCCGTCGTAGGTGCCATAGCTGTCGATGGCGCGCATCTGCTTGACCATCTCCTGGATGAAATCGGTGGACAACAACGGGTCTGCTGCGACTGCCTGGTTCATGTGTATCTCCTTTGATTGAATACTTCAAAAACCTATATAGCCACAGAGAACACAGAGTACACAGAGAAAACGAGCTTTGGCACAGCCAACGCGAGTTTCGGCGAAGCCAAAACCTGCTTACCTCTCTGTGAGCTCTGTGGTCTCTGTGGCAAATTGTTTGTTGCTTTTCACATTCATCTGCGGCACCCAACCCGTCCAGCGCCCGAGCAGGAAACCGAGTGCCATGCCGTTCGCCGCGCCCAACACCGCGCCGACATCGCCCATACCCAGCGCCGCCGCGATGCCCGCCCCCGCCAGCGCCAGCACGGTCGGCAGCAGATAGGCCAGCAATCCGGCCCTGAGCAGATCGCCTTCGCTCATGCTCAGGTGCAACTCGTCGCCCGCGCGCACGTTCGCGTCGCACTGCACGGCGATGGTCTTGCGTCCGTGCGCGAAATATTTGCCCAGCCCGGATACGCCGCAACTGCTGCTGGAGGTGCAGCCGCCGCAGCCGGACTTCTCGGTTGGCATGACCTGCGCGATGCCATCGGCACTTGAAACGACGCGAACGGGTGCGGAGATCATTCCCGTACTCCGCGATAGTTCCTTCCCCCTTGCAGGGGGAAGGTTAGGATGGGGGTAGAGTCATTGATGCCCACGGCTTCTACCCCCACCCCAGCCCTCCCCCTGCATGGGGGAGGGAGTTTTGAGCAAAGTAAATTTTCCGAGATCATTCCTGCCACTCCTCGTCCTCGGCGAAGCCCTTGCCGCCCGCCTGCTTCTTCAGATGTTTCGCCAGCCACACCGGCGGGTCGTTGACGAGATTCCTTTGCAGGCCGCACAGCAGTTCGTCGATGAGCGTGCCTTCGTCAACGCGCATGGGCTGAATGCTCGCGGCCAGCAACTGCTGGATCGCCGATGCGCCCACCGCGTTGCAGTACACCGCCGCGCAATCGCCCAGCAGCTCGACCTTGGCGGCGAGCTTGCCCTCGTGTCCGTCCATCGCGGTCTCGATGAACTCGGCCACTTCGATCAGCCTGGTCTCTGCCTCCCCCACTTCATAGACGGCGAACGATTCCGCCGCGCCGAAATGCTGGTTGACTGCGCGCCGGTCGCTGGTGGCGAATGCGATCTTTACTTTCATCGCCGCCTCCTCAGTGGGTTTTATCAGGCGCAGGTGTCGCATGGTTTTCTTCCGAGCACAGAGTTGTAGGTCGGGTTTCAACCCGACTGTCCGAATGTCGGGTTGAAACCCGACCTACGTTTATCCGTTGCGCATAAATGGAGATATAAGCCTCCGGCTCATGGTGGCCGTGCTCCACCAGCATGTTCGCCAGATCGAACAAAGCCTGGCGCGTGCCGCGATAGCCCACCCACAGACGCTGATAGCCGCCGATGAGATCGTACTGCGGGAATCCGGCGCGCAGCAGCGGCACGCCGAGACGGCGCGACGTTTCCACCGCGTGCGAATTGCTGATGACCAGCTGCGCGCCGCCGCGCTTGGCCGCGATCTCCATGTCTTCCAGATCGCCGATGCCGACCTGCGCCGCATTCACGTCCTGCAGGATATTGGCGCGGGCGGGCGCGACGGCCGCCACCACCTCGCAACCCATCTCGCTCACCAGCCGTGCAAAACCGTAGAGCATGTCGGGATCGGCGGCGATGGCGACGCGCGCGAAACCCAGCATGAAGTGACTGTCTACCATCGCGTCCTGCAACTGCGCGCGCTGGCGCTCGATCTTCTCAGGCACGGGTTTGGCGCTGATCTCGGCCAGCGCAGATACGAAGGCATCCACCGCATCCAGCCCCATCAGGCTGTCGAAGCGGAAGTCCGGCACCGATGTCTGCGCCTTGAGGAAATCCGCGGCGTCGTACATGGAGTTGCCCAGCACCAGCGTGGCGATGGATTCGCCCATGCTGGCGATGTCGTTGACCGGCGTGCCGCCCACGGTGAGCGGGGAACTTTCCATCTCGGTGAGGTGACCGTCGAGCGAATCGCCGATGTCCGGCAGCACCAGAGGTCGCAAGCCGAAAGCCTCGATCATCTCCTTGATGTGCTCGACATCGCCGGGGGTGAGGAAAGAACCGGCCAGCACGTTGACCTGCTTCTTGCGTTTGCCGACGCTGTTGCCCGGTTCTACCATAATCTCAAGCACTGCCTTCACCGCCAGCGCATAACCGCTCTCCAGACAGCCGGTAAAATCCGGCGTGTTCACCGGAATGACCGGGATGTGCGCGAACTCGGGATACGCGGCGTAGAAATCCTTCACCAGACGTTTGATGTCGGTGCCCTGCGTTTCGGACAAGCCCGTGGTCGGCAGACCGATGAGCGCCGGTTTGCTCTTTTCGCAGATAGCCTTGAGGCCGAGGATGACGTTCTCGTCCGCATTCATCACCGTGGAGACCTGGTCCATCGCGGTGGTCTGCAGGGGGATGGGCTCGCGGAAGTGGCGCACGAAATACACCTTGCCGAACGCGGTGCAGCCCTGCGAACCGTGCATCATCGGGATGGCGCGGTTGATGCCGAGGAAGGCGAGCGACGCGCCGACCGGCTGGCTGGCCTTGAGCGGATTCACCGCGAGCGCTTTGTTGCGTTTCAGGATCTCGGCCATGTCAGACTCCCGTCATTCCGGCGCAGGCCGGAATCCAGCAAGAACAAACAGCCCGTGTAGCGGACAAAACCATTGTCGTCCCGCTACGCGGGAGATTTTTTACAACTGGATTCCGGCCTGCGCCGGAATGACGGACTATTGGAATATTCAAATGTCGAGTCATCTCACGCCCCCAACTCCACACCCGGCACACTCGACTTCGCCCACGGCGCAGTCTTGCGCACACTCGACCACACCGGACTCTGTATCGTCAGCGCGAGCTGGCGCGCGAGCTCGACCATGCCGCTGTAACCCTCGTAACCGAATTCGCGTTCCTGGTTGATGTCGAGGAAAGGGATGCGCGCCTTCAGCGCGGTGTACATGTTGCGGCCGCCGGCGATGAGGATGTCGGCCTGATATTCCTTCACCACGCCGAGCAGCGCTTTGGGGCTGCCGTCGGTGATCATCTTGGTTTTGTCGCCCATGATCTCGCGGATGCGCGCTTTGTCTTCTTCGGTGGATTTGCTGGTGCCGGTGGCGACCACGTCCATGCCCAGGTCCTGCAAGGCGGAGACGATGGACCATGACTTCACGCCGCCGGTATAGAGCAGCACGCGCTTGCCGCGCAGACGTTCGCGCCACGGTTCGAGTTCGGCATTGATCTTGGCTTCTTCGCGCGCGATCAGCGCTTCGGTGCGCTCGGTGAGCGAGGGATCGTTGAGCAGCTTGGCGAATTCGCGGAACGCCATCGAGGTGTCGGTCACGCCGTAGAAGCTGCCCTCGAAGAACGGGGTCTTGTAGTCGGTCTGCAGTTTGCGCGCCACGTTGAGCAGCGCCTTGGCGCACACCACCATGTTGGCTTCGGCGCGGTGCATGGTCTGCACATCGTGGAAGCGCGCATCGCCGGAGAGCGTGCACAGGATGCGCAGGCCGAGTTCGTCGAACAGCGGCGCCACGTTCCAGAATTCGCCGGCGATGTTGTATTCGCCGATGAGGTTGACGTCGTGCACGGTGATGCCGGGGCGTTGCGCGCTTTCCGGCACCGGCAGCGGTTCCGCCGTACCCACCACATATTTGAACATCGCCTCGCCCGCGATGCGGTTGCCCAGATTCTTGGTGCCGTAGAAACCGGCGCAGTCCACCGGCATCACCGGCACGCCGCTTTCTCCGCAGCGGCCTTGCACACCGCGCCGATGTCGTCGCCGGTGAGCGCGGGCACGCAGGTGTTGTAGACGAACACGGCTTTCGGCGCGTAGCTGTCCACCGCCTGCTTGATGGCATGGAACAGCCGCTTCTCGCCGCGCCCCATGATGACGTCCTGCTCGGTGAGGTCGGTGGTCATGCCGATGCGGTACAGCGTCGGCCCGGAAGAGCGCGTGCCGCGGTTGTCCCAGGAACTGCCCGCACAGGCGATGGGGCCGTGCACGATGTGCGCCACGTCGGCGATCGGCAACAGGGCGATCTGTGCGCCGTCGAACGAGCAGCCACCCGCCGTCGCACCCGGCTTGGGGCGCGCGCAACCGGATTTCTCCTTCTTGTTATGGGCGCAGGCCGGTTCGTTCAGCAGTTCGGCGATGTCCTTGGCTTGCATGGCAGTGGCTCACGTTAGTTGACGCCCTTGTATTCGCAAGTGCCGTGCCAAAGACAGCATGTTGATTTAAATTGGATTTATTAGAAAACGTCTTGTAGCAAACCCGACAATGTCCGGACGAACTGTTGACACATCATTCGCCCACCCCCCAAAATCTCCCTACTTTAGAAAGTGTTTTGGGAGGTCATCATGGCATTTGACGCTGAACGCACTGGCATCTGGCACATCTACGGCAATATCGGCGCCGGCAACACGGGCGGTCCCCGCTTCGCCGACCATCTCGCGGCACGCCTTCCCGAAGTGGCGGCGACCATAGACCCGACGGATCTCGGCGTGCTGAACCTCGAAGTGGACGCGCTGAAGCTGGCCACGCGCGAGGCGATCCACCAGCGCGACTGGCCGACCGTACGCACACACCTTGCCTTCGTCGACGAGATACTGCAATCCGCGGGAATCGAACTGCATGAGGCGATCGGCATTTCCTATCTGGTGAATCTCTTCTACGGCGAGACTTCCCCCGACTTCGCCGTAGCGCGCACCTTGATGCCCAAGCAACTCGCCGCCGCGCTGGATCTCATGGAGCGCCACTACGAAGAGTTGTAGCAGTCAAGATCGTAGGATGGGTGGAGCGCAGCGATACCCATCGCCTCGCAAATGTGGATTGATGGGTATCGCTGCGCTCCACCCATCCTACCTGTTACCGATCTATCAGACCGAATACGGCGCCGCCGCCCAGCTCTTCACCAACGCCGCCTCGGTATCCGGCAGGTAACTGAATCCCGCCTCCAGGTCGCGCCCGACAGCATAGGCGACCTTTGGCGGGGTGAAGGTGCCCCCGACCAGATGGAAATACCAGGCTGAGGGATAACCTGCCGCCCGGTCGAAAGCCTGCAACTGATTCAACATCTCCACCCCGGCAAGCTCGCTGTTCCACTGGAACGGTTTGAGCGTGCGCGCCTTGCGCGACACCAGCGCAGCCGAAACCACCGGATTGCGATATCGATCCTGGTGCTCGCGCAACGCGACGATCCAGTGGTCGCTGAAATGTCCGCGTGCTGCGGCGCTGCTGTGCGACCATTCCGCGAGCAGGCGCGGCAGCCCGGCCTTGCGTCCATCCGCCAGCGACACTTTGGCGAGGGTCTGACGCATGTCGATCATGCGGCGGAACTCGTAACGCGGTGCGCCGACCGCCTGCGCATCCAGCGCCGCAGGTTCCAGCGGTTCCAGCAGCTCCTGCATGTCTTCCGGCGGTGTGTCGGCATCGATCAGCTCGCGGTCCAGCACCTCCTGTAACTCCTCCACTTCCAGCTGCAGAAAGTCCGCCGGCGCCGGGCCGTAGGCCGCGACGAAATAATGCGTGCGTCCGGAGTGGCGCGTCACCAGCAGCCCGCTGTCGGTATGGCGCTCTACCAGTTCGTGCATGTCGCCGCCGCACACCTTCAATTCGTCTTTTGCCCATGACTCCAGACTGTCGGCGATGCGCGTGCCGTCCGCGGCGACGACGCCTCCCGGGCGATACCAGCCGCCGCGGTTCAGCGCATAGCGGAAGGTGCAGCCGGGCCGGATGCGGTTGGCGATTTCCAGCAGCTCGCTGTGGTGCGGGCGCGGCGATATGCCTTCGATCTCGGCGGCCAGGTTGCGCAATGTCGTTTCGTCAGGCGTGTAGATACTCATCGGTCTTCCTCTCGCAATAATTCGTTCAGGCGCTGCCGCACGGCGGCGCGCACATCCGGCTCGGCATCGTCCACCATCCCGGCGACCGCTTCGAGTGGCGCGCGTTGCATCGCTTCCAGTCGCACCACCCAGTCATCGTCCGCCAGCATCTTCGCCGCGTCGTCCGGCAACAGGCGCGACGCAACGATGCGGCGCACTTCCGCGTCCGCGTCTTTCATCATCAGCATCAAGGCGAATGGCGGCAGACGCCGCGCCACTTCCTTGCGCACTTCCCTGTCCTCGTCTTCTGACATGCGCCGCAACTGCCCATGCGGCAGGCGCTTCGCCACTTGCAGGCGGACCAGATAGTCCTGGTCGCCCAGCAAGGCGCTCAGATCTTCAGACGCAAGGCGGTTGGCTACCGTCATGCGCACCTCGCGGTCCGGGTCGCGCAGGTAATCGCCCAGCTCGTCTTTCGCCAAACGGCTCACCACCACACGCCGCACCACTTCGTCCGCATCCATCGGCAACATTCGTACCGACTCAAGCGGCGCATAACGCGCGGCGATGGCGCGCCGTTCCCAGAAGCCATCGCTCAGGTAATCCTCCGCGAACTGCGGGTTGCGCCGCAGAAAGCGGTCCATCTGCCGCCCGCTCTGTGCCGTCACGCAGACATCGCCCGGCACGCAGCGGCCTTTTTCAAGCAATGCGCGATGCGGGCAGGCCGAGCAATCGCCCAGCACGACCTCAGCCAACGGCGACGCCTCGGGATAACGTTCCGACATGTTCAGGACCTTCAATGGTGACTCCCCAATATTCCTGAGGAAGAGATGAGCAACCACCGTGCCAAAATGGTGGCGTGGCTGCAATGCCAGTAACGGCGCGGGGGATGGGTATTACCAGGAGCCTGGATGCGGCAGTTTTGTAGCGATTGCGACAAAAACATCGTAGGTTGGGTTGAGCGTAGCGATACCCAACAGATCGCTTGATGGGTATCGCGCTGCTCCACCCATCCTACATCTATATTTTTTTTCGCAATACCGTCATGTTCGAATTCTCAAAACCGAGCTTGCGGTAGAAATCCAGCGCGGCGTAATTGTCGCGGTCGGCCAGCAGGGTAACGCGCGTCATGCCCTGCCCGCGCGCCCAATCCAGCACATGTTCGATCAACTGCCGCCCCAGCCCGCCGCCGCGATGCGCACGGCTCACGATCACATCTTCCAGCAACAGCACGCGCCCGCCTTCCGCCGTGCTGATCGTGATCAGCGCATTCGCCATGCCCGCCACCTTGCCGTTCAGGCGCAGCACGAACAGCCTGCCGATGTTCGGGTCGTCCAGGATGGCGCGCAGGCCGCCCAGTTGTTTGTCGCGCTCAGGCTGGAAATCGCTTTCCAGCGTGAACAGCTCGGCAAGCAGGTCGGCCAGGTACGGCAGGTCGGCGGCGGTGGCGTAATTGATCTCGACTTTCATTCAGAACCCTTCTTGTCCACGAAAGGCACGAAATACACGAAATGGGGTAAGCAGGTACTTCGTCATAAGGTTAAGGTTCGCAAAAGCGCGGCTTGAATCGTCGCGCATTTCTTTCGTGCCTTTCGTGCCTTTCGTGCCTTTCGTGCCTTTCGTGCCTTTCGTGCCTTTCGTGTCTTTCGTGTCTTTCGTGGACATGGGCTTACATCAGCGCCACGCTCTTTACCTGCGCGCAAACATACATCCCTGCGACCAGGCCGAGATGGTCGCGCGAGCGGCGGGTGATGCGCGACAGCAGCATATTTGCATCGCCCACCTGCATGCGCACGATCACCTTGTCCGGCCCCTCGTCGCGTATCTCTTCGATGCGCGCGTTGAGGATGTTGTTGATGCTGGAGCCCTGCGGCGCTTGCGTGGCGATGCTCACGTCGCGCGCCAGCACGCGGGCACGCACGCGGGTGCCGAATGGCTGTTCCACTTTGCCCACCCAGAGATGCCCCCCCGCAAAATCCAGGCGCGTCAGGTGGTATTTTTCGTCGTGTTGCGCCACGGATGCCTCGATCACCGCGCCCGCATCGTCGAAATGCGCGATGGGCAGATCGAGGCGCGCCAGCGTCTCGCCGAGCGCGCCGCTGGCGATGACGCTGCCTTGCTGCAGCAGCACCAGATGATCGGCCAGCCGCGCCACCTCGTCGAGTGCATGGCTGACGTAGAGCACGGGGATCTTGAGTTCGCGATGCAGGCGTTCCAGATAGGGGAGTATCTCCTGCTTGCTGGTAGTGTCGAGCGCCGAGAGCGGCTCGTCCATCAACAGAATGCGCGGACTGGTGAGCAGCGCGCGGCCGATGGCGACGCGCTGGCGCTCGCCGCCGGAGAGTTGCGCCGGATCACGGCGGTCGATGAGACGCCCTAGCCCCAGCCATTCCACCACCTGCTCCAGTGGCACCTTGCGTTCAGCCTGGGGAATGCGCTTCAACCCGTATTCCAGATTGGCGCGCACGGACAGATGCGGAAACAGACTGGCCTCCTGGAACACATAACCCAAGGGGCGCTGGTGTACCGGCATAAAAATCTTGTCGTCCTGCCAAAGCTCGCCGTTCACGTGCAACGAGCCTTGTGCGCGCTCCAGTCCCGCGATGCAGCGCAGCAGCGTGGTCTTGCCGGAACCGGACGGACCGAACAGCGCGGTGACGCCGACCGGCGGCGCGCTGAACGCGGCATCCAGCACGAAACTGTCCAGCTGCATTTTGAGATGCACGCGTATCCAGCTCATTTGCTCACCCGCCACAATTTGCCGCTCACGAGATACAGGCCGAGCAGCACAATGAACGAGAACAGCACCATGCCGCCCGCCAGCAGATGCGCCGCGCCGTATTCCATCGCTTCGACGTGACTGTAGATGGCGACCGAGAGCACGCGCGTCTCGCCGTCGATGTTTCCGCCCAACATCAGCACCACGCCGAACTCGCCGACGGTGTGCGCAAAAGCGAGGATGATCGCCGTGAGAAAGCCCGGTCGCGCCAGCGGCAAGGCCACGCTGAGGAACCGGTCCCAAGCGCCCGCGCGCAAGGTCGCCGCCACTTCCAGCGGACGCTTGCCCATAGACTCGAATGCGTTCTGGATCGGCTGCACCGCGAACGGCAGCGAGAACAGCACCGAGCCGACCACAAGGCCGGCGAAAGTAAACGGCAGAGTGCCGATGTCCAAGGCTTTGGTGATCCCGCCCACCACGCCCTGCGGCCCCATCAGCAATAACAGATAGAAACCCAGCACTGTGGGCGGCAACACCAGCGGCAACGCCACCAGCGCCGACACGATGCCCTTGTACCACTTGCGGCTGTGCGCCAGCCACCAGGCCAGCGGCGTGGCGATGAGCAGCAGCAGGCAAGTGGTGACGCTTGCCAACTTGAGCGTGAGCCAGACGGCCTGCAGGTCGGAGGGGTCGACGCCCATCATTTTCCGGGGAGTTCGTAGCCGTAGCCGCGCATGATCGCCGCCGCTTTCGGACTCTTGAGGAAAACAAGGAACGCCTTCGCCGCGGCCGCATCCTTTGCGCCGGACAGCAGCACCGCGCTTTGCTTGATCGGATTGTACATATCCGCCGGGACGATCCACCAGGAACCTTCGCTCACCTTGCCATCCTTGCATGATCTTGCGCCAGCGCGATGAACGCCAGTTCGGCATTGCCGGTCGCGGCGAACTGGTAGGTCTGGGTGATGCTCTCGCCCGTCACCAGCTTGCCCTGCACCTTGTCCCACAGATTCATCTTCTGCAAAGTCTCCTGCGCAGCCATGACCGTAAGGTGCGAGCTTGGGGTCGGCATAGGCGAGCTTGTTGTAGCTGCCTTTGCTCAGCACCGCGCCCTTGTCATCCACCAAGCCGGGCTTGCGCACTCCACAGCACCAGCTTGCCCAGTGGCATAGACGAAACGCGAGTCTTTGACAGCCAGGCCTTCCTGCTCCAGCAGTTTGGGATTCTTTTCATCGGCGGCCAGGCAACACATCGAACGGCGCACCGTTCCTGTATCTGCGAATAGAACTTGCCGCTGGAACCGAAGCTGAGCTTCACCGTGTGCCCGGTCTCTTTCTGGAACAGCTCGACGATCTGCTGTACCGGCGCGGTGAAGTTGGCGGCCACGGCCGCATTCACTTCGCCCGCAGACGCCGCACGAACCGCGCCGAACAACAGCGCTCCAGCCAAAACCAACAGACTCAATTTGCGTGATGTCATTTTTCTCTCCTTGTATATTATGCATTGACTGCCAGAATGACGTGCGATGCCTTGATCAGCGCACATGCCTTTACACCTTCCTTCAACCCTAGCGACTTGATGCTGTCGTTGGTCACGATGGCTGCCACGGTCTTGCCGCCGGACAGTTCGATGATGACCTCGCCGCTGATCGCCCCTTCCTGGCAACGCACCACCGTGCCGCGCAGCTCGTTGCGCGCGCTGGTCTTGAAACCGTCGGAGGTGGTCACAATCACCCAAGGCGCCTTGATCATCGCATAGGCCTCGCTGCCGACCTTCAGCGCCAGATGTTCCACACTCTCGTTGGTGATCACCGCGGCCAGCGTATCGCCGCCGCCGATATCCAGCACCACCTCGGCGTTGATCGGCCCGGTCTTGATGGTTTTCACCGTCCCCAGAAACTGGTTGCGCGCACTCGTCTTCATATCGAATCTCCTGATAACGCGGTAATACTCATCGAAGTCATCCATCACTTCGGCCAATTTCTTCAGCACCCGCTCGCGCTCCTGCTCCAGCCGACGGTAGGCACCCACCACGCGGCGGCCATAAGTAGTGAGCGTCGTGCCGCCGCCCTTCTGCCCGCCAGTCTTGCGTTCCACCAGCGGCTGCTCGGAAAGGTTGTTGATCGCCTCCACCGCTTCCCACGCCACCTTGTAGCTCATGCCCATCGCACTCGCCGCCGCCGTGATCGAGCCGGTCGCGCCTATGCGTTCCAGCAATTCCAGATGGTCCCAGCGCCTGCCCCTGGCGAGCCTCAGCCCGGGCAAGGCCGTTGGTTCAGTTCTCTCTTCAAGCAATTGAGCCATGTCGTCCCCTTTCGTTATCACCTTGTCGATATAACGTATTGCAAAAGGGATGCCACAGTACGCGGCATCAGCCACAAACCAGCGCCGATACTGGATTTGAAGGATTCAAGGGGGTACTTCAGATACGGATAAAAACGATCCGCTTTGTGCCAGACAGAACAATTTGGTGAATTCGTTACAACGTAGAAGTTATAACGCCTTCCCGCTCCGACAGATGAGCGGATATCTCACGGGAACTCGTAGCCGAAACCGCGCATCACCTTCACCGCTTTCTCGCTCTTCAGGAAAGCGAGAAAAGCCTTGGCCGCCGCCGCATCTTTCGCGCCGGACAGCAGCACCGCGCTCTGCCGGATCGGCTTGTGCATCTCGGGCGGCACCAGCCACCAGGAACCCTCGGTCACTTTGCCGTCGCGCATGATCTGCGACAGGGCGACGAAGGCCAGCTCGGTCATTCTCGGTCGCGGCGAACTGATAGGTCTGCGTTCATATTCTCGCCCTTATCCAGCTTGCGCTGCATCGCATTCCACATGCCAATTTTTCCAGCGTCTCTTTCGCCGCCACGCCGTAGGGCGCAGCTTGGGATTGGCGATCGCCAGCGCGTTGAAGGTTGCCCCTGTTGAGCACTGCACCTTTGTCATCCACAAAACCGGGCTGCACACTCCATAGCGCCAGCCTGCCCGTGGCATAGACGAAACGCGAACCGGCGACCGCCAGCTTTTCCTGCAGCAAACGCTTGGGAATATCCTCGTCCGCTGCAAGCAACACATCGAACGGCGCGCCGCCCCTGATCTGCGAATAGAACTTGCCGCTGGAACCGAAGCTGACCTTCACTGTATGCCCGCTTTCCTTCTCGAACAGCGGCGCAATACGCTCCATCGGTGCGGCGAAATTCGACGCGACCGCTGCGCGCACCTCGCCGGCACAAGCCGGCACACTCGCCAGACCGAAAGACACCAAGACTGCGGCGACAGCACCGCGCAATACAGGAATATTCATCAGCAACTCCAATTGCACCAAGAATGATGGCTGCAATGATAACAAGCAAGATGAAGGCCAGTGGGAACTAATGTATAGGGACAACTCGCGGAGCTTGTGCAGCCCGGATGCGTCCGGGATTTGCCCTTCCACCCCGGATTCCGCTACGCTTCGCGCCGGCTACATGCTGAAC
Source organism: uncultured beta proteobacterium (assembly GCA_963797045.1). Classification (GTDB taxonomy): domain Bacteria; phylum Pseudomonadota; class Gammaproteobacteria; order Burkholderiales; family Gallionellaceae; genus Sideroxyarcus. The sequence continues at coordinate 1,130,746 of CAWCNZ010000001.1, read as the reverse complement.
GCAGGTGTAGCCATAACCTCAACTCAACTACAAGGAATTCCTTCAATGAAAAGAAGCATCGGCGTTTTGCTGCTTGGCGCATGGCTCATCCTCACCGGACTGGCGCATCTGCTCCATTTCAGTTTTTCTGGCATGGGCACGGTCATGGCAGGCCTGGCCACTGCAGCCGGGATCATGATCATCCTGGGGCTGTGATCTCCACGGAGCCGTGGGGACCATGAAGCCGGCGTATCCCGGATGCATGCCTCGGATTTTGCTACGCTTCAATCGGGCTGGTTGCCCCCGGTTAACGCAGTGCGCCGATGTAGCGTTCGCCGTCCTTGTTCTCTTCAGTCTTGCCGGTTCCGGCAGGTGCGTCGATCATGCCGAACTGGTTCATCAACTGGATGACGATGAGCACCAGATCCGGATCGTCCGTGTTGCTCAGTTCCTTCAGCGCGAGTTCGGCATACCCCCTGTCGCCGCTCATTTTGATCAGATCGAGATTGGTCCCCGTTTTTTTAGCCAATACCTTCAGCTTGGCCAATAAGGCCAAGGTCGCTGGATCAAGCATGTTTCAACTCCCTTTTTTTATTGCTTGTGTTGTTATGGTTATACAAGCGTCTTATTGGAAACGTATCCCCCTACAATTCTTTCACTGACTAATCATCATCCACCTGCGCCAGCACGACGCCGATGGCTTGCTCCATATCCTGGGTCAGGCTCAGGCAGTGCTCCCCACCGCCAACAAGATAGAGATTGATATTGCCGCTCCGCAAAGAAGGCGGCAGACGCGCCGGCATGTCGTCGTCGTTGCAGAAGGTGAAGCGCAGGTCCGGCCAGTTCTTCTTCAATGATTCCAGCGTGGCATCGTTCAACGCGCCGACCGGAAGCGGCGGTGCTGGCGATCTCCTGCAATGTGTCGGCGGAGAGCATGGCTAATCGTCTTCCGCATCGGCGAAGCGGCTCAGCGACTTCGCTTCCACGCCGAGTATCTTGGCGAGCCAGGGCGGCGGCGCGTCGAGCACGGCCTGCAGGCGTTGCAGCGCGATGCTGGCTTTTCCGCCTTCCGGCGCTTTCACCGGATGGACATTGGCGCGCACCGCCTTGGCCGCCGCCGGGCCGCCGATGGATTGCACGTAGACGATCTGGCAATCCTTGATGAGGTTGGCGCGTGCAACGTTCTTGTCTTCGGCCTCGTCGGTGAGGCTGGTGGAACGGATATCGATGAGGCGGATGTCTTCACGCCCGACCTGATAGATGAGGAAGCGAGGGCAGGAACCGAAGTGGCCGTCGAGGTTCTCTTCGGTGTTGGACGCGACCGCCACGCGCAAGCTGCCGGGCATGTCGCCATCCTTATATGGGGTCAGCGCCGGCAGGTTTTCGGCTTCGGCGGATTGGCCCCACAGGTGGCGCACCGCGAGCTTGATCGAAGCGCCGTCCACGTCCGGCTCGACCGTTTCTTCGCCGGAAAGAATGAGCTTGAGGTCGGCCACGGTCACCTTGGCGAGTTTCTCTTCGGTGATCGGCAGGCCGAGGGTGTCCCCCAGCTTGGCCGCAAAGGCACCCGCATTCACGTCGGCGAGGACGCGCGCAGCTTGCGCGATGCGCAGTGCGGCGGTCTTTGGTGATGACGGTGGTGGTAGTCATATCGGTACCTCTTGTTTACAGCCGCAGCCCGGATGAATGATCATCTCCGGACTGCTGAATGGGGCCGTTCACAGCCCGATTGGCGAACCGTGAACGGAATTTCTTTACGCAGCCAACTGTGTGATGCAACCCTTGATCGGGCAGATCTTCACGCATTGCGGCTTGTCGTACTCACCGTCGCACTCGGTACATTCGCTTGCGTTGATGGAGTACATGCCCTTCTTCACCTTGATGGAAGCGGTGGGGCATTCCGGTTCGCAGTCACCACAAGCGGTGCACAGGTCAGCATTGATCTTCATTGCCATGATTAATCTCCTTTTCGGTCATTCCGCCGCATCGAGGCGCCTGGCGCGCACCGAGTAAGGCAGGCGCGCAGGCGCAACTTGAGGCTCGATGTAATAAGTCCCACCGTTGTTGAGCTTGATCTCTCCGCCCCATTTCTCCTGGGTATCGAACTCCATCGAAACGATGGTGTCCTCGAGATCGCGCTTGGGCAGGTAGAACTGATAGTTACCCTTGCTGTCGCGACGGATCATGATGTTTGCCATTACTACTTCCTTTCGTAACCTGCTGCTCTTAATGCGGATGAGGAGCCGTCATGAGCGCACCGAGGGCAAGGCGGACGGAGCTTTGCATGGCCATTCGACTAGGCTGTCAAACAACGCCAGCCAAGTCGCTGGTCAGCGGAGGAACCGGAACGTACACGTAGTACGTGAGGATTCCGAGTACCGCCAAACGCCGCCATCGGTGCGCGCAATAGGCTCATCGCCGCATTAACGCACGAGGTCGTGGTTGTAGTCCGTGGTCCCCATCCCGCGAGTCTCTTCGTCCAGACGCTCCATCACTGCATTGACCAATGTGGTGAGGACTTGCATTGCGCCTTCGTAACCCAGCGTCGTCGAACGATGCAGGTGGTGACGGTCGAAGATCGGGAAGCCGATACGGATCAGCGGAACTTCGAACTCTTTGCCCTTGGCCAGCGTGTCGCGCTGGATGAACTTGGCGTAGCTGTTGCCGATCATGAAGTCGGGCTTCTCGGTCAGCACCAGCGAACGGAAGTGCCACAGGTCGGCGCCCGCGAACAGCTGGGTATTCTTGCCGTAGGGAGTCTCGGCCAGCATCTTTTCCATCGCCTTCGTCCACTTCTTGCTGCCGTTGTTGCACAGCACGTGCAGCGGCTCGATGCCCAGTTCGGTGAGGAACTTGGTCATGCCCAGCGTGAAGTCGGGATCGCCGTACAGGCTGATCTTTTTGCCGTGCAGCCAGGTGTGGCTGTCCATCATCATGTCGACCAGGCGTCCGCGCTCTTTCGCCAACGATGCAGGGATATCCTTGCCGGTGGCGGCGGCGACCTTCATCAGGAACTCGTCGGTCCACTCCAGGCCCATCGGGATGCTGATCTTCGGCACTTCGTGCTTCCAGGTGGTCTCGACAAACTTCTTGGTCTTTTCCAGCTGCATCGGTTGCAACAGGAAAGTGGTCGTGGCGTTGGGGGCATCCTTCACCTCAGCCTGAGTCGTGCCGCCCGCATACATGCGGAACTCGCCGTCAGCAGGCGTATCCAGCACTTCGGTCGGATCGCTCAACAGGGTGTAATCCACGCCCATCTCGCCCAGCATGCGGTGCATCACACGGTAGTTGCCGAGGTAAGTCTCGAAACCGGGAACGATGTTGACCTTGCCGTTCTTGCCCGGAGTCTTGTCATCCATGAAGTTCAGTGTGAAATAACGGATGATGCCTTCGAACATATTGTCCCAACCGGTGACGTGCGAACCCACGAACGACGGGGTGTGCGCGTACGGTGTCGGAAATTCCTGGGGAATGTTGCCGGCCTTCTTGGTATTGTTGATGAAGGCGTTCAGGTCGTCACCGATAACTTCGGCCATGCAGGTGGTGGAGACGGCGATCATGTCCGGCTTGTACATCGCCTTGGCATTTTCCAGGCCGTCGATCATGTTCTTCTGACCGCCGAACACGGCTGCGTCTTCAGTCATGGAGTCGGACACGCAAGAGACCGGCTCGCGGAAGTGACGGTTGAAGTAGGTACGGAAGTAAGCCACGCAACCTTGCGAACCGTGCACGTATGGCAGGGTCTTCTCGAAACCCAGCGCGCACAACACGGCACCCAGCGGTTGGCAGGCCTTGGCCGGATTAACGGTCAGGGCTTCGCGCTTGAAGTTCAGTTCACGATATTCCATCGTGGTCGTCCAGGTGAATGTCTCTTGCACCTTGGCCGCATCGTGGCCTTCTTCAAACTTCTCTTTTTTGTTCTTCAGCGAATCCTTGTATTCGTCCTGACGGAACAGGGGATAACAAGGTTTGATGTCATCGACTTTTTGCATTTCTGTCTCCTTAGCCGCACTGCCAATTTGCAGATGCCGGCACAGATTGATCAATAAAACTCTTTCCTCCATCCCCTCTCCCTTGCAGGGAGAGGGTTAGGGAGAGGGTAGACTCGTGAAACCTGACCGTTTCTACCCTCTCCCCCGCCCTCCCCCTGCAAGGGGGAGGGAGTAGAGGGGGGGGGTGCTTACGCAGCAGCCTTCTCGGCGACCGGCTCGTCCTTCTTCAACCACGGTGCTGTCAACTTGCTCCAGCACGGGTTGTTGAGGGTCATGTCCATATCGCGGGCGAAGATGGCGAAGCCGTCATAGCTGTGATACGGGCCGGAATAGTCCCACGAGTGCATCTGGCGGAACGGGATGCCCATCTTCTGGAAGATGAACTTTTCCTTGATGCCGGAACCGACCAGATCGGGCTTGACCTTCTTCACGAACTCTTCGAATTCGAGACCGGTCACGTCGTCGTACAGCAGCGTGGCGTTGCCCATCTCTTTGATGGTGCGGTCGTAGTCGTCGTTGTGGCCGAACTCGTAACCGGTACCGACCACTTCCATGCCCAGGTCCTCATAGGCACCGATCACGTGACGCGGACGCAGACCGCCGACGTACAGCATGACGCGCTTGCCTTGCAGACGCGGTTTGTACTTGTCGATGACGGCTTGCATCATCGGCTTGTACTTCTCGATGACCTTTTCTGCATTCGCTTTGATCTTGTCGTCGAAGAAACCGGCGATCTCGCGGATGGAGGCTTCGATCTTGGTCGGGCCGAAGAAGTTGTATTCCATGTAAGGAATGCCGTACTTCTCTTCCATGTGGCGGCTGATGTAGTTCATCGAACGGTAGCAGTGCAACAGGTTCAGCTTGGCCTTGGGGGTGTTCTCCATTTCAGCCAGCGTACCGTCGCCGGACCATTGGGCGATCACGCGCAGCCCCATGTCTTCGAGGATGGTGCGGGTTGCCCATGCGTCGCCGCCGATGTTGTAGTCGCCGATGATGGTCACGTCGTACGGAGTGGACTCGAATGCCTTCTCGTCGCGGTTGCTCAACACCCAGTCACGGATCGCGTCGTTGGCGATGTGGTGACCCAGCGATTGCGACACACCACGGAAACCTTCGCAGCGCACGGGGATAACCGGCTTGCCGATTTCTTTGGCCGATTTCTTGGACACCGCTTCGATGTCGTCACCGATCAGACCGATCGGGCACTCGGACTGCACCGAGATACCTTTGTGCAAGGGGAACAGTTGTTCGATCTCGCCGATCAGTTTGGCGAGTTTCTTGTCGCCGCCGAACACGATGTCTTTTTCCTGGAAATCGGAAGTGAAGTTCATGGTGCCGAAGGCGTTCACGCCGGTGGTGCCGACGTAGTAGTTACGGCGACCGGCGCGGGAATACTGGCCGCAGCCGACCGGGCCGTGGGAAATGTGGATCATGTCCTTGATCGGGCCCCACACCACGCCCTTGGAACCGGCGTAGGCGCAGCCGCGAATGGTCATCACACCCGGCAACGATTTGCGGTTGGAGGTGATGCACTTCTTGGACTGTTCGATGGATTGATCGTTGACGGCGAGGTGTTTCTCGCGGTCTTTGCGTGCTTTCTCCGGATAGACCTCAAGCACCTCTTGAATGAGGGCTGCGGCTTCTTCGCGTGTTAGTGCTGTCATTTCATTCTCCTTAATCGACCCACCAATCTGTGGAGTCTGTCAGGGTTGGATCGTGGATTTTGCAGGTCGGGATTCATCCCGACTGGTTTCTGCAAGTCGGGATAAATCCCGACCTACACCCGACCTACATCTATCAGGCTGCTGCAGCTGTCTTGCCGATGATGGATTCGTCTTCTGCTTCCATGATGCCGAATTCCATCAGCAGTGCTTCCAGCTCGTCCATGGTGATCGGAGTCGGGATCACGAACTTCTTGTTCTCCACGATCTTCTTCGCCAGTTGACGATACTCATCAGCTTGCTTGTGCGTCGGATCGTATTCGATCACGGTCATACGACGGATTTCAGCGTGCTGCACCGCGTTGGCGCGCGGGATGAAGTGGATCATCTGCGTGCCGAGTTGAGCGGCCAGCGCCATGATGAGTTCATCTTCGCGGTCGGTATTGCGGCTGTTGCAGATCAGACCAGCCAGACGCACGCCACCCGAGTTCGCATACTTCACGATGCCCTTGGCAATGTTGTTGGCGGCATACATCGCCATCATTTCGCCGGAGCAGACGATGTAAATTTCCTGCGCCTTGTTTTCGCGAATCGGCATCGCGAAACCGCCGCACACCACGTCGCCCAGCACGTCATAGAACACGAAGTCGAGTGCATCGTCATACGCGCCTTCTTCTTCGAGGAAGTTGATGGCGGTGATAACGCCGCGACCGGCGCAACCCACACCAGGCTCAGGACCACCAGACTCGACGCACTTGATGCCGCCGTAACCAACCGACAACACGTCTTCGAGTTCCAGGTCTTCCACGGAACCGGCTTCAGCAGCCAGCTCCATCACGGAGTTCTGAGCCTTCGAGTGCAGAATCAAACGGGTAGAGTCGGCCTTGGGGTCGCAACCGACGATCATTACTTTCTTGCCCATTTCAGCAAGAGCCGCTACCAGGTTTTGGGTCGTGGTGGACTTGCCGATACCACCCTTCCCGTAAATTGCGCATTGACGCAGTGCCATGTTAGTCTCCTTGAGAGTTGCAAAATTTAAGTCGCGATTGAAAACTGTCGCTCGCACCCAATACTTCGCAAGCTCCGTGCCACCCCTCCAACAAACACCCAACCGCCTGAAATGCATAAGAAAAGTGATTCAGCGCAAAACGCCTTGGCGGATGTGGAACCCAACAAGAACGAGGCCTTTGTAGCAGTACCTACATTGACTATCGCGTTGCCGCGCAGCGCGCGCCTGCCGATCAACCGCTGCAACCTTCCCGCCGACATCCTCGGCGGCCTCACCTTCCAGCGCTCCCCCGTCGCCCTCGAACTCGACGGCGTCGCGCAATTCCACCGCGGCCTGTTCGCACTGCTCGACAAGATCGACGACGCCAAGGAAAGAGCCGACGCCTTCACCATGCACATGAACGCCTCGTTCTATCTCGACGAACCGGAACAAGCTGGCTACACCGCGCAGGCGATACACAAGCGACAAAAGGCCGACTACCTGCGCATGGTGCGCGGCTGGAGCTTCGACGCGGACGGCCGCGAAGGCGCGGCATTGAAAGGCTGGGTGGAATCGCGCTTCGGCCTGCTGCCCAGACACCACGGAGGCCAGATACGCGACCTCTCGGGCGAAGCCTACCGCCGCTACCTGGAGATGCGTGCGACAGCGCTGTATGGAACCAACGCGCTGGAATCGCAGTTCGACCTGCTCTACACCTACTGCCAATACGAACTCGCACGACTGTATCCCGACCAGACCCACCTCACCCTCTATCGCGGCGTGAACCGCGTGGACGAGCACGAGACGCTGGCAACGCTGGATAGCAGACACCGCGTTGTCCTCTTCAACAACCTCAGCTCATTCACCGCCAACCGCGAACGCGCCGACGAGTTCGGCGACTACCTGCTCAGCGCGCAAGTGCCGCTATCGAAAGTGTTCTGCTATACGAGATTGCTGCCGGGGATGTTGCAGGGGGAGGATGAGTACACCGTGATTGGGGGGGTGTATGAGGTTAGTATTGCTGCGTATTGATCTTTCCGAAGTTCAGGCCACATGCACTGCAGCCACCTCTATCGCCTGCACCGGCAAGCTGGATTGACTTGCTGTATCCCAACGAATACACTGCGCGCATGAAGTCCATCCTGACCACGGCAGTCTTCGACGCATGGTTCGCAGGCCTGAAAGACCAGCAAGCCGCGCGCCGCATCCAGGTGCGCATCGACCGTGCGGAGGAAGGAAACTTCGGCGACTGCAAACCGGTAGGTGAAGGCGTTTCCGAAATGCGCATCCACTATGGACCCGGCTTTCGCATCTATTTCATGCAACGGGGAATGGAGATCGTCATCCTGCTGGCAGGCGGCGACAAATCCACCCAGACAAAAGACATCAAGACCGCGCTTGAAATCGCACGGCAGATTTAGGAGGCAATCGTGACCAGGATCAAACTGAAAAAATGGGACAGCGCTGAGCATCTGAAGACCGATGAGGACATGGCGCTCTACCTCGAAGCCTGCCTCGAAGAAGCTGGCGACAACGCCGCCTTCATCGCCAAAGCGCTCGGCAACATCGCCCGAGCAAAAGGCATGACACAACTCGCCAAGGAAACCGGGCTGGGACGCGAAAGCCTGTACAAAGCGCTATCGGGTGAAGGCAACCCCAGCTTTGCAACCATCCTGAAAGTGACGAATGCGCTGGGGATCAAGTTGCATGCGCAGCGTGCGCGGGTGGCTTGATTGAGTATTGTGATGCTGACCCCGAATTGCCATACAAGCGCGGGAATAATTGCCGATATGCTTCAAGTCTTACACCTTAGTCTCATGGGTTTCACACCATTGGCGATGGCTACTTTTGTTAGGCATTTCTACTCATGACTTCAGAATTGATCTTTACAGTCCAATCCGTATCCCAGTTCGTTAAGCTCATAGAACGGAATGGACGGTCCTTTTTCTATCGCGGCCAGTCCCAAGATTGGCCTTTGATCCCTTCAATTGGGAGAGTGGGAATGGGCGGGTTTGATATCTTGCGTGAATTTGAGGAGATGATCCTTTCCGAATTTAGACGCCTTTCATCACCCTACTTAGCTAAACTCCCTACAAGTCATAGCGAATGGGTACTTCATGCCCAGCACCACGGCTTACCGACGAGACTGTTGGACTGGACGTCGAATCCGCTTAAGGCGCTCTATTTCGCCGTTGAAGACAAAAGAGATACGAATGATGGGGTAGTGTGGAGTTGGGATTCCTTCAGGGTCGAATGGACCGAAGAGTTTCCGGACTTGAACGCGCAACATCCATATTTCCATCGCCCATCGCATCTTAATGACAGGATTGTTGCTCAGGAGAGCATGTTCCTCGTATATGCCCTAGGGCCAGAGCAAACGTCGATTGAGCCACTGAACTTGCTGTCGATTCCAGATGAAGGCCGGGTTGAAAAATTCATCGTTCCGGCGAACAAGAAGTCATTGATACGAAAACAACTAGATGGCTTTGGGATCAACGCACTATCCATGTTTCCCAGCATGGGTTCGGCTGCGGCGATGGTCAGGGAAGCGTTCTTAATGGACTAGGTCGACGCCGGATGCCTCACCTCTCGTTGCAGGGAACGCCGTGCGATAACAAGGGGACAGCATCGAAATAGAGCTCGTGGCAATAAAAGGTCAGCCAAGTAGGGTGCAATAAGCGTAGCGCATTGCACCGGATGTTCTCATGCGGCGCAATGCCCTTCGGTTATTGCGCCCTACCGCCCCCCAAGTGAGGTATTTCAATGCAAGCAACCGTAGCCGTTTTTGGAATTCTCAGATTCCCGCCTGAGCGAATGCCGGAGGTGCGTCCACACCTGAAAACATTGGTCGAGACCACCTGCCGGACAGACGGATGTATCGCCTATGACGTGGCGGAAGATCCTTTCGATCCCGGCCTGATCCGTTTCTCGGAGCTGTGGCCCGACCACGCCAGCCTCGCCAAACATCTTCAAGCACCGCACATCGAGCCTTGGCGCAACGCTGCACGGAGTTGCGGTTTGCTGGAGCGGAAGTTCACGGCTTACGACATCTCGGATTCGCGCGCAGTTTAATCCGCCCTACCCCCGCACCCTTGTGCGACAGGGTTTTGGGTTTTGTCGCATTCCCTCCAAGCCTCACTCCTCCGTAACCCGCGCCGTTGCTGGATGCAGGCTCTGGCGCGGTTCTTGCGAATGTATCCCGTGTCACCACCACGAGGAGCCATCCGCATGAGCACCGCATTCGACACCATCTTTTCCGGCCTGTCCGACGGCACGGTCGTCCCCTATCTCGGCGCAGGCGCCTTGAACGGCGTGATCGATCCGGCCACGGGCCGCGCCATCCCGGCCGACAGCGACAGCCTGATCATCGCCATGAACAACGGCCAGCCGATGGCGCCCAAGCTGATGTACGAGTTCCCGCGCGCGGCGATGAATGTGGAGCTGAAGCGCGGCCGCTCGGCGGTGAACAAATTCCTCGATGCGACCTACCGCGACACGCAGTGGAGCACTTCCGCGCTGCATGCCTGGCTGGCGCAGCAGAAGCTGCCCTACATCATCGACTGCAACCGCGACACGCAGTTGCAGAAACAATATGCGGCCACGCCGCACACGCTGATCGTCGGCATCGCGCGCATGGCGGGCACCGGCTTCCGTTTTCGCCTGTTCCAGTACGACGGCAGCAGCTATTCCGCCATCGAGCAGGAGGCGGTGGATAGCAGCCTGCCCGTGCTGTTCAAGCCGCTGGGCACGCCGCTGCCGGAATCGAACTACATCGCCTCGGATGCCGACTTCGTCGATTACATCACCGAGCTGATGGGCGGCTTCGCCATCCCCTCCTTCGTCAAGCGTATGCGCCAGAACAAGCGCTACCTGCTGCTCGGACTGCGCCTGAACCGCGACACCGACCGCATGGTGTTCTCCGATGTCATCTTCGGCGCGGACAAGCCGGCAGGCTGGGCGCTGATCCCGCATCCGACCGACAAGGAGAAGCGTTATCTGGAGCGGCTGAATGTCGAGATCGTGAATGCGGATGTGGCGGATTTCCTCACTGCGGCACAGAGCTGGAATGGCAGCCTGGCTGCGGCATGACCAGGCATCCCGATGCCCCTCTCCCCAACCCTCTCCCGCACGCGGGCGAGGGAGCGAACGAATCGCTACGCGATAAACAACCTGTCTTTGATGAAGGGCGCCATACGCTGGACATGGCGGAGATGGACGCCACCCACCGTGAGTTCATCGAGCAGGTGGCCGCGCTCATCGCGGCGGACAATGCCGCCTTCCCCGCCCTGTTCCAGGCGCTGATCGACCACACGCGCAGGCACTTCACGCGCGAAGGCGAGCTGATGCGCGCCTCGAAGTATCGCGGCCTGCCCGAGCATGAAAGCGAACACCACCGCGTGCTGGGCGAACTGCTGCAGCTCAACCGCAGCCTCAAGCGCGGCCACTTGCCGTTGGTGCGTGCCTATGTGAAAGAAGGATTGCCGGAGTGGTTCGATACGCATCTGGCCATGATGGACAGTGCGCTGGTGATGCATCTGAAAAAGAGTTGAATCAGCCGCAGGGTGGGCACGTTGTTTGTGCCCACACGCTCATCGAAAATTCTTCTGTAGGGCGCAATAACCAACGGGCATTGCGCCGCATGCATGACAACCAAACATCCGGTGCAATGCGCTTCGCTTATTGCACCCTACATACTTATTCTTCGACCAGCAGGTCAAGCTTCCTGGCCAGCCACTTGGTGGTGGTGGCCTGGATCAGGATGGTCATCAGGATGGCGATGAAGGTGACCGAGGCGATGATCTCCGCGCCTGGCGCTTTCATGCCGACCAGAATGCCGGCCAGTGCGCCGGGGATGACGCCGGTCTCGCGCGTCCAGCACATGAACAGCATTTCCTTGAAGGACCACTTGGCGCGGCGGTCCGGCAGCGCGCACAGGAACACGGTGACCGGACGTGCCACCAGCATGAAGACGACCACCACGCCGACGCCCGCCCACAGGTACTGGTTCATCAGCGCGAAGTCCACCTGCGTGCCGAGCAGGATGAAGATGAACATGCGCATGATCAATGCGGTGGTCAGGATGAAGTCTTCCAGCTCGTGGTTCTCTTCCTTGCTGCGCTTGAAGCCCAGCGATTCGGCGTTGCCCAGCATGACGCCGAACACGAACACGGCCATGAAGCCGCTGGCGTGTGCGCCGTCCGCGCCCATGTAGGCGCCGATCACGGCCATCAGGGTGACGACCGGGGCGTATTCGAGCAGGAATCCGAACTTCTCGTGCGAGATCAGCACGGCGGCCAGATAACCGAGCACACCGCCGATCAGGATACCGATGAACGATTCCTTGAGCAGTTCTACCAGCGCGTCGCCGACGGAGAACTCGCCCGCGCCCATCGCCACGCTCAGCACGACGAAGGTCAGGATGGCGCCCATCGCGTCGTTGAAAGCGGATTCGCTCATCACGGTCTGCGCCACGCGGTCCTTGATCTTGATCTGCTTGAACACCGGCACCAGCGTGGCGGGATCGGTAGAAGCGACCACCGTGCCCAGCAGCAGCGCGACGATGAAGGGCAAGCCAAGGAAGTAGTAGGCAGCCGCACCGGTGATGAAGGCGGTGATCAACACACCGACGGTGGCGATGATGACGAGCGTGATCCACACCTCTTTCAACACTTTGAGCTTGATCGAGGCGCCGCCGTCGAACAGGATGTAGCTGGAGCCGAAGATCAGGATCAACTGGTTGATGGTCGAATCGGCCTTGATGTCGACCAGCCCCAGCATGCCGGGGCCGATCAGCATACCGATCAGCAGAAACACCACCACGTCGGGCACGCGCGCCATGCGCGCCAACAATCCCGAGAAGGTGCCGATGCCGAGGATGATGCCGATTACCAGGAGGGTGTGTTTTGCGAGTTCCAGAGAAGCGGAGGATTCCATTTCGTTCTTATCCAATAGTTGAGTGACTTTCGCGGCTACGGGTAACCCTTACGTGCCGCATGCAGCGCGCATGCTAGCAAAGAATCCTTCGTGCAACGAGGGAATCCGGCTGGGCGCGGCTTTTTTAATAGTACCTATTAATCCTCGTCATCCTCGCCCGCGATGACGCGACGCGGCACGGTGGCCGGATCGGCGGTGATGGCGCGGTATATCTCCACGCGGTCGCCCGGCTTGAGCAGCGCATCCAGCTCGGCCGGCTTGCCGAAGATGCCGACCTTGTATTCGGCCAGGTCGATGTGCTGGAACTTCTTCAGGATGCCGGACTGTTCGATGGCCGCCTGCACGGTGGTCTCGTCCGGCACTTCGATGCGCAACCAGAGTTGCTGCGCGGGTTCGGAATAGGCGACGCCGATTTGCATGTTTATCACTCCAAAAAATGCTCATGTAGGGTGGGCACGTTTTGTGTGCCCACGCGGTTGCCGCAAACTGTTTTCGCGTGGGCACATAAAGCGTGCCCACCCTACGCTAACTAGCCACAGACAGCGCCGGATGTTTATCTTCTCTGGTGCAATGCGCTTCGCTTATTGCACCCTACACAGTTGCAGCTTCCGGTGTGGCCGCTGCTTGCGCCGCACGCCGCGCATCCAGCACGCGCTTCGCGGCCAGCAGCAAACCCACCACCATGAACCCGCCCGGCGGCAGGATCATCAGCAGGAAGCCCTTGTATTCCGGCACGATGGTCATCTCCAGGAAGGAGAACGCCGGGCCCAGCAACAGGTGGGCGTTGGCGAACAGGGTGCCGCTGCCGAATATCTCGCGCACGCCGCCGATCACAACCAGCGAGAGGGTGAAGCCGACGCCCATCATCAAGCCGTCCAGCGCAGAGTCCGCGATACCGTTTTTAGAAGCAAAGGCCTCGGCGCGGCCGAGGATGGCGCAGTTCACCACGATCAGCGCGATGAACAGGCCGAGCACCTTGTACAGCTCATGCACCCAGGCGTTCAGGCTCATGTCGAGCAAAGTCACCAGCGTGGCGATAAGCACGATGTAAACCGGGATGCGCACTTCGGCGCTGACGAACTGGCGCACGCTGGAGATGATGCATGTTGGAAACCACCAGCACGGCCGTAGTCGCCAGCCCCATGCCGAGGCCGTTGGTGGCGGAACTGGTCACCGCCAGCGTCGGGCACAGCGCCAGCATCTGCGCGAACACGACGTTGTTGTTCCACAGGCCTTCGCGGGTGATGCGCGCGTATTTGTCGTTCATTTCAAAACCCCATTCAGTCCACGAAAGACACGAAAAGCACGAAAAGAACCAAGTGCACTGGTTGAAGAACTGGCAACACCGTATACGTGTGACTCAACACCTGAAGTTGCTTTTGTTCGTGTCCTTTCGTGTATTTCGTGGACAATCAGATATTGTTTCATTTCGAACCTCCGACTTCATCGAGCAATGCACCCTTGTTGCCCTCAAAGAACTCCAGCCCGCCCTTCACCGCGTTCACCACGCCGCGCGGGGTGATGGTGGCGCCGGCGAACTGGTCGAACACGCCGCCGTCCTTCTTCACCGCCCATTTGTCGGCGGGCGGATCGCCCAGGAACTTGCCGTCGAAATCGAAGATCCATTTCGCCTTGGCCGGTTCGATCTTGTCGCCCAGCCCGGGTGTCTCCTTGTGGCTGATGACGCGCACGCCGAGGATCTTGCCCTCGCGCGACACGCCCATCACGCACACGATGTTGCCCGCGTAACCGTTGCCGATGACGCGATACACCACCGCCTCCACCTTGCCCGCACGGCGGCCGCGATAGACCAGCACATCGCCGTTCTTTCCCGGCAGCGTGACGGTGTCCTTGAGCAGATCATTCTCGAATTCGCCCGGCAACACCTGCGCCAGCGACTGCTTGAGGTCGGCCGCTTCCGCCGCCTTGATGTCCGCTTCGGTGGCGCGCGAGGCGAAGGCCAGCGCCGCGCTGGTCAGCAGCGCCACGCCGCCGAGCAACATGCCCTGATAACTCAGCTTGCCGCGTAGTTCTTCGAGATTCATTTCGTTACCCCTTGTTCGCCGGCAACGCCGCGCCCTTGCGGTCGCGACCGTAGATGCGCGGTTTGACGTATTGGTCGATGATCGGCGTGGCCGCGTTCATCAACAGCACCGCGAACGCCACACCTTCCGGATAGCCGCCCCAAGTGCGGATGATCCAGGTGAGCAAACCGCAGGACAGACCGAAGATGAATTGCCCCAGCGCCGTGTTGGGCGACGTCACCGGATCGGTGATGATGAAGAACGCGCCCAGCATCAGGCCGCCGGAGAGCAGGTGCACCATCGGCCCCGCGTAATGGTTGGCGTCGATGATGTTGAACAGCAGCGCGGGAACCGCCACGCCGAGCAGCATGGCGAACGGCGCATGCCAGGTGATGATGCGGCGCGCGATGAGGAACAGGCCGCCGATGAGCAGCAGCACCGCCGCCGTCTCGCCGAGGCTGCCCGCACGGCTGCCCCACAACATGTCCATCGGCGCGTAATAACCGGTGAGCGCCTGATCGAGGCCGATGCCGCGCGTGAATTCGGTCTTCACGTGACCGAGCAGCGAAGCGCTGGCCATGCCGTCGATGGGCTGGCTGAAGAAGGTGATGCGCAAACTTTCCAGCAGACCGGGGGCTTGCGAAGGCGCGACCCAGGTGGTCATCTCCAGCGGGAAGGAGATCAGCAGCATCACGCGCGCGGCCATCGCCGGGTTGAACACGTTCTGCCCCAGCCCGCCGAACACCTGCTTGCCGATGATGACCGCGAACAGAGCTGCCCAGCACCGCGATCCACCAGGGCGCATACGGCGGCAGCGACAGGGCCAGCAGCCAGGCAGTCAAGATCCCGGAACCGTCCATGATGACCGGGCGCACACTTGCGTCCCTGCATGCGCACGACGAAGGCCTCGCCGACGATGGCCGCGATGAGCGCCACCGCCCACAGGTTGACCGCGGGCCAGCCGTACAGCCAGAAACCGAACAGCGTGGCGGGCGTGAGCGCGAGCAGCACGGTGGCCATCACTTTGGCGATGGAGACGGGCGCGTGGGCGTGGGGGGAATGGGCGATGGGGTTCATGTTCTATTCCTTTGCACGCTCGATAGCTCCGTCATTCCGGCGCAGGCCGGAATCCAGCAAAAATAAGATATCCCGCGCAGCGGACAAGCACCATGTTGACCTGCTACGCAGGGAATCTTTGAATCAACTGGATTCCGGCCTACGCCGGAATGACGGGTTTGAATATTGATGTTATTCATACCGCCTCCTCTGCAGCTTTTGCCGCCGCTTCTTTCGCAGCACGCTCTTTCGCTTCGCGCGCCGCTTTGCGTTTCGCCGCCGCTTCGGCACGTTCGCGCTCGATGCGGGCCAGACGTTCGTTGCGCGCGTCGGCCAGTTTCTTGGTCGCTTCCTGCTTGAGCTTGCTGCGCTCCTGCGCGGCAAGGTCGCCCTTGGCGTAGTTGAAGTAATGCACCAGCGGGATATGCGCCGGACACACATAGGAACAGGAACCGCAGGCGATGCAATCCTTGAGTCCCAGCGCGACCGCGCCGGTCAGATCGGCGGAGCGGATATGTGCGGCCATCTCCAGCGGCAGCAGACCGACCGGGCAGGCGCGCACGCAGGTCGAACAGCGGATGCACGGCGAAGCCTCGGCCTGACCGATCTCGGCCGACGTCAGCGCGAGCACGCCGCTGGTTCCCTTCACCACCGGCACATTGGTATTGATGAACTGCTGTCCCATCATCGGGCCGCCCAGCACCAGGCGCGCGGCGGGTTGCGCATGTAACCGTCGGCGTAGTCGATCAGCTCCTGCACCGGCGTGCCGATCAGTGCTTCCACGTTGCATGCAGTCTTGATCGCGCCGCCGCTGATGGTGACGATGCGCGAGATCAGCGGCTTGCCGTAGCGGATCGCCTGTTGCACGGCGAAGGCGGTGGCGACGTTGTGCACCAGCACGCCGATGTCGGCGGGACGTCCGCCCGCGGGGATCTCCTTGCCGGTGAGCACCTGGATGATCTGTTTCTCCGAGCCCATCGGGTACATGCTCGGCATGGCGACGACGTTGACCGTCGTGCCCTGCGCTGCGGCCTGCATGGCCGCGATGGCTTCGGGCTTGTTGTCCTCGATGCCGACCAGTATCTCTTTGGCGGCAACGGCATGCGCGATGAGGCGGATGCCTTCGACGATCTCGGCGGCGCGTTCGCGCATGATGCGGTCGTCGCAGGTGAGATAGGGTTCGCACTCGCCGCCGTTCATGATCAGCGTCTGCACGCCGCTGCTGCGGCTGAGATTGAGTTTCAACGCCGAGGGGAAGGTCGCGCCGCCGAGGCCGACGATGCCCGCCGCGGCAACGCTGTGCGGCGATCTCTTCCGGCGTCAGCGCGAGCGGATCGTCCACGACTTTCGCCATGCCCCACTTGTCTTCGCCATCGCTCGCGATGGTGATCGTGGGCACCGGCAATCCGGAAGGATGCGGCGCGACATGGTCGCCGAGTGCGACGATGGTGCCGGAGGTCGGCGCATGGACGGCGACGAGACCGCGCCCTGCGCGGTGGCGATGAGCTGGCCCTTCAGCACCTTGTCGCCGACGTTCACCACGGGCGTGGCGGGCGCGCCGATGTGCTGCTGCAAGCGGCACGTACAGTTTCTTCGGCAAGGGCAGCACGCGGATGTGGCGCTCGGCCGACAGGTTCTTTGCGCCTTCGGGATGA
Source organism: uncultured beta proteobacterium (assembly GCA_963797045.1). Classification (GTDB taxonomy): domain Bacteria; phylum Pseudomonadota; class Gammaproteobacteria; order Burkholderiales; family Gallionellaceae; genus Sideroxyarcus. Next base: position 1,113,457 of record CAWCNZ010000001.1, on the reverse strand, counting down.
ACGCCGCCTCTCAGATCGAACAGTTTCATGCTGTCGCCTCCCTGCGGTTTGTTCCAGTACCAGGATTGCAGCGTCACCGGCACGGGCTGCAGCTTCACCGATTCGGTCGGGCACACTGCCTCGCATTTGCCGCAGGCGGTGCAGGCTTCGCGGAACACCACATGGATCTGCTTGCGCCGCGCCCATGATGGCGTCGGTGGGACAGACCTTGAAGCAGCGCGTGCAGCCGATGCAGATCTCTTCCTTGATCTCGGCGATCATCGGCCCTTTCTCTTCCACACCGGAAAGATCGGCCTCGATACCCAGCTTGGCGGCCAGCGCCTGCACCACCGCGCGTCCGCCGGGCGGGCACAGGTTGACGGGCGCGCTGCCGTCGGCCAGCGCCTGCGCCGCGCCGGTGCAGCCGGGAAAGCCGCACTGCCCGCATTGCGAACCGGGCAGCAGTTGCTCGATCTCGGCGACCAGCGGGTTGCCTTCGACCTTCAGATAGCGCGCGGCGACACCGAGCAACAATCCGAAGACGGTTCCCAATATGGTCAGACTGACGACGGCGGCAATGAGCATTCCTATCTCCAAATCAAAAACATTTCTTCCACGAAAAACACGAAAGTCACGAACAAAAATATCTCCTTAAGCTCTCAGATCCATACATTTCGTGCTTTTCGTGTTTTTCGTGGACCTATGCATTTATCAGTCAAGCCAACCCCGCAAACCCCATGAACGCCAGCGCCAGCAAGCTGGCGGTGATGAAGCCGATGGGCGCGCCGCTGAAAGCGTTCGGCACCTGCGCCAGCGCCAGGCGCACGCGCAGCCCAGTGAACAGCAGCATCACCAGCGTGAAGCCGAGCGCGGAACCGAAGCCGTACATCAGGCTATGCACGAAGTCGCTCTTCTCCTGCACGTTGAGCAGCGCGATGCCGAGCACCGCGCAGTTGGTGGTGATGAGCGGCAGGTAGATGCCCAGCACCTGGTACAGCGCCGGACTGAATTTGCGGATGAGCATCTCGGTGAACTGCACCACGGCGGCGATGGTGAGGATGAAGGCGAGGATGCGCAGGTACTGGATACCCAGCGGCATCAGCAGCCAGTGCTCCAGCATCCAGGTCGCGGCGGTCGCCAGCGTCAGCACGAAGGTGGTGGCCATGCCCATGCCGAGCGCGCCGTCCATCTTCTTGGACACGCCCATGAAAGGACACAGCCCGAGGAACTTCACCAGCACCACGTTGTTCACCAGCGCCGTGCCGAGTAACAACAATAAATATTCGCTCATATATAACGATCTCCTGCCCTCTCGTTTGCAAGCGGCGTGCCAGCGCATGCGCACCGAAGCAGAACGCACGGAATCAGGCGTTTGACAGGTGAGCGCACCAGTGCGGTGCAGAAAACCTTTGTCGTTGTCGGGTCGGGGTGTGCGCCGATGTAGCAAATGCGACAAGAAGCGGCTTTGCAATGACGCAACAGTAAAATCACAGGCATGGTTATTGCTGAACTCAGGGGCGTCATCCTATCCACCGGAGCTTTCATGTCCAAGCAACCCGCCGCACCGACCGCGACCGCCGCCGCTGGCGAAGTGCCGATGCATCTCTTCCGCAAGGCGGTGGAGCAAGCCGCGCTGGCCATCTCCATCACCGATGCGCGCGCCAACATCCTGTATGCCAACGGCGCCTTCCAGCGCATCACCGGCTACGGGCAGGACGAGGTCGTCGGCCACAACGAATCCATCCTCTCCTACCGCGTCACGCCCAAGCTGGTGTACGAGACGCTGTGGGCGCAGATCCAGCGCCAGCGTCCGTGGAACGGCCTGCTGGTGAACAAGCGCCGCGACGGCAGCCGCTATCTGGCCGACGTCACCATCACGCCGGTGGTGAGCGAGGACGGCGACACCACGCATTACCTCGGCATGCACCGCGACGTGACCGAGGTACACCGCCTCGAACGCCAGGTGCAGAACCAGAAGACGCTGATCGAATCGGTGGTGGATGCGGCGCAGGTCGCCATCGTGCTGCTCGACGACAAGGAACGCGTGGTTCTGGACAATCAGGAATACAAGAAACTCATCGGCGACCTCGGCAAGGAACCGGCGCTGAAGCTGCTCGCCGCCTTGCGCGAACAGATGGGCGATGCCTTCGGCAAGGCCTATGACAAGCACCGCAACATCGCCGCGCGCGAAGTCTCCATCGAACTGCCCAACCACAGCGTCCGCTGGTTCTCCTGCGCGATATCGTGGTTCGAGGAACACGATGTCGGTGCGGATGCGTTCTACGAACCGCTGCGCCGCCACTATCTGCTGCTCACCATCCAGGACATCAGCGAGATCAAGCGCCAGCAGGAGGCCTTGCGCATCAACAGTCTGCGCGCGCTGCTGTCCGAACAGGAACGCATCCAGGGCCTGCGCGAGACGCTGGCCGGCGCGGTCTATCAACTGGAAGGACCGCTCAACATGCTGAGCGCCGTGGCCACCATGATGGAACGCCGCCGCGACAGCGGCACCGACCTGCCCGCCGCCAGCGCGCTGGAAGAAGCCATGCAGAAGAGCCGCGAAGCGCTGGAGACTTTGCGCGCCTGCATCCCGGCGCAGAGCAGCGAAGCGATGCAACCGGTCGACATCAACGAAGTGCTGGTCGATGTGCTCAAGCTCGCCACCGCCAGCCTGCTCGCGACGGGCGTGGTGGTGGAGTGGCAGCCGTCGAATGAGGCGGCGACCATCAGCGGCCATCCGGCGCAGCTGACCAACCTGTTCAAGCAACTGGTCAGCAACGCCATCGAGGCGATGAACGAGCGCCGCGGCGGCGCGCGCGAACTGCGCCTGAGCTGCGCCTCGCGCGCGGACCACATCGAGATCACCGTGGAAGACAGCGGGCCGGGCATCGCCGACGAGTTGCGCTACAAGGTGTTCCAGCCCTTCTTCACCACCAAGGGCGCGGCGCGGCAGCACCTCGGCCTCGGCCTGGCCATGGCGCAGGAAGTGGTGATCCGTCACGGCGGCACCATCGACATCGATCCGTCCCTGCACACCGGCTGCCGCGTGCGCGTGCAACTTCCCTATGCGATCGGGAGGCGACCATGCTTGATCCGCGCACCGAACTCGATCTGCTCCACTCCGAACTGGAGACGCTGTATCAGGTGAGCCGCGTGCTGTCGCACTCGCTCAACTTCAAGCAGACGCTGGACGGCGTGTTGAATGCGCTGCACGAGGGCATGGCGCTGGAGCGCGGCATGGTCAGTCTGATCGATGCCGCCAGCGGCGAGCTGCAAGTGTCTCTGGTGTACGGCGTGTCCGACACCGTCACCGAGGAAGTCAGCTACCTGCCCGGCGAGGGCGTGGTCGGCACCATCCTCAAGACCGGCAACAGCATCGTGGTCGAATGCATCATGGACGAGCCGCGCTTCCTTTCGCGTCTCGGCATCTACAACCCGCAGGGCGCTTTCGTCGGCGTGCCGATCCGCATCGGCAAGAAAGTAGTCGGCGTGCTGGCCGCGCAGCCCGCCCCTTCCATCAACAAGGCGCTCGACGAATACCAGCGCTTCCTCGAGATGGTCGCCAACCTGATCGGCCAGAGCGTGCGCCTGTCGCAGGAAGTGGCGCAGGAGAAGATGGAGATCGCCGAGGAGCGCGACGTGCTGCGCCGCACCGTGCGCGGACAATACGGTTTCGACAACATCATCGGCCACACCCAGCCGATGCGTCGCATCTTCGAACAAGTGCGGCTGGTGGCAAAATGGAACACCACCGTGCTCATCCGCGGCGAGACCGGCACCGGCAAGGAACTCATCGCCAACGCCATCCACTACAACTCGCCGCGCGCGCGCGGCAGCTTCGTCAAGCTCAACTGCGCAGCCCTGCCGGAGACGCTGCTGGAAAGCGAGCTGTTCGGCCACGAGAAAGGCGCCTTCACCGGCGCGGTGGCGCAACGCAAGGGACGCTTCGAACAGGCCGAAGGCGGCACGGTGTTCCTCGACGAGATCGGCGAGATCTCCGCCTCGTTCCAGGCCAAGCTGCTGCGCGTGCTGCAGGAAGGCGAGCTGGAGCGCGTCGGCGGCACCACGACGATCAAGGTCGATGTGCGCGTGGTCGCCGCGACGCACCGCGACCTCGAAGCCGAGGTGGAGAAAGGCCGCTTCCGCGAAGACTTGTACTACCGCCTCAACGTGATGCCGCTTGTACCTGCCGCCGCTGCGCGATCGCATGGAAGACATCCCCGAGATCGCGCGTTTCCTGGTGGAGAAGGTCAGCACGCAATCAGGGCCGCCAGCTCAGCCTCACCGATGCCGCGCTGCGCATACTCATGCACCACGACTGGCCGGGCAACGTGCGCGAGCTGGAGAACTGCCTGGAGCGCGCCTCGGTGATGACCGAGGGCAACACCATCGACCGCGACGCCATCCTGCTCACCGGCATCGACGAAAAGATCTCGACCAGCCGCGGCGCGATACAGGAACTGGACCTCGACGACCCCAACCTCGACGAACGCGAGAAAGTCATCGCCGCGCTGGAACAGGCAGGGTGGGTGCAGGCCAAGGCGGCAAGGTTGCTCGACATGACGCCCAGGCAGATCGCGTATCGGATTCAGACTTTGAACATCAAGGTGAGACAGATTTAAACCGGGATTGTCCATTAGACACCGCAACATCCCCTCCCCCTTGCAGGGGGAGGGTTAGGGAGGGGGTAGAGTTGCCGGAGTTCATCGACTCTACCCCCATCCTAGCCTTCCCCCTGCAAGGGGGAAGGAACGGGTTCTGCTCTAATGAACTATCCGGGTTAAATTCTGTTCGTGCATAGGAGCACCGACGAGACGTCGGCGCTCCCGCATCAGGCATGCAATTTGCTGTTTGTTACGCAAGGCTGAAAAAACGACATTTCAACCGACAATGTCGGGACGAACCCGTCCCGATGTTTTGTTTACTCCAAAATAATACGAGACAAATATGGCAATCAAAGACATCAAGGCTTTCGCCGACAAGGCGAGAGCCGACGCAGCACTGAAAGAAAAACTTATCGCCTGCCAAAAAGTGCGCGAGTTGCTCGCACTGGCACAAGAGAATGGCTTCAATTTCATCGAAGACGAGATGTATCCGCCCAACGATCCGCAGTTCACCGCCGACCAGCTTTCCGAACGGCTCGCCAAAGCGCTATTGCGCGCCTGATGCAATGAGTTCGGCAAACAACGAGAGCCGGGGAGCGCCCCGGTTCTTTGTCACCTACTCCGGCGTGAAGCTGCCGTTCAACCTCGTCAGCGAATTGCAGGAACATGAGGTGCAGAATCGTAACACCTACTTTCGCGGTTACTTCGATTCAAAGGAACGGCTCACCGGGTTCGACAAGTTCGCTTACGGCGAAGTCGAATTGAAACACCGCTACCGCTATCACGACAACGGCAGGCTGAGTGCGGCGGAGATCACCGATATCGACGGTGAGGTGACGATGCTGGTGTTCGACACCGAAGGCGGTCCGGCGTGAGCCGCTTCACGCCCTGCAAAGGCAAGACGGTTTGCCGGGATGATGGCGAGAGGTGCGTGACCTGCGGACGCAGCTTCGCCGAGATTGAACAGACCAGAAATTTGATCGATGCGCTGGCAGAGTTGGCCATCACACTGAAGTACGACAACGTCGGCGAGTTCGCCGCCTATGTGGCTGGCAAGGTGGAGAAGAAGGTCAGACATCGGCTCGAAGCGATGTCTGAACATTCTCCCCCCTTTTCTCTACCTCTTCTTACACTTTTTACTCTTCATCACCTTTTTCATTCATCTACTCACTCTCACACTCATATTCTCTTTTACATCTCTATTCTACCTCTCTACTACTTTATAACATATCACTTGACGCATAACCCTTCATATGAGAAAGACGCACGACTCTCGCGATCCCGCAAAACCTGAGTCAGTCGTCTCCATCGGGCCTGTACGTATCGATCAGGACAATCACCTTTGGCTGGCATTCTGGTCCCTTTTATTTTTTTTTTTTTTTTTTTTTTTTTTTTTTTTTTTTTTTTTTTTTTTTTTTTTTTTGTGTTTTTGTTTTTTTTTTTTTTTTTTTTTTTTTTCTCTTTTTTTTTTCTCTTTTTCTTCTCTTTCTTTTTTGTCTTCTCTTTTCTTCTCTTTTCTTTCCTTTTTCCTCTTCTCTTTTTTTTTTTCTTTTTTTCTTTCTCTCTTCTCTTCTTTTTCTCTTTTTCTCTCTTTTTTTTTTCTCTTTTTTCTCTTTCTTCTCTTTTTCTTTTTTTCTTTTTCTTCTTTTCTTCCTTTTTTTTCTCTTTTTTCTCCTTACCCTACTTTATTATTCTTTTTATTACAACTATTATATTCCTCTTACTTTACTACCTCCTACTTTATCCTTTATCTTTCCTCAACTTTTTTCCAGCACTCGTCCGGTCGCTCTTTGCACCACGACCACCGCACCGATTTCCATCAGTCGGCAGTCAATCCGTCTGTTTGGCCGAATTCTGGCCTGGACTCGGATTGGCGTCGCGCCCAGTCGACATAATCGAGCTCCTTGTCGCGTCACGGTAGCCGTGTGTTCGCCCCGCTCTGCGGCAAGTGCCTGGACATGCTCTGGCTTGCACAACAAGGTCATGAAGTCAAGGTTCGAGCGTGAGTTTCATCACTGCATTGCGCACAGCCAGATCGACGAGATAACTTTTGAAGTTACCCGCCTTTGCCGTGGAAACTTTGCTTCCGGTAAGTGAGACGCACAAGCTGGTCGCTTCCAGTAAAGGAAGTAGCTGGTGATGGTCATGCTGTGAAGCGATGTCCTTCGACATCCTGGGGATATTTCTCGCGACCCGGCTCCGCCACCGGGCCGACATATGATCGGCGCCGCACTGCCGCCTTGCGGAAATTACGCGGCCACGTATGTCCTCGCAGTTACAGCTGACTCGTTTCGGATACCGCCATGGTTTTCCTGCTGACCGTGGAGGACGCGGAGAATGCGACTTGATGAAGCAGCCATGTGGATGAAGAAATCTTCGATACTCAATATTTCTAATTGTCTTGTATCCCCCTCTTTTCCCTCCTCAATCCCCGACAAGATACTGCGCAAGGAACCCACAAACTCTTTAGGAGTCGTTTAACTGCAATTGCTTGCCTATTAAATTCAAGCAAGCTGGATGATCCGGTATAGCTTGAAGTGAAAAAATAAAATTCCCTAAAACTAAACGGCAACACCTGATAATCATGTATGCGCCCCAACAAGCTTTCGCGCGACTTGCGGAAGATGGGCGCGGACGCCGAACCCGACACCACAAAGCGCACCGGCGTTTTCAGGTCGTAATGTTTCTTGAGATAAAGCTCCCAGCGCGGAAATTTCTGTATCTCGTCGAGGAACATGTACACCGCGGCATTCGAGCGCTTGGCTTATTCCGACACCGTGTTCGAAGAAGCGATCCATGTCGACATGCGGCAGCAGTAATGCGGGATCGTCCATGGTGAAGTAGACGATGCGTTGTGCCTGCGCCTTGCCGTGCTCCTGGATCAGCTTGCGGATGCACTGCCTAAGCAAGGTGCTCTTGCCCACCCGGCGCGGCCCGGTCACCGAAACCATCCCCGGCAGGCGCTGAATGTCGGCGTAAAGGTCGTCGAACACTTCGCGATGGAACTCAGGCAAACCAGCAAAAGCCGCCTCGCCGTCGTTCCACCACGGGTTATAGGCATCCAAGAATTGATATTGGGTCAATGACATGACTACATTTTTACATTATTTGCACTTGTAATGCAAAATAATGTTTATGTAGCGGAATTCAGATGATCTTGTCCCAGACGCACTCGTCGCCAGACTTTGGGATCAACGTCTCGTGGTATCGGTAGATGTTCGTCAACGCCGCGATGGCCGGTTGCGGGAAACCCTGACGGTCGCCGCGTTGACGGCAGGGGTATGAGCGACCTCCCGGGCCGTGGCTGCGCCAGATTCAGGGTACCATCGAAAACAACTGCGGCTGCTTGCGCTTGTAGTCGTGCAGACGTTGCACAGTCAGTGGGGTGAGTTCTTTGATGGCGACCCACATCTGCAGGGGATGTTGAGATGGTTTGACGAGTGCGACTTGCAGCGCGGCCCAGGCCGCCCAGTCGATCTCGTGCATGCGTTCGCGCGTTGCGGCGGGCAGGTTGGCGGCGGTGCGGGCGAGGCTGGCCAACAATTGCAGGGTCTGCGCTTTGGTCAGACGGCTGTTGAAGAAGTCCTCCTCGCTGATCTCGTCGGTCAACACCATGATGTCGAGTGCAATGCGTTCCATCAATCCGAGCAGTGCGCCGGTCAGCATGATGCGGCTTCCCCGTTCAGCGCGTCGCGCAGCAGCAGGGCAACATGCACCGGCTGGCGATCCGCGCCTTCGCGTATCTGGTGGCGGCAGGAGAAACCGTTGGCGAGGATGGCGGCATCGGGCGCGGCGCGCAATGCGGGCAGCAGATCGATCCCGGCCATCTGCATGGAGATGTCGGCGTGCTCCGCTTCCAACCCGAAACTGCCTGCCATGCCGCAGCAACTGGCTTCGATGAATTCGAACTCGAACTCCGGGATCAGGCGCAGCACTTTGCGCAGCGATTTCATCGCGCCGACGGCTTTCTGGTGGCAGTGCCCGTGCACCAGCGTCTTGCCGCGCGGCAGCGGTTTGAATTCGAGGGTGAAGCGTTTGCGGTCGTGTTCGCGCGCGATGAACTCTTCCAGAAGATAGACCTGTTTGGCCAAGGCCACCGCCGCTTCGCCCAGACCGAGTTTCAGGTGATCGTCGCGCAGCGACAGGATGCACGAGGGTTCCAGACCAACGACCGGGATACCCGCCGCCAAGGCCGGGCGCAACGCGGAATGCAGACGGCGCGCTTCGTGGCGTGCCGCTTCGACTTGACCCAATGAGAGATAGGTGCGGCCGCAACATAGAGCGCGGTCGGGTTCGTCCTCCGGCTGCGCTTGCAGGGTGATGACGTTATAGCCCGCGGCGGTCAGCACCTGATGCGCGGCGGCGGCGATCTCGGGTTCGAAGTGCAGGGCGAAGGTGTCGACGAAGAGGATGACATTCGCATCCCCTCCCCCATGCAGGGGGAGGGTTAGGGTGGGGGTAGAAGTGTTATCTCCCAACGACTCTACCCCCATCCTAGCCTTCCCCCTGCAAGGGGGAAGGGACGGGTTCGGCTCTAATGAATAATTTGCGTTGAAGGGTACGGCGGCCAGCTCCGGCAACTGCCGCTTCGCAGAGATGCCAAACAGGAACTCGCCCAGCTTCGCCAGCCACGGCGTGTCATTGCGCCAGCGGATCAAACCGCGCAGCAGGCGGCGGTGACGCAACCATTTCGGCAAGCCTGCCACCAGCCGGTCGCGATGCGACACGCCGCGCCGCTCGTTGGCTTGCGCCTGATATTCGATCTTGATGGCGGCCATGTCGACCTGGTTGGCGCATTCGCGCTTGCAGCCCTTGCAACCGACACAGAGTTCCATGGCATCGGCCAATGTTTGTCCGGCGAAGGGATCGTCGCCGAGTTCGCCGTTCAAGGCGGCCTTGAGCACGACCACGCGGCCGCCCGGTGAATGCGCGGGGTCGTCGGTGGCGCGAAAGCTCGGGCACATCACGCCTTTGGGCGTGCGCTGGCAGAGTTTGTCGCTGATGCACACAGAGACAGCCTTCGCGAAATCGCCGCCCGTGGCGGGGATGCCCGCATAGGCGTCGCCCTGCCCCGCCGTTTCATAAGAAGACCAATCGAGATGATGTTTCATAAAAATCCATATTCACCACAGAGACACAGAGAACACCGAGATAAAACTGCACCCTCACCAGATATTCGTTTTCGGGTTTCTCTGTGCCTCTGTGTCTCTGTGGTGAGGTTTTGGTGATTGCCTGTCAGCAGAGGCAATTACAGTGCCAGCCCGTGAGGAATGGCTGTGGCATTGCCCAACCCTCCCCCGGCAACAGCCCGGTCCTGCGAATTTGTCGCCTTCGCCACAAGCCCGTGCGCGTGTCATGTGCCATTTGCAACAGTGGTGCACGCCGCGCACATGCGATCGATACAAAACAATGAGTTAAGCGTGATCCAGAGGCGGGCACGCTGTTTGCTCATACTCCGCCAGACCTTAGCGGAGGATAGATCGTGCAACTACCAGTCTTGAATAACGCAGCAAGCGAAGCGCCCAAAGGCGGCTGTTCCGCCGGATCGTGTGGTTCGACCGACGACCAGATGAACCACCTGCCGGAGCATATCCGCCAGAAGGTGTTCAACCATCCCTGCTATTCGGAAGAGGCGCACCACTATTTCGCGCGCATGCATGTGGCCGTCGCACCGGCCTGCAACATCCAGTGCAACTACTGCAACCGCAAATACGATTGCGCCAATGAATCGCGCCCCGGCGTGGTTTCAGAATTGCACCATCCGGTGCAGGCGGTGAAAAAAGTCTTGGCCGTCGCGGCGACCATTCCGCAGATGACGGTGCTGGGCATCGCCGGTCCCGGTGATCCCTTGGCCAACCCGGAGCGCACTTTCGAGACGTTCCGCATGCTGTCCGAGCAGGCCCCGGACATCAAGCTGTGCGTGTCGACCAACGGCCTGTCGCTGCCCGAGCAGGTTGAAGAGCTGTCGAAATACAACATCGACCACGTGACCATCACCATCAACTGCGTCGATCCCGACGTGGGCGCGCAGATCTATCCGTGGATCTTCTGGAAGAACAAGCGCATCAAGGGACGCGAAGCGGCCGAGATTCTGATCGCGCAACAACAGAAGGGACTGGAGATGCTGGTGGCCAAGGGCATCCTGGTGAAAGTGAACTCGGTGATGATCCCCGGCGTGAACGACAAGCATCTGGAAGAAGTGTCCAAGATCGTCAAGGCCAAGGGCGCATTCCTGCACAACGTGATGCCGCTGATCTCGGAAGCCGAGCACGGCACGTTCTACGGCCTCACCGGCCAGCGCGGCCCGACCAACGAGGAACTGCAAGCTCTTCAGGACGCGTGCGAAGGCGACATGAACATGATGCGCCATTGCCGCCAGTGCCGCGCCGATGCGGTCGGTCTGCTGGGCGAAGATAGAGGTTCCGAGTTCACCATGGACAAGGTCGAGCAGATGGAGATCAACTACCCGGAAGCGATGAAGATGCGCGCCGAAGTACATGCCGCCATCAACGAAGAACTGGAAAGCAAACGCCTTGCGAAAGAGAGCAAGGTGCAGCTGGTCAGCATCCAGGGACTCCAGAAGAAGGAAACGACACGCCCGGTACTGATGGCAGTCGCCACCAAGGGCGATGGCGTGATCAACGAACACTTCGGCCATGCCGGCGAGTTCCTGATCTACGAAGCTTCATCGGAGGGCGTGCGCTTCATCGGCCACCGCAAGACCACGCCGTATTGCGAAGGCGACATTAGCTGTGGCGACGGCGAGAGCGTATTGGACAAGACACTGAAAGTACTGGCCGGTTGCGAAGCCGTGCTGTGCAGCAAGGTCGGCTACGAACCCTGGGGTCCGCTGGAAGCCGCCGGCATCCAGCCCAACGGCGAACACGCGATGGAGCCCATCGAGGATGCCGTGCTCAAGGTTTATGAAGAGATGCGGGTTGCGGGCAAGCTGGAAGCGAAAGCGGACGAGCAGCAGAAGGTGGCATAACTCCCTTCCCCCGCAGGCGGGGGAAGGGCCGGGGATGAGGGTCTATGAGCACGGAGATTCGGCTTCGCAAGCACGCCCCTCTCCCCAACCCCTCTCCCGCCTGCGGGCGAGGGGCTACATAGGCAAAGGAAATAACATGGCACTGGAAATCATCGAACTCTGCACCAACTGCTGGGCCTGCCAACCGCTGTGCCCGAGCAAGGCGATCTACGAGGCGAAGCCGCATTTCATGATCGATCCGGACAAGTGCAACGAATGCTCCGGCGATTTTGAAGATTCGCAATGCGCCAGCATCTGCCCCATCGAGGGCGCTATCCTGAATGCGGACGGCGAGCCGATGAACCCGCCCGGATCACTGACCAATATCCCGCTGCAGAAACTGGCGGCGTGAGGCGTCACATCATGGCGACCGTCGTCTTTTACGAGAAGCCCGGCTGCGGCAACAACACCAAACAGAAGGTGTGGCTGGCCGCGTCGGGGCATACGGTTTTGGCGAAGAACCTGCTCACCGAGAAATGGACCGCAGAACGCCTGCGTGCATTCTTCGGCGAGCTGCCTGTCGCGCAGTGGTTCAACCCGGCTGCGCCGCGCGTCAAATCGGGCGAAGTGGACCCGTCCACGTTCAGTGAGTCCGAAGCCTTGAACCTGATGCTCGTCGAGCCGTTGCTGATCCGCCGCCCGCTGATGGAGGTGGAGGGCGAGTTCCGCGTCGGCTTCGATGCCGAGGCCGTGCATGCCTGGATCGGCCTGAACAATGCCAAACCCCAAGGCGACATCGAGGCCTGTCCGAAAAGCCATGACCGTTTCCCCCACCCCTGCCCTCCCCCGGAGGGAGAGGAGGACAAAGTCTCGCTACGCGGGATTACGACCATGCCTAAAGCCAACGTCACCTTCGACAACATCGGCCTCACCGTCACCGTGCCGGCCGGCACGCGCCTGATCGAGATCTCGGAAAAGATCGGCGCCGGCATCACCTACGGCTGCCGCGAGGGCGAATGCGGCACTTGCATGGTGCGCATCGTCAAAGGCATGGAGCACATGAGCGAACGCTCGGTGCTGGAAGACAAGGTGCTGCAGGAGAACATGGCCGCGCGCGACCATCGCCTCGCCTGCCAGGCACAGGTGCTGGGCGGCGACATCGTGGTGCGCCACGGCTGACAGGAGAATGATCATGCAACCCGGAATCATGCCTGCAACGGGACACGCTCCGCAGTCCGCCGGCCTGTATGCCGAGCTGATGGCCCATGCCGCCGGCCATCCGAACGACGCGCTGTTCGCGCAGATGATCTCCAGCCAGATCGGCGGCACGGGCGCGTTGCCGCCCGGGCTCGGGCTGGAGGAAAAGGATTTCTCCGCGCTGCTGACGCAGCACTTCCCCAAGGTCCAACTGGTGATCCGCTGCAGCGGGAACAGCGACGATCCGCGCGCGCCGGAACGCGACGACGTGCTCGGCCTGCTGCTCGAACATCGTGCCAACCGCAGCATCTCGGAACAATGGATGGCGGAGATCGTCACCACCGCCTGCATGGCCAACGACCATTTGTGGCAAGACCTCGGCCTGTGGTCGCGCGACCACCTCAGCCGCCTGATGGCAGAGAACTTTCCCGCGCTGGCAGCGAAGAACGTGCACAACATGAAGTGGAAGAAGTTCCTCTACAAGCAACTGTGCGAGAAGGAGGATATCCGCATCTGCCGCGCGCCGAGCTGCGAGGTTTGCGCCGATTACCCGAAGTGTTTCGGGCCGGAGGAGTAATGCAACTCGTAGGATGGGTGGAGCGTAGCGATACCCATCGCTTAACGGAAGCATATTGATGGGTATCGCTACGCTCCACCCATCCTACATAACTAATCCATCCCCTCCCCCCACGCAGGGGGAGGGTTAGGGCGAGGGTAGAAGCCATAGAAACCTCCGCTTCACAATCCCGGCTAACCAACCGCGCCATCGCCGCCTATCTCGGCCTCGCCATCGGCGACGCGCTGGGTTCGACGGTGGAATTCATGACGCCGCGCGAGATCGCCGCGAAATACGGCACCCATGACAAGCTCATCGGCGGCGGCTGGCTGCACCTCAAACCGGGCCAGGTCACCGACGACACCACCATGTCGCTCGCGCTGGGCAATTCCATCCTCGAACACGGCAAGGTGGATGCCCTCGCCGCCGCGCAGGCGTTCGACGCCTGGATGCGCGCCAAGCCGGTGGACATCGGCAACACCGTGCGCCGCAACCTGCTGCACTTCCGCAAGACCGGCAACCCCGAAGCCCCCTACTCCGACCACGACGCCGGCAACGGCGCGGCGATGCGCGTGCTGCCGGTCGCGCTCGCCACCTTCGGCCAGTCGGAAACTGCCGTGCGCGCCGCCTGCCGCGCGCAGGCCCATGTCACCCACCACTGCGCGCTCTCCGATGCCGCCTGCGAATGCCTGGTGTTCATGGTGCAGGACGCACTGCGCGGTGCCAGCAAGAACGACCTGCTGCACCAGCACGCCCACCCGCTCGCCGCACAGCACCCGGAGTTCAAGTTCCGCGCCGTGCGTCCGCAGAGCAATCCCAGCGGCTATGTCGCCGACACGCTGCAGGCCGTGTTCCAGAGCTTCTTCGACACCGACGATTTCCGGCGACTGCCTGATCGACGTGGTCAACCGCGGCGGCGATGCCGACACCACCGGGGCGATCGCGGGAATGCTGGCGGGGGCGGTGTATGGGCTGGAAGCGATACCCATCCCTTGGCTGAATAAGCTGGATACAGGTACGCGCCAGGCATGCGAAGATCAGGCACGGGCTCTGGTGAAATTGGCTAACAGATAGTCAGGGCAATTCCAACTCAGGTGCATTTCACCCCCCCCTTGGTTCTGCTAATTTATTTTCATTTGACAGGCATATCCAATTTGGACAGCATGTAAGCCCCAATTTCAAACCGCCTGAATCGCGTTAGGCATCGTATGTCACACGATGGAAAACAGCTTGAAGCATTGGTCGCATTCGTAGAGAAAACCTTTGTTCCAGAAGGATTCAAGGTCACAACTAACGATCGCGTGTTCAACGATGACGGCGTTCAAGTGGCCGAGTTTGATGTGCTCGTTGAGGGCAAGGTTGGCACAACCGACTTCCAATGGCTTATTGAGTGCCGAGATCGACCATCAAGTGGGGCGGCTCCGACAGCTTGGATTGAGCAATTGGTCGGACGGCGTGCAAGATTCAACCTTAACAAGGTTACCGCCGTATCCACCACTGGTTTTGCTGCGGGTGCTCACGAGTTTGCGCAGACTCAAGGCATTGAACTCCGTGAAGTGCGGGCCCTCACGCCAGATGATTTCGCCGACTGGCTTACCCTTAGGTTCATTACCAACATTGTGCGTCAAGCATCTTTGTCGGGGGTTTACTTCGCGCTTGGGCCAGATATACCACGTGAACTCCATGACGCACTAGCAGCAAGACTTTCCAGCCTCACAGGAGACACGGCGGTACTACGAGCAACATCAGCCGGCAAGATGGTCTCACCCGCACAAGCGTTCTCTGCTGTGGTTTCTGAGAACCCGAACCTATTCGACGGGCTGGAACCAAATGGCGAAGCAAAACTGGTCCGCGTAGTAAGCCGATACCCGGACCACGATCGCTTCGAAATAGATACACCCGCTGGAGCGGTTCCCATCAAAGAAATTTCGTTCACCGGTGAGCTACGGTTGAAGGAGTCTCAATTGCCGATCATTTACACCGGCGAATACCGCGATGCTAAGACTGGCGCCCCCATCTCGCAGCTTGTAACGTACGCACCCCAGAGCATCATGGGGCAGAGTTTCTCTGTGGAGTTTCACAAGATGGCTGAGACGGGCGAGACGCACGTCACTCTCCGGAAGGTTTCCAAAGCGCGGTAGGATGGGTTGAGCGCAGCGATACCCATCGTCGTTGATGTTTGCCGCACTTGTTGGGTATCGCTGCGCTCAACCCAACCTACAAAAGATTGGAAGTGCCTAAGGGCTCTTCCCCTCCATCACCTGCTTCACCCACTCTGCAGCTCTTATCCCGCCACATCTGCTTTGAGTTGCCGCTTAACCAACGCCAGATCCGTATAAGACTGGAATGCCAGTAGATCGGCTTGGCAGTGGTTTGGGGCAGGAGCTGCAGTTGTTGTTCTTGTTCCGGCGTTAATCTGAATTTCCATGCCGTTCGGTTCGGCAGCCGCTTCTTGTTTTCGGCCAACCGGGTGGCTTCTTCTGCAGTGGCGGCGTGGAACTGCACTTTGGCTTTGCCAGCATCGATCTCGACGGCGATGTGATACAGAGTGCAGATGTAAAACAGCCTTTGCCATCGCGTTGGTGTAAATGAATGCAATACCGTAGCGCCCGTGAGCTTCAGCCCCTTGAAGAAGCGCGAGCCGGACATCGTGTAGCAAGGCAGATCGAGGTGCAAAGAACTCAGGTAATTGCGCACGGGGGATTGGAACAACGCCAATGGAATCGCCACGGGCGGCTTGCCCGATGTGTTGCCAATTATAAAATGGGTTTCCTGATGTGGCGCCGTACCAATCTCTGCGCGCGGAAGATCTGGATGCAGGGGGCTTCTGCTTGACTGCAATATCAGTTCGTTGGCGGCAATATACGAGCGCAGGATCGAAGCAACAAACAGGTCGACAGTGGTCAATGCAGTTGCCATGGCAGCATTCTCAGTATTCTTGATCCAGATACATCGGTTTGCGTTCAAAGCCGATGTTGTAGACCAGGTATTGCAGTACGACTTGATGTTCGCCGATGGTGTACAGGCCAAAGTTTTTTTCGATGCCGATGATGTTGCCGCGCGGCAATTCAGACAGGCATTTGTTGACCAGATCCATGGAGGCTTGAACTTCCGCTTCCGTTTTCATATTTTGCGGATTGTCATTTCCCACCACAATGCGCTTGATGAACCGCACATTGGACAATTGAAATTGTGATGAACTCAAAATACACCTCCTGAGGCCGGATCAACTTGAGTGGAACGGCCAAGCTGATCCGGGTGACTAAGCAGCATATCGCCGCCAATTAAACAGCACTTACCCCTCGCTCTCGCGAATTACACCGGGGCAGGAGCAGGCAACTTCTTAGACGGCGGCGGCGTGATGGCTTGACTCATGATATCCAGCACGCGCGCCAGGCCTTCCGGCATGCCTTTGTCTTCGGCATGCACTTCGACGTGGTATTTGGCTGAATTGTCGGAGCTGCGGGTATTTTCCTTGTGGGTTGCGACCGAGCCTTCGACGTGTACCTTCAGGCTGAAAGGCCCCCAGCCGACGCTGGCATCGGCGGAAAACTTCCCGCTCTTGTCTTCGGACTCTTTGCTGGCGCTGGATGACTTGACCTCCATATCGAAGGTAATGTCGACGCGGGTGATCGACAAGGTTGGCACCTTGACGATCGCCAGCAATGGCACATCCAGCATGACATCTTCCTTGCCGTCTGCGGTATTGCGGCTAAACCCGAATTTGGCGAGACGGACGCCACCGACGGCATTAGGATCGCCCTTGCTGTCCGCAGATGGCGGAAAGAAGCCGATTGTTTTAATGAAGTCGGACGTGGCAACCGCAAGCCTGACTTGCGCGTCACAGGCAGCCGTAAGCGGAGAGCCTATCAACTCCGCCATTGGCAGCCCCTTGAATTGTGAAGCCATATCGATCAGTTCAGACATGTTCATCTCCTTTATATTGTGCAAACCGTTGCTGGTTTACGTTAACGGCCAATGATGGCCAGAATATTGACATCGGCCGTTGATCAGTCGTCCAACATCAAATGCAAAGTGTTGGTGAATCCGATTAACGCGAATCAGGCTGGTTTGACTGCAGCTGAATCTTTCTCGGAAAGACGGGCCTGGGACTTGATGACTTCATTCAGCAGGCGCGCAAGTCCTTCCGTGTTTTCAGTTGAACTGAGGGTAAGCGTGATGTGGGCGCTATTGCCACTCGCCTTCTTCGCGATGCCCCCCGCTTCAGGATCAATCATCAGTTTGGGTCGAATCGGTTCCACGCCTTTGACGATATCCGGCAAATCGGGGAAGCCGGTTTCCGGATCCGGGTCGTCTTGCTTGACACCACCCATTTCGACATCCAGTTCGATCTTGGCTTCCTTGATCACCAGGGAACCGTGCGGCACCAGGCTTGCCAAGGGGACGCGATAGATATCGTGTACGTCTTCGTGCTGCATTGAGGGCAGCTTCAGATCGAGGCTGATCGGGATATTCTCTTTATCGAAGTAACTGCGGAGATTGGCTACTTGCGCTTTTTCCACCAGGTTTTGTGCCCGGATAATGGAATTTGAAAGGGCATGAACCAGCCGTTCAAGGGAAACAGAGATAGCCATAATTTCATCCTTTGTTAATTAGTTCAGAAATAATTGAGGGGGAGAAAGGATGGGGTGTTAAACCGCACAACGCCGCGTATCCATGACTGCCGCACTCCGTCCCAACACCGCATCATTCCGCCGCTCTTGTGTTGGTGTTCGACGTAACTCTGTCGCTGATGTGGTTCCGACTATAGGGATGCTCAGGGGAAGTTGATATTGAACCTTGGTTCAATCCCGGATAATTCACCGCAACAACACTCCCCCGCGCAGGGGGAGTGACGAGTGTTTCTAACGAACTATTGGATTTGCTAATCGGGCGATATACCGACTGGCGATAGAGCTTGAAGCGAAGCCTGGAGGGGCGCGGGTACATTCACTGGCAACAACACCAAATCATGGCCCGAGCCACTTCCTACTTTTTCAGGTGATCGACCAGCCCGGCCATTTCCATTTCGAATTCGGCGAACCTTGTATCTAGAACATTTTTGGCGGAAGCCTTTTCGCCTTGGGAAAGGAAAGAGTATTTAATGCTGTTGTAGACGTACTCTTTTATCTTCGCGTACGAGGGATGATAGCGGGACGCGAGCAGCATGTATTCGTTGGAGAGGTTATTGCGCGAGACCCCCGAGTCGTCCGTTGAAATGACGAGAGGCACGCCGTAACTGGAGTAGATCAGGTAGGGGTGCCCCTTCCCCGCAACGCCCAGGATGAATTGGTTGCTGGTCAGATTTATTTCGATCGCAGTGTCATTCTTCTTCAGCGCTGCCACCAACTTCGTGGCATTTTGCTCATAGGGCAGATCGACGCCGTGCCCTATCCTTTGGGCATGGGCAATTTCAAGAGCCTGCCTGATGTGGAACTGCAGGTCGTCCGGCCTGACCATACCCAGGGTCAGCTCGCCCGCATGGAGCGCGCGGTTCACATTCGGATAGCGCTGATGGAGATAATCGAACATCTGCATGTGCAATGTGTAGTCGGCCAGGGCAACGACGTTGTTTTCCGGAGCGACGATGTTCACCCCCACTATCAGCGGAGATTTGCCCGACGCCATGAAACCGGCATAAAGGCTGGTGAAAACCTGCAGCGGATTGGACACCCGCGATGCGTAGGACTGGAATCGCATCGTGAAAGCATCTGTATCTATCCCCTGATGAATAGTTGTGAGTTTGGAAACGTAGCCGTCCACTGCAACAAGGAACTTATCATTGCTGCCGAGGCGGGTGGCTATTTGATCGAGCAGTTTGCCGATCTCCTCCGGCGTTTTGGCATCTCTCAACTGGGCGTTAAGTCTGTCCGCTTCCGCGGGGCCGAAATATTCAGCGCCTTTGACGGGAACGCTGGTGAGCATGGTCTCGATGTAGTTAACGTTCTCTTCGATCGCGCGCTGCTTGATGATATCGAGGCCTTCCTGCATGTATTCGTTGGAAATCGTGCCGAAGTAGCCGAAGGTACTGAAGAAGTTGCTGTCTGGCGGCGGCTGGTCGTGAAAGTGATTGCTGTAATCCATGTCCGACCACAGGGTTAACAGTTTCCGGTAAAGCGCGTTGTTGGCGACAAGTTGCGGTACGGTGATCGATCTGCAGTCGCCGCTTTCCTGTGTTGTGACAATTCTCAGGGTGCATGGGTTGATCCACCACCCCTTTCTCTCCACCCAATCCAGATAAGTCTCGGCGTATATGCTGCCCGTGTAATGGTGGTGGAGGTCACCCCCCTTGGGCATCCGGGTGAAAAACAGGTTGAGCTTGGCGACATCGGCCTGGCCGCCATGAAACATGCTCTCGTAGAGTTTTGATGTCTGGCGTTGATTATCGTAGGCGCTGTCCGAGCAGCCGGCAAAACAAACGAGCAATGCGATGAAGAACAGTTTGTGGATTGTCATGTCTACCCCTTATTTTTTTTAGCCGCAGTTACCGGCCGAAATCGCCCACCCTGGGCTTGAACTATAAGGCTGCCCCAAAGGGGCTGATTTTGAACCTTGGTTCCATCGGTACACGCGGCAAGGCACGAACCTTGCCTCGCCGCGCTGCGCTAATTGACGCCTCAACTAGCGAGTGATGACTCCCCAATCGGGCACCTTTTTTGTCTCCACCAGAGGGAAGGTTGGCACGGGACCGTTCAGTCGAGCCCAGACAGCATCCAGCGCCCATTGTGTGCGCTGGGCAATACCTTCTATCGAATAGAAACCAAAAGTCACAGGACCACGCTGCTTGAAGATGACGGCCATGTTGCCTTTGTTCGATATTATGTCGGCGATTTTTGCGTAGAACTCGGGCTGGGCTGGGTCAGCAAGATAACCATTCACCCCGTCTCTCACGAATTCGTTATAGCTAGGCACGTTAATGTTGGCGACCACCGGCGTACCAACCGCCATTGCTTCCAGCACCGTCATGCCCTGGGTTTCCGCCTTGGACGGGCTGACAAATACATTCGCTTGTTTATACGCGGTGGCCGTTTTTCCTGAGGGAATCGGGCCAACATAGTGAATCAGCTTTCTTCCCAATTGCTGATTTTTGATCTCGATCGCCGTCAGCATATTTTTGAAGTACTCCACGGAATCGGGACTATCTCCTTCCGGGGGGCCGGCAATAATCAAATGCGTCTTGCCACTAACATCCGCTTTGTCCCAGTTATCCACTAGGGCACGCGGGTTCTTTGATGCATTGATGCGGCCGAGTGAAAGCACAATCCTGTCGCCGGTGGGAATGCCGGACAATAACGGGTCCTGTAATTGGAACTGTGCCTTAGAAACTAGCTGTTTCACCTCCGTTTTATTGCTCCATTCCGCATAGTCCTTTTCCACGTCCGCCAACCAAAGGTCACGCGCCATTTCTATTGGCTGCGGCGCCTTGATGCCATTAAACACCGGCAACACATATTTTTCATGTGGCCGGTTGCACGCATCAATATGCTGTTGGTCAGTCAGCAATGGATCGCACAATTCATACGGAGCAGCCTTGAACGGCACCAGCACTTCTTTCTTTTTTGGATCATATTCGTGCAGACTGAAAAAGGGGCCCTGACCGATGCTATCGTCTTTGCGTGCCACCAGCTTGGCACCGACCAAGTCCGTCTCTTTCAGAAATTGATCGCGCGATGGTGTACTGACCGTAAACACCGCATCTGATACAGCAATCATGTCCTTTAGCATCACGCTTGCGCGAGTGCGGGCGGAAATTTTCAGCTCACTAGTTGGCTGCTTGCCGGAGTACGCATTTTCATCTGAATGCGCCCACATCACGACCGGAATGCGCTTGCATTCAGTGAGATTGGACGTCCAGTTGCAGGACAGGCGTAATTGCCGTGCCAGCTCTTTTTCCAGCACCATATTCCAGTACACATGCATCTGGTAGGAGTAAATTCCCTGAGGATATTGCCCACCAAGCTGCATCACGCGATTGAGAATGTCGCCTATCGTGTATTGCATGCTGGGCAGCAACGCCATGTCTTTGACAATGTCCTGTTCCTGGTCAACATATGGACCATCGTCACCTGTCGGCTGCTTGATGCGGTAAACATACAGTGTGACGCCCCCTTTGACCTTCGAGGTCGTTAGCACATGAGTAACCCTCTCCCCATTACCAAAGTTGGTTGTGCTGGAGCTGAGAATAATATCGGCCAGAGCGGTTTCTATCGGCTGCTTGATCGGTTTTTGCTGTGTGGAAAAATCCATCAATACGACGACCACGCTATGCCCCAACCCCAACTGCCCGCGTACATGGTTCTTCAATGCCACACCGGTACCGCCTTCATCCAATTCACACGATGTGCATGCATGCATCATCAATGCCGCCTGAACATTGCCACTTACGGCGGCAAGCCCGGTCGCTATTGTCATGACCAGCAGTAGCCGACATGATTGAAGTACACTTTGACGCAGGCGCAAGAGGCCATGTATTAGAAGCGAGTAGATCGAAGATTTGGTTAACATACTTCACCCTTTTTAAAATGACTGCATTAAAAAGATTCAGGGGCAGGAAATTCAGCTCCGCAGTTCAAAGACCAGTTGCAGAAAAATTCCGTTTACGCAAAGTCCCGCCATGCATTGCGACGTATTGATCTTGAGTTTCTCCATTGCAGAATTCAGCGGGCCTATCCATTGATCCGCATTACACCGGGCATTGTTTTCCTGAGTTGATCTTGGGTGAGTTGCATGGATGTCTACCTTTCCGGTTGAACAATTTTGCGTCACTCTGATCCGTCCCCGTTTTCTTGCGGTACAGGATATGCAGCGCACTAGCCTGTCACCTAGATATTCATGGGCCAGTTTCCGGTACAGGTATACTTGGTTGGCCCATTGACTTCCACGATCTCGAGATCGTTGTCGGCATTATGGTTATTCGTACCTTTCGAGTTGTAAGTGAGTGCCTGACCTGCCAAAAAATTCGCTTGTGTCGGAACGTTCGTCAAGGTTACGACCCAGGTGGCTGTGGTTGGGTCAGTTGGTATTTGCGTTGCAGTAGCCTGGTCAACACCGGCATAATTCTGGGCATTGCCGTTTTGACTTATGTGTCCACCTTTGTTGGTTACGGAAGGCATCTTTTGTTCTCCTGAGTTCTTCTATTGATCGGGATGAAATCAATTGGGGGCAGACTCAATTGCCTGTTCGCGCCCCCCGATGATTCGGTTTAAACCATTAACGCCGTGCTAGCGCCGCCGCTAATGTGTCCGAACTATAGGGTTGCCCGAAGAAAGGTGATATTGAACCTTGGTTTAATATCCAGGAATGGCGCGGAGAAACTTTAGCCGCGCTTGATTAAGCCAGCCAAGTCATCCTCTTATTAAAGAGGTGTAACTTTCGCGAGTTCGCCGTCGAAAGAGAAAGCTCGCCGGATCAGCAGTGCTATTTCTTCGGGGTTCTTAACCCCCGTTTCCTTGAGGCTCTCCTGAAATTCCGGCGTTCTGTACAGGCGTAAGAAGCCGGAAGCGGTCGCACACGTTCCCTTCACTTTCATATAGACGTCGCCTCCCAGCACGCTGTAAAGGCGAGCGCAGTCGACCCATAAATCCACCATGTCGGCGATCGAGCGCTGGTATTTCTTGAGGTCGTTGATCCTCCTATAGACGGCGAGGGCGCTGATACTGTCGATCCCTTCTTCGTGCAGTCTCAGTATCTGGGAACGCGAAATGGAGGGAAGTTCGGACAAAACCCCTTTGTCTTGCGCCCCCCCCTGGAGGACTTTTACGCCGAACTCTTTCAGAATGGTCAGAGCGGAAAGCGGGAAGTATCCAATCAGGAAAATCGCAATTTTTCCTTGCGCGGCGTCAACCGAAGAGATCACCAGGGCGATCCCGTATGTGAATAACAGCTTGCCGACGAGAAACCTGTAAATTCTGGTTCCAAAAACATCGTCGTAATATAACTTGCTGATGAAGTGGCTTACGAGGTTTAAATACCATCCCAGAAATCCGGCCACGACGAGGGGAACGTCGGTCGTCGAGATGAATCCCGGAAGGGTGTTGTCGGTAAAGACATCCTGCGTGTTGAGGTATTCTGACAATGTGCTCCCCGCCCGTCCCAGCGGATTAACCGCGTAGAGCCAGCCCGTTGCAATCGTGTAAGCAACGAGGAATCTCATCCACCAATCCCTGGAAACGGATTGAACGCGATCAATCTCGTCAATGTCTTTTCTTTTTTCCCGAAACGCGATCCTTACCCCAAGCATGGCAAAAGGAAGGAGGGTCATGATGGCGATAAACAACGAATACTCTGCCCAGATGCCGAATATCCGGGGCTGGATATTGCCGATTATTCCGTCGATTGTGCCGAACTCCTTATGACGCAGGAAATACTTGATCAGGTGCTCTTCCTTTGCCGAGAGTTTGAACTGTGTGTCCGGCCCTGCCTGGGATTCCGTTACCTTGCCATCCCGAACTTCTTCTGCGTGAACCCTGACTATGTCGCCAACAGACTTTGCCCTGTCGTAGTAATTCGGAAGTATCAGTATCAGGGCAACAATGGCAGGCAGGCAATATCCGATAAAGATCGCATATTTTTTCAGGATACGAATCAGCGGTCCGATATCGCGTTTCATAAAATCGCCTGGCCAGATGCCGTAACAGTAGACAAATTCCGCTTACGCATCGCGTCGGGCTAGCCGTTACCCAGCGCGGCCAGGGCTTGAGCCCAATAGTGTTGCCGCTCGGACAACCCGACGAGTCCGCCGTTGATACAGATGGTTATCTGCTCAAAATCCTTCTCGTCATCGTCACCGGGCTGGTGGTCGGCCAGCGCATTCAGTTCCCGTCGTTGCCAATATTGCGCGGCCGTCAGCGCGGCAATCTCCGGAGTGGTTACGCTGTCCGGGTCATCCTCCAGCGATAGGCCGAGGGCACTTCCGGCGATGCGGTAGTTATCCCTGAAAGTCAGTTGAAACAGGCCGCGCCCACGGTAGCGGTAGCCATCCCCGCTCGCTGCATCACCGTTTCCGCCGCGATTCGCATAGACAAAATTGGCGAGTCCCTCCGGATTTCTCACATAGGGCACCGCCGAAGCCGGCGAGGGAAAACGTTTCGGCCATACCGTACAAAGACGCTCCGCAGTCGAATATGAGAGTCCCTCGGTAAGGTGGGTTGTCTCCATCGACTCATGCGCCACTTGCGCCAGGAATGCCGCCATGCGTTGCGGCGTATTGATCTCGAATTTCTCCATTGCAGCGTTCAGCGGGCCTGTCCATTGATCGGCATCGCACTTGGGCATTATTTTCTTGAGTTGATTTTGGGTGAGCTGCATGGATGTTCACCTTTCTGGTTGGGAAATTTCTGCCGCACATCTGATCTGCCCGTGTTTTCTTGCGGCGCAATTTTTCGCTGGGCAAGATATGCAGGCGCGCTGATGCAAGAGTCGACTCCCGGGTTTCTGGGCAAGCCCGGCAAGCGAATCAACCGAACTCGGCCCAGATCAATGGAGTCTGAACCCATTGTTTTTCGTATATTGGGGTTATGCCAAGCTATATTTGTCGATAATTCCCCCCAGGGTCGGCACCAAGCTGATCGGCTTGGTTATTTATGCCTAATAAATTCTGTGTAACCGGATTGGGGACATGACCGTGCGGCAGGTTTGCATTAATTCCAGTGAGCGAATCTGTTAACGCGTCCTGCGTAAACTGCTGTGATAATGGATGGCTGTGAACAGCAAGATGCCTTTTATAATTTTGCGTATACCCAGTTGGGGCGTATGTAATATTAACTCTGCACCATGGCATGGTTGTTCTCCTGTAAAAGTGACGTAATTTGTCGTGCGTCCTATTGGATTTGAAACTTATGTGTTGGACGCAGATACACAAATCAAACACAAATCAAAAGGGGCTGTATCGATCACTCGCTTTTGCCAACCCTAGTGATTCAGCTTGAACATTAACGCGTGCCGATTTGTCGATGAACGCAACACGGTCGCCTAATGTGGTTCGAACTTTAGGAGGGTTTGTTTCCTTCCGATATTGAACTTTGGTTTAACAAGATAGGAATCCAGGCTCGTCGCTGCGCATCACTCAATGGCCGCCTCGATCGTTTCCAGCAACTGCCGCTCGCCAAATGGTTTCCGCAACAAAGCCACCGCACCGGCTGCCATCGCCCTTTCCAGAACGGAGGGCTCGCCGTCGCCGGTGATGAGGATGACGGGGATGGAATAGCCAGAAGCCGCCATCTCGGCCAGGATTTCCCATCCGGTAAGGCCAAGCATATGCAGATCGAGCAGCACACAGTCCGGGCTGCCGTCACGCAAAGCATCGAGAAAGGTTCGGCCTGAATCGAAAGTTTCGGCGCGTAAGCCACATGCTCCCAGCAGCCGCTGGATAGCATTCAGGACTGATTCGTCATCATCGACGATGGCGATAAAGGGCGGTGTGCGAGATATAAGGAATGACCGGATTCATTAACAATTCCGGCAGACCTTAACAAGTGATGGGTTGAGCTACAATTGAACCAAAGTCTAATTATTTTGCGGGAGGCTCAGGCCGGCTTCTCCTGCGAGCGTTACCAACTCGGCCAATGACCGCACCCGCAGCTTTTCCATGATCCGCATCCGATGCACCTTGATGGTTTGCTCGCAGGTCCCCAGATCGTAGGCGATTTGCTTGTTAAGCCGTCCTGCGACCACGTGACAGCAGACTTCCCGCTCGCGTTGGGTCAGAGAGGAAAAACGATGTTGCAGCTCGGCCCCGTGCGCTTGTACTCGTCGCGCTTCTGTATCTATCGTGATGGCTTGCGCGATTGCTGCGAGTAGTTTTTCGTCTTCGCAGGGTTTGGTAAGGAAATCCACTGCACCTGCCTTGATCGCCTGGACGCTCATTGGAATATCGCCATGGCCAGTGAGAAAAATGATCGGCAACCCCTGCCCGCTTGCGCTCAGCATCTGCTGCAGGCCAAAACCGTTAAGATCGGGCATCTGCATATCAAGCACCATACAGCCCGGCACATCGTCTTTGGGACGACCAAGAAACTCATTGGCCGAGCAAAAAGCGGCAACGTGGAAGCCTGCGGATCGAATCAGTCTGCCCAGGCTTTTCAGCACTGACAAATCGTCGTCGACGATAAAGACTGTTGGGACCGATGTCATGAACCTGACTCCGCAATGATGGGTAGCGTAAAGCGCAAGGCTGCCCCTCCTTCCGGAACGCTCTCCGCCCATAAGCGTCCGCCATGGGCGGCAACAACGGTTCGGCTGATGGCCAGCCCCATTCCTAATCCTTGCGGTTTGCTGGTAATAAATGGCTCGAATATCTGCTCCAGCATTTGTGGTGCGATACCCGGACCTGTGTCGCGCACGATCACTTCCAGGCTGTAAGCGTCATGCCGGCTCGTGCCAATCTGCAATCGACGCGGACAGGCCGCAGATGCGGCCATAGCCTCCGCGCCGTTCGTGATCAGATTGAGCAATACTTGCTGCAGCTGCACTGGGTCGCCCACCGTTTGCGGCAAATCGGCGTCCAGGTGCAGGAGCAGGGATATTTGCCTGAAAACAAGGTCGCTGCGCAGCAGTTGGGCGACTTCTTCAACCAGCGCGTTGATATTCAGCGCTTGTTGTACCGCCTCCCCTTTTTTGAAAAGTCCCCTCAACCGCGATACCACGTTTCCTGCACGCAGGCCGTCCGCCGCTATGTCGGCCAGTATTGCACGCAGCTCATCCCAGTCTGGATGCGCTTGCGCCACAAAGCGCTGGCCTGCCTGAGCATTGCAGAGGATAGCGGTCAACGGTTGATTCAGTTCGTGGGCCAGCGCACCGGAAAGCTCACCCAGCGCTGACACACGCGCCATGTGCGCCAGCACCAGATGTTGATCTTTCAATGCCTGTTCCGCCTGCTTGTGTGCGGAGATGTCGAACAATAAGCCCGTCAGTCGCGATGGATTTCCCGCCTCATCGAAATGTCCTCTCCCCTTGCAGGAAACCCAGCGCACACTGCCGTCTGGATGGACAACCCGGTATTCGTTCAGATAATCGGATCTCTCGTCAAATGTGCGCTGAATCGCCTGGTGGGCGGGCTCCTGGTCATCCATGTGCAAAGTCATTAGCCACGCCCGATAGTTCACTGCCTTATCGGCAGTGAGGCCGTGCAAAACCAGGCCGGATTCCGAGATTTCAATCCGGTCATGAGTGATATCCCATGACCAGATTCCTATTCCCGCAGCTCGTACGGCTTGATTGACCCACGCATCGCTATCACGCAGTTGCGGCATTAGCACAATCTGCTCCCCCGCTCTCCCTGTAACCAGATACCGGATGTCGCAAAATGTCTGGAACCTGTCCGGGTTTAGTGTGACTGATGGAAACAATCCGCATTGTTCACAAAATACCAGCCTTTATGTACTAGCCACTCTGACAGGTATCCATCTTGACGAGGATATGGTACGCAGCGCAGGGATACCTGCCATGACAAGCGGATACACAAGAACTTGCTGCGCAGGAGGCGGGATTGGGAGACTTGTTCGGTGAAAGATAAAGCGCTTTCGCCCCAGGACTGGGAATCGCAACTTGTGATCCTCAAGCTAAGCAAATTCTGAAAAATAGAGATACCCCAGACATCAATGCCTGGGTATCTCCGACTACTTCCCCTTCAGCAACTGCTTCACCCAAGCCTGCTGAAAAGCGCGCTTGCGTTTCTGCTCCAGCAGTTTGCGGATATGCGGTTTCGCCTGGGCGAAGCCGAGCACGCTGGCCTCGGTGATGGCGTCGCAGCGCAGCACGTGGAAGCCGAGTTCCGACTCCAGCACGCCGCTCACCTCGCCCGCCTTGAGTTCGAACAGCGCCTTGTCCAGTTCCGGGAAGAGTTTGCCGCGCGGCAGGTCGCCAAGTTTGCCGCCTTCCAGCGCGGTGGGGCATTCGGAGTGTTTGAGCGCCTGTTCTTCGAGGCGTTGCGGTTCTTTCGCCAGCCGGGCGGCGATCTCGTCGATGCGTTTGCGCGCTGCCGCACGCGTATTGTCGGCGATGGTCTCGTTGATGGTGATAAGGATGTGGCGCGCCAGCCGCGTTTCGGGGCGGCGGAACTGCTCGGGGTGGTATTGGTAGTACAGGTCGACATCGGTATCGCTGACGCTCTCGGCGCGGGTACCGACCTTTTCCAGGATGGCCTCGACCTTCATCTCGCGCTCCAGCGCGGAGGCGAAGCTGGCTTCGTCCAGGCCGTTCTGTACGAGGTCGCTGGCGAAGTCCTCTTCGTCCGGATAGCGCCCGCGTATCTCCTGCAGCGCGGCCTGCAACGTGGAAGGCGGCACCATGGCATCGCGCGCTTCGGGCGTGGCCAGTACGCGCGTCTCCAGTTCATGTTGTTTCTGCGCCATGCTCTGCACACGCGCGGATTCGTCCGGCTGCAGGGCGACCGGCGCCTTGCCGTAGAGTTTCTGCGCGGCCTTGAGCGCGAGGTAGGCGACACCGCTGTCGATCACTTCAGGCATGTGCCTTCTCCTCATCGTTGTAGACATGCACCGCCTCCAGCGCCGACTCCGGCACTTGCAGCACATGGTCGTGGAATATCACCTGGTACTGCACGCCGCCCGATTCGTCGCGCAAGACCTTCAATATCTCGCCTTCCGTTCCCGGTGCGGCGCGCACGCAGCCTTGCACGGCCAGCGTGACCTTGCTGCGCACCTTCTCGCGGCTCTCGAACTTGCTGGGTATCCACGGCTCAGCTATGCCGATGAGTTCTTCCTCGCGGAAGCCGACGATCTTGTCCTGGTCGAGGAAGTTGACGGTGTAGATCAGCTGGTCCTGCAAGAAGGTGCCGACGTTGATGACGAAGCCGGTGGAACCGCGCCGGATCAGCAACTGCCCGGTGGGCATGCCGGGATAGGTGCCGTCGTTGCGCACGTTGCGGATGATGCGGACTTCGTCGCCGAATTCGTATTTAGGCAGCATTTGATATTTCAGTGTTACGCGTATTCATTTGTGAAACTCCTGTTTCTAGTCCCCTCGCCCGTAGGCGGGAGAGGGTTAGGGTGAGGGGAGTTGAGTTGCATTCAAATTATCAGGTACGCACAGGCCCTCATCCCCAGCCCTTCTCCCGCCTGCGGGAGAAGGGAGCAGACAAATTGCTCATCACGCCCCCGCCTTGTTCACCGTGATCGAACTGACCGGCACGAACTTCACCTGCGGCTCGTGCATATGGAACACCTTGAACACCTTCTCGGTGAGCGCGTCGGATTTCACGAAATCCTGGTACGCCTGCGTCAGCAGCGTGGTGTAGACCACGCGCCGCACGGACTCTTCTTCCGACAGCGTCGTCTTGCTCAGATAGTTATGGAAACGCTGCAGGATATGCAGGCGGTTCACCTGCACCACCGAAGCGTCGTATTCGATGCCGAAGTAGTTCAAGAAATCCTCGGCGGAGACCAGCTCCTCCATCGCTTCGTCCAAAGTCAGTTCGTCCATCATGCTCTCCTGTGCAAATCTTCTTCGTTCATCGTCTGATGCAGCACTTCCAGCAGCGCCTTGCCGCCCATGCGGTCGTGGCTGTCCAGCTCCACCAGTTTTTCCAGCATCGCCTGCCCGGTCTCCACGTGGCCCAGGCGCAGGTTGATGTAGCCGGCCGCCTTGAGCACCATGAGATAGAAGCGCACCAGCCCCATCGAGCGCATCACACCCGCGCCGACATTGGCTTCGCGCAGATACACCCAGGTCTCGGGAAACTCCAGCCGCCGACCGACCACCGCCAGCGTGCTCTCTGCAACCAGCAGCGCGTCTTCCAGACGGTGTTGGTAGAAGTAATAGCGGTACAGCGCAACCAGCACCATGAGGTGTTGCGGCGCCATCAGGTTGGCGCGCAGCAAAAAGTCCTCGGCCTCTTCGCTGCCGTAAGCGTCCGCCGCCGCCATCAGCAGGCGTGCGACATCCTGTGCCAGCGGTTCGTCGAAGTAGAGTTCGGCGTGTATCGAAATCGAGCAGGTCCATGGTTCAATCCTTCCTGATGACGCGCGCCACTTCGGTGCCGCACAGATCATCCGCATCGCAACTGCGGCATTGCCCGTCCACCGCCTCACCCTGTTTGCGCAATTGCCCTTCCAGCACCTCGATGCGCTCCATCAGGCAGGCGATGGCGCGGCCGACCGGGTCGGGGATGAGGTGATGGTCGAGGTTGATGCCGTAGATGTTGTTCGCTGCCCGCCTCTTCGGTGCGCAGCACGACCTTGGCAGGGATGCCGACCACGGTGCGGTGAGACGGCACATCTTTCACCACCACGGAATTCGCGCCGACGCGCACTTGTGCGCCGAGGGTGATCGCGCCCAGTATCTTCGCGCCCGCGCCGACCACCACGCCGTCGCCCAGCGTGGGATGGCGCTTGCCCTTGTTCCAGGTTGTGCCGCCCAGGGTGACGCCGTGATACAGCGTCACGTCGTCGCCGATCTCGGCGGTCTCGCCGATCACCACACCTGCACCGTGGTCGATGAAGAAGCGGCGGCCGATGGTGGCACCGGGATGGATGTCGATGTTGGTGACAAAGCGCGCGAACCAGGACAGCAACCGCGCCGGATAGCGCAGGCCGAACTTCCACAGCCGGTGCGCGACGCGCTGCATCAGGATGGCATGCACGCCGGGATAGGTGGTCAGCACCTCGAAGCGCGAACGCGCGGCGGGGTCGCGCTGGAACACGCAGCTCACGTCTTCGCGCAAGAGACGAAGCAAGCTCACCTTTTCAGCGCGCTGAACACAACCCTCACCCGCCCCTTCGGGGCACCCTCTCCCGCTTGCGGGTGAGGGGTTGGGGAGTTTGATCATCACGTCTTCCATGATGCGCTCCTAGTGTGCCGCACCGGGCTGGGTGCGCCCGATGTAGCGTTGGTAGAGGAACAGCAGTTCCTGATCGGCGGGCGAACGTTTGGCGCGTTCGGCGAAGCTACGGATGTCGGGCAGCAGCGCGCGCGCCTCGGCCTGGCTCAGGTTGAGACCCATGGTGGCGTAGGCGGCAATGATGCCGTGCGCGCCGGAATGTTTGCCGACCACTAGCTTGTGCTGGCGACCGACTTCGACCGGATCGAAACCCTGATAGGTGTCGGGATCCTTGAGCAGGCCGTCGACGTGGATGCCCGCCTCGTGCGTGAACACACCCTCGCCCACCACGCTCTTCTGCCAGTGCACCGGGCGGCCCGATGCGGCGGCGACCAGTTGCGACAGGTCGGTGAAATGGGTGAGGTCGATGCCGGTGTCCATGCCGTAGAGTTTCTTCAGGCCCAGCGCGACTTCTTCCAGCGGCGCATTGCCCGCGCGTTCGCCCAGTCCGTTGACTGTGGTGTTGATGTGCGTCGCCCCGGCCAGCGCGGCGGCGAGACTGTTGGCGGTGGCGAGGCCGAGGTCGTCGTGCGCGTGCATCTCGATCTCGAGGTCGCAGGCAGCTGCGCAACGCCGAGATAGCCTTGTGCACACCGAACGGCTCCATCACGCCCAGCGTATCGGCGAAGCGGATGCGGCGCGCACCGGCGGCCTGCGCGGCCTCGGCGACCCGCAACATGAATTCGGGATCGGCGCGCGACGCATCCTCGCAGCCGACGATGACACCCATGCCCTGCTCGCTGGCGAAGGGCACCAGATCGAAGATGGTCTCCAGCACCCAGTCGCGGTCATGGCCCAGTTTCTTCTTGATATGGATGTCCGACACCGGTATCGAGATGTCGAGCATGTGCACATCGACCAGCTCCGCCGCGAGGATGTCCGCCTTGCACATGCGGCACCAGGCGATCAATTTCGCATTCAGGCCGAGCGAGGCGACGGCGTTGATGCTGTCGCGCTCTTCCTCGCCCATCGCCGGAATGCCGACTTCCAGTTCCGGCACGCCGAGCGCGTCGAGTTGGCGCGCGATGTCCAGCTTCTCCTCCAGCGTGAACGCCACCCCGGCGGTCTGTTCGCCGTCGCGCAGGGTGGTGTCGTCGATGATGATGGAGCGGGACATGGTGAGTGCCTTATGCGTAGGTCGGCGCGAACGCCTTTTCAGGTTCTGCCGCGGGGCCATCGCCTTCCCAGTACGGCGACAGTTTGCGCAGTTGCGCGATGATCTCGGGCACCACGGCGATGACGCGGTCAACTTCGGCCTCGGTGCTGTAACGCGACAGCGAGAAGCGCACCGTGCCGTGCGCGGCGGTATAAGGGATGCCCATCGCGCGCATCACGTGCGACGGTTCCAGCGAGCCGGAAGTGCAGGCTGAACCGGAACTCGCGGCGATGCCGAACTTGTTGAGCAGCAGCAGGATGGCTTCGCCCTCGATGAACTCGAACGCGATGTTGCTGGTGTTGGGCAGGCGATTGTCCGGGTTGCCGGTGACGAAGGAGCGCGGCACGCGGGCTAAGATGGCGGCTTCCAGTTTGTCGCGCAGACGCGCGACCTCGGTGTTCTCGAAGGCCATCGCTTCCAGCGCCATCTCCGCTGCTTTGCCCAATCCAACAATCGAGGTGGTGTTCTCGGTACCGGCACGACGGCCGCGTTCCTGATGCCCGCCGCGCAGCAGCGGACGGAAACGCGTACCGCGTTTCAGGTACAGGACGCCGATGCCCTTGGGCGCATGCAGCTTGTGCCCGGACACGGACAGCATGTCGATCTTCGTATCCTTCAGGTTCAGCGGCACCTTGCCCACGGCCTGCACCGCGTCGGTGTGGAACATCGCCCCGGCGGCATTGGCCAGCTCGGCCATCTCCACCACCGGGAAGAAGGTGCCGGTCTCGTTGTTCGCCCACATCACCGACACGACAGCGGTTTGCTCGTTCAGTAGTTTTTTGTATTCGTCCAGATCGAGGCGGCCTTTGCCGTCCACCTTGAGGTAATGCACCTTGTAGCCTTCTTTTTCCAGATACGCGCACAGCGTCAGGATGGCCGGATGTTCGACGGTGGTGGTGATGATCTCCTTGCGCTCGGGTTGCGCCTTCAGTGCGGAGAGGATCGCAGTGGAATCCGATTCGGTGCCGCAAGAGGTGAAGATGACCTCGGAGTCGTGTTCCGCGCCGAGCAGCTCCTGCACCTGCATGCGTGCCTTCTTGATCGCGAGGCCCACCTTGTTTCCGAAGCTGTGCATCGACGAAGGATTGCCGAACTGCTCGGTGAAATACGGCAGCATGGCTTCCACCACGGCGGGATCTACCCGGGTGGTTGCGTTGTTGTCGAAATAGATGCCGGTCATTTTCTGCTCCTTATCTTCTTAATCCCCTCTCCCGCGGGCGGGAGAGGGTTAGGGTGAGGGTCGGTGGGTACAGCCACTTTCGCTATTACTCGACGTCCCTCATCCCCTGCCCTTCCTCCGCCTGCGGGGGAAGGGAGTGTTGTTGCATCACGGATGGCAAGTCGCCCTACTCAACGCGCCCGCCTTGGTCGGCACGATCTTGATGAACTCTTTCAGCTCTTCCATCAGCTTCTGCTGGATGCCTTGCAGCGTGAGCGCTTCCATCTGGCAGCCGGCACAGGCGCCGGTCATGTTGACGTAGATGGTCTTGCCGTCCATGTCCACCAGTTCGATGTCGCCGCCGTCGCGCTTGAGTTGCGGGCGCACGGATTCCAGCACCGCTTCGATCTTGCGGATGCGTTGCAGGTTGGTCATGCCCGCCGGCTTGGCCTCTTCCTTGGCCGGTGTGCCGGGTTTGAAACTCTCGCCACGCTCGGCCATCACCTTCACCAGGATCTCTTCGATGCCTTCGTGGCAGGACGAGCAGCCGCCGCCCGCCTTGGTGTAGTTGGTCACGTCCTGCACCGAAGTAAGGTCGTTGGCGCGGATGGTCTCTTCGATCAGCACGGCGTCGATGGCGAAGCACTTGCACACCAGCGCGCCTTCCTCGTGATCGTCGCTCCACACCTCGCCGCGATAGTTGGCCACGGCGGCCTGCAGCGCTTCGCGCCCCATCACCGAGCAATGCATCTTCTCCGGCGGCAGGCCGTCGAGGTAGTCGGCGATGTCCTGGTTGCTCACCTTCAAGGCTTCATCCAGCGTCTTGCCCTTGATCATCTCGGTGAGCGCAGAAGAGGACGCGATGGCTGAACCGCAGCCGAAGGTCTGGAAATGCGCGTCGAGGATGATGTCGGTCTCCGGCTCCACCTTGAGCATCAGGCGCAGCGCATCGCCGCACGAGATCGAGCCGACGTCGCCCACCCCGTTGGCATCGGCCAGCACCCCGGCGTTGCGCGGCTGGAAGAAATGTTCCTTGACCTTGTCCGAGTAATCCCACATGGCGCTCTCCTTATGCCGAGAAAGAGGAACCGCACGCGCAGCTGGAACTGGCGTTCGGGTTTTCGAATTTGAAGCCGCTGCCGCTGAGGCTGTCGACGAAATCGACGGTCACGCCTTCGAGCAAGGGCGCGGAGAGCGGATCGACCAGCAGCGTGACCGCGCCGTATTCCAGCACGGTGTCGTCTTCCTGCTTCGCCTCTTCCAGCGACATGCCGTACTGGAATCCGGAACAGCCGCCGCCAGAGATGGCGATGCGCAGTCCGGCGACGGGCGCGTCTGTACCTTTGATGAATCTCTCCACAGCGGAGATGGCGTTGGGTGTCATTGTGATCATGTCTGGCTCCTTGAGCGGGTTGGTTACGCCCTATCAAGTGCAAGCTGTGTGCCAGCCCAGCCAATACAACTTAAGCGACTGTTTAATAGTTGAATTAATGAAACATCACGCTCAACTCGCGTGTGGAGAACAGGACGGGGATGGCGGGTTGTAGGGTTTGCGACAAGTTCCCCGTATCTTCAGTCTGCCAATTTGATTGTTCGAATCCTCGCCCTCATCGCTCTATATCATGGAGAGGAGTCTGCAGATGTTGCATCAATACAGCATCCCAAGCATCGCTGCTTTAACCACCGCTGAGACCTTGTTGGCGGCATTCAGTTTGAGCATGGCGTTGTTAATATGAAAGTTGACAGTGCGCTCTGAGATATTGATGATTTCCGCAATATCAGCTGACGTCTTGCCGTCCCCTGTCCACCGTAATACCTCAATCTCCCGATCGGATAGCGTTACTTCGATTTCCGGATTCAATTTAGCTGCAAGGAGCCTCGACATCCCTAGGTGCGCCATTTGTGTGAGCCACGCCATCATAAATACACTATTCTGTAGTTCAGCGGCAGAAAGGGCCTCACCAGATCGAGCCAGCGTCAACATCCCCCCGATACCATTTACATCGCGACTAGCCTGAGCCCACCCAACCTGCAATCCGAAAGAGCGTGCATCTTCCCAAAATTCACGGGCCGAGGCGAATAGACTATCCGACCAAATTACCGGCAATTGCGAACGCATGCCATGTTGCACCGTCGGGTCGACAGAGAAATAATGTTCGTTTTGATATCTCTTTTGCCAAGTAAGCGGATAATTATTGAACATTGAAATCTTTGGCTGCGTTAAGGGAAGTGGCATACGCAAACCGTAGGCACAGTACTCGAAGCCGAGTCTGCGCGCATGCGAAACGACCGTTCCAAATAATTGGTGTTCGCATTCGACCACACATAGTGCATGAAGCATGTCTTCCTGCCACGACTTCATGGTAGCTCCCGTCTATCTGATTAGGTACTGAATCTATTATTTATCAATTCTCCCACGCTGAAATTAACCGAAATATCCTTCCAAGGAAATATATCCAAAGGCCTAGTACTCGGTCTATTACTTCAAATTCTATCTAGTACTCGCCCTATTCCCATTACTTCAATATATTTTGAAGTAGACATTGACTCCTCAAAATCGGGGGCGATTCAGTACGTTCAACCTTCCTCGCCAAAAGTGAGTCTACTTTTTTGCTCCATCTAGCGCTTAGGCAATATCCCCCACATGAATTGGGGAGTCTGGATTCGATAAAGGGTATTCAACTCCTGACCACATGTGTTAATTCTGACACTATCGCGTCACGATGACGTCACGTAACGTATGCATAGTTACATTTGCGAGGAGCAACCATGAAGTGTCAAAACGATGAGTATCACAGCGCTCATACACCTATGATTGTTTTATCCGAAGATGGTTATGTACGCCTTAAGCTGGAAACCTTGTTAGTTACACCACTTGTGCACTTCATGTCCGGACTAGACGACGATAGCCCTATTCCTTCCAACGAGGGGGGGAGCCTCGCCCACATTGCTGGCTATACTGAATGGATCAGCCCCAAAATGCCGGTCATCACCTTGGGATGGGACTGGCGGCTGAATGTAACGCAAGGAAAGTTTGCTTATGAAAGGTTGGGAGGCCCTCAGTGCAATATCATGCTCGTCGATGACATGCAGCGCGACCTGGGTACCGCCGAGACCTCGGTGATACTTAACAAAATCATTGATGGCCTTGCATGGCAGGAAGAAGTCTATATGCACATTCGCGACCGTTATGCCTGACGACGTCAAGCTGTCAATATTTCCAGTTACGCATATTTCCATTACCTCCTTAAATGCGCGTTTTAACCTAAGGGGTAGATATGCGTACATTGTCTGATGCTTTAGAAAAGAATCAAGATGGCTTGCAAATGAATATCTACCTGGCTGCATTTCGACCATT
Source organism: uncultured beta proteobacterium (assembly GCA_963797045.1). Lineage (GTDB taxonomy): Bacteria > Pseudomonadota > Gammaproteobacteria > Burkholderiales > Gallionellaceae > Sideroxyarcus. The sequence goes on along the minus strand of CAWCNZ010000001.1, from coordinate 1,076,648 downwards.
GCCAACCGGAATACTCATGACATTTACTCTCGGTTTGGTTATGTCACAGGCTGCTTTAGCAGAGCTCTCCGATGAACCGCTGCTTGGCCCGTGCCTAAATGTTCGGCCTGCTTACGATGGCTCAGCTTCTCAGCGCGCAGAGCTTGTTCCTGTTGTCCGATATTTCGGACAGGCTTGGTTTGTACGCTCAACCCAAGGCATACTTGAAGGCGGCATCCGAACAGAGCTTGTGTCTGGACTCAATGTCGGCGGCCAAATTGCCTACGAACCAGGGCGCAAAACCAGCGAATCCAGTTTCCTCAAGAGTCACGGCATATCGGACGTCGACTCAGGAGCGTCGCTCGGTGTACATCTTGAATGGAATCACAAGTTCGGCCCAATGCCGGTCATGCTGCTCGCACGTGCCCGGCAGCACACCAAGTCTGATCGGGGCGCTCAAGCCGATCTCCGCCTCAGCGCAGGTGTCTACGGCAACGGTTCTTTCTCAGCAGGTGTATTCACTCAGGCAACATGGGCTAACGCAAAGTCGACACGCTCTATTTATGACATTACGCCACAACAGTCCACTGCTACGAGTTTACCGGCATATAACGCGGGAAGTGGATGGTTGTTTACAAGCTTCGGACTACTCTGGTCGGTCGACGTGAACCAAAAATGGATGGTAGTCGGCAGCATGGAGTCACGGCGATTACAAGGAGATGCAACGAGCAGCCCGCTTGTAGAGCGCAAATCAAATTACTATGCAAGCGCAGGTCTTGCTTATCGGTTTTGATGTGCCCGGCTAACACATACGCTAGTTGATCGAGCTAACATCAATCACTACTAACCGGGTTGTAGATCCGGGTACTCGAAACCGCTCTCTTGGCGGTTTGATTGCTCTCTAGAAGCCCAAACCTTACACCATGATAACTTCGGACAAATTGCGACGCACTGATTTTCCGACCATATCCGACTTGCCGATACGGAACAAGAATAACGGTTCGGCGGCAACGGGTAGACCAGCGCTGATTTTTAACTTGGCTGCAGTCTCCGGCATCTCTGTCGGGTAGCACAGTGGCTGTACCGCGAAACCGCGAGCCGTCGCTTCCAGGTAAACACGTTCAGCCATTCGGCCTGCCTGTACACGAGCGTTCAACGACACTCCATCGGCATACACAAGCCCCCATAGAGCGGTTGCAGGAATAATCCGATCCACCGCGTCGATCTCACCTTGTTTGAATTCATTACCAAGCAAATCTTGCCGGGTTGCAAACCATTCGACCCACTCTTTCACATAGGCCGGCGCATCGCTGTTGAACACCGCGATGCCATCGCCCTTGCTTTCCCACTCCTGACGCGTGATCCGAAACCATTTCATACCATCGTAATGACGGTTACTGCCCTGCAGAAAACTGCGTACCGATTCGTGCGTCAAACCAACCACATCGGCAGCGGCAGCCGGCGTGGAAAACCATGCCAGATGAATACCTGGCAATGTCGCTTGCTGGTCGAGCTTGGAAATGAAATCGGCCGGTATCAAGTGCGAAGCTTCGAATATCGTACGCGTTGTCTGACGTGCAAAGACAGCGTCGAACAACGGATGATTCACAAAACCTGCGCGCATAAATCTAATGGTGGCGCAGTATCCGTTGACAGCAAACTGCCGATCAGCATCCAGCTCTTCCATTACAGCCGAATACCCTAGCTGTTGCGCGGCAACTGTCATGTTCTCTATTGCGCAGCCAATCGATAGCAGCATCATACGGCGTTCAGCGTCAGCACTGCCGAGATGCCGGTCAAGGTCGGCATATACCCGGATGCGGTCATCCTGAATCTTGAATTTCCATGGCTGGGTATTGTGCGCACTGGGAGCAAGCGTGCCGCACATTACAATATATTGCATGTCGTTCAATGCACCTTTGTTTTTCTGCCTCCAATAGCGATAGGCGGCAGCGTCCTGGTTGACGCTGTCCGGTTTCATCACCAATGCGGTCGCACCCAACAATGATACGCTCACCGCGCCACCGGCCGAGAAGCGCAGAAAATCGCGGCGCGTTACGCCTTGCTTGCTGTCTTGTTCCATCAAAATCTTCCTCTATCCAATATTGAGATGAATGCATCGGCTGTATATAGCATTTGTGCCGCTGCAATCCAATTGCAGCTTGTTTTCATGAGATCAACGCAAGCGATTTGTCGCCAGCATCTCCCGTATGAAACCACCACATTCCGGAAAATACATGTGTCGCATTGCAGCCGACGCGGCCGACCAGATACTTCCGCCCTTCCGGACCAACCGCACGCGCTAACTGCGCGCGGAACAAGCCGGTTCTCAAATCAAAGTTGAGTAACGCATCGGTAAAGCCAAGCTGGTCACCAGTAGCCGCATAGACACACTTGTAAATGGTTTCCTTTACCGAAAAAAGCGCATAGGCGTGCAATCTCCTTGATTCGGCGGACATCGACTGCAGCCAACGCAATTCTTCTGGGCGGCACACGTAACCAAGCACATCAAATGGGAACGGCGTGAGATGGCTATCCACATCCACTCCCAGAGCCGCCACTTGGCTGCTGCGCCCAACTACACTGACGATGCAATCCTTGGTATGACTGATACTGCCGACAGCCCCCTCCGGCCATATCGGGCAACCGTTGGCATCCTGAAGAATGGCCGATTCCCCAATATGAAGTCGAGCCAGTGCAAGCCGAGCGCAGTGGCGACCAGCTGCAAACTCACCCTTGCGCTTGGCAACTGCATTGCGCACCAACGCGTACTCGCAAGGATGCAATAGCGATTCGTCCATTGGTGACGTTACGGTCTCCACGCTAAACAGTCGTTGCGGGAACAACGAGTGCGGTGAACTGATCGCGGCCTGCAATTCACTCATGATGGATTGATTCCCCATACTCGCGATTGCCCGACGAGCCGTAACAACAGTAACGCGAACAGCACTAAGGCAAGACTGAAAATATGCTCGTTACCAAAATACTGCATTATCAGTGCAGCCGACATCGGTGCAATCATCGATCCCAGGCTGAACACGGTAGTGAACAACGCAGTGCCAGCTGCCAGCTGGTCCCTCGACAACAGCTGTGCCAATAACGCAAGCGACACCGCGAACACCGGCCCAAGGCTTGCTCCGGCCACGAAAGATAGTACGGTGACAATCACAATCTGCTTGGCAAGCACCAGCGCAGCCGTCGATACGATGCCGACCAGTGCGCAGCCAAACAGCACTCGCTCGCCCCCCAACCGGTCCGCCAGGTGGGTTAACGGCAACGTACTCAGAATGCTGCCTGCGACGAATACCGAAAACGCAAGCCCGATCTGTCCGACGCTATATCCTTGGTGCAGTAGAAATACCGGATATAGAGTCATCAGCGTAGCTTCCGCCACACTGTAGGCAAATATTCCGTGCAACGGCAGCAATAGCGTACGCAACAGCGAAGATTGCATGCGCGACGGGACACTACGCAAAAACGGCAGGAAAGCCAACACTCCTGGCAAACCCAACAGCATCAATCCCGCTCCCATGCCGAAAGCCAGCACAGGCGACACGCCATACAATGCGGCTCCGATTAACGGACCAACCCCCAGACCGAGGCCGAATGTCAGAGCGTGGATCCCGTTCATCAAGGTTCGTCGACTTTCGTCTACAAGCTGGTTCAACGCAGTCTGGCCGCTGATCATATACAGCCCTACCCCGAAGCCCATGACCGCGCGAAACAGGAACCATGCAACAAGGTCGTCGTAAAACGGAATTAGCACTGCCGCGGCTGAGGTAAGCAGCATGCCTCCCGCCATGACTTGGCGTGCACCAACCCGCGGTAATAAGTAAGCGGCAAAGGGTGCTGCCGCCATGACAAACAGGAAAAACAGCGTTGAATTGGCACCAATCAACAGGTCGCTAACCTGGCGCTGCGCCATCAACATGGAAATCAGGGGGTTGAACAACCCCATCGCAGCACCAGCCAGGAAAGACACCGAGAATAATGCACCCAGCGCCTGCGACAACAATCGACCGGTCACTTCGCTGCCGGCTACGCTCATACCGTAACCCCAGGCCGGAAGTCTTTCGTCATCGCCTGGATCAGATTCAACTTCTCCGAGCCATAGGAATACATATCCTGCTTACCGAATACGTTAATCGACTCGCCAGTAATACCGATCGATTGCGGTGATGAAAGGAAGGACACCACCTCGGCAATATGCTCGGTCGGGATCGAGTTACTGCGGAACGCCTGTGGCGTCATGCGGGTATTGACAAAGGCCGGGCAGATTGCGTTCACTTGAATGTTGCGTTGCTTTAATTCTTCAGCCAACGCCTTGGTCAACCCGATCACGGCATGCTTGCTGGCCGAATAGGCCGTAAATAGCGGATAACCAATCACGCTTGCAGCTGAACCCAGGTTGATGATCTTGCCTCCGCCTCGCGCGATCATATGTGGAATAGCGCTTCGGCAACAAAGGTAATTGCCGATCAGGTTGACATCAATAATGTGCTGCCATTCCTTCGGATCGGAATCCGCCAGCAACGAAGAATGATTAACACCGGCATTGTTGATGAGGATATCAATGCCACCCAGCTGCGACAGGACCTGGCGCACCATGGCTTCGACCTGATCCTGTTTGGTTATGTCGGCGGTGATGCCGATGGAGCCTGGCGACAGATTGAGCACCTCTGCCAGCGCTTCATCAAGTTGTGCCGTAGATCGCGAGACCAGCGCAATGCGCGCGCCCTGCTTCGCTAACGTCGCGGCAATATTGCGGCCAATGCCACGGCCTGCTCCGGTCACAATTGCGACCTTGCCAGCCAGTGACAACGGGGCCGACTGCGCTGCGTTTGCCTGCATCTGCGGTGAACGTAAGTGCGACGTCGGTGCTTGCGCGGCCGATGCAGTCAGAGTCGCCTTGGATTGCGAAATTCCCGGTGCCAGAAGTATCGGCGCGGCGCTGGCCGTCGACTCATCCAAACGTGCCAGCATATCGCGCACAAGTTCCAGATAACGCTGACCAAGGCGACGGATGGTTGCTGAAGTGTGGAAGTTGCTTGAATAATTGATTTCGATATGCATCGCCCCTTCGCTTGATGAGAAGAACACCTCAATTAACGAAATACGCTGCTGCTCAGGCGGAGAGAATCGCTGATCCCATTCATCGCGGTCGAATTCAAACAGCGTACTCCTGGGTAGATCCCGGTTACCTAGATAATTAGCACGAACTTGGGTTAGTTTGTTGTCCGGATACATGGTCGACGGCAGCCGCGCGCCGACCAGGTCGTAACTGACACCATTCAAAGGCACGCTTTCAAATTCTTGCCGGATGCTCGTCACCAGGTCAGACCATTCCACCGCATTATCAACTCGCACCGCGAGCGGATAATTGACCGCAAAATTGCCTATGCTACCGAAATAGCTGTGTCCGTTTCCAAAGTCGCGGCCATGCGTGCGGTGGCTTAGCACCACCCGTGATTGTCCACTCCACTCGGAGAGCAGCCGGTACAACGGCGCCAGCAGCAGCGGATAAACACCGCAACCATGCTTCTGTCGTATCCGCTGAAGCGATGCATGTTCTGCCTGTGAAAGCATGAAGTGTTGGGTAGCCGACGACGCCTCGATATTGGCACCCGAATTGTGGTCAAGCGGTACAGCAAAGGACGGCTCATTGCCCGGAAAGTGCGAGGTCCAGTAATCAACGTAACTCGTCAGAGCTTCGCGTGTTCTTTTCTTCTCCAGTGCTTCAAGATAATCGACAAACGAAATCTTTTCGGACTCAACGGACACCCGACCTCCAGCCATCAGTTTGCTGTATATCTCCCATAGGGACTTGAACAGCAAGCCGTTGCTCAACATGTCACTAATGATGTGGTGGCCGAGCATGCAGATGTCGTAGCGATCTTCGGACTCTTTCACGATGACCACCGACCACAACGGCGATTGACCGTCGAGCCGAAGTTCATTGACACGCCCGCTGATCAATTGGCGTAACTGCGTTTGTCGTTCATCAGCTTGGAGGTGGCTGCCATCGTAATATTCCGCCTGGAGCGGAGTTATGGGATCGGGAAATTGCTGGTGCCAATGGCCGTCTTTTTGACAGAACACCGAACGCAATACTGGATGGCGCAGTACCAGCAGGTTCAGCGCTTGATTGAACAGTTCCAGGTCTAGCGGCTGCAAGTAATGAAAACGGCTAAACCCGGCCCAGCAATATGGGGCAGAGAAATAGCTAAGCAGCCAGTGTTGCGCGGGGCTGACCGGAAAATCCGCTCTGCCTGTCATAACGCGGTCAAGTACCGCATCCTCGGTGTCGCTAGCCATACGTGTATCGCTTTTAGCGGCTTCTTCAGCAAGGCGTTTGAGCGCGCTGCGGTCAAGCTTGCCATTCTGGTTTTTTGGCAGGCTGGGCAGCCAATCTAGCCGGTGTGGCAGCATGTAATGCGGCAAATATTGCGAAAGAAAATCGCGCATCTCACGCAACTCGACCTGCTGGCCGCACAGCCATGCCGACAGACGCTGATGGCCGTCGCCGTAGTCGAGCGCTAGCACCGCCGCTTCGCGGACTGCCGGATGAGTGCAAAGTACGGCCTCGATTTCACCTAACTCCACCCGGAAACCACGAATCTTGATCTGGTTATCGATACGACCGCGATAATCGAAGTTGCCATCCGGCATCTGAACGGCCAGATCGCCGGTGCGATACAAATATGAACCGGGAATATGGGCAAAAGGATTCGGACGGAATGATTCGGCGGTGCGCTCCGCATCATGCAGATAGCCCTGCGCCAGTTGAATGCCGCCGATCCACAGCTCGCCGACAGTGCCCGCCTCCTGCGGTTGCATTGACTCGTTAAGCACCTGCAGGTGCACGTTCGGCATCGCGCGCCCGATCGGGATACGCGTATCGGAAACACCCGGTATCTCTTTGATTTGATGTGCAGTGACGTCGATTGACGCTTCGGTCGGACCATATAAATTGGCCATGCCGATACGTAGGCCGAATTGCTTCATCCAGCGCCTCACGTATGCCACCGGCAGTGCCTCGCCGCTGAACACCAGTTGCCGCAAGTTCGGGAATTCAGTCGGCTGGTGATCGATTGTATTCAGGAATTCGCCAAATAACGATGGCACAAAATGCATTACATTGATGCAGGTATCTCGCATCCACTGTGCAAGCCGTTCTGGGTCACGCAACACTGCCGTCTGTACCGTGCACACGGTAGCGCCGGTCATCAAAGGCCAGAACAATTCCCAGACCGAGATATCGAAGCAAATCGAAGTTTTCTGCGCGACCCGCTCCGCCTCACGCAACTGAAACAGTTCCTGCATCCAGTTGAAGCGGTTGGCATAACCCCGATGCGCCAACACTACGCCCTTTGGTTTCCCTGTCGATCCCGATGTGTACAACACCACCATCGGATCGTCGGCGACATTAATGCAGTCCAGATCCTGTTCTGAGTAGTCGCCCCATGCCGAGCGGCCGATGGTCGACAACCCCAGCATGTTTGAATCAGCCGGCTCGTCGAGAAACACCAGTTTGCGTAACGCAAGCGACGGCGACATGCAGGCTGCCACCTGACCGGCCACTGCCTGTTCAGCCAACAGGATGCCGATCTTCGCGTGCGAAAGCATGTGTGACAAGCGCGCGGCCGGGTAATCAGGATCAAGCGGCACATATGCGCCGCCGGCTTTCAACACTCCCAGCGTCGCCACCACCATATTCGGTCCGCGGTTAAGCATGACTCCAACAAGGGTACCTCGTCCGACACCCTCTGCGCGCAGCAAATGGGCGAGTTGATTCGATTGCTGCTCCAGTTGGGCGTAACTCAAAACGCCGTTGTCGGACAATACTGCGATCGCCCCAGGCGTGCGCTTGCATTGCGCCAGGATGGCCCGGTAAGGAATGGTATCGACAGCATCTGGGTCCAATGAAGGTATTGATGACATCTCCGCTTCAGGAGGCACCAGGCACGCCGCCATTTCATTCAATGTGCGGCATGCCACCAATGCAGGACGATCAAGTTTGCCGACAAATCGTTCAAGCCTCGACACGATCCGGATCCGCTCCAGTGAATCAAGACCGAGATCTGCTTCAAGGTCTTTGTCCAGGTCTTCCCCCCGTAGCGCGTGATGCATCACTTCCTCGGCCACCTGCCGCACCTGTGCTGTGCCTGCGTTATCCGCTGCGCGTTTTGTAGCGGTGGAACGGGCTGCAATGAAGGCGGGATTCGCCAGTACTTGGTACTGTGCGAGATCGCGCAATTGGGCAATAAATGCATCGGCGATACGAGCAACGAAATCATCCTTGTAGTAGTTATTGTCGAAATTGGTGGCACAGGTTAAGCCGCCGTGAAAGAGTTCGATGACAGTATCAAGTGTGCCGGCATTGGTGACGGTGGCGGCTTGGTAATCGATTACGCACAGCGGCCCGTACTGTGTGGCGATGTGCGTATTGCCAATATAGGGCAAATACAGGTTGGACTTCATGCCGGCACGGATCATGCCAGCATGTGCCTCGCTAACTCGGCCATTTTCGAGCTGGATTCGGTCACGCAAGTAGAGGGCGGCTTGCCGGGTTTGGGCACGATCAATGCCGGTTGAGATAGCACCGCTAATCTCATTCTGGACGCGTTGCACTAACGCATTCCACTCTTCACTCTGCGATGGAGTGGCGAAACCGAGCGCCAGATTCTGTGCAAAGCAACCGATCACGCCGGTGGTATCCACTCCTGGATAAACCCGTCCACTGGTGGGAATGTTAAGGAACAATGTATCAGGGGCATTGCCGAAGTCGGCAATCGTGCGCAAATAAGCTGCGACCAACAGCGTATTGATTGACACCCGGAGGCTGCGGGTATGTTCGAACAACCTCTGGGTAGTTGCGGCGTCAATATGAAAGCGGTAGTTTTTTACATGAGCGCGTTGGCTGGCGCGGGCAACCTGGTCTGGATTCCAGAAAAACGATTGCTTGCCCTGGGCGCGCACGAATTCGAGCAGCGACTTATCCTCTTCCGCGCTGCGCCACGCATTGATCGTGGCAGCGGCCTCTTGGTACTCTGCCACCGTTGTAGCCGGCGGCAGATCGGCCGGACGGCACATCACGTTCGCATCATACAGCGCCAGAAATTCACGCATTATCTGCTGATTGCTCAATCCATCCGAAATCAAATGATGATTGTGAAAAAACACCTCATGTACCTGATCGGCTAACTGATAGACGAAAAAGCGGTGCAGCCATGCGCCATCGAGTTTCCATTCATAATTGACACATCGCTCGATCTCGGCGGCAACCGCCACATCCTGTTGGACCGGACTGAGATGACGCAGATCGGTTACCTCAATTGCCGGTGCATTGACTTCCGCCTGTACTTCCAAGCGATACTCCTTAAAACTGGATGTATTGGGAGGAATAACGAAACGGCAACGCAAGCTAGGATGCCGTCCCAACAGATCGTTCCACGCTCGGAGCGCAACGGCCAAGTCAAAAGCTCCCTGCAGACGTACTCGCGAAGCAAGGCTGCAAGTTGATACCGCCCAGTGTCCTACGAGAAATGGGTATTGCGAGTATAGAATTTCCAAATCGATGGGCTGCGCAGGAGATGTCGCACACTGCTCTGTCGGCTCGACCCTTGCTGAAGCTGACGCCGCAACGATAGTTCCGGTTACACCGCCACCCAGCCACGGTTCTATTAGTTTTACCAGCTCACCAAGTGTCGGAATCTGCATCAATTGTTCTGCCGGCACTGCGGCAAGAAATGCCTCACGCTTCGCTGCCGGAATCAGGTGCAACAGACGCTGCGCCAACTCCACCATCTTAATAGAGTCGATACCCAGATCGCTTTCAAGAAACATATCGGCGTCCAGATCTGCAGGAATGTGACCAGTGATGCTGGATATCAGGGCAAAAACATCTGCCACAAGTGTCGCGTTTGTCGTTGCGACAAAATCAGCTCCCTCTGTGCTACATGCAGCTCTGGTTGATGCAGCTGCTCCAATGCTGGCCCTCGGCATCGGTGCGCACATTTCATCCGGTATACGGGGTAGCACTTCTGCAGAGACACTTTGCAGGCCGCCAAAGATTGCATCAAGCTCCTTCAGGGTCTGTGCTTGCATCAAGCGTTCGCTGGGAATCTTGTCGATGAAAGCGCTGCGTTGTGCCTCCGGAACCAGCAACATCAGTTTTTGCGCCAACTCCACCATCTTGATCGAGTCTATACCGAGATCGCTCTCCAGGAATTGATCGTCATCGAGGTCAAGTGCATTGTGTCCGGTAATGCCAGCGATCACAGTGCGAATCCGGCTTTGCATTGCATCCTGCGCCATGTTTGTATCTCCTATAGATGTCATGATTCGTCTCGACTTGATTTGGCATTACGAATACGTTGTCAGATTTAGTTCGCTTTGCAGCGCCAGCGCAATCCGCTCCCGGTCAGCCTGCGACAAAACCGCATTGGTCATCGGCGTCATTCGCGTCAGTTGTGTCGTGGTCTTTCGATGTGCGGGAGTTGTTGCAGTGGCGGTTGATGACTCGGCCTGATGCGATACCGCCGCCGCCACATTTTGTGTTCGATCTTGCCACGGCATCAGCGTTGCATTCGCAGTCTGCCCCCCCGGTGTCGCCATGCCTGAGACTGCCTGGAGAGATAACGTCGGCATGCTGAAGCGATATTCCTTGTTTTCAAACGGGTACGTCGGCAAAGGCACACGCCTCACACCGGAAGCCCCCAGTGGCCGACTATTGAAACGAATGCCGCTCACATACATGCGGCCAAACGCCGACAACAGCCGTTCATCTGCACTACCCTTCTGTTGCAGATCAATCCACCCGGTCTCGTGCTCGATGGTGAGCTGTCTCCGCAATTCCGGCGAACCGCCGACGTGCACCGCGACGAAGTTGTTGAGTGCCAGTTCTCGTATGTCAGAAACCACCAGCGTGCGCGGCGATTTGAGATAGCGTTCCAGTTGCCCTATCGCTTCATCGTGCTTTGAGTGCAGTACCGCACCGGGGATCAAGAGCGGACAATCCCAGCTTTCCTGAAGCTCGCTACCATGCTCACGCGCAACGGTCAATTCGCTGTATCCCAGCGCATAACGGTTCAACATTTCAGCTGCCTGCCTGATGCCCAATACACCCATTAGACAGGCGCCTACCAGTACACCGGTACCTTCCGCGATCAACACGGTCGGCTCAATCTCAGCGGCCATCAGCATCCGACCCAGGGCGTACTGGGTCGCAAAGGCATGCATCAGGTCATGCAACTGGTGTTGCTTCTGAGAGTCTTCCTGGGCAAAGGCATGGCTGCCTCGTTCGTTGCACATGTCGAACAACGGCTGCAACTGAGGGAATCGTTCGGTCAGGACATCAACGTCCGATGCCAGCATTGGACTGATCCCGTCAAGCGCAAGAAAGAATTGAGGTGCTTGCTTCGGATTGCTGCGGCCGTACACGATGCCGTTCTCGGTACGACCGGCGCCGACCGCATCCAGTTGGGCCAGCAAATCGTTACGCGCTCGCACTACCATGGACGCCTTGAACGGCAAATCCCGCTGACCGCTGTTCATGCCTGCACATACTTGGGATGGTTCAATCTCTGGATGGCGCACCAAATGTGCAGCTAGTCGCGTAGCTACTTCCTGCAATACTTTCTGGCTTCGTCCGCTCAGCAGCAGCAGATCGGGTCCGATTGCCGCGCCTTGCGGCTGCACTTCGCCCAACTCCGGGGCTTGTTCCAATACCACGTGGCAGTTGGTGCCGCCAAAACCAAAGGAATTGACACCAGCACGCAATGGCTGCTGGCCTGGTAGCCAGGGCTGGGGAGCGCCAGCCACCACGAAGAACGGCGACTGTGCAAAGTTGATATACGGATTTGGCGTACTGAAACCCACTGTAGCTGGAATCAACCGATGCTGCATAGCCATAATTACCTTGATCAAGCTCGGCAGACTGGAGCCGGACAACATGTGACCGACGGACGACTTGGCCGAACCGATACCACAGAACTGGACGCGGTCAGTGAACTTCCGGAACGCCTGCGTCATGCCATCGATCTCGACCGGATCGCCCAGTGGTGTGCCCGTGCCATGGCATTCAATGTAGCTGATGCTATCTGGAGTTATTCCAGCGTTCTGGTATGCCTTGCACATGGCGTCGGCCTGTCCGCGTGGATTGGGCGCGATAATGCCGTTGGAGTGGCCATCGTTATTGATCGCCGACCCTTTGACTACGCCGTGAATATGATCGCCATCGCGTACCGCGTCCATCAATGGTTTGAGCACTACTGCGGACACGCCTTCCCCCAGCACCATGCCGTTTGCGCGCTGATCGAACGGTACGCATTCGCCGGTTGGCGATAACGCACCGACCCGGCTCAGAAGGACAAATGGCGTATCGTTGCCGGTCAGATAGACACCGCCGGCAATAGCCATTTTCGACTCGCCTGAACGCAGGCTTTCGCAAGCCAAATGCAGAGCCACCAGTGACGATGAACATGCAGTGTTAACCACCAGGCTCGGACCGCGCAGGTCCAGCCAGTGGCTGATTCGTGCTGCAATTTCATTCATGCCATTACCTGCGACCGCATCCGAATTCAACTCCGCGGGATGCAACACATCCTGCAAGGTACGCAAAATAGCCTCGCGCGCACCAGGCGCCAGTTCTTCAAACCACGGTGCGTTGCTTAAGCGGTTATGCAGCGTCTGGTAGCGTTGATACGCCATGAAATTCTCGCCGTAATGATTTTGCTCGCCACCGACGAAGATACCGATTTCACGAGTACGAAATTCGCCCCCATAACCTGCCTGCTGCAAAGACTCCCACGCCACCTCCATGAAAAGGCGCTGCTGGGGATCCATGACTTGCGCTTCGCGCGGTGATATCCCGAAAAACAGGGGATCAAAATCATAAGGCCGATCGATAAAGGCGCCCCATTTCGAGTAGCTGCAATGTGAAGACTTGTTATCAACGCTGAAGTAGTCAGATATCGACCAGCGGTCAGCAGGGACTTCGCCGATTACCGATCGCCCTTCAACCAGAATGCTCCAGAATTCCTCCGGCGTATTCGCCCCAGGAAGCCGACAGGCCATACCGATGATTGCTATATCTTGATCGCGAAACTGCTGTGTAGCCGACTTGGCCGTGTCAAAACGCAACGCTGCGCGCGGAGTGTCCGGCGCAATCCATGCGGGAGCTCCTTCCACGGGGCGAACTTGATCGCGCAAGTAGTCAGCAAGTGCGGCAGGGGTCTGATATTCGAACAATAATGTCGGCGGCAACGTGACTTGCGCAGCCGCGCCCAGGCGTGAGGCCAACTGTACTGCCGCTCCAGAATCCAAGCCGAGATCATGGAAATTACGGAACATATCCACCTGAGATGGCGCGATCTTCAGGAAATCGGCGACCATCGCCTGCACCATTTCCCCCCAGTTCGGCCTCAATGCGGTTGACACCATCCCCTGTGTATCACCAGAACGGGTTGCCTGAACAGGCAGACTTGGCTCGGCGGCTGTTGGATACTGTTTTGGACCTGTCGTCGATTCCGCATTATCGATGGATAAACGGAATATTCGATGCTCGAACGGATAGGTTGGCAGCGAAATTCGGTGAGTGTCAGAATCAGAGTCGTATGCCTCCCAATCTATGCTCACGCCTTGGCAATACAGTGCCCCGATGGCCGATAGCAGGCAATCCCAGTCCTCGCGTCTGCGATCAAGCATCGGCAACACATGTACCGGCTGGCCGTTCAGTACTGCACGTGTCAGGTTCGACAGGATTTTGTCCGGACCGCATTCCACAAAAACGGAAATGCGCTTTTCTGCCACATGCCGTATGCTTTGTTCAAAACAAACCGGTGCCAGCACGTGCTGGCGCCAGTATGCTGCGTCAAGCGGCGTCGATGTGATCCATTCCGCGTTCATGTTCGATACCAGCGGAATATGTGGAGCGCTGAATTCCACCTCTGCTAGAACCTTGCTGAATTCATCGAGCATCGGTTCGAGCAATGGCGTATGGAACGCATGCGATACCTGCAATTGCCTGCAATTCTTCCCTAGCGCTTCCAATTGGGTCTGGAATTGCGCCAGTGCCTTCAACTCGCCGGATATCACCTGGTGGTTTCCGTTATGTGCAGCAAACCATAAGCGTCCATCGAAAGGCGTCAGCAAGGGGCGCAATTCATCGCGCGTGGCAAACACCGCCATCATTCCGCCGCCTAGAGGTAACGCATGCATTAAGCGGCCCCTTGCCGCGACAATCTTGGCGGCATCAGCCAGACTCATCACACCGGACAGGCATGCGGCTGCATATTCGCCGACGCTATGCCCGAGTATGCAGGTTGGCCGCACGCCCCAGTCCAGCAGCAACCGGCCCAGAGCATAGTCGATGGCAAATGTCACTGGCTGTGTGACGTAGGTTTGCGCCAGCAATGTATCCTTGCTGTCGTGGTCATACAGATAAGCCAGCAGAGGTTTGTCCAGATACTGATCAAAACAGGCCGCACAGTCGTCTAATATGCGGCGGAAGGCCGGCATCGTTTCATACAGACTCCGCGCCATGCCCGGATACTGCGCCCCCTGCCCGGTAAACATCAACGCCACGCCGGGCTCGACCATGGCTGGGAGCGCGGAGATGCTTTCGATTTTTTCAAGCTTCTCAGCGAGGCTTTCCGACGTATCGGCTGTAACCGCCATCCTGTGCGTAAAGTGTCGACGTCCGGTGTGTTGCGAATAGCAGACATCGGCAAGCGATATGTTAGGTGTACTGCGCAATACGGCCGCCAAGTCAGTTGCACGGCGGCGAGCAGCGGCCTCGGTACGCGCTGAAAGGCACAATAAATGGAGGGGACGGCCAACCTCTACCGCACCGCCTGCGACCGGCTGAGGCCCCTCTTCCAAAACCATATGGCAATTGGTGCCGCCAAAGCCGAACGAATTGATCGCCGCCCGGCGCGGACCATGTTCCGGCTTCTCCCAGGTTTTTGCCTCGTCCAACAATAAAAATGGAGTATCGGAAAAATTGATCTGGGGATTAGGCTGCGTCAGATGCACACTCGGCGGCATTTGGCGATGCTGCAGTGCCAGTATCATCTTGATGAGACCTGCGATGCCGGCGGCCGCCAGTAAGTGGCCGATGTTGGCCTTGACCGATCCAATCGCGCACTCGGTTCTATGTGCCCCATGCTCTGCAAACGCGAGCGTCAATGCACGCACTTCGCTCGGGTCCCCGATTGCCGTGCCAGTGCCGTGCGCCTCAACATACTGGATGTCGCTTGGTCCTATTTCGCCGTCACGGTAGGCATCGGCAACTGCAATCCGCTGACCGTCCGGATTCGGCGCCATTACCCCGAGTGAACGGCCATCGCTGTTGACTACGGTGCGCTTGATTACGCCCAGTACGTGATCGCCGTCGGCCAGTGCGCGCGACAGAGATTTCAGCAGCACCGCGCCGACACCTTCCCCGGGCACAAACCCGTCGGCGCTCGCATCGAACACGTTGCAGCGGCCGGAGGGTGACAACGTGCCGGCGCGAGCAAACAACTGATACGGCGTCGGGGTGAGATTAAGATTGACGCCGCCTGCAATCGCCATGTCGGACTCACCGCGGCGGATGCTGTCGCACGCCAAGTGGACCGCTACCAGCGATGACGAGCAGGCGGTGTCCACAGTCAGGCTCGGCCCTTTCAGATTGAGCGTGTGCGACGTGCGTGCTGCAATCATGTTCAACAGATTGTTGACAGCGGTGTTGGGATGCAACCCGCTCGCACCAAAACGGGCTTTCCATTCATCCACCAACGCATCCTGCTGGGGTTGCGACAGGGTGCCGAAACTCTTGAAGCGCTGGAGACGCTGCAAATCAAGCGCATGCACATGATGCTCAAGATAGTCGTTATGACTGGCGCCAACAAACACGCCAACGCGTCGGCCATCGCTGCGCAAACCGGAATATCCGGCCCGCTCCAATACTTGCCACGAAGTTTGCAGGAACAATCGCTGCTGCGGGTCCATGGCCATGGCTTCATCGTTACCGATCTGGAAGAACTCGGCATCGAACGCATATGCATCGTCGACGAAACCACCCCAGCGCGAATTTGTCTTGCCTGGCTCAGGTTCCCCCGGCTGGTAATACAAATCAGCGTTCCATCGATCAGGCGGAATTTCCGTGACTGAGTCACGACCGCCAACCAGGTTTTCCCAGAACTCTTCCGGAGTATTGGCGCCCGGAAAACGACAGGCGACACCTATGATCGCGATGTCACCCCCACCCCCTGTCAACGCCGTCGCTCCGCCCGCATGCGCTTGCGTATTTCCGGACTGCGGTTGGCTCATGTGTCGTTCGATGTAAACGGCCATCTCGCCAATAGTGCGACACTGCAGCAGGAATTCGTGGGTGAGTCCCGTCGCGAATTCCTTCTCCAACAGACCCAGAATTTGCACCGCCCTGAGCGAAGTCCCGCCTAGCGCCAGAAAAGGCCGATCAATCGGCAACTGTTCGGGGGAGTGCTGCAGGACATCGGCCCACACGCGGCGGATACGCAGTTGCGTGTCCGAAAGCCCGCCTTCTTCAACCATTGTGCGTGCGGCCTCATCAAATAGTTGTTCGGCCGTATATGTCCTATCCGGGAACTCGCCGTCGCGGAATGCTTTCAACAGCTGAAAGCGCTGCAGCTTGCCACTGGTGGTGCGCGGAACAGCCTTGACCTGCACGATGAAATCGACCGGAATCCCAAATGTGTTATTGATATGGCTCCACAACTGCGCAAGTATCTGTGTCTGCGTCAACCCACTGCCGACCGGAGGACGTATTGCGGCAAACAACACCACCTGCTCGCGCCCCAATACCGCGTCGTGCCAGCCGCAGGCCACCACTCGTCCTGCTTGCACCCCCTTGACCTCCTCGGCACGAGACTCGATATCGTGCGCGAAGTACTTTTGCCCGTTAACGAAAATAATGTCCTTGGCGCGTCCGGTGATACTGAGGCGCCCACCGAGCACGAATCCCAGATCGCCAGTACGCAGCCAATCACCGTCGAATGACTCGCGATTCGCCTCTGGATTCTCGTAATACCCTTTGGTGACGTTCGGGCCGCGAATCTGAACGTGGCCGACCAAGCATTCCTGCACCGTTTTGCCGTCATCGTCGACCACCCGGATTTCGCAGCTTGGCACGGGACTGCCCTCGTCCGCGATCAACAAGGTCTCCGCGCTCTCAGCGCTTGTTTCCAGCCGGTCGCCGGCGGCTAGCAAACGGCGCGCGACGGCATGCACCAGCGGCTGCGAAGCAAGCGGGGGAAAGGACACAGCCAGACTTGCCTCGGCCATCCCATAAACCGGAAACATCGCACAAGGATCAAGCCCGCACGGTGCCAGCGTATTCATAAATTGGCGCATTACCGCTACTGCGATCGGTTCGGCGCCATTGAAAATCAGGCGCAGGCAGCGCAAGTCGAGTGTCTGCAGGTGGGTCTCACGAACCTTGCTCAACAATAGCCGGTAACCGAAGTTGGGCGACCCGGTAAAGGTGACGCGATGCTGCGCGATTTTTTCCAGCCACAGCAATGGTCGTTGCGCATATTTAAACGGTGAAATATTGAACTGGTCGACCCGAGCTGCAACTGGTGTCAGATGAAAGCCGATCAAACCCATGTCATGGCTATACGGCATCCAGCTCAGGAACGACTCGCCGGACTTGATTTCCATGCGCGTGATGATCGCTTCGATATTGGTCAGCAGGTTGCGATGGGTCAGCATCACCCCTTTCGGCTTGCCTGTACTGCCCGAGCTATATTGGATAAAGGCCAATGAGTCACCGGCGCCTGGCGTATGCTGGGCACAGCTACCGTGTTCATCGAATTGTTCAGGCGACAACACCGCCATCCCTGAAATGCCGAGCAATTTCTCTAGTTCGTCCAATCGTTCGGCGAAACGCTTTTCGCTCAATACCGGCGGCTTGCCCAGTTGTTCCCAGATACCTTTAAGTTTAGTCAGTGAATTATTTTCCTGAGCGAAAGAAGTAGGATACGCGAGCGGTACTGCGACGATTCCTCCCAACATGCAAGCCCAGAAACTGACGACGAAATCGATGCCGCTGTTGAAAACCAACAGCACTGGTGTGCCTGCAGCAAAGCCGGCGGCACGCAATCCCGCGAGACGCGTCTCGGCACGTGCCAGCACCTCGGCATACGACAGCCGAATTTCAGTTTCATCGTCCTGAATAAATACGATCCCCCGCGCATGATCAGCGGCAGCATCGATCAGCAGTTGTGCTAATGAACCATCTGGGTGAAGCAGCCCTGCCACCGGTTCCGCTACAATGTGCGATAGCCCCTTCAATTGCGTAGCGCGTCGCTGCTTGCCAGTCGATTTCCCTTTTTGCTTCGCCATATATTTTCCCCTAACAAATATTTATTGATGCAAGCAACGCTATCCTCTTATGTGGCAAGCTGAGCAGTCTGCAGCATTGCTCAGCAGCTCTTTTTGAGTTTCTACGTGCTGAGTACTCGCCCAGACAGGCTATCCGCACCCGGCTGCTCTGTCGGACCGGATACTGGCGTCGTTGGATGGCCCCCCTCAAATGCGAATTGATGTGCAGGCGTTTGTACAACCAGATGTTCCGCAAGCAGGCCTTTTTGGGCTCTTCGAGCTTCAAGTTTGCTGTCTATCCAGTAAAGGAGTGCTGGCGTCAGCGTCAAATCGGCCAGCAGCGCCAGCATGATCACAAGGCTAATGAGGATTCCAAAGTAGAAATTCGGCTGGAAGTCGGCCGCCAGGAACACTAGGAACGAACACATCAGCGTCAACGTGGTCGCCACGGCTGGTGTACCGATGTGCGCCATCGTACTAACAGCTGCATCATCAGGGCGCTTGCCTTCTCGTCGATATTTGAAGTAATGCGATAGCAGATGGACGGTGTCGTCGATGGCTATTCCCAAGCCAAGTGCCGCGACCATCAAGGTGCCAACATCAAGCATGATGCCGAAAACGCCCATCAAGCCGAGCACAATGACCAATGGGCCAACGTTAGCCAACACACTTACCGCGCTGGCAGTAAGCGATCGAAACATCAATAGCAGTAAAGGGAGGATAGTCAGGACATCGAAGCCGAGCGAAGCGATCAGACTTTCGGTGATGTTGTTGCCCATGTTAGTGTAAAGCACGTCGCGCCCGGTAAATTCGATCTTGACATGGGTCAGATTCTTTTGGGCCCAGGCGTCAATCTTGTCGATAATTTCGCGACTCGCGCGAGTTGACACCAACGGACGCACCACAGTAATCCGCGAGGCGGAATTGGCAACATTCATCCGATCATTTATGTCTTGACCAACTGGCACTGAAAGGGAGTACAAAAGCAGATATTGCGCGATTTCAGCCGAACTGTTCGGAATTGCATGAAACGCCGGATCATCAGCGTGCATAGATCGGTTGATATTGCGCACAATGGTTGACAGCGAATATACATTGCGGAAATTTCCTGGTGCTTCCTTCGATAGATACTGGGTAAACTTATCCAGGTCGCTCATATATGCAACCGTCTTAATCGAATCTGCGCCATTTCCACGCACAACGATTTCATACACAGCCCCACCGGAACCGCGCTGTTCGATAAAATCTATTGAATCGCGAAACCAATAGCTGGGCTTGAAATAGAATAACGGGTTTGAGTCCACCACCAACAGTGGTACAAAAACCGCAAACAGTGCGGTCAACGCAACCCAGATCAAGATCACTTTCTTGGCATTAGCCACTGCGAAGCGCCCTAGGCGCTGGAACATGCTCGAAAAATTGAACCGTACCGACAGCGAACGTCGCGCTCGCTTCGGGTAATAACTCAACAGAGCCGGCACCACTGTCAGGGCCAACAGCGTTAGTACCACCGAACCGAGACACGCGACAAATCCAAGTCGGGTGATTGGCACTACGTTGCCAACCATAAATGACGCAAATCCCAACCCAGTCGCTATGTTAGTCAGGATAATTGGCACGAAATTGTCTTCCAGCGCATAACGGGATGCATCCGGCGAACTCATGTTACGTTCCTTGGCTTCGAGGAACGTGGCCAGCAAGTGCATGACGGTAGCAACCGTCATCCCCAACAATAGCTGCGGCGACGAGGCAGTGACCGAATTGAGTTTGAAATCCAGCAGTCCGTTGATGCCCATTGTTACCATGATGGTTGCGGCACCAATAGCAAGCGGTATCACTACTGCCCAAACCGAAAGGTACATCACACCGAGAATGACGATCATGATCAGCAACAGAATTGGCATCAACTGCCCCATGTCGGATCTCGCGACTTGATCGAATGCTTCATCGGTGATCGGACCACCCGCAATATGAAACTTGTAGCCACTAAGCCTGGTTTCTTCGTCCAGAATACCGTTCAGCTGCCGATACACTTCCGCTGGCAATTGCGAGTTGATTGAATTCGGCGCAAATTTTCCGCGAATGATTGCAACCTGCTGGTTGGCGCTGATCAGCGCACCGATTATCAAAGGCTCCTTGTTGATATAATCCGTTGCACTGCGCAACAGTTGTGCATCTACTGGCTTATCGACAGGAAACAGGTCGGTGACGGAAATTCCACTTTCAACCGCACGGGTCGCCTGAAAATTGGTCAGCGAATCGACGCGAATCACGCCGCGCACCTTCCATATCTTCTCGGTCAAGCGTTGCAATGACTCGATTGCCGGCTTCCGCATGATGCCTTGCGGGTCTTCAAACGCAACAACGAAGTTGTCATCATTACCAAATTCGCGCACAAACCTGTCATAGCTCACGAGATAGGGATCGTCTTCCTCGAACCAAATACGGTAATTGGTATCGAACGAAACACGTCCGACAAAAACTGATACCAGAACAACTGCCAGCGTCATCACAACCAAGACTGGAACACGGCGACAAATAACCCAGCTTGCGTAACTTGAAACGAAATTTGCTATTTTCATAAGTCGTTTATTTAGTAGTTATATCTCACAAATACGTGCAAAACCCCATCCTTCTCTTCATTGTGATGAGGGCCAGGAAAATAGTTACGTGCATAGGTATAGTGAATTCCGACATCAACATTTTCATCCGGACTTACCGTATATTTCACACGGTAGACGTAAGAACCACTGTGTCCCATATCTTTAGATGAACCAGCCTGCAGTATTTGTTTGTAGTGATCGCTGACCGTCCAGCGCGCAGCCACATAGATGTCGTTCTGCATCTGTTCGATCTCAGTTACATTGCGCGAACTTGCCAGATATTCGACGAAGAATGTCAGATCAGAGTTTCTCCACACAGAACTGAACGTATATTCAGTTCCAAGTGCATACAGTAACGCACGGCGATTACCCTCTTCGGCAGTTGTCCGAAAGACAAACTCTCCCTTCAGCAATAGATCGCCAACCACTTCAGTAGCTTCCAAACCGACACGTTGCGAACGGTAAGCGCTTCCAATCAGCGCATCGCCCCCCTGACTGATGTTGAATCTGGCATTGCGTTCGAATCCACGAAAATAACTTATGCCGAAATCGAGACCACTGCCGGTATGAAAGTAGCGCGCAGCCCATTGATCACCTCGCCACCCAGATGGTGGATACTGGGTAGGCAACCCACCGCTGATACTGTAATAAGATTCCTGGCCAGGGAGCTGCGAAACTTTAAAGTACGGCAGCCAATACATGCTGAACTCACCTTCATCCAAGCGCTCGCGTGCGCGTATCATCGGTATGCCAATCTTGAGCGGTTCGAACATGTCTTCCTGGTAATCGCGCGGATTGATGATATCGAGTGGGCTGATGCTTTCCACGCTACCCCACGTCACCAACTGATTTCCAATACGAACATCCCATTGGGGCGTCGCATATTGGCCCCACAATTCGTCGAACCTGGCGGCATCTCGATCTTTGCTGTAAGCGTCTTGACGTATGAATGCACGCACGCCGTACGCCATGGATGCGTCGGTTTTGTAAGATGCATCCCACTGCAATTTGAATGCGAGTTCCTGATCCACTTGCCTTGGATTCGCAGCCAAAACTGGATAGCGATTATTTTCAAGTTCGACGAATCCCCGATACTCGAGTGTCTCCGCCATTCCCGTACCGCTTGCGAGCAATATGCTTGCGACAAAGGTGGCGATATGGCAACCGAGTGCTGCATTTATTGTGTTGGCCAATTACCCGATCACTCATTGGCACTGAATTCTTGCACGCTGAACTTATGCTCAGGCAAATTCAATTTAACTTTTACCTCGTCGAATGTGAGTATCGAATACTTATTGGTTTGTACATTTTTGACGAATATTTTCTTAACTCGCCAAAAACCATCGTACTTTTGATAGCCCTCCATTTTTCGCTGCTTGAGCAACTCCCCCTTCCGATCGTAGTAATCAGTTTTCAGTTCCTGAAGATTACTTTTAATTCGCCACCTGACCACTTTGGAATATCCGGAATTCTTGTTTTTTGGAATACTCTCAATCACGTAACAATCTTTTCCATCAACCTCCTCTTCACCTAGGTAACGAGAAGTGAATTTGTCAATCTGACGCGCAACCAGATCTTCATATGCGAATTCTGAGCCCATAAACGAGCCGCTTTGATTGGATGATGCAATACGCTTGACGCGTTTGATCGATGGCAGGTATAGCCATTGGTCATCGTCCTTATCCCCCTGCTCGTAGGTCAACAGGGAAGTACCTTTGAGATCTGCCGGGTAAGTGAAGCGCAGTACAGTCTTGTCTTTCCTGCCATCACCTTCATAGCCTTCGAAAGCCACCTTGCGAACGGATTCTTCTCCCTGGGCATTACCCAGTGTTAACGTCATCGTGCGTGTTTCACCGATATACCCGGTTTGCATTTGATCCTGCTTGATCTCGATTTCCTCACCGCTCAGATAGGGAGTTGCAGGAAGCAATGAGGCACTGGCCAACAAGGGTGATGCAAATACGATTGCGATTACATACTTACTGATCATTATCAAACTCCGATTTGTGGTAAGGACTCAAGACATTGAGCCAAGTGGTTCTATCGATCATTTTTTTTGCGCCGCACGGAACAGCCACACTGCGCCGGGAAAACCCACATCTCATAGAGGCAGCAACTCA
The DNA here is from genome assembly GCA_963797045.1 of uncultured beta proteobacterium. Taxonomy (GTDB): domain Bacteria; phylum Pseudomonadota; class Gammaproteobacteria; order Burkholderiales; family Gallionellaceae; genus Sideroxyarcus. The sequence continues at coordinate 1,053,598 of CAWCNZ010000001.1, read as the reverse complement.
TGAATTGCCGATCAAGCAACCTCGAAAATGTATTTACATGTTGAAAGGTATAGTTAAGTGCTAAACGTCGCACTGTCAGAATTAGCAGTTGCCGCAAGGAGGGAGCGAACGGACGGACTATTTGGAATCCATTTAAAAGATGGGCGCTCAGGCAAAGAACAATCCACGCATACATCGTCCGGGCTGAGCCACCTGTCAAGCTGTTAATAATTACAGTTACGAAAGATTTGATAACCCCCCTAAATATCCATACTAAAAACAGGGGGGTGAATATGTACGTTTTGTCAGGTGCTTCAAAGGAACTACCTAAAGGTTTACATTCGAAAGTCTCCACCTATCGCCACAAGGTATTTGTTGAGCAACTTGGCTGGGAACTTAATACCCAAAATGGTGTTGAATTGGATCAGTTCGACCGCCCAGATACCGTTTATGTCGTGGCGCAGGATGATGAAGGCCAAGTCTTCGGTTGCGCCCGGCTACTCCCAACTACTCGGCCCTATCTCCTGGGCGAGGTATTTCCACAACTCCTTAATGGATTGCCACCACCAAGTTCCCCAGATGTATGGGAACTTTCACGATTTGCGGCGATTGACTTAAATAATCACTCAACGATGCAGGGGCAGTTTTCTTCGCCCGTTGCTATCAAGTTGCTTCAAGAATCAATTGCGCGCGCCGCCTCGCATGGCGCAAAGCGGTTAATAACCGTGTCACCTATTGGCATAGAAAGATTGCTTCGCAGGGCTGGTTTTCATTCACATCGAGCGGGTCCACCGATGATTATTGATGGGCATCCAATATTTGCATGTTGGATTGAGCTGAAACAAAGCGGCCATGTACTCGCAGTTCATGAGTCACTTGAATAACCCCTTCCCGGTATATCGATTCAATTAGCCTTTTTTGAAATGCCGCGAGTTTCTTTGAATACATCAAAACACCTCAACATAATTCGTTGAAGTGGGTATGTAAGCTGTGCTGGATTTGTATATGTTCAAAACGCTGAAGTCCGCGAACGGACGGAGGCATGGATGAGGGATACAACGAGCCGTCGCCGCACGATGCGCTCGGCGACCTGACACTCGTCGAGTACAGAGTGCTTCACCATCCGGAAACCTCCAGAAAAGCACCTGCCATTACCATTCGTCTGCGAAGCTCTGTACAGCTGGTGTGCGCGTTTTTATCGCATTAATGGCAATACAGGTGCCTAGGTGGCATGCCATCAAATGCCTTCCCTCCGATTGGACTATTGGCCAGTTGGCATCTATGCCTAGTGCACCAATGGATTCCCGGCAACTGATGAGACCGGCGCCATCCATCTCAGGAAAGGGCAGAACATCGAATGCCTTCGTTCCATCAGAACTGTTAGTTAGCTCGCAAGCATGCTTAAATGCACCAAGGAATTCCAGGCAATTGATGAGATCGACGCCAGTGGGAAAAACCGCGAGGAGAGGTGCCTTGTCTTCCTTAATGCACTCAGTGCAAACATCGCTAATTGTTCTCGGGCAAAGTACTCAGCGAATCACCAACTGCAAGCGCCAGAGCAACTGACCCAGAGTATGCATCCGAAGTTGTTCCTAGAGGATGCACAGGTGCGCAACGCCTCCATGAATTTCAGTGCCGAAGAATACCGATTTAGAGCTCGATGCCGCCCCTCTAGCCTCGACAGAACTCACCATCCGGAATTTGCGAGACTAATACTCTTTGGCACCACCCCGACTCACCAGCCCGATTCGCGCTCCGGCGTTGCGGTGATCTTGTGGATGGAGAGGTCGGCGCCGTTGAACTCTTCTTCATGGGTGAGACGGATGCCGACCAGTTTCTTCAGCAGTCCGTACACGACGAAACCGCCGGCCAGCGCGATGGCTATCCCCATCAGGGTGCCGATGAGTTGCGCCATGAAGCTGACGCCGCCCACGCCACCAAGCGCCTGCAAACCGAAGATGCCCGCGGCGATGCCGCCCCACGCACCGCACAGGCCGTGCAGCGGCCACACGCCGAGCACGTCGTCGATCTTCCAGCGGTTCTGCGTGAGCGTGAACATCACCACGAACAATGCGCCGGCCACGCCGCCGACGATCAACGCGCCCAGGGGGTGCATGAGGTCGGAACCGGCACACACGGCGACCAGGCCGGCAAGAGGACCGTTATGCACGAAACCGGGGTCGTTCTTGCCCAGCCACAGCGCGGTGAGCGTGCCGCCGACCATGGCCATCAGCGAGTTCACGGCAACCAGGCCGCTGATGCCGGTGATGGTCTGCGCCGACATGACGTTGAAGCCGAACCAGCCGACGGTGAGTATCCATGCACCCAAGGCGAGGAACGGGATGCTGGAGGGCGGGTGCGCGGAGATGCGCCCTTCCTTGGTGTAGCGGCCGCGGCGAGCGCCCAGCAGCAGCACGGCTGCGAGGCCGATCCAGCCGCCCACGGCATGCACTACCACCGAGCCGGCGAAGTCGTGAAAGCCCGCACCGAAGCTGTTCTTCAGCCAGTCCTGGACGCCGAAGTGTCCGTTCCAGGCGATGCCTTCGAAGAAGGGGTAGACGAAGCCGACCAGCAGGAAGGTGGCGGCGAGTTGCGGGTTGAAGCGGGCGCGTTCGGCGATGCCGCCGGAGACGATGGCGGGGATGGCGGCGGCGAAGGTGAGCAGGAAGAAGAACTTCACCAGGTCGTAGCCGTTCTTCTGCGCGAGTTGTTCCGCCCCGCTGAAGAAGCTCACGCCGTAGGCGATGCCGTAGCCGATGAAGAAGTAGGCGATGGTGGAGATGGCGAAGTCGCTGAGGATCTTGACCAGCGCGTTGACCTGGTTCTTCTTGCGTACCGTGCCGAGTTCGAGAAAAGCGAAACCTGCATGCATCGCCAGCACCATGATGGCGCCGAGCAGGATAAAGAGTGCATCGTTACTGACTTTGAGTTCTTCCATGACTTCTCCATAAAAGTGCAAACTGCAGAGTCGTATGCAAAGCCTGTGCCAGCCTAAGCACCCATTGATTTATCAGGATATTCTATTGATGCGCATTATTATAGCCACGCCGTAATCACCAATATGGTGCCTGCCACATCTATACGCACCATAACGAGGCCTTATTTCGGTGCAGCCCAGCTCCCGTTCAGCACCTTTTCCAGCCAGAACAGGCCGACGATGGTCTTGCTGTCGCTGATCCTGCCCGCCCTCACCCATTCCAGCGCTTCCTCCAGCGAAAGTTCGAATACCTCCAGGAACTCGCCGTCGTCCAGCTGGCTGCCCTCATGCGTCAGCCCGCGCGCCAGGAAATATTCCATGCGCTCGTCGGCATAGCCGATGCACGGCCACGCCGTGGTGAGGTGGATCCATTCGCGCGCAACGTAGCCGGTCTCTTCCAGCAGCTCGCGCTGCGCGCAATCGAGGATATCTTCCTGGTCATCGATCTTGCCCGCGGGCAGTTCGATGAACTCGCGGTGCAGCGGATAGCGGTATTGCCGTTCCATCACCAGCTTGCCGTTGTCGAGCAGGGCCAGCACGGCAACCGCGCCGGGATGGGTGATGTATTCGCGCGTGCTGGTGCTGCCGTCCGGCAGCAGCACGTTGTCCTTGCACACCGTGATGAAATTGCCGTCGTACATCACGCGGCCGTCTATCTTTTTCTCTGTCAGGTCCATGTTCATCCTCTACAAACGAACACTCCCGCCGCAGCGGGAGTGTCCAGTCAAATGATCGCTACGCTCAATGCAGCAAAGACTGCTGCACCGAGACGGCACATATCGACATCAGCGTATTGGGCAGGATGCCGAGTGCCAGCACCGCCAGGCCGTTGATGGAGATGAGCAGCGTGCTGTCCGGCTGGATATAGATCTTCTCGTGGCTCTCCGGCGCGTCGAAGTACATCAGCTTGACGATGCGCAGGTAATAGAAGGCACCGATCAGCGAGAACAGCACCGCCATGATGACCAGCGGGATATGCCCGGCCTGCACTGCCGCGTTCAGCACCGAGAATTTGGCGTAGAAGCCGACCGTGGGCGGCACGCCGGCCATCGAGAACATCAGCAGCAGCATCATGAACGCGAGCCACGGGCTGCGCTGGTTGAGGCCCTTGAAGTCGTTGAGCGTGTCCGCCTCGAAGCCCTCGCGCGACAGCAGCATGATCATGCCGAAGCCGCCCAGGCTCATCAGCACATAGACCACGGCGTAGAACATGGCCGAGCCGTAGCCCTCGATGGTGCCGGAGAGCACGCCGATGAGCATGAAGCCCATGTGGGCGATGGTCGAATAGGCGAACATGCGCTTGATGTTGGTCTGTGCGATGGCGGTGATGTTGCCGACGGCCATGGACAACACAGCGAGGATGGTAAGCATGCCGGCCCAGTGGATCATGAGCGGCTGCATCGCCTCGACCAGGATGCGCATGACGAACGCGAACGCCGCCAGCTTGGGCGCGGAGCCGATGAACATGGTCATCGCGGTCGGTGCACCGTGGTACACGTCCGGCACCCACATGTGGAAAGGCACGGCGCCGAGCTTGAACGCCAGGCCCGCTACGATGAAGGCCAGGCCGAACACCAGCAGAGCCTTGTTTGCGTTGCCCTGCTGGATGACGTCGGCGATGCGGTTGATGTCGAGCGAGCCGGTCGCGCCGTACAGCATGGACATGCCGTACAGCAGGAAGCCGGAGGCCATCGCGCCGAGGATGAAGTACTTCATCGCCGATTCGGTGGCGACGGCGGAATCGCGCTGCAGCGCGACCATGGCATACAGGCTCAGGGCGAGCAGTTCCAGACCGAGGTACAGGGTGAGGAAGTTGCTGGCGGAGATCATCACCATCATGCCGATCGTGGAGAACAGCACCAGGGCGAGGAACTCGCCGGTGAACAGGCCGCGCAACATCAGGTAGCTGCGCGAATACACCAGCATCATGGACACCGACAGGTAGGTCAGCAGCTTGAGCACGTCCGACATCAGGTCGTCCACGAACATGTGGTTGAACAGATGGGCGATGCCGCCCTCATGCGTCGCTACCGTGATCAGCGAGCAGCCCAGCAGGCTGAGCTGCACCAGCAGATAGGTCACGGTCTTGGTGTAGTTGACGAGGAACAGATCCGCGATGAGGATCACGCTCACCATCGTAAGCAGGAAGATCTCTGCATAGGCCGGGGACAGGGAAGCGAGATAATTCATGTTTTCCTCAATTCAGAACTTTGGGGGTGGCCAGATGCACCAGCAGGTCGTTCACCGAGGCATGCATGATGTCGGCGAACGGCAAGGGATACAGCCCCATGACCAGCACGCTGACGGCAAGGATGGCGAACACCAGGGTCTCGCGCGCGCCGATGTCGCGCAGGTGGGCGACATGGTCGTTGGCGACCGCGCCGAAGATCACGCGCTTGTACATCCACAGCGTGTAGGCCGCGCCGAAGATCAGCGTGCTGGCTGCCAGGAACGCATACCAGAAGTTGGCCTTGACCGCGCCCATGATCACCATGAACTCGCCGACGAAGCCGCTGGTGCCGGGCAGGCCGCTGTTGGCCATGGCGAACAGCATGAAGAACGCGGCGAACACCGGCATCTTGTTGGCCACGCCGCCGTAGTCCACGATCTGGCGCGAATGCACGCGGTCATACAGCACGCCGATGCACAGGAACAGCGCGCCGGACACGAAGCCGTGCGAGATCATCTGCAGCAGCGCGCCTTCCATGCCGTAGGCGTTGAAGATGAAGAAGCCGAGCGTGACGAAGCCCATGTGCGAGATGGACGAGTAAGCGATCAGCTTCTTCATGTCGGACTGGGTCAGCGCGACCAGGCCGATGTACACCACGGCGATCAGCGACAGCGCGATCATCAGCGGCGCCAGGTAGTGGCTGGCATCGGGCGTGATGGGCATGGAGAAGCGGATGAAGCCGTAGGCGCCAACCTTCAGCATGATCGCCGCCAGCACCACCGAGCCGCCGGTGGGCGCTTCGACGTGGGCATCCGGCAACCAGGTATGCACCGGGAACATCGGCACCTTCACCGAGAACGCCATGAAGAAGGCGAGGAACACCAGCACCTGCGCGGTCAGCGACGGCATGCCCATGCGGTGGTAGTCGAGGATGTTGAAGCTGCCGCCGGACTGCTGGTACAGATAGAGCAAGGCCACCAGCATCAGCAGCGAGCCGAGCAGGGTGTAGAGGAAGAACTTGAGCGCCGCATACACGCGGTTGGGTCCGCCCCACACGCCGATGATGATGAACATCGGGATCAGCATCGCTTCCCAGAACACGTAGAACAGCATCGCATCGAGCGAGGCGAACACGCCGTTGACCAGGCCGGACATGATGAGGAACGAAGCCATGTACTGCGCCACGCGCTTTTCGATCACTTTCCAGCCGGCGATCACCACCAGCGGCGTGAAGAAGCTGTTGAGCAGCACGAACAGCACCGAGATGCCGTCCACGCCGAGGTGGTAATGGATGTTGAAGCGCGGTATCCAGTTCGCGAGCACCACGAACTGCATCTCGCTGGTCATCTTGTCGAAGCCGGTGTACAGCGGGATGGTCACCAGGAAGCTCAGCACCGCACCGACCAGGGCGATGATGCGCGCCAGCCGCGCGTTGCGGTCATTCCCGGTCGCCAGCACCAGCAGACCGAAGATGATGGGCAGCCAGATGGCGACGCTTAACAAAGGGTATCCGAAAATCATGCTTGTTCCTTCAGTTCTTCTCTAGTACTGCTTATTCGAACCATGTGCGCACTGTCAGCAGGGCCGACACGCCGATGATCATCCAAAACGCGTAGTGGTAGACGTAGCCGGTCTGCAAGCCGCGCAACACGCCGGAGAACATGCCGACCAGTTTGGCCGAGCCGTTCACGATCAGGCCGTCGATCAGCTTCACGTCGCCGAACTTCCACAGCAAGCGGCTGGCACCGCGCGCGCCGCCGGCGAAGAACCAGTCGTTGAAGCGGTCGAAGTAATACTTCTGGTCCAGCACGGTGTAGATGGCCGAGAGCTTCTGCTTGATGGCCGCGGGAATATCCGGACGCTTCATGTAGAAGAACCACGCACTGCCCGCACCCGCCAGCGCCAGCCAGAACGGCAGAGTGGTCAGGGCGTGCAGCGCCATCGCCCACGCGCCGTGGAACTCTTCACGCATCTCCGCCAGCGCATGGTGCTCGGAACCGATGAAGATCGCGTCGCGGAAATAGTCGCCGAACAGCATCGGCTCGATGGTGATGTAAGCCGATCAGCAGCGACGGGATGGCCAGCACGACCAGCGGCAGCGTCACCACCCACGACGGTTCGTGCGGCTTCTGTCCCGGCGCCAGGCCGTGATGATGGTCGGTCGAAACCTCCTCGTCGTCATGGTCGCCCTGATGATCGTGATGGTTCTTGCCGAAACGCTCCTCGCCGTGGAACACGAGGAAGTACATGCGGAAGGAATAGAACGCCGTGACGAACACGCCCAGCACCACGGCGAAATAGGTGATGCCAGCGACGGGCAGGTGCGACAGCGCGACCGCCTCGATGATGCTGTCCTTGGAGTAGAAGCCGGAGAACAACGGCGTGCCGATCAGCGCCAGCGAACCGATCAGCGAGGTGATCCAGGTGATCGGCATGTACTTGCGCAGGCCGCCCATGTTGCGGATGTCCTGGTCGTGGTGCATGGCGATGATCACCGAGCCCGCGCCGAGGAACAGCAGCGCCTTGAAGAAAGCGTGCGTCATCAGGTGGAACACCGCCACCGAGTAGGCCGAGGCGCCCAGCGCCACGGTCATGTAGCCCAGCTGCGACAGGGTGGAATACGCCACCACGCGCTTGATGTCGTTCTGGATGATGCCGAGGAAGCCCATGAACAGCGCGGTGATCGCGCCGATGATCATGACGAAGGACAGCGCGGTCTCGGACAGCTCGAACAGCGGCGACATGCGCGCCACCATGAAGATACCGGCGGTCACCATGGTCGCGGCGTGGATCAGCGCGGAGATCGGGGTCGGGCCTTCCATCGAGTCGGGCAGCCACACGTGCAGCGGGAACTGCGCGCTCTTGCCCATCGCGCCGATGAACAGCAGGATGCAGATCGAGGTCAGCAGCCCCACCGACATGCCGGGGATGGGAGCCATGTCGTTGACATAGCGGTGCGCATTGGCGAACACCGACTGGTAATCGAGCGTGCCGAACACCATCAGCACCAGGCCGATGCCGAGCAGGAAGCCGAAGTCGCCGACGCGGTTGACCAGGAACGCCTTGAGGTTGGCGTAGATCGCCGTGGGGCGCGTGTACCAGAAGCCGATCAGCAGGTAGGACACCAGGCCCACCGCTTCCCAGCCGAAGAACAGCTGCATGAAGTTGTTGGCCATCACCAGCATCAGCATGGAGAAGGTGAACAGCGAGATGTAGCTGAAGAAACGCTGGTAGCCGGAATCTTCTTGCATGTAGCCGATGGTGTAGATGTGCACCATGAGCGAGACGAAGGTCACCACCAGCATCATCATCACGGTCAGGCGGTCGATCAGGAAGCCGACCTCGAAGCTGGTGTCGCCGGAGGACATCCACTTGATACACCGTGCCGTTGAACACATGGCCCGCCATCACGTCCTGGAAGATCGCGACCGAGGCAGCAAAGGAGACGGCGACCAGGGCGATGGTGATGCGATGCGACCACGCGCGCCCCAGCACCTTGCCGAACAGTCCGGCCGCGATGGCGCCAGCCAGCGGAGCCAGGGGAACCAGCAAATACAGAGTCTGCATATCCATGCGCATCAACCTTTCAAACTGCCGAGATCATCCACATTGATGGTGCGCAGATTGCGGAACAGCACCACCAGGATCGCCAGGCCGATCGCCGCTTCTGCGGCCGCCACGGTGAGGATGAAGAATACGAAGACCTGACCCGACACATCGTTCAGGTAATGGGAAAAGGCGACGAAATTGGTGTTCACCGCCAGCAGCATCAGTTCGATCGCCATCAGCAGCACGATCAGGTTTTTGCGGTTCAGGAAGATGCCGACCACGCTGATGGCGAACAGCACCGCGCTCAGTATCAGGTAATGCGATAGACCCAGATTCAACATGCTCTCCCCTTTGCTCTAATCTGCGGTATGACCGTTCGTCACGACAGTCTCTTGCGCCACTCCCGCCTTGGGCGCGGAAGGCACCGACACGATGCGCACGCGATCCTGCCGTCTCACCTTCACTTGCTTGCTCACGTCCTGGCGCTTGTTGTCGCGGCGACGGCGCAGCGTCAGCGCGATCGCGGCCACCATCGCAATCAGCAACAGCACCGCGGCCAGCTCGAACGGATAGACGTAGTCGGTATAGATCAGGCGCCCCAGCTCCTTGGTGTTGCTGTAATCGGCGGCATGTTTGACGGCGGTCTTGCCGGCGGAAATCTCGTCGGCGCCGAGCACCCAGGCCATCTGCACCACGATCAATCCCGCCAGCAGCAGGCCGACCGGCAGCCAGCGCAGGAAACCCGAACGCAGTTGCTCGATATTGATGTCCAGCATCATCACCACGAACAGGAACAGCACCATCACCGCGCCCACATACACCAGCACCAGCGCGATGGCGAGGAACTCGGCTTCCAGCAGCAGCCAGATACCGGCGCTGCTGAAGAAGGCCAGCACCAGGAACAGCACCGCATGCAGCGGGTTGCGCGCAGTGATCACGCGCAGCGCCGCCAGCACGGTCACGGTGGCGAAGAAATAGAACAACACGGTTTCAAAGTTCATGGGACATCCTCTAATTACCGGTACTTCGCATCGGCAGCCCGATCCGCGGCGATCTGCGCTTCATATTTCTCGCCCATCGCCAGCAGCATGGGCTTGGTGTAATACAGGTCGCCGCGGTTCTCGCCGTGGTATTCGTACACGCGCGTCTCGACGATGGCGTCCACCGGGCAGGACTCTTCGCAGAAGCCGCAGAAGATGCACTTGACCAGGTCGATGTCGTATTGCGTGGTGCGGCGGGTGCCGTCGTCGCGCTCCGCCACTTCGATTTTGATCGCCAGCGCCGGGCATACCGCTTCGCACAGTTTGCAGCCGATGCAGCGCTCTTCGCCGTTCGGATAGCGGCGCTGCGCGTGCAGGCCGCGGAAGCGGAAACTCTGCGGCGTCTTTTCCTCCGGATACTCGACGGTCACGTGGCGCGCGAAGAAATACTTGCCGGTCACCGCCATGCCCTTGAGCAATTCGATGAGCAGGAAACTCTTGAAGAAATCTATGAGGTTTTTCATTTTCTATCCTCGACCGCTTACCACAGCCAATACGGCGTCTGCATCCACGCGGCGACCACCACCACCCACACCAGCGTGAGCGGGATGAACACCTTCCAGCCCAGGCGCATCAACTGGTCGTAGCGATAACGCGGGAAGGTCGCGCGCAGCCACAGGAACAGGAACAGGATGAAGGACATCTTGCCCAGCATCCACAGCAGCCCGGGGATCCAGGCGGTCGCCGCGCCCAGCAGCGGCCAGCCCTCGAACGGGTTGAGCCAGCCGCCGAGGAACATGACCGAGGTCAATGCCGCGATCAGGATCATGTTGGCGTATTCGGCCAGGAAGAACAGCGCGAAGCCCATGCCGGAGTATTCGGTGTGGAAGCCGGCCACGATCGCCGACTCGTCTTCCGCCAGGTCGAACGGCGCACGGTTGGTCTCGGCCACCCCGGCGAGGAAATACACCACGAACATCGGGAACAGCGGGATGAAATACCAGCCGAGCATGCCGTAGCCGTTCTGCTGTCCGCGCACGATGTCGCCCAGATTCATGCTCTGCGCCGCCAGCAGCACGCACACCAGCGCGAAACCCATGGCCAGTTCGTACGACACGATCTGCGCCGCAGAACGCAGGGAACCGAGGAAGGCGTATTTGGAGTTGGAAGCCCAGCCGGCGATGATGATGCCGTACACGCCCAGCGAGGTCATCGCCAGCAGGTACAGCAAGCCCGCATTCACGTTCGCCAGGATCATGCCGTCGCCGAAAGGCACCACCGCCCATGCCGCCAGTGCGGGCGCCAGCGCCAGCACCGGCGCGGCGAGGAACAGGAACTTGTTGGAATTGGTCGGGATGATGACTTCTTTCATCAACAGCTTGAGGCCGTCAGCGACGGGTTGCAGCAGACCCCAGTAGCCGACGCGGTTGGGGCCGGGGCGCACCTGCATGAAGCCCAGCACCTTGCGTTCCGCCAGCGTCAGATAGGCCACGCCGCCCATGATGGGCAGGATGATGGCCATGATCTTCACCGCCGTCCAGACCGGCAGCCAGGCCGGGCCGAGCAGGTCCAGTCCCGCCTGTTGCAAAGTTTGCAGCAGCTCCATCATGCGCGCTCCACTGTGATCGTTCCAAACATCGCACCCAGGACAGCGGTCGCTGCATGGCCTGCCGCCACGCGCACCACGCCCTTGGGCAACTTATCGTCTGCGGCAGCGAACAGCTGCACGCTGCCCTTGCCCTGGCTGACCTTGACCACCGCACCGGACTGCACGCCCAGCTTCTTCAGCTCGTCGCTGTGCAGCCATGCCTGCGGTATCGCGGCATCCGCAGTCGCCTGCAACGGCGCGGAACGGCGCACCACCGCATCGGTGGCGTAGATCGGCACATCGGCAACGCGTTGCAGGCCGGACGCAGCCGCAACAGCTTTCACTTCCACGCCATTGACCGCATTGTTCAATCTGGCGGCGACATCCACGCCCTGCATGGCTTCGCCAAGCACGGCTTCGGAAGTGTCGTACTCGAAGCCGTCGACCTTGAGCAGATTGCCCAGCACGCGCAGCACCTTCCAGGCCGGGCGCGCTTCGCCCAGCGGTTTGACGGCGCCCTTGAAGCTCTGCACGCGGCCCTCGGCGCTCACGAAGGTGCCGGAGGTCTCGGTGAACGGCGCGATGGGCAACAGCACATCGGCGTATTCGGTCGCGCGGTGTTTGTACGCGCTCATCGCGATCACCAGGTCGGCCGCATGCATCGCGGCGATGGCCTGCTGCGGATCGGCGCAATCCAGTTCCGCCTCGACGTTCAGCAGCACATAGGCCTTGCGCGGTGCCGCCAGCATGGAGGCGGCGTTCAGGCCCTTCGCGCCCGGCGTGGCTTGCGCCAGATGGCCGCCGACGCTGTTGGCCGCCTCGCATGAGGAAACCGAACTTGCCGTTGGTGGCCGCAGCGATCTGCTGCGCCAATGCCTGCAATTGCGCGGCTTGCGGATGTTGTTGCGCGAAATTGCCGAGCAGCACGGCGACACGCTCGCCGCTCGCCAGACTGCCGGCGATGCCTTCGGTCTGCTTCGCAGCCACGGCCTTGGCGACCTGCGCCAGCGTCTCGACCAGCGCATCGGGCGCGACGATGGCCTTGTTCGCGACCTTCATCAGCAGTTCGTCGTCCGCGGAATGGATGATGTTGACCTGTGCGCCATGCTTCACGGCCTGGCGGATGCGTGCCGCCAGCAGCGGATGATCCTTGCGCAGGAAGCTGCCGACGATCAGCAAGCGGTCGGCGCGGCCGACGTCAGCGATGGACATGCCCAGCCAGGGCGCGCCCTGCTGCTTGGCATCGGCGCTGAAATCGGACTGGCGCAGGCGGAAATCGACGTTGTCGCTGCCGATGCCGCGCACGAGTTTCTGCAACAGGTAGAGTTCTTCCAGTGTGGAGTTGGCCGTGGCCAGCGCACCGACCTGCTCGGCGCCGGCACCGTTGGCGATGTGGCGCAGACCGTTGGCGGCGTATTCCAGCGCAACCTGCCATTCCACTTCCTGCCACTTGCCGTCCTGCTTGATCATCGGCTTGGTCAGGCGCTCGGCGGAATTCAGTCCTTCATAGGCGAAGCGGTCGCGGTCGGACAGCCAGCATTCGTTGATGTCTTCGTTCTCGATGGGCAGCACGCGCATCACGCGGTTGTTCTTGGTCTGCACGGCGAGATTGGAACCCAGGCTGTCGTGCGCGCTCACCGAGCGGCGGCGCGACAGTTCCCAGCTGCGTGCCTTGTAGCGGAACGGCTTGCTGGTCAGCGCGCCGACCGGGCACAGGTCGATCATGTTGCCCGACAATTCGGAGTTCACCGTGCCGGAGACGAAGGACATGATCTCGGCGTGCTCACCGCGGAAGGCCTGGCCCAGTTCCATCATCCCGGCGATCTCCGCGCCGAAGCGCACGCAACGGGTGCAGTTGATGCAGCGGCTCATCTCTTCGGCCGCGACCAGCGGACCGATATCCTTGCCCAGCACCACGCGCTTCTCTTCCTGATAGCGCGAATGTCCGGCGCCGTAACCTACCGACATGTCCTGCAGCATGCACTCGCCGCCCTGGTCGCAGATCGGGCAATCCAGCGGATGGTTCACCAGCAGGAACTCCATCACGCCCTGTTGCGCTTTCACCGCCTGCTCGGAGTGCGTGTACACCTTCATGCCCTCGGTCACCGGCGTGGCACAGGCAGGCAGCGGCTTGGGCGCTTTTTCCACCTGCACCAGGCACATGCGGCAGTTGGCGGCGATGGACAGTTTCTTGTGGTAGCAGAAATGCGGGATCGCGATTCCCGCCTGATGTGCGGCCTCGATCACGGTGGAACCGCTTGCCGTCTGGATCTGCTTGCCGTCGATTTCGATGTTAATCATTGCTCACCTATTCCATTCAGCCTCACACCAGGCAACGCTTGTGCTCGATGTGATATTCGAATTCCTTGCGGTAGTGCTTGAGCATGCCCTGCACCGGCCATGCCGCCGCATCGCCCAGCGCGCAGATGGTGCGCCCGGCGATGTTGTTGCACAGGTCGAGCAGCAGATCCAGGTCTTCCGGCCTGCCCTCGCCGTGTTCGATGCGGTGGATGATGCGATACAGCCAGCCGGTGCCTTCGCGGCACGGCGTGCACTGGCCGCAGGATTCTTCGTAGTAGAAGTAGGCCAGACGCTCCAGCGCCTGCACCATGCAGGTGGTGTCGTCCATCACGATGATGGCGCCGGATCCCAGATAGGAGCCGGCCCTCTGGATGGAGTCGAAGTCCATGTTGAGGTCCATCATGATCTCGCCCGGCAGCACCGGCATCGAAGATCCGCCGGGGATCACCGCTTTCAGCTTGTGGCCGTGGCGCACGCCGCCCGCCATTTCCAGCAGCGTCTTGAACGGGGTCCCCATGGGCACTTCGAAGTTGCCCGGCTTGTTCACGTGGCCGGAGATCGAGAACAGCTTGACGCCGCCGCTGTTGGGCACGCCCAGGTCAGCGAACTTCTTCCCGCCTTCATTGATGATGTAGGGGATGCTGGCGAAGGTCTCGGTGTTGTTGATGGTGGTCGGTTTGCCGTACAGGCCGAAACTGGCCGGGAACGGCGGCTTGAAGCGCGGCTGGCCTTTCTTGCCCTCGATGGATTCGAGCAGCGCGGTCTCCTCGCCGCAGACATACGCGCCGTAACCCATGTGGTTGTGCAGGTCGAACTCGAAGTCGAAGCCCATGATGTTCTTGCCCAGATAGCCCGCCTTGCGCGCTTCTTCGCAGGCCGCCTCCATGATCTCGTAGGCTTCGAAGATCTCGCCGTGCAAGTAGTTGTAGCCGGTCTGCACGCCCATGGTGTAGGCGGCGATGGCCATGCCCTCGATCAGCAGGTGCGGGTTGTAGCGCAGGATGTCGCGGTCCTTGCAGGTGCCCGGCTCGCCTTCGTCCGAGTTGCACACCAGGTATTTCACGCCCTGGTAGTTGCGCGGCATGAAGCTCCATTTCAGGCCGGTGGGGAAGCCCGCACCGCCGCGGCCGCGCAGGCCGGAGGTCTTCACTTCGGCGATGATGGCGTCGGCCGACATCTTCTCGGAGAGCACCTTGCGCAGCGCCCGGTAGCCGCCCGCCTTGACGTAGTTGTCCAGCTTCGCCAGTCCGTCTTCGGCCGTGGCCAGGATGATGTTCGCGCTCATGCCTGCCCCCCGTCCAGTTCTGTCAGGATCTTGTCGATCTTGTCGCTGGTCAATCGACCGCACATCTTCTTGTTGTTGATGGTGAGCAGCGGCGCATCCACGCAGGCGCCCATGCACTCGCCTTCGCGCAGACCGAACTTGCCGTCCGGCGTGACTTCACCCAGGCCGATGCCGAGCTTCTTGTTGAGGTACGCCAGCGTGTCGCCGGAACCGCACAACTGGCACGACAGGTTGGTGCACACCGTCAGCGTGTACTTGCCCATCGGCTTGAGGTTGTACATGTGGTAGAAAGTCGCCACTTCGTACACCGCCATCTGCGGCATGCCCAGATAGGCAGCGACGTCGGCCATGTCTTCGTCGGCGATCCAGCCCTTTTCGTCCTGCACGAAACGCAATGCCGCCATGACGGCAGACTGGCGCTGATCGGCGGGATATTTCTTCAGCTCTTTGTCGATGAGCGTGGTGATCTGTTGCGATAACATCAGCGGTCTATCTCCCCGAAAACGATGTCCTGCGTACCGATGATCGCCACCACGTCGGCGATCATGTGCCCGCGCGACATCTCGTCCAGACTGGACAAGTGCGAGAACCCCGGTGCGCGTATCTTCATGCGGTAAGGCTTGTTCGCGCCATCCGATACCAGGTAGATGCCGAACTCGCCCTTGGCGTGTTCGACGGCGGAATACACTTCACCTGCGGGCACATGCATGCCTTCGCTGAACAGCTTGAAGTGGTGGATCAGCTCTTCCATGTTCTGCTTCATGGATTCGCGCCGCGGCGGTGCGTACTTCAGGTTGTCCGACATGACCGGACCCGGATTCTTGCGCAGCCAGGCTATGCACTGCTTGATGATGCGGTTGGATTGGCGCATCTCTTCCACGCGCACCAGGTAACGGTCGTAGCAGTCGCCCTCGACGCCGACCGGGATATCGAAATCCATGCGGTCGTAGACTTCGTACGGCTGCTTCTTGCGCAGATCCCACACCACGCCGGAACCGCGCAGCATCGGGCCGGTGAAACCCAGCGCCAGCGCGCGTTCCGGCGACACCACGCCGATGCCCACCGTGCGCTGTTTCCAGATGCGGTTGTCGGTCAGCAGCGTCTCGTATTCGTCCACATATCCGGGGAAGCGGTTGGTGAAGTCCTCGAGGAAATCGAGCAGCGAACCCTGGCGGTTCTCGTTCATCTTCTTCACGGCGGCGGCATTGTGAATCTTGCTCGCCTCGTACTGCGGCATGCTGTCCGGCAGATCGCGATACACGCCGCCGGGGCGGTAATAGGCCGCGTGCAGGCGCGCACCGGAAACCGCCTCGTAGGCGTCCAGCAGGTCCTCGCGCTCGCGGAAGGTGTAGAAGAACATGGTCATCGCGCCGAGGTCGATGCCGGAAGCGCCCAGCCACAGCAGGTGGTTGAGGATGCGCGTGATCTCGTCGTACATGACGCGGATGTATTGCGCGCGGATCGGCACTTCGATGCCGGCCAGCTTCTCGACCGCCATCACATAGGCATGCTCGTTGAGCATCATGGACACATAGTCCAGACGGTCCATGTAGGGCACGGTCTGGAGGAAGGTCTTGTGCTCGGCCAGTTTCTCGGTGGCGCGGTGCAACAGTCCGATGTGCGGGTCGGCGCGCTCGACCACCTCGCCGTCCAGCTCCAGCACCAGGCGCAACACGCCGTGCGCAGCCGGGTGCTGCGGGCCGAAGTTCATCGTATAGTTTTTAATCTCAGCCATAGCTCTGCTTACCTCTCGCTCATCATTCGCGACCGAAATTCTCTTCGCGCATCGTGCGCGGCGTGATCTCGCGCGGTTCCACCGTCACCGGCTCATAGATCACGCGCTGTTGTGCTGCGTCGTAGCGCATTTCGACAGTGCCGGACAAGGGGAAGTCCTTGCGGAACGGGTTGCCCACGAAACCGTAGTCGGTGAGGATGCGGCGCAGGTCGGGATGTCCGGTGAAGATGATGCCGTACAGGTCGAACGCCTCGCGCTCGTACCAGTTGGCCGAGGGCCATATTCCGGTGACCGAGTCCAGCATCGGCATCTCGTCGTCTGCGGCGAACACGCGCACGCGCAGACGCCAGTTGTGCGTCACCGAAAGCAGATGATAGACGGCGGCGAACCTGGCCCCCTCGCGCGGAGCATCGGGCAGATACTTGCCGTCCTCGCAGGTTTCGCTGCCATAGGTGGAGTAATCGATGCCGCACACATCGACCAGTTCTTCGAAACGCAGATCGGCATCGTCGCGCAGGCGGGTGAACACGGAGACCATGTCGCCCGCCTTCACCACCAGGGTCAGTTCGCCGAGGCGCTCTTCCAGACTCACTACTTTGCCTGAGAAAGCCTCGTTCAGATTTGCGGAGAGTATGTTCAGGTCATTCGCCATGGTTTGCCTAACGTGCGATGGTGTTGGTTCGCTTGATCTTGTTCTGCAACTGGATGACGCCATACAGCAGCGCCTCGGCAGTCGGCGGGCAACCGGGGACGTAGATATCCACCGGCACGATGCGATCGCAGCCGCGCACGACAGAATAGGAATAGTGGTAGTAACCGCCGCCGTTCGCGCACGATCCCATGGAGATCACCCAGCGCGGTTCGGCCATCTGGTCATACACCTTGCGCAGGGCCGGCGCCATCTTGTTGCACAGCGTGCCCGCCACGATCATCACGTCCGATTGACGCGGACTGGGACGGAACGCGCCGGCACCGAAACGGTCCAGGTCGTAGCGCGGCAGCGCCGCATGCATCATCTCCACCGCACAGCAGGCCAGACCGAAAGTCATCGGCCACAACGAGCCGGTGCGGGCGTAGTTGATCACCGTATCCGCGGTGGTGGTGACAAAGCCCTTCTCAAGTACGCCTTCTATTCCCATTCCAGGGCTCCTTTCATCCACTCGTAGACAAAGCCAACCACAAGGATGGCGAGAAAGACCATCATGGAAACGAAACCGAAGGTGCCGATCTCCTTGAGCACGATCGCCCACGGGAAGAGGAATGCGATCTCAAGATCGAACAGGATGAACAGAATAGCGACGAGATAGAAGCGCACGTCGAACTTCATGCGTGCGTCTTCGAACGCCTCGAATCCGCATTCATAGGGTGAAAGCTTGCGCTCGTCCGGGCGATTGGGCGCGGCTATTTTGCCCAGCGCCAAAGGCAATATG
Organism: uncultured beta proteobacterium; assembly: GCA_963797045.1. Lineage (GTDB taxonomy): Bacteria > Pseudomonadota > Gammaproteobacteria > Burkholderiales > Gallionellaceae > Sideroxyarcus. Next base: position 1,035,604 of record CAWCNZ010000001.1, on the reverse strand, counting down.
CCCATCACCAGGGCAATGCCGATGAACAGCAGAACCGGAAAATAGTTTTCCAACATCTTTGAGTCCCCTCCTCTGTAAGCCCCCAATATGACGGGGCGCAGAATGCTACTCGATTTTTTGACCTTCGACCTGCAGGCCTTGATTCATTCTATATGGTGCGGAGCAAGGGACTCGAACCCTCACGTCTTTAGGACACAGCCACCTCAAGGCTGCGCGTCTACCAATTCCGCCAACTCCGCGTGTTTCTTGTAGTTATTATTTTTGTTGCTTTTATATTTCTTGTTTTTTTATTTTGGTATTTGCTGCGACTTCGACTCGCCCGTATCGACGACCGTCGGAGCCGGCACAGCCTGCTGTTGCAGCGTCTGCACATCGACCTTGTCCATCACGCCCTGCACCTTGACCGGCTTGGCATACAGATAGGTCAGCGCCAGGCTGGTGGTAAAGAAGATCGCCGCAGCGTATTTCGTGCTGCGGCTCAGGAAATTCGCCGAACCGCTGGAGCCGAACAGGCTGCCGGCAGAACCGGAACCGAATGCCGCGCCCATATCCGCGCCTTTGCCGTGCTGGATCAGCACCAGGCCGATCAGCACCACCGCGGTTACCACATGCACTACCCAGACTAAAGTTTCCACACACTGCTCCGAAACAAGATCAAATCAATCAATTTACTGCTGACCTGCGCGACATATCGCCAGGAACTCCTCGGCGATCAGGGCCGCACCACCGATCAGCCCGCCGTCGATGTCCGCCATGGCAAACAATTCGGCAGCATTCGCCGCCTTCACGCTGCCGCCGTACAGCACGACCAGACCCTGCGCGACCTGGGCGTCATGCCCTGCCACGCGCTGGCGGATGAAGGCATGCACTGCCTGCGCCTGCTCCGGAGTCGCAGTCTTGCCGGTGCCGATCGCCCATACCGGCTCGTATGCCAGCACCGATTTGCGCAATGCCTGCACGCCAACCAGTTCGATCACCGCATCCAGCTGCTCGGCGACCACCGCCTCCGTCGCTCCGCTCTCGCGTTGTTCCAACGTCTCGCCCACGCAGAGGATGGGAACCAAGCCCTGCCTTTTGCGCTGCAGCGAACTTCTCCGCCACCAGGCGACTGCTCTCGCCATAGATGCTGCGCCGCTCGGAATGCCCGACGATCACATAGGTACATGCGAAATCCGCCAGCATGGCAGCGGACACTTCACCGGTGAAAGCGCCCTTTTCGAGCTGGTGGACATCCTGTGCCCCCCACTTCACCGCCGAAGCGGACAATTCCTGCCTGAGCTGAGCCAGATAAGGGAAAGGCGGGCACACCGCGACATCCACACGGGACAATTGCGCCGCACCACTTTTAATGGCCCCCAGCAACGACTCGTTCTGAGTCAGCGAGCCATGCATTTTCCAGTTACCAACCACCAACTTGCGACGCATCAGGATCAACTTCCGACGTTTCAGAAGGCGGCGATACTACCGATGAAAACCCAAATGGTCAATCTGACCGCCTCCCCGGCGCGGGAATGCCAGTGTATCTCCGCGGAAGGGGCGTCGGGTCGCCGCTACGCCGATTGTTACATTGTGTAATAATTGTGTAATAAATTCGAACTAAGATGCGCCGCTGGCAAACGGCAAGCGAACGAACCGAAACTTGGGAGGAACCTGAAATGAGCAAACTGAATCGTCTTCTTGGCTGCATCGGCCTGTCCGTTGCGTTGCTGTCGGCCGGCGCTGCGTGCGCCGCCGATATTACCGGCGCTGGCGCAACCTTCCCCTATCCTATCTACGCCAAGTGGGCAGAAGCCTACAAGACCCAGACCGGCGTGGGCATGAACTACCAATCCATCGGTTCCGGCGGCGGCATCAAACAGATCCAGGCCAAGACCGTAGACTTCGGCGCAACTGACGCTCCGATGAGCCCGAATGAATTGGCACTCGCCGGCTTGACCCAGTTCCCGGCCGTGATCGGCGGCGTAGTTCCGGTCATCAATCTCGCCGGCGTCGCTCCCGGTCAATTGAAGCTGGACGGCAAGGTGCTGGCAGATATCTTCCTGGGCAAGATCACCAAGTGGAACGATCCGCGCATCGCTGCCGACAACGCAGGTCTTGCGCTACCCGACAGCTCCATCACCGTCGTGCACCGCGCCGACGGTTCCGGCACCACCTTCATCTTCACCACCTACCTGTCGCAAGTCAGCCCGGACTGGAAGCGCAGCGTCGGTGGCGAAAAGGCGGTTTCCTGGCCCGTAGGTACCGGCGGCAAGGGTAATGAAGGTGTCGCTTCTTACGTGCAACGCATCAGGAATTCCATCGGCTACGTGGAATATGCCTATGCGCTGCAGAACAAGATGACCTATGTGCAACTGAAGAACCGCGAAGGTCAGTTCGTTTCGCCCAACGACACCAGCTTCAAGGCCGCCGCCGCGAACGCCAAGTGGAACAAGGACGAAGGTTTCTACGAGATCCTGACCAACGAACCCGGCAAGGACAGCTGGCCCATTACCGGCGCCACTTTCATCCTGATCCACAAATCCCCGGAAAAAGCGGAGAGCACCAGGGAAGTGTTGAAGTTCTTCGACTGGGCCTACGCCAGCGGAGGCCAGATGGCTTCCGACCTGGACTATGTGCCGCTGCCCGCCAATGTCGTGGCGATGATCCGCGACGCATGGAAGACCCAGGTGAAGGACTCATCCGGCAAGGCGCTGTGGAAGTAAGCGACACAATCTAAGTTATAATTGCGCGGGGGCTCTGAACGGCCCCCGCAATTTTTATCGACTCCATCAATTTGAACTATGCCGACGTTCCTGCGCGAAGCACGCCTTAAACGACAGACCGTGTTCGACCTGCTGTTCCGCAACCTGACACGCCTTGCCGCTTTCACTGTTCTGGCCCTGCTTGCTGCCATCCTCGGTTCGCTGATCGTGGGCAGCATGCCCGCCATCCACGCTTTCGGCTTCGGCTTCCTGACCAGTTCCGAATGGAACCCGGTCACCGACGAATACGGAGCATTGATCCCCATCGTCGGCACTCTGGTCACTTCCGGAATCGCACTGCTGATCGCGATCCCGGTCAGCTTCGGCATCGCCATCTTCCTCACCGAACTGTCGCCGCGCTGGCTGCGCCGCCCGTTGGGTATCGCGGTCGAGCTGCTGGCGGGCATCCCCAGCATCATCTACGGCATGTGGGGCCTGTTCATCTTCGCCCCGCTGTTCGCCGATCACGTCGAGCCCTGGATCAACGACCATATCGGCGCCATGCCTTTCATCGGCCCGTTCTTCTCCGGCCCGCCGATGGGCATCGGCATGCTCACCGCCGGCATCATCCTGGCGATCATGGTCATCCCGTTCATCGCCTCGGTGATGCGCGACGTGTTCGACGTCGTCCCCGCCATGCTCAAGGAATCCGCCTATGGCCTGGGTGCGACCACCTGGGAAGTGATGTGGAAAGTGGTGCTGCCCTACACCAAGATCGGCGTGGTCGGCGGCATCATGCTCGGCCTGGGTCGCGCACTGGGCGAGACCATGGCGGTCACTTTCGTCATCGGCAATGCGCACGAGCTCAACAAATCGCTGCTGATGCCCGGCAACAGCATCTCCTCGGCACTGGCCAACGAATTCGCCGAAGCGGTGGGCGAGCTGTACACCTCCTCGCTCATCGAACTCGGCCTGATCCTGTTCTTCATCACATTCGTCGTCCTTTCGCTCGCCCGCCTCATGCTGTACAGACTGGCGAAGCGCGAAGGGCATGGAGTCTGACATGCTGGATCTATACGCTCGCCGCCGCATCATCAATACGCTCAGTCTGGGCATCTCGATACTCGCCATGGCCTTCGGCCTGTTCTGGCTGGGGTGGATCCTGTGGACGCTGCTGGAACACGGCCTGCCCAGCCTTGGCGCCCATGTGTTCACGCAGACCACGCCGCCGCCCGGCAGTGACGGCGGCTTGATCAACGCCATCTTCGGCAGCCTGATGATGGTCGCCGTCGCCGTCCTCATCGGCACGCCCATCGGCATCCTCGCCGGGACCTATCTCGCCGAATTCGGCCAGCGCGGCTGGCTCGCGCCGGTCACGCGCTTCATCAACGACGTGCTGCTGTCGGCGCCGTCCATCGTCATCGGCCTGTTCGTGTATGAGGTCTATGTGATCAAGGTCGGCCATTTCGCCGGCTGGGGCGGCGCACTGGCGCTTTCCATCATCGTCATCCCCGTGGTCATCCGCACCACCGAGAACATGCTGCGCCTCGTCCCGCACAGCCTGCGCGAAGCGGCGGCAGCGCTGGGTGCGCCGCAGTGGAAAGTCATCAGTTTCGTCACCCTGCGCGCTGCGCGCGCAGGCATCCTGACCGGTGTGCTTCTGGCGGTCGCGCGCATCAGCGGCGAAACCGCGCCGCTGCTGTTCACCGCGCTCAACAACCAGTTCTGGAGCACCAACATGAACCAGCCGATGGCCAACCTGCCGGTGGTCATCTTCCAGTTCGCCATGAGCCCCTATGAAGACTGGCAGAACCTCGCCTGGGCGGGCGCATTGCTCATTACCCTGAGCGTACTCACGCTGAACATCGTGGCGCGCGTCATGTTCCGCCAGAAATCGACAAATCAATAAGGACGACAAGTTAATGACTGCCGAACAAATCATCTCCACGCCGAAACTGATCGTACGCGACCTGAATTTCTACTACGGCGCGGATCGCGCGCTGAAAGACATCAACCTGGTCATCCCCGAGAAGATGGTCACCGCCTTCATCGGCCCGTCCGGCTGCGGCAAATCCACCCTGCTGCGCACCTTCAACCGCATGTACCAGCTTTATCCCAAGCAGCGCGCCACCGGCGAGATCCTGCTGGACGGACAGAACCTGCTGGACAAGAAACAGGACCTCAACACCCTGCGCGCCAAGATCGGCATGGTGTTCCAGAAGCCCACACCGTTCCCGATGTCCATCTACGACAACATCGCCTTCGGCGTGAAGCTGTACCAGAACCTGAATCGCCACGACATGGACGAGCGCGTGGAATGGGCGTTGAAGAAAGCCGCGCTGTGGAACGAGGTGAAGGATAAATTGAAACAGAGCGGCACCGGCCTGTCAGGCGGCCAGCAGCAACGCCTGTGCATCGCCCGCGCCATCGCCGTCAAGCCGCAGGTGCTGCTGCTGGACGAGCCGACCTCCGCGCTCGACCCGATCTCCACCGCGCACATCGAAAAGCTGATCGACGAACTGAAGAAAGACTTCACCATCGTCATCGTCACGCACAACATGCAACAGGCCGCACGCGTCTCCGATTTCACCGCCTACATGTATCTGGGCGACCTCATCGAATTTGGCGACACCAGCACGGTATTCACCAATCCGCACCGCAAAGAGACGGAAGACTACATCACAGGCAGGTTTGGATAACCTGCCTGTGATGTAGCGGCGCAGACAACAAGCCTGCGGCTTGTTGCGGTGAAGACTAACCTTTTCCCCGCAAGGGGGAGGCCGTGGTTGTAAAGCCACTGAAGTGGCAACAACCACGCACAGGTTATGTCGGAACCAATAACATGAGCGTAGCGCATGTTAAGCCGCGAAGCGGCGGCCGAAGCCATTACATTAGCGGTCTGATCCCCAAAAACGGCAAAAAAAATCCCCGCGAGAGCTTTGCGGGGATAAACCTTTGCGATAAGTTAGGGGAACCTATGCAAAGTGAGGAGAGGGTTTAGTCAGGCGTCGGCCAGCTGGCACGGTTTCGAATTCAGCGGGGAACACCCTGCCGACGGGATGTTGATTTGCGACGGTTTTGCTGCGCATCCAGTGGTAAGGGCGGCCATGGCTTGCATCGAGCGCATACTGCGCAGTCAGTGCGGGCAACATGGGCCAGTGCGGGTTATGCAGATTGAAGCGCGGCATGCTGCCGGCCACATCGTGGTGCGCATCCAGATAGGCCTCCAGCGTCCCCACGTCGCGCCAGTAAGCCCGTTCTTCATGCGGCTTTGTTCCCGGCACGCTATTTTCCGAAAAATCGTAGGCATGCACCTGATGGCTGTGTATCAGGCGCGGCAGAAGGTGCCGGCCGAAATCGGCCTCGTCGCGCCGCGCCGCGAGTTCCAGCGCCTCGACCAGCACGTCGGTGTCGAACAGGTAGTTACCCATGGAGGCAAAAGCGCGCTCCGGGCAGGAAGGGATGCCGATGGGCGCCTCAGGCTTCTCCTGAAAATCCAGAACCTCCCCCTTGTGTCCCGCGGTGATCACACCGAACGACGAGGCCAGTTCGATCGGCACCTGCGTCGCCGCGACGGTAACATCGGCGTCGCACTCGTAATGGAACTGCACCATCTGGCGCACATCCATGCGGTAGACATGGTCGGCAGCAAACACGGCCACGATATCCGGTGCATGCTGCTCGATCAGCGCAAGGTTCTGATAGACGGCATCGGCGGTGCCGCGGAAAGCACCGCCCTTCCCCTGCGGCAGCACGACACGGACGAAGCCTTCCTGACCGCTGGACGCGATGTCCCAGTTGGAATTGACGTGCCGGATCAGCGACTCCGGCTTGTACTGGGCCATCAGATAGATGGACTCGATACCGGAATTGACCAGGTTGCTCAGCACAAAGTCCACCAAGCGGAAGTTTCCCCCGAACGGAAGCGCGGGTTTCGCGTGACTGAGAGTCAACGGACGGAGGCGGGAACCTTCTCCACCAGCAAGGACTATAGCCAGGATTTTTTTCGGCAGCGCCATCATTCTGGATCTCACGGTCAATCTCCCAAGTAAGGTTTTCACAACACAAGTTGAGCTTATGACTGAAAGTCACGGTGGATGCATGGGAGGCATCTTAGCGAGAGGGGGAATTATTTCCTGTGGGGGGGATACTGTATTCGGCGATACAGTGTTCGCGGTATTTTGTCGTTGTTTCGGTAGATCAAAAACAACTTCGCCGGGGGTTGCCCGGCGGCAAGTCACTTTCTTTTGCTTCGCCAAAAGAAGGTAACCCAAGAAAAGGCGACCCCAATCCGCCACCTCTTCGAGGTTCCCTGCGTTGCTCGGCGGGTCAGGCCTCCTCATAAACTCGCACGACCCGCTACGCGGTCACGTGCTCAAACATATTCGTCGGACTACCCCTGACCCGCCTCCGCTACTCGGTGGCGGAAGAGGGGAAGGAAAAGCGAAAAACCAAAATCAACAGCTTCTGCATGTGGGCGCAAAGCGCCCACATACTCATCATAATGACAGCGTGGGCACTTGTGCCCACCCTACTAACAGAACATCCCCTCCCCCTTGCAGGGGGAGGGCTAGGGAGGGGGTCGGAATTTTCCCCTGTGCGCCGCCTCGATAGTTCGCAAACAAGCGGAGGTTTAGGCGAGCACTGTCCGAGCTCCGCGGTGAGGCACGTTTTGTGTGCCTCACTAGGGCGAGTTGCGCAGCCCCGCTTGTTTGCGAACTATCGAGGCGGCGCACCGGGGGCGACTTCTTTTGGTTACTTTTCTTGGCAAGACAAGAAAAGTGACTTGCCGCCGGGCAACCCCCGGCAACAATCACAATGCTAGGATGGTCGCATTCTTCGACGGCAGCGATAGAATCTGCATCGCTTGTACCGCGATCCTGCCAAACTTTGGGTTTATCAAATGACTGACGCTAATAAACTTTGGGAAAAGTTCTTAAATCCAGAAACACTAAAGAACAATTTGATCGCAATTTCGCTTTTCGTCACCGCGTTTGAAATGTTTAAGGACAGAGTTATCGAAAAGCCAGAAGGATTCTTCACCAACGGATTTAGTGAAGGAAGCCTCATTGTTGATGAACAGTATAAAACAGACGTTCTCGCCCTCTCAAAGAGCAAAATTTATGCGTCTTTGCTTTGGTTGAAGAAAATGGGGGCAATTGAACAAACGGACATAGCGATTTTTGATGCCATCCGCAAACATCGCAATGAAGTGGCTCATGAGCCAATGGAATTTCTTGCCAATGCGAAACGCAATTTTGATTCTTCGAAATTTCGAGACTTAATTACGCTCCTCGAAAAAATAGAGAAATGGTGGTTTGTGAATTTTGAGCTTTCTATCGACCCGGATATTCTGCCCGAGGGAGCAAACCCAGATGAAGTAATTTCTGGGCCTATCTGGAGCCTGCAACTAATGTTAGATATTGCGCTGGGTAATGAGCCACAGGAAGGCTTCTATTACAAGGCCTTTAAGGAAGCAAAATCCAATACCTCATTCAATACGGACGGGCGATAAAGCCCGCATCAGCCAATAATTTCGGTCGCTTAACCGGCCACCTCCCTCACCGCCCCCGCAATCTTCTCCGCACACAACTTTACCTGCGCCCCATCCTCTCCTTCCACCATCACCCGCAATAACGGCTCGGTGCCGGACGGCCGCAGCAGCACGCGTCCCTTGCCGTTGAGCAGGTTTTCCGCAGTTGAGACAGCCAGCTTCACCTTGGGATGATTGGCAAAGTCGTCCTTCTTCGCGACTTTCACGTTGATGAGTATCTGCGGGTACATGTGCAGGTCGCCCGCCGCCTGTGCCAGTGTCTGCTGCTTCATGCGCAGGGCATGCAGCACTTGCAGCGCGGAGACGATGCCGTCGCCGGTGCTGTGCTTGTCCAGGCTGATGATGTGGCCGGAGTTCTCGCCGCCGAGCTGCCAGCCCTTCTGCTGCAGCAGTTCCATCACATAGCGGTCGCCCACCTTGGCGCGCGCAAACGGGATGCCCAGATGCTGCATGGCGTGTTCGAACGCGAGGTTGGTCATGAGGGTACCGACCACGCCGCCTTTCATGATGCCTTCGGCGTGGCGGTGCTTGGCGATGACATACAGCAACTGGTCGCCGTCATAGAGCTTGCCGGCAGCATCCACCATGACCAGGCGGTCGCCGTCACCGTCGAGCGCGACGCCGAGGTCGGCCTTGTGCTCGACCACGGCCTTCTGCAGGTTCTGCGGTTTGGTGGCGCCGTAACCGTCGTTGATGTTCTTGCCGTTGGGATCGGCGCCGATGGCCACCACGTCCGCGCCCAGCTCGTGGAACACGTGGCGCGCGATGTGGTAAGTCGCGCCGTGCGCGCTGTCCACCACGATCTTGAGGCCGCGCAGGTTCATCTCGCAGGGGAAGGTGCTCTTGCAGAATTCGATGTAGCGCCCGACCGCGTCGTCGAGGCGCCTGGCCTTGCCCAGGTTTTCCGAGGAATTGGTCAGCATCGGATTATCCAGTTCGGCCTCGATGGCGGTTTCGACCTCGTCCGGCAGTTTGGTGCCGCTGCCGGAGAAGAATTTGATGCCGTTGTCCTCGAACGGGTTGTGCGAGGCAGAGATGACCACCCCCGCCTGCAGGCGCAGGGCGCGCGTCAGGTAGGCCACTGCCGGGGTGGGCACCGGGCCGGCCAGATAGACGTCGATGCCGGCCGCGATCAGCCCGGCTTCCAGCGCCGATTCCAGCATGTAACCGGAGATACGAGTGTCCTTGCCGATCAGCACGGCCGGGCGCTCGCCCTTGGTGTGTTCCGCGCTGGCCAGCACCTTGCCGGCCGCGTAGCCCAGGTGCATCACGAATTGTGGCGTGATGGGATGCTCCCCTACCTTGCCGCGCACGCCATCCGTCCCGAAATATTTTCTGCTCATCTTATCCCTCGTTCACTGCATGCCAAACCTTTAGCGCATCCACCGTTTCGCGCACGTCATGCACGCGCACGATGGCAGCACCTCGCTGCACCGCCAGCAAGGCCGCCGCCACACTGGCTGCCACACGCTCGCCTACCTCGCGCCCGGTGATCGCACCCAGCATGGATTTGCGCGACATCCCTGCCAGCACCGGCACACCCAATGCGCGGAAAAATTCCAGTCCGCGCAACAGATCGAGATTATGCGCCAACGTCTTGCCGAAACCAAAACCCGGATCGATCACGATGCGTTCGCGCGCGATGCCCGCAGCCTCTGCCGCGGCGACGCGCTCGCGCAGGAACGCGCTTACCTCCTCCATTACATTCTGGTATTGCGGCTGCTGCTGCATGTTGTGCGGATCGCCCTGCTTGTGCATGAGACAGACTGCCGCATCCGTATTCGCAATCAGCTCCAGCGCGCCTTCGGCTCTGCAAGGCATTCACGTCGTTGACCATGCAGGCTCCCGCCGCCAGTGCGGCAGTCATCACTTCCGGCTTCCAGGTATCGATGGAGATCGGCAGCGGAATGCCGCGCAGCCCCTCGATCACCGGCAACACGCGATCCAGTTCCTCCTGTTCGCTCACGTATGCGGCGCCGGGACGCGTGGATTCGCCGCCGATGTCGAGGATATCCGCGCCGTCCTGGATCAATTGGTGTGCATGGGCGATGGCTGCGGCAGTCGATGCATGGCGTCCGCCGTCGGAGAAGGAATCCGGGGTGACATTGACGATGCCCATCACGAGAGGACGTGACAGATCGAAGTGGAATTTACCGCAAGAGAGCATAAGAAAACGGGGGCAAAAGCCCCCGTGAGTCTTGTTAAACGCCTTCGGCGGGCTGGTTGGTCGCCGGAGCAGTGGGCGTGGTGTCCTTCGGCGGCTCGGGCGCCTTGGCGCTCGGGCTCGGCTTGGGCGGACGCGGCGGTTTGCCCGCCATGATGTCTTCGATCTGCTCGGCGTCGATGGTCTCCCATTCCAGCAACGCCTTGGCCATCGCCTCCATCTTGTCGCGGTTCTCCTCGATCAAGCGGCGGGCCAGCGCATATTGCTCGTCGACGATGCGGCGGATCTCGGCATCCACCTTTTGCATGGTCGCTTCCGAGATGTTCTTGTGCGTGGTGACCGAACGGCCGAGGAATACCTCGCCCTTCCTTCTTCGCCGTACACCATGGTGCCCAGTGCTTCGGACATGCCCCACTGCGTGACCATCTTGCGCGCCATGTCGGTGGCGCGCTCGAAATCGTTGGATGCGCCGGTGGTCATCTGGTTCATGAATATCTCCTCGGCGATGCGGCCGCCGAACAGCACGGCGATCGTCGACAGGATGCGCTCCTTGTCCATGCTGTAGCGGTCTTCCGACGGCAACTGCATGGTCAGGCCCAAGGCGCGGCCGCGCGGAATGATGGTGACCTTGTGCACCGGATCGGTCTTGGGCAGCAGGCGCGCGACCAGCGCGTGACCGGACTCGTGATAAGCCGTGTTGCGGCGCTCTTCTTCCGGCATGACCATGGATTTGCGCTCGGCGCCCATCATGATCTTGTCCTTGGCGGACTCGAAATCGTCCATCTCGACGAAACGCTTGTTGCGGCGAGCCGCGAACAGCGCCGCCTCGTTCACCAGGTTGGCCAGGTCGGCGCCGGACATGCCGGGCGTGCCGCGCGCCAGGATGTCTGCCTTCACATCGGGTGCCACCGGCACCTTGCGCATGTGCACCATCAGGATCTGCTCGCGACCGCGAATGTCGGGCAGCGGCACCACCACCTGGCGGTCGAAACGGCCGGGGCGCAACAGCGCGGGATCGAGCACGTCCGGGCGGTTGGTCGCGGCGATGACGATCACGCCGGACGTCCCTTCGAAACCGTCCATCTCCACCAGCAGCGCATTCAGCGTCTGCTCGCGTTCGTCGTTGCCGCCGCCCAGACCGGCACCGCGCTGGCGACCGACCGCATCGATCTCGTCGATGAACACGATGCACGGCGATTGTTTCTTGGCCTGCTCGAACATGTCGCGCACGCGCGCCGCGCCGACGCCGACGAACATTTCGACGAAATCGGAGCCGGAGATGGAGAAGAACGGCACCTTGGCTTCGCCCGCGATGGCCTTGGCCAGCAGCGTCTTGCCGGTACCCGGGCTGCCCACCATCAGCACGCCGCGCGGGATGCGCCCGCCGAGGTTCTGGAACTTGGACGGATCGCGCAGGAAGTCGACCAGTTCGGACACTTCTTCCTTGGCCTCGTCGCAGCCCGCCACGTCGGCGAAGGTCACGCGCTCCTTGGTATCGTCCAGCATGCGCGCCTTGCTCTTGCCGAACGAGAACGCGCCGCCGCCCTTGCCGCCCTGCATCTGGCGCATGAAGAATATCCACACGCCGATCAGCAGCAGCATGGGGAACCACGAGATGAACAACTGGGTAAGGAAGCTCTGTTCCTCTTCCGGCTTGGCTTCGATCTTCACGCCGTTCTTGAGCAGGTCGGAGACCATCCAGATATCGCTGGGAGCGTAGCTGGTGATGCGTTTGCCTTCGGTAGTCGTCGCCTTCAGGACGCGGCCTTCGATGGTCACTTTCTCGATGTGCCCCTGGCGCACTTCTTCGAGGAATTGCGAATAATCCAGCTGCGCCTGCGCAGTCGCCTGCTGGCGCGCATTGAATTGATTGAAGACGGTCATCAGCACCAACGCCACGACCAGCCAGATTCCGACACTCTTGAACAGATTATTCACACTTGCTCCTTACATTGGCCCTACGCAACATCGAGCCCTGCATACGTACCCGCATTAGACACTGTCCGATGCCATTACTCAAGCTTGCCGAGTCCCACCAGATACTGTTCGCTGCTGCGGTCGCGCGAGGCTTTCGGCTTGCGTGCAACCACTTTGGCAAAGTGGTTGCGCATCAGTTTCAGGTAGTCTTCGAAACCCGCACCCTGGAACACCTTGACCAGGAACGATCCGCCCGGCGCCAAGTGGTTGACAGCAAAATCCAGCGCCAGTTCAGCCAGATGCATGGCACGCGCCTGGTCTGCCGAACTCACGCCGCTTATATTGGGCGCCATGTCGGAAATTACAAGGCCGATCTGGCGGCCTTCCAGCTTTTCTTCGAGTTGCGCCAGCACGCTGTCCTCGCGGAAATCGCCCTGGATGAACTCCACGCGCGGCAAGGGATGCAGCGGCAACAGGTCCAGCGCGATGATGCGCCCCTGCGGACCCAGCCGGCCCGCCACCACCTGGCACCAGCCGCCCGGCGTCGCCCCCAGGTCCACCACCACCATGCCCGGCTTGATCAGGTGGTCGCGCTCGTCGATCTCCAGCAGCTTGTAAGCGGCACGCGAGCGGTAGCCCTCCTTCTGTGCAAGCTGCACATAAGGGTCGTTCACATGCTCGCGCATCCATTGTTTGCTGGTTTTAGAAGCCTTCATCGTTTAGAATCCGCGCCTTAAATCAAGAAGGTCAATATGTTAAATCTTTCCGTATCGCAACGCCTCGAACTCAAAGGGCGCGCCCATGCACTCAAACCAGTCGTCATTATCGGCAATGCCGGACTGACGCCCGCCGTTCTGGACGAGATCGAGCGCAGCCTGAAAAGCCACGACCTGATGAAGATCCGCGTGATGAACGACGACCGGGAAGCGCGCGAAGCCATGCTGCAGGAGATATGCGAAGTACTGAAGGCGGGGCCGGTGCAGCATATCGGCAAGATGCTGGTGGTCTATCGCCCGCTGGAGACCCCCATCGCCAAGGCCCCCAAACGCCCCAGGGGCAAGCCGCTCACCAAGAAGCAGCTCGCTAGCCGTAGCTAAACCGGGAAGGGGGAAGAGTGAAGGGGGAAGGGACACCCCGCCGCTCTTTGAACAAGGTTTTACCCTTCCCCTTTAACCCTTCCCTCTTCTCCGCCGTCAGATGTACTGAACGTCCACCACTTCATACTCGCGTACCCCGCCCGGCGCCTGCACCTCGGCGATGTCGCCGCTCGACTTTCCGATCAGCGCGCGCGCGATCGGTGAACTGATGGATATCTTGCGTTGCTTGATGTCGGCCTCGTCGTCGCCGACGATCTGATAGGTCACCACGTCGCCGTTGTTGGTGTCTTCCAGTATCACGGTCGAGCCGAACACGCAGCGCCCTTCCGCATTGAGCTTCTTGGGGTCGATGACCTGTGCGCTGCCCAGCTTGAATTCCAGCTCGACGATGCGCCCCTCGACGAAGGACTGGCGTTCCTTGGCTGCCTCGTATTCGGCGTTCTCCGACAGGTCGCCCTGCGCGCGCGCTTCCGAGATCGCGTTGATGACCGACGGCCGATCCACCGTCTTCAAACGATGCAATTCCTGGCGCAATAGCTCAGCGCCGTTCACTGTCAATGGAACCTTGCTCATGATGCTTCCCTTCTTCTATTTCTTCAGGCGACGGTGCAAAGACTGCACGTCATAGACTTGCAGCTCGGCCAGATGCTGCATGCCCAGACAGGCAGCGCGCGCACCGGCGAGCGTGGTGTAGTAGGTGACACGGCCCTGCAACGCGGCATGGCGAATCGAATATGAGTCGCGCATCACCGACGGCCTGCTGTCCACCGTGTTGACGATGAGGTTGACCTCGCCGTTCTTGATCATGTCCACGATGTGCGGACGGCCTTCGGCCACCTTGTTCACCACGGTCACTTCCACACCTGCTGCGGTGATGACCGAGCCCGTGCCGCGCGTCGCCAGTATGGTGAAGCCCAACTGTTTCAGGGTACGCGCGACTTCCGCCGCGCCGGCCTTGTCCTCCTCGCGCACGCTGATGAACACCTTGCCGCCCTTCGGCAGCTTCACGCTGGCAGCCAGTTGCGATTTGACGAAAGCTTCGGCGAAAGTGTCGCCCACGCCCATCACCTCGCCGGTGGACTTCATCTCGGGGCCGAGAATGGTATCCACGCCGGGGAACTTGATGAACGGGAACACCGCTTCCTTCACCGAGTAATACGGCGGGATGATCTCTTTGGTCACGCCCTGCTGTGCCAGGGTTTGCCCTGCCATGCAGCGCGCGGCGATCTTCGCCAGCGGCACGCCGGTGGCTTTGGACACGTACGGCACGGTGCGCGAAGCGCGCGGATTCACTTCCAGCACATACACGGTCTCGCCCTGGATGGCGAACTGCACGTTCATCAGGCCGACCACGTTGAGCGACTTGGCCATCGCCACGGTCTGGCGGCGCAATTCGTCCTGCAGCTTGGCGGACAGCGAGTAAGGCGGCAGCGAACAGGCCGAGTCGCCGGAGTGCACGCCCGCCTGCTCGATGTGTTCCATGATGCCGCCGATGATGACCTGCTTGCCGTCGGACACCGCATCCACATCCACCTCGATCGCGTCATTGAGGAAGCGGTCCAGCAGGATCGGCATGCGCTCGGGATAGGTCTTGGACATCTCCTCGGCATCGCGCATGTAGCGCTCGAGGTCGGCCTGCGCATGGATGATCTCCATGGCGCGGCCGCCCAGCACGTTGCTGGGGCGCATCACCAGCGGATAGCCGATCTCGGCGGCACCGGCGACCGCATCGGCCACGTTGCTGGCAGTGCGGTTGGGCGGCTGCTTCAGGTCCAGTTCGCGCAGCATGGCCTGGAAGCGCGCGCGGTCCTCCGCGCAATCGATCATGTCCGGCGTGGTGCCGATGATGGGCACGCCGTTCTTTTCCAGGCCGTGCGCCAGTTTCAGCGGGGTCTGACCGCCGTACTGCACGATCACGCCGATGGGTTTCTCCACCGCCACCACTTCCAGCACGTCTTCCAGCGTCAGCGGCTCGAAGTACAGGCGGTCGGAAGTGTCGTAGTCGGTGGAGACGGTCTCCGGGTTGCAGTTGACCATGATGGTCTCGTAGCCGTCCTCGCGCATCGCCAGCGCGGCGTGCACGCAGCAATAGTCGAACTCGATGCCCTGGCCGATGCGGTTGGGACCGCCGCCCAGCACCATGATCTTCTTCTTGTCGGAAGGCTGCGATTCGCACTCTTCCTCGTAGGTCGAATACATGTAGGCGGTATTGGTGGCGAATTCGGCGGCGCAGGTATCCACGCGCTTGAACACCGGGCGCACGCCCAGCGCATGGCGGTAGGCGCGCACCGATTCATCGTCGATCCCCAGCAATCTGGCCAGACGCGCATCGGCGAAACCGCTGCGCTTCAGGGTGCGCAGATGATCCGCACTGATGCTTTCCAGCGTATGGCCGGCCAGCACCTGTTCCTGACGGATCAGGTCTTCGATCTGCACCAGGAACCACGGGTCGATCTTGCTGATCGCGAACACCTCTTCCACGCTCATGCCGAGGCGGAAGGCATCGCCCACCGCCCAGATGCGATCCGGCCCGGGATTGCCGAGTTCGGACACGATGGCTTCGCGGTCGCTGTATTTGCTGTCCAGCCCGTTCACGCCGACTTCCAGTCCGCGCAGGGCTTTCTGGAACGACTCCTGGAAGGTGCGGCCGATCGCCATCACCTCGCCCACCGACTTCATCTGCGTGGTCAGGCGGTCGTTGGCCTGCGGGAATTTCTCGAACGCGAAACGCGGGATCTTGGTCACCACGTAGTCGATGGTCGGCTCGAACGAGGCCGGGGTCGCGCCGCCGGTGATGTCGTTCTTCAGTTCGTCCAGCGTGTAGCCCACGGCCAGCTTGGCCGCGACCTTGGCGATGGGGAAGCCGGTCGCCTTGGACGCCAGCGCCGAGGAACGCGACACGCGCGGGTTCATCTCGATCACCACCATGCGCCCGTCGTCCGGGTTGATGGAGAACTGCACGTTGGAGCCGCCGGTCTCCACGCCGATCTCGCGCAGCACCGCCAGCGAGGCGTCGCGCATGATCTGGTATTCCTTGTCGGTCAGCGTCTGCGCCGGTGCGACGGTGATGGAGTCGCCGGTATGCACGCCCATCGGGTCCAGGTTCTCGATGGAGCAGATGATGATGCAGTTGTCGTTGCGGTCGCGCACGACCTCCATCTCGTATTCTTTCCAGCCGAGCAGCGATTCCTCGATCAGCAGCTCGCTTGCGTCGGGCGAAGCTTCCAGGCCGCGTTCGCAGATCTCGACGAACTCTTCGCGGTTGTAGGCGATGCCGCCGCCGGAACCGCCCATGGTGAAGGACGGCCGGATGATGGTCGGGAAACCCATCACCTGCTGCACCTGCAGCGCCTCTTCCATGCTGTGCGCGATGGCGGAACGCGCCGAGGCCAGCCCGATGCGCGTCATCGCCTGCTTGAATTTCTCGCGGTCTTCCGCCATGTCGATGGCGTCGCGCGAGGCGCCGATCATCTCGACGTTGTATTTCTCCAGCACGCCGTGCTTGGCCAGATCCAGCGCGCAGTTCAGCGCGGTCTGCCCGCCCATGGTCGGCAGGATCGCATCGGGCCGTTCCTTGGCGATGATCTTCTCCACCATCTTCCAGGTGATCGGCTCGATGTAGGTCGCATCGGCCATGTTCGGATCGGTCATGATGGTGGCCGGGTTCGAGTTCACCAGGATGACGCGATAGCCTTCCTCGCGCAGCGCCTTGCAGGCCTGCGCACCGGAATAGTCGAATTCGCACGCCTGCCCGATGACGATGGGGCCGGCGCCGATGATGAGGATTGATTTGATATCTGTACGCTTCGGCATTTACTTCTTCTCCATCATCGCCACGAAGCGATCGAACAACGGGGACACGTCATGCGGCCCGGGGCTCGCCTCGGGGTGGCCCTGGAAACAGAACGCGGGTTTATCGGTCAATTCGAAACCTTGCAGGGTGCCGTCGAACAGCGAGATGTGCGTGACGCGCGCGTTCTTCGGCAGCGTCGCCGCGTCCACCGCAAAGCCGTGGTTCTGGCTGGTGATCATCACGCGCTTGGTCTGCGTGTCCTGCACCGGATGGTTGGCGCCGCGATGACCGAACTTCATCTTCACCGTCTTCGCGCCCACGGCCAGCCCCATGATCTGATGCCCCAGACAGATGCCATACAGGGGGATGCCGACCTCGATGAACTTCTTCGTCGCCTCGATCGCGTAGTCGCAAGGCTCGGGATCGCCGGGGCCGTTGGACAGGAACACGCCATCCGGCTTCATCGCCAGCACATCGGCGGCGCTGGTCCTGGCCGGTACCACGGTGATGCGGCAACCGCGCTCGGCCAGCATGCGCAGGATGTTGCGCTTCACGCCGAAGTCGTAGGCCACCACATGGAACTTCGGCTTCGGTGATGTCGCTGTGACCCTTACCCAATTCCCACTCGCGCTGCTTCCATTCGTAAGGCTTGTCGCAACTCACCACTTGCGCCAGATCCATGCCCGCCATGCTGGGGAATCCGCGCGCGGCAGCCAGCGCCGCCTCCACGTCGTTGCCGGTGGCGATGCAGCCGTTCTGCGCGCCCTTGCTGCGCAGGATGCGCGTCAGCTTGCGCGTGTCGATGCCGGCGATGGCGACCACGTTGTTGGCCTTGAGGTATTCGGGCAGGGACTGCGTTGCGCGGAAATTGCTCACCGTCTGCGACAGGTCGCGGATGATGAGGCCGCTGGCGAACACCTGGCGCGATTCCACGTCTTCCGGATTGCAGCCGACGTTGCCGATATGCGGATAGGTCAGCGTGACGATCTGCTTGCAGTAGGACGGGTCGGTGAGAATCTCCTGATAGCCGGTGATGGAGGTATTGAACACCACCTCGCCGACGCTGCTACCGGAGGCGCCGATGGCGATTCCGCGAAACACTGTCCCATCGGCTAACACTAGAATGGCAGGACTTGTTTGCGACACCGGACGCTCCTTCGAAACTGGACATAAAGAAGCGGGACGAACGTTGCGTTCATCCCGCTTTTGATTCTGCGCGCATTATAGCCGATTAGAGGGGCGGCATCAAACGTAGCGCTCGCTTGCAGCCGATGCACGAGATTGCTGCCGTATAATGCCGCCCCTCACCGCCCGGTTGCACATCGGCCAAAATTCACCAACCTGAATCAAGAGTACCGACATGTTCGAAGTAATCGTTTTGGCTGTAGCCCTCAGCATGGATGCATTTGCGGTATCCATCGGACTTGGATCAAAAGGAGATGTTCGCGGACTGGGCTTGAAGGCCGGCCTGTACTTCGGCATCTTCCAGGCGTTGATGCCGTTCATCGGCTATCTGGGCGGCAAGGGCGTGCTGGGCTGGGTCGATGCCTATGCCCACTGGATCGCCTTCGGCTTGCTGGCGCTGATCGGCGCCAAGATGATCTACGAAGGGCTGCACGAAGGCATAGAGGAAGACATCGCCGCCATCACCAACAAGACAATGCTGCTTCTTTCCATCGCCACCAGCATCGACGCGATGGCCGCGGGTTTCAGCCTGACGCTGCTGGAGGTGAACGCCTACCTGGCCTGCCTCATCATCGGCGTGACGACTTTCGGATTCAGTTGGGTCGGCGTGCAGATCGGCAAGCGTAGCGGCACCTGGCTGGAGAACAAGGCCGAGATCTTCGGCGGGACGGTGCTGATCCTGATCGGGGTCAAGATGTTGGTGGTGTAGCCCTCGCATCCTACAGTTACAAAAACCGTCGGGGTAGCCCGACAGCTAGTCACTTTTTCTTGCTTCGCCAAAGAAAAAGTAACCAAAAAGAAGGCGACCCCAGCGCACCGCCCCTTCGGGGTTCCCTGCGTTGCACAGGGGACACAAAGTCAAAACCGAACCCCAAAAACCAGCGAGGCGGGCAACGCCCGCCAAAAAACAAACGTGCGCAAAGCGCACACAAAACCGCCTTTGATCTTCTTTCCCCTGTACGCCGCCTCGATATTTCGCAAACAAGCGGAAGTTTAGGCGAGCACTGTTCGAGCTCCGCGGCGGGGCACGTTTTGTGTGCCCCGCTAGGGCGAGTTGCGCAGCCCCGCTTGTTTGCGAAATATCGAGGAAACCCCGAAGGGGCGGCGCACCGGGGGCGCCTTCTTTGGGTTACCTTTCTTGGCAAGACAAGAAAGGTAACTTGCTGTCGGGCAACCCCCGACGGTTTTCGATGGGGTATCGCTACGCTCAACCCATCCTACGCTTGCTGGCCTTACAGCTCCTTGCCGCAACGAGCGCACTGTGTCGCGCCCGCTGCGTTGCTCGCACCACAAGAAGCGCAAACAACCGCTTGGCCGGGCGCCCCGGCTTTGCGCACGGAACCAGTCAATGCTTCGGTGATCGCGTCTGCCTGCCCGAGTACCGCCATGATCAACCAGACCGCGCAGGCGATGATGGCGAGGATGAACAACCAGTCATATATCTTGTGCAGCGCGGATCCGAGCACTGGCCCGAGCACCAGCAGGATGACGGAATACAGTGCGGAGACCACAATCAGGGTGACCACCGGCAGGACCAGGCTTTGCAGCGAAGTCCAGCGACCGGTCTTCTGGCGCAAGGCCATGGTCAGGCGCTGGCCCAGTATCCAGAACACGACGAGCGCGGTTCCGTAGCCCAGGAAGCGCACCAGCTGCGCGGCACTGAGCTTGCCGCTCACCAGAAAGGTCTTGGCGAACAGAGGCATTGCACCCAGCGCCGCGCCCAGCACCAGCGCCAGCACGATCACCGCCACATAGCGCCCCACCCAATTCCAGTTCATACCCGGTTGAGAACTTCCCGTCATTTGCATCTCCTTCGTGAGTGATTACTGCCGCCTGGAACCAGGCCGCTCAATTTTTCAGCGCCAGCACGTCCTGCATATCGTACAGCCCGGCCTTGTTCGCCTGCAGGAAGCGGGCCGCGCGCAACGCGCCAAGCGCGAAGGTAGCGCGGCTGCTGGCCTTGTGCGTGATCTCGATGCGCTCGCCGATGCCCGCGTACAGCACGGTGTGGTCACCGACGATGTCGCCGCCGCGCACCGTGGCAAAACCGATCGTGGAGGGATCGCGTTCGCCGGTGACGCCTTCGCGCCCGTACACGGCGCACTTTTCCAGATCGCGCCCCAGAGTCTTCGCAATGACTTCGCCCATGCCCAGCGCGGTGCCCGATGGCGCATCCACCTTGTGGCGGTGATGCGCCTCGATGACCTCGATGTCATAGCCGTTGGCCAGCACTCGCGAAGCCGTCTCCAGCAGCTTGAACACCAGATTCACGCCGACGCTCATGTTGGGCGCGAACACGATGCCAATGTCCTGCGCTGCCGCACCGAGTTGTGCTTTCTGCTGTGCATTCATTCCGGTGGTGCCGACCACCATGTTCACGCCGAGCTTGCGGCAGACTTCCAGGTGCCGCAACGTGCCCTCGGGACGAGTGAAGTCGATCAGCACATCGGCACCTTTGAGCGCAGCATCCATATCGGCAGTGATCTTCACCCCTTCGGCAACCACGTTGCACAGCAGCGGACTGCCGGTGTGTTCCAGCGCGGCATGCAGCACCAGATCGTCGGCCTGCGCCACGCATTCCAGCAGCACCTTGCCCATGCGTCCGCCGCTACCAGCGATGGCGACTCTAATCTTTCCCATTGTTCTGCTCCTGCTTGGCGGTTTCGGAGAGTTTCAGCGGCGTGGCATCGTCGATGCGCGCCAGCACGCCTTTTTGGAAATACAGGGTCAGGCGCTGGTTCTCGACCAGTTCGCTGCGCTGCTCCAGACGGTACAGGTAATCCCAACGGTTGGCATGGTAGGGATCGTTGATGAGCGGCGCGCCGAGCGCCGCCTTCACCTGCGACTGCGTCATGCCCACTTTTATCCTGGCGCGCATTTCCTGCGTGATGAGGTTGCCCTGCCGGATCTCGAGCTTGTACGGCGTAAAGGTGGGCAGGTAGGTGGACATGTTGCTGCATGAGGCAAGCAACATGGAAACAAGAACGATCTGGATACGCATTTGGCTGTTTATTTCAATCTGGCTATCACAAAACAGGCGGCATGATACCTCAAGCGGGGACGCCCAGAAGCTCGGCAGCATGCTTGCGGGTGGTCTCGGTGATCTTGACCCCGCCCAGCATGCGCGCGATCTCTTCGATGCGCTCGCCTTCGCCCAGCACGCGGATGCTGCTCAGTGTCTTGCCCGCGTGCGCGGCCTTGCTCACCTGCCATTGCGCATCGGCTTGCGCCGCGACCTGCGGCAAATGGGTTACGCACATCACCTGGTGGCGCTTGCCCAGTTGCTTGAGCAGGCCGCCCACGATCTCCGCCACGCGCCCGCCTATGCCGCTGTCCACTTCGTCGAAGATCAGGGTCGGCACGCTGGCGGCACGGCTGGCGGCAACCTGGATCGCCAGGCTGATGCGCGACAGTTCGCCGCCGGAAGCGACCTTGGCCAGGTTGCGCAAGTGCGTGCCCTGGTTCGCCGCCACCTGGAACTCCACGATCTCCAGCCCGTTCGCATTGCCTTCGTTCAGGGGCAGCAAGGCGACGGAGAACTTGCCGCCCTGCATCGCCAGCGTCTGCATGGCGGCGGTGATCTCTGTCGATAAGGTGTCTGCCGCCGTGATGCGCGCCTCGCTCAATTTCGTCGCCACGCGCAGATACTGGTTGCGTGCGGCCTCGTCCTGTTTGGCCAGTTCGGCCAGGTCGGCATTGCCGCCAAGTTCGTCCAGCCGCGCCACGATCTTCGCCAGTGCTTCCGGCAACTGCTCCGGATTCACGCGGTATTTGCGCGCAGCTTCCATCACGTCCGCGATGCGCTGTTCCTGCTCGCGCAACCGTTGCGGGTCGGCGTCGAGCTTCTGCTCGTAATGGCGCAGCGCATACACCGCTTCCTGCAGGTCGTTTTGCGCGCTCTCCAGCATGTTCAGCGTGTCCTGCAGTCCGGTGTCGAACTCCAGGCCGCTGCGCAGGCGCACGGTCAGCGCATTGAGTTGGGCGAGGCAGGCCGTGTCCGATTCGGACAGGACCTCGACCCCGAACTGCGCCGTCTCCAGCAGATTTGCCGCATGCGACAGGCGCGTGTGGTCGGCCTGCAAGGCAGCCCACTCGGCGACCGAAAAGTTCAGCGTCTCAAGTTCGCGCCGCTGGAACGACAACAATTCGCGCTCGGCTGCTACGGCTTCGGCATTCTGCTCCAGTTGCAGGCGGTGGCGATGCAGGGTCTGCCAGGCCTTGAATGCGACAGCGACCTCCTCCGCCTGTTTGCCCAGGCCGGCATGGCTATCGAGCAGGTCGCGCTGCGCATCGGCGCGCAGCAGCGACTGGTACGCGTGCTGGCCGTGGATGTCGAGCAGCATCTCGCCCGCTTCGCGCATCTGTTGCAGGGTGGCGCTGCGCCCGTTGATGAAGCCGCGCGAACGCACGCTGGCATCCAGCGTGCGGCGCAGCAGGCAAACACCCTCGTCGCCTTCCAGCTCCTGTTCGGACAGCCAGGTTTGCAGTTGCGGCAAGCCAGTGATGTCGAACCCAGCCGTGATGTCGGCGCGTTCGCAGCCGGCGCGCACCATGCCCGCATCGCCGCGCTCGCCGAGCGCCAGGGATAAGGCATCAATAAGTATGGACTTGCCTGCACCGGTCTCGCCGGTCAGCGCGGTGAAACCGGACGAAAAATCGAGTTCGAGAGTGTCGACGATGACGAAGTCGCGGATGGTGAGAAACTTGAGCATTTTATAGAGTCTGGTTCCAGAGCAGCTTTTCGCGCAGGGTGTGGTAGTAGCTGTGCCCTTCCGGGTGCAGCAGGCGGACAGGCTTGAGGTAGCGGGCGACCGTGACCTTGTCGTTGCAGTGCAGGTCGAAATGCGTGTGCCCGTCGAAGCGCACGCGCGCCTCGTCGGCACGATGCATCAGGATCTCCAGCCTCGACTCGCTTTTCAGCACGATGGGGCGATTGCTCAGGGTGTGCGGCGCGACCGGCACCAGCGCAATGGCCTCCAGCGACGGATGCAGGATGGGGCCGCCCGCCGACAGCGCGTATGCGGTGGAGCCGGTCGGCGTGGACACGATCAGGCCGTCGGCTCGCTGGTTGTAGAGATATTCGCCGTCGATGCGCACCTCGAATTCGAGCATGCTGCTGTTGTTGCCGCGGTGCATGACCACGTCGTTGAATGCCAGCGAATCGAACAGGTGTTTTCCGTCGCGCGACACCGACGCGCTCAGCAACATGCGTTTCTCGGTCACGAAGTCCCCGCGCAGCATGCCGGAGATGGTGCGCTGCATGGTATCGATGGAGATATCGGTCAGGAAGCCCAGGCGCCCCTGGTTGACGCCGACCAGCGGGATGTCGAAGGGCGCCAGCGTGCGCGCCACATTGAGTAGGGTGCCGTCGCCGCCCAGCACGACCGCAAGATCGACCTTGCCGCCCATCTGCTCCAGCGCCATTTCGCCATACGGATGGCGCGCGAGATGCTCGGCGGTGAGATTGTCCACCACCACGGCCAAACCCATGCTCGTCAGAAAATCGGCCAGTTTGAGCAAAGGCTCGGCGATCTCCAGCGATTTGTATTTGCCGATCAGGGCGATGGTCTTGAAAGGGGATTTCATAGCGCGGGATTAAACCATAGGCGCGATTCAATGACAAAGCGGCAATGCTAGAATGTGCAGCATGTTAAACGATCGCGCACAAGTATTGCTCAAGACCCTGGTGGAACGCTATATCAGCGACGGCCAGCCCGTGGGTTCGCGCGCCTTGCAGCAGTTCTCCGGCCTGGAAGTCAGCCCCGCCACCATCCGCAACGTGATGGCCGACCTGGAGGCGATGGGCCTGGTCTCCAGCCCGCACACGTCCGCCGGCCGCGTGCCGACCGCCTTGGGCTACCGCCTGTTCATCGACACGCTGATGGTGGTGCAGCCGCTGTCCGAGGCGCGCGTGCAGCAGCTGGAAAGCCAACTGCAGCCGGACAATCCTTCACGGCTGGTGACCCAGGCCTCCAACCTGCTGTCCGAACTCACCCGCTTCGCCGGAGTGGTCGCCACGCCCAGGCGCGCCGCCATCACCGTGCGCCAGATCGAGTTCCTGCGCCTGTCCGAAAAGCGCGTGCTGCTCATCATCGTGATGCCGGACGGCGAAGTGGAGAACCGCGTGCTGGTGACGCACAAGGATTACAGCCAGGCGCAACTCACCGAGGCAGGCAACTTCCTCAGCCAGCATTACGCCGACCTCGCGTTCGGCGACATCCACCAGCGCGTGCAGAGCGAGCTGCGCCAGCTGCAGCACGACATGACCGCGCTCATGAACGCGGCGATGGCCGCCAGCGACGAGGCCATCGCGCGCAAGAACGAAGATTACGTCATCAGCGGCGAACGCAACCTGCTGCACATCAACGACCTCGCCGCCAACATGAACCAGTTGCGCAACCTGTTCAACGTGTTCGAGCAGAAGACCGAGCTGCTGCAGCTGCTGGATGCCGGCCGCCGCGCCCAGGGCGTGCACATCTTCGTCGGCAACGAGTCCGGCCTGGTCGGCCTGGACGAGTGCAGCGTGGTGAGCGCCCCGTATGCGGCGAACGGCCAGATCGTCGGCACGCTGGCCGTGGTCGGCCCCAAGCGCATGAACTACGAGCGTGTGGTGCCGATCGTGGATATCACGGCCAAACTGCTGAGCAATGCGCTGTCGCAACATTGAGTACCGGGAATCCGCGATTGATTTTCGCCGCTCACAAACCCTCTCCCCTGGCCCCTCTCCCGCTTGCGGGCGAGGGGAACCATACTCCCTCTCCCGCAAGCGGGAGAGGGCTGGGGTGAGGGCCGTTCAGCCTCGCACACTGTCCAAATAAATGACTTACCAACCCGAACCCACCTACACCCACGGCACCCCGGAAAAAACCGGCATCCTGCTGGTCAACCTCGGCACGCCCGATGCGCCCACACCGCAGGCCGTGCGCGCCTATCTGAAGGAATTCCTGAGCGACCCGCGCGTGGTGGAAATACCACGAGCCATCTGGTGGTTCATCCTCAACGGCATCATCCTCAACACACGGCCGAAGAAGTCCGCCGCCAAATACGCCAGCATCTGGCTGCAAGCAAGGTTCGCCGTTGCGCGTCCATACCGAGAAACAGACCACGCTGCTGCAAGGCTATCTCGGCCAGCGCACCAAGGCGCCGTTCGTGGTCGAGCATGCGATGCGCTACGGCAACCCGTCGATACCGAGTGTGCTGCGCAAGCTGAAGGAGCAGAACTGCCAGCGCATCCTGGTCGTGCCGATGTATCCGCAATACGCCGCCAGCACCACCGCCACGGTCACCGACATCGTGTTCGGCGAGCTGCAGCAGATGCGCAACACGCCCGCGCTGCGCACCATCAAGCACTTCCACGACCACCCCGGCTACATCAAGGCGCTGGCGGGCAACATCAACGACTACTGGATGAAGCACGGCAGGCCGGACAAACTGCTGATGAGCTTCCACGGCCTGCCGCGCTACACGCTGGACAAGGGCGATCCCTACCACTGCGAATGCCAGAAGACCGGCCGCCTGCTCGCGCAGGAACTGGGCCTGAAGCCGGAGCAGTACGCCATCAGTTTCCAGTCGCGCTTCGGCAAGGCCGCCTGGCTGCAGCCCTACACCACCGCCACGCTCAAGGAATGGGGCAAACAGAAGACCGGTCGCGTCGATGTCGTCTGCCCCGGCTTCGTGGCCGATTGCCTGGAGACGCTGGAAGAGATCGCGCAGGAAGGCAAGGAAGACTTCCTGCACGCGGGCGGCGGCGAGTATCACTACATCCCCTGCCTCAACGACCGCAACGACTGGCTGCACGCGCTGACCGACCTGGTACTGGACAACCTGCACGGCTGGCTGACCGAGCCGGATGCGGCCGAACTGGAACAGGGCAGGCTGCACGCATTGGCTCTGGGCGCAAAGAAATGATGGCTGGCACGGCCTGAACCCAACTCAAAGGAGCGACGGATGTTCCTGGCACATTTCGGCGTCGGCTTCGGCGCAAAGGCGGCAGCCCCCAACGTCTCGCTCGGTTCGCTGTTCCTGGCGGCGCAATTCATCGACCTGATCTGGCCGACCTTGCTGCTATTCGGCGTTGAGCGCGTCAACATCATCACCGATGGCACGCGCAACCCGCCGCTGGAATTCGTGCACTACCCGTTTTCCCACAGCCTGCTGACCGTCATGGTCTGGGCGGCGCTCGTCGCGGCGGCCTATTTCCTCGTCCGCTGCAGCCGCACCGGCGCCGTGGTGCTGGGCCTCGCCGTCATCAGCCATTGGCTGCTGGATCTCGTCGTGCATTACCCGGATTTGCCGCTCTATCCCGGCAACAGCCCGCTGCTGGGCCTCGGCGTCTGGTCGTCGCCCGTCGTCGCGATGGCACTGGAATTCTCGATTTTCGCTGCTGGCTTGTGGCTGTACCTGCGCAGCACGATGGCAAGCGGCGCTACGGGCAAGTGGTCATTGTGGTCGCTGGTCGCCATGCTGGTGCTCATCCAGATCGCCAACGTGTTCGGCGTTCCCCCGCCCAGCACGTCAGCCATCGCCTGGGCGGGACAGGCGCAGTGGCTGCTGGTGGCATGGGGCTACTGGATCGACAGCCACCGCCGTGTGGTGACCCGGAGGTAGGCTACCCGGGCCGACTCAGGCAAAGAGCTTGTAGTTGTTCCTGCCGCTATCCTTGGCCAGGTACATGGCATCGTCGGCATGTTTGATCATCGTCTCGTCGTCCGTTGCATCGTCCGGACAGATGCTGATGCCGATGCTGAACGTGATGACCAATTCCTTGTCGCCGATCCGGTGCGGCTCCAGCATCGCGTTAACGATCTTGCGCGCGACCGTCTCGGCATCCGCCACCCCGTTTACCTCCGCCAGCAGGACCATGAACTCGTCGCCGCCCTGGCGGCAGATGGTGTCGGATTCGCGCACGCAGGATTTCAGCCGGTTGGCGACGGATTGCAGCAGCATGTCTCCGGCCAAATGTCCCATCGTGTCGTTGACGGACTTGAACCTGTCCAGGTCGAGGAACAGCAGGGCGCTCTTTTTGTGGTTGCGTATCCCGGCCAGCAGCGCGTGTTTCAGCCGGTCCGCGAACAGCGCGCGATTCGGCAGCAGCGTCAGCGAATCGTAGTGGGCGAGATGCTCGATGCGCGCCTCGGCTTCCTTGCGCCGGGTGATGTCGGAGAACACCGCGATGTAGTTGATGACCTCGTTGTGGGCGTTCTTCACCGTGCCGATGGACAGCCATTCCGGGTATATCTCGCCACCCTTGCGCCGGTTCCATATCTCGCCCTGCCACATGCCGGTCTCTTCGATGGAGCGCCACATCGCCTGATAGAACTTCGCATCCTGCCGCCCCGAACTCAGTATCTTCGGGTCGTTGCCGATGACTTCTTCCTCGCTATATTCGGTGATCCGGTAGAAAGCCGGATTCACCGCGATGATCTTGCGTTGCGCATCCGTGATGACGATGGCCTCGCCGCTGTTGTCGAACATCTTGACGAACAACTGCAGGCGCTCGTTGGCATGCTCCAGTTTTTCGACCAGCAGGTTGAAGTTCCTTGCCATCTCGCCGATGTCCGGATTGTTCGTGTCGACGTCCGCGCGCCGGGACAGGTTCATGTCGCTCTGTATCTCCGCCATCGCGTCATGCAGTTTCTTCACCGGATGCGTGATGTTGCGCACGATGACCACGCGCACGAACAGCGAAATGAGGACCAGCAGCAACACCTGCAGGGCGGCATGTCCGATCCACATCCAATCCTCGATCTCGGCCAGCTGCGCCTGTTCTTCGGAAAGGTCGATGGTCACGCTGGCCGCGCCGTTGACGCTGCCGGCATTCGTGATGTGGCAGAGCAGGCAGTTGGTCCCGCGAAAATCCTGTTTGGCAATGAAAGGGACCACCACGC
This sequence comes from uncultured beta proteobacterium, assembly GCA_963797045.1. Lineage (GTDB taxonomy): Bacteria > Pseudomonadota > Gammaproteobacteria > Burkholderiales > Gallionellaceae > Sideroxyarcus. The sequence continues at coordinate 1,007,326 of CAWCNZ010000001.1, read as the reverse complement.
GCAAGGCCGGACGCCCATCCCTGCCGGTCACCTTGCGGAACAGCGTCTTGCCGCTGCCCAACACCTCGCGATCCAGCTCGTCCACCGGCGCCTCTTCCGGCAATCCCGGCCCGAACTGCTCGACGACCGCACGGCCGCGCACGATGCGCAATTCGACGACGCCGCGCGATTGCGACATCTTGCTCAGCAGCATCTTGCGGTTCTCGGGATCGGATATCTGGCCGGTGAGCATCAGCATGTTCATGCCGTTGATCAGGCCGTTTGCGGTCTCTTCGGCGCGAGTCTCGGCGGCGCGCTCGATCTGCACCTCGAAGCGTCCGAGCACCCATTCCATGAGGACGAAGAACAAAACGATCAGCGCACCCTGAATCAGGATATGCAGCTTCTCCTGCACGCCCGTGGCGCGCCAACCATTGATCAAGGCGTTCATCTCTCCCCTTTGTCCGCGCAGGGTGTCCCGCCGGACTCGTTACAGCTTGATGAAATGTTCCCGATAATGCTTCATCTCGGCGATGGACTCATAGATGTCCGCCAGCGCCTCGTGCTTGCCGTGCTTCTTCAACCCTTGCGCCACTTCCGGCTTCCAGCGCTTCGCCAGCTCCTTGAGCGTGCTCACGTCGAGGTTGCGGTAGTGGAAATACTCTTCCAGCTTCGGCATCCAGCGCGCGAGGAAGCGGCGGTCCTGGCAGATGGAATTGCCGCACATCGGCGAGGTGCGGATCGGCACGTATTCCTTGAGGAACTCCAGCATCTGCGCTTCCACCGTCGCTTCATCCAGCGTGGAGGCCTTGACCTTGTCGATGAGGCCGGATTTGCCGTGGGTGGATTTGTTCCAGTTATCCATGCCGTCGAGGACGCTGTCGGGCTGGTGCACCACCAGCACCGGCGCTTCGGCCACGGTGTTCAGCTCGCCGTCGGTGATGACCAGCGCGATCTCGATGACCCTGTCCGTATCCGGCAAAAGCCCCGTCATCTCCATGTCTATCCAGACGAGGTTGTTTTGGTTTTGTGCCATAATCTGCTGCAATTCTTATAAGAAGTCTGGCGCATTGTCGCATAGCCGCGCCGCTCAATCCAACGATCATGATGGCATCGCAATTTTCCGCAGTTTTCTTCTCCGCCCTGTTGTCGAACGTGGTCATCAAGCTCTGGCTCGCCTGGCGCCAGCTCGACCATGTCGCCGCCCATCGTGCCGAAGTGCCTCCCGCCTTCCGCGAAAAGGTAGCCCTCGCCGCACACCAGAAAGCCGCCGACTACACCCGCGCGCTGGTCCGTCTCGGCGTGCTTTCCGTCCTGTTCGAGGCCGTGCTGCTGCTTGCCTTCACGCTCGGCGGCGGCATCCAGTGGCTCAGCGACTGGTCGTCCGCCACCTTCGACGGCACGCTGGTGCAGGGCACGGCCATCATCGTCGCGGTGCTGTTGCTGCATTCGGTGCTGGAGTCGCCCTTCGACCTCTACCGCACCTTCGGCATCGAGGCGCGCTTCGGCTTCAACAAGATGACGCTCAAGCTCTACCTGCTCGACGCGCTCAAGGGCCTGCTGCTCGGCGCGGCGCTCGGGCTGCCGCTGCTGCTCGGCGTGCTGTGGCTGATGGAACGCATGGGCGACCTGTGGTGGCTGTACGTGTGGGCGGTCTGGGTGGTGTTCAACCTGTTGCTGCTGTTCATCTACCCCACTTACATCGCGCCGCTGTTCAACAAGTTCGAGCCGCTGCAGGACGAGGCGCAGAAGGCGCGCATCGAGGCGCTGCTCAAAAAGTGCGGTTTTGCGGCCAGCGGCCTGTTCGTGATGGACGGCAGCAAGCGCAGCACGCACGGCAACGCCTACTTCACCGGCTTCGGCAAGACCAAGCGCATCGTGTTCTTCGACACCCTGCTGCAGCGCCTCACACCGGATGAGGTCGACGCCGTGCTGGCGCACGAACTGGGGCATTTCAAGCGCCACCATGTGCTCAAGCGCATCGCCCTCACCTTCGCCGTCAGCCTTGCCTTCCTGTGGGGGCTTGCGCAATTGCTGCATGCGGACTGGTTCTACCAGGGACTGGGCGTCACAACGCAGAGCACCGCGCTGGCGTTGCTGCTGTTCTTCCTGGTGCTGCCGGTGTTCACTTTCCTGCTGCACCCGATCGCGTCGGCCTACTCGCGCAAACACGAGTTCGAGGCCGATGCCTACGCGGCGCAGCAGACCGACGCGCACGAACTGGTGAATGCCCTGGTCAAGCTGTACCAGGACAATGCCAAGACACTGACCCCCGATCCGGTGTACGCTACCTTCTACGAATCGCACCCTCCGGCGCCGATTCGCATCGCCCATCTGCAAAAACAAGGAGAGCCCAAATGAAAAAGTTTTTCTTTCTGCTATTCCTCGTCGCCGGCACCGCGCACGCCGACCCGTTCGCCAAGGGCAATGCCGAGAACGGCAAGAAGCTGGTCGTCAAATACGACTGCAACAGCTGCCACATAGGCAAGGTGGGCGGCGACGGCAACGCCATTTACACCCGCCCGGACCGCATAGTGACCAGCGCCGACCTGCTCATCGACCGCATGGTGGTCTGTTCCGGCGCCATCGGCAAGGAACTCACCGAACAGGAGAAGCTGGACCTCGCCGCGCATCTGAACAAGACCTTCTACCATTTCAAGTGAGGTGAATCATGGCTACCGTCTGCGATCTTACCGACAAACACTGCAAACCCTGCGAAGGCGGCGTACCTCCGCTGACACAAGATGAGGCCAGAAACCTGCTCAAGGAGCTCGACGGCTGGGAACTGAATGACAAAGTCCTCAGCAAGACCTTCGCATTCAAGAACTATTACCAGACCATCGCCTTCGTCAACGCGGTGGCCTGGATGACGCATCGCGAAGACCACCACCCAGACATGACGGTCGGCTACAGCAAATGCCGCGTGGAATACACCACCCACGCCATCGACGGCCTGTCCGATAACGACTTCATCTGCGCTGCGAAAGTGGACGCGTTGTTCAAACTCTAAATCCCCGTTTTCAATTCGAAGGCGAGACAAGGCGGCAACGAGTGCACGACGAAGACAGTGCAAATAGCACGGCAAGGAGTAAACGAGGCGGCCAACGCCGTATCGCCGATGAAGTGGAAACGGGGCAAATCATCGCCGCCTTCGGCCGCCATTACCTGGCCGAACTTCCCGGCGGCGAGATTCTGGAATGCGTGCCGCGAGGCAAGAAGAGCGAGGTCGCCTGCGGCGATCACGTCGAAGTGGAGCGCACCGGCACCGACCAAGGCGTGATCGACCGCATCGCGCCGCGCGCCACCCTGCTCTATCGCTCCGACGCCTACAAACAGAAACTCATCGCGGCGAACGTCACCCAGCTCATCATCGTCGTCGCCACCGAGCCCTCCTTCAACGACGAACTGCTGGCGCGCTGCCTGCTCGCCGGGCACGACCAGAACCTGGATATCCTCATCGTATTGAACAAGTGCGACCTGCCGCAGGTTGATGCCGCACGCAGACAACTCGCGCCCTATGTGAAGATCGGCTACCGCGTGCTGGAGCTATCCGCCAAACAGGACGTAACGCCGCTGCTGCCCTTTCTGCAAGGCCACACCAGCGTCCTCGTAGGCCAATCCGGCATGGGCAAATCCACCCTCATCAACGCCGTGATCCCCGAAGCACAGGCCGCCACGCGCGAAATCTCCACCGTGCTCGATTCCGGCAAGCACACCACCACCCACGCCAGGCTGTATCACCTCAACGCCGACAGCCACCTCATCGACTGCCCCGGCGTGCAACTGTTCGGCCTGCATCATCTGGATTTTGCCGCGATAGAAAGAAGTTTCCCGGAATTCCTGCCCTACCTCGGCGAATGCCGCTTCGCCAACTGCAGCCACTCGCACGAGCCGGACTGCGCGATACGCAAGGCAACAGCGGAGGGGAAGATCGACGAGCGAAGGTTGAAGTTGTTTCAGCAGATCGCAGGGCACTAGATCAACCGCTGTTTATACCAACTAGGCATATGATTCTGGACTGAGGGTAGTACGATCATCGCCAATCAAAATCTCATTCAAAATGAGAACGATTTCACCAAGGTAAGATCGCCTATACGACGTAATGGAACCATCACCGTTTCGCGTTTCTCATGCGGCGTATTTTCATCAAATACAAGGGTGATTTGCGTACTGATGACAATTTGTTCATGCTGTTCGGTATCGAAGTTATAGCCTGCCGCATTGAAATTTCCCCAGTAATTGACGTACACGTGGTACAGGCCATGCATGGGTGCTGTCATTGAGAACATTTCCGGGCCGGCTCCATCGACGCTATCTACATCAAAGCCACCGCCATTGTTCAGCACTGGGTGTGCCCAGAATGCGTGCTGCCCATCGGGCGTAACGACGTGCATGTCAACCTCGGCCCTTCCGTCATCCCACGAACAAATGATCCGGATACGCGGTTGTATGCGCAGCTGGCTACCTTCGTAAAATTGCACGCGCTTGCGCACCTTACCGTCCGCACTTCTAACCTCCACGCTGTTGGAACCTTTGCCAAACGCATATGGGCGTACGAAAGAGCCATCCGGATTGCCATACAGAAGCACCGCATTGCCATTAACGATCAGCTTCGGCCTGCCCTGCCCTTGTTCTTCTTGCGGAAGCCGCCCCTGAATCAGGGTGCGATTCTTCTGCCTCCCGCGATCAACCGGGGGCGTTGGATAGGCTGCCGCCATTTCGCCGCTGTGATCTACCAATCCGAATACATTCCATCCATTCACCGGCGCATCGATGCGCAATCCCTTTTGTAGCGAATTATCAGCTTCCTGTGCGTTTGCTAAAGCCATGAACCCCAAACACAAAACAGAGCCTAAGAGCGTTGTCCCAAAGCGCATGATGGCTAGGGGTAAACAAATGAGTTCACGAGCGTCAAGTCGCCTGCACGGCGCATGGGAACCTGAAAGACCTGCCGCTTCTCATGGGGCGTATTCTCATTGCTAATGATCGCCACCTGCGCGATGGTCAGATCGCTTACCCCATATCCTGAGCCGTAATAATTGACATAGACCAGATAAATGCCCTTCTCCGGCGCCGGCGAAGCGAATATCTCCGGGCCATAGCCTGTCGTCACATCCACATCCAGCGCTCCGCCTCCCGGTATGACGCGCTGCCCGTACCACGCATGTTCTCCGACCGGCGTCACCACGTGCAAATCAAGGTCGGTCCCGTCGGAATCCCATGACAATACGACCCTCAACCGCGATTGCTTCTTGTTGCTCGCCGCATCGAAGAATTGCACTCGCTTGCGCGGCCCATTTCCGGCAGCGCGGACTTCGATGCTATTTGAACCCCGGCCAAAAGCATATGGCCGCGAAAAGCTGCCATCGTTTTCCACCTGCAGCGGCATGGCTGTACCGTTCACGATCAGCGTGGCAGGCGAACCGGAGTGCTGCGATTTCGGATTGCCATCAATGCGCCCGCTGATGAGGGCTGTTGCAGCCGTCCCATCCGGTGTGTTGACGCTGGCGGCGGGATAATGCACCTCTTGCGTATAGCGCTCCACTGACTCGCTCAGCCTCCAGCCCCCCTTCGGCTGATCGAATTCGACGCCAGCCAGCCCTGAAACCGGCAACGCCGCCACCCACAAGGCAAGTAGTTTCCTTCTCATAACCGCGTTTCCCCCTCAATCAAACGGCGAGCCCATTGCTCGATGTAATGCTCATCCTGTCCGCTGGGATAGCCGGAAAATGCCAGATGCAGATATTCATGCGCCAGCGTGATGCGCTGGTTCAAACCATTCAGGCCGCGTACATAGATTCGCTGGCGCGACATATCGCTGTATGGATTGCCAAATGCCAACTGGCAAACTTGCGGCTGAAGTTCGACAAAACCGGGCTCAGTCTGCAAAGTGTTGCGCCAGCGGCGCGCCTGCGTTCTCAACCACCGATCCGCATCGCGAAGCGGCCTGCATTCAAGCTCGCCGTTAATCGACGCCAAGGAAGCGTACTCAAAATTCCGCTGAAGAATCTGGTCGTACAACATTCCCGCTCTTGCATCCTCCGCCGCCCTCTTCCATGAAAGGATGCCTTTGCCTTCTGCGTCGAGGCGATATTGCGCCTGCGCCCCCCGCAAAACGAGGCCTGACGAGAAGGCCGCGATACTGCGTGCCGCCGTACTGGCAGGATTGGGACTCACACGCTGCGTACGGCTGCTATCCGCAATTGCCAGACATTCGCCATGTTGCGTTGCGTTTTGCAGCAAGTATGTGCGCGCCACCACACTCAATGCGCGTGCCGCCTCTTTTTCGGTCGGCGAGCCTTCGCGATCGATCACGCGGGCGATGTACTCGTTTTCGCTCAGCCGAGCGTACAGCAGCGGTTTGGACTGTGCATTCCAGGCCAACCTGATCTCGCTGTCCGAATGCAGTACTACCTGTTTGCCATTCTTGAACTCGACCCGGAAACGTCCACGCAAATCCTGCACCAGACCCGGCGGCAATACCGTATCAGATGACAAAGCAACAACGCGCTCGATGGGATAACGCGCAAACATGGCGACATCGACACAGCGCACGGCGGCGCCTTCATCGTCGCTTGCGCCTTCGGCCACGGCGGCCAGTTGCGGTGCATAGTCTTGCATCACTTGCAGGCTCGATCCCAGCGCGCCAAACCAAACCGCACTGCCATCACTCAACCAGCCGGCCGCCCCCCCGATCACGCTATCCGGTCGTTGCGGATGGCTCCAGGTAAATGTCTTGACCCGGTAACGTCCGCCCAAATAACGCAATGCGCCCTGTCCGCGTCCGTTCAGCACGACTGCCAGCAATGCTGCTTCGGCCCGCGCTCTCGCAATGCCGTTGATGCTGGACAGCGCCAGCAGCAGGCTGGATACGCTGACTTTGCGCGCCGGTTTTAACTGCCCCAGATCCGCCAGCCAACCAACTTGCGGTAACTTGGTCGTCCAGTATCGATGCCAATCCTGCGCATCAAGATGCAGGCGCTCCGGTTCAAAGAACAATCCGCACGACTGCGCCAAGGCCGCGTCGCCGGAGATCGCCTGACCGGGGTCGCAGCAATACAACTCCTCCCTGGCAACTTGCCTCTTTCCCCGGCAAACGTAGTCCGGCATGGAAAGCCCACTGTCAATGGCATAGGCATAAACAAACAGCTTCCACACACTGCCCAAAGGCGTCTCGACATCCGCAGCCTGCCAGATACCGTCCGCACTGATTTGCCGGAACACAGGCTGCTGCTGCACTCCCTTCTGCGCCTGCGTCCCAAGACGGGCAAACAACATGCTCTTTCCATCGAAATCGTCAGCCTGTACCGCCTTCGCAACGAAACAAAGGCAGAGCAACACACTCCACCGCATCACCGTTCGCACAATAGTGCTCCGTTTATCTGACAGTCATGACACGCGCCTTGCCCGCAGCCTCGAATGCCTTGTTTTGCGGGGAATACATCGAATAGAAGCGCGCCGGGGGCAAATGGTATTTACCCTTTTGCGAGAAGCGCAGCAGATGGCGTACGACAACCGGCTGATCGACGCGCTCGACAGGAACTGCATATCCGCCTCGACTCGGTTCGTTACGCGCGCGTTCCAGTTCTAGTCCATTGTTCAGCGCGATCCCCCAGGTCGCACTCTCAACCGCAGCCCCGGGTGGCAGAGGCACTTCAACCATGCCGTAGTTCACACGAGCCCCGCCTTCCGGGGTCAGTGTGATCTCTTCCAGATACAAATCGTTGGAATTGATTGCATCGTCATCGGACTGCTCGGTCAAATCGAAACGTTGCACCCTCTCCGCGCCCTCGCCGCTGCTGCCCTCGCTTGCCGTGGCCAAGTGGTACAGTTTGCGTTCCATTTTCACTGCGAGTTTTCCCTCTTCCTGGCTTGCGCTTTCATACTGCACATAGGCAGTCAGCAAGCTGCCCGGCGCTTGCGCCAGCGACAGGACTCCTGGCACCTCCTTACCCTTGGGGCGCCAGATATTCGAGCCTGTGACGCTGTTGACACGCTTCCATGCCCCATCAAGAGCAACAGCATTGCTGTCCCCCAATCTTCCGACAAGAATCTTGTTAAGCCAGATGAGGGCAAGCGCACGATCGAACGTGGGCATATCCGCGCGTACGGAATTCAATACCCGTTCTGCTGCCTGCGCACGATCCGGAGCCATGGAGCCCAGAAGCAGCAAAGCCTGTGCACTGGGCAATCCGCTCTGTCCAAGCAATGCCGCAGCCGCAGGCTGGGCTGCGACGACCCTGGGAGGCAGTGCCAGTTGATGCTGTCCCGCGAGCAGCGCCGCCAATTTCATGGTCATCGCCCTGGATAGATCGCTCTCCGGGTCGGAAAAGACGGGACTGTCCGTATCTGCAGTTGCATGTACGACATTCTGCAGCTGGGGTTGTTTTTCCAACTCATCCAGCAATCCGCTGACCAGCGTCCTGGTCGGCAACCCCATATCACTCGCCATCCACAATGCCAGTGCCTCATGGGTCAGAGCCTGAGTTGGTGGTTGCTGATCCTGGGGACTCAACACCAAACGTTGCGCACCTCCGGGGTAGCTCTCTGAACGATCTTCCCGTCCGAACATGGTCAGCAATTTCGCCCAATGTCCATCCGGCAGGCCAAGCCCGAGAACCCGGCTGGCCGCATGATCTGCATAATAGGCGTAGGCCGTCAGCAACAAATCATCATGCGTTGCATTACCCCACCAACCGAACGTCGCGTCAGGGCCGGCCATGTAAACAAGACGTAAGCGCTGATGCTGTAATCGCTGGCGCAATTGCCGCGTGATTCGCGCCCGCTCTCCGCCTGCATCCTGCGGTAACGACTGCAGTGCAAAGGCCAGTGGCAACATGCGGCTTGCTGTTTGTTCGACACAACCATATGGATAGCCGTCCAGATCGTCAACAATGCGTGCAAATTGCTGCGCCGCCCCATTGGCGAACGACACATGAATATTTTCGGCATCCTTGGGCAGGTTCAGCGTCACCTGCTTACTATCCACCGGCACAACCAAGGTGCGCGCACTCTTCCAGGCCACCCCATCGTGCCGCACCGGAATATCCAGTGCATCAACCGGTTTCCCGTCAAGCTGGATTTCCACATGCAGGATGTCACCGTCATATCCCGCAAGCTCCACATTCATCGTGTTGATACCGCGATGCGTTTTCAGCGTTTCAGTCTTATTGGTTCCGCCACTGTTGAGACGGACATTCACCGTTTGATCGCTGCCGGTCTGGTTAAAGACGGCTAAGACCGCGACGGGCTCATCACCAGTGCGCATCCAGTTGGGACTGATCCATTTTGCATAGAACGGCTTATCCGAACGCAAGTAGGCGGTGCGCTGCCCAACCAGGCCTTGTGCCGACATCGCCCGGCCCGTGATACGCCAGCGCGTCAGGGAATCCGGCATGACAAACGTAAAAGTAGCGCGACCTGCACTGTCCGTACTGATCTGGCCATTCCAGTAAGCGGTATCAACATTGTCGCGACGCGGGCGCTCCAGCACCTTGATGCCCCGCTCATGGCTGGAACCGCGAGATGGCGGCGCACTCTGCCGGTAGCTTGCCATATCAAACCCGATGAACTGCAGTGAAGAATGCGTGCGCACATTATTGCGGCGCGGATGGTAGAAGAAATCAAAGATATTCGGCACGATCTCGGGCTGCAACACGTAAATCATTTCATCAACCACGCCGACGCTCACATTGGCCGGAACGGGTTTGCCCCCCACGCTCGTTTCCAGTTGCACCCTGACCGTTTCACCCGGCCGATACACTTCCTTGTCGGTTTTAAATACCACCTGGATACGCGGTTGCTCGACCAGAATGCCGCGATTCTGGAACACCCATTCGTTATTTTTGACATAGGCGACGGACAGCGTCACATTCGGGGCGAAATCCTCGTTGACTGCCACTTTTGCGCGCCACTGGGTCGGTGCGATGCGCTGTGCGCTGACCCACTTCCCGCCGTCCTGCAATAAGGCGCTCTGCTCGACACGATCCCGTTCCAGTGTCAGCAATGCCGAATCGACTGGCTCCGGAAATGTAATCAAGGCTTCCGCGGACTCTCCCGCTTTGTAGCTGGCATGGTCGAACACGATCTCGATCGCCCCCTTCACCGCCTTGATACCGGCTCCCGCAACCCAATGGCTGCAAGCCCCCACAACATTGCCGTTCTCGTCGAACAGCAGAACTGTATAGGAACCCGATTCGGCGAAGTTAACGGAAAAATGCCTGGCACCGCTCGCGATGTTCCCGCCGCTCCTCTGCTGTTTTTCCAACTGCACCAGTTCATAGCGGACTGGACTCGCAGGGGCTGCATTGCCAGGCAGGGGTTCGAAATCGAACCGCACATCCCGGTTCGGTTGGCTGAATTGTTGGGCGGCACGCAATTCAAAAGCGCTGGCTGAACGCTCTACAAGCAGTTCTTTGGTTGCCTTGACCCGATATGCGGCCCCGTCGCTGGCAAATACGGTCAACACATACCGACTGGGATCCTTGGCGGCAGGCAGCAAGAATTTAGCCACGCCACCGCCGTCGGTAATCAACTCCTCCGTCTGCAGTTTGAGCGGAAACAGACCGGTGTACTGGATCTCTCCCTCCACCATTGTGGTCGTTTGCGCACGCACGGTCAGTTGCACATGTGCATCCTTGACCGGCTCGCCGTCAGGATAAGTGAGCACCAGACGTCCGCTGATCGCATCGTTTGTCTTGTAGTTGTCTTTGTCGGGCAATACCGATATTTCAAAATGCGGCTTGATGTATTCCGCCACCCGGAATGCCGCGCTATATACGCTGTCCTTGTACGTGTAACGCAATTCATAACCGCCTGCGCTGGCATTCTCCGGCAAGCGGAACACGGTTTGTGCCCCACTCAGTCCGTTAATCTGCAGCTTCTGGTTCGCCACTGGCGTACCGTTAGGATCGAGCACTTCAAGTGAGACGCTGCCTTGCGCTATCGACTCTGACTGGCGTGCCGATGTAAAGTGGCGCCCCAGGAACTTGACGTTCACTTCATCGCCGGGGCGATACAACGGCCTGTCCGTCATGGCATATAACTTGGCGTTGTATATTTCGCTGTCGTAATAGAAGTTCTCCGAGATCAGCACCCCGCCCTGCGCGTCGCGGCCTATTACATACGATTTCTCCGGATCAGCCCTGTCGAAACTGGCGATACCGCGCGAATCCGTTTTGCCGCTTGCCAGTACGCCGATACCATCCGTCCACATGACCTGTACATCCTGCGCGACCGCACCCGTATCACGCCGCACGGTCCAGACCATCATCTGGTCGGGGGCGGCCTTACTGATCAGGACCATATCTGAAATGAAAATCAGGGTATTTGCCCGATGCCCCCCGATAACGGCCTCCACCAAATACAATCCTGGCTCTCTCTTGCCCAAGGGGATATAAACATTACCGTCTCGGCTCATGGAAAAATCGCTACTGGAACCCGCCAGCTTCACCCCCTCCGGCGGCTGAATAGGTTGGGCTTGCCCTAACGGATAGCGGAACCTGTCCATGAGATGGAAACCATTCTTCTCGGCCAGCAAAGCGAACTGGGGCGGGTTGGAAAACCTCGCTGGGCGATTCAGCGAGGGAGATGTCTTTAACTGCGGCGCCTCCTTGGTGACACCCTGACGGGCTTCCGCAGTAAAAATATCCTGCCAAATCCGACGCGACTTCTTATACCAGTCGTTCCACACGAAATTGAGCGCATTCCCCAGACCTTCGCCCACGTAGTTTCCGTCTGTCTTGATGCGATGCAGGTTCTTTTGCTGCTTCAGGAACTCCATTGGATCGGCAATGCGATACAGCACGATGTCGACACCGCCGTATTCCGCAAGCGAACTGAAATCCCTCCCGGAAACCTCCAGCCTCACTTTTGCCTCATCAGCCGATCCGTATGAGGAATCGCTCAACAGGAAAAACGGTTCGCCACGATAGGGCCGATACCAGCTCGGCTCGCTTTCCGGGGTTGCAGGCTCGTCATCTGCCGCCAGCGAGACTGACGACAGGCCCAGCATCAAAACGGCAAGAAAGCCAAACGATAAATGCCGACAAAATTTGGATTGTCCAGTGTGGGGCGCCATCTTGTATCCTTCCAACGAAGCAATTGTGAAACGGGAATCGAACGCAGTCCGTTGTCCTGCGCGGTAACTGTGCCGGTGTGGTAAATCACCATGCCATTCATCCACACCATCAAATGTTGCTCATCGCCCTGGTCAAAGAAAAGCAAATCGCCGGGCTGGGCCAGATTGAAATCTTTGGCGACAAAACGGCTGTTCTCCTGCACCATGCCGATCGCGCTGACATATGCGCCCTTTGAACCATCTGTCCTGCGCCAGACATGCCGCAGTTCTTCCTGCTCTGCGCTCAGGTGCAACTCCTCCGGCAACTGCTGCGCTGAGAAACCGTTTGCCCTCAGCCAGCGCGCATCATGCACGCGCAGACTCTCCGCCACGGAGTAGCGCACCAGGCCGACGCAATCGTGCTGCACCCAACGGGGAGATGGGCCTTGCCGTATCTGTTCCTGCATGATGCGCAGCATCCAGGCGCGGAAATTCCGGCTTTGCTCGGAAGTCAACATCACCCTGCCATCAGTTGACGGCATGCGCTCGGTCAACGCATGGGATGGCTGGGGTAAAACGACAAAAACCGCCAATCCGAACAACACGGCCAATACGCGTCGCAACATGGGATTAGTACTGCTGCCAGTCCAATGCGATCCAGCCGGCGCCCTTGGGAGTGGAATGCATTTCCAGCCGCATCGGCGGATATTTCTTCACAGCCTCAAGCTTGGGTAACAAATGCTGATCGGTTGCGCCACGCAGCACCTCATCCTGTTCAGGCGGCAATGTCCTATCTACTTCGTGCGTCACCATTTGCGCCAATTGTTTTGGATCCACGACCGCAACCGCAGCCTGCCCTGAATCCGGCCAACTATCGCTTACTGCAAGCTGACGCTTGTGACTGACGGCCAGCGCCTGCTCAACCAGCGATGCGTCGGGGGAAAAGTAGACCAGTTTTCCGTTGCGTCCGAGTGTAGCCCGTTCGCTCTGCCAAACGACATCTCCCGTCTGGCTGGTAACCGGCTTGACTTGCACCACATCCGGCTCCGAATCTGCGGAGGCCTTGATGCTGTAATTGAAATATGCCCCCAGAATCGCATCCGCCCCGTCTTCCTTGCCTAGCTGCGTCACGAACAACGGTGTATGCAGCCGGGAGCTTGCGTACCAGCACACAGCAGCGTTGCCGCCAAATTGCGTGGCCACCTGCTCGGCCGCCCGGTTAACGACAGTCTGGCTGTTCGCAGCCCTCATCAAGGCGCTCCAATCCACAGGCATGGCTACACACATGCTGGGCTGGAATGGCACAGATGACCACAGGGGGGAACCATACAAGGTGGCCGCGTGCGCCGGATCAACATCCAGCAGCATTGAAGTTGACCAAGACTGCTGGCTCAGCAAGGTTTTTTCACTGAAATCGAACCGCAGCGCCTTGAGTGCGGGGAAAAAATGCTGATATGAGAAGGACAGGAAATCTGCCTTGATCGCAATGCTATGGTCGCTTGTGCCAGCATCCAGATCGAATGCCTCGGCAAAGCGCGATTGCTTGGCCTTATCCGAACCCAAGAGATCGTTCAGCAACGACTCGGCGGAGGCGTTGAATTCGCCGTCGGAATTCAGAAGCATCCCGGGATCGGAATATACAACAACGCGATCCGCATGCGAGGCCAGCAGCAATTTGCGATTCCATGCATATTCCAATGCAAACAACTGCACGGCATCGCCTTCGATGCTGATCTCACCAACCATGGTCAATTGCTTGTCTTTAAGCGCAATCTTAGCCGCCGGTTCGAGCAGTTTCGCCAACTTGTTGCGCGTCATTGCGATAACGTAATATTTCAAAGTGCCGTTATGGGAGCGCCAAAACGCAACATCTGCCGGTTCATCCATGACCAGTTTGATCAACTCATCTGTCAGCGTTACGTCATGTTCGTAGGCAATGCGTCTCACCGCCCCGCTCAGGCCAAGACGCCCTTCCGTATTTTCGTAATAGAACAGGAAGTCTTCTGTCAGCAAATCGTGCAACAACGGGACTCGCAACAAATCAGCGGGGAGCTTTGAAAGGCTTTTGCTGCGTATCACGGCATCCGGCGCAGCCATATTCAGATTAAGACCAGCCGAGGTCAGGAGTGTCTTGTTCCAATCCAATCCAAAAACAGCGCCACTCGCAACGACCGCAGATATCACAATACCCGCCCATAATTTCCTGCGCATACTCCACCTCGACAATTTGACCGACTCACCGTTAATGCAGGCTGACATTTCAACCATCTTCAACACCACAAATTCACCAGATATTCTGAAAATTCAGCCTGAAGCTAACAGATCTAAATTGCGCAGAAGACTACGGGAAATGGGTGCACAATCTAACAGCTAAATACTCCCCATGGGTATATGCCAATATATCTAGTACCCGGCCTAGTACTCCAACACAGAATTAATATCTTCGATCACATGACTAATGCGAATTGTCGGGCATTACTCAGGGGCTCTGACTAAAAGAACTGCGCGCCCAGCGCCTATTGTAGAGTTGGCATTAATGGAGAGTTGTCTCCCGTGCAGACTGCTCCAGTGTATTTAGGGGCGTTCAACAACTGCTACAGAAAAAGAAATCTTCAATGCTGCTCTAAAACCCAGCAGTTTCGCCACCATCAACAACTGAAGCAAGGTGTGCCACAATCCTTCGGCATGCCGGGGCGGTTCACAGGTGCGCTGCTGCTAAGCATTGCCGCAAACACTGCCAGAATGAACTACAAGCCGTACATGCTGAAACCGAGTGACTGGAAACATCGAACTGCTGCAGCAGGCATGTACCATTGCGGCATTGTTCGAAACTGACCGCAACAATGAATCACCCCAGCAGATTCGCCCCCGTCAGCAGCAACAGCATGATCAGCCAGAACACCATGGCGCGCCAAACAAGGCCAATAGCGCTTTGCATGTAGTCGGCATCGGCCTCGTCTTCCATGCCGATCTCGGGACGGAACATGGGCTGGTCGTCCTGGATGATGGTCTGCCCCAGCTTCACGCCGAGCGCGCCCGCGCCGCTGGCGAGGATGATGCCGGCTTCCGGGTCGGGCCAACTGTCTGCCTGGTTGCGCCAGCAGTAGGCGGTGTCTTCGAAGTTGCCGACGATGGCGAAGGTGCTGGCGGTGAGGCGCAGCGGCAGCCATTCCATGACGTGATAGGCCTGTCGTGCGAACGCGCCGAAATTGCCGAACTCGGCCTGGTCCTGCGTTCCCCATTTGTTGTTCAGGAACAGCGCCAGGCGGTACAGGATGGCGCCGATCGGCCCTAGGCCCAGCATCATGAAGATGACGAACCAGAACACGACGCCGAACACGTTGCGGTGCGAGCACAGCAGAGCCTGCTCGATGGTGACGCGCGCGACTTCTTCGCGGCTCAATTCGCGGCAGGACTTGCCCAGCCACTCGCTGAGCAGGTCGCGCGCGGCATCCAGCTTGTTGTCGCGCAGCGCCAGGTGGATGTCGGTGTAGTAGTGGCTGAACTGGCGGAAGCCCATGGTGAGGTAGAGCACCAGCACGCTGAACGCCCAGGCAAAGACGGGATGGGCGCTCAACAGCAGGCAATGCACCGAGGTGACCAGCGCCAGTGGCGCCGCCATGGCGAACAACCAGGCGAGGCGGCCGTGCGAGCGTTCGCCCGCATTGAAGTTGCGCTGGAAGAATTCCACATAGCCGGACAGCCAGGTGTAGAGGTATTTGCGCGAGGACAGCGGGTGGACTTGTTCCAGCAACAACGCGGCAATCAGGGAAAGCAGGCTCATGGCTTCAACGGGGGCATCAGACTCGGATGGAGAGAAGATACCACAGGCGCATGAGGGGAAGAAATGCGCGCCTTGCCCAGCTACCGCAAAAGCGAAACCACCAGTCCACGAAAAACACGAAACTCACGAACGATCATCAATGCCTTGGGCAATTTTTCGTGTTTTTCGTGCCTTTCGTGGACACGATCAAGCGATCATGCCCGCCGCCACCGTGTTGTTGGTCGCCTCGTCGATGACGATGAAGCTGCCAGTCGCCCGGTCCGTGGTGTAGCTGTCGAATACCAGCGGCTGCTGGATCTTGAGCGCCACGTGGGCGATGTCGTTCATGTTCAGCTTGTCGGCCGCATGTTGCGCCAGCGTGTTCACATCCACGCGGAAGTCGAGGCGCGAGAACAGGCACTTGGCCGTGCGCGTGGTGTGCTTGACCAGGTACTTGCGGTTCTTGTCCAGCGGCGACTCAGACAGCCAGCACAAAGTCGCTTCCAGTTCCTTCTCCACCCTGGGCGGATGGGCGCTGCTTTTCACGAACATGTCGCCGCGCGAGATGTCGATCTCGTCTGCCAGGGTGATGGTCACCGATTGCGGCGCGAAAGCGGTTTGCAGCTTGCCGTCGTAAGTGTCGATCTCCTTGACCGTGGTGGTGCGACCGGACGGCAGGATGGTAACCTCGTCGCCGACCGAGACTTCGCCCGCTTCGATACGCCCCATGAAACCCCTGAAGTCGTGATGCTCCTCGGTCTGCGGACGGCACACCCACTGCACCGGAAAACGGAAATCACTGGTGTTCACGTCATGGTCGATCTCGACCGTCTCCAGCAGCTCCAGCAGAGCCGGGCCTTTGTACCAGTCCAGGCTCTCGCCGCGTTCCACCACCATGTCGCCGTTCAGCGCGGACAGCGGGATGCAGTGCACGTCGTGCAGGTCCAGTTGGGCGGCGAATTTCTTGTACTCGGCGACGATCTCGTCGAAACGCGCCTGCGAATAGTCCACCATGTCCATCTTGTTCACCGCCAGCACGATGTGCGGCACACCGACCAGGCTGGCGAGGTAAGTGTGGCGGCGCGTCTGGGTCAGCACGCCCTTGCGCGCATCGACCAGGATGACGACCAGGTTTGCGGTACTCGCCGCCGTCACCATGTTGCGCGTGTACTGCTCGTGCCCCGGCGTGTCGCCGATGATGAACTTGCGCTTGGGCGTGGCGAAGTAGCGATACGCCACGTCGATGGTGATGCCCTGCTCGCGTTCGGCCTGCAGACCGTCGGTCAGCAGCGACAGGTCGACCGCCGCCATGCCACGCTTCTCGCTGGTCTTGGAAATGGCCGAGAACTGGTCCTCGAAGATCGACTTCGAGTCGTGCAGCAGGCGGCCGATCAGCGTGCTCTTGCCGTCGTCGACGGAGCCGGCGGTGATGAAACGAAGTAGCTGTGTGTTGGTGTTCATAGTTAAACCCCTTTTTTGCCCGCAGATTACACAGATTCACGCAGATTATTGTTTTGGTTATAAATCTGTGTAATCTGCGGGCGATACGTTTTTAGAAATAACCTTCTTTTTTGCGCAACTCCATCGACGCATCCGATGTCTGGTCGTCCATGCGCGTCGCACCGCGTTCGGTGATGCGCGTGGTCGCGGTCTCCTCGATGATCTCTTCCACCGTACGTGCAGTGGATTCCACTGGCGCGGTGCAGGTCATGTCGCCCACGGTGCGGAAACGCACGGTGGCAATCTCCACTTTTTCGCCCGGCTTCGGCTGCACCAGATGCGACACCGGGATCACGTTGTCGCCGCGACGAATGGCCTCGCGCTCGTGCGCGTAGTAGATGCTGGGGATATGCAGCTTCTCGCGCCCGATGTATTGCCAGATGTCCATCTCGGTCCAGTTGCTGATCGGGAACACGCGGATGTTCTCGCCGGCATGCACGCGGGTGTTGTAGGTGTCCCACAGCTCCGGACGCTGGTTCTTCGGGTCCCATTGGCCGAACTCGTCGCGGAACGAGAAGATACGCTCCTTGGCGCGCGCCTTTTCCTCGTCGCGGCGCGCCCCGCCCATGCAGGCGTCGAAGCCGAACTCGGCGATGGTCTCCAGCAGCGTCACCGACTGGTAGGGGTTGCGCGGCTTGCTCTCGTCCTTGATGACGATGGTGCCGCGCTTGATCGAATCCTCCAGCGAACGCACGATAAGCCGCTCGCCCAGGTCCGCAGCCAGCTTGTCGCGGCACGCGATCACTTCCGGGAAGTTGTGCTCGGTGTCGATGTGCACCAGCGGGAACGGAAACTTCGCCGGACGGAACGCCTTCTCTGCCAGGCGCAGCATGACGATGGAATCCTTGCCGCCGGAGAACAGCAGCGCGGGATTTTTGCACTCCGCTGCGACCTCGCGCATGATGTGGATGGATTCGCTCTCCAGCGCATCGAGATGGGTGAAGGTGTGTTTCTGCATATTGGTTTCGACCAGTTTCATTTTTTCTCCGGCAAAGTTTTTCGTTCTTCGTAGGTCGGGTTAGCGGCTTGCCGCGTAACCCGACACAAGATGCTCCGCATTACAGAATTGTCGGGTTACGCTGTGCTGAGCGGAAGGGTGGCAGCAAAGCTGCCGGGCCCCCCCGGCCTCCCCCTTGCGGGGGAACCCGACCTACACATTTGCTTCCTGCTACACCACTGCTTCCTGCCTTACATTGGCCGCAATTTCGATGATGCGTTCACGGCTCGACTTGAGCGAGGTATTGCTCGCATGCAATCCGCACTCCTTGCTCTCGGGCGATTCCCACCACCAGCGGCCGGCGCGGACGTCCTCGCCCGGCGTGATCGAGCGCGTGCAAGGCGCGCAACCCAGGCTGGGATAGAACTGGTCGTGCAGCTTGTTGTAGGGCACATCGTACTTGCGGATGTACGCCCACACGTCCTTGTTCGACCAGTCCAGCAGCGGGTTGAACTTCTGCAGGCCGTTGTCCGCATCGAAAGCCGAGACTTCCAGCGTGCCGCGCGTCACCGCCTGGTCGCGCCTCATGCCGGTGATCCAGGCGCCCTTGCCTTTCAGCGCGCGGCGTAGCGGTTCCACCTTGCGCACGAAGCAGCAGGCCTTGCGGCTCTCCACGCCGTCATAGAAGCCGTTGATGCCATGCTGCGTAACGTATTCCTCAACCAGCTTGCTGTCGGGGAAGTAGACGTGCAGCGGGATCGTGTATTGCTGCCCCACTTTCTGGATCAGGTCGTAGGTCTCTTTCGGCAGGCGTCCGGTATCCAGGCTGAACATCGCGATGTCGGGCTGATGTTTGGCGATGAGGTCGGTCAGCACCATGTCTTCCGCCCCCAGGCTGTTGGCGAACACCACCGGCGAAAACTCGCGCGCGGCCTGATGCAGCACCGCAATGGTCTGGTCTATCTTCTTCTGCAAATCACTCATAGTGCACCTCCTCGTTGTGTGCGACGGAACAGGGGTAAATTCGTATCCGCCGACGCCTGATAACTCAGGGAAAAATCCGCGAAGCCGGACAGTGCTGCTGCACGTGCGTCCTTGTCCTTGCGTACCGCAAATGCATCGAAGCCGACGCGCTTCAGATAAAACAACTGGTCGCGCAGGATGTCTCCCATCGCCCGCAATTCACCCCTGAACCCCAGCTGTTTGCGCAAGCGGTAGGCCAGGGTATAGCCGCGACCGTCGGTGAACTTGTGGAAATCCACGGCGATCACCGGAAAGCGATGTACGTCATCCGGTATGTCTTCGGCACGCTCGAAACTGGCCAGCCACAAGCCCAGTTCCGGGCGCCCCTGCAAGGCTTCGTGCTGGCAGTTCCAGACGGGGAGCGGCACGATGACCTTGCCGGCAGGAACATTGATACGGTCGGCCGTCTCCCCGTCCTTGAGACGCAGCACGGTCCATTCATCCGTAACGAGCGCTTCATTTTTGATCAGCATCAGAACCTCGGCGAATAATAAGGTGTGTCATACGGCGTCCCTTGCCGGATCAGGTCGTAAGCCGGCGTCAACAAGCTCTTGTCCTCGGCAACCGGTGTCGCATACACATACTCGACGAACGGATCGATGCCGACGCGGCGCACGGTGTCGATGAAACGCTCGTCCTCGAAGCGTTGGCGCACGTACACCTGCAACACGCGCTCGATCACGGCCGGTATCTGCGCGAAGGAGAAAGAGCGCCCGATGATCTTGCCCACGCTGGCGGGGCTGCCCTTGGAACCGCCGAGGGAGACCTGGTACCACTCCTCGCCCTGCTTATCCACCCCAAGTATGCCGATATGGCCGACGTGATGATGGGCGCAGGCGTTCACGCAACCCGACAGGTTCAGATCGATGTCGCCGATGTCCTGCAGGTAATCGATGTCGTCGAAACGCTCGTTTACCGCCTTGGCCAGCGTAATGGAGCGCGCATTGGCCAAGGTGCAGAAATCGCCGCCGGGGCAGCAGATGATGTCGGTCAGCAGACCGATGTTTGGCGTCGCAAAACCGTGCGCCCTTGCCGCCTCCCACAATTCGAAGAGGTCGGATTGCCTGACATCGGCCAGCACCAGGTTCTGCGTGTGCGAGATGCGCAATTCGCCGAAGCTGTATTCCTCGGCCAGTTCCGCCGCCGCATCCATCTGCTCCGCTCGTCGCATCACCCGGCGCGAAACCCGTCTGCTTCAGCGAAAGCACCACCGCCGCGTAGCCGGGGATCTTGTGCGGTTTCACATTGCGCTTCACCCAGGCGGCAAAGGCTTTGTTGCCCTGCTGCGAGGCAGCGACCGCCGCATCCTGTTCCGGCAACTTCTCGTAGGCCGGCGCAGTAAAGTACGCCGCAACGCGATCCAGTTCCGCCTGCGTGAGCGTGCTGGGGCCGTCCTTGCTGAGCTGCCAGTCCGCTTCCACCTGGCGGCGAAACTCGTCGATACCGACGGCCTGCACCAGTATCTTGATGCGCGCCTTGTACAGATTGTCGCGGCGACCGTATTCGTTATAGACGCGCACGATGGATTCGACGTAGGTGATGAGGTGCTGCCACGGCACGAAAGCGCTGATCTCCGTCCCGATGACCGGGGTGCGACCCAACCCGCCGCCAACCAGTACGCGGAAGCCGGTCTCGCCCTGTGCGTTCTTCACCAACTGCAGTCCGATATCGTTCACCTCGATCGCGGCGCGATCCTCGGTCGCCCCGGTGATCGAGAATTTGAACTTGCGCGGCAGATACGCGAACTCCGGATGGAAGGTGCTCCACTGGCGCAATATCTCGGCGAACGGACGCGGATCCACGACTTCATCCCGCGCCACACCGGCGTACTCGTCGCTGGTGATGCTGCGGATGCAACTGCCGGAAGTCTGGGTGGCGTGCATCTCCACTGTCGCCAGATCGGTCAGGATATCCGCCGTATCTTCCAGCTTGAGCCAGTTGAACTGGACGTTCTGGCGCGTAGTGAAGTGGCCGTAACCGCGGTCGTACTTGCGCGCGATATGCGCGAACATGCGCATCTGGGCGGCGCTCAGCAAACCGTAGGGCGCAGCAAGGCGCATCATGTAGGCATGTACCTGCATGTACACGCCGTTCTGCAGGCGCAGCACGCGGAACTCGTCTTCCGTGAGCTCGCCGGACAACCTGCGGCGCACCTGGTCGCGGTACTGCGCGACGCGCTCCGCGACAAGCTGGTGATCGAATTGATCGTAGCGATACATTATTGATGCTCGACCGGATAGCGCTTGGACACCGGCAACGCCAATGCCGCAGCCAGCGGGAATTTCGCGCCGTAAGCCAGGATATGCGCCACATCCGCATCTTCATCGTGGCGCAAGGCTGCGCCGATGTAGGCATGCTCGCCCGCCTGTCCGACCACCACGCCGATGCGCCCGCCGCAGCCGTTGAACCAGCTGACCTGTTTTGGTTTGTTGGATTTATTCGCACTCATTCTGTTTATCCTCCTTCTTGCTTCCTGCTACTAATACACAACCATCTTGACGCCGATGATCAGCAACATCGTCGCCAGGCCACCGCGCAAGATTCTTTCCGGCACTTTCGCGCTCAAGTGGCTGCCGATATAGATGCCCGGCACCGAGCCCAGCAGCAAACTGCCCAGCAGCACAAAGTCCACCGTACCCAGCGCCATATGCCCCAACCCTGCCACGGCGGTGAGCGGCACGGCATGAGCGATGTCCGTGCCCACCACCTTGACCGCAGCCATCCGCGGATACAGGAACAGCAACGCCACCGTGCCCAGCACGCCGGCACCGATGGATGAGATGGTCACCAGCGCGCCGACGACAACGCCGGTCGCGATGGTCGCGGCAGGCAGATGGCGGTGGTGCAGTTCATATACCGTGCCGTCCTCGCGCAGCGCAATCTTCTTGATCCAGTCCTTCAGCAGCAGCACAACTGCAGTCAGCAGCAACGCGACGCTCAGCACGCTGGTCACCAGACCGCGCAAGGTCTTTTCGTCCAGCGCGAGGTATTTGAGCAGCGCGATGGTTACCAGCGCCGCCGGAAGGCTCCCCAGGCTCAACAGCCCCAACACTTTCCAGTCCACCGTGCCGTTGCGGCTATGTACCCAGCCGCCCACTGTCTTGGTCAGCGAGGCGTACAGCAGATCGGTGCCGACTGCCGTCGCAGGCGAGACGCCGAACACCAGCACGAGCAACGGGGTCATCAGCGACCCGCCGCCGACGCCGGTCACCCCGACAACCAAGCCAACCAGGAAACCGGAAACCGTATAGAGCCAATCCATATCTACCTCGCTTCGTTCGAATGAGGCGCATTCTAGGTTGACCGTCTTATATTGCTAAATACTTTTATGTTAGTATCTTATAACCTATTGCCATATACGGAGATCCTCATGAACCTGCAGCAACTGCGTTACCTGAACGAGATCGTGCGCTGCGGGTTGAACATCTCGGATGCCGCCAATGCGCTCTATACCTCGCAGCCCGGCGTGAGCAAACAGATCAAGTTATTGGAGGAGGAGCTGGGCATCGACATCTTCGTGCGCAACGGCAAGCGCATCGTGGCCGTCACCGATCCGGGCAAGGCGGTGCTGGAGATCGCCCAGCGCGTGCTGCACGAGACGGAGAATCTGAAACAGGTAGGACAGGAGTTTCGCACCCAGGACAGCGGCAGCCTGAGCATCGCCACCACCCACACGCAGGCCCGCTACGCCCTGCCGCAAGTGGTCAAGGAATTCACCAAGGCCTATCCCGCCGTGAAACTCGGCCTCCACCAAGGCAGCCCGACCCAGATCGCCGAGATGGTATTGAGCGGCGAGGTGGATATCGGCATCGCCACCGAGAGCCTGGCCCTGTACGACGAGCTGGTCACCCTGCCCTGCTACGAGTGGCATCACTGCGTGGTCGTGCCGCCCAGGCATCCGCTGCTGCTGGAAAAGAAACTGACGCTGAAGAAGCTGGCGCAGTATCCCCTCATCACCTACGACTTCGCCTTCACCGGGCGCAACAAAATCAACCAGGCGTTCCACGATGCCGGCATCGAACCCAACATCGCGCTCACCGCCATCGACGCGGACGTGATCAAGACTTATGTCGAACTGGGAATGGGGGTCGGCATCGTGGCGCAGATGGCTTTCATCCCGGATCGCGACCGCCACCTGCGCATGATCGACGCCGGACACCTGATCCAGCCCAGCACCACCCGCATCGCCATCCGCAAGAACCAGTACCTGCGCGGCTTCGGCTATCATTTCATCGAGCTGTTTGCGCCGCACCTCACGCGCGACGTAGTCTCGAAAGCCTTGCACCTGACAGCGTAGGAATGCGACCTTGACCCCGACCATCCATTTCCCGCAGGTGAAACCGGTGGCCGCGATGCGGGGATTGCTAAACCACAAATAAACGCACGATAGCGAAGACGTGGCAGACCCTGTATCTTTGGGTCTCGCAGCAAAAGTCCGTCGACATACCAAGAGAAATCGAGGGGGCCATGAAGAAACTGAAGAACGAGGCGGCCTTGTTCAAGGAGGCATTAATCGCGGGCGTGAGGTATGCGGAGGGGCGCGGCGCGGTGCAGTTTGAAGCAACCGATTCGGCAAGCGAGAAACTGCTGTACATCTACCGGCTGCTGGTCCACGACAAGGTCATCCAGCCGTTGCCGGAAGATCAGGTCGCCGAAAAGTCCTTGCGGCATAAACTGGCGATCTGGTATTCAAAACAATTGCCCGAGGATCATCCTCTTTTAAAGTAAGCAACTCGAAGCGTTCAGCGCAATGAATCCGGAACACCTGTTACTCCTGGTCACCCGCGTCATGCCTTACGGCAAATACAAGGGACGTCTCATCGCCGACCTGCCGGGCAATTACCTGAACTGGTTCGCACGCACAGGTTTCCCGCCCGGCGAGATCGGCATGCTGTTGGCATTGATGCAAGAACTTGATCACAATGGGCTTTCTTCATTGCTCAATCCGCTGCGCAACGCCAGGTAATCCAATAGCAATGCCAAGGTAACCACCCGAACGCCCGACAACATTCCCAACTATTTGTTTATTTTGAAAATCATCAAGACAAAGGATATAGGCCGAGATATAGACCTTTAGGCATATAGACATTTGCCGTTAATAGTTGACAATGTTTCTCAACCTAATGAAGTTCTGTTAGGTCCCGCCCTTTATGGGAGTCAAACATGAAAACGAGCAAACCATTGTGGCTGAATGAGCCTGAAGCCGAACAGACCAGTGTGCGATTCTGCTGCCCGTATTGCTTCATCTGGGTACGCAACCGGGAGTTCGAGGAACATATGAAGGTCTTGCATCCCGAGATCGCCAAGCTATCGTCAACCGGGGAATTGCCAGCCCTCCCTCATTAAGCCTGCAGGCAATCAGGCTCCGCGCTTGGCAAAATCCCGGAAACGGAATCCCAGAGCGAACAACACCGCGAAGTACACCACCACACCGCCCACGACCAGCGCCGCCAGATGCAGGATGCGCCCCCAGCCGTGAGTGGTGAGCCAATGCTGCTCGCTACCCATGCCGAACCACAGGGTAAGCGCCAATGCGGCGAGTGCCAGCAAGAGCTTGACGAAGAACTTCAGCCACCCCGGCTCGGGCTGGTAGATGCCGCGCTTGCGCAAGTAGTGGAACAGGATGGCGGAATTGAGGCATGCAGCCAGGCCGATCGAAAGAGCCAGTCCGGCATGCGCCATGCCCAAGCCGAACACGAACAATGCGTTCATGGCCTGCGTCGCCAGCAGCGTGACGATGCCGATCTTCACCGGCGTCTTGATATCCTGCCGCGCATAGAAGCCTGGCGCCAGTATTTTCACCAGTATCAAGCCAATCAAGCCGACGCTATACCCCACGAGCGCATTGCGTGACATCAGCACGTCGTGCGCGCTGAATTCGCCGTGCTGGAAGAAGGTCGCCAGCAGCGGCACGGCAATCAAGCCCAGCGCCAGCGCGGCAGGCATGGCCAGCATGCACGTCAGGCGCAGCCCCCAGTCCAGCATCTTCGAATATTCGACGGTATCGTTGCTCGCATGCAGTTTGGATAACGAAGGAAGCAGGATGGTGCCCAGCGCCACGCCCAGCAGGCCGGTGGGGAATTCCATCAGGCGGTCGGCGTAATACAGCCACGAGATGCTGCCCGCCACCAGGAACGAGGCGAAGATGGTATTGATGATGAGGCTGAGCTGCGCGATGGACACGCCGAACACTGCCGGCCCCATCTGCTTGATGACGCGCCACATGCCCTCGTCCTTCAGGCTGAAGCGGATACTCGGCAGCATGCCGATCTTTTTCAGGAACGGGATCTGGAAGGCCAGTTGCACGAAGCCCGCGACGAACACCGCCCAGGCCAGCACCAGGATGGGCGGATCGAAATACGGCGCCAGCCACAGCGCCCCGCCGATAAAACAGAGATTCAGCAGCACCGGCGCGAACGCGGGAACCCAGAACTTGTTGTAGGTATTGAGGATGCCCGCCGCCACGGCGACCAGCGAAATGAAGAAGATGTAGGGCGAGGTGATACGCAGCAACTGCACGGTAAGGTCGAACTTGTCCGGCTCCTTCGCGAAGCCCGGCGCGCTGATATAGACGAGGATGGGGGCGGCGACGATGCCGACCAGCGTGACCACGAACAGGATCAGCGCCAGCATGGTGGTGACGTGATCCACCAGCAGCTTGGTCTCGTCATGCCCCCGCCGGCTCTTGCATTCCCCGAAGATCGGCACGAACGCCTGCGAGAACGCGCCCTCGGCGAACAGGCGGCGCAGCAGGTTGGGCAATTTGAAGGCCACGAAGAACGCGTCGGTCGCCGCGCCCGCGCCGAAGATGCGTGCGATCAGCACATCGCGGACGAAGGCCAGGATGCGGGAAACCAGGGTCAGGCTGCTGACCGCTGCAAGAGCTTTAAGCAGATTCATTGCGCCAGTGAATTAGTTTGGACACTTCAAAGCCGGATACTACCAGCCATTGTTTTGCGGAGCGCGGCGCTCCATGCTGATCGTCGGAAATATCCCTGTCGCCCCGGCATCCATCCGGTTGCGGCCTGCACGCACAGTAAGTTGATTACCAACAATAAATTGCCTGACCAGTTCAAAGGCATGCGGATCGGCTGTTTCCAGGGAAAAACGCACTACAACGGAAGGGACTCCCTGGATCAGCGTCGGCCTCACATAGGATGAATAGACTACCCGTCCATCTTTGCCTGTCGTAGACAGCATATCGCTGAGGCGTTCTCCCCAGTTGGAGGGGCGGAAGACTTCGCCATCTTTATTGACTCCCTGGATGACAAACTCGGCGAGATCAGGAGTACGCTTTATCTTGTCTAGCAATTTATTGATTTCCAAGAATGAAACGGCGCGCATTATAGCCGCCCTCTTGCCGGAATTGGTGCTGCAGAACAGAACTCAACCTGCCATCATTCTGCGGGTATCGCCCCATGTCCGGCCCAAAGCCCTGAAACCGCCCCGATCGACTGCACAACGAGCATCCCCCTGCCCCCGCTGAAAAAACAGTTTGCCAAACCTTGAATCAGCCTCTAGAATGCGCCCCTTTCTGAAAAGCCGAATTCTCAAGGAGTAGTACTCATGGCAAATAGCGCACAAGCTAGAAAACGTGCAAGACAAGCAGTCAAGCAAGGCCAGCATAACGCCAGCCTGCGCTCCGAGCTGCGGACCGCGATCAAGAAGGTCGCCAAGGCGATCGAAGCTGGCGACAAGGCTGCTGCACAGGCCGTGTTCAGCGAATCCACCAGTGTGGTAGATTCCATCGCCGACAAGAAGATCATCCACAAGAACAAGGCTGCTCGTCATAAGAGCCGATTGTCCGCTGCTATCAAGGCGATGGCCTGAATTTAGTGCAGACGATAAGTCTGCGACAAAAGGCCGACGAAACAGTCGGCCTTTTTTGTTTATAGTTCCAACATCAGAGAAGCAACAAGACCGGAAAGCTTGCCATGTCACATTTGATGAATACTTACGCTCGGCAACCCGTCACCTTTTCCCATGGGGAAGGTGCCTGGCTTTGGGATGTAAACGGAAAGCGCTATCTGGACGCCCTGTCCGGCATCGCCGTCAACACCCTGGGGCATGCGCATCCGCGCTTCACTGCTGCGCTTTCCACTCAGATCGGCAAGCTGATCCACACCTCCAATATCTACCAGGTACGCGAACAGGAACTGATCGCCGACAAGCTGTGCGAGCTTTCCGGGATGCAGGAAGTGTTTTTGTGCAACTCCGGCTGCGAGGCGAACGAGGCCGCGATCAAGCTGGCGCGCATGTATGGCAACCAGCGCGGCGTCGACACGCCGACCATCATCGTGATGGAAAAGGCATTCCACGGCCGCACCTTGGCCACTCTCTCCGCTACCGGCAACCGCAAGGTGCAGGCGGGCTTTGAGCCGCTGGTGAAGGGCTTCGTGCGGGTTCCTTACGACGACCTCGACGCCATCCGCCAGGTCGCGCAACACACACCCAACATCGTCGCCGTGCTGGTCGAGCCAATTCAGGGCGAGGGCGGCATCCGCACGCCGGACATCAGCTACCTGCAAGGCTTGCGCAAGATCTGCGACGAGCATGAATGGCTGCTGATGCTGGACGAAGTGCAATGCGGTCTGGGCCGGACCGGCAAGTGGTTCGCCTTCCAGCACACCGGCATCATGCCGGACGTGATGACGCTGGCCAAAGGCCTGGGCTCCGGCGTTCCGGTGGGCGCATGTCTGGCGGCGGGCAAAGCGACGGGCACGTTCAAGCCGGGCAACCACGGCTCGACTTTCGGCGGCAATCCGCTGGCCTCGACCGCCGCACTGACCACACTGAACATCATGGAACAGGACAAGCTGCTCGACCACGCCACCAAGCTGGGCGCCTGGCTCAAGCAACAGTTCGAGGCACGCCTGAGCGGCGTCAAGGGCGTGATCACCGTGCGCGGGCAGGGGCTGATGCTGGGCATCGAACTCGACAAGCCGTGCGGCGCGCTGGTGGGCAAAGCACTGGAGCAAGGTCTGCTCATCAACGTCACCGCCGACAACGTGGTGCGCTTGTTGCCGTCGCTCATCTTTTCGGAAGCCGAAGCGCAGCAATTGCTGGACATGCTGTGTCCGCTGATCACCGAATTTCTGGCGCAGGAGTGATCCATGAGCGGCAAACCGATCAAGCATTTCCTGCAATTCAAGGACTTCAGCCGCGACGAGTTCGAATACCTGTTCGAGCGCACCCGCATCATCAAGGAGCGCTTCAAGCGCTACGAAAAATACTGGCCGCTGGAAGACCGCACGCTGGTGATGATCTTCGAGAAGGCCAGCACGCGCACGCGCCTGTCGTTCGAGGCGGGCATGCACCAGCTCGGCGGCTCGGCCATCTACCTCAACACGCGTGATTCGCAACTAGGGCGCGGCGAGCCGGTGGAGGATGCAGGGCAGGTCATCTCGCGCATGAGCGACATCGTGATGATCCGCACCTTCGAGCAGAGCATCATCGAGCGCTTCGCCGCCAATTCGCGCGTGCCGGTGATCAACGGCCTGACCAACGAATACCATCCCTGCCAGGTGCTGGCCGACATCTACACCTACATCGAACATCGCGGCTGCATCAAGGGCAAGACCGTGGCGTGGATAGGCGATTCCAACAACATGTGCAACACCTGGCTGCAAGCAGCCGAGATACTGGACTTCAACGTGCATGTCTCCACCCCGCCGGGCTACGAGGTGGAGCCGGAGCGCGCCGGGCTGTACGGGCACGAGCATTACGAGGAATTCGCCGACCCGATGGAAGCCGCGCGCGGCGCCGATCTGGTGACCACCGACGTGTGGACCTCGATGGGCTACGAGGCCGAGAACGAAGCGCGCATGAAGGCCTTCGCCGACTGGCAGGTGGATGCCGACATGATGAGCATCGCGGCCAAGGACGCCCTGTTCATGCACTGCCTGCCAGCGCACCGCGGCGAGGAAGTAGCGCCCGAGGTCATGGACGACCCGCAATCGGTGGTGTGGGACGAAGCGGAGAACAGGCTGCATGTGCAAAAAGCACTGATGGAATACCTGCTGCTGGGCAAGATCAACAACTAGATTGGAACAAGAAGCAATGAGCGAAATCAAGAAAGCCGTCCTCGCCTACTCCGGCGGACTCGACACCTCGGTCATCCTCAAATGGCTGCAGGATACCTACCAGTGCGAAGTGGTGACCTTCACCGCCGACCTCGGCCAAGGCGAGGAACTCGAACCGGCACGCCAGAAGGCGCTGAAGTTCGGCATCAAGCCGGAGAACATCTTCATTGACGACCTGCGCGAAGAGTTCGTGCGCGATTTCGTGTTTCCGATGTTCCGCGCCAACACCATCTATGAAGGCGAATACCTGCTCGGCACCTCCATCGCGCGCCCGCTGATCGCCAAGCGCCTCATCGACATCACCAACCTCACCGGCGCCGACGCCATTTCGCACGGCGCGACCGGCAAGGGCAACGACCAGGTGCGTTTCGAGCTGGGCGCCTACGCGCTGAAGCCCGGCATCAAGATCATCGCGCCGTGGCGCGAGTGGGACCTGCTCTCACGCGAGAAGCTGCTGGCCTACGCCGAGAAGCACGGCATCCCCATCGAGATGAAGCACAAGCAGGGCGGTTCGCCCTACTCCATGGATGCGAACCTGCTGCACATCAGCTACGAAGGCCGCCATCTGGAAGACCCGGCTGCCGAAGCAGAAGAGAGTATGTGGCGCTGGACCGTGTCGCCCGAGAAGGCACCGGATGCGGCCGAATACCTCGACCTCGAATTCACAAACGGCGACATCGTGGCGCTGAACGGCACAAAGATGTCGCCCGCGCAGGTGCTGACCAAGCTGAACGAACTGGGCGGCAAGCATGGCATCGGCCGTCTCGACCTGGTGGAGAACCGCTACGTCGGAATGAAATCGCGCGGCTGCTACGAGACCCCCGGCGGCACCATCATGCTGAAGGCGCACCGCGCCATCGAATCCATCACGCTGGACCGCGAAGTGGCGCACCTGAAGGATGACCTGATGCCGCGCTACGCCAGCATGATCTATAACGGCTACTGGTGGAGTCCGGAGCGCAGTGCATTGCAGGTGCTGATCGACCATACCCAGAGCTGCGTGAACGGCTGGGTGCGCGTCAAGTTATACAAGGGCAGCGTGTCCGTGGTCGGCCGCGATTCCAAGACCGACTCGCTGTTCGACCCGACCATCGCCACCTTCGAGGACGACAAGGGCGCGTACGACCAGAAGGATGCGGGCGGCTTCATCAAGCTGAACGCCCTGCGCATGCGCATCGCGGCGAACCTGCAGAATCGGAAATAATCTCTCGTTTTAGGAGGCATCATGCTTCACGAACTGAGCGGTGACATCCTGTTGAGCGGCGCCAGGGCAATCGCCCAGGGCGTCGCCCCCAACGACGACTTCCACCACGGCCTCGCGCTGCAACTGCGCGAGCGCATGCCGGCCATGTACAAGGATTTCCGGCATTACTGCCAGACCCAGCATCCCAAGTCGGGCGAGTTGTGGACCTGGATGAGCGCGGATGGCCGCTACCTCGTGAACCTGTTCACGCAGGAAGGCGCCTACGCTCACGGCAGCAAACCCGGACATGCGACGCTGAGCTACGTGAACCACGCGCTGCATGCCCTGCGTTCTTTCGCGCAGAAAGAGAAAGTCGGCAGCATCGCTTTGCCACGTCTCTCGTGCGGCATCAACGGACTGGACTGGAACGACGTGAAACCGATGATAGACAAGCATCTCGGCGACCTCGACATCCCTGTCTACGTTTATACAAACTACCAAAAAGGCGTCAAAGCCGACGAACCCCCGAAATAATCAAACGCTCCCAAAGGAAATCTCAGCATGTCAGACAAAATCGATAACGTCAGCGTCGGCAAAAAAGCCAATGTCTTCTTCGACGGCAAATGCGTGTCGCACTCGGTGTTCTTCCCCGACGGTTCGCGCAAGACCGTGGGCGTGGTGCTTCCCAACAGCCAGCTCACCTTCAATGTCGGCGCACCGGAACTGATGGAGATTAGCGGCGGCGAGTGCTCGGTGAAGATCGCCGGCGAGTCCGCGTTCAAGACCTATGCCGCGGGCAGCAGCTTCAAGGTGGCGGAGAACAGCAGCTTCGATATCCATACGGGTGCCGAAGCGGTGCACTACGTTTGCAGTTTTGGTTAAACACACCCTCTCCCGCGCTACGCAGCTCCCCTCTCCCGCTTGCGGGAGAGTGGGCTGGGGGAGAGGGAGCACATAAGGGAGCTACCATGCCATCTTTCGACATCGTTTCCGAAGTAGAGAAGACCGAAGTCAAAAACGCGGTCGAGCAGACCAACAAGGAAGTCAGCACGCGCTTCGACTTCAAGGGCTCTGACGCGCGCATCGAACAGGCCGAACTGGTGCTCACCGTGTTCGCCGACAACGAGTTCCAGCTGAATCAGGTGCAGGATATCCTCAACGGCAAGCTGACCAAGCGCGGCGTGGATATCAAGTGCCTGGAGATCAGCGACAAGATCGAAAAGATCAGCGGCAATAAGGTGAAACGCAATTGCACGGTGAAGGTTGGCGTGGAGATCGAGCTGGCGAAGAAGATCGTCAAGCTCATCAAGGACAGCAAGATGAAGGTGCAGGCCAGTATCCAGGGCGACACCGTGCGCGTCACCGGCAAGAACCGCGACGACCTGCAGGCCGCCATCGCCTTCGTCAAGAAGTCGATCACCGACTTCCCCCTGCAATACCAGAACTTCCGCGATTGAAGCGCGCACCACAGTTATTCCTCGCCGGGCTGCTGGCCTTGTGTTTTGCGCACAAGGCCAGTGCAGCCGAACTGTCCTATCCCGAGATATTGATCGACGACGTGAAGCACGTCGTCACCGCCCCTGCCCGCTGGGAAGATGAGGAATGGCGCCAAGCCGGCTGGGCCTCGCTGGCCGTGGTCGGGACAGCGCTGGTCATCGACCGCCCGCTGCGCGACGAGATGCGCCGCCACAGCGGCGACAACGCTTTCATCACCCAGGTGGAACGCTTTGGTCTGCAATATGCCCCCGGTGTGATCGGCGGCTTCTATGTGGCAGGCGTACTGGCCGATGACGAGAAATCCATGCAAGTCGCACAGGACGGTATCGCCGCCAGCCTCATCGCCACCGGCATCGTCACGCCCGCCCTCAAGCTGGTCAGCGGACGCAGCCGCCCGCGCGCCGACGAGGGCATCTACCACTTCAAACCGTTCAGCGACGCCAACTCTTCCTTCCCCTCCGGCCATACCACCGAAGCTTTCGCGCTGGCCTCGGTCGTCGCCAATCATTACGACGAGACTTGGGTGACCTGCACTTCGTATTCGATCGCCGGACTGGTCGGCCTCGCCCGCACTTACCACCACGCACACTTCGCCTCGGACGTGGTAGCGGGCGCGATGATCGGCACACTGGTCGGCAAGAGCGTGGTTGCTCATAACGCGGGCTTGCGTACCGGGAAGTTGGTATTGCTTCCTGAACTCGGCGCGGGTCTAATTGGCGTACGCATCGCCGGGAGGTTCTGACATGAAAACCGTACTCGTTCCGCTCGCCCAAGGCAGCGAAGAACTCGAAGCCGTCACCGTACTCAACATCCTGCGCCGCGCCGGGATCGAAGCCGTGAGCGCCAGCCTGGACGGGCATCCGATACGCGGCAGCCGCGGCACGATGCTGATCCCCGATACCTCGCTGGACGAAGCGCTCAAGCGCAGCTTCGACATGGTCGTGCTGCCGGGCGGCCAGCCCGGCAGCAACAACCTCAAGGCCGATGCGCGAATCATCAAGCTGGTACAGCGCATGGCAGCGGAAGATCGCTATGTCTGCGCCATCTGCGCCGCGCCTTCGGTGCTTGCAACGGCGGGCGTGCTCGACGGCAAGCGCGCCACCAGCTTTCCCGGTTCGCTGGACCCATTCCCCAAGGTGTCGCGCCAACCGCAGGCCGTGGTCGAAGACGGCAAGCTCATCACCTCGCGCGGCCCCGGCACCGCAATGGATTTCGCACTGACGCTGGTGGAACGTCTGGCAGGCAAAGCCAAACGCGACGAGGTTGAAGCCGGACTGGTGCGTTGATCGCGCCCAGTCAACGGCCAGCCGTATCCAGCCAGATGCATTTTGTCCGACAGCAGTCGTGGCATGGAATCGCAGACCTGTCGTATCAATGAGTTAGGAAGCTTCCGCTGAAACTCTTCCCAACCCGGTTTTTTTTGGTTAGGATGCCGGCCTAATCCAGTTGCACATCCAAGCGGCACAGACCGCACACCAATAAAAATACTTAATTCAAAGCGAGAACCAAACATGAGCGAACATATCCGTTATGTCACCGATGCCACTTTTACCGCCGAGGTGCTGCAATCGCCGCTTCCCGTGCTGGTGGACTACTGGGCAGAATGGTGCGGTCCCTGCCGCATGATCGCCCCGATCCTGGATGAGGTGTCCCAGGAATATGCCGGACGGTTGAGTGTCGCCAAACTGAACGTGGACGAGAACCAGCAAACCCCGCAAAAATACGGCGTGCGCGGCATCCCGACGCTGATGCTGTTCAAGAACGGCAATATCGAAGCGACCAAGGTCGGCGCGTTGTCCAAGTCCCAACTCACCGCTTTCATTGACAGCCACATCTGAACCCTTTAATCTCCCGCCCGCAACTGCCCTGTTTCGTTCTGAAACGCACCAACCAAATTAAATAAAGACACTCACGGCAGTCCGGCGCGGGCAATCCCGCAAACACCGCAACACTTCCCTAGCGACTCATCTCAACCCGGCGCCATCGCGCAACATCCACATATGCATCTATCCGACCTCAAGACCAAACACATCACCGAACTGGTGGAAATGGCCACCACCAACCAGATCGACAACGCCAACCGCATGCGCAAGCAGGATCTGATCTTCGCGCTGCTGAAGAATCAGGCAAAGAAAGGCGAAAGCATCTTCGGCGAAGGCACGCTGGAAGTATTGCCAGACGGTTTCGGCTTCCTGCGGTCGCCCGACACCTCCTACCTGGCCGGACCGGACGACATCTACGTCAGCCCCAGCCAGGTGCGCCGTTTCAACCTGCATACCGGCGATTCGATCGAAGGTGAGATACGCACCCCGAAAGAGGGCGAACGTTATGTGGCGCTGGTCAAGGTGGACAAGGTCAACGGCGAGCCGCCGGAGAACGCCAAGAACAAGATCCTGTTCGAGAACCTGACGCCGCTGTTCCCGACCCAGCACATGACGCTGGAGCGCGACATCCGCGCCGAAGAGAACATCACCGGACGCATCATCGACATCGTCGCGCCAATAGGCAAAGGCCAGCGCGGCCTGCTGGTCGCCTCGCCCAAGTCCGGCAAAACGGTGATGCTGCAGCATATCGCGCACTCGATCTCGGCAAATAATCCGGATGCCACACTGATCGTGCTGCTGATCGACGAACGCCCCGAGGAAGTGACCGAGATGAGCCGCACCGTGCGCGGCGAAGTGGTCGCCTCGACCTTCGACGAACCGGCCACCCGCCACGTGCAGGTCGCGGAAATGGTGCTGGAAAAGGCCAAACGCCTGGTCGAGCACAAGAAGGATGTGGTCATCCTGCTGGACTCCATCACCCGTCTGGCACGCGCCTACAACACCGTCATCCCTTCCTCCGGCAAGGTATTGACCGGCGGTGTGGACGCCAACGCCCTGCAGCGCCCCAAGCGCTTCTTCGGCGCCGCGCGCAACATCGAGGAAGGCGGCTCGCTGACCATCATCGCCACGGCGCTGGTGGACACCGGCAGCCGCATGGACGACGTGATCTACGAGGAATTCAAGGGTACCGGCAACATGGAGATCCATCTGGATCGCCGCATGGCCGAGAAGCGCATCTACCCGGCGATCAACGTCAACCGCTCCGGCACCCGCAAGGAGGAACTGCTGATCAAGCAGGACCTGCTGCAGCGTATCTGGGTGCTGCGCAAGCTGCTCTACCCCATGGATGAGCTGGAAGCAATGGAGTTTCTGCTGGACAAGGTCAAGGCCACCAAGAACAACGCCGAGTTTTTCGACTCGATGAAGCGTTAAGCCCCAAAAAAGGGTTTTGACGGTTGGGTGGGTTTATGTATAATGCGCGGCTCTGAAAATCCACATTTCAGTGGAGGCTAACCTTTAGGTTATGCCCTAACTAAAAACCGCATCAAGCGAGGTCGTTATGTACGCAGTAATCAAAACCGGTGGCAAGCAATATCGCGTTGTCGAAGGTGAAACTCTGAAGATTGAATCCGTTGCCGGCGATGTTGGCGGCGCGATCGTGCTGGACAAAGTGCTGATGGTTGGCAATGGCGACAAGGTCTCCGTTGGCAAGCCTCTGCTGAGCGGTGCAACCGTGAAGGCGACCATCATCGCCAACGGCCGCCACGACAAAGTGACCATCTTCAAGATGCGTCGTCGTAAGCACTATCAAAAGCATCAAGGTCATCGTCAAAACTACACTGAGATCCGCATCGACGGCATCTCGGCTTAATTCTGAAGGAGCTGCAACATGGCATCGAAAAAAGGCGGAGGTAGTACCAGTAACGGCCGCGACTCACACTCGAAACGACTGGGTGTCAAGAGCTACGGCGGCGAACTGATCAGCGCAGGCAGCATCATCGTGCGTCAGCGCGGTACGCAAGTTCACGCAGGCGACAACGTCGGCATGGGCAAGGATCACACTCTGTTCGCCAAGATCACCGGCAAGGTGGTGTTTGCGGTCAAGGGTGCAATGAAGCGCAAGACGGTCAGCATCGTCGCAGCTTAAATCGCGCAAGCGGTTAAAATGAGCCCTATCGCGAGGTAGGGCTTTTTTATTTTCCGGTCACCATCATGAAATTCATCGACGAATCAAAAATTGAAGTCATCGCGGGCAACGGCGGAAACGGCGCGGCCAGCTTTCGTCGCGAGAAATACATCGAAAAGGGCGGACCGGACGGCGGTGACGGTGGGCGTGGCGGCAGCGTGATCGCCGTTGCCGACCGCAACATCAATACCCTGGTGGACTACCGCTTTGCGCGCATGCACCGTGCCAAAAACGGCGAATCCGGGCGTGGCGCCGACTGCTACGGCAAAGGCGCGGATGACGTCATCCTGCGCATGCCGGTGGGTACGGTCATCACCGACATCAACACCGGACAGGTCATCGCCGACCTAACCCATGACGGCGAACAGGTCATGCTCGCCAAGGGCGGCGCGGGCGGCCTGGGCAACCTGCACTTCAAGTCCAGCACCAACCGCACCCCGCGCCAATGCACGCCGGGCGAGGAAGGCGAACGCCGCGAACTGCAACTGGAACTGAAGGTGCTGGCCGACGTCGGCCTGCTCGGCATGCCCAACGCGGGCAAGTCCACCTTCATCCGCTCGGTGTCCGCCGCGCGCCCCAAAGTGGCTGATTACCCCTTCACCACCCTGCACCCCAATCTTGGCGTGGTGCGCGTCTCCAACGAAAAGAGCTTCGTCATCGCCGACATTCCCGGCCTGATCGAAGGCGCGGCAGAAGGCGCCGGGCTGGGCCACCAGTTCCTGCGCCATCTGGCGCGTACCCGTCTGCTGCTGCATCTGGTTGACATTGCTCCGCTGCATGAAGGCGTCGATCCGGTGCACGAGGCGCACGCCATCCTGAACGAACTGAAGAAATACGACGAAGCGCTGTACAACAAGCCACGCTGGCTGGTGCTGAACAAGCTGGACCTACTGGAAGACCGCGAAGAAAAAGTCGCCGCGTTCCTCAAGGCATTCGGTGAAAACACGCGCTATTTCGCAATCTCCGCCATCAACGGCGAAGGCTGCAAGGAATTGACCTACGCTATCATGGAGCATCTTGATCAAGCCGCGGCGCAAGAGCAGGACGCGATTGCAGACAGCGCGCAAGAGACCGAGATCGATATTCACGACCCCTTAGTATGAAGACCGTTCTGACCCAAGCCAAACGCATCGTCGTCAAAGTCGGCAGCAGCCTCGTCACCAATCAGGGCACGGGCCTGGATATCCGCGCCCTTGGTAATTGGGCACAGCAGATCGCTGCCTTGCGCGCACAGGGCTGCGAGGTGGTGCTGGTGTCCTCCGGCGCCATCGCCGAAGGCATGCAGCGTTTGGGCTGGAAGCAACGCCCCAGCGCCGTGCACGAGCTGCAGGCTGCAGCGGCGGTCGGCCAGATGGGATTGGTCCAAGCCTATGAAAGCTGCTTCCGCCAGCATCAAATACATGCAGCGCAGGTATTGCTCACCCACGCCGACCTTGCCGACCGTGAGCGCTATCTCAACGCACGCTCCACGCTGCGCACCCTGCTCACGCTGGGGGTGATTCCCATCATCAACGAGAACGACACCGTCGTCACCGATGAGATCAAGTTCGGCGACAACGACACGCTGGGGGCACTGGTCGCCAACCTGATCGAAGCCGATGCACTGGTCATCCTCACCGACCAGGACGGCCTCTATACCGCCGATCCGCGCAAAGACAGCAGTGCTACGCTGATCAGCGAAGCGCAGGCCGGTGATGCAAAACTGGAAGCGATGGCCGGCGGCGCAGGCAGCCATATCGGCCGCGGCGGCATGATCACCAAGGTGCTCGCTGCCAAACGCGCGGCGCGCAGCGGTGCGCACACCGTCATCGCCTCCGGGCACGAACGCGACGTCCTTCCGCGCCTGCTGCAAGGCGAATCCATCGGCACCCTGCTTACCGCCAGCTCCTTGTCGCTGGACGCGCGCAAACAATGGCTGGCCGACCACCTGCAAGTGAGCGGCAAGGTCACTCTGGACGCGGGTGCAGTGCGCGTGCTGCGCAATGAAGGGAAAAGTTTGCTGTCGATCGGCGTGACGCAAGTCAGCGGGGAGTTTCAGCGCGGTGCGGTTGTGGCCGTGCTTGATACGGATGGTCACGACATCGCGCGGGGCCTGGTGAACTACAGCGCAGATGAAGCGCGCCGTATCGCGGGCAAGGCCAGCGGCGAGATCGAGAACATTCTCGGTTATGTGGATGAGCCGGAATTGATTCATCGCGACAACCTGGTTTTGCTGTAAAACAGCGCTGCGGCGAACCTTCAGGTTGGGACCACAACCTGGTACTGCAGTAACAACAGTCTGATGCCGCTATGGCTCCAGGAACCGGGAAACAGCTGCGGCATCGAACGGCCATCCCAACTCTGCCCCCGTATCCACGCGTTTCAGCACAGGAATACGGATGCCGTACTTCTCCAGCAATTCATCGTCGTCAGCGATATCGACGTGATCGACCTGGATCCCCATCTCACGCAAAATAGCTTGCGCTTCATCGCACAGATGACAGCATGCCGTGCCGTAAAGTTTGATATCCATGGCCAATTCTAATTCCGTTCGCTCATGCGCAACACTGCTTCATCTGTTGCTCATGCGAAGTCGCGCACCAACGCCGCCAGCTTGGCCAGGCCGACATCAGCCTGCTCCTCGCTGGCATGGCTGAAATTGAGGCGCAATTGGCCGCTGTTTTCAACTGTCACTGGAAAGAATGGCTCGCCCGGCATGAATGCCACCCCCGCCTCAATCGCCCTGGGTAACAGCTGGCGCGTATCGATGCGGCGATTGAGCGTGAGCCAGTAGAACAATCCGCCGGGTGGCACCTGCCAGTTGGCGAGGTCTCCGAAATGGCGCCGCAGTGCAGCCTCAAAGGCGTCGCGGCGCTCGCGATAGCGCAGCGCCAATCCCTGCAGACGTTGCTCGCAAGCGGGATCGT
Source organism: uncultured beta proteobacterium (assembly GCA_963797045.1). Classification (GTDB taxonomy): domain Bacteria; phylum Pseudomonadota; class Gammaproteobacteria; order Burkholderiales; family Gallionellaceae; genus Sideroxyarcus. Next base: position 968,387 of record CAWCNZ010000001.1, on the reverse strand, counting down.
TCAATTGCTGCAACACCAGCCACTGGCTGACGCGATTGCTGTGCAGATCAGCAGCCTGCTTCAGCCGCGTGAGGAATGGCAGCAGCTCAGGGGAAGCGGCGAGATAACCGAGACGCAAGCCCGGTGCCAGACTCTTGGAGAACGACCCCTGATATATCCACGGCGCGCGTTCGAGATGCGCGCAAACCGGCGTTCGGTCGCACGGGTCGTACACCAGATCACGATACGGATCATCTTCAAATAGCGGAACAAGCGCCTCATCACAGGCCGCAGCCAGCGATTCGCGCTGGTGCACATCCAGACAACGCCCGCTGGGATTCTGGAAGGTGGGAATGGCGTAGGCGAACGCGGGCTTCTCGCGCTGCCAGGCTTGCGCATCCAGCGCATCCGCATCAAACGCCAAAAAACGCGCCCCGAAAAAACGGAACACCTGCAACGCCGCGAGGTAGGTCGGCGACTCCACCGCCACTGTCGTGCCCGGATCAATGAACAGTTTGGCTACCAGGTCGATGCCTTGCTGCGAACCGGACAGGATCAACACCTGCTCGGCGGAGCATTTCAATCCGCGAAGAGCCAGGTCATCGGCCACGCGCTGGCGCAATTCCCATTCGCCTTCGCTGGGACCGTATTGCAGCATCGGCTGCGGCATCGCCTCCAGACTGAATTGAGGAAAACTGTCGGGCGCAGGCAGGCCGCCGGCGAACGAGATCATGCCGGGTCTATCCACCACCGACAGAATCTCGCGGATCGGCGAAGCGTGCAGATCCCGCGTGCGACTGGAAAAACGCGTGTTGGACTGTTTCATAACGACCATCCATAAGTGTCAACAAACTTGACCTATAGACAGTCTAGCGACCACTCGCCTATCATGTCAACATGATTGACCAATTAGCCAGCGCCAATACGATTGCCGCCATGCCGCGCGAAGAGGCATTGCGCCTGGCAATCGAGCAGTTCTATTTCGGCTACCGCGCATTCACCACCCCGCCCGACCGCATTCTCGACCAGCGCGGATTGGGTCGCGTGCATCATCGCATCCTGTATTTCGTCGGACGCAACCCGCAGATTTCGGTCAACACCCTGCTCTCGCTGCTCAACGTGAGCAAGCAGGCACTCAATGCACCGCTGCGCCAATTAATCGAGATGAATTTGATCGCGATGGACACTGCCGAGTACGACCGAAGGGTGCGCCAGCTCTCTCTCACGCCAAGCGGCAGCAAGCTGGAAGCGCAACTCACCGGCACGCAGATGAAACAACTGCAGGCGGTATTCGAACAGGCAGGAGCCGATGCCGAAGCGGGCTGGCATCAGGTGATGCGTTGCCTGGCCGAAAAAGGCTAGCCCACAGCATCCAGATTGCGGCACTGAGAGACGGCCGCCACCGCCTGCGGAAAGCGCACGAAACATGAGGACCGCCGAGTCGGGGCATAGCTCACGAAACTGGTCTGTGTTTCGGATTGCTTCAGGCGCTCTGGATCTCTCCACAGCCGAAAAACCCAATTTCGAAAAATACCCTTGGGCAGTGGTCGTCAACAGATAGAGAGCGGAGACGCCTGAGTGGCTGGCTTGAGTGGCTATCTGTTCGTAGAGCTTTCGCGCAATTCCCTGGTTTTGCCGTTCCGGCAACACTGCGAAAGACCTCAGCAGCCCTACACCTTCTCCGCAATTCTCAAAACCGGCAACTCCGACGAGCCTCCCTTCATCCTTGGCAACGAAAAAATTGGAGATGTGTTCCCTTAGTCCCTCGGTGAGTAGCTGAGAGGCAAGCAACAGGTTTTCGATTCCGGGAATATCCGATGCTGCTGCAGACTGTATTTTGACCATGGTTCCCTTATTCGTACCTTAGCAAGACACAAGGAAATGCAGATCCACCTTCATGGCGAGCTTGCGGAATCGTGAACAGCAGCTCCGATGCAAAGATCCAATTCGTTCACGCTTCGACAAGCCCGGGGAAGTAAGCAGAGTCCCAGAATCCCTGAGCTACGGCTTGGTCGCCTGAATCTGGGCGGAAACGACAAGTTCCTCTATTTTTCTTCCCGGCGCCCAGTCCCGGATGAACGCGCGGCTTTCATCCTTGGGTGTAATGGACACCTTCTCGAATCCGGCCTTGCGCAACATGGTTTCCAGCTCATTGATAGGCGTTGCTCCTGCCATGCACCCGGAATAAAGCGCCAAGTCGCTCTTAACGTCGTCGGGCAGTTCTGCTGTTGCCACAATGTCGGAAATGGCCACTCGTCCACCCGGCTTCAGCACACGAATGGCGTCGTGAAACACTTGTTGTTTGTCCGGCGACAAGTTGATCACGCAGTTCGAAATAATTGCGTCCACCGTGCCATCTGCCACCGGCAAATGCTCGATTTCGCCCAAGCGAAACTCGACATTGTCATACCCCCCTTTAAGCGCATTCGCGCGCGCCTTGCTCACCATGTCCGGCGTCATATCAACGCCAATGACCCTACCCGACTCACCCACCTGTTTTGCGGCGAGGAAGCAGTCGAAACCGCCCCCGCTGCCTAAATCCAGCACTGTTTCGCCCGGCTTCAGCGCGGCGATGGCCTGCGGATTGCCACAGCCCAGCCCCATGTTGGCACCATCGGGAATACCTTCCACCTCTTGGCTGGAGTAGCCCAAGCCCATCGACGCCGCCTTAGCGTCGCCCGGCGCCGCCCCGCCATCGCAGCAGCTTGGGCCGCAGCCACAGGCGGCATCGGACTGGGCGATCTGACCGTAGGTCTTGCGTACCGCCTGACGAATTTCATCTTTTTTCAAAGTACTCATCTGGAATCTCCTGAAATTGAGGTTGCCGCACACAAAAAGGTGCGCAGCAATCTAAAGACGGAAATCACGTGAAAAAGACGCATCATTTGCTCAATCACAAGAGCAATTATTGCCACGAAGCTCGTAACCAACAATACCTGTCCGTCCAGTTTCGATTTCACAGCAGTCTTGCAGCAGCTCGCGTAATTTCTCCCTGCCGCGCTGTATCCGGGACTTGGCTCCCGATAGCGAAATCCCCAGTCGAAGCGCCACTTCCTTCTGCGGCAAGCCGTCAATTTCAGCAAGCACAATTGCGACCCCATACTTCTCTGGCAAAGCCGCGATGAATGGAGACAGGCACTCTGCCAGTTCGCCGGCATAATCCCGCTCCGGCTCTGGAGCCGCGATTTCCTCCGGCAGTTCTTCATCGTGCTTCTGTCCGCGGTAATGGTCGGCGATCACGTTTGCCGCAATCCGATAAAGCCACCCGGGGATACTGTCCTTCGACTGGACTGTGTGCAGCTTCTCGTGCGCTTTCAGAAACACCAGCTGCAAGATATCGTCCACCGCAGCAGTATCCTGGACTCTCCTTGCGATGTAGCCGCGCAGTCCTTTCCGGTGCTGGCGCCAGAGATCTTCAGTCAAACCGACGTTATCGGTGCTTGTGTGTCGCAATGGATACAGCACCAAGTCGCCACCCTCAAACACGATTCTTTTGCCTCTCCACTTCATACCAATCCTTGCTGCGCTTCACCAGATATACGACCGACAGCATCACCGGCACTTCGATCAGCACGCCGACGACGGTGGCCAGCGCCGCACCGGACTCGAAGCCGAACAGACTGATGGCGGCCGCCACAGCCAATTCAAAGAAATTGGATGCGCCGATCAGAGCCGATGGCCCCGCCACGCAATGCGCTTCGCCGAAGCGGCGGTTGAGCCAGTAGGCGAGGCCCGAGACGAAGTACACCTGGATGGTGATCGGCACGGCCAGCATCAGGATGATGAGCGGCTGTGCCACGATGGCCTTGCCCTGGAAGGCGAACAGCAGCACCAGCGTCAGCAGCAGCGCCACGATGGAGATGGGATTCAGCGTCGCCAACACGTGATGCAACGCTGCCTGTCCGCCACGCACCAGCAGATATTTCCGCCACAGCTGCGCCAGCAACACCGGGACCACGATGTAGAGCACCACCGAGACTATCAGTGTGTCCCACGGCACGATGATGGAGGAGATGCCTAGCAGCAGCGCCACCAGCGGCGCGTAGGCAAACACCATGATGGTGTCGTTCAGCGCGACCTGGCTCAGGGTGAACAACGGTTCGCCGTTCACCAAGCGGCTCCACACGAACACCATCGCCGTACAGGGCGCGGCGGCAAGCAGGATGAGCCCGGCGATATAGCTGTCGAGCTGCTCTGACGGAAGGTAGGGCGCGAACAGTTGGCGAATGAACAGCCAGCCGAGCAAAGCCATGGTGAACGGCTTCACCGCCCAGTTGATGAACAGCGTGACGCTGAAACCGCGCCAGTGTTTGTGCACCTCGCGCAAGGCATGGAAATCGATGCGCAGCAGCATGGGGATGATCATCACCCAGATCAGCAGGCCTACCGGAAGATTGACCTTGGCGACCTCCAGCGTCCCCAGCCAATGGAACGGCGCGGGAATCGTTTGTCCCAGCACTACGCCGACGATGATGCACAGGAATACCCAGAGGGTCAGGTAGCGTTCAAATAGATTCATGACTTTCTCCTTTTGTGTCCGTTGCCGCCGGCAAGTCAACCCGCCGCCAGCTGCAGCAGGCGTTTCACGCCAACGGGCTCTTCCTTGAGCAACGGAACGACTGCATAACGTTGCGCATACTGGCTGGCGACCATGTCGATTTCGCGCAGCTCGTTCGCGGCCCGTTGCCGCAGCAGCGACGATGTTGTGGAAGCCGCGGCCACGCTGGTATTGATGATCCATGCCCAAGGCTCGATTCCGGCCCGGCGCAAGTCGGCCTGCAGATTCGCGGCCTCCAGCACGGGCGTGGTCTCCGCCAACGTCGCGATCAGCACCTTGGTCTGCTTGCTGTCCTGCAATTGCATCATCGGCGTGGTGTAATGCATCCCCGTTTTGCCCATCTGGCGCGTGATTTCGCGGTGATAAGCCCCGGTCGCATCCAGCAGCAACAGGGTATGCCCGGTGGGAGCGGTATCCATCACAACGAACTTCCTGCCAGCCTCGCGGATGATGCGGGAAAACGCCTGAAATACGGCGATCTCCTCGGTGCACGGCGAACGCAGATCTTCTTCCAGCAATGCCCGGCCTTGCGCATCGAGCTGCGCGCCCTTGGTATCCAGCACATGCTGGCGATAGCGCTCCGTTTCGGCATGAGGATCGATACGGCTTACCGTCAGATTGTCGAGAGAGCCGCTCAGCGTTTCCGTCAAGTGCGCGGCCGGGTCGGAAGTCGTGAGATGCACCGGCAAGCCGCGGTGCGCCAGTTCCACGGCGATGGCGGCCGCCAGGGTGGTCTTGCCGACGCCGCCCTTGCCCATCAGCATCACCAGCCCATGTCCATCAGCCGCGATGCCGTCCACCAGCTCCGACAGGCTCGGCTCGTCCAGCTCGATGGGCGCATCTACTTTGATTTGCGTCTGTGGCACCGTATCCACCAGCAGCTGGTGCAGCGCATCCAGCCCGACGAGGTTGAACGGCTTGAGCATGACCTGGTCAGTGGGCAGCGCCTTGCAATACTTCGGGGATGGCACTGAGTGCAGCCTGCTCGCGCTCATGGATCGCGGCTGCCAGCGGGTCGTTTGCCGTTTCGATGTGGGGCAGAATGCCATTAATCACCAAATACTGCTGCTTCAATCCGATGGCGGCGAGTTCTTCATGTGTGCGAGCGACTTCGCGCAAGGTCGCCTGCTGTGCGCGCGCGACCAGAATCAGGCGGGTACGGCTTCCGTCGGCCAACGCATCGACAGCGGCTTTGTATTGTTCGCGTTGTTTTTCCAGACCAGCCAAGGGACCAAGGCACGAGGCATCGCCTTTACCCTCTTCCAGAAAGCCGCTCCATGCACCGGGCAGTTGCAGCAGCCGAATCGTATGCCCCGTTGGCGCAGTGTCGAAGATGACGTGGTCGTAATCCTTGGTCAATGTTGAATCGATCAGCAGCGCGGTGAATTCATCGAATGCAGCGATTTCCGTGGTACAGGCGCCGGAGAGTTGTTCCTCGATGCCTTTGACCACGGCGTCAGGCAACACGCCGCGCACCGGGCCAACAAGGCGGTCGCGATAGGCCTGAGCCGCCGCCTGCGGGTCGATCTCCAGCGCGTCCAGGCGCGGCACGGCAGGAATGGCGGTGATGTGATTGCCAATGGCGATGCCGAACACCTGGCCGACGTTGGAGGCCGGGTCGGTACTGACCAGCAGCACGCGCTTTCCTGTTTCCGCCAACTGGATAGAGGTAGCGCAGGCGATCGAGGTCTTGCCCACTCCACCTTTGCCGGTGAAGAAGAGGAACCGTGGCGGCTGTTCGAGGAACCTCATGGGCAACTCCAATTCTTTTGCAGCTATCCGCAGCACTTGGCGGCAGGCTTATCAGCGGTCGCTGACGCCGGAGTACAGCATGGGCTTTGCTTGGTCGCGGTGTCAGGGGCGGATGCACCGACATAACGCTCTGCAAGTTTCAGGATTGCGCGCGCCGGGGTGTCCTTGACCATCTGCGCCATATCCACGGCGCGGCGCATGTCCGCATCGCGGACACCGAGCTTGCGCGCCTGGTCGTAATGGTATTTGAAGCAAGGTTCGCAATTGCTGGCAATCGCCGCACCGATAGCCACCAGTTCGGCGACCTGCTCGGTAAAGAGCGAGGGTGCCACCACAATGCCCAGCCACTCAGCCAGTTCGTCACGATTGGGATAGCGACCGGACAAAACGACTTCGCCGTCCAGCAGGATCAGCGGCAGCCCTTCCTGTCCCGAGGTTTCCAGAAAGCGCTTAACCACTGCATTCTCGGCAAAAGCCAGCGGCTGCTGTGCAAGATTGAGGCGCTCGATCTGCGCGCCGTTCTGCTTAGCCCAATCGACATCCGCCGCGAAGCCAACCAAGGCCTGATCGACGTCGACCCCACACACGCCCGTGGTGCAACACAAAGCCGGATCGAATACCTGAAGTTTCTTCATCACATTCTCCCTAGTCTTGAATACGCCCGATCTCGGCAAGCTTTTCTTTCAGCACGAGCTTGTCCAGTTTCTCGATAGGCAAACTCAGGAACAACTGGATGCGGCGTGCCAATTGCTCGGCAGCCTTCTTGAAGGCCGCGCGCCGCGCTTCATCGCCCTCGACGTGAGCAGGATCGGGAATGCCCCAGTGCGCTGTGGCCGGATGCCCAAGCCAGAGCGGACAGGCCTCGCCTGCGGCGTTATCGCAAACCGTGAAGATGAAATCGAACTCCGGCGCGCCGGGCGCGGCGAACTCGTCCCAGCTTTTGCTGCGCAAGCCTTCGGTGCTGTAGCCCTGCCCTTGCAGCCATTCCAGCGCTCCCGGATTGACCTTGCCCGCGGGCTTGCTGCCAGCGCTGTAGGCTTTGAACTTGCCCTTGCCCAGGTTGTTGAACAGCACCTCGCCCAGGATGCTGCGTGCGGAGTTGCCGGTGCACAGTATCAGTACGTTGTATTGCTTTTCACTCATTTCATTCTTCCTTCTTCGTTATCAACACTTTTTGATTGGTGCGCACTGCGTCGCATCGCCGGCGCAGCAATGCTCGGTGAGATACGCAATGAGTTTGTCCATCTCGGCGAAGTTGGCGCTGTAGATCACAAAGCGCCCTTCGGTGCGCGGCTTGATGAGCTGGGCGTGCGTCAGCGTCTTCAAGTGGAACGACAATGTGGCGGCGGGTATGCCCAACCTCTCGCCGAGCGCTCCCGCCGCCACCCCCTCTTTGCCTGCCTGCACCAGCAAGCGAAAGATGGACAGGCGCGATTCCTGAGCCAATGCCGCCAACGCCTCGACTGCAACTCCGATCTTCATCCAATCTCCCGTCAATTATTTTCACATTTCCAATATTATGGAAATATTGCGCGCGCCGCAACCCCTTCTGCACAGTGATGGAAAAACGGCATACATGCTAGGATGCCCCTACCGAAACTTCATTCAGCCGCAGGCGCACCATGTTCATGTTCGTCGAATTGATCATCCTCGTCGTGCTGGTCGCGGTGGTGGTTATCGCCCTGCGTCCGCCGCGCAAATGAAGAAAATGAAAAAGGGGGCTTGCGCCCCCTTTGGTTTTCGTTCACCGCTCCGCCTAGCTGCGGTTGGTGTACCGTGCAGTCCGTGCCGCTCTTGCAGCGGCATTCTCCATCCATTGCTTGATGCGGTTGGCATCGCCGACGCGGGTACGCTTGCCCCATGAATCCAGCAGCACGATGACCACCGGGCGCTGCATAATCTTCGCCTGCATCACCAGACAGCGCCCCGCTTCGCTGATATAGCCGGTCTTGCTGAGGCCGATATCCCAGGAGGCATTGCGCACCAAGGGATTGGTATTGCTGAAACGCAAGGAACGGCGACCGTCCACGTCCACGACATGGGAATGCGATGTGGTGTATTGATGGATCAGTTCGTAGCGCTGGGCCGCCATCACCATCTTCACCAGATCCTGCGCGGTCGAGACGTTCTCGCTGCGCAATCCGGTCGGATCGGAGAATCGTCGTGGAATCCATTCCCAGTTCGCGCGCCTTCGCATTCATCATCGCCAGTACCACTTGGGTACCTCCGGGATAAGTGCGTGCCAGCGCCGCCGCCGCACGATTTTCTGACGCCATCAAGGCCAGCTTGAGCAGTTCGCCGCGCGTCAACGTCATGCCGTTGCTCATGCGCGAGCGCGTTCCCTTCAGGCGGTCGCGGTCTTCCGCCTCGATGCTGATCGGCTCGTCCAGCGGCAAGTTCGCATCCAGAATGACCATCGCGGTCATCAGCTTGGTGATGGAGGCGATAGGAACGATCTTGTCGGCATTCTTGGTGTAGAGCGGGCGCTGCCCCTGCTCGTCATAGATCACAGCGAAAGCAGAGCCCAGCTTGGGCATGGAGGCCTTTTGCAGAATGACATTGACGAACTCGTCGTCACGCATCGGAGCGGTAGAACTCTCGTCGTCCGCCGCATGGGCCAGCAACCCCTGGCTCAGCAACAACAACAGCACGATTTTCTTGCGCATATTTCCCCTATGAACAACTGCAACTATATGGACCGCGCGCAGGATACCCTATAAAACCCCAATAAATCAATGCATGTAGCAAAAACGCTAATGCTCTTCCTGCTGCTGCAAGGCCCACATCTGCGCATACGCACCCTGCTTTTCCAGCAATTCGCGGTGCGTGCCACGCTCGATGATGCGCCCTTTGTCCATCACCAGTATCTGCTGGGCATCCACGATGGTGGACAGGCGGTGCGCAATGACCAGCGTGGTGCGGTTCTGCGCGATGTGGCGCAGTTCGTCCTGGATCGCCTTCTCCGACTTGGAGTCCAGCGCCGAAGTGGCCTCGTCGAAGATCAATATCTCGGGGTTCTTCAGGATGGCACGCGCGATGGCCACGCGCTGTTTCTCGCCGCCGGACAGTTTCAGGCCGCGCTCGCCCACCAGCGAGTCATAGCCCTGCGGCAGCGATTCGATGAAATGGTGGATATGCGCCGACTGCGCGGCCGCGATCACTTCCTCGCGCGTGGCTTCCGGACGTCCGTAAGCGATGTTGTAATAGATCGTGTCGTTGAACAGCACCGTATCCTGCGGCACGATGCCGATCGCCGCGCGCAGGCTGGCCTGCGTCACGCTGCGGATGTCCTGGCCGTCGATGGAGATGCTCCCCGCATTCACATCGTAAAAACGGAACAGCAATCGCGACAGGGTGGACTTGCCAGCCCCGCTCGCCCCCACCACCGCCACGGTGTGCCCCGCGGGAATATCGAAGCTCACATCGTGCAATATCTCGCGCGCCGGATCGTAATGGAACCCGACATGCTCGAAACGCACCTGCCGGCACCGTCTCGCACGCTGTCAGCGGCGGCGCATTCGGCGCGTCCGCGATCTCGCGGTGTTCGTCCAGCAGGCGGAACATCTTCTCCATGTCGGCCAGCGCGTTCTTGATCTCGCGATAGACGAAGCCCAGGAAATGCAGCGGCATGTAGAGCTGCAGCATGAACACGTTGACCAGCACCAGATCGCCGATGGTCATCGTGCCCTTCACCACGCCGTCCGCCGCCAGCAGCATGAGCAGCGTAACCCCGACCGCGATGATGATGCTCTGGCCGGCGTTGAGCGTCGCCAGCGAGGTCTGGTTGCGCACCGCCGACACCTCCCAGCGCTGCATCTGCTCGTCGTAGCGCGCCACCTCGTATTTCTCGTTGCCGAAGTACTTCACCGTCTCGTAATTGATCAGGCTGTCGATGGCGCGCGTGTTGGCCTTGGAGTCCATGTCGTTCATGGTGCGGCGGAACACCATGCGCCATTCGGTGACGACCAGGGTGAAGGCGATGTAGAGCACCAGCGTGGCGAAGGTGATGATGGCGAACCACGGGTCGTATTTGACGAACAGGATCGCCGCCACCAGCCCGATCTCCAGCAGCGTCGGCAGGATGTTGAACAGCAGAAAGGTGAGCAGGAAGCTGATGCCGCGCGTGCCGCGCTCGATGTCGCGCGACACGCCGCCGGTCTGCCGCTCCAGATGGAAGCGCAGGCTCAGGCTGTGCAGGTGCTCGAACACCTGCAGCGCCACGCGGCGGATGGCGCGCTGCGTGACCTTGGCGAACAGCGCGTCGCGCAATTCGCCAAACAGCGTGCTGAACAGGCGCAGCAGGCCGTAGCCGACGATCAGCAGCACCGGGATGGCCAGCATCGCCTGCGGCTTGCCCATCTCGTCCACGATCTCCTTGAGCGCCAGCGGCACGACCACGTTGGCCAGCTTGGCCAGCACCAGCAGCAGGATCACGGCGGCCACGCGTCCCTTGAACTCCAGCAGATAGGGCAACAGGCTGCGGATGACGCGCCAGTCGGTGCGGGTCTGGGCGGAAGTGGCGGTCGAATAGGGATTCATCTGTGCATGGCATTAAATGACAACGCGCATTATAGCCGCAGCGCTTCTTGCCATTACCTCTCAAAAAAAGCGGGCATCCTCGCGGATGCCCGGAACAGGAGGAGAAACATGAAAGCGGTGAGGAAGGGAGTCCCGAAGCCGCTCTCGCCCGTATATCAGCAAGCGGCATGCCACTCTTGTTTCATGTTGAATTGAAAAGGGTTGTGACGCCGGATGACGCGTCCCCTTAACGGCAATGCACCCGGATGTCGCACGATGCACCGCAGCCGTGCGTCATTCCACCCGCGCGGGCCGACCGAAGTAATAGCCCTGCGCGTAATCCACTCCGATCTCGGCGAGTATCTTCGCAGTCATCTCATCCTCGACGAACTCGGCCACGGTCTTCAGGCCGAACTCGTGCGCCATGCCGTTGATGTGCGCGACCATGACCCGGTCGCGCTCGTCGGCGACGATCTGGCGCACGAAGCTGCCCTCGATCTTGACGTAGTCGATCGCCAGATATTTCAGATACAGGAAGGATGAGAAGCCGCTGCCGAAATCGTCCAACGCCACCGCGATCTTGCTGGCGCGCAGTTCCTCGATCACCGCCCTGACCTGAGTCAGGTTCGGCAGCGCTTCGCGCTCGGTGATCTCCAGCACGATCCGCTCGCAAGGCACGCCTGCCGCACGCACCAGCCCCGGAATGCCGCGCACCCATTCGATGTCGCTGAAAGTGCGCGGGAACAGGTTGAAGAACAGTTTGGCCTGAGGATGTTTTCTGGCTACCTTGGCGTAGTGCGCCAACCCCTTGCGGAAGACCTCGCGGTCGAGTTCCTGTGCCATGCCGAGTTCTTCGGCAACCTCGACGAAGTCGCCCGCCGGGATGATGGTCTCGCCGTCGCGTATCCGCACCAGCACTTCATAGGCCACCACCGTACTGTTCTTCAGTTCGACGATGGGTTGCAGAAAGGCTTCGACGCGATCCTCGCGCAATGCGTTGCGCAGGAAATCGCCCTGCCTGAAGATCGTCATCATGCTACGGTCTGCCTCGGTCTCCGCCGTCATCACCTGGTTCTTGCCATGCATCTTGGCCTTGTACAGCACCACATCCATCGCCGAATAGATCTCTTCCTCGGTCCGGCCATCTTCGGGATAGCTGACCATGCTGAAACTGGCGGTGGTGCGTATCTTGCCGACGGGAAGTTCAAATTCCCTGCCAGCCAGTTCCTGATGCAGCTTGTTCGCCACCTGCAGCCCGTTGGCAGCGGGAGTCTCCGGCAGGATGATGGCGAACTCATCGCCGCCCATGCGTGCCAGTACATCGCCCTTGCGCAACCCGCCTGCCAGCATCGCCGTCAGTTCCTTGAGCACCATGTCGCCGATGGGATGGCCGAAGGTATCGTTGATGTACTTGAAATTGTCCAGGTCGATCATGATCACCGAGAATCCGTGCTGGTGACGCTCGGCGCGGATGATCTCGTATTCCATGAACTCATGGAACTTGCGGCGGTTATACAGACCGGTCAACGGATCGCGCACCGACAGCTCTTCCAGCCTGGCGTTGTATTCCTGCACCGTCCATAACAGGTGGTTGAAGTACTCCGCCAGATGCCTGAGCTCGACCAGCCAGTTCTTGCTGCTGACGCGGCGGTTCAGGTCCAAGTCCAGCGTCACGCTACGCATCACCCCGACCAGTTTGGCGATCGGCACCACGACCAGGAAGCGCAACTTCAGGTAGAGGATGGCGAACACCAGCGCGATCACGATCAGAGTATAGGCGACGATGGTGTTGATCACCTCGTCGAACGAGACTTTCAGCGAGGTGATCGGATAGGCGATGTCGATCACCCCGTGCACCGCACCGACATGCGAGCGCGTGTGGCAAACCAGGCATTCCTGCGTTGCGACCACCGGATACAGATAACGGATGGAGTCCTTGTTCGGGAAGCTCATCAAGTCCTCCCCGCTCTGCAAGGCGCTCGACAACTCCGCATCACGCAAGACAAGCTCACTCTCGCCCCGCATCGCCCCGAACTGCCTGGCAACCACTTCGCCGCGGAAGACGCGTATCTGTAGATCGGGCAAGGTCAGGTTCAATCTCTCGATGGACTCATTGATCTCTTGCTTGTTCCAGCCTTTGCGCATGGCGGAATAAAGGCTCTGGAACACCATCTTGGAAGTCTGGCGCGCATCGTCGCGCGCCAGTTCATGGATGGCGCGATCGCGTATCACCTCCGAAATAAAGAAGATCAGCAGGAATGCGATGGTCGCTGCTATAAGCGAGAGCAGGATCAGCAAACGGCCCAGCGTGAGGCGCTTGAAATTGTCGAGGAGTTTCCCCATTGCGATTTCGCAAGGTTGCGCGGCGCAACCCGTTTTCTTATAGGCCTGTATTTCCCCGGGCGGGGACGGGAACGCGCATCCTGCCACAATGTCCGCAAGCTAACAACGGATAATCTGCCGCCTCAGGCCCCCTCGTGCCGGCCTGCGCATAGCGCGGGGCCATAAAGCGCCACCCGGTCATTCAGAATCACGCGCACCGGCATCGCCTCCAGCAAGGGGGACATCCGGCCCTTGCTCAGGAATGCCTGCATGAAGAGTTTGTGCTGCAGCAACGGCAATATCCTGGGCGCGATGCCGCCACCCACATATAACCCTTCGATACTCATGGTCTTCAGCGCCAGATTACCTGCCTCCGCGCCATAAAGGCGCACAAAACACTCCAGCGTCTCGATACAGATATCGTCGCTGCCAGCCAGTGCCGCACGCGAGATGGCGGCAGCCGCATCGCCCGTCCGCAGCTCTTCCTCAAGCCATGGCGGCACGGCCGCCTTGCGATAGCTGCGCAGAAAATCGTGCAGGTCGAGCAGCCCCATCCCGGAAACGACGCGCTCCCAGCTGACATGCGTATAACGCCCCTGCAGATAACGCAACAAGTCCATCTCCAGTTCGCTCTGCGGGCTGAAGCTGGTGTGTCCGCCTTCCGTGGCATAAGGACGATGTCGCTCCCCGTCCCAATACAGGCCCGCTTCGCCCAATCCCGTCCCGGCGGCGATGATGGCGGCGTTACCGCATGCATCCGGCTGGCCCGCCTGCAAGGTCAGCAGGTCCTCGGCACCCAGCGCGGGAAGGCCATAGGCCGTCGCCTCCAGATCGTTGAGCAGGATGCAGGTCTCGAAGCCGAAGCGCTGCTGCAAGGCATCTGCTTCGATATGCCAGGGCAGGTTGGTAACACGCACCGACCGGCCCCGCACCGGCCCCGCAACACCGAATGCCGCATGAGCGGGCATTTGCATGTCCTTCAGGAATACCGTCAACAGCGCCTCGAAAGTGCCGAAGTCGCGGCTCGGATAGTCGACCTCGCGTTCGATGCGAACCTGCGTGCCGCGAACCTCGACGACCGCCAGCCGCGTCTTGGTACCGCCGATATCGCCTGCGACAACCAGGCTCATCTCGACACTCCGCAGGTGGCGACCGTCATCAAGTCGCCAGGTTCGATCGTCTGCATGGCTATGCGTTCTGTTTGTCGGGGACGGATTGCAGGTTTATCGGCGCGACCTGCCAGATGCGCTCGGCATATTCGCGGATGGTACGGTCGCTTGAGAACCTGCCCATCCCGGCGACGTTGAGGATGGCGCGCTTGGTCCATTCCGCCGGATCGCGGTATAGCTCACCCACCTTGTCCTGGCAGGCGACGTACGAGGCGTAATCGGCGAGCAGCAGGAAATGGTCGCCGTGCTTGAGCAGGGAATCGGCGACATCCTGATAGCGCCCCGGCTCGTCGGGGCAGAAATAACCGGATGCGATCATGTCCAGCGACTGTCTCAACTCGGCATTGCCCTGGTAAAAGCTGAGCGGATCGTAGCCCTGTTGTCGCAATGCGGCGACCTCGTCGGTGGTCAGCCCGAACAGGAAGAAGTTCTCCGCTCCCACCTCTTCGCGGATCTCGATGTTCGCACCATCCAGTGTGCCGATGGTAAGCGCGCCGTTCAGTGCCAGTTTCATGTTGCCGGTGCCGGACGCTTCTGTCCCAGTGGTGGATATCTGTTCGGAGAGGTCTGCCGCCGGTACGATGCGCTCCGCATTGGACACATCGTAGTTGGGGATGAACACCAGCTTCAGTTTTCCGTGGATCTGCTGGTCATTGTTGACGATGTCAGCCACCTCGTTGATGAGCCGTATGATCTGCTTGGCCATCGCATATCCCGGTGCCGCCTTGCCCCCGATGATGACGGTGCGTGGCACGAGGTCGGGATGCGAGCCGGAACGGATGCGGTTGTACAGAGTGACGACATGCAGCACGTTGAGCAGTTGCCGCTTGTACTCGTGGATGCGTTTGATCTGGATGTCGAACAACGAAGCCGGATCGACCTCGATGCCGAGTTGCTTGTGGATCATCGCTGCCAGACGCGCCTTGTTCTCCTGTTTGACGACGCGGAACTGCTGCTGGAACCCGGCATCATCGACATGGTCGCGCAGCTTGCGCAACTGGTCCAGATCGGTCAGCCAGCCCTTGCCGATGCGTTCGGTGATCAGCCTGGCCAATCCCGGATTGGCCTGATTCAGCCAGCGGCGCGGCGTGACCCCGTTGGTCACGTTGATGATCTTGCCCGGCGCGATGCGTTCGAAGTCCGCGAAGATGGTGCGTTTCATCAGCTCGGTGTGCAATGCAGCGACGCCGTTCACCGCATGGCTGCCGACGATGGCCAAGTGCGACATGCGCACGCGGCGCTCGCCGCGCTCGTCGATGATGGACAGGCGCTGCAGCAAGTCGCCGTCGCCGGGAAACTGGTGCATCACGTGCTGCAGGAAGCGATGGTTGATCTCGTAGATGATCTGCAAATGGCGCGGCAGCAGTTCTTCGAACATCGCCACCGGCCAGGTCTCCAGCGCCTCCGGCATCAGCGTGTGGTTGGTGTAGGAGAAGATGCGCGTGGTCAGCCCCCACGCCTCTTCCCAACTCAGCTTGTTGACGTCTACGAGCAGACGCATCATTTCCGGTATGGCGATGGACGGATGGGTATCGTTCAATTGCACGGCAACCTTGTCCGGCAGCTCCGCTCCAGTTCACCCGGCTCTTCTTGTAGCGGATACAGCATGTCCTGCAGCGAAGCGCTGACGAAAAAATACTGCTGCTTCAGGCGCAACTCCCGCCCCATCTCGGTGGTATCGTCCGGGTACAGCACCTTGGACAGGTTCTCGGATTCGTTCTTGTCTGCGACCGCCTGGATGTAGTTGCCCTGATTGAAATATTTCAGCTCGAAGTCGCGCGAGGACTTTGCCGCCCACAGCCGCATGTTGTTGACCGTCCTGCCGCCGTAGCCGGGAACCGGCGTATCGTAAGCCATCGCCATCACGTCGTCGGTATCCACCCAATGGTGGCGCAGCATGCCATCCTCGTGCTTGTACTCGACCACGTTGCCGCCGAAATGCACCCGATACAGCAGTTCCGGACGCGGGAACTCCCACGGATTGCCGTAACGCAACCAGTTGTCCGGGTGCTCCATCTGCGCGCCGTTCTCGATGCTCTGGTGGAACATGCCGTATTCGTAGCGGATACCGTAGCCGTAGCAGGGCAGATCGAGCGTCGCCATGGAATCGAGAAAGCACGCGGCCAAGCGGCCCAAACCGCCGTTACCCAGCGCGGCGTCGGCCTCGTTCTCGGCGACCGCCTCGAACTCCTGCCCCAGCTCGTACAGGGCCGCCTTGCACTCCTCGTCGATCCCGAGGTTGAGCATGGCGTTGCTGAGCGTCCGTCCCATCAGGAATTCGAGGGACAGGTAGTAGGTGCGCTTGGCATCCTGCTCGTAGTAGCGCTGCATGGTCTCGATCCAGCGCTCGACCAGGCGGTCGCGCACGGTGTAGGCCGCGGTCTGGAACCAGTCGCGCGTGGTCGCGTTGATGGGATATTTGCTGTTGGAATAGATCAGGTGATCGGCGAGCGAGACCTGGATCGCTTCCTTGGTCATGCCCGCGCTCCGATGCGGTGTTGCTCTGGGACTCATCATCACCTCCGGATTTGGCGTGTGAGCACTCGTTGGAAGTGCAACGAATCTCGCTACGGATTCTCCGCGCAGGGCAAGACAGTGTCAATTCGATGCATCATTACCGGTCTGCGTGTGTTGTTGGTTGGGGCTGTGTCAATTCCGTCCAGCCTTTGGCTGGTTACGGATTGCCTGACGTTGTTATTAGCCCCTTACAACCACGGCGTACCCCTTGCGGGCGTGCTTGATCGCTTGCTGGCAAGTCGAATGGCCAGCTGTCCCATTAATGCGTCCGGGAGATGCCCGACACGCCGATGGCGAAGCGTATCAGGCTGTAACTCATGCGCGCCAGGATACGCGTGAGCAGGTTGGCAGGGGCAAGCTCGACGCGCCGCCCGTCGCGCTCGATGGCGTCCCACAGACTGGCGCGCAATTCGGCAGCAAAGGCCGTGTCGCGCACAGCCAGATTCGCCTCGCGTGCCAGCAGCAGGCTGAACGGATCGATGTTGAACGACCCTACCGTCGCCCACGCGCCATCGACGACCGCGACTTTGGCATGCATGAAGCTGGCGTGATATTCGTAGATCTCCACGCCGGCCCTGAGCAGACGCCCGTATAGCGCCAGTGTGGCGTAGTGCTGCAGGCGGTATTCCACCTTGCCCTGCAACAGCAGCACCACGCGCACCCCGCGCCGCGCCGCGCGCACCAGAGCGCGGCGGAACAGGCGTCCGGGCAGAAAATAGGCGTTGGCGATCACGATCTCGCGCCGCGCACCCGCGATCGCCCTGATGTAGGCATGCTCGATGTCGCGCCGGTGCTGCACGTTGTCGCGCAACATCAGTTGCACACCCGATTGCGGATTCGGCCTGGCGCGGTGCAGGCGCCAGCCATCCGCCTTGACGCGCCTGCGGAACGCGGCCCAGGACACCATCTCCCACAGGCGCTGCATCGCAGCCTGCACCTCACGAGCGAATTCGCCCTCGACGCGCACCGCATAATCCAGGCGCGGCGCATGCAGCTCCAACTCCGCAGGGATGTCATTGATGATGTTGATGCCGCCGACGAATGCCACCTCGCCGTCCATCACTGCCATCTTGCGGTGCATGCGGCGCAAACGGCGATTTCGGCTGCGACTCAGCGTAAAGGGAGAGATTTTCCTCCTGAACCATTGCACCTCCACACCCACCTTGAGCAACTCGTCCACAAACGATCCGGGCAGGTCGGCCGATCCGAAGCCGTCCAGCAACACCTTCACCGACACGCCGCGCTCTGCGGCCCGCTGCAAAGCTTCTCCGACCAGATATCCGGTCTCGTCGGCAGCAAAGATGTAGGTCTCCAGGTAGACGGCATGCCGGGCGGCATCGATAGCTGCGCACAGCTGGGGAAAGAATTCCTTGCCGTTCTGCAGCAGAGTCAGCGTATTGCCTGCAACCGGATGGGGGCGATTCATACGCTTTCCAGCCACGCAGAAAGCGCGGCGTGATCGGACAGGCGGCGCCATTTCCCGCCGATATGTACATCGCAGTGCTGCACGCTGAAACCGCGCACATAGATGCGGTCCAGGCGGAACAACGGCATCCTCGAGGGATAGCTGAGTGCAGGTTTGCCGGCGTACAGGTGGAATACGTCATGCACGCCCAGCTCGTTCGCCAGCACCGGGCTCAACTGGTCGCGCCAGTCGTTGAAATCGCCCGCGATGATGAGTGGTTCATCGTCCGGGATCGCGCTACGCACATATTCGATCAGGGCGCGCTTCTGCATGCGGCGTCCCTTGGCGAACAGCCCGAAATGCGCGCACAGGCAATCCACCGTCCGTCCGCCGATCTCCACCTCGCAATGCAGCAAACCCCGGCTCTCGAAGCGGTGCGCCGAGACATCCTTGTTGACCGACTGCACAATGGGGAAGCGGCTGAGAATCGCGTTGCCGTGGTGCCCGTCGTCATAGACCGCGTTCATGCCATAGGCATGGTGCGCCCAGAACTCGTCGGCAAGGAACTCGTGTTGCGGCACGGCCGGGTAATCGGTATGACGCTGCGGATGACGCAAGTGCTCGCCCTGCACCTCCTGCAGGAACACGATGTCCGCATCCAGCTCGCGCAACCGCTCGCGCAATTCATGCAGCACCAGGCGGCGGTTGAATTGCGAGAATCCCTTGTGGATGTTGTAGGTGGCTATCTTGAGGGTAGTCATGGTGTCCCATTCTACCCAAACGAGGACGCAACGCGAGACGCTCGACGTTGGCTGGCTGGCGCGCGAGTTGATCGATCAAGGCAGCAGCGATCTCTTTATTGTCAGAAGTCCAATCCGCGCTGGCTAGGTCATCAAATGCCGGTCTTCGCCTGGGGCGGGTTCGTTTCCTGCAAATATCGGAGCGTCGAAGAAGCCCCGCAAACCCGATATTTCCAGAATTTCAATAACCGGTTTGCTATGCCCGATAAAATGTAGCGCCTTGCCTCGCTTGATCGCCGTCAGCTTCGCGTGCACCATCAGCAACAAGCCCGCAAAGTCGATCTCGGAAATCGTCGACAAATCGATCTGAATCTCATGGGATCGGGAAATTACAGGCAAAATCGCCTCCTTCAGCTCACCCACCATGCTGCTTGTCACTTTACCCTCGATTGAAAACCGAAATACTTCACCGCCAGTTCTACGTAGCATGAATGATCATCCTCATTTCCATCCAGTCTGCTATTCGAAAGCAGCCTGTTTGAACAGACAAAGTCTCAGCACCCCCTCCTCATGTACGCCCTACTCATCATTTTGTTTTGGAATCTACTACCGGTTACTCAATAAAGCAACCGGTAGTTACCTATCAAGTGCTAATTTTTGAATATGAACCTGATGAATGAGAAGGGCGCTTTTGGCAAGCGGCTGACGCGCTTGCTCAACGAAGCGGGCATCGGCACCACCAGCCCGACCCATATTGCGCGCGAGTTTAACCGTCGATACACGGGGAAAGCCGTCACTGCGCAAGCCGTGCGCAAGTGGATCGGCGGGGAATCCATTCCGGCAGGCGACAAAATCCGCACGCTGTCAAAATGGCTGAAAGCCTCGCCGCATTGGCTGCACTACGGGGAAAATGAAAAGAACACAGGCGTGCTGAAAGTCGAGGAAGAACACGCCAACTATGCCGAAGAGGCAGCCGCAACCCTTCCGGAAGACTATCAGCGCCTTACCCCCAAACACAAAGCCATGGTTTGCGAAATCGTGCAGGCCCTGTTGCGCGCGGAGAAACGCTGATCAGGCGTTACCAATCCCGCGCGTCGGCAAGTTGATCTGCTTGGCGAAATCCAGCATGCGCCGGATGGGCAGCACAGCACGCGGGATGATGGCCGGATCGACGTGGATCTCGTTGTGGCCGCGCTCCAGCACTTCCGCCAGATTGATCAACCCGTTCATCGCCATCCACGGACAGTGACTGCAACTGGTGCAGGTCGCGCCATGCCCGGCAGTGGGCGCTTCGAGGAAGAGCTTGTCCGGGCACAGGGTACGCATCTTGTGCAGGATGCCGTTGTCGGTGGCGACGATGAATTCCTTGTTGGAGCGCAGTTCTGCGCGGCCTTGATGAGTTGGGTGGTGGAGCCGACCACGTCGGCCAGCTTGACCACGGCGCGCGGCGATTCCGGATGCACCAGCACCAGCGCGCCCGGATGCTGCGCCTTGAGCTCCTGCAATTCCCTCGCCTTGTACTCGTCATGCACGATGCAGGAGCCCTGCCATAACAGCATGTCCGCGCCGGTCTGTTCCTGCACGTAACTGCCGAGGTGGCGGTCCGGCGCCCATAGTATCTTCTTGCCCTGCTCATGCAGGTGCTTCACCACCGGCAAGGCAATCGAGCTGGTCACCATCCAGTCGGCGCGCGCCTTCACCGCCGCGCTGGTATTGGCATACACCACCACGACGCGGTCGGGATGCGCATCGCAGAACGGGGCGAATTCTTCGATCGGGCAGCCGAGATCGAGCGAGCATTCGGCTTCGAGGTCCGGCATCAGCACGCGCTTTTCTGGATTGAGTATCTTGGCCGTCTCGCCCATGAAGCGCACGCCCGCCACCACGATGGTCTTCGCCGGATGCTGGTGGCCGAAGTTGGCCATGTCGAGCGAATCGGAAACGATGCCGCCGGTCTGTTCCGCCAGGTCCTGCAGGTCGGGATGCACGTAGTAGTGCGCCACCAGCACAGCATCCTGTTCCTTCAGCAGGCGCTTGATGCGCGCGATCAGTTCGGCCTTCTCGCCCGCCTCCGGTTCGCGCGGCTTCTTCGCCCAGGCGTGCGCTGTGCTGCAACCCGTATGGGCAGCGTCGGGGTGTTCGTAAGCGATGGAGATGATGTCTTCAGCCATGTCGGATGTGTTCCGGTAATTGCAGTATCGCCGCGCGGTTGCTCGGCGAAAACACTTTGTCCGCCGCTTCGTTCCAGGGCAACCACTGGTAGCCCAGGTGCTCGCGCGCTGCGACTCTGACTTCCTCCCGCTGCGGAAGTTGCAGTCCGAACACATGTTCGGTGTTGTGCGTGGTGCCCGGCGCATAGCGATGCAGCCACCTGGGATAGATGTCGTACACGTTCTGCACCTGCCAGTCGGTGAGCGCATAGCGCGTCGCATCCAGTCCGGTCTCCTCGGCCACTTCGCGGATGGCGGTCTCGCGCAGGGTCTCGTCACCGTCGCGGCTGCCGGTCACCGATTGCCAGTAGCCGGGATAGTCGGCGCGTTCCAGCAGCAGCACGTCGAGCGCGGCTGTGTAAATGACGACGAGGGCAGAGACCGGCTGTTTGTAACGTTGCATCAGACGAAAAACACCCAGAACGGCTTGCCCTGCTTCCGCCAGAACTCGACCGTGGCTTGCAGAATGTCTGCCAGCGCTTCTTCGCCCGGATGTTCCCCGTGCAGCAGCAGAACATAGCCCGGCGCAGGACGCCACGACAAATCGCCCAGCGCGTCGGCCAGGGCATCCCAATTATGTCCGAACCAGTCCGGCGCCTCGATCGCCCGCGCCAGTTCCGCCAGCACTTCGCCTTTGCCGTGCGCAGCCGCGATGTCGGCCTCGAACAGAACGAAGTCTGCCCGCTGCACCGAATCGTGCAGCGCTTCCAGCGAACAGTTCAGGTGGTACACGCCGGCTCCGTTCGTATCTTTCAGCAGGTAGCACAGGTCTTCCATCAACGGTCCTCCCTGATGCGCTTGAAGGTGCGGTAGTGGTCCGCGGTGTAGTAACACTCCGGAAGCGTCGATAAAATTGCTGCGCGGGCGATGCTCTGCGTTGCACCAAAGGTACGCAATCCACTATCCGGCAAGCCGGATGTGGAGTTGTCTGCGCGGTGCTCACTCCCTCGCCTACCTTCATGGTATGTCTCGGTCGTTCCGCTCCGTGCGCCTTGCGCATCATCCCGCTCGCTGCTTTTCTCGACGCTTCCTTCCGGCACGATGCCGCACACGATGCGCCGCGCGCCGCGATTGCGCACGCCCGGCGTCTTCACTGTGTATTCATGGTAATAGCCGCGCGGCTGTTGCGGCAGGATGTGCTCGTAATTGCCGAACACGACGCCGTCGCGCGGATACGGGAAAGGGCCGCCGCGTTCGATGAGCTGCAGGGTTTCGCGTGCTTCCGCAGGCAATTCGGAAACTGCGATGAACGGGACAGGTGTCGCAACGCGGGAACCGTCGTTACGCGCCTGTGCGAACGGCAGGCACAGCAGCAAGCCGAACAGCAGCCCCCACCGTGCCTGTGCCACATGCCGCATCTTATTCCTTGGTCACTTCCACCGTGGCCTGCACCTGCTTGCGCAAATGGATGTGCAGTTCGCGCAGCTGCTTTTCGTCCACCGCAGATGGCGCCTGGGTCAGCAGGCATTGCGCGCGCTGGGTCTTGGGGAAAGCGATCACGTCGCGGATCGATTCGGCGCCGGTCATCATGGTGACGATACGGTCCAGACCGAAGGCCAGGCCGCCGTGCGGAGGCGCGCCGTATTGCAGCGCGTCGAGCAGGAAGCCGAACTTGAGCTGGGCCTCTTCCGCGCCGATGTTGAGCGCACGGAACACTTTGCTCTGCACTTCTTCCTTGTGGATACGCACCGAGCCGCCGCCGATCTCCCAACCGTTGAGCGCCAGGTCATAGGCCTTGGCCAGACACTTGCCGGGATCGGTTTCAAGGAATTGCAGATGTTCGTCCTTGGGCGCGGTGAACGGGTGATGGCAGGCGGTCCAGCGTTTGTCTTCCTCGTCGTACTCGAACATCGGGAAATCCACCACCCACAATGGTTCCCATGCCTTGCCGTTGGTGTAGCCCTTCTCGTGGCCGATCTTGCTGCGCAGCGCGCCCAGCGCGTCGTTGACGATCTTGGCCTTGTCCGCGCCGAAGAAAATGATGTCGCCGTTCTGCAGCACCGGTGCGGTCGATGATGGTCTTCAGCGCCGCTTCGTGCAGGTTCTTGACGATGGGCGATTGCAGGCCAGTCTCGTTCAGTTGCGTCACGTCGTTGACCTTGATGTAGGCCAGGCCCTTCGCGCCGTAGATGCCGACGAACTTGGTGTACTCGTCGATCTCGCCGCGAGTGAACGCGCCGCCGTTCGGCACGCGCAGCGCCGCCACGCGGCCGTTGTCGGAGTTCGCCACGCCGGCGAACACCTTGAACGCCACGTCCTTCACCGCGTCGGTGACTTCGGTGATCTCCAGCGTCACGCGCATATCCGGCTTGTCCGAGCCGAAGCGCGCCATGGCTTCGGCATGGGTCATGCGCGGGAACGGGTTGGGCAGTGCGACATTCAGCACTTCCTTGAACACGGTGCGGATCATCTCTTCGGTGAGATTCATGATCTGCTCTTCAGTCAGGAAGGAAGTCTCGATATCCACCTGGGTGAATTCAGGCTGGCGGTCGGCGCGCAAGTCCTCGTCGCGGAAGCATTTGGTGATCTGGTAGTAGCGGTCGAAGCCGGCCACCATCAGCATCTGCTTGAACAGCTGCGGCGACTGCGGCAAGGCGAAGAATTCGCCGGGATGCACGCGCGACGGCACCAGGTAATCGCGGGCGCCTTCCGGCGTGGATTTGGTCAGCATCGGCGTCTCGATGTCGATGAAGCCCTTGTCGTCGAGGAAGCGGCGGAACGCGCGTGCGGTCTTGTAGCGCAGCATCATGTTGTGCTGCATCTGCGGACGGCGCAGGTCGATCACGCGATGGGTCAGGCGCACGTTCTCGGACAGGTTCTCGTCGTCCAGCTGGAACGGCGGCGTGACCGAAACGTTCAGCACTTCGATCTCGTGGCACAGGATCTCGACCTCGCCGCTGGGGATGTTCTTGTTCTCGGTGCCTTCGGGACGGCGGCGCACGCGGCCGGTGATTTTCAGCACGAATTCGTTGCGCACCGATTCGGCGATCTTGAACATGTCGGCGCGGTCGGGGTCGCACACGACCTGCGCCAGGCCTTCGCGGTCGCGCAGGTCGATGAAGATCACCCCGCCGTGGTCGCGGCGGCGGTGCGCCCAGCCGCACAGGGTGACGGTCTGGCCGAGGTTGGTAACGTTGAGTTGTCCGCAATAATGAGTACGCATAAGTGTTTCAGTTCAGGTCGATCGGGAAATTACAAAGGGGAAATTACTTGTTGGCTCCAGCGAGCTGGGCGGCGTTTTCCGGTGTGGTCACCACGCCCATCGAGATGATGGCCTTGAAGGCCGCATCCACGCTGATGTCCAATTCGATGGTCTCGGATTTCTTCACGTAAAAATAGAAACCGTTCACCGGGCTGGGGGTGGTCGGCACGAACACGCCCACGTATTCATCACCTTCCAGCAGGCGCGTCACCTCGGCCGGCACGCTGGTCAGGAATGCCAGCGACCAGGCCTCGGGATGGGGATAACGCACCAGCAGCACCTTGCGGAAAGCATGGCCGTTTTCGGACAACAAGGTGTCGCTGACCTGCTTGACGCTGTTGTAGATGGCGTTGACGAAAGGGATGCGGCGCAGCATGTTTTCCCAGGCGGCCAACAGGCGCTGGCCGAACACGTTGCGCACCAGCAGGCCGGTGGTGAGCACGACCATGACGGTCAGGATGACGCCCAGACCGGGAATGTGCACCCCCAGCAATTCGTCGGGATGCCATTGCGCCGGCAACAGACTCAGGGTCAGGTCCAGCGTACCGATGATGAGGTTCAGGACCCACAGGGTGATGCCCAGCGGAACCCAGACCAGCAGACCGGTCAGCAGGTATTTCTTCACGAATGGCTACCCGCAGCCGGGCAGGTCGCGCATGTCGACGGCTCGCACTGGCTCGGCTTGTTCTTGAAGTCGGTGACGTAATAGCCGTTGCCCTTGAGCTGGAAACCCGCCGCGCTGATCTGCTTGGCAAAGGCCTCCTTGCCGCATTCCGGACACGTGGTCAGCGGTGCATCGCTGAATTTCTGCATTACGTCTTTTTGCGCGCCACAACTGCTGCATCGATATTCGTAGATAGGCATGATCCGCTCCTACATTTGAAAGGCGCGCATTATACCCTGCGCCCCCGTAACCACAGAAGCGAGTTTATCGCAGCAGTATCCCCTCTCTGCGCAGGGCGTTCAGCCTGGCGCAGAGAGGATGCGATGGCCGGAGAACGCCCAGCCAGGTCTATGCGTTGATGCCTGACCACTTTCCGGGAGCTATCCCGTCCAGCGTCCAGTCGCCGATCGCATAACGGATCAGACGCAAGGTGGGAAATCCGACTGCCGCCGTCATGCGCCGCACTTGGCGGTTCCTGCCTTCGCGGATGGTGAGCGCAAGCCAGCTCGTGGGAATCTCCTTGCGAAAACGGACGGGCGGGTCGCGCTGCCACAGGCCGGCAGGCTCGTCCATCAGGCTCGCCTCGGCGGGCAATGTCACGCCGTCCTTGAGCTGCACGCCGCGCCGCAACTTCTCCAGGGCGGCTGCGTCGGGCACGCCTTCCACCTGCACCCAGTAGGTCTTGGGCAATTTGTGCTTCGGATCGCTGATGCGATGCTGCAGCTTGCCGTCGTCGGTGAGCAGCAACAGGCCCTCGCTGTCTGTGTCCAGACGACCTGCGGGATAAACATCGGGAACGGCGATATAATCCGCCAGCGTCGGGTGCATCCCGTCACGGCTGAATTGGCAGATCACGCCATAGGGTTTGTTGAACAACAGGATGCGACTCATCTCAATTTTTCGATATTTCCGTAAACACACATGACGACCCCAAAGATCATCTACACCCTGACCGACGAAGCCCCAAGACTGGCGACCTACTCCCTGCTCCCCATCATACAGGCCTTCACCAAGGCGGCCGGAGTCACCGTCGAGACCAGCGATATCTCCCTCGCCGGACGCATACTCGCGACCTTCCCCGAACATCTGACCGCCGCGCAGAAAGTTGCGGACGGCCTTTCCGAACTGGGCGCGCTGACGCTGAAGCCGGAAGCGAACATCATCAAGCTGCCGAATATTAGCGCATCGATACCGCAACTGAAGGCGGCGATCAAGGAATTGCAGTCGCAGGGTTACCATGTCCCCGACTTCCCCGAAGATCCGAAGACGGATGCCGAAAAAGAAATCAAAGCGCGTTACGGCAAGGTGCTCGGCAGCGCGGTGAACCCGGTGCTGCGCGAAGGCAACTCAGACCGCCGCGCGGCCGCTTCGGTCAAACAGTATGCGCGCAAGCACCCGCACCGCATGGGCAAATGGGCTGCCGACTCGAAGACGCGTGTGGCGCACATGAGCAGCGGCGATTTCTACGGCAGCGAAAAATCCGTGACCGTGCCGGAAGCCGTGACCACCCGCATCGAATTCGTCGGCACGGACGGCAAGGTGACCGTGCTCAGGGACAAACTGGCACTCAAGGCGGGCGAGGTGATCGACTCCGCCGTGATGAGCCGCCGCAGCCTGCGCCAGTTCTACGCCGAGCAGATCGCAGCAGCGAAGAAGGAAGACGTACTGCTGTCGCTGCATCTCAAGGCCACCATGATGAAGGTATCCGACCCCATCATGTTCGGCCATGCCGTTTCCGTGTTCTTCAAGAACGTATTCGACAAGCACGGCGCGCAACTCAAGGAGATGGGCGTCAACGTCAACAACGGTTTCGGCGACATGGAAGCCAAGGTGTTCGCGTTGCCGGAAGCCAAGCGTGCCGCGCTCGTGGCCGACATCGCCGACTGTTTCCGCAACGGGCCTGCGCTGGCGATGGTGAATTCCGACAAGGGCATCACCAACCTGCACGTGCCCAGCGATGTGATCGTCGATGCTTCCATGCCGCCCATGATCCGCGACGGCGGCAAGATGTGGGGCGCCGACGGCAAGCCCTACGACACGCTGGCGATGATCCCCGACCGCTGCTACGCGGGCATCTATGTCGCCACGGTCGAGGACTGCAAGAAGAACGGCGCGCTCGACCCCGCCACCATGGGCTCGGTGCCCAACGTCGGCCTGATGGCGCAGAAGGCCGAGGAATACGGCTCGCACGACAAGACCTTCGAGATGTCTGCCGACGGCGTGGTGCGCATCGTCGATGCGAACGGAAAGACCCTGCTGGAGCAAAGCGTCGAACAGGGCGACATCTTCCGCGCCTGCCAGACCAAGGATGCCCCGATCCAGGACTGGGTGAAGCTCGCCGTCACGCGCGCACGCCTGTCCAACACGCCGGCCATCTTCTGGCTGGACAAGAACCGCGCGCACGATGCGCAGATCATCGCCAAGGTCGAGAAGTACCTCAAGGATCACGACACGAAGGGCCTCGACATCCAGATCATGGAACCGGCCGATGCCTGCCACGCCACGCTGGCGCGCGCCCGCCAGGGACTGGACACCATTTCCGTCACCGGCAACGTGCTGCGCGACTACCTCACCGACCTGTTCCCCATCCTGGAACTCAACACCAGCGCCAAGATGCTTTCCATCGTGCCGCTGATGAACGGCGGCGGCATGTTCGAGACCGGCGCCGGTGGTTCTGCGCCCAAGCACGTGCAGCAATTCCGCGAAGAAGGCTACCTGCGCTGGGATTCGCTGGGCGAGTTCCTCGCGCTGGGCGTTTCGCTGGAGCATCTGGCGCAGACGTTCAAGAATCCCAAGGCGCAAGTGCTGGCCGACACGCTGGATCAGGCGATCGGCAAGGTGCTCGACAACGACAAGTCTCCTGCCCGAAAAGTGGGCGAGATCGACAACCGCGGCAGCCACTTCTACCTTGCGCTGTACTGGGCGCAGGCATTGGCCGCACAGAGCAAGGACAAGGAGATACAGGCACGCTTCGCGCCGCTTGCCAAGGCACTGACCGAGAACGCGGCGAAGATCGACAAGGAACTGCTCGCCGCACAGGGCAAGCCGGTAGATATGGGCGGCTACTACCACCCGGATTTCAACAAGACATCGAAAGCGATGCGTCCGAGCGTGACATTCAATGCCGCATTGAGCGCCATCTGAATTAAGCGTGTGCGACAAACAAAAAGCCCGGCGTTTTCACGTCGGGCTTTTTTACTGAATTCGTTCCAAGGCGAAGGGCGCGCATTTCTCGGGACAGGATATATAGGCCAAAAGGTCTATATCTCGGTCTATATCTTTTGACGCACAAGCAAAAAGCCCGACGCTTCCACGTCGGGCTTTTTTACGGCAACAAAAAAACCGCTAATTAGGCGGCTTGAATGTTGGAGGCTTGCTTACCCTTGGGGCCTTGTACCACTTCGAAGGAGACCTTCTGGCCTTCTTTGAGGGACTTGAAGCCGCTCATGTTGATCGCGGAGAAATGCGCGAACAAGTCTTCGCTGCCATCATCGGGAGTAATGAAACCGAAACCCTTTGCATCGTTGAACCACTTAACAGTACCGTTTGCCATGCTTAACTTCCTTACAAAAAACGACGGGTGGAAAACCGTCAAATTGTTTGAATTCCAAGATCGCAAATGGGACCGCACATGGCAAAACCAGCACTGCAGATACTTTGATTCAAACACCCGAACGCTTTTTACCCCAGGTAAACTTCCATCGTCAAGCACTAAATACAAATTATTTTCGAATTGACTTGAAAAACTCGCGCCAATCATCAAATATGCAACTGAGCATGTGGCGAGAACAACTAACGATGGCAACCAGGCAAGAAAACGTAAACCTGCTGGAGCGCAGCAAAACCCAGCCGCCCAAGCTCTATAAAGTGATTCTGATTAACGATGATTTCACCACCATGGAGTTCGTTATCGAAGTTTTGAAGACGTTTTTTTCGATGAGTCTGGAACGCGCGACGCAAGTGATGCTCCAAATACACAACGAGGGTTCAGCCGTATGCGGCGTATACCCCAAAGACATCGCCGAAACCAAGGTATCCCAGGTGTCGGCGTTTGCAACGCAGCACGGGCATCCTTTACGATGCCACACGGAGGAAAATTAATATGATCGCGCAAGAACTGGAAGTCAGCCTGCATCTGGCATTCGTCGAGGCCCGCCAGAAACGGCACGAGTTCATCACCGTCGAGCACCTGTTGCTGGCGATGCTGGACAATCCTTCGGCGGCTCATGTGCTCCGTGCCTGCGGCGCGGACATCGAAGAACTGCGCGCCGTGCTGGTGCAGCATATCGAGACGCATACCCCGGTGGTGCCCGGCACCGGCGAGGTAGACACCCAGCCGACGGTCGGTTTCCAGCGCGTGATCCAGCGCGCCATCCTGCACGTGCAATCCACCAACAAGAAAGAAGTGACCGGCGCCAACATCCTGGTCGCGCTGTTCGGCGAGAAGGAATCGCACGCGGTGTATTTCCTCAACCAGCGCGCCATCACCCGCCTCGACGTGGTGAATTACATCGCGCACGGCATCAACAGGGCGGCCGAGGCACAGCCGGCCGTGCAGAAGACCGCGAACGAGACGGATACCGAGCAGGAGAGCAACAACGACAGTTCGCTCAAGAATTACACCCTGGACCTCAACGCGCACGCGCTGGCAGGCAAGGTCGATCCGCTCATCGGACGCGACATGGAACTGGAGCGCGTCATCCAGACGCTGTGCCGCCGTCGCAAGAACAACCCGCTGCTGGTAGGCGAAGCCGGCGTGGGCAAGACGGCCATCGCCGAAGGTTTGGCGCGCCATATCGTCGAAGGCGACGTGCCCGACATCCTGAAGGACGCGCATGTCTATGCATTGGACATGGGCGCCTTGCTGGCCGGAACCAAGTATCGCGGCGATTTCGAGCAGCGCCTGAAAGCCGTGCTGAAAGAACTGAAGGACGCCCCCAATGCGGTTCTGTTCATCGACGAGATCCACACCCTGATCGGCGCGGGTGCGGCTTCCGGCGGCACCATGGATGCCTCCAACCTGCTCAAACCGGCCCTTTCCAGCGGCCAGCTGAAATGCATAGGCGCGACCACCTATCAGGAATATCGCGGCATCTTCGAAAAGGACTCCGCGCTGTCGCGCCGCTTCCAGAAGATCGACGTGTCCGAGCCTTCGGTGGAACAGACCATCGAGATCCTGAAGGGCCTGAAGTCGCGCTTCGAGGAGCACCACAGCATCAAGTTCAGCGCCGCCGCCCTCACCAGCGCGGCAGAGCTTTCCGCGCGCTTCATCAACGACCGCCACCTGCCGGACAAGGCCATCGACGTGCTGGACGAAGCGGGTGCGGCACAACGCATCCTGCCCAAATCCAGACAGAAGAAGATCGTGGGCAAGCACGAGATCGAAGAGATCATCGCCAAGATCGCGCGCATCCCGACGCGCACCGTGTCGCACGACGACCGCAACGCGCTGAAGAATCTGGACCGCGACCTGAAGGCCACCGTGTTCGGCCAGGACAAGGCCATCGATGCGCTGACCCGCTCCATCAAGATGTCGCGTAGCGGCCTCGGCAACCCGCAGAAACCCATCGGCAGCTTCCTGTTCTCCGGCCCCACCGGCGTCGGCAAGACCGAAGTGGCGCGCCAGCTCGCCTTCATCATGGGCATGCCGATACACCGCTTCGACATGTCCGAATACATGGAGCGCCATGCCGTGTCGCGCCTGATCGGCGCACCGCCCGGCTACGTCGGTTTCGATCAGGGCGGCCTGCTCACCGAAGCCATCAGCAAACAGCCGCATTGCGTGCTGCTGCTGGACGAAATCGAGAAGGCGCACCCGGACATCTTCAACATCCTGCTGCAAGTGATGGACCACGGCACGCTCACCGACAACAACGGACGCAAGGCCGACTTCCGCAATGTCGTCATCATCATGACCACCAACGCGGGTGCCGAAGCGCTGAACAAGACGCAGATGGGTTTCACCAAGGTTTCCTCCTCGGTTGGCGACGAGATGGTCGACATCAAGAAGATGTTCACGCCCGAGTTCCGCAACCGCCTGGATGCCATCGTCTCCTTCTCACCGCTGTCGAAGGAAGTCATCCTGCGCGTGGTGGACAAGTTCCTCATGCAGCTGGAAGAGCAACTGCACGAGAAGAAGGTGGAGGTCGATTTCACCGACGCATTGAAGGACTATCTGGCCGAGAATGGCTTCGACCCGCTGATGGGCGCCCGCCCGATGGCGCGCCTGATCCAGGACACCATCCGCTCCGCGCTGGCCGACGAACTGCTGTTCGGCAAGCTGGCGAACGGCGGCAAGGTCACCGTGGATGTGAAGGATGGCAAGGTGGTGCTGGAGTTTGAGGAAGAGGAAGTGGTTGCATAATACCGTCATGAGCATTCCACGCCTTATCGGCTACCTTGGGATCGCGCTATTGGTGCCCGTCGGTGTGCTCGGTTTAGTTACCGCATTTTCCAGACAAGATTGGCATGGCTTTCTTCTTATGGCTGGATTTGTCGGACTTCTTGTCTTTTTTGCTTATAGCCTAAGGTCTGCAGCTCAACGTGAATCCAGTCCAGCGCTAAAAGCAGGGAGCAACCTTGGTTGGTATGGCGAACCACTATCTGCACTATTTCGCGGCCCTATCCTTCACACGCCAGAAGGCCTAATCATGCTAGTTGGTAGCCTGACATCTGTTCTCTTTGCCTTCCTGTCATTCTTTCTTCCATCATGGATTGGCCTTTCCTCCAATCGCTCCGAGATCAACGCCACCGTGTTTGGAATTTGGCCAATAGTACTGTTCGTTTTTTATATTAAGTTTTGTGCCCCTGACTTTAAGCCAAGGGTCTATTCAAGCCTCCTTGTTCTCTGCTCTGCAGGTCTTCCGTTCTATATGGCTTTCAAATAAGCAAGCGTAGGATGGGTTGAGCATAGCGATACCCATTATCACCCAAACATCGTTGGGTATCGCTACGCTCGACCCAACCTACGACCGAATGTCATCTTCCACCAATTATCGCGGGCGTTTCGCCCCTTCCCCCACTGGCCCCCTCCACTTTGGCTCACTCGTCGCTGCTGTCGGCAGTTACCTTGATGCAAAACATCAGCACGGCACCTGGCTGGTGCGCATGGAAGACCTCGATATCCCGCGTTGCGTGTTCGGTGCGGCGGACGGCATCCTGCGCACGCTGGAGACATTTGGCCTGCATAGCGATGAGCCTGTCATTTACCAGAGCCAACGCACGGCGGCTTATGACGAGGCATTGCGCCAGCTGCAAGCCAGCGGTGCGGTGTATCCGTGTTGTTGCACGCGCAAGGAGATATCCGATTCGGCGTTGATTGGCATCGAGGGGCCGGTCTATCCGGGGACTTGCCGCAATGGCATTCCGGCCGGGCGCGAAGGAAGGGCTTGGCGAGTACGCACCGACCTCAAGCTCCTTCCCCCTTGCAGGGGGATAACCAGCGACTCGGCTGGCGTTGTTTGCCAGCCTAGTCGAATGGCTAGTAGTTACACCAAGGCCGGGATGGGGGTAGAACAGCGTGAAGCCCAGACTTCTACCCCCACCCTAACCCTCCCCCTGCAAGGGGGAGGGAATGACGCAGTTGAGTTCGACGATGCGCTGCAGGGCCGCATCGCACAACATATTGAAAGTCAGATCGGCGACTTCGTAGTAAAACGCGCCGATGGCTTGTTCGCCTACCAGCTCGCAGTGGTGGTGGACGATGCTTTTCAGAACATCACGCATGTCGTTCGCGGCGCCGACCTGCTTGCCTCCACGCCGCGCCAGATTTACCTGCAGCGCCTGCTGGGCCTGCCCACGCCGAATTACATGCACTTGCCGATCGCGGTGAATGCAGCGGGAGAGAAGTTGAGCAAGCAGACGCTGGCCGCGCCGGTGGATGGCTTACATGCCGTCACTACGCTGTTGCGCGTGCTGGATTTCCTGCAACAACGACCGCCCGCGGACCTGGCCGGAAGCGAGGTGGGAACGGTGCTGGACTGGGCAGTGGTGAACTGGGATGCGACCAGGTTGCGGGGAATCCATATGCTCCCCGCCGATACCCGAGTCGTTAGCTTGCTGCCCGGCGATGGCGGATGTATTCGCGGATCGCCGGGATGAACGAAATGAAGATGATGACGATGATCATCAGGGTGAGGTTGTTCTTGATGATGGGGATGTTGCCGAAGAAGTAGCCAGCCAACGTCAGGCTGCCGATCCACGCCACGCCGCCCAGCGCGCTGAACATCACGTACAAGCGGTAGTTCATGGTGCCGATGCCGGCCACGAACGGCGCAAAGGTGCGGATGATGGGCAGGAAGCGCGCGAAGATGATGGTCTTGCCGCCGTGTTTGGCGTAGAACATGCGGGTCTTTTCCAGATGTTCGTGCTTGATGAGTTTCTGGCTGGCATGGTTGAGCAGACGCAACCCGAGCAGGCGCCCGACCCAGTAGTTGGTGTTGTCGCCCATGAACGCCGCCAGGATCAGCAGCGGCATGGCAATCTGCAGTTCGAGCGAGCCCATGCCGCACAATGCGCCGATCACGAACAGCAGCGAATCGCCGGGCAGGAAGGGCGCGACGACCAGGCCGGTCTCGGCGAAGATGATGGCGAACAGGATGGCGTAGATCCACAGGCCATATTCCTGCACCAGTGCCAGCAGGTGGGCGTCGAGATGCAGGACGATGTCCAGGAATGCGGTGAGTATTTCCATGATGAATTATCCAGGAATTCCCCTCTCCCCACCCCTCTCCCGCAAGCGGGAGAGGGAGTGAATTCGGAGGAAGTTAAGGAAGCACTTCTTCAGCTTCGGTCTTTTCCGGCTTGATGAAGTCCTCGCGCGAGACGCCGAACATCATCAGCAAGGGGCTGGCGACCAGCACCGAGGAATAGATACTGAACAGGATGCCGATGGTCAGCGCCAGGGCGAAGTAATGCAGCGTCTCGCCACCGAGGAACAGCATGGAGGTCACCATCATCTGCGTGCTCAACGTGCGTGATGATGGTGCGCGACATGGTGCGGGTGATGGCGTTGTCGATGATCTCGGTGACCTCGGTCTTGCGCATCTTCCTGAAGTTCTCGCGGATCCGGTCGAACACCACCACCGATTCGTTCACCGAGTAGCCCAGCACCGCCAGCACCGCCGCCAGCACGGACAGCGAGAACTCCCACTGGAAGAAGGCGAAGAAGCCGAGGATGATGACCACGTCGTGCAGGTTGGCGATGATGGCTGCGAGGCCGAACTTCCACTCGAAACGCATCCACAGATAGCCGACGATACCCATGCTGACCAGCAGCAGCGCCATCGCGCCGTTCTCCACCAGGTCCTTGCCGACCTGCGGGCCGACGAACTCGACGCGGCGCAGTTCCACGCTCGCATCCTGCTGGCGCAGGGTCTCGACCACATGCTCGCTGAGCTTGGCGCCCATGGTGTTCTGCTTCAGCGGCACCTGGATCAGCACGTCGTGGCTGCTGCCGAAGTTCTGCACCAGCGCATCCTTCAACGCGATGCCGGCCAGCTGCTCACGCACCTTGTTGACGTCCGCCGGTTGGGC
Source organism: uncultured beta proteobacterium (assembly GCA_963797045.1). Taxonomy (GTDB): domain Bacteria; phylum Pseudomonadota; class Gammaproteobacteria; order Burkholderiales; family Gallionellaceae; genus Sideroxyarcus. The sequence continues at coordinate 933,817 of CAWCNZ010000001.1, read as the reverse complement.
GTAATGCACCTCCATCACCGTGCCGCCGGTAAAGTCCACGCCGAAGTTCAGGCCTTTGGTCGCGAGGAAGAACACGGCCAACAGGAAGGTCACCAGCGAGATGGTCGTCGTATAACGACCATAGCTCATGAAGGGGATGTCTTTCTTGATCCGGAAGAATTCCATTTTCTTGCTCCCTTAACCGATCGCGACCTTGTTCAGGCGCGCCTTGCGGCCATAGATCAGATTGACCAACATCGCGCGACACCATCACCGCGCTGAACATCGAAGTCAGGATGCCCAGACACAGCACCACAGCGAAGCCCTTCACCGGCCCGGAACCGAACATGAACAGCGCAATGCCGGCGATCAGTGTGGTGATGTTGGAGTCGAGGATGGTGGCGAATGCGTTCTCATAGCCAGCATGGATCGCCGTTTGCGGCGGCATGCCGTTGCGCAGTTCCTCGCGGATGCGCTCGTTGATCAGCACGTTGGCGTCGATCGCCATACCCAGCGTCAGCGCGATACCCGCCATGCCAGGCAGGGTCAGCGTGGCCTGCAGCATGGACAGCAGCGCGACCAGCAGCAGCAGGTTGGCCCCCAGCGCCAGCACCGACACCGTGCCGAACATCAGGTAGTACACGATCATGAAGATGGCGATGGCGATGAAGCCGATCTTGGTGGAATCGAAGCCGCGCTTGATGTTGTCCGCGCCCAGGCTGGGGCCGACGGTGCGCTCCTCGACGATCTCCATCGGCGCGGCCAGCGCACCGGCGCGCAACAGCAGCGCGGTGTCGTTGGCTTCTTCCGTGTTCATCTTGCCGCTGATCTGCACGCGTCCGCCGCCGATCTCCTCGCGGATCACCGGCGCGGTGACCACCGTGCCGCGGCCCTTCTCGAACAGGATGATGGCCATGCGCTTGCCGACGTTCTCGCGCGTCGCTTCCTTGAACTTGCGCGCGCCGACCGCGTCCAGATTGATGTGCACGGCGGGCTCGTTGTTGCGGCTGTCGAAACCGGGCTGCGCATCGTCGATGCGTTCGCCGGTCAGGATCACGCTCTTCTTCACCAGCAGCGGCGTACCGTCGCTGTCCTTGAATATCTCGGTGCCGAACGGCGCGACCGCACCTGTACCGACCTGGTGCTCGTCATCCACCATGCGCACTTCCAGCGTAGCGGTACGACCGAGGATCTCCTTGGCACGCGCCGTGTCCTGCACGCCCGGCAACTGCACCACGATGCGGTCCACGCCCTGTTGCTGGATCACCGGCTCGGCCACGCCCAGTTCGTTGACGCGGTTGCGCAGGGTCACGAGGTTCTGCTGCACAGCGGCCTCCTGGATGCGCAACTGCTCCTGTTGCTTGAGGCGACCGAGCAGCAGGAAATCGCCGCCCTCTTCGCGTGCGCTGAACTCCAGCCCGCCGAAACGCTGCTTGAGTTCGGCCTCGCCTTTGGCGCGCGACTCCTCATTGCGGAACTTGACGGAGATGGTGTCGCCTTCGCGGCTCACGCCGGCATAGGCGATGTTCGCCTCGCGCAAGGTGCTGCGAATATCGCCGGAGGAGGATTCCAGCGCCTTGTCCAGCGCGCCCTTCATGTCCACCTGCATCAGGAAGTGCACGCCGCCGCGCAAGTCCAGGCCCAGATACATGGGCAACGCGCCCATGTCGTTCAGCCACTGCGGCGAACGCGACAGCAGATTCAGCGCCACCACATAGTCCTCGCCCAACTGCGCCTGCAGCACGTCTTTCGCCTTGAGTTGCGTGTCGGTATCGGCGAAGCGCGCCTTGATGCTGGTCGCATCCTGCGACAGCACCTCGGGAGCCAGTTGCGCGGTCTTCAGCACATCGTCAACGCGTGCCAGCAGCGCCGCATCCGCCTTTAGGTTGGAACGCAACGGCAACACCTGCACGGCAGGAGATTCGCCATACAGATTGGGCAGGGCATAGACCAGGCCCAGCACCAGCACACTCAGGATCAGCAGGTATTTCCACAGCGGATAGCGGTTCATTGCGGCACCTTAAGCTTGCAGCGTTAGTGGATACGATTTCAGATCGACTTGATCGTGCCCTTGGGCAGCACGTTCTGGATGGCGGCCTTCTGCACCTGAACGACGACGTTGTCGGCGATCTCGATCGCCGCGCTGTCCTCGCCGACCTTGGTCACCTTGCCCATGATCCCGCCGATGGTGATGACTTCATCGCCCTTTTGCAGCGCTTCTACCAAGGCCTTGTGTTCCTTGGCGCGCTTCTGTTGCGGGCGCAGGATGAGGAAATAGAACACCGCCAGCAAGGCGATCAGGGGCAGGAATTCCATGATACCGCCGCCTTGCGGGGCTGCTGCTGCGCCTTCTGCATATGCATTGCTGATGAACAATTCGCTGATAGAAATCATGACTACTCCCCTCGGAAATTCAGAATGAAAAAATCAAAGGCGCGCATTCTAGCATGGAAGACATGACCGTTCCGCTACGCGCCCTCCCAGTACGCAAAGGCTCATGATCCTGCGCGCGCGATCCGGAACGACTCCTGGAACTCGGCATAGCGCCCGGCCTCGATGGCGGCGCGGATGTCGCGCATCAGTTCCTGGTAATAATGCAGGTTGTGGATGGTATTGAGGCGCGCGCCGAGGATCTCGCCGAGACGGTGCAGGTGATGCAGGTAGGCGCGGCTGAAGTTGCGGCAGGTATAGCAAGTGCACTGCTCGTCCAGCGGGCGCGTGTCCATGCGGTATTGCGCGTTCTTGATGCGCACGTCGCCGAAACGGGTGAACAGGTGGCCGTTGCGCGCGTTGCGCGTCGGCATCACGCAGTCGAACATGTCGATGCCCTGCCCCACCGCCTCCACCAGGTCTTCCGGCGTGCCCACGCCCATCAGGTAGCGCGGCTTGTCCTGCGGCAGTTGCGGCGCGGTGTGCTTGAGGATGCGCAGCATGTCTTCCTTCGGCTCGCCCACCGACAGGCCGCCGATGGCGAAACCGTCGAAGCCGATATCCTTCAATCCCGCCAGCGACTCGTCGCGCAGGTGTTCGTGCATGCCGCCCTGCACGATGCCGAACAGCGCATTCGGATTGCCCTCATGCGCCTTTTTGCTGCGTTCCGCCCAGCTCAGGCTGAGGCGCATCGACACGCCCGCCACCTGCTCGTCCGCCGGATACGGCGTGCATTCGTCGAAGATCATCACGATGTCGGAATTCAGCACCTTCTGGATGCGCATGGATTCTTCCGGCGACAGGAAGCACTTGTCGCCGTTGACCGGCGAGCGGAATTCCACCCCGCCGCCGGTGATCTTGCGCAACTCGCCGAGGCTGAACACCTGGAAACCGCCGGAATCGGTGAGGATGGGGCCGTCCCAGCTCATGAATTGATGCAAACCGCCATGTGCGGCGATCACTTCCAGCCCCGGGCGCAGCCACAGGTGAAAGGTATTGCCGAGCACGATATGCGCGCCGATGTCGCGCAATTCCTGCGGCGACATCGCCTTGACCGTGCCATAAGTGCCCACCGGCATGAAGGCCGGCGTCTCGACCTTGCCGTGCGCCAGTTCCACTGTGCCGCGCCGGGCGGCGCCGGAGGTATTGTGTAAGGTGAATTTCATTTTTCTCTCTCGATCAGCATCGCATCCCCGTAACTGAAGAAGCGATATTCCTGTTCCACCGCATGACGATATGCGGCCAGCATCCTGTCCATCCCGCCGAAGGCGCACACCAGCATCAGCAAGGTGGAGCGCGGCAGATGGAAGTTGGTGAGCAGCACATCCACCACCTTGAAACGATAGCCGGGCGTGATGAAGATGCGCGTCTCGCCCGAACCGGCCTTCAGCTCCCCGCCCGCCGCCGCGCTTTCCAGCGCGCGCAGGCTGGTGGTCCCCACCGCGATGACGCGCCCGCCCTTGGCCCTGGCTGCGCGGATGGCATCCACCGTGGCCTGCGGAATCGCATAGCGTTCGCTGTGCATGACATGTTCTTCGATGTTTTCGGCGCGCACCGGCTTGAACGTGCCCGCGCCGACATGCAAGGTCACGTAGGCGATATCCACCTTCTTGTCGCGCAGCGCCTGCAGCATGGTCTCGCCGAAATGCAGCCCGGCGGTGGGTGCGGCCACGGCACCCGGCTCGCGCGCGAACACGGTCTGGTAACGCGTCTCATCCTCCTCACCGGCCGCATGGGTGATGTAGGGAGGCAAGGGCAGGTGCCCGTGCCGTTCCAGCAAGGTCGTCACCGCTTCCGCGTCCTCGAAGCGCAGATGGAAGAACTCCCCCTCGCGCCCCAGCACCTGCACGCGCAGCTTGCCCGCCAACAGCAGGCGGCTGCCCGGCCTGGGCGTCTTGCTCACCCGCACCTGCGCCAGGACATCATGTTCATCCAGCACCCGCTCGACCAGCACCTCGACCTTGCCGCCGCTCTCCTTCTCGCCGAACAGCCGCGCTTTCAATACCCGCGTATCGTTCAGCACCAGCAGGTCATGCTCACGCACCAGCCCGTGCAGATCGGCGAAATGACCGTCTTTCAGGCCTGCCGCCCCCACCTGCAGCAGACGGCTCGCGCCGCGCTGGGCAGGGGGATGCTGCGCGATCAGGCGCTCGGGCAAAATGAAGTCGAAATCGTCGGTACGCATGAAAACCAAAGAGATGGCGCAAGAAAAGCGCGCATTGTAGTTGATGAGGGCTGCCGTTTCATGGATAATTCGCGCCCTTCTCGTCGCGGAGCACTGATTCCGCGCCACATGCGGGAAATACACCTTTGCCGGGGTGATGGAACTGGTAGACGTGCCGGACTCAAAATCCGGTGCCTGAAAGGGCGTGGGGGTTCGATTCCCCCCCCCGGCACCAAACAATCGTTGTTCTGACTGTCAACGCAACGCGAAACAAAAGCGTTGTTCGCTCCGACACAGGTAGTGTCACCAACATCAATAAACTACTGAATGGAGCCTCACATGAAACTGCTGTCTACCCTGATTGCTGCTGTTTTCGCTGTTGTTTCCTTCACTGCCGTCGCTGCTGACGCCCCTGCCCCAGCAGCAGCCCCCGCAGCGACCTCTGCTCCGGAAGCAGCAGCTCCGGCGAAAAAAACCAAGAAGTCAAAGAAGTCCAAGAAATCGAAGAAGTCCAAGAAATCAAAGAAAGCCAAGGCGACCGAAGCAGCTCCAGCAGATGCTCCCGCAACACCCGCCCAGTGATCTGATTAGCAGTTCAAAAAAGCCGGGGCAACCCGGCCTTTTTTTGTACAATGCGGTCGCCTCCCGTGATCTGGGTGCTGCAATACTCACCCGAGCATCATGGGCGGCACAAGAAGTTTTTTATAAATAATTCAAAGAACTGGAGCTTTAAATGAAATTGCTGTCCACTCTGATCGCTGCTGTTTTCGCTGCCGTTTCTTTCTCCGCCGTCGCCGCTGAAGCCGCTGCTCCTGCAGCCGCTCCCGCCGCTGTCGCCGTCGCTGCAGCTCCCGCAGCCGACGCAACTGCCAAGAAAGAAGAGAAGAAAGCTGAAGCCAAGAAAGAAGAAAAGAAGGCAGCAGACAAGCACGAAGGCCACGCCAAGTAAGCTGGTTGTCGTCAAATAAAGGCAGGGGTGACCCTGCCTTTTTTATTTCGTTTAAAATCACGCCATGATCTGGAAACCACACGCCACCGTTGCCGCCGTCCTCGAACAGGATGGCAAGTTCTTGCTGGTGGAAGAACATACCCCCCAGGGCCTGCTGTTCAATCAACCCGCCGGCCACTGGGAACCAAACGAAACCCTGGCCGCCGGCGCAATACGCGAAACACTGGAAGAGTCGGCCTATGACTTCGAGCCGCAATTCCTGCTCGGCGTATATCGCTGGCACTCGACCACTTCCGACGCCACCTACCTGCGCTTCGCTTTCGGCGGACGCATCCTTGCCCATCATCCGGAACGCGCGCTGGACAAGGGCATCGTGCGCGCCGTGTGGATGACCCCCGACGAGATCCGCGCCACACAGGCGCGCCACCGCAGCCCGCTGATCCTGCGTTGCGTGGAAGACTACCTCGCGGGCAAGCGTTATCCGCTGGACCTGATCACGCATTATGAGTAACGAGCAGCTCGCTCCCCTCAATCCCTCTGTGATGGGACATCTAGCCATTCGACTACGGCTGCAAAAAACCGCAGCCAAGTCGCTGGTTATCCCGCAGGCGGGCGAGGAGGCAAACGTGGACGGCAATCATGAAATCCCGTGGCTGTGTCGTCGTCGGCATGTCCGGCGGCGTGGACTCTTCCGTCACCGCGTTGCTCTTGAAGCAGCAGGGCTACGAGGTCATCGGCCTGTTCATGAAGAACTGGGAAGACGATGACGACAGCGAATACTGCTCCTCGCGCCAAGACCTGATCGACGCGGTGTCGGTCGCCGACACCATCGGCATCCCCATCGAGGCGGTGAACTTCGCCAAGGAATACAAGGAGCGCGTGTTCAGTTATTTCCTGCGCGAATATGAGGCCGGACGCACGCCCAACCCGGACATCCTGTGCAACTCGGAGATCAAGTTCAAGGCCTTCCTCGACCACGCCATCCGCCTGGGCGCGGACACGATCGCCACCGGACATTACGCGCAGGTGCGCGAGCGGATGGCCTGTTCCAGTTGCTCAAGGCGGACGATGCCAGCAAGGATCAGAGCTATTTCCTGCACCGGCTGAACCAGCAGCAACTGTCGAAATGCGATGTTCCCGCTCGGCAAACTGCCGAAATCGCAAGTGCGCGCCATCGCGCGAACAGCACGGCCTGTCGAACTACGCCAAAAAGGACAGCACCGGCATCTGCTTCATCGGCGAGCGCCCGTTCCGCGAGTTCCTCAACCGCTACCTGCCGACCCAGCCGGGCGAGATGGTGACGCCGGAAGGCAAGGTGGTGGGGCAGCACATGGGCCTGTCGTTCTACACCATCGGCCAGCGCCAGGGACTGGGCATCGGCGGTGGCAAGGACGGTAGCGGCGAACCGTGGTTCGTCGCCGGCAAGGACATGACCGAACAACCGCCTGATCGTGGTGCAGGGACACGACCATCCGGCTCTGCTCAACCCGCAACTGGAGGCGCTGGAGATGCACTGGATCAGCGGCACACGCGCCCGACACCACGCGCGCCTATGCCGCCAAGACGCGCTACCGGCAGCAGGATGCGCCTGCCATATCACGCTGACCGGCGGCATAGACCGCACGCTTCGCCTTCGACGAAGCGCAATGGGCGGTCACGCCGGGACAGTCCGTCGTGCTCTATGACGGCGAATCTGCCTGGGCGGCGGCATCATCCAATAGCCCGTGCCCTGCACGCCAGCGGGTAAAATACGCGCTTGCAATTTCCAGACAGAACAGAACCATGACGCTTTCCGCCCTCACCGCCCTGAGTCCCCTTGATGGCCGCTACCACGGCAAAGTGGACGCCCTGCGCGGCCATTTCAGCGAATTCGGCCTGATCCGCTATCGCGTGCTGATCGAGATCGAATGGCTCAAGGCGCTGGGCAATGAAGCCGGCATCAAGGAACTGCCGCCCTTCTCCGCCGCCACCGTCGCGCAGCTCGACCAGATCGCCGCGCAATTCTCCGAAGACGATGCCGAGCAGATCAAGGCCATCGAGCGCCGCACCAACCACGACGTGAAAGCCATCGAATACTGGCTGCGCGAGAAACTCTCCGCCAACCCGGAGACCGCCAAGGCGCTGGAGTTCATCCACTTCGCCTGCACCTCGGAAGACATCAACAACCTGAGCCACGCGCTGATGCTGAGCCACGCGCGCAAGGAAGTGATGCTGCCGGCGCTGCAAGGCATCATCGACAAGCTGACCGCCATCGCCCACCAGCATGCCGACCTGCCCATGCTGTGCCGCACCCACGGCCAGACCGCCACGCCCAGCACGCTGGGCAAGGAGATGGCGAACGTGGTGTACCGCCTGCGCCGCGCCGCACGCAGCGCATCGCCGCGTGTCGAAATACTGGGCAAGATCAACGGCGCGGTGGGCAACTACAACGCGCACCTGTCGGCCTATCCCGATGTGGACTGGGAAGGATTCGCAAAGAAGTTCGTCGAAGCGCGCGGCACTGACCTTCAACCCCTACACCATCCAGATCGAGCCGCACGACTACATGGCCGAACTGTACGACGCCTACGCCCGCGCCAACACCATCCTGATCGACCTGAACCGCGACATCTGGGGCTATATCTCGCTGGGCTACTTCAAGCAGAAGGTGGTGGCGGGCGAAGTCGGCTCCTCCACCATGCCGCACAAGGTCAACCCCATCGACTTCGAGAACTCGGAAGGCAACCTCGGCCTGGCGAACGCGCTGCTTAAGCACCTTTCGGAGAAGCTGCCGATCTCGCGCTGGCAGCGCGACCTGACCGACTCCACCGTGCTGCGCAACATGGGCGTGGCGCTGGGCTACACCCTGCTCGCCTATGAATCCTGCCTGAAGGGACTGAACAAGCTGGAAGCCAATCCGCAACGCCTGGCGGAAGACCTGAACAACAGCTGGGAAGTGCTGGCCGAACCGATCCAGACCGTGATGCGCCGCTACAACATCGAGAACGCCTACGACAAGCTGAAGGAACTCACGCGCGGCAAGGGCGGCATCAACCGCGACAGCCTGGCGGCTTTCATCCAGACGCTGGACATCCCGGCAGCGGAAAAACAACGCCTGCAGGCGCTGAGCCCGGAGACTTATACCGGAAAGGCCGCGGAACTGGCGAAGCGCATCTAACCTGTTGCCCCGCCAAAAACAAAAGCCCCGCCGAAGCGGGGCTTTTTCATTCAGGCTGCGGCCTGAACCGGTATCTTTTCTCGCTTCTCGATGATGCGGTTGTTCTCGTCCACATACACGAGCGTGGGATGGTATTTCTGCAACTCCAGTTCGGAATAGCTGGAGAACGCAGCGATGATGAGGATGTCGCCCACGATCGGCCTTGTGCGCTGCCGCGCCGTTGACCGAGATGGTGCGCGAGCCGCGCTCGGCGCGGATGGCATAGGTGCTGAAGCGTTCGCCGTTGGTGACGTTGTAGATGTCGATCGCCTGGTATTCCTTGATGCCGGAGGCATCCAGCAGGTCGTCGTCGATGGCGCACGAACCCTCGTAATGCAGTTCGGACTGCGTCACGCGCACGCGGTGCAATTTGGCCTGTAACATGGTTCGTTGCATAGTTACCCTCCTAATACCTCTCCTCAATCAAGCGAGGAAAGCGATCTTCTAATTCTCCCCAAACTTCGGGGGCGCGCATTATAAACGTCTGAGCGTCAAAGACAAACCTCGACATTGTCGATCAAACGGGTCTTGCCCAGCCGCGCTGCCGCCAAGATCACCAGTTTGCGATCATCCTTGCCCGGCGCGCCCAGATCAGCCTGCCTGCGCACCGAGACATATTCCACCTGCCAGCCATGCTTGGCAAGCGCAGCACTTGCCTCACGCTCCGACGCAGCATAATCAACCGCGCCCTTTTTCAGGGTTTCCCCCATCCCACGCAAAGTTTGACAGAGGAAAGCCGCTTCGGTTCGCTCTTCCGGCGACAGATACTGGTTGCGCGAGGACAGCGCCAGCCCGTCCGCCGCCCGCGACGTCTCCGCGCCGACGATCTCGATGGGCAGATTGAACTGGGTGACCATCTGCCGGATGATGGCCAGTTGCTGATAGTCCTTCTTGCCGAAGACGGCGACCTGCGGCTGCACCAGGTTGAGCAGCTTCAGCACCACCGTCGCCATGCCGCGGAAATGGCCGGGGCGGAACTCGCCGCACAACTCGCTGGCGATGGGCGGCGGCTCGACGAAGACGGTCTGCTTTTCGGGATACATCTCGCCCACCGACGGCGCAAACACCACATCGGCCAGCCCCTGCAGCTTGGCGCAGTCCGCTTCCAGGGTGCGCGGATATTTGTCGAAATCCTCGTTCGGCCCGAACTGCAGCGGATTGACGAAGATGCTCACCACCACGCAGGAACCCTGCTGGCGCGCGATGCGCACCAGTTCGAGATGCCCTTCGTGCAGGTTGCCCATGGTCGGGACGAAAGCGATGGCCTTTTCGTTGGCGAGACGGGCGCGCAGTTCCGCGACGCTATGGATCGTTTGCATCATTTGTTCTCTATATTGATCGTTGGTGTCTTCTGGATGCCGCGACGATCCAGGGTTCCAGACGTTTGCCGAACGCGACCGTGACTTCGTACGACGCCGGATCGTTGAATACCTGCCGCTTGTCCAGCGGCACGTTGATGAGCCCCGCATGCAGCTCGGTGATATTCCCGCCGATGCGGGTTTCGTTTTTGATTTGTGCAGTAGTCGGGCGAATGAGCCCGTGCACGATGGCATAGCGGGCGCGGTCGGGATAGGCGGCGCGCAAAGCCTGCACATCGAGGCCCGCATCGATCGCGAACAGACGACTGCCCTTCTCCAGCTCGTGCTTGTAGTTCTCCTCGGCGTTCTTCGCCTTGCGTTGCATCTCGGCATTGGCGGGAGACGCCGCCAGCAGCTTCCTGCTCTCTTCGACGTATTCCCTGGTGCGCTGCAAATGATGCTGGTAGGCCCGGTCGTTAAACTCCAGCACCAGCAACACTTCCCTGGGTTGGAACTCCTTGTAGCGCCGCCCGTATTCCGCCGTGCCAGCCAGTTTCTCCACATCGAAACCCAGTTCGGCCATCTTGGCCTTGTCCAGCCAGACGGGATTCCCCCAGCGACTGGAATACATGCCGAAATTGAATTCGTTAAGCTCAGCCTGCTGCTCGAAACGCCAGTTCAGCGTCAGCGTGATGCCGCTGTTGTCCTTGCCCGAACGCCGTGTCGAATGTTGCAGCTCGCGCTGCGTCAGTTGCAGTTGGCTTTCCGGATCGCCGCTGCGGTTGTACCCGGCGCCGCCCAGCGCCACGGCATTGGTCAGCAGGATGATGGCGCTGCCTGCGATCAGCGTGTGCGACCATTTCATCATGACGGCTCTCCCTTGAGCAGTTGGTAATTGGTCGCGCGCAGGCGCTTGAGCACCACCAGGAACAGCACCGCCACCAGCCCCAGCACCAGGAAAAACAGGTATTTCGGCATCGCCTCCCACCACCAGTCGAAGATCTTGGTGTAGAGGAAAATGATGAAGAAGGTGACGCCGGTATTGATCACCTCCGGCCATTGTTTGCGCACGCCGAGCCACACCGCAAACGAGGCGGCGACAAAGCCGACCACCTGATAGAAGCCCTCGATGAGGTCGGCATCCCAATCGAGATAACTGGAGTTGCCCCAGTTGCCCATCACCAGCACCGGCAGGAAGAAAGTGAGCAGGCCGAAGATGCGGTACATGGGCGGAAAATCGGCAAAGCGACGATGCGCCACGAACTGCGGCACGGCCAACAGCAACAGCGCCGCCGGAAAAAAGTTCTCCGGGCGTTGCCCGAAATAGAGCCAGTACATCCCGCTCCAGGTGCCGGTACGCGCGGAGACCCAGGCGATCACGCACAGGATGCCCGCCACCAGCAGCAGGCGCAGGTCGCAGGCATAGGCCAGCAGGAAGGCCAGCGCCGCCCAAGGCAGCAGCGCCTTGTCGGAAGGCGTGATGTTGAATATCTGACCCAGCATGGAGATGTTCAGCACAAAACAGGCGAACGTCACCAGCGCGGCCAGCTTGGCGAAATAGCCGGATGTATCCTTGTGCTGGATCAACAGCGTGACGCCCAGCATGAGCAGCGGTGCGGCGATCAGGATAACCACCTGCACGCTGGTCGAGAGCCAGCCCCAGAACTGGTAGAACAGGAAGAACACGCTGGCCGACAACGCCAGTGCGCCGAACAGGGAAGCGATGCGCATGCCCAGCGACAACTGGCTGGCGCGCTTGTCGCGATCGATGTCGAACTGCTGCGCGTACTGTCCCAGCAGCTGGCGATGATGTTCATCCATCCGCTGACGCTGCTCCGCACTCAGCGCAAACACGCCCTCGCTTTCCAGTTGAGCCAGTTCGCTCTGGAAGACGCGGATCTGGTCGGCGCGCTGCTGGGCTTCGTGGCGGGAAGGAACGCTCATAGGTTACCCCGGGATAGATTGACGATGCACGGCAGGAAGGATCAGGAAAAGCTGTGCTCCGCAGCAGGGAACGCGCCCGACTTCACCTCGGCCACGTAATTCGCCACCGCCTGCGCAATGGAACCGGCACCCGGCATGAAATCCTTGACGAAGCGCGCCTTCTTGCCGGGATAGATGCCCAGCATGTCGTATACCACCAGCACCTGGCCGGAGCACGCCGCACCCGCGCCGATACCGATGGTGGGGATGCGCAGTTGCGCTGTCACTTCCGCGCCCAGCGCGGCGGGGATGGCTTCGAGCACGATCATGCCCGCGCCTGCATCCTGCAAAGCCTTGGCGTCCTTGCAGCAGTTTCTTCGCGGCGGCATCGGTCTTGCCCTGCACCTTGTAGCCGCCGAGCTGGTTGACCGATTGCGGGGTGAGGCCGATGTGCGCGCACACCGGGATGCCGCGCGAAGTGAGGAAAGCGACGGTCTCGGCCATCTCGGCGCCGCCTTCGAGCTTGACCATCTCGGCGCCAGCCTGCATCAACTGCACGGCGTGGGCAAAGGTCTCACGTGCGCTGAATTGCGAGGTGCCGAACGGCATGTCGGCGACGATGAAAGCCTGCTGCGCGCCGCCGCGCCACGCAGGAGGTGTGATAGGCCATCTGTTCGATGGTGACGGGCAAGGTGGTCTCGCGCCCCTGGATGACCATGCCCAGCGAATCGCCGACCAGCAGCACGTCCACGCCGTTGGTCTCCAGCAGCGTGGCGAAGCTGGCGTCGTAACAGGTCAGCACGGCGATCTTCTCGCCCTTGTCGCGCATGGATTGCAGTTTGCTTAGCGTGGTACGCATCGAGCCCTCTCATCTAATCCCTGCCCACGTTGAAATACTCCCGGCGCCCTTTCATCTTCGCGATGCGGTCGAGCAGCAGGTTGAAGTCATCCGCATTATCCACGAAATTGAGGCGTTCGCTGTTCACCACCAGCACCGGTGCTTCGTCGTAATGGTGGAAGAATTCGCCGTAGCTTTCCGCGAGCCGCGCCAGATAATCGTCCTGGATGGTGCGTTCATAGCGGTTGCCGCGACGGCGCACGCGTTCGGACAAGGTGTAAGCGGGGGCTTGCAGGTAGATCACCAGATCGGGCGTGGGTGCTTGCGGAGCCAATCCCTGACAAATGGACTGGTAGAGTTTGTACTCGTCGTCGCTCAGGGTCAGGCGCGCGAACAGCGCATCCTTCTCGAACAGGTAATCGGAGACGGTGCGGGTGCGGAACAGGTCCATCTGCGCCAGGTCGCGCGCTTCGTTGATGCGCTGGAACAGGAAGAACAACTGCGTGGGCAGCGCGTAGCGCGCCTGGTCCTGGTAGAAGTTCGCCAGAAACGGATTGTCCTGCGGTTTCTCCAGCAATGGATGCGCATCGGCATGGCGCGCCAGCAGTTGCGCAAGGCTGGTCTTGCCCACGCCGATGGGGCCTTCCACCACGATGTAGCGATATTTGCTGAGTGGCATTCTTAAAAACCTTCAACCCTTTGCCACAGAGGACACAGAGCCACAGAGATAGATGCGCGCTGAATTGTTTTTCTCTGTGACCTCTGTGACCTCTGTGGCTAAATCAGTTTTCAAGCTGTTGATCTTTGCAGACCTTTGCTGCCTCTGCCGCCGCGCCCACCCCGGGGATCACGCAGTCCGGCGCGATCTCCAGCAATGGCTGCAGCACGAACGCGCGCAGATGCATCTGCGGATGCGGGACGGTCAGGCCGTGTTCGTGATGCACCAGGTCGTCGTACAGCAGCACATCCAGATCCAGCGTGCGCGGCGCATTGCGGAATTCGCGCGTGCGTCCGCATTCATGCTCCAGCGCCAGCAGTGCATCGAGCAAGGCGCGCGGAGCCAGTTCCGTCTCCAGCTGCGCCACCGCGTTGATGAAATCCGGCTGGTCCAGGTAGCCCACGGGTGCGCTGCGGTACAGCGAGGAGCGGCGCACCACCCGCGTCTGCGGCAGGCTGTCCAGCGCAGCCAGTGCATGAGTGACCTGCTCGACCGGATCAGCCAGATTGCTGCCCAGCCCGATAAAAGCAACGTGCTTCATCAGTCTATCGGCAACTCGGCCTGTGCCGTTGCGCCCGGCTTCTTGCTGCGCCGGCGGCGCTTCTTGGGGCCGCCGGTGTCCGGCAGCAGCATCTCGGCGCGGCGCTCGTCGCTCGCATGCTGGAACTCTTCCCACCAGGTACCCAGTTCGGCTTCGACCTCGCCGCTCTGGCAACGCAACAACAGGAAATCGTAGGCGGCGCGGAAACGCGGCAACGCCAGCAGGCGCAAGGGGCGCTGCCCGCCGCGCTGCTCGAAGCGCGGTTGCAGCAGCCACAACTCTTTCATCACCGTATCGTAGCGGCGCGGGATGGCGAGATGCACGCGCTGCCGATCCAGCACCTCGTCCATCGCCGCATGCATCGCGCCGATCGGCTTCTCGCCCGCGTCCTGTTTGGCTTTCCAGGCTGCCAGCACTTCGTGCCACAGCAGCGCGGCGAACAGGAAGGCGGGCGAAGTGGCTTTCTCTTCGGCGATGCGCTGGTCGGTGTTCTGCAGCGCGAGCATGACGAATTTCTCGCCCATCGGCTGCTCGAGGATCACGTCCAGCATCGGCAGCAGGCCGTGGTGCAGGTGCATGGCGCGCAGTTTCTTGATGCATGGCATCGCATGCCCGGACAGCAACAGCTTGAGCATCTCGTCGAACAGGCGCGCCTCCGGCACGTTGCTCAACAGCTCTTTCATCTTGGAGATGGGCGCGGCAGTGGCCGGGTCCAGCTTCATGCCCAGCTTGGCCGAGAGCCGCACCGCGCGCAGCATGCGCACCGGGTCTTCGCGATAGCGCACTTCCGGGTCGCCGATCATGCGCAGCGTGTTGGCGCGGATGTCGGCATAGCCGTTGTGGTAGTCGAATATCTCCTGGGTGGCCGGGATCGTAGAACAGCGCATTGGCGGTGAAATCGCGCCGCGCTGCGTCCTGCTCCTGGTCGCCGAACTCGTTGTCGCGCAGGATGCGGCCGTGCTCGTCGGTCTCGGCATCCTCGGCGTCGATGGCGCGGCGGAAGGTGGACACCTCCACCGTCTCCTCGCCGAACATCACATGCACCAGGCGGAAGCGCCGGCCGATGATGCGGGCGCGGCGGAACACGCGCTTCACCTCTTCGGGCGTAGCGTCGGTGGCCACGTCGAAATCCTTGGGTTCGCGGTCCAGCAACAGGTCGCGCACCGCGCCGCCGACCACGAAGGCCTGGAAGCCGGCGGCCTGCAGCCCGTCGGTGACGCGTTTCGCGCCGTAGCTGATGCCGTCGCGGCTCACGCCATGTTTTTCATAGGGAATCACGTGCGCCGCACCCGCCACACGCACCGCAGCAGCCCTGCCGAACACCCGTTTGATCAGTCTTTTTATCATCGTCAGAAAAGTTGAAATCGCCGCAAGGGATTGCGGCGATGGGCGGAATTATACACCGCCCCCGGAGACCTTCCCCTCAGCGCAGGGAAATGACCGCCCAGCCTTGTTTTTCGGCATGTGCGCGCAAGGTCGCGTCGGGGTCGACTGCGACCGGATGTTTTACTTTGGAAAGCAGCGGCAGATCGTTGAGCGAATCGCTGTAGAACCAGGTTTCCCCGAAACTGCCCCAACTCCAGCCGTGCGCCGCCAGCCAATGCTCCATGCGCACCACCTTGCCATCGCGGAAGCTCGGCACGCCGGCGACGTTCCCGGTGAATTCGCCGTCCTTCTCTTCCGGATCGGTGGCGATGAGGTGCGTCACACCGAACTCGCGCGCGATGGGCGCCGTCACGAAGCTGTTGGTGGCGGTGACGATCACGCACACGTCGCCTGCCTGCTGGTGCTTCTGCACCAGTTCGCGCCCTTTTGCCGTCATCATCGGGCGCACCTTGCGGCGCATGAATTCCTCGTGCCACTCGTCCAGCACCTTGCGCGCATGGCGCGACAGGGGCTTCAACTGGAAATCGAGGAACTCGTGGATGTCCAGCGTCCCCGCCTTGTACTGCTCGTAGAACGCGAGGTTCTTCGCTTCGAACAACTCGCGGTCGAGCACTCCCTGCTCGATCAGGAACTGCGACCATTCGAAGTCGCTGTCGCCCGCCAGCAGGGTATTGTCCAGATCGAATAAAGCCAGATTCACAACGCTCTCCTGACAATAATAAGGGCCTGCATCGCTGCAGGCCCCGGTCTTTGCCGATCCTGAACGGATCAGAAGTGGTAAGACAAGCCGATCGAGATGACCGGATAGTACTTGTAGTTCTTCAGGTCGCTTTCCAACTGGGTCGCGCCTGCCGCCACGTCGCTCTGCAGTTGCGCACATTGCGTCGGAGTAAGCGCTGCGCCGCAAGTTGCCGTGCTGGTGACCTTGGGCGAGCCTTGGAACAGCACGCCGATATCGCTCACAAAGCCCCAAGTCTTGGCCTTGGCGACCGGATTGCCCCAGCCGATGCCCAGATAGGGGGCTGTGCTGTTGAACTTCATCTCGCCGGAATAGGAGCCCACATCGCTGGCAGTGTAAGTCTGTCCATTAAAAGTATATTGGCCGTTTACAGAAGTGGCGGTCAAAGTGGCCTTGTTGCCGTTGGCGACCAGGCCCAGAGTGGTGCGGAACGCACCGCCGAACGGATACCAGTCCACCAGTGCGGCGATGTTCTGCAGTTTCAGGTCGACGTTGTAATTGCCGTTGCTGTCGCTCTGCGTAAAGGTCCGGCTCCAGGTATCGTAGCTCAGCCGCCCCGTCAGATCGTTCGTGCCGGTCGCCAGTCCCAGGCCGAAGCCGGTGGTGCCGCCGTTCACATAGACGCCCGTTCCATCGGCATGCGCAGCGGTCGCGAACGACCCGCATAGCGCCAATATCAGCAATTTCGCTTTCATCATCAATTCCCCTTCCATCCTCTGGTTGATTTTTCCGCCCGTTACCGCGGCCGCGCAAACTAATGCGCCCACAGTATTTTGTCAAACAGAACATAACATTATCGCAACACTCAGGCCCGCATCACTTCCTTCAGCAAGGGCACGGAAGCGGCGCGCTTCAGGCGCAGGCAATGTTCGTCCAGCGCGTCCAGCGTGGCCAGCAGTGCGGGCAGGTCGCGGCGGCCGTGGCGCAGCAGATAGGTCGTCACTTCGTTCGGCAGCTCAAACCCTCGTGCCAACGCATGCTGGCGCAAAGCCTGTGCTTTCTCGTCATCGTTGAGCGCATGCACCTGGTACACCAGGCCCCAGCCCAGACGGGTGCGCAGATCGTCGCGCAATTTCAGGAATGCCGGTGCCTGCGTGCCGCTCACCAGCAGCATGCCGCCGTTCTCGCGCATGCGGTTGTATAGCGCGAACAAGGCGACCTGCGCCTGCATCGTCCAGTCCTTCCACATCGTCCACCGCCACCACCTGTGCGGCTTCCGGCACTTCGCAGCAGGCATAGACCGCCATCTCTCCCGCCGCCCGCGCATGCGCGACCGCCGCTTGTAGCAGATGGCTCTTGCCGCTCCCGGTCTCGCCCCAGACATACAGCGCGCGCTCCCCCTGCGTCGCAACCAGCGCGTGGCGCAGAGCGGAAAGCAGCTCGACGTTGCGCCCGGCGACGAAGTTGTCCAGTGTGGGGCTCCACTCCGGCGCGATACCCAGCAACAGTTGCGTCATGTCAGTTTCGGTAAAAGGGACTGGACAGATACCAGCTTTCGAGATGGCGCATGCCGACCAGCAGCATCGCGGAGATCGGCAGTGCCAGCAGCACGCCGAAGAAACCGAACAGCTGCCCGAATGCCAGCAGCGCGAAGATCACGCCCAGCGGGTGCAGGCCGATGCGGTCGCCGACCAGCTTGGGCGTGACCACCATGCCCTCCAGCATCTGCCCGGCGGCGAATATCGCCCATACCAGCAGCATGCCGGTGAAGGAATCGAACTGGGTCAGCGCGACCAGCGTCGCCAGCGCCAGGCCGATGATCGCGCCGAGATAGGGAACGAACACCAGCATGCCGCTCACGATGCCGATAGGCAGAGCGAACTGCATGCCGGTCAACATCAGCGCCGCCGCATAGAACACGCTCATCAGCACCATCACCGACACCTGCCCGCGCAGGAACTCGGCCAGGACGACATCGACCTCGCCCGCGATCTCCTCCGTCTTGCCATGCCAGCGGCGCGGGATCGCGCCATCAATGCGCGCCAGCAACTGCGGCCAGTCGCGCAACAGATAGAACATCACCAGGGGGATCAGCAGCAGGTTCATCAGCAGCGCGATCAGCGTCGATCCGCTGCTGCTCAACCATGGCAACATGCTCGCCGAAACCTTGCCGGCGTTCTGCCAATGCTCGCTCAGCAGTTCCTTGAAGTTCGCGGCGTCCCATTGCATGGACACCCCGAAATACTGCTCCAGCAGGGGCAACAGGCGCTGGCGCACGATATCCAGCAACTCCGGCAGTTTCGTCAGCAGCATGCCGGATTCGTAGCGCAGCAGGGGCAACATGATCAACAACAGCGTCACCAGGGCGCCGAACAGCAGCGCCATCACCAGCAATGTCGCCGCGGTGCGCGACATGAAGCGCCATTTGGATGCACGGGCGACCAGCGGCTGGCAGATATACGCCAGGATGGCGGCCGCCAGGAACGGCGTGAGCACCGGATCGAGCAGGTAAAGCAGCCAGGCCAGCGCCGCCGCCGCGGCCAGCCAATACAGCGCCGCGAAGCGTTCAGGAGTCATTTCAGGTAAAATCCGCAGTTGGAAAATTTGACGCACTTTACCTTCTAGAAAGCGAGAACTCAACTTGAGCACCCCCTCCAACAGCCTGTCCTACCGCGACGCGGGCGTCGACATCGACGCCGGAGATCAACTGGTCGAGAACATCAAACCCTTTGCCAAGCGCACCATGCGCCCCGAAGTCTTGAGCGGCATCGGCGGCTTCGGCGGCCTGGTCGAGATCTCCAAAAAATACAAGGAGCCGGTGCTGGTATCCGGCACCGACGGCGTGGGCACCAAACTCAAGCTCGCTTTCGAGCTGAACCGCCACGACACCGTCGGCATCGACCTGGTCGCGATGAGCGTGAACGACATCCTGGTGCAGGGCGCCGAGCCGCTGTTCTTCCTCGACTACTTCGCCTGCGGCAAGCTCGACGTGCCTGCCGCCACCGAAGTGATCAAGGGCATCGCCTACGGTTGCGAGCAATCCGGCTGCGCGCTGATCGGCGGCGAGACCGCCGAGATGCCCGGCATGTATCCGGTGGGCGAATACGACCTCGCCGGCTTTGCGGTGGGCGTGGTGGAAAAGAGCAAGATCATCACCGGCGAGCACATCAAGGCCGGCGACGTGGTGCTGGGCCTCGCTTCCAACGGCGCGCACTCCAACGGCTATTCGCTGGTGCGCAAGATCATCGAGCGCAGCAAGCCCGACCTCAACGCCAAATTCGACGGCGAGCGCACGCTGGCCGACTGCATCATGGCCCCCACCCGCCTGTACGTGAAGCCGCTGCTGAGCCTGATGCAGAGCATCACCGTCAAGGGCATGGCGCACATCACCGGCGGCGGCATCACCGAGAACGTGCCGCGCGTGCTGCCGGCACAACGTCGTCGCCGACATCGACAGCAAGACCTGGCAGATGCCCAAGCTGTTCCACTGGCTGCGCGAAGGCGGCAACGTCGAGGCGCAGGAGATGTTCCGCACCTTCAACTGCGGCATCGGCATGGTGGTGGTCGTCGCAGCGCAGGATGCGGACGCGGCGATCAGGCACCTGCAGGCAGCAGGCGAGACCGTATCGCGCATCGGCGTCATCCGCGCACGCAACGGCGACGAGCACCAGACCCAAGTTCGCTAAATGTCGGAACCGAAGAAAAACATCGTCATCCTCATCTCCGGCCGCGGCAGCAACCTGCAGGCGCTGCTGGAGGCGAAGCTGCCATGCCGCATCGCTGCGGTCATCAGCAATCGCGCCGATGCGCAAGGACTGGAGATCGCGCGGGCACATGGCATCGCCACTGCCGTCATACCGCACAAGGACTATGCCGATCGTGCCGCGTTCGATGCCGCGCTTGCCGCGGAGATCGACCGCCATGCACCGGACGTGATCGCACTGGCGGGATTCATGCGCATCCTGACCGACGGTTTCGTCGAGCGTTATGCCGGCCGCCTCATCAACATCCATCCATCGCTGCTGCCGGCCTTTCCCGGTATCGACACGCATGAGCGCGCCTTGCAGGACGGCGTCAAGATCCACGGCTGTACGGTGCATTTCGTCACGCCCGAGCTCGACCACGGCCCCATCATCATCCAGGCCGCGGTGCCGGTGCTATGCGGTGACACGCCGCAAAGCCTGGAAGCGCGCGTGCTGCGCGAGGAACATCGCGTCTATCCGCAGGCGATACGCTGGTTGTGCCGCAACCAGGTATGGCTGGATGCGCAAGGCCGCGTCACCTGCAACCGCCTGGAGCAGCCGGGCACTGCGCTGATCTCGCCGGGGCTGGAATAGACCATGCGCCCGCTCGTCGCCCTGCTGCTGTGTTGCATCGCCCCCGCCCTGTTCGCCGCACCGCCAGCGCGCATCGAAGCGACCTACGACGTGACCACCAAGGGCGTCAAGATCGCCGAGATGAGGGAACGCTTCACGCGCAGCGGCGACCGTTACCGCATCGAAAGTCTCACCAAGCCGGTCGGCCTGCTCGCCCTGTTCAAGCCGGATACGCTCCAGGTCATCAGCGAGGGCGACATCACCGAGCAGGGCCTGCGCCCGCGGAGCTTCGTCTACAAGCGCTCGCGGGAAACCACCAAGAACACCGCGGCCGATTTCGACTGGAGCCAATCCACGCTGATGCTGAGCGACCGCTATGGGCAACGCTTCGAGCCCTTGCCTGCCGACACGCAAGACCGCCTGAGCGCGCTGTACCAGTTCCGTTACATGCCCTTCCTGCGCGAGCGCAAGGAACTGACCATGCACATCACCAACGGCAGCAAGATCGATACGCGCCAGTACCTCATCCATCCCAGACAGATGCTGACCGTGCCGCTGGGGACGCTGGAAACGCTGTACCTCGCGCACCCCGCCGGAAAGTACGTCCTGGAAGACCGAGATCTGGCTGTCGGTCGAGAACGGCAATTTCCCCTGCAAGATCGTCTTGACCGAGGACAACGGCGACAAACTGTCACAAGTCCTCACTGCCCTGAGCATCACCCAGTGAGCTTCAGGCTGGACACTCCATCGCGCCGTATCAGCCTCGCCATCGGCATCTCCATGCTGGTACATGCTCTGGCGTTATGGGGACCGGAAATCCGCTTGCCGCAATTCAAGCCGTCGTTGCCGCCGCTGGTGGCGAAGCTGGAAGCGCTGCCTGCCGCCCCGGCAAAGCCCAGGCCGAAGCGCAAGGCCAGGCCCGAAACAGCAAAGCCGGTTCCCGAACAGCCCCGTCCAGCCGACGAATCGTCCGCCGCAGGACATCCCGCAGGCAGCCAGCGCCCCCGTCGAGGCCGAGACCCTCGCCGCGGAGGAAGACAAGGCGGCTGACCGCCCGCCTTTGCCCAGGCATGCGCAACTCACCTTCGACATCAACAAGGGAACCGGTCATTTCCGCGTCGGCGAAACGATACATACGCTGGAGATCAATGAAGGGCGTTATGTATTGCGGGCAGTGACGAAAACTGTCGGACTGGTAAGGCTGTTCAAGAGTTATGAACTCAACCAGTACAGCAACGGCAGCTACGGCAAATTCGGCCTGCTCCCGGAACTGTTCCTGGACGAGAGCAAGGACAGCCTCGCCACACGACAGAATGCGGTGGAATTCGACCGTGAAGCTCGAATCGCGCGTTTCTCGAACGGCCGTGAAGTGGCGCTGCCGGCGGAGACGCAGGACATCCTGAGCGTCATGTACCAGTTCCCGCCGTTGGCGCATACGGAAGTCGCCTCCGTCTCCGTCAGCAACGGCAGGAAGATCGAGCGTTACGATTTCGAGATCACGGTCGACGAAGAGATCGAAACCGCGTTCGGCAAACTGCTCACCGTACGCCTGCATAAAATGCACGCGCCCAACGAGGAAGGGCTGGATATATGGCTGGCGCGGGAATACCGCCTGTTCCCGGTAAAGATACGCTACACCGAAAAGAACGGTGAAGTCGCAGCTGAGGCTGTCATCACCGACATCCGCATGTCGGAAGAAGAAGGAGTAAGAAACAATGCTGTTAACTGAATACCGTCTCGACCTGGTCGTACAAGCCCTGCGCACTGCCCTGAAAATGGAGCACCCGGCGGATGCCGTGTTGCGCCATTTCTTCCAGGCCGAGCGCATCGGCTCCAACGAACGCTCGCTGGTGGCCGACACGCTGTTCGGCGTGTTGCGCCATCGCCTGTTTCTCGAACACGCCTGCACCCTCGATGACAAAGGCCAGGCCACGGCACGCCGCATGGCCCTTGCCTATTGGGTCAAGTTCGGCGGCTACAATCTGCGCGAACTGGAACCGCTGCTCAAGGCGAAAGAAGCCGAGTGGCTGGGCAAGGCCAAGAGCATCAACGTGAGCGAACTGCCGCTTTCCATCCAGGCCGAACTGCCGGAATGGATCGTCGAAAAACTGCGCCCGCAACACAGCGATGCCGAAATCCTCGAACTGGGACGCTCCATGCAGCAGCCCGCCCCGCTCGACCTGCGCGTGAACACCCTGCTGGCCGGACGCAACGAAGTGCTGCAAGCCCTGCAGGCCGAAGGAATGGACGCACAAGCCACGCCCTGGTCGCCGATGGGCATCCGCCTCAAATACAAACCGGCGCTGAACAAACACGCGCTGTTCCTGACCGGCAAGTTCGAAGTACAGGATGAAGGCAGCCAGTTGCTCGGCCTATTGCTCGCCCCGAAACGCAACGACATGGTGGTGGATTTCTGCGCCGGCGCCGGCGGCAAGACGCTGATGCTGGGCGCGCTGATGAACTCGCAGGGCAGGCTGTATGCCTGGGACGTTTCGGAGAAGCGCCTGACCAACCTGAAGCCGCGTTTGAAGCGTTCCGGTCTCTCCAACGTGCAGCCGCAACTCATCGCGCACGAAAACGACAGCAAGGTGAAACGGCTGGCCGGCAAGATCGACCGCGTGCTGGTGGATGCACCATGCAGCGGACTCGGCACGCTGCGCCGCAACCCCGACCTCAAGTTCCGCCAGTCGCCGCAAAGCGTGGCGGAGCTGAACGAGAAACAGGCGGCGATCCTGGCCTCGGCCGCGCGTTTGCTGAAACAGGGCGGGCGCCTGGTGTATGCTACCTGCAGCGTGCTGCACGAGGAGAACCAGGCCATCGTGCAAGCGTTCCTCGCCGGACACCCCGAGTTCGCGCTGCTGCCTGCGGGCGAGGTGTTGCGCCAGCAGCACGTTGCACTTGAGATGGGCGACTATCTGCAGCTCAGCCCGCAACTGCACAATACCGACGGATTCTTTGCGGCGGTACTGGAACGGAAAAATGCATGACCGCGTCACCCGACTGAGTTGATG
Organism: uncultured beta proteobacterium; assembly: GCA_963797045.1. Lineage (GTDB taxonomy): Bacteria > Pseudomonadota > Gammaproteobacteria > Burkholderiales > Gallionellaceae > Sideroxyarcus. Next base: position 910,389 of record CAWCNZ010000001.1, on the reverse strand, counting down.
TTATGAAATAATGTTGCGATAAGTTGTGGCCACACAGCGGATCGCTACATAAATCATAATCAAATATGCGACAGGGGGAAGTATGAGAAGCATCTCGTTATGCAGGACGCTATTGCTCGGCACGCTGGCCGCCACATCTTGCGCCAGCGTTTACGCAATTGATGAAGATGCCTGGCCCGAACTCAGCCTGGGCGACCTGATGAAGGTCGGCGTCGAATCGGCCTCGCGCAAGAGCCAGGCCGTGTCCAATACAGCAGCCGCCGTATTCGTCATCTCGGCTGCCGACATCAGGCGCTCCGGCGCGCTGACCATACCCGAAGTGCTGCAGCTTGCCCCCGGTGTCGAGGTCGCGCGCCTCAGCAACAACAAGTTCGCCGTATCCATCCGCGGCTTCAACGGCCGCATGGCCAACAAACTGCTGGTGCTGGTCGACGGCCGCTCTATCTACAGCTCGCTCTACGGCGGCGTGATCTGGGAAGCGGAGAACCTGCCGCTGGAAGAGATCAACCGTATCGAAGTCATCCGCGGCTCGGCCGGGCTGGCGTGGGGCTCGAACGCGGTCAACGGCGTGGTCAACATCATCACCAAGCGCTCGCAGGACACCGCCGGCTGGCTGGTCGATACCCACGCCGGCACCGAGACCGGCAAGGCCGGGCTGGCGCTGCGCTACGGCGCCAAAGCCGAGGACGGCTCCGCCTTCCGCGTGACGATCAACGAGCAGCGGCGCGACGGCGGCAAGGAAGTCACCGGCAAGGAGGCGCAGGATTTCTGGAACGACACCTCGCTCAACTTCCGTTACGACAAGCCGGACGGCATAGACACACGCTGGTTCTTCAGCGGCCGCCTGTTCGACTCGCACTCGGACGAGAGCTGGCTGATCCCCACCTTCGACCCCACGGCGAAGTACGATGCGGCGCTATACGGCAATAACCGCCTGGTTCCCTTCGTCACCCGGCGCAACGGCGGCGACCTGCTCGGCCGCTTCGAGCAGACCACCGACGGTGGCGGCGAGGTGCGCGTGCAAACCTACTTCGAGAAGTTCCAGGGCAACGTGCCCGGCTCCAGCAACAGGCACTCCACCTTCGACTTCGATGCCCAGCACCGCTTTCCGCTGGGCGAGACCCACGACATCGTGTGGGGCGGCAACTGGCGCCAGACCAAACACCATAATCACATGGAGCCCGGCGTCTTCCTGACCACAACGAACCCCGACACCACCGTCACGCTGGGCAGCCTGTTCGCCCAGGACGAATGGACGCTGGTGCCGCGTACCTTCAGCCTGCAGGCTGGCGTGCGCGTCGAGAGTCAGACCTTCGGCGGCACCGCGCCGCAGCCGTCCGTGCGCGCATTGTGGACGCCCAGCGAGCAGCATTCGCTGTGGCTGTCCTGGTCGAAGACGGTGCGCTCACCCAGCGTAGTGCAACAGACGATGGGTGCATATGCGGTCGCAGATACCTCGCAGGCGTTGCCAGCGCTGGTCTTTGCCGCTCCGGGCGAGCAAAGCGGCTTCGGCAACGAGAAGGTTCGCACCCTCGAACTCGGCCACCGCGCACAATGGACGCAGGCGTTCTTTTCCGACCTGAGCGCCTATGTCAGCAAATACGAAGGCGTATTCGGCGTGGTCAGCACATCCACGACCGCCAACGCAGCAGCCGGAACGATCCCCGGATTGCCGTTCGCAGTCGATCCGGCCTGTACCGCAGCCCTCGCCAACTTCGGCCTGAATCCGGCAGCACCGGGGCTGTGCATCACCCATATGTACGGCAATGCCGTGCCGGCGCGCACGCGCGGCGTGGAACTCGCCACCGAGTGGAACCCCTCGTCCGACTGGCGCCTGCAACTCAACGCCTCGCGCATGTGGCTGGATGCCGGCGCAGGCACGCCCTACGAATCCAACGCGCTGCTGTATGGCAGCAGCCCGAGATACCAGGGCTCGCTGCGTTCCTCCTACAATCTCACTGCCGACCGCCATTTCGATCTCTGGCTGCGCCGCATCGGCGGCCTGTCGCGCACCAGCGCTTACAACGGCTCAGTGGGGATGAAACCGGTCGCCGCGAGAACGGAACTGGACCTGCGCTATGCCGAGCAGGTGACCCCTTCGCTGGAGCTGTCGCTGACGCTGCAGAACCTGTTGTCGAAGCAGGAGATCCAGTTCCAGCCGGACTACATCCCCTCGCTGCCGGTCGTGCCGCAGCGCACGATCTACCTGAAGGCCCTGTGGCGCGACTGACCAGTTACGACGCATGAAGAGTTCCCGGCGACTGTTCCTGCTGTTCTCACTGCTGGCCGGCATCAGCACGATGCCTTGCCGCGCGGAACTGTCGGAGCCGCAGGTGAAGTCGGCCTACGTGTTCAACTTCATCAAGTTCGTGGAATGGCCGGCCGCAGCGTTGGCGGACAACAAGATCCGGTTGTGCGTGATCGGCGACAACGAGTTGCGCACGCTGCTCGCCATGCTCGATGGACGCAGGATCGGGGAACGTGAACTGCAGGTCGTGCCGGATGCAGCCGGCAGCCTGAACGCTTGCCATGTGCTGTACATCGGCGACCAGGAGCGTAGGCGCATCCCTCCCATCATCAAATCGCTGAGCAATGCATCCGTGCTGACCATCTCGGACATACCGGACTTTGCCGAACGCGGCGGCGGCATCGGCCTGCTGCACCGGGACAACAGGATGTTATTCGAGGTCAATCTCGCCTCGACCAGGAAAGCCGGACTTCGGCTATCCGGCCAGATGCTGAATCTGGCGGCCAACATCTTCGGGAAATGAGCGTCATGCGCAACTTCCTGAATCCCTCCAACTGGTCGCTGCGCCGAAAACTCACGTTCCTCATCATGCTGAGCAGCGCGATCTGCCTGCTGGTCAGTTTTTCCGTGCTGTTCGCCAGCTCGCTGCGCAGCGGTCACCAGGAATCGCTGCAGCAGCTTTCCGGCATCTCCGACATCCTGGCCGGGAACGCGCAGGCCGCCCTGGTATTCTCCGACAGTGCAGAAGCCATACGCCTGCTCGAATCGCTGCAGGAACATCGCGAGATCGAATCGGCATGGCTGCTGGATGACAATGGCATGGCGCTCGCGTCCTGGCATCGCGCTGGCGCGATCCGGCCGGTCCCCGCCGACTACCGGGTGGATGGCAAGCAGACGCGCTCGGAATTCTGGTCGAAAAGCGCCGACCTGTACCGGCCGGTGGTGCGCGGCGGCGAAAGGATCGGCTACATTCTGTTGCAGGCCGACCTCACCGAGCGCTGGAACAGGCACGTGGCCGATCTCGAGAACGGTCTGGCCGTCGCCGCCCTGTCCCTGCTGGTGATCTATCTCCTGGCATCGCGCCTGCAGAGCGTGATCTCGCGACCGATCAGTGAGATGGCCGACACGGCGCGCGCCATCGCCCACGACAAAGCCTACAACCTGCGCGTGCCGCAGCATGCGAACGACGAGATCGGCGACCTGGCCATGGCGTTCAACCACATGGTGAGCGAGATCCAGGACCGCGATGAGAGCCTGTTGCGCCATCAGGACAAACTCGAACGGGAGGTGGCAAAGCGCACCGCAGAACTGGCCAAGACCAACGAAGAACTGGAGCTGGCCGCCAAGATATCCAATCTCGGCTACTGGGAATACGACATCGAGACCCGCGAATTCTCTTTCAACGACCAGTACTACTCGCTGCATTTCACCTCGTCCCGCCAGGTCGGCGGCTACCGCCTGTCGTTCGATGAATTCACCCTGCGCTTCATCCACGCGCAGGATGTGCCGCGCTTCGCCGACCATATCCAGCTGGCGCTCGATTCCCGGGAGGCCAATTTCGTGGTCGAAACCGAGATCCGTATCTTGTGCATCGAAGGGGAGGTGCGCTGGGTGCGCATGCGTTTCAAGTCGCTGTCCGACGTAGAGGGGCGCAAGACCAGGCTGACCGGCGTCAGCCAGGACATCACGGAAAAGAAACGCTCGGAAGAGACCATCTGGCAACAGGCCAACTTCGATCCGCTCACCGGACTGCCGAACCGCCGCATGTTCCAGGACCGTCTGGAACACGAGATCAAGAAATCGCACCGCGACGGCCTGCCGCTGGCGCTGATGTTCATCGACCTCGACAAGTTCAAGGAAGTGAACGACACCCTGGGCCACGACAAGGGCGACATCCTGCTGGTCGAGGCGGCGTTGCGCATCGCCGGCTGCGTGCGCGAGTCGGACACCGTCGCCCGTCTGGGCGGCGACGAGTTCACCGTCATCCTCGCCGAACTGGAGGATACCAACAGCATCGAGCGAGTGGCACAGAGCATCATCGACGCACTGGTAACGCCGTTCAGGCTGGGGGATGACACAGCCTTCGTCTCCGCCAGCATCGGCATCACGCTCTACCCCGATGACGCGATCAATCCGGAGATGCTGATGAGCAATGCGGATCAGGCCATGTATGCCTCCAAGAGCGCCGGGCGCAACCGTTTCAGCTACTTCACCCACAGCTTGCAGGAAGCCGCGCTGAACCGCATGCACCTCATCAACGATCTGCGCGGAGCGCTGTCCGAAAACCAGTTCCACCTGCAGTACCAGCCCATCGTCGAACTGACCAGCGGCAACATCCACAAGGCAGAGGCATTGGTGCGCTGGCAGCATTCCGAGCGCGGCCTGATCAACCCGGCAGAGTTCGTCGCCCTGGCGGAAGAATCCGGAATGATCATCGAGATCGGCGACTGGGTGTTCAGGGAAGCGGCTCGCCAGGTGCAGCGTCTGCGCGAGGTGCACCATCCGGATTTCCAGATCAGCGTGAACAAATCGCCGATACAGTTCCACAATGACGAACGCTATTTCCAGAGCTGGCTGCCCTATCTGCAACAGCTGGGCCTGCCCGGAGAATGCATGGCGATAGAGATCACCGAGGGTTTGCTGCTGGACGCCACCGTGACCGTCAAGGACAAGCTGCTCGGCCTGCGCGACGCCGGCATCCACGTGGCGCTGGACGACTTCGGCACAGGTTATTCCTCGCTGTCCTATCTGAAGAAGTTCGACATCGACTACATCAAGATCGACCGCACTTTCGTGCACAACCTGACCGCCACCTCGGACGACATGGCCTTATGCGAAGCCATCATCGTGATGGCGCACAAGCTCGGACTCAAGGTGATCGCCGAAGGCATCGAGACCCCCATGCAGCGCCACCTGCTCGCCGCGGCGGGCTGCGATTACGGCCAGGGCCATCTCTTCGCACCCCCGCTTCTGGCGCACGAATTCGAAGAACTGCTCAAGACCGGGACGCAGCCAATCAATGCAACGCCCGATTGACCTTGCCCAGATCTTCCTCCGCCAGCCCGCCCACCGCCGCCTTCAAACGTAGCTGGCTGATCAGGTAGTTGTATTCCGCCTGGTACAGGTCGCGGCGGGTGGAATAAGCCTGTTGCTGTGCGTTGAGCACGTCCAGGTTGGTGCGCACGCCGACTTCATGCCCCAGCTTGCTGGCTTCCAGCAGGCTTTCGCTGGACTTGAGCGCCTGCTGCAGCGCCTGCACCTGGGCGATGCCGTTCACCACGCCGAGATACGCCTGGCGGGTCTGCAACTCGACGTTGCGGCGGGCGTTGTCCAGCTCATGCCTGGCGCGCTCGCGGTTGGCCGCGGCTTCGCGCCATCTGGACTGGGTCGCGCCACCCTCGAACAGCGGCATGTTGAGTTGCACGCCGACGGTTCTGCTGGTGGTATCCGCGGCCGTACCCGTGAAGCTGTAGTACCCGGTGGTGTTCTTGCTGTAGTTCGCCACCAGATCCACGGTCGGCAGGTGCCCGCCGCGGTTGCGGTCCACTTCCTTGTCGGCCAGTTCGGCCGCGGCCTGCGCGATGGCAACCTGGTGATTGTGCAGGTGAGCCTCTTCCACCCATTTGTCCTGATTGGCCGGTTGCGGCGCTTCGAGCTGGAAGGCTGCGCCGAGCGGGTTCAGTTCGCCGGGGGCGGCGTTGATGAGTTGCTGCAGTGAACGGCGATTAACTTCCAGGGCGCTCTGCGCCGCTATTTCCTGCGCGACGATCAGGTCGTAGCGCGCCTGTGCTTCGTGTGTGTCGGTGATGGTGGCGGTGCCGACCTCGAAATTGCGCTTGGCCTGTTCGAGCTGTTCGGCGATGGCGGTCTTTTGCGCGGCGGTCAGGTGCACGCTGTCCTGCGCGATCAGCACGTCGAAATAGGCCTGGGCGACGCGCAGTACCAGGTCCTGCTCGGCGAGCTTGAACTGAGCCTCGGTCTGCACCACCTGCAATTCGGACTCGGTGTACAGCGCCCAGTTCTGTTCGCGAAACAGCGGCTGCACCAGGGTCGCGCCGTAGCCGTGGCTGTTGTACTGCTTGTTGACATTGACAGCGGTGCCCGAGTTGACCGTGACGTCGTTCCAGGTCGTGTTGGCATTGAGGTTGACGCTGGGCAACATCAGGGCGCGGCCCTGGGTCAGCTTCTCCTGCCCGGCATCCCTTGCGGCGCGCGCGGCGGCGAACACGGCATCCTGGCCTTGCGCGGCATGGTAGATTTCGAGCAGATCGGTTGCGTGCGCCTGCGCCTGGATACCAAGCGCCAGCAAAACGCTCATCGCCACTTTTGAATATTTCATCGTTCGCTCCATCGTTCTAATCCGTCTGGCCATCAGGCATGGGCATGCCTGAGTTTGGCGACCTTGGCGCGCATCCACTCGATCCAGTCGTCCACATAGGTGAACACCACCGGGATCACCAGCAGGCTGAGGAAGGTCGAGGTGATCAGGCCGCCGATCACCACGATCGCCATCGGCGAGCGGAAGCTCGGGTCGACGCCGATGCCCAGCGCGACGGGCAGCATGCCCGCACCCATCGCCAGCGTCGTCATCACGATGGGACGCGCGCGTTTCTTGCACGCATCGAGCAAAGCTTCGGCCCGGTTCATGCCGCGCTCGCGCCGCGACACGATGGCGTATTCCACCAGCAGGATGGAGTTCTTGGTGGCGATCCCCATCAGCATGATCAGGCCGATCATCGACGGCATCGACAACGCGGTGTGGGTGATGAACAGCGCGAGGAACGCACCCGGCACCGACAACACCAGCGCCGCCAGGATGGTCGCCGGTTGCATGAAATCCTTGAACAGCAGCACCAGCACCACGTAGATGCACAGCACCCCGGTCAGCATCGCCAGCGCGAAACTGTCGAACAGGTCGGCCATCGCCTCGGCATCGCCCACCGAAGTGCGGATCACGCCCGGCGGCAGTTCCTTGAGACTGGGCAAGGCGATGGCTTGCGCCTCAACTTCACCCAACGGTTGCTGGTTGAGTTCGATCTCGAAGTTGATGTTGCGCATGCGGTCGTAACGGTCGATCTCGGCGGGGCCGCTCTCGATGCTCAGGTTCGCCACGCTGCCCAGCATCACCGGACCGTGCGAACCCTGCACCACCAGCCGCGACAGCAACTCGATATCCTGCCGCGCATCGGCGCGCAGTTTCACCAACACCGGTATCTGGCGGTCGGACAGGTTGAGCTTCGCCAGCGCCTGGTCGTAATCGCCCGCGGTGGCGACGCGCAGCGTGTCGGCAATGGCCGCCGAGGTCACGCCGAGGTCGGCCGCCCGCGCGAAGTCGGGGCGCACCACCAGTTCGGGACGCACCAGACTGGAAGTCGAGGTGACGTTGCCGATGCCGGGGATGGTGCGCAGATCGCGCGCAACCAACTGGGCATGCTGCTCCAGCACCTGCCCGTCTTCGCCGGCCAGCACCAATACATACTTCTCGCTCGATGCACCCAGGCCGACCTTCACCCGCACACCGGGGATGGCGACCAAGGCATCGCGCAGCTGCGCCTCGATATCCTGCTTGCTGATATCCCTGTCCTGACGGCGCGTGAAATTCAGGCTGAGCGTGGCCTTGCGCACATCGCTGGCGCCGCTGGGCGCGAACGGGTCGCCGCCCGCGCTGCCGCCGCCGATAGCCGTGTAGATCAGCGTCACGTTCGGGTTGCGCGCCACGATCTCGCGTGCCTGCTCCGCCGCGCGGTAGGTCTGCTCGAAGGTGCTGCCCGGCGGCAGGTTCAGCGTCACCTGCGATTGCGACATGTCGTCCGGCGGCACGAACCCGGTCGGCAACAGCGGCACCAGCATGAACGAGCCGAAGAAGAACACCGCCGCGCCAAGCAGCGTCTTCACGCGATTGTTCAGGCACCAGCTCGCCCATTTCAGGTACATCTCTATCCATCCCGGCAACTCGTGCGAGACCCGCGGCCGGAGGAAATAGGCCGACATCATCGGCGTCAGCATGCGCGCGACCACCAGCGAGAACAGCACCGCAATCGCCGCGGTCCAGCCGAACTGCACGAAGAACTTGCCGGGCACGCCGCCCATGAAGGCGGTCGGCAGGAACACCGCGACCAGCGTGAAGGTAGTGGCGATCACCGCCAGGCCGATCTCGTCGGCCGCTTCCATCGCCGCCTGATAGGGCGTCTTGCCCATCTCGAGGTGGCGCATGATGTTCTCGATCTCGACGATGGCATCGTCCACCAGCACGCCCACCACCAGCGACAGCGACAGCAGCGTCACTACGTTGACGGTGAAGCCGAAGAAATACATCACGGCGAAGGTCGGTATCACCGCCAGCGGCAACGCCGTTGCCGCCACGATGGTGGCGCGCATGTTGCGCAGGAAGATGAACACCACCAGCACCGCCAGCGCCGCGCCCTCGTACAGCAGGTTCATCGAACCGATGTAGTTCTCTTCCACCGGGTCGACAAAGTTGAATGCTTCGGTGATGACGATGTCGGGGCGCTCCGCCTTCAAGCCGCTCCAGCACCTTGACGACACCCTCCGCCACTTCGATCTCGCCGTAACCGCGCGAACGGGTGATCTCGAAACCGACCACCTCGCGCCCGTTCAGCAGCGCAGCACTGCGCCGCTCCGCCACGGTATCGCTGACGTAAGCCACCTGGTCGAGGCGCACATGGCGCCCGTCGGACAGGTTGATCTCGATCCCGGCGATATCTTCCGCGGTGCGCACCGTCGCGATGGTGCGCACGGATTGCTCCATGCCGCCGATGTCCGCGCGCCCGCCCGGAAGCCTCCTGCTGGATCAGGCGCAATTGCTGCGAGACTTCCGATGCCGTCGCATTCAGCGCCAGCAGTTTGGCCGGATCGAGTTCGACGCTGATCTGGCGGGTGACGCCGCCGACGCGGCTCACCGCGCCCACGCCGCGCACCGACAGCAGCGACTTGGTCACGGTGTTGTCCACGAACCAGGACAGTTCCTCGTCGCTCATCCCTTCGGATGCGATGGTGTAGGTCAGGATGGGCATGCCGCTCAGTTCCATCTTGGCGACGATGGGATCGCGCAGGTCCTTGGGCAGATCGGAGCGCACGCGCGTGATCGCGGAGCGCACGTCCTCCACCGCTTCCTGCGTGTCCTTCTCCAGACGGAACTCGGCGGTGATGATCACCGAGCCGTCCTGCACCTTGGTGTACAGGTGCTTGAGTCCCTGCGTGTTGGCGAGCGAATTCTCCAGCTTGCGCGCCACCTCGGTCTCCATCTGCACCGGCGATGCGCCGGGCAAGGAAGCCGTCACCGTCACCGTCGGCAGGTCGATGTCGGGGAACTGCTGGATCTTCATGGCACGGAAGCCCATGATGCCCATCAGCGTGAGCATGATGAAGGCGAGGATCGCCGGGGTCGGGTTGCGGATGGACCAGGATGAGACGTTCATTTTGTTTAACCTTTCACGACCTGGACGAGGTCACCTTCGGTCAGGAACGGGCCGCCGCTCTCCACGACCGGCTCATTCGCTTTCAATCCCTGCTTGATCTCGATGCGATCGCCGTGGCGCTGCCCCACTGTCACCGCGCGCTCCTGCACGCGACTGTCCGCGCCCACGACCAGCACATAGCTTTTGTTGCCGCGCTGCATGACGGCGGATTGCGGCAACGACTGCAGGCTCTTCTTGCCGCCGCTGACATCGAAGGTACCGCGCGCGAAGGCACCGGCGATGATGCCGCTGCTGTCGGGCAGTGTGACCAGCGCGTAACCGTAACGGGTCTTCGCATCCACCGACGGCGAGATCGCGCGCACCGTGCCGCGGATGACGCGCCCTTCGCCGACGACGATCTCCGCGCCCATGCCCTTGCGGATCAGCATCAGTTCATCCGCCGTCAGATCGGCGCGCCATTCCAGACGACCTTTGCGGATCAAGCGGAACAGTTCCACGCCGGGCTGTGCCATGGAACCGACGTTGGCATTGGCATACGAGATGATGCCGGAGTCCGGCGCAACGATGCGCCCCTGCGGCGCGGTTTCGCTGCCGCGGGCGAAGTTGTCCAGAGTCACCAGCACGTCGCCCTGTCGCACATGGTCGCCGATACTGACTTTCACCTCGGAGATGCGCAGTCCCTGCACCTGCGCGCTGATGATGGCCTCCTGCCAGGGCAGGATGCTGCCGTTGGCCGACAGGGTGCGCGACCATTTGTCGGCCTGCAAAGTGGTGGTGCGCACCGTCAGGGCGGGACGGCTGGTCGAAGCGGCGGTGCTCTGCTCTGCAACCCCGTGCGGCATCAGCCAGAACACGCCCCCTATCAACACCAGGCTGGACAGGGCGATCTTTTGATACAAGCGATTGGAAAGGATGTTCATGTTCATTGTCGTTCTTCCTTTTTTAACACTGCTGTTCTGTGTCGTGCCCCGCATATCCGGAGCGTTCATTTCTTTGCTTTTGCCGCGGCAGTACGGCGCTTGCGCTCCGCCTCGATCAGCGCGCTGGCGTATCCCACCAGACGCTCGACCATCACTTCCTGCGCTTTCTGCCCGCCAAGCAGATTGGGCGAAAAATATTCGAGCGCCGAGTGGTTATGGAAGAACACCGTTGCGATACCGAACAGCGCGAAGGTCAGCCTGTCCACTTCCGCGTCCGGCTTCTTCAGCCCGAATTCGCGACACAACAAGGCTTGAATCTTTTCGTGGTTGGGCCGCATCGCCTGCAACATGGCGTCCCCCAGCACGCCGCTGGGTTCGGCATCCTCGCGCGCATGCAGCCGGATGAAGAGTTTCAGCATCGGGTCTTCCTCGGCCGTCGGCGGGAACAGCCAGCCATAGAAAGCCTCCAGCGCCTCCGACAGCGATGCCTGTTCGATGTCCATCCCGACCAGGGTGTTGCACTCTTCCAGGAACGGCAGACGGAACACCTCGCGATACAACTCCGCTTTGTCGCCGTAGTAATAATGGATGGAGGCCAGATTGACCTGCGCGCGTTTGCATATCTCGCGCGTGGTCGCGGCGTGGTAGCCGACCTCGGCAAACACCTCGGCCGCCGCCTGCAGCAGGCGCCAGCGCGTCTCTTCCTGCGCGGTCGGCTGGTGGCCGAACAGACGCTGCGCGGCTTGCATCAGCAGACAGCGGGTTTCTTTATTGGCGGTCATGTCTCGATCCGGAATCGTGAAAGGTGAGGCACGTTAATTCAGTCATTTGATTAAGTCAAGCGACTGAATTAGATGTCCGCGGGCATCGACCCCGATTTACGCCGACTCCCTTACCGCTCGGAGATCGTCGGCGCCTTGCGGAAAGTCGTCCGGTCGTTCAGGCAATCGACGAGGTAACGTGCCGTGTGCTGGCGCGAGATCATCAGCGCCGGTTTCGGCTCGTTGTAATAGCTCGTGACCAACGATTTGACCTGCCGCCCGTTGTTCAGGAGCGCAGCACGCACCGCGGTCCAGTCCATGCCGGATCGGCGCAACTCCGACTCCTGCGCATCGTGATCCTGGAACGTGAAATGCAGATTCGTGTTGCGTATCAGCCAGCGCATGAAGAACACGGCATCGTCGAACGAATCGTTCGCCCCGACCGAACTCAAGACGACGATGCGACGCATCCCCTGCTCTTTCATCGCCGCCAGGCAAGCGCGTATCGAATGCGTCATGAACAGCGACGGGCTCAGGCGTTTCGCCCAGGGATTGTCCGAAGTGCGGTTATTGTTCAAGGCGCTGACCACCGCATCGCAACCGGCAAGCGCTTTCCTTACATCTTCCGCATTCAGCGGCGAGCCCTCGATCACGGTGAGTCCGGCTGAACGCACCGTGATCGCCGCCGGTCTGCGCACCAGCGCGACCACCTCCAACCCTTGCGACAAGGCGTACTCCAGCACAAGGCGGCCAGTTCGTCCGGTCGCCCCCAACAACAGGATGCGTTTGGCCATGTCAGTCCCTGGACGCCGCGTCTTCCTGTTTGCTCGTGCCGCAGCAACCGCTCATGCCGCTCTTGAATTTCTCGCGCTCTTCCGGCGTCATGTTTTCCACGCGGTGTTGATGCCATTTGTGATGACCGCCGCAATGCCCGCGGAATCCGCCGAACAGTATCTTGCTCAACAGCAGCACCCCCATCGCCTGTACATAGCTGATCTCTTTGACGCCGAAGAACAGGTCCGGCAGCAACCAGTTCCACAACGCCATCACCACCCAGCCCAGCGCGGCAACGCCGATGACGACCAGTATCGCGATCTTCCAGCATTTCATTTTGCAGTTCATTTCAACTCTCCTTGGATTTCCAGTTCGTTATAGATGTAGAAAATGTGCGTCGCATACAGCGCGGGCACCAAAAGCGTTACCGCCCTACAAGTCCAGCTCGTCAAAGATGGATCGCAGTCGCTTGCGCAGATGCAGCACCGCATAACGTTTGCGAGCCAGCAGCGTGTTCACGCCCGCGCCGCTCTCCGCGGCCAACTCCTTGAAACTGCGACCATCCAGTTCATGCGCGATGAACACCTCGCGCTGTTCCTTCGGCAACTCCGCCAGCGCCGCATACAACTCCTCCAGCAACACCGACCGGGCATAGGCCGCTTCCGGCCCGGACTCCGGCGAAGGCAACACCTCCTCCAGCCAGCGCCCGTCATCCTCACTGTCCGACACCTCCGGCAGTTGCACCTCGCGCTTCTTGCGGAAGCGGTCGATGATGCGGTTGCGCGCCACCCGGAACAGCCAGGCACCGACCTGCTCGATAGGCTCCGGCAGGCGATAGGCCTCGACATACTCGAAGAACACATCCTGCAGGATGTCCTCGGCCTCGTTCGCATCCGGCACGCGGCGGCGGATGAAATTCCGCAGCCGCCCGCGTTCGCGCGAGATCGTTTCGGTGATGCGTTTATCCTGTTCGGCCATCAGCGCATTCGCAGTTAATGTCGTGTCCATGCCTGTGAAGACGGATCACAGGCGGGAATATTGTATGGAGTGAATATTAATCGTAATGGTTGGTTGACTGGAAATCAGGCAAGAATCCAATCAGGGGAACATGGGAGTCGCGGATGTTGTACATCGCATGCAATGCAGCATCCCGTGCGACGGTCGCGTCGCGCGCCATGTATGGCAGCGTTTCGGCCATTGCGGACGTTCTACTGCATTAATGACAACGACCTCTCTGGGTGGCAAAGCAGTCCTCTGAGGTGTCCAGAAGGTTGGGGCGATTCACTAAGTTGTCAGTCATGAAGACCGAGATTTAGCTTCGTTCAACAAGATCAATAAGGCGCAAATAGCGTGGATCTGATGTCAGGTCAGGTTCGATTTCGGCAATCAGTGCTAGCACCTTCGGCAACTCGTATGGAGGACGAGTGAGAACCTGAGGTGTAACTCTGTTAATCAAATCCAGTGTCGCTTCAGGGAATAGTGCGGTAATCGGCTTTTCATCACTGATCTCTCGGGTGAACCGGTAGAACGGGTGGTCATTTGTCTCCACCGGCACCAAGAATTTCTTCACTGCTTCGTAGACAGCCGGGAAGCTATCGCCCGTGTCATCAAGCAGACCGATCCACGCGCTTATCGATGCAGAGGTCCTGTATCGGCCTTCTCTCGGCCAGTCCTCGTTGATTAAGGGGATGACGTGTTTGGCCCAGCCGTTCTCGTTTTTCTGTCCAACTTGGCTCAACCAGAAAATGAACTGGTTCCGAGTATCGTCAGACATCGCTCGAAGAACCGAACGCATTTCACCTCGTGAAAGACCGCTAGGCTCGTTCGGGTGAAACACCCGCATGAAGCCTAACCATTGGGCAGCTACATTTGAGAGGTCGCGATCCCAAGAAAGTTCTTCGACCCTCGGGATGAGGTCAAGCAGGAGCGGTTTGATGATCTCTGCCAACTGTGGGCAAGGCGCTCGCCCGCTATGAAGAAGCCCGTTCCATGCCGCTTCCGAAGCTGGATGCTCGAAGGCCATCATTGGAATGAGACGTTCCTTCGTCCAGGCCGGATCGACGAACATGAGCCAGTTCAGCTTGCGGCTCGCTACCGAAACGGCATGATCTGAGCCCTCACCCGGGGCCGCAAAAAGACGTTCGACACGAGACTTGATGTAGTCTGGGATTAGTGACCCGGCCTCCTGTTTCTCTCCCGGCACTGCACGGAAAAGCGCCTCAGTACACATCCCGACGGGGCCGTTGATCGCATGATCGAATGTACGCCGGGACCGTTGGATGACTTTTCCACCTTGGCTGACTTCGCCAAGACCGCTCTTCGCGGCATCTGATCCACCGCTCAGGATGCCATCAACGATGTGATCGTAAACTGCCCAACCGAGATCCTCATCAAACTCAAGGGCCGCGACCAAGTTCTGTTCGAGCCATCGGCCCAAGGTATGGCGCAGTTCGGCGATAACCGCATCTGGGAGTCGCGCTACTCGGTTCAGGAATACCCGTCTCAGTCTGGGCGTGATGTCTGCGGGAAGTTCATTGATCATGGACGACCAGAACGCCTCTGGGTAGTCGTCAGCCTTTCCTGCAATCGTCAGCGCAGACAACGCCTTTCGAGGATTGGCTTTCACCAAACCAGTGAAGGGCCGCTTCTCGGTGAGGCTTCCAAAGTCCCGCTTCATCTCTTCCTTTGCCTTGGGGACTACCTCGTTTAGGGGAATATCCAAGACTGCATCCGGCTTTTCGTCCGTACCGACCCATCCTCCGTGAGAACCCCGTTCTATCACCGTCGAGGTCGCCCAACCGTCGTTCCAACTAAGAATGCCTCTGATCATCTCGGCAAGCCGTTCACTGCGATCTGCCGTCAGTTCACAACCCTGTAGTTCGAGATACCGGGCGTATCTGGCGGCGAACTCATCCCTTCGTCCAGGGAACTCCTCGTCAGACCAGTGGGAAAGCCGATCTGGACCTGTCAAGATACGGTCGGCGAGTTGGTTCCGATTCACCTGAGAGAACTCTCCCCATCGATCCACCAGTAGGAAAAGAAGCTCTCTGGTCACATTGATGTCCCAGAATGTCTCTTGATCGAAGGACAACACTTCTTCGGCAACATGGTCGGCCTCAAAGGCGTCCACTTTGCTGAATGCATACAGCTTGAGCTTCCGGAAGAAGAACGGGTCTGTCGCAGGCCAAGTCGTTGCATGTGCGTTCGCCAGCTCTGGCCACTTTGAAGCTATTCGGTCAAAAAGTTGGACGAACCAAATTACGGCCTCCGCGGCTTTCGTGATATGTTTGCTCCCGTCGACCTCACGGTCCGAATAGCAGGTCGGTGTCTGGAAGTAGACGGTCTCGATATCCCCCAGTAGCCCTGAGGCGGTGATTAATTGTTCCTCCAGAATCCCAAAAACCTGTGGCAACTGATCATCGGGGACGTCTAAGTCTTCGTTATGCCGTTCAAGGAACACGACTTCCCACTGACCGAGGACGCCGAGATGAATTTTCTCCCAAGGCACACTCGGCGGTCTGGAACGCCCCAAGCCTAACGGCAGCTTGATCTCCAATCGCGGCGTCGCAACCCGCCGGAATTCTCGTAGGACAGTGGCCGTCCAACCCTCCGCATTGATCCGCTTCTTCAAGTCGAACCAGTCGCCATTCCACTGACGACTGCGAGGGTCTCGATGGTGTTCGAGGATCAGGTTCCAGATATGACGAGCACGCTCGTGGAGAGCCTTCGAGTTTTCTATTTGCCACTCGAATTGTTTCAGCAGTCGCGGATGCATTCCGTTCTGCCGAATGGCCCACCAAGCCAGCACCGGGCTATCGATGGACTTGCTGATCCAAGTGATGAGATGCCCGAGCCTTTTTGGAATAGCCTCGAAGCCTTCGGGCTGGCTCCCACTCAACCGATGAAAATCATGCGGATTATCGTCCTCATCGCGCCAGACAAAAAGATTTTCGTTGCTGACACCCTGTCTGCGATCATCCTCAGAGATGTCCTCCAGATCGTCATCGAGTCCATAAGCGGCTCCGGGATCGAACACTTCAGCATCGTCGCCATAGCCGCGGCTCTGTTTGGCTGACCGTACATTTGCATCCATTACACACACCCATTCTGGATGAGGTGCCGGATCAGCCTCCGAGAATAATTTCGCCCCCTGCACTGTGCGAAGGACATGAGCAACTTGTCCACGCTCATGAGGGGCCAGCCCCTTCGGGTCCTGCTGGCTTTTAGCGATTATGGATGCACGCCACCTGCGCGGATCGTCGGCCCGGTCCGCCCAGGCTTCCATGCTCTTCCACAACACCGGATGATCGGAATAGGCTATGGCCGTGACACCCCGGTCACGCCACTTGGCCTCAATCTCCTCAGGAAGCCCAAGGTCAAAGGCATAGAGTCTAGACCGGTCATACTGGCCGTCATGGTTGAGACCCTGAAGAAGATATTTGATTGGCGGGTCTTCTGCCTGATAGCCGACCAAGACAACGGTGTACCGTTGGAGAAGGTGTCTGATGAAATTGGTGGCCCATCCTTCTGAGAGGTAGGCACGCCCGAAGTCCGCGCTGCTCAGCACGTAGGGATGACTTTCAGAGGCTGCATCCACCAGTCGCCCGTGTAGATACGTGATTCCTTCTATTTTTGATCCAAAGTTCAGGTCGGGGAAAGCAGGCGGCACGTACCTGACCAGATCCTCTCCCTCCGGCCCCACCTCGAACAACCGGTCGAAGTTCGTCGTGACAATCTGTGGCACCCCGCCCTGGCTCGAAGAAATCCGCTTGATCAGACCGTGCTCACGTCCAAAATCTGTAGTTTCTAGAGGAACACTCAGCCGCTCTGTGACCAGAGCGTTAACTTCATCCTTACCGTATTCAAGGTGGAGGAGGTTGAAGATTTGGTCGAGTGGGGCATTTGCTGCAGATTGATCAACCAACCACGGCCGAAACGCGGCCATGATTTCTGAATCGGCTGGCGGGTCAAAGAATTCTATTACGTACCGAGTGAGGTCGACAAAGTTCGGCATTCCAGATGGCACCGAAACCCCTGCGCCACACAGAAACACAACGCGACCAGCATCACAACGATCCAGAAGAATATCTGGAATGGAAGGGCCATCGGGATGGAATCTCATGGGCTCAATATATCATCAATCCCGTAGCACGCGGAGCGTGGGAGCCATCAGCCAGTGGGTTGATCAGACGCGGCAGAAGGTCGTACGGGAATACTGGCGAGACGGGTCGAGACCGGCTGTAACCTGACCGACGAAGCTGCCATTGAGGCCAACATTTTGCTCAATGACCGTTGACCGACACGTTGCAGCCGTTGGCGGTGGCATACCCCAATGACCGCAAAGGCCGAGTTTGAGACATTTAGCACCAACGGACTGACCGATAGCATCTGACCTAACTGAGACATTCGAATCAAACCAGCAATATCGATTACAACTCGATGTGCCGGTAGACCACTTCGACCACCACCAGCTCCTCGACACCGTCGGGCAGCGGCAGCATGACCACGTCGTCGGCGCGCGCCTTGAGCAGCGTGCGCGCCAGCGGCGACACCCAGCTGATGTGGCCTTTGCCCGCATCCGCCTCGTCGATGCCGACGATGCTGTAGGTACGCTCGGTGCCATCCTCGTGACACACCGTGACGGTCGCGCCGAAAAACACCTGCTCGCAGCCCTGGCGTTGCGCCGGGTCGATCACTTCGGAGTTTTCCAGCCGCTTGGCGAGGAAGCGCAGGCGGCGGTCGATCTCGCGCAGGCGTTTTTTGCCGTAGATGTAGTCGCCGTTCTCGGAGCGATCGCCGTTGGAAGCCGCCCAATGCACGGTCTGCACCAGCGCGGGACGCTCTACATCCAGCAGATGCATGTATTCGTCTTTCAGGCGGCGATATCCGGCCGGCGTGATGTAGTTCTTCGTGCCGGCAGGGATCGCGGGCAACGATACTTCATCGTCGTCATCGTCATCGGTTTCGCGGGTGAATGCCTTGCTCATGTGTTGCCTATGGGTAATCCGGGGCGGAAGCATACTGCAACCAGGGGCGTTTGTGTACGCGCGGAACGGGCACAAAAAAAGACGCCCCGCCTGATGTCCATTGCGGACGGAGGGTACGGGGCGTAAGGGGAGGAGACTGTTGTTCAGCGGGCGTTCAGGATGGACTCCATGTTGTTTTCCAGGTCGTTCACCATCACCCACTCGGTGGCTCCGGCCTTGCGCACCCGCGCTTCCCAGCGCGCCAGCCGGTCGAGGTACAGCCTGGGGTCGGCGTTGTCTGTTCCCAGTTTGGTCACGTTCAACGCCACGATACGGATGCCGTCGAGCTTGATCGGAAAATCGCGCACCGTGCCCTTGCCCAGTTCTTCCTGCATGTCCGAGAAAATGACGATGGTCTTGATGCCGGCCTTGGTCTCGTTCAGGTATTCGGCACCCTGGATCAGACCTCCGGTGATGTCGGTGAACGCGCTACCCAAGGGTTGCTTGGCGAACTCCTCGATCTTGGCCTTGAACACGCGCTTCTGCGTGGTCGCCTGCGACGGGCGCTTGTCGAACGTCACCTTGGAGACGATATCCTTCTCGCTAAAGCTGCGTGTCTCCACCTTGGCCACCGCCAGCGAGTCGCCCGAGTTCAGGGTAGCCAGCAGATAGTTGATGATACGGGTGGCCTTGTTCATCTCCTGCGCGTAGGTGCCGGACGTATCCACCAGCATGTAGACGGCCTGGCTGTGCATGCGGCTATCGCCGCACGCACTCATGAACAGCGAACCGAACGATACGATCACGACAAGCAATACCCTTTTCATGATGTGCTCCCATACTTGGCTGGTTCCTTGCCGGACGAATTGCTGCTCAACGCCAGCACCCACTTCTCCAGCAGCAGCGGAATGACGATGGTCAGGTCATAGACCAACTCAAGCACCTTGGCGAAGCGTTTGAACAGCACGCCCGTGAAGCGGATGAGGAAGGCCGCTCCGCGCAAGGTCTGCACCAGCAGCACTCCGATCACGGTGCGCAGCGAATGTACCGTGCTTTCCAGCGGGATCGCCACGAAGGCCAGCGCGAACGGCAGCACAAAGCCCATGATCATCTGCCCCGCCATCGGGATGCGCGTGAACCACCCCTCTTCCACTGCAACCGCATTGGTCGCCAGATCGCGCATCAAGGAAGCCTTGTCGGCGATCAGCATGTCGCGCATCAGCGCCAGCGACGACTCAATGCCCGCCAGGATGATCAGGAAGATCAGCGAGGCCAGCATCAGGCGATGGCGCATGCGGTCGTCCATGCTGGCGATCCTGGGGAACAGTTGCGTGATGCGCAGCGATTCCAGCAGGAACAGGCCCATCGAGGCTTCCATCAGGATGATCACCAGCGCCGCCACATCCGAGGTCTTGAGACTGTTGGTGATGTAATCGCTCGCGCCCACCATCTCCGACATGGGCAGGGCGATCAGTTTGTAGTTGATGAAGGCGCCGCCCATCGCGATCAGCATGACCAGCGCGGAGATCCCGAACTGCACGAAGGTGGACATCGTCAGCGCATGCTCGGTTTTGTCGTCCTTGGCGCGCAGCGCTTCGAACTTCGCCATGTGACCGTCGATCTGCCTTGCGTTGCCCTGCAGGGTGACCATCTTTTTGTCTATGTCCCCCATCAGCTTGTCCACTGAACGCCATGCGGGCTGTATTCCCTTCAGGATCTTGTGGCGATCCTCGTAGGCGCGCCGGTACTCTGTCACGGTCTTGTCATGGATCTTCTGGATCGACTTGTTGATGTCCTCCAGCAGTTTGCGCGGCATGTCACCGCCCGATTTGATCTGGGAGACCGATTCGAGCGCACTCACCCATTCTGGAGGCGGCGGCGGGACCTCGCCGCATCTGCGGTAGTCCTCCTCGATACGGGTCACCTCCTCCATCAGCTTGCGCTGCAATGCGGGATATTCCTGCATGTCGTCGCGGACGATATTGCCCACGCGCTCGAACTCGCGCTCGATCAGGGTGACTGCACTTTCCTGCCCATGCGCCAGCAACACTGCCTGGTTGCGCACGCGCAGGTTTTCCGCGCTCAGGGTCAGCCAGCGGGAAAGAAAGCGGGTGGACTGGGTGACCAGATGACCTACCGAGTGAATCACGCCATGCATCGGCAGGCGTGCTGCGTACAGAAACAGCATCACCAGAACGCCCAGCGCCAGTGCGGACAACGCCACGTTATCAGGCCATAACAACCACGAATGCCAGTCGATCATTTGAAATCCCTTCAGTTCGTTGTGTGTTACTCATGTGCCGAGGTTGAGTCACCTCGCATCGGTTCCGGCCGCCATTAGCGACGGTGTGCACTCTGTTCGTTTTACCCCCTTTGCCGCAATACCGTTCGTCCCCTATCGCATTACCGCTCGTCGCGAAGGGGTCTACACTCACAACAGCAAAAAAATATTAATTTGCTCCAGATCAACAAGATACGACGAGATTTTGAACAAGACGGGTCAGCGCCAACTGAAGGGGCAGAAATCAAGTATTGGAGGGGTGGGTGAGCATTAACCAGCACACCGTAAGGAACGGAAAGAAAGGAAAATACAGCCAAGCCAGTTGAGAGTTGAGACTCAGGCCAGCCCGAAATCAATCTGGCATGCAGGCCGTTTTAATGCGCCGACAACAGACTCGCGAAATACCGATTCTCTTGCAGCAGGTCGTGGTAGGCGACGGCCTGGGATACGGTGCTGTTCAGCACATATTTGTGCCAGGGTTTACTGATGTAGCTGTATATCTCCGAGCGGTTGATTGCGTTGACCAGTGTTTCCATGTCGGCCTGTCCAGAAAGCAAAATGGTCGCCGCATCCGGCTGCGTCTGGCGTATAGCTTCCAGGAAGCGCAATCCATCCATCTCCGGCATCAGGTAATCCGCGATCACCACATCGAAAGCAATCTGTTTGGCGCGCTCCACTGCCCGCAACGGGGAAGTATCGGTGTATACGGTAAAGCGGAAATCGAAATTCGGCACCGGGAAGTCGGGGTCCGACTCATGCAAGTGCGCCATGTAAAGATCGTCGAAGCGGTCGCGCGAGGTCAGGTCGCGCTCCACAGCGCTGAGCACGTTCGGTTCGTCGTCGACCACCAGCACCTGATACAGCTTGTTCGGGTCGTATGGCCGATGCCAGACATATTGCGTGCGGTAAATCTCTGCTAGCCGCCGGTTCTCCAGCAGCGTGGCGCGGTGTGCCAGCGACTGCGCCAATGTCACGGCCAGCTCCGTCTTGTCCCAGGGCTTGGCGATAAAACGATAGATGTGCATCTCATTGATCGAGCCGACCAAGGCATCGAAATCGGCTTGGCCGCTCAAGACCAGGCGCGCGGCATCCGGCTGCAGCCTTTCGAACTCTCTAAGAAACTCGATCCCGTTCATCTCCGGCATCTTGTAATCGACGATGACCAGATCGAAGGCGACCTTCCTGCATTGTTCCAGCGCCACCACCGGATCGCTGAAAACCTCGACCAGATATGTTTCCTGCAATTCGCGGCGCAGGGCATTCAGCACATTTTGTTCGTCATCGACAATCAGGATGCGGTACATGGTGATGCTCCTATGAATGGCGGCTCTTCAACCTGAGAAGATCGGCGAGAAAACGGTTTTCCAGTTCGAGTTCGCGATGCGCCAGCGCGCGGTCGATCGCAATGCGCAATTCGTAGTCACGCCATGGCTTGCTGACGAAATAGTTGATATTGGCCGTATTCACTGCCGCAATCAGCTCGTCCATATCGGCCACCCCGCTGAGCAGGATGCGCACAGCATCGGGCTGCACCTCCCTGAATATGCGCAGGAACTCGATGCCGTTTATCTCGGGCATGGCATAGTCGCAGATCACCACATCGTACAACTGCTCGTGCGCATCCCGGAGAGCTTCATCGACATGCTCGAACCCCCGCACCTCCAGCTGGTACATGCCGCAAGCGCCCTGAATATAAGCCTCATTCAACTCGCGTTGCAGCGCCTGCAGCGTAAGCCGGTCATCGTCCACGAGCATCAGCCGGTAGTTCACCTTGTGCCTGAGTTGGTGGAGCAACCCGAAGCGCTCAATATACTGTTGGGCCAGTTGCCGGTTCTCGCTCCGCAGATCATACTGCTTGACCACCTGCCACAGCGCGCTTTTCAACTCGTACGACTTGCCACGGCTTGGCAATAAAGGCATCGATATGTGCCTCATTGATCGCCCTCATCACCTCATGCATGTCGGGATATCCGCTCAGCATGACCTTCACTGCATCCGGGTGAATCTCGCCAAACGCCTTGAGGAAATCGATGCCATTCATTTCCGGCATGCGGTTGTCGGCAATTACAAAATCGAAATATCCGTCCGGCTCCCCGGCGCGCGCCAGTGCAGTGTCGGCCGAATTGAACGCCTCGATTTCCAGATCTTTATGACCGACGAATGGCTCACTCAATAATTCGCGCCGCAGGGCGCCCAATACGAACTCGTCATCGTCGAGCAGCAGGATGCGGTAGGTATTCATTGCACCGGCCTAGATCGAACGTGTAAAGATTGCCAGTTGTTCGCCAGCCGACGCTTCGAATTTCCTGATCTCGCGGATGTGCGCCGCATTCAACACCGTATCCTTGAGCAGCAACAGCATGCCGTTCCTGGCTACGACATCGCGGGTCAGCAGTTCCCCCTCGTGCAGTTGCTCGCTGGTCAGCTGGAACTCGGTCTCGACGTGAGTGCTGTGGCCGACATTGGCAACCATTTCGCTGAACACATCGACCACTTCGGGATCGTAATTAGCGCCGCGGCCTTTGACGATCATGGCAAGCGCCTGGTCCTGCGTCAGCATATCGCGCTCGATCAAGCCCGACTGCAGCGATTCGTAATCACTGGCAACCAGCAGAATGCGCGCGCCCAGCGGAATGGCGGACGCACGCAGACCGAGCGAGTTTCCGACCCCGTCGTAATGTTCGCGGTGGCAGCGGATCAGTTGGGCCGCATCGGCCAGTGGTGCAAGCCCCATCAATATCGCTGCCGCGCGCAGCGGATGCTTGTCGAATTCGGCGCGATCGCCATTCTTCAATTCCGCATAAGGCTGGTCCAGCAAACGATCCGGCAGCCCGATCTTGCCGATGTGGTGCAGCAACGCGGCCGTCTCGACAACCGGAATATCGGCTTCCGGCAGGCGCATCTTGTGCGCAATGTTGAGGCACAGCTGCGCCACACGGCGCGAATGCCCGGCCATCCTGCCCCGGCGCAATTCCATCAGATTGGCGAAAACCTGGATGCTGGCGAAGTATTCCTTTTTCAATTCTTCCAGTGCGTCACGCAGCTCTTCGGTCCGCTGGCGCACCTTTTCTTCCAGGCTGGCGTTGAGCTCCTTCAGCTCCTCGTTCTGGCGCTCGGTCAGCGCTTCCAGCCGCTGTTTCTCGCTCAGCAGATGCTTGCGTTCCAGCGCGTCGCGCACGATTTGCACGATCTCGTCGTCATTCCACGGCTTGGA
Organism: uncultured beta proteobacterium; assembly: GCA_963797045.1. Lineage (GTDB taxonomy): Bacteria > Pseudomonadota > Gammaproteobacteria > Burkholderiales > Gallionellaceae > Sideroxyarcus. The sequence goes on along the minus strand of CAWCNZ010000001.1, from coordinate 886,786 downwards.
GATGTAACGATAGATTTCGCCGTGATTGATCGCCGCGATGGTGGAGGTCATATCCGAGTAACCTGTCAGCAGGATGCGCACCACGTCCGGCCATCTGCTGCGCACCTGCTCCAGCAGCTCGGCGCCGCTCATCTGCGGCATGCGCATGTCGGAGATGACCAGGTCTACCGTTTCCTTTTCCATCAGGGCAAGCGCTTCTGCTCCGCTCAGTGCGGTCAGGATGTTGTAGCCAAGCGGCTGGAACAGGCGCTTCAGGGCAGTGAGGATGTTGGCTTCATCGTCTATGATCAATATCGTGAATGTCGTACCCGATGCCGATTCGGTGGTGGCGGTCTGGTTCATGCGTTCTCCTTATTGATATCCGGCTGCTGCACCGGCAAGATCACGCGAAAGGTGGTGCCCTTGCCTTCCTCGCTTTGCACTTCGATTCTGCCCCGATGTTTTTCTACTATTTTGAAGGAAACCGAAAGCCCCAGTCCAGTTCCTCTGCCCACCGGCTTGGTGGTGAAGAACGGATCGAACAGGCGCGGAATGTTCTCCGGCGGGATGCCCGCACCTGTATCGCTCACCTCGACCCAGACATTATCTCCTTCCTGGCCGGTGCGAATCGTGATCTTGCCGTGCACCTCGATAGCTTGTGCGGCATTAACCAGCAGGTTCATGAACACCTGATTGAGTTGGGACGGCAGGCAATAGATCTGCGGCACGGTGCCGAACTCCTTGACCACCTCGCATTTGTATTTCAGTTCGTTCCATACGACGTTCAGCGTCGATTCCAGCCCTTTGTGCACGTCCGCCCATACCCACCGATCCTCGCTGGAATGAGAAAAATCCCGCAGGTCGAGAACGATGTGCTTCACCCGCTCCAGCCCCTGGTGCGACTCGGCGATCAGTGATTTGACATCGGTACGGAGATAACCGAGTTTCTTCCTCTCCTTGAGCTGCTGCAACTCCTGCAACAGCGGATTATCGGCCCCCAACAGCGCCTCGGCTTCCTCGTATTTGTCCAGGACGACGAAGATATCCGCAAGATATCTTTCCAGCGTGCCGAGGTTGGAACTCACATAACCGATCGGATTATTGATCTCGTGCGCCACTCCGGCCGCCAGCAGACCGATGGCCGCCATCTTGTCGGATTGCAGCAACTGCATCTGCGCTTGCTCCAGCTGTTTATTCGAGTCGAGCAGCCGGGCATTGATGCCCGAAACATATTCGTATTGCGCCCGCAATTTTTCCTCAAGCTGTTTGCGCTCGGTGATGTCGCGAATGATGCTGGTGGTATGCCATTCGCTGCCGATCTGCATGCTGGAGACCGACAACTCGACTGGAAATTCGCTGTCGTCCTTGCGCTTGGCGGTTAGCTGAACGGTGTTCCCTGCAGCCGGACCGCTCCCGGTTCGGGCATGCTGTTGCAGGGCTTGCAATGCATCCTTGCGATGGTGTTCCGGGCTGATCAGTTCATACAGATTGCAGCCGATGGCCTCTGCAGCAGTGTAGCCGAACATCTGTTCGGCCTTGCGGTTCCACAGATAGACAATCCCATCTGGGTTTGGAGCAGATGATGGCATCGTTGGCGGTGTCCATGATCGCCTGGTAGCGCGGCTCATTTTCCCGCAGCGCTTGCTCGACCTGTTTGCGTTCGCGTATGCCCTGTTCCAGCGACAAAGCGCCATAAACGGCGAAAGTCAGGCTCCGCAGATGATCCTTCAATACGCAATCTCTGGCGCCCATCTTGATCAGATCGACCGCCTCGTTCTCGCCCAGCGCAGCGGTGACGACGATCACCGGAATCCCCGTGTAAAACTGCCGCACGATCTTCAAGGCAGACAAGCCATCGAAAGCATGCAGTTGAATGTCGCACAGCACGACATCCGGCTTGAATTCTCCCATGGCCTGGACAAAGGCTTCGCGCGTCTCGACGCGAAGCAGTTCAAGCTCCTTCCATTCGATCGCAAGTGCCGCCCGAATCCGCGCGCTGTCTTCCTGGCTATCGTCAAGATTGAGAACGCGTAGCGTCTCCCTCTTGGGAGTTGCTTGAGACTCGCTCATATTCAGTCCCTGCTCACGCAGCCCTGCTGCAATTGTTTGATTCTAGCTCAGAATACGCTCAAAAAAGGTCTGAATGTGACCCGTCGGCTTAAGCAGTAATTCGCCTGAAAAATAAAAAAGGCCACTGACAAGGTGGCCTTTTTGAAGGTAACTGCATTATGGATTCTCAGAACGGAATATCGTCGTCGAAATTGTCGAAGTTGCCCTTGGCTGCGGGTGCAGCAGCGGGCCGTGCGGCCGGCGCGCTGCGCGCGGGAGCCTGCGACTGGTTCTCCACCACCTCGAAGCTGCCACCGCCGCCGGACTTGCCGCCCAGCATCTGCATCTCGTTGACCACGATCTCGGTGGTGTAGCGGTCCTTGCCTTCCTTGTCCTGCCACTTGCGCGTCTGGATGCGGCCCTCGACGTAGATCTGCGCGCCCTTCTTCAGGTATTCGCCCGCGATCTCGGCCAGGCGGCGGTAGAACACCAGGTTGTGCCATTCGGTGCGTTCCTGCTTCTCGCCGCTCTTGTCCTTGTAGTTCTCGGAAGTCGCCAGGGAGACATTGGTCACCGCTTCGCCATTGGTCATATAACGGGTCTCCGGGTCCTTGCCCAGACGCCCCACCAGAATTGCCTTATTCACTGACATCTCATGTCCCCTTTCACTAGATTCTCAACTGATTCTTCGTCGAAACCGCTCATTTCCACCTTGAGACAGGCGATCTGCTCGTTTCCCACGACCAGCACTTCGCGTACACCGCGTAATTGTGCCAGACTCGACTGCAACGCGCTTGCCGCTCCGGCCCCCAGCTCCGGCAGGTGGTACATTCTGGTCAGCAGCGCCTGCGGCGCGCGCATGCCGGAAGCCACCACCAGCCACAGCAGCAGCATGCCCACCGCGAACACCAGCACCGCATTGCCGCCATAAAGCTGCATCAGCAAGCCGCCCATGGCCGAGCCGAAGAAGGCGCCGAGGAACTGCACGCTGCTGAACACCCCCATCGCCGTGCCTTTGGCCGCCAGCGGCGCGATCTTGCTGACGATGGAAGGCTGCGTCGCCTCCAGCACGTTGAAGGCGGTGAAGAACACCAGCAACGACAGCGCCACGCCCCACACGCTGCTTTGCAGGAACAGGATGCCCAGTTGCGCCACCGCAGCCAATGCGATCGCGAACATGAACACCTGCTTCAGCTTGGCCTTCTTCTCCGCGATGATGATGGGCGGCACCATGAGTGCGAAGGCGATCAGCATCACCGGCAGATACACCTGCCACTGGTGCTGCGCATCAAGACCCAAGCCGCGCAGGATGAACGGCACCTGCATGAACACCGACATCAGGATCGCATGCAGGGTGAACACGCCGAAATCCATGCGCAGCAGATCCTTGTTGCGCAGCACCTCGCCGAAATGGCCGTGCCCCGCTTCGGTATCGGTATGGAAGCGCGTGATGCGCGGATTCGGGAATGAACCACAGCACCATCGCGATGGAAACAAAAGCCAGCACGCCCGTCAGCGCGAAGATGCCGGACATGCCGATATGCTTGTACAGCAGCGGCGACAGCACCATCGAGAGCGAGAACGTCACGCCGATGGTCATGCCGATCATCGCCATCGCCTTGGTGCGATGCTCCTCGCGCGTCAGGTCGGCGGTCAGCGCCATCACCGCCGCATTGATCGCCCCCGCGCCCTGGATCACGCGCCCGGCGATGATCCAGTAGATGTCGTCCGCCGACGCCGCGATGAAACTGCCCGCCGCGAACAGCAGCAGCCCCGCGATGATAATCGGCTTGCGCCCGTAACGGTCCGACAGCCACCCCGCCGGGATCTGCAGGATCGCCTGCGTCAGTCCATAGGCCCCCAGCGCAACCCCGATAAGGAAATGGCTTTCCCCGCCCGGCAGGTTCTCGGCATAAAGCGCAAAGATCGGCAGGATGATGAACAACCCCAGCATGCGCAGGCCGTAGATACTCGCCAGGCCAATACTGGCGCGGCGTTCGAAGGGGGTCATGGATGAATCTGAAGCGGACATGAAGCTGCGGGTGAAATTCGAGAGTGGCGCATTTTATCAGCTTGACCGGGCGCTCTCTCCATTTTTAGCGAAGGCCCATAGTAGCGTCATCGCAGCGCCGCATCATCCCTCGCCGCATTATTTGATCTTCTTTTGCGACGGCGGCAAATAGCTTTCAGCCGACACTACCTTCTTGCCCGTCTTGCCTTCCAGCTCCTGCCGCGCTTTCTTGGCGATGCCGCCGCCGGTTTTCGCCGCCGACTCGTTCTCGCCCATACCGGTCGCCTCCATGCTCTCGGCGATCTGGCGCGTGGACAATTCCGCCAGCGCGGTGAAAATCAGCTCGGCCTCGCTCATGTGGTCGCGCAGATTCTGGGTTTTCAAACCCTTCATCTCCTTATGCGCCTTCACGTGCACCTCCGACACGTTACTGGCGAAGCCAGCCGATTGCGGGAGGAGGTGCAATGCGGCCATTCCCGCACCCGTCGCATTCGCGCACCGTGTCATGGCCGCACCTCGGCCCATTCTTGATGAATGATGTTGGTGAGGATGGCGTATTCCTCCCCCTCCTTGATGTCATGCTCTTTCCAATAATCGGTCAGCTTGTTGCGCGTCTCCTGCCCGGTCATGCGCTGCTGTATCCACTTCTCGCTGCGCCCGTGTTTCTGCCAGGTTTCGCGGGCGCGCTCCAGAGAACGGGCAGGATCAGCCATTTCCTGCATCCGCTCGTAACCCACCTTTGCCAACCAAAGTTTGATCGGTTCGGCCTTGGGGCTGGGCACGGACTGAACCAAGCGCAACAAGGTTTCAGCAGTGGCCACATCGGTGAGGTAATTTTTGCCATCAGCGGCAGGCAATTTCAATCGGTTACATTTTGTTACCGATTCACTGCCTTCTTTACTCAGGCGATTTTTCAGCACCTTCCAATAGTTTCTGGCAGTCTGATAATCCGGCGGCTGGGTCAACACCTACACAATATCCACCACCGAAAACAACCATGTTTCCGTGGCCTCGTCATACACGCGACGGATTTCATGCTCTTCAAAGATAGCTGGCGGGCGTTGCATGGTCAGGACTCCTTGTTCATGGATGCCAAGGGGACTATTTCAACTGGAGGAAAATTGTCGCGGAAGGCAAAACGACAACCGCATCGTAGAGAACGAACGTTCTGTTGTCAACCAACAACAAAAACGCTATGCCAAGATGCCGGACAGCCCCAGCATGCTCAAATCATAGATGCTCGCCAAGCCAATACTGGCGCGGCGTTCGAAGGGGGCGTGGATGAATCTAAGGCGGACATGAAGCTGTGAGTGGTGATTTTTTGGAGGGACGTATCTTAGCGGGTCGGCCAATTGGCAGAGAGCAGCCACGCTGCCCACGGCTAGGCTGGTTTGATCACAAATAGTTGCAGCCTTTCATCAAAACTATTCCTTGCCTTAATACCATTCATTAGCCTGTTTACCCAGGGGACTAGATTAGCAAGCGATAGTCATATGGTGCCGACCCAAATCCGCTTAGATGCGTTCCTAATTTCGCAATTGCACTGGCGGAATCAAGTGTCGCCGGAAGACGCGAATAGTAATCAAACGTATTCCAATTCATTTTCGATAGTCCAAGAATCTCAGACGCCACCTGGACTACGTCGGATTGGCCTAAGTATCGACGAATGTGCAACGGTGCTGGAATGCGGCGTTTGCCTTGGTAGTATTTGAAATTCGGATTCTGTGCGCTTGGCGCTGAACCATGTACCCACAGAAGTGCGGTATTTGAGTTTTGAACAATCACTGTTCCGCGATGAATAGGAAATCGATCTATCTCCAATTTTTCGCCAGCCAGTTTAGATGCAAGGTAACGTAACGACTCTTCCACGTTGACCTCAATGAGCTCAATGTTAGCCACACCATCAAGTCCCTGCATAAAGCCACGTTGTTCATCTTCTGTAAATGGCGTGCGCTTATGAACGACAACCCGTTTGGGAAGGCGCATTTTTGCATCGTAGAATAGTTGCCGAATAGTCTCTCCCGTTCTTCGGGCGTCATCTTCCGACATAAAAGGGTTTCTACCTCGAATGATGGGATTCTCGATGCGACCTAACCGAAATTGCAGCCCCTCACCTCGAGCACTGTAAATGTGGCTGCATCCCAACAGAACGTGATTCCCTAGAGTTGCCACTGTATCAAGACTATAGCCAATTCCGACAAACGCTGTCTCATCATCTAAACAGTCTAGACGCCAAGGTGTGCGAAGAGCTTTTGCATATAACGCCAAGGAAAGCCACCACCTAGTTCGGCATGGTTGCGAATTGATGGTTGTCTCCTCCCTAATGAATTGTGTTCCTTGACCTTGACGCGCGGCGTATGCCTTTACATAGTCGTGGAGATTAAACTTCTCCGTCTCACTATTAATAATTTTGTATGGTGCCCATCGGGCCGGTACAAAAATGGTAACCACCGCACTTGGTCGCAAACTACGAATGACATCAAGTGAACGACATATTCGTTGAGCCAGTTGCATTGCTGCTGCGAGTACGTCACCTGTAAGCGCGTCGTCAAGCCCGATCCAAGCGGCTTCACCTGGGTTCGGATAAGTTAACGGCAAACCAAATGCAGCCGAAAAACCTGGAAAGTCCTGTAGGTAGTCTTTCTCAGAATTAGCTGGTATCGAGCGCTCTTGCATCTGCCCAAAAAAACGTTTCAACTTAGACGAGTCCGCTTGAGGACAAATGACCGCAATGTCGATCACAGGGGAAAGACCTGAACTGGTAAGTTGAAAATCCCAAGGTCTGTTTTCTACCAACCCTTTCAGCGGATTGGCATTTCTTACCTCGGACTTTCCATTTGATGAGCTAAAAATCAGGCTGGCGTCCTGAAGCACGAGCCCACTTTGTTTTGCATGCTGCTGTATTGAGGCTGGTAAAGGCTTCCGCCCTTTTTGCGCAAGTCCTGCAAAAACTGGAGCACGGGCAATTTGAAACGTACCACCACCGTGTGCAGGAATGTCGATATTCGTAATCTTGCTCGTCCAATATTTTAAGTCGCTATCGAAGACATTATTGTGTTGATATCCATACACAGCATTACGCAGCTCTTTATTGACATCGCGATCTGCGAGCTGATCGTTTGGCAATTTGACAACGACTTCTGGCGTCAACACCACATGAGGCTTGCCTTCCAGGGAAATCAACCGACAAGCCAGCGCTTTATGTAAGCGATACGTTGTTCCATTAAGTGCACGTTCAGCATAGAAATTCGTTTCCCAGACTCTCCTTTCCCCGTCAGTGTCAGCCCGAACCTGTTTGGCAATGCTAAACACCAGTGAGCGTCGAAAAAGAGACTGAATTCGCCCGTCTTTAACAATGTCATTTTCTGATAGTGCAACTGCAACTGGATTGCCTCGAAGCGCACTGCCGAACGACTTATGAATTTGCTGCGAACTAGATAGAGCTAGAACACCAGTATCAAGACTAACAACAACACCATCTGGTGTTGCCATGCGCTCATTAATCCAATCACGGCGATTTACATCTTGCGGAATTACAAGTTCAAGCTTTAACGCTTGCCTAGGGCAACTTAACGGGTAGGCATTGCTTTTCACAAGAGAAGTAACTGGAAGCGGAGGGATTGAGAACGCCATTTTTGCCTGCTTGTCGGCAACTGATAGCACCTCTTTTGTTTTAGCCAGTGCGTCACCCTCAAGCAGCCGAAGCGCAAGCCGTGAAACTATGTCATCAAAACCTTCCGTTGGCACAAAAAATACTTCACGGCCAACTTCTATCGAAGTCGAAAGTAATTCCTTGACGGGCTCCGACATATCATCTCTGAAGCCACACCAAAAAAGACGCGACGGATTAGGTTCTGAATAAGCTGCCTTCAATACATTCATCAGTGACGTATCACGACCACTATACCCAATAACAACAAGATCGTAGTCCTTCAGCTCATGAACAAACTCTGTTAGCAAACTTGCTTCTTGCTGCTGTAACTCTTCAGCGGTGTTCTTCAGTTCATCATAGCGATAGTCACCATGCAACGAAACTACACGGAGCTCACCATTGGCATGTTGCCGTGTCGCTCGATGTGCTGAGTCAATACCAACTTCAACACATACAAGATCACTCGCGGCGCACGCACGCCCGACCAATCCATCAAAGTTTGTGGTCCAGACTGTTCGAATAAAACCAGCCTTGGTTAACAATGGAAGCAGCCGATAACCGGTGTGCGGCTTAGCCTGAGAAACGAAGGATTGAAAAAAACTACGTCTATCCTGGCCTGTCGGATAGCACTCCTTGGCATAGAAAGAATATTCCTCAGGGCTGTTGGCGCTTGGGTAGCGGCCTCGTTGATCTAGCCAACGTTGAATAATCTGACGTGTCCCCGGCAGCGAAAGCTCGTCAACGGATTCTCTGAGTGTGGGGTTATTCGTGACAAATATGTCCTGCTTCCAAGCCCAAATACATCGTTGCGCAGAGGGCATCCCTGAGGATATGGACGCACCAGCCCCAAGAAGAAAACATACTGGGCGAGTTCTATTTACTGCGAGAGATCGTACAAGGGCATCGACCGACAAAAGCCGAGCATCATTCTCAAAGGCCATAGTTATGCGATTCCCCTTTAATGCACAACAAAATTGTTGCAGGAACCTACGCCAGCCTCCTAGCCTGATGATCCACCGTTACCAAGCCGTACGTTGCGGCTCGGTTGTATTGCGGCGAATGCGCAAGTGAGCTGAACTATAAGTGATATGGCTGTAGTGCGGCAAGGGTTAAGTCCATGTTTTAGCAGGCCAGAAGAATTGAAGCCATTCATGCTTCGACAGGCTCAGCACGAACGGGACTTTTCCCTCTATTAATCCTGATTCTATCTGTTGGGAAAGCATCCGTTTTCGCGTATATTGTCCAGTCGTTTTTCTGACTCTCGGCCTCACATGGAATACATCAAAATCCGCGGTGCTCGCACCCACAATCTCAAGAATATCGACCTCGATCTGCCGCGCAATCAGTTGGTGGTGATCACGGGCTTGTCCGGTTCCGGCAAGTCCTCACTCGCGTTCGATACGCTGTATGCCGAGGGGCAGCGGCGCTATGTGGAGTCGCTTTCGGCCTATGCGCGCCAGTTCCTGCAGTTGATGGAGAAGCCGGATGTGGACCTGATCGAGGGGCTTTCCCCCGCCATCGCCATCGAGCAGAAGGCAACATCGCATAACCCTCGTTCCACTGTGGGTACGGTCACCGAAATTCACGATTACCTGCGCCTGCTGTATGCGCGCGCGGGCGATCCGTATTGCCCGCAGCACGACATCGTGTTGCAGGCGCAGTCGGTGGGGCAGATGGTGGACTCGGTGCTGGCGCTGCCGGAAGGACACGAAGGTGATGATCCTGTCGCCCATCGTGGTGGAGCGCAAGGGCGAGCAACTGGATCTGTTCGACGAGCTGCGCGCGCAGGGCTTCGTGCGCCTGCGCGTGAACGGCAAGGTGTGCGAGATGGATAACCTGCCGAAGCTGGCAAAAAATTCGAAGCACACCATCGAGATCGTGGTGGACCGACTGAAGGTCTCTGCCGACATCAAGCAGCGTCTGGCGGAGTCGTTCGAGACGGCGTTGCGCCATGCCGACGGCCGCGCGCTGGCGGTGGAGATGGACACGGGCAAGGAGCATCTGTTCTCGGCCAAATTCGCCTGCCCCATCTGCAATTATTCGCTGCAGGAACTGGAGCCGCGCCTGTTCTCGTTCAACAGCCCGATGGGCGCGTGCCCGAAGTGCGACGGCCTGGGGTGATCTCGTTTCTTCGATCCCGCGCGCATCGTGGCCTTCCCCAATCTCTCTCTGAGCCGGCGGCGCCATCAAGGGCTGGGACCGGCGCAACCAGTTCTATTACCAGATGCTGGACAGCCTGGCGAAGCATTACGACTTCGACCTGGAACGTCCGTTCGAAAGCCTGCCGGAGAAGATCCAGAAGGTGGTGCTGTACGGCAGCGGGCGCGAGGAGATCGCCTTCACCTACATGAACGAGCGCGGCAAGAAGGTGCTGCGCGAGGAGACCTTCGAAGGCATCGTGAACAACCTGGAGCGGCGCTACAACGAGACGGAGTCGCCCACGGTGCGCGAGGAACTGGCGAAGTACCTCAACAACTGCACCTGCCCGGATTGCGAAGGCACGCGCCTGCGCGAGGAGGCGCGCCATGTGCGCGTGGCCGATCGCGCCATCTTCGAATTGAGCGCGTTGCCGCTGAAGCAGGCGCTGACTTTTTTCCAGCGGCGTGACGCTGCCCGGCAACAAGCAGGCCATCGCCGAGAAGATCGTGCAGGAGATCGCCAGCCGCCTCACCTTCCTCAACAACGTGGGTCTGGATTACCTGTCGCTGGATCGTTCGGCCGAGACGCTTTCCGGCGGCGAGGCGCAGCGCATCCGCCTGGCATCGCAGATCGGCTCCGGCCTCACCGGCGTGATGTATGTGCTGGATGAGCCTTCCATCGGCCTGCACCAGCGCGACAACGACCGCCTGCTGGATACGCTGAAGCGCCTGCGCGACATGGGCAACAGCGTGATCGTGGTGGAGCATGACGAGGACGCGATCCGCACCGCAGACTATGTGGTGGATATGGGGCCGGGCGCGGGCGAGCACGGCGGCCTGGTGGTGGCGCAAGGCACGCCCACGGAAGTGATCGCCAACCCGCAATCGCTCACCGGCGATTACCTCTCCGGGCGGCGCCGCATCGATCCGCCGAAGCAGTATCGCAAGCCCGACCCCGAGCGCAGGTTGAAGATCATCGGCGCCAGCGGCAACAACCTGAAGGATGTGACGCTCGACCTGCCGGTGGGCCTGCTCACCTGCATCGCGGGCGTGTCCGGTTCGGGTAAGTCCACACTCATCAACGACACGCTGTACAACGCGGTGGCGCAGCATCTGTACGGCAGCAGTGCCGAGCCTGCGCCCTATGCCGAGATCGAGGGACTGGAGTTCTTCGACAAGGTGATCAACGTGGACCAGTCGCCCATCGGGCGCACGCCGCGTTCCAACCCGGCGACTTACACCGGGCTGTTCACGCCGATACGCGACCTGTTCGCCAGCGTGCCGACTGCGCGCGAGCGCGGCTACGGGCCGGGGCGCTTCTCCTTCAACGTGAAGGGCGGGCGCTGCGAATCGTGCCAGGGCGACGGCGTGATCAAGGTGGAGATGCACTTCCTGCCGGACGTGTATGTGCCGTGCGACGTGTGCCACGGCCAGCGCTACAACCGCGAGACGCTGGAGGTGCAATACAAGGGCGCGAACATCAACAAGGTGCTGAACATGACGGTGGAACAGGCGCACGAGTTCTTCGCGCCGGTGCCCATCATCGCGCGCAAGCTGAAGACGCTGCTCGATGTGGGCCTGGGATACATCACGCTGGGACAGAGCGCCACGACGCTTTCCGGCGGCGAGGCGCAGCGCGTGAAGCTGTCGCTCGAACTGTCCAAGCGCGACACCGGACGCACGCTGTACATCCTCGACGAGCCGACCACCGGCCTGCACTTCCACGACATCGACATGCTGCTGAAGGTGATCCACACGCTGCGCGACCAGGGCAACACCGTGGTGGTCATCGAACACAACCTGGACGTGATCAAGACCGCGGACTGGGTCATCGACCTGGGACCGGAAGGCGGCGACGGCGGCGGCCGTATCGTGGCACAAGGCTCGCCGCGGGACATCGCGGCGAACAAGGACAGCGTGACAGGCCCCTACCTGCAAAGCGTCTTGAAGCGTTCGTGAGCGTTTAAATCGCCCCTCCTCCAAAGGGAGGGGAATACATTATTGACAATAACGGTCGGTTATTGTCAGATGGGCATGCGTTTACTCCAGCAACTCACCCAAGGAGAACGATCATGAACTTCAAGCTTTTGATTACGTTCATCTTAGTAATCGGCTGTGCCCAGGCATTTGCAGCGGACGGCAAGATAACCATCAACTTCCCCGCCGATGGCGCCATACTGAGTGCCAAAGACAAGCTTACAGTCAACTATGACGCCGTGCTTGGCCCGGCCGGGGATCACCTGCATCTTTATGTCGATGGCGAAGCGCATCGATGTCTTGCGCCAGCTCAAGGGCAGCACCGAACTTGCCCCGATGACGCCCGGCATACATCACATTTGCCTGGCGGAAAACACAAAATCGCATGTAGCGACCGGTCCGGAGAGCTGTATCGATGTGACCGCGCAATGAGCGCGACACAGAACCTGAGCTACGCTGTAATTCAGGTCGTACATAACTTCGGGGCCGTGGCGGTGGTGGGAGGGTCGCTGATGCACTGCGGTGCGCGAGAAAGCCGCGCGAAGAAAGCTGGGATATCTCGCGCTGGCCGGTTGGGTGACGCAGGCTGCAAGCGGCGCCACGTTCGGCATGGTCAGCTACTATTACTACGGCAAGTTTCCGGACATCTCCGGAATCGCAAGCTATGCGCTGGGCATCAAGATGCTATGCGCAACGCTCGGCATCCTGATGCTCGCGGCTTACCTCTGGCGCGGCGAACGCTGGACCGAGCAGGGCAGGAACCAAGTGTGGCTTTCATCCTCTGCCTTGGCGATCACGGCGCTTTCTGCCGCGGCCTTTCTGCGCTGGTTCTCCTAGACTGACCTACAAAACAACAAAGCCGGAACAAGTCCGGCTTTGCTTGGTGTTGCTTGAGGCGTTGAAACTTACTCGCCTGCTTCTACCGGCTGTGCATCGGCCGGACGGTCCATCAGTTCGACCAGTGCCATCGGAGCATTGTCGCCCTTGCGGAAGCCGAACTTCAGGATGCGCGAGTAGCCGCCGTTGCGGGCTGCGTAGCGCGGGCCGAGTTCGTCGAACAGCTTGCTGACGATCTCGCGGTCGCGCAGACGGGCGAATGCCAAACGGCGATTGGCCAGACTGGGGTTCTTGCCCAGAGTCAGGATAGGCTCGGCGACGCGACGCAGTTCCTTGGCCTTCGGCAGGGTGGTCTTGATGACTTCGTGACGCAGCAGCGAAACGGTCATGTTGCGCAACATCGCCAAACGGTGGCTGCTGGTGCGGTTGAGTTTTCTAAGTCCTAAACGGTGACGCATGATTTTCCTCTCTTGCGATCCAGCCTCGCGGCCGGGGCAGCTTTATTTCTCGGACACTGTGGTCCAGTTTTCCAATTTCATGCCCAGCGACAGACCGTGTTCGGCCAGCACTTGCTTGATCTCGTTGAGCGACTTGCGACCCAGGTTCGGGGTGCGCAACAGATCCGCTTCGGTATTCTGAATCAGGTCGCCGATGTAATGGATGCTCTGCGCCTTGAGGCAGTTGGAAGAACGCGGAGTCAGCTCCAGATCGTCCACCGGACGCAGCAGCATCGGGTCGACCTTCGGTGCTGCAGGCTTCTCGACCGGAGCCGGGGTGCCTTCCAGTGCGGCAAACACGGAGAGTTGGTCCATCAGCACTCGTGCGGAGTAGCGGATGGCTTCTTCCGGATCGATGGCGCTGTTGGTCTCGATGTCCATCACCAGCTTGTCCAGATCGGTGCGCTGTTCGACACGTGCGCTCTCGACCGAGTAGCTGACGCGCGAGATCGGGCTGAACGATGCGTCCAACGCGATGTGACCAACCGGGCGGGTTGCGCCGGGCTGCATGCGCGAGATGGCGGAAACATAACCGCGACCTTGCTCGACCTTGATTTCCATGTCCAGCTTGCCGCCTGCGGTCAGGTGGGCGATGACATGGTTCGGATTGATCACTTCGGTGTCGGCGCCGACTTCGATGTCGGCAGCCGTCACGACGCCCGCACCGGATTTCTTCAGGTGCAAAGTCGCTTCGCGCGAATTGTGCAGCTTGAGCACCAGGCCCTTCAGGTTCAGCAGGATCTCGACCACGTCTTCCTGCACGCCGTCGATAGAAGAGTATTCATGCAGCACGCCTGCAATCTTCACTTCTGTCACGGCGAAACCCGGCATGGACGACAGCAGGACGCGACGCAGGGCGTTGCCCAGCGTGTGGCCGTAGCCGCGCTCGAACGGCTCCATCACCACCTTGGCTTGGGTGGGAGAGATACGTTGCACGTCGATGATGCGTGGCTTCAACAGACTATTGTTAGGCATATTCGACTCCGCGTGGATTACTTGGAATACAACTCGACCACGAGATGCTCGTTGATCGTCGCTGGCAATTCAGAACGCTGGGGTACTGGCCTTGAAGGTGCCCTTGAACGACTTGGCATCCACTTCGATCCATTCCGGGAAGCCGCGCTGCTCGGCTGCTGCCACGGCGGACTTCAAACGCAACTGGCTCCTGGACGCTTCCGCAACTTCGACCACGTCGCCGGGACGCACCTGATAGGACGGGATGTTGACGCGCTTGCCGTTCACCAGGATGCCGTTGTGACGCACGGTCTGACGCGCTTCGGAACGAGAACCGCCGAAACCCATGCGATAGGAAACGTTGTCCAGACGCGACTCGAGGATCTGCAGCAGGCTTTCGCCGGTGATGCCGCGGGATTGCTCAGCACGCTTGTAGGTCAGGCGGAACTGGCCTTCCATCACGCCGTAGATACGACGCAGCTTCTGCTTTTCGCGCAGCTGGCCGCCGTACTCGGACTGGCGCTGGTTCTTCTTCTGACCGTGCTGACCGGGCGCGTATGCACGACGCTCGACCGAACACTTGTCGGTAAAACATTTCTCTGCCTTGAGGAACAGCTTCTCGCCTTCGCGGCGGCACTGACGGCACTTTGCATCAAGATTTCTAGCCAAGATCTACGCTCCTTAGATACGACGCTTTTTCGGCGGGCGGCAACCGTTGTGCGGTACCGGCGTGATGTCCGAAATGCTGGTAATTTTAAAACCTGCGGCATTCAATGCGCGCACTGCGGATTCGCGACCCGGGCCTGGGCCCTTGATGCGCACTTCCAGATTCTTGACGCCGCACTCGACAGCGGACTTGCCCACCGTTTCGGCAGCGATCTGCGCTGCGAACGGCGTGCTCTTGCGAGAACCCTTGAAACCCTGCGCGCCACTGGTAGACCATGCCAAGGCATTGCCTTGACGGTCGGTGATGGTCACGATGGTATTGTTGAAGGAGGCGTGAACGTGCGCGATACCTTCGGCAACGTTCTTCTTAACTTTCTTGCGCACTCTCGTACTGGGCTTAGCCATTTCTCTGATCCTCTACTAGATTACTTCTTCGCGCCGGCGATGGACTTGCGAGGTCCTTTGCGGGTACGTGCATTGGTACGGGTGCGCTGGCCACGGCACGGCAAGCCGCGACGGTGACGCAGACCACGATAGCAACCCAAGTCCATCAAACGCTTGATGTTCATGGAGATCTCGCGACGCAGATCGCCTTCCACCGTGAACTTGGCGACTTCGTCGCGCAGCTTTTCCATATCGGAATCGCTGATGTCCTTGATCTTGGTTGAAGTGACGACGCCGGCGGCAGCACAAATCTGCTGCGCGCGGGTGCGCCCGATGCCATAGATCGCGGTCAACGCGATCTCGGCGTGTTGGTGGTTTGGAATGTTTACACCGGCAATACGAGCCATGCAGCTACCCTATTCATTCAAAAGTCGTAAATTGTACCATCCAGAGGCGATTTTACTCAATCAACCCTGGCGCTGTTTGTGACGCGGATCGCTACTGCAAATCACACGAACCACGCGATTGCGCCGCACGATCTTGCAGTTACGGCACACTTTTTTCACGGATGCTTGCACTTTCATTTGCTTCTCCTTGCTTCTCTCAACTTACTTGGCGCGGAATACGATGCGCGCTTTGCTCAAATCGTAAGGCGACACTTCAACCGTCACCTTGTCGCCAGGCAGTATTCGGATGTAATGCATGCGCATCTTGCCCGAAATATGCCCCAGAACGACAAAACCATTTTCCAACTTCACGCGAAATGTCGCGTTTGGCAGGGACTCTTCAACCTCACCCTGCATCTGGATGACGTCTTCTTTTGCCATCTATCGCGTCATCCCGGCCTTGAAATTGGCCTTCTTCAACAGATTCTCATACTGGTGCGTCATCATGTACGACTGCACCTGCGCCATAAAGTCCATGGTCACCACCACCAGGATCAGCAGCGATGTACCTCCGAAGTAGAACGGCACGTTCCACTTCACCACCAGGAATTCCGGCAGCAAACACACCAGAGTGATGTACACCGCACCGACCAATGTCAGACGCAACATGATCTTTTCGATGTAACGCGCAGTCTGCTCGCCGGGACGTATGCCGGGCAGGAAGGCACCACTCTTCTTCAAATTGTCCGCCGTCTCTTTCGGGCTGAACACCAGCGCCGTATAGAAGAAGCAGAAGAACACGATCGCCGCGGCGTAGAACATCACGTAGATCGGCTGCCCCGGCGACAACTTGTCGCTGACATCCTTCAGCCAGGTCATGCTCTGCCCGGATCCGAACCAGCCAGCCAGCGTGGCCGGGAACAGGATGATGCTCGAAGCAAAGATCGGCGGAATCACACCAGCCATATTCAGCTTCAGCGGCAGGTGCGAGCTTTGGCCGCCGTAAATCTTGTTGCCCACCTGGCGCTTGGCATAGTTCACCAGAATCTTGCGCTGTCCGCGCTCGACGAACACCACCAACGCCGTCACCAGGATCGCGCCGATGAACAACGCCAGCACCAGCGGAATGGAGAATGCGCCGGTACGCGCCATCTCCAGCGTGTTGCCGATTGCGCTCGGCAGCCCCGCCGCGATACCCGCGAAGATGATCAGCGAGATACCGTTACCCAATCCGCGCTCGGTGATCTGCTCGCCCAGCCACATCAGGAACATCGTGCCCGTTACCAGGGTGATTACTGTCGTCACCTGGAACATCATGCCGGGATGCAACACCAGCCCCGCCTGCGACTGCAACATCACCGCAATACCGAACGACTGGAACAGCGCCAACACCAGAGTGCCGTAACGCGTGTACTGCGTGATCTTGCGGCGGCCAGCTTCGCCTTCTTTCTTCAACTGCTCCAGATGCGGAACCGCTATCGCCGCCAGCTGCATGATGATCGATGCAGAAATGTACGGCATGATCCCAAGCGCAAGGATAGTGAAGCGCTCCAGCGCGCCACCCGAGAACATGTTGAACATGCCCAGGATGCCGCCTTTTTGCGTCTTGAACAGATCCGCCAGCACGTTCGGATCGATTCCGGGCACCGGGATATGCGCACCGATACGGTAAACGATCAGCGCAAGCAGCAAAAACCAGAGACGCTGCCCCAGATCGCCGTACTTACCTTTGCTCACAGCGTTAGCCACAGGCAAATTACTCCGCGATGCTGCCGCCGGCAGCTTCAACCGCGGCACGCGCACCCTTGGTCAACTGCAGACCCTGCAGCTTGACCGCGCGCTTGATCTCGCCGGCCAGCACGACCTTGGCAGTCAGCGCAGTAGCAGGAACAACGCCCGCTTGCTTCAGCGCCAGCAGATCGATGCTGTCGACCGGCAGATTCTGCAGGTCGGACAAGCGCACTTGCGCCGTGTCATTGCGTGTCAAGGACACGAAACCACGCTTCGGAAGACGGCGTTGCAGCGGCATTTGACCGCCTTCGAAACCGACCTTATGGAAACCGCCGGAACGCGATTTCTGACCTTTGTGACCGCGACCAGCAGTCTTGCCCAGACCGGAGCCGATGCCGCGACCAACGCGGCGCTTGGCATGCTTGGAACCTGCGGCAGGTTTAATTTGATTGAGTTCCATTTACGCCTCGCACTTAACCAGGTAATACACTTTGTTGATCATGCCGCGCACAGCCGGAGTGTCTTCCACTTCGACGGTATGGTGCATGCGACGCAGACCCAAGCCGCGCACGGTTGCGCGATGGGATTCCTTGGTGCCGATGATGCTCTTCACCAGCGTCACCTTCAATGTTTTGGCTTGCGCCGTTTTAGCTTTTGCCATGACTTACCCCGTGATTTCTTCTACGCTCTTGCCGCGCTTGGCAGCGATCTCGGCCGGAGAATTCAGCGACTTCAAACCATTCAGCGTGGCACGCACCACGTTGTAGGGGTTGCTGGAGCCGATACACTTGGCCAACACGTTACGCACGCCTACCGCCTCGAACACTGCGCGCATCGCGCCGCCAGCGATAATGCCGGTACCTTCGGACGCAGGCTGCATGTATACCTTGGCGGCACCGTGACGCCCAATCACTGCATGATGCAGCGTACCTTCCTTCAGGTTCACCTTGACCAGCTTGCGGCGGGACTCTTCCATCGCCTTCTGCACGGCGACCGGCACTTCCTTGGATTTGCCCTTGCCCATGCCGATGCGGCCATCGCCGTCGCCGACCACGGTCAGTGCGGCGAAGCCCATGATACGGCCACCCTTCACCACCTTGGTCACGCGGTTGACGTGGATCATCTTCTCGATGAGGCCGTCGCCCTTGTCTTCTTGCTGCTGATTTCTGCCTTGTTGCGCTTTAGCCATGATTCACCCCAGATTAGAACTGCAAGCCATGTTCACGCGCGGCATCCGCCAGCGCCTTGATGCGACCATGGTACTTGTTGCCGGAACGGTCGAAAGCGACTGCTGTGATTCCGGCGCTCTTGGCCTTCTCGGCGATACGTTTTCCAACCACCGCTGCAGCTGCCGCGTTACCGCCGTTGCCGACGCTCTTGCGCACATCCGCTTCCAAGGTAGAGGCGCTGGCCAGAACCTTGCCACCGTCGGCAGAGATCACTTGTGCATAGATATGCAGGTTGGTGCGATGGATCGCCAGACGTACTGCCTTTTGTTCAGCGATCTTTGCACGGGTTTTGCGTGCTCTGCGCTGACGCGCTTCATTCTTGTTCAACATATCAACCTCGATTATTTCTTCTTGGTTTCTTTCAGGATCACCACCTCGTCGGAGTAACGCACGCCCTTGCCCTTGTAAGGCTCGGGTTCGCGATACGCACGAATTTCGGCGGCGACTTGACCAACTTGCTGCTTATCCGCACCGGTCAACACGATCTCGGTTTGGGTAGGCGTTGCGACCTTCACACCCTTGGGCATCTTGTGCACCACTGGATGCGAAAAGCCCAGCGTCAGGTTCAGCGCATCGCCAGCGGCGGCAGCGCGGTAACCCACGCCAACCAGCGTCAGCTTACGTTCGAAACCCTTGCTCACGCCGGCGACCATATTGGCCAGCAGGGCGCGCAAAGTACCGGACATCGCATCGGCTTCGGCCGATTCGTTGGTTGCCTTGCACAGCAAGGCATCACCCTGGCGCTCGACCGCAACATCGCCCTTCAGCACTTGTGTCAGGGTGCCTTGCGGACCCTTCACGGAGATTTTGTCGGCCGCCAGCGTCACTTCGACACCGGCCGGGACCACGATAGGATTTTTAGCGACTCTAGACATGGTTCCCCCGTTACGCGACGATGCAGAGCACTTCGCCGCCGATACCATTGGCGCGTGCTTTGCGGTCGGTCATCAAGCCCTTGGATGTGGAAACGATCGCGATACCGAGACCGTTCATCACACGCGGGATGTCTTCGCTGCCCTTGTACACGCGCAGGCCTGGTCGGCTCACGCGCTGGATCTTTTCGATCACAGGACGATCAGCGTAATATTTCAGGCCGATTTCGAGCAAGGCCTTGCCGTCGTTAGCGACGACCTTGAAGCCTTCCACATAACCTTCGTCCTGCAACACCTTGGCGATAGCCGCCTTGATCTTGGAAGAAGGCATCGACACCATTGTTTTTTCCGCCATTTGCGCGTTACGGATACGCGTCAACATATCGGAGATCGGATCACTCATGCTCATAGATTCACCCTTACCAGCTTGCCTTGACTACACCGGGGATTTCGCCGCGCATCGCGTATTCACGCAATTTAGTGCGCCCCAAACCGAACTTGCGGAACGTGCCACGCGGACGACCAGTCAGCGCACAGCGGTTACGCAAACGTACCGGGCTGGAATCGCGCGGCAATGCCTGCAGTTTTTGACGAGCAGCAAAACGCTCTTCATCGCTCAGCGACATATTGGTCGCGGTCGCCAGCAATTCGGCGCGCTTGGTAGCGAATTTCTTCACCGTATCGCGGCGCTTCTGCTCGCGGTTAATCACAGCGGTCTTAGCCATATCACCCTCAGTTCTTCAATGGGAATTTGAATGCCATCAGCAATGCCTTGGCCTCTTCGTCAGTCTTCGCCGTGGTCGTGATCGTGATGTTCATGCCACGCAGCGCGTCGATCTTGTCGTACTCGATTTCAGGGAAAATGATCTGTTCCTTGACGCCCATGTTGTAGTTGCCACGACCATCGAAAGACTTGCCAGAAATGCCACGGAAGTCGCGAATACGAGGAATCGCAACCGTCACCAGTCGATCCAGGAATTCATACATGCGCTCACGGCGCAGCGTCACTTTGCAACCAACCGGATAGTTCTCACGAATCTTGAAACCGGCGATGGATTTCTTGGACTTGGTCACCACGGGCTTTTGGCCAGCAATCTTCTGCATGTCGCCAACCGCATGATCCATCACCTTCTTGTCAGCCACAGCCTCACCGACACCCATGTTCAGGGTGATCTTTTCGATGCGCGGCACTTCCATGACGGACTTGTAGCCGAACTGCTTCATCAGTTCTTGGTCGACACTGTCTCTTTGTAGTAGTCGTATAAACGAGCCATGCTCTATTACCCCTTACGCAATCACTTCGCCGTTGGATTTGAACACGCGCACCTTGCGACCGTCCTCCAACTGCTTGACACCCACGCGATCCGCCTTCTTGGTGGTCGCGTTGTAGATGGCGATATTGGAAATATGGATAGGTTTCTCCATTTCCACGATACCGCCCGCCGTACCTTTCACCGGATTCGGCTTCTGGTGTTTCTTGACCTTGTTGATACCACCCACCAGGACGTATTCGCCAGCCACGCTCAGCACGTTGCCGCGATTACCTTTGTCCTTGCCGGTGATGACGATCACATCATCGTTCTTTCTAATCTTGTTCATGATTTATCCTCGACTGCCGCTTACAGCACTTCCGGTGCCAGAGAGACGATCTTCATGAACTTCTCATTACGCAGTTCACGAGTCACCGGCCCAAAGATACGGGTACCGATCGGCTCCAGCTTGTTATTCAGCAACACGGCCGCATTACCATCGAACTTGACCAGGGAACCGTCGGCACGACGGACACCCTTGGCGGTACGCACCACCACGGCACTGTAAACCTCGCCCTTCTTGACGCGCGAACGCGGTGCCGCATCGCGGATGCTGACCTTGATCACATCGCCAACGCCGGCGTAGCGACGCTTGGAACCGCCCAGCACCTTGATGCACATGACGGAGCGCGCGCCGGTGTTGTCGGCCACATTCAAAACAGACTGCATTTGTATCATTTTTCAATCTCCAACTTTTTCCGCCTGCGGCGGCTAGTTTTGGAACCCGTTCGGGTTAGGCCGTCGCAAGCGACGGTGAAACGAAGCCGCGCATTCTAGTCAAACTTGTCCAAATGCACAAGCTTTAATTTATAAATCAGACTTCGTGAGCCTTCTCCACCAGCTTGGACACGCGCCAAGTCTTGGTCTTGGACAGCGGACGGGTCTCCTCGATGGTCACCACATCGCCTTGATTGAACTCGTTGTTCTCATCATGCGCATGGTATTTCTTGGAAACTCGCACCACCTTGCCCAGCACCGGGTGCTTGACCTTGCGCTCGACCAGGACGGTGACAGTCTTGTCCATCTTGTTGCTGACGACTGTTCCGGTCAGCGCACGTTTCAGATTCGTTGCACTCATTGCTGCACACCCTTCTCAGTCAGTACCGTTTTAACACGCGCGATGTTGCGGCGCACCTTGTTCAATTGGCTGGTATTGCTCAACTGCTGGGTCGCTGCTTGCATGCGCAGGCCGAATTGCTCCTTGCCCAGAGACAGCAGCTCCTGCTGCAGATCGGCCACCGATTTGTTCTTCAGTTCGCTTGCCTTCATGATCACGCCCCTACCTGTCTAACCACGAATGTCGTCTCGATCGGCAGCTTGGCAGAAGCCAAACGGAACGCCTCGCGCGCCAACACTTCATCCACACCGTCCATCTCGTACAACATCTTGCCTGGCTGAATCTCGGCGACGTAGTACTCGGGACTCCCTTTACCGTTACCCATACGGACTTCGGCAGGCTTCTTGGAGATCGGCTTGTCCGGGAAAATACGGATCCAGATACGTCCACCGCGCTTGATGTGACGAGTCATGGCACGACGCGCCGCCTCGATCTGACGCGCAGTCAGACGTCCGCGACCCACGGCCTTGAGGCCGAACTCGCCGAAACTTACCTTGTTGCCGCGCGTTGCGACACCGGTGTTACGGCCTTTCTGTTCCTTGCGGTACTTTCTTCTAGCTGGCTGTAGCATGCTTTGCTCCCGACTTTCTTACTTTCTTTTCCGGCTCGGCCGCGATAGGTGCAGCGGCTTCCTGCTGTCCGGCATCGCCCTTGTAAACCCATACCTTGACGCCAATGATGCCGTAGGTGGTCTTGGCTTCCGAGAAACCGTAGTCGATATCGGCACGCAGCGTATGCAACGGCACGCGGCCTTCGCGATACCACTCGGTACGTGCGATCTCGATGCCGTTCAGACGGCCGGCGCTCATGATCTTGATGCCTTGCGCACCCAGACGCATGGCGTTCTGCATCGCACGCTTCATCGCGCGGCGGAACATGATGCGTTTTTCCAGTTGCTGGGTGATGGAATCGGCGATCAGTTGCGCATCAACTTCAGGCTTGCGCACCTCTTCGATGTTCAGACCGACATCTGGCAGACCCATGCGCTTCTTCAGCTCGTTGCGCAGCGACTCGATGTCCTCGCCCTTCTTGCCGATCACCACGCCCGGACGTGCCGTGTAGATGGTGATCTTGGCGTTCTTGGCCGGACGCTCGATGACGATCTTGGAGACGCCGGCACCGGCCAGCTTCTTCTTCAGGTAATCGCGGACTTCGATGTCCTTGTGCAACAACTCGGAGAAGTTCTTGCTGTTGGAATACCACTTCGAGGTCCAGTTCTTCTGAACGCTCAGGCGGAATCCGATTGGATGAATTTTCTGGCCCATGCTCTAGCTCCCGACTTTGATCGTAATGTGGCAGGTTTGCTTCTCGATGCCTGTTACCGCGGCCCTTGGCGCGCGGAATCATGCGCTTCAGAGAAGTAGCCTTGTCCACGTAGATGGTGGTGACCTTCAGTTCGTCGATGTCTGCACCGTCGTTATGCTCGGCATTGGCGATCGCGGAATCCAGCGCCTTCTTGATGATGGCGCCGCCCTTCTTCGGGCTGAAAGCCAGGATGTTCAAAGCCTGCGCAACGGGCAGACCACGGATCTGGTCAGCGACCAGTCGGGCTTTTTGTGCCGACAGGCGAACACCACGGATGACTGCTGTTGTACTCATCATGTCTCCTTATTTCTTGGCGACTGCTTTTTTATCAGCAGCATGACCTTTGAAGGTGCGGGTCAGGGAAAATTCGCCAAGCTTGTGTCCCACCATGTTCTCGGACACATACACCGGAATATGTTGCTTGCCGTTGTGCACCGCGATCGTCAGACCGACGAACTCGGGCAACACGGTGGAGCGACGCGACCAGGTTTTCACCGGACGCTTATCGTTGGTAGCGCGCACCGTTTCCACCTTCTTCAGCAGA
Source organism: uncultured beta proteobacterium (assembly GCA_963797045.1). Taxonomy (GTDB): domain Bacteria; phylum Pseudomonadota; class Gammaproteobacteria; order Burkholderiales; family Gallionellaceae; genus Sideroxyarcus. The sequence continues at coordinate 863,148 of CAWCNZ010000001.1, read as the reverse complement.
TGCAGATCGACGAATGGGCCTTTTTTAACTGAACGTGCCATATCTTGTTACCCCTTAAACCTGAAAGCGACGGCGCACGATCATGCCGCCAGTACGCTTGTTGCGACGTGTACGGAAGCCCTTGGCTGGCACACCCCATGGGCTGACCGGATGACGGCCTGCCGCAGTCTTGCCCTCACCACCGCCGTGCGGGTGATCGACCGGGTTCATTGCCACACCGCGCACTGTCGGGCGAATACCGCGCCAACGGTTCGCACCGGCCTTGCCGATGGAACGCAGGGAATGTTCGCCGTTACCGACTTCGCCCAGTGTCGCGCGGCAGTCGATATGCACCTTGCGGATCTCGCCGGAACGCAGACGCAATTGAGCGTAGCTGCCTTCACGCGCCAGCAGCTGCACGGAGGCACCTGCGGAACGCGCCAGTTGCGCACCCTTGCCGGGCAGCATCTCGATCGCATGGATCGTGGAGCCGACCGGGATGTTGCGCAGCGGCAAGGCATTGCCCGCCTTGATCGGCGCTTCCGAGCCGCTCACCAGCTGAGCACCTGCGGAGATACCCTTGGGTGCCAGGATGTAGCGACGCTCGCCATCTGCGTACACCAGCAACGCCAGGTGCGCAGTACGGTTCGGGTCATATTCCAGACGCTCGACCTTGGCTGGAACGCCATCCTTGTCGCGCTTGAAATCCACGAGACGGTAATGCTTCTTGTGGCCGCCACCCATATGACGCGTAGTGATGTGGCCGTTATGGTTACGCCCCGCGGTCCTGGTCTTCTTCTCCAGCAACGACGCTTCGGGCTTGCCCTTGTGCAACTCCGGATTCACCACGCGCACGACGGCGCGAGTACCCGGGGATGTCGGTTTGAGTTTGATCAGTGCCATGTTTTACCCCTGCTCGCTTGCGGCAAAGTTGATTTCCTGACCGGCAGCCAGGCACACATAGGCCTTCTTCCAGTCCTGACGACGACCGATGGAACGGCCGAAACGCTTTTGCTTGCCCTTGACGTTGCTGATCTGCACGCTGTCCACGGTGACGTTGAACAGCTTCTCGACCGCAGCCTTGACTTCGGGCTTGGTGGCATCGGATGCCACGCGGAAGATCACCTGCTCGTTCTTCTCCGCGACGAAAGTCGCCTTTTCGGAGATCTGCGGCGCCAACAGGATGTTCAGCAAACGCTCTTCATTGAATTTTTGTGCGCTCATGCCAGCATCTCCTCGATTTTAGCGATCGCGCCGCGCGTCACCAGCACTTGCGGGAAACGCACCAGGCTGACCGGGTCGGCTTGATGTGCTTCGACCACCAGAACGTTCGCCAGGTTGCGCGACGACAGGAACAGGTTCTCGTCGATGCTGTCGGTGATGATCAGCACGCGGGTGTCTTGCAGCCCCATGTCCTTGATCTTCTGCGCCAGCAACTTTGTCTTCGGCGCCTCGACGGACAATGCATCGACCACGCTCAGACGACCATCGCGCACCAGCTGCGAGAAGATGGAAGCCAGACCGGCGCGATACATCTTGCGGTTGATCTTTTGGGTGTAGTTCTGATCGGGCGAGTTCGGGAAAATCTTGCCGCCCCCACGCCACAGCGGGCTGGATGCCATACCGGCGCGCGCACGACCGGTACCCTTTTGGGCGAACGGCTTGCGTGTGGATTTGGCGATCTCGCTACGGCCTTTTTGCTTGCTGTTGGCAGAACGAGCGTTGGCTTGATAAGCCGTCACCAGTTGATGCACCAGCGTCTCGTTGTACTCGCGACCGAACAGGTCGTCGGAGGCGTCCATGCTCTTGCCCGCCTTGCCGTTTTCGTTGATGACTTTCAGTTCCATTATGCCCCCGCTTTCACTGCCGGGCGAACGATCACGTCGCCGCCGGGCGCGCCCGGTACTGCACCGCGAACCAGCAACAACTGGCGCTCGGCGTCGATACGGACGATCTGGAGATTTTGAACAGTGCGCTGCACGTCACCGAGGTGACCGGTCATGCGCTTGCCGGGGAACACGCGACCCGGATCCTGCGCCATACCGATGGAACCCGGAACGTTGTGCGACTTGGAGTTACCGTGAGTGGCGCGACCAGATTTGAAGTGGTGACGCTTGATGGTACCGGCATAGCCTTTACCGATCGTCACGCCCGTCACGTCTACCTTCTGACCGACCTGGAACATGTCCACGCCGACTGTGCCGCCGAGAGTCAGGCTGGCAAGTTGTTCCGGCGTAGCGGTGAATTCTTTCAGCACGCTGCCGGCTTCGACGCCGGCTTTGGCAAAATGCCCCGCAGCGGCTTTGGTCACGCGGCTGGCGCGGCGCGTACCGTACGCGACCTGCACTGCACTGTAACCATCCGTGGGAGCGGTTTTGATCTGGGTGACACGATTGTTGGACACGTCCAACACCGTCACCGGCAACGATGTACCGTCGTCGGTAAAGATGCGGGTCATGCCAATCTTGCGACCGACAAGTCCTAAGCTCATTTTTATTTCCTTTATTAAGGGGCTGACTTCAATTGGTCAGCCGATCCATACTGCAAAACTACTTATACTTCGATTACTGCAACTTGATCTCTACATCCACACCAGCCGGCAGATCCAGCTTCATCAGCGCATCCACGGTCTTGTCCGTCGGATCGACGATGTCCATCAGGCGCAGATGAGTGCGAATCTCGAACTGATCGCGCGAAGTCTTGTTCACATGCGGCGAACGCAGCACGTCGAAACGCTCGATCTTGGTGGGCAAAGGAACAGGGCCTTTGACCACAGCGCCAGTACGCTTGGCCGTATCGACGATCTGCAAGGCAGACTGGTCGATCAGACGATAATCGAACGCCTTCAGGCGAATGCGAATTTTTTGACTTTGCATATTCATCTCTTGCATCTACGCGGCATAGCCGCTGGTTTAAAGAACGAAAACGCGTGGCCGCAGCCACGCGAGGGCGCGCATTGTAGCCTTACTCGATGATCTTCGCAACCACGCCGGCGCCGACGGTACGACCGCCTTCGCGGATCGCGAAGCGCAGACCTTCTTCCATCGCGATCGGGTTGATCAGGTTCACGGTGATGCTGACGTTGTCGCCAGGCATGACCATCTCGGTACCGGCCGGCAGTTCGACCGCACCGGTCACGTCGGTGGTACGGAAGTAGAACTGGGGACGATAGCCCTGGAAGAACGGGGTATGACGGCCGCCTTCGTCCTTGCCCAGCACGTAGATCTCGGCTGTGAACTTGGTGTGCGGCTTGATGGAACCTGGCTTGCACAGCACTTGGCCGCGCTCGACTTCTTCACGCTTGGTGCCGCGCAGCAGCACGCCGACGTTGTCGCCAGCCTGACCCTGGTCCAGCAGCTTGCGGAACATTTCGACGCCGGTGCAGGTGGTCTTCAGGGTGGGCTTGATACCAACGATTTCCAGCTCTTCGCCAACCTTGACGACGCCGCGCTCGATACGACCGGTCACAACCGTGCCGCGACCGGAGATGGAGAATACGTCTTCAACCGGCATGATGAAGGCGCCGTCGATGGCGCGCTCGGGTGTCGGGATGTAGGTGTCCAGCGCTTCGGCCAGACGGAAGATGGACGGCTCGCCCAGTTCGCTCTGGTCGCCTTCCACTGCCAGCTTGGCGCTGCCGTGGATGATGGGGGTGTCGTCGCCGGGGAAGTCGTACTTGGAGAGCAGCTCGCGCACTTCCATTTCGACCAGTTCCAGCAGTTCTGCGTCGTCAACCATGTCGCACTTGTTCAGGAACACGATGATGTAAGGAACGCCTACCTGACGTGCCAGCAGGATGTGCTCGCGGGTCTGGGGCATGGGGCCGTCGGCTGCGGATACGACCAGGATCGCGCCGTCCATCTGGGCTGCGCCGGTGATCATGTTCTTGACGTAGTCGGCGTGGCCCGGGCAGTCAACGTGCGCGTAGTGGCGGGTGGCTGTTTCGTATTCGACGTGGGCGGTGTTGATGGTGATGCCGCGCGCCTTTTCTTCCGGCGCTGCGTCGATCTGGTCGTAGGCCTTGGCTTCGCCGCCAAACTTCTTCGACAATACGGTGGTGATCGCCGCTGTCAGGGTGGTCTTGCCGTGGTCAACGTGGCCGATCGTACCGACGTTCACGTGCGGCTTCGTACGTTCAAATTTGCTCTTTGCCATGATTTAAGTTCTCCGACTAGTCTCTAGATTATTTCTTGCTGCTCATCACTGCTTCAGCGACGCTCTTGGGCGCTTCGGTGTAATGCTTGAATTCCATCGTGTAGGTCGCACGACCCTGCGTTGCGGAACGCAACGCAGTCGAGTAACCGAACATTTCGGACAACGGCACTTCGGCCTTGACGCTCTTACCGCCGCCAGCCATGTCGTCCATACCCTGCACCATGCCGCGACGAGAGGACAAGTCGCCCATCACCGTACCGGTGTAGTCTTCCGGCGTTTCCACTTCGACCGACATCATCGGCTCCAGCAGCACCGGACTAGCCTTGCGCATGCCGTCCTTGAACGCCATGGATGCCGCCATCTTGAACGCGTTTTCGTTCGAGTCCACGTCGTGGTAGGAACCGTCGAACAGCGTAACCTTGACGTCCACCACCGGGAAGCCGGCCAGCACGCCGCTAGGCAACGATTCGCGCAAACCCTTTTCCACCGCCGGGATGAACTCGCGAGGAACGGTACCACCCTTGATCGCATCGACGAACTCAAAGCCCTTGCCTGTCTCGTTCGGCTCCATCTTGATCCACACGTGACCGTACTGACCGCGACCGCCGGTCTGCTTGGCGTACTTGCCTTCGACTTCCACCGACTTGCGGATCGCTTCGCGGTAGGCAACCTGAGGGGCACCCACGTTGGCTTCCACGCCGAATTCGCGCTTCATGCGGTCAACCAGAATTTCCAGGTGCAACTCGCCCATACCGGACATGATGGTCTGGCCGGATTCTTCGTCGGTGCGCACACGGAACGAAGGATCTTCTGCAGCCAGACGACCCAGCGCGATACCCATCTTTTCCTGGTCGACCTTGGTCTTGGGCTCGACAGCCACGTGGATCACGGGCTCCGGGAACACCATGCGCTCGAGGATGATCGGCTTGTCCGGATCGCACAGCGATTCGCCGGTAGTCACATCCTTCAGGCCGATACAGGCGGCGATGTCGCCCGCCAGGATCTCGTCCACTTCCTGACGCTCGTTCGCGTGCATCTGCACGATACGGCCGATACGCTCTTTCTTGCCGCGGATCGGGTTGTAAACCGTGTCGCCCTTCTTCAGCACGCCGGAATAGACGCGCACGAAAGTCAACTGACCAACGAACGGGTCGGTCATCAGCTTGAACGCCAGCGCGGAGAACTTCTCGCCGTCATCGGCCTTGCGCGATGCCGGAGCACCTTCTTCGGTCTCGCCGGTCACGTCCGGAATATCAACCGGCGACGGCAGGAACATGATCACAGCATCCAGCATGCGCTGCACACCCTTGTTCTTGAACGCGGAACCGCACAACATCGGCTGGATCTCGCAGGCGATGGTTCGGGTGCGAATACCAAGAATGATTTGCTCTTCGGTCAGTTCACCGTTTTCGAGGTATTGATTCATCAAATCCTCGGACGCCTCAGCAGCTGTCTCAACCAGTTTGCTGCGCCACTCATTGGCGGTCGCCACCAATTCAGCCGGAATATCCTTGTACTCGAACTTCATACCCTGGGAAGCTTCGTCCCAGATGATCGCGCGCATCTTGATCAGATCCACAACGCCAGTGAACCCTTCTTCAGCGCCGATAGGGATCACGAGCGGAACGGGGGTGGCCTTCAGGCGGGTCTGCATCTGCGTGACCACCTTGAAGAAGTTGGCGCCGGTACGGTCCATCTTGTTCACAAAGGCCAGACGCGGCACTTTGTACTTGTTCGCTTGACGCCAAACCGTTTCAGACTGGGGCTGCACACCACCCACAGCGCAGTAAACCATGCACGCGCCGTCCAGCACGCGCATGGAACGCTCCACCTCGATGGTGAAGTCCACGTGCCCCGGTGTGTCGATGATGTTGAAACGATGCTCGGGGTAGGAGTTGTCCATACCCTTCCAGAAACAAGTCGTCGCAGCAGAGGTAATCGTGATGCCACGCTCCTGCTCCTGCTCCATCCAGTCCATCGTGGCCGCACCATCGTGCACCTCACCGATCTTGTGACTCACACCCGTATAGAACAGGATGCGCTCGGTGGTCGTAGTCTTACCCGCATCAATGTGCGCACTGATGCCGATGTTGCGATAGCGTTCGATTGGTGTTTTGCGTGCCACGATAAATTACCTAACTGTAGATTCTTATTAGAAACGGAAATGCGAGAACGCCTTGTTGGCATCGGCCATACGATGGACTTCTTCGCGCTTCTTGACTGCGCCGCCACGACCTTCGGACGCATCGATCAGCTCGCCCGCCAGACGCATACCCATGGACTTCTCGCCGCGCTTGCGGGCGAATTCCTTCAGCCAGCGCATCGCCAGCGCCATGCGGCGGGACGGACGCACTTCGACCGGAACCTGGTAGTTGGCACCACCGACGCGACGGCTCTTCACTTCAACCTGAGGCTTGGCATTGGCGATCGCCTGATTGAACACCTCGATCGGGTCCTTGCCGCTCTTCTTGCCGACCTGCTCCAAGGCGCCGTACAGGATGCGCTCGGCGACCGACTTCTTGCCGGCGGTCATCAGCACGTTAACGAACTTGGAAAGATCCTGGTTGCCGAACTTGGGATCCGGCAGGACTTCGCGCTTGGGGACTTCTCTACGTCTTGGCATATCAATACCTCAGTTATATCTGACTAATTCGGAATTACGCTTTTTTCGGGCGCTTCGCACCGTACTTGGAGCGAGACTGCTTGCGATCCTTCACGCCAGCCGTATCCAGGCTACCGCGCACCATGTGATAACGCACACCCGGCAAGTCCTTCACACGACCACCGCGAATCAATACCACGCTGTGCTCCTGCAGGTTGTGACCTTCGCCGCCGATGTAGGAGATGACCTCGAAACCGTTGGTCAGACGCACCTTGGCGACTTTACGCAACGCCGAGTTCGGCTTCTTCGGTGTCGTGGTGTAAACACGCGTACAGACACCGCGTTTCTGGGGACTTCCCGCGAGAGCAGGCACCTTGCTCTTGGTCACTTCGGCCGTACGGCCTGTGCGCACTAACTGGTTGATGGTTGGCATTGTTTATTCCGCTTCCTGAAAAAACTGTTTAAAAACTGATTGTTAAACCTCAAAAACCCGCTCCGCAACGGCATCTGCCCTGATTCGCACAGAAATGCGCGGACTAAAAAGACCGCGCATTCTATTGACGAAGCCTATGCCTGTCAAGCAACTAGACGCCTTCCTGACTCTCCGCAGCTGCCGCAACTTCGGCCAGGCCGGCACCTTCGGCGATGTCCAGACCCAGACGCTGCTTGCGGCGGGTCGTGTGGTAAGCCAGACCCGTACCGGCCGGGATGAGACGACCGACGATGACGTTCTCCTTGAGACCGCGCAGATCGTCTTTCTTGCCCATGATCGCCGCTTCGGTCAGCACGCGGGTGGTCTCCTGGAAGGAGGCCGCCGAGATGAACGAATCGGTGGACAACGACGCCTTGGTGATACCCAGCAACATGTACTGGAATGTGGCCGGCTGCTTGCCTGCCGCCACCACGCGCTCGTTCTCGCCCAGCAACTCGGCACGCTCCACCTGCTCCTTCGGAATGAAGGTGGTATCGCCCTCGTCGACGATCGCGACACGACGCAACATCTGGCGCACGATCACTTCGATGTGCTTGTCGTTGATCTTCACACCCTGCAAGCGGTACACGTCCTGTACTTCGTCGGTGATGTACTGCGCCAGCGCTTCGATACCCAGCAAACGCAGGATATCGTGCGGATCGGCCGGGCCGTCCACGATCATTTCGCCCTGGTTCACCACTTGGCCGTCGTGCACCAGCACATGCTTGTCCTTGGTGATCAGGAACTCATGCGCCTCGCCGGAAACGTCGGTGATAACCAGACGCTGCTTGCCCTTGGTCTCCTTGCCGAACGAGGCTGTACCGGTGACTTCCGCCAGCATGCCCGCATCCTTGGGAGAACGTGCCTCGAACAACTCGGCCACACGCGGCAGACCGCCGGTGATGTCGCGGGTCTTGGAGCTTTCCTGCGGGATACGTGCCAGTACATCGCCCACGCCCACATGTTGGCCGTCTTCCACCGTGATGATGGAGCCGACCTGGAAGGTCACCGAGATCGGGGTATCGGTACCGGCGATCTTGATCTCGTTGCCGGTGTCATCCAGCAGACGCACCAGCGGACGCACGCCCTTGCCGGTAGTGGAACGCTTCGGATCGATGACCACCAGCGTGGACAGACCGGTCACTTCGTCGATCTGCTTGGCGACAGTCGCGCCCTCTTCCACGTTCTCGAAACGCACCCGACCTGCGTATTCGGTGATGATCGGACGGGTATGCGGGTCCCAGGTCGCCAGAATCTCGCCAGCGCGCACGGTCTTGCCTTCGCGCTCGGTCAGGTTGGCGCCGTAAGGCACCTTGTGACGCTCGCGCTCGCGGCCGTGATCGTCGGTCACCAGCACTTCGCCGGAACGCGCCACCACCACCAGCTCGCCGCGCGCCGTGGTCACGGTACGCATGTTCGGGCTGTACTTGATGAGACCGTTGGACTTGCTCTCGACCTGGCTTGCCACCACGGTACGCGATGCCGCACCGCCGATGTGGAAGGTACGCATGGTCAGCTGGGTGCCCGGTTCGCCGATGGACTGCGCAGCGATCACGCCGACTGCTTCGCCCACGTTCACCAGGCCGCCCCGGCCCAGATCGCGGCCGTAACACTTGGAGCACAGACCGTAACGCGTATCGCAGGTCAGCGGGGTGCGCACGCGCACTTCGTCGATACCCAGCGACTCGATGAGCTCGACCTTGTCTTCGTTGAGCAAGGTACCAGCCTCGAACAGCGTCTCGCTGGTTTCCGGATTGACCACATCGGCCGCGACCACGCGACCGAGGATGCGCTCGCGCAATGCCTCGATCACTTCGCCGCCTTCGACCAGCGCCTTCATGGAACGGCCGTTGGTCGTGCCGCAATCGTCTTCGGTGATGACCAGATCCTGTGTCACATCCACCAGACGACGGGTCAGGTAACCGGAGTTCGCCGTCTTCAACGCCGTATCCGCCAGACCCTTACGCGCGCCGTGCGTGGAGATGAAGTACTGCAGCATGTTCAGGCCTTCACGGAAGTTCGCGGTGATCGGCGTCTCGATGATGGAGCCATCCGGCTTCGCCATCAGGCCGCGCATACCGGACAACTGACGGATCTGCGCCGCAGAACCGCGCGCGCCGGAGTCGGCCATCATGTAGATGGAGTTGAACGACTCCTGGGTCACAGGCTTGCCCTTCTTGTCGAACAACGCTTCGCCAGTCACGCGATCCAGCACCGGCTCGCACACCCAGCTGATCCATCATCGCCTTGGCGACTTGGTCACCGGTACGGCCCCAGATGTCCACCACCTTGTTGTAGCGTTCGCCCTGAGTCACCAGACCGGAGGTGTACTGCGTATGGATGTCGTGCACTTCCTTCTCGGCGGCGCCGATCAACTCGTTCTTCTGCTGCGGCACGAGCATGTCGTCCACGCAAATCGAGATACCGGCGCGTGTCGCGTAGGCGAAACCGGTGTACATCAACTGGTCGGCCATAATCACCGTGTCGCGCAGACCGCAACGGCGGAAGCTGGCGTTGATCAGGCGCGAGATCTCTTTCTTCTTCAGCGCCTTGTTCACAAAGCTGAACGGCAGGTTCGCCGGCAGCAGCTCGGACAGGATGGCGCGGCCGACCGTGGTCTCGTAGCGCGTGAACTTGTCTTCTTTCTCACCCGCTTCGTTGGTGACCACTTCCTTGATGCGCACCACCACCTTGGCTTGCAGATCGACGTTGCCGGAACGGTAGGCGCGCAGCACTTCGGATACATCCGCCAGCATCGCTCCTTCGCCCAGGGCGCCAACCTTCTCGCGCGTCATGTAGTACAGACCCAGCACGATATCCTGCGACGGAACGATGATGGGCTCGCCGTTGGCGGGCGACAGCACGTTGTTGGACGCCAGCATCAGGGTGCGCGCTTCCATCTGCGCTTCCAGCGACAGCGGCACGTGTACAGCCATCTGGTCGCCGTCGAAGTCGGCGTTGAATGCCGTACAGACCAGCGGATGCAGCTGGATCGCCTTGCCTTCGATCAGGATGGGCTCGAACGCCTGGATACCCAGACGGTGCAGCGTCGGTGCGCGGTTCAGCATCACCGGATGCTCGTGGATCACTTCTTCCAGGATATCCCACACGATAGGCTCTTCCGCCTCGACCATGCGCTTGCCGGCCTTGATCGTGGTCGCCAGGCCCATCTTCTCCAGACGCTCGAAGATGAACGGCTTGAACAGTTCCAGCGCCATCTTCTTGGGCAGACCGCACTGATGCAGCTTCAGTTGCGGGCCCACCACGATCACGGAACGACCGGAGTAGTCCACGCGCTTGCCCAGCAAGTTCTGACGGAAACGACCGCCCTTGCCCTTGATCATGTCGGCCAGCGACTTCAGCGGACGCTTGTTGGCGCCGGTCATCGCCTTGCCGCGACGGCCGTTGTCGAGCAGCGAGTCCACCGACTCCTGCAGCATGCGCTTCTCGTTGCGCACGATGATTTCCGGCGCCTTCAGTTCGAGCAGGCGCTTCAGACGGTTGTTACGGTTGATGACGCGACGATACAGATCGTTCAGGTCGGAAGTCGCGAAGCGGCCGCCGTCCAGCGGCACCAGCGGACGCAGTTCCGGCGGCAGCACCGGCAGCACTTCCATCACCATCCATTCCGGCTTGATGCCGGACTGCATGAACGCTTCCAGCACCTTCAGGCGCTTGGCGTATTTCTTGATCTTGGTCTCGGAGCTGGTCGCTTCCAGTTCGGCGCGCAGCTTCTCGACTTCAGCCGGCACGTCCAGCGCGCGCAGCAAGGCGCGCACGCCTTCCGCACCCATCAACGCGGTGAACTCGTCGCCGTACTCTTCCAGCTTGGCGAGGTAGTCGTCTTCCGACAGCAACTGCGCGCGATTCAGCGGCGTCATGCCGGGCTCGGTCACCACATAGGCTTCGAAGTACAGCACGCGTTCGATGTCGCGCAGGGTCATGTCCAGCACCATGCCGAGACGCGACGGCAACGACTTCAGGAACCAGATGTGCGCGACCGGCGAAGCCAGTTCGATGTGGCCCATGCGCTCGCGGCGCACCTTGGACAGCGTGACTTCGACGCCGCACTTCTCGCAGATCACGCCGCGATGCTTGAGGCGCTTGTACTTGCCGCACAGACATTCGTAATCCTTCACCGGACCGAAAATCTTGGCGCAGAACAGGCCGTCGCGCTCGGGCTTGAAGGTGCGGTAGTTGATGGTCTCCGGCTTCTTCACTTCGCCGTAGGACCAGGAACGGATCTTCTCGGGAGAGGCCAGACCGATCTTGATCGTGTCGAACTCTTCCTTCTGCGTGACCTGCTTGAATAGATCGAGCAATGCTTTCATGTGTGACTCCTTTTATCCTTTGTCAGCGGCTTAGTGGCGTTCCAGATCGATGTCGATACCCAGCGAGCGGATTTCCTTGGTGAGCACGTTGAACGACTCGGGCATGCCCGCGTCGATCTTGTGGTCGCCCTTGACGATGTTCTCGTACACCTTGGTACGGCCGTTGACGTCGTCCGACTTGACCGTGAGCATTTCCTGCAGCGTGTACGCCGCGCCGTAAGCTTCCAGCGCCCACACTTCCATCTCACCGAAGCGCTGACCACCGAACTGCGCCTTGCCGCCCAGCGGCTGCTGTGTGACCAGGCTGTACGGACCGGTAGAACGCGCGTGCATCTTGTCGTCAACCAGGTGGTGCAGCTTCAGCACGTGCATGTAACCCACGGTGACCTTGCGATCGAAGGCGTCGCCGGTGCGGCCGTCGTACAACTGGATCTGGCCGGAACGCGGCAGGTCGGCCAGTTCCAGCAGGTCCTTGATCTCTTCCTCGCTGGCGCCGTCGAACACCGGGGTTGCGAACGGCACGCCCGCCTTCAGGTTGCGGCACAACTCGACCACTTCCTCGTCGGTGAAGGTGGCGATCTCGTCGGCCTCATCGCCCTTGTAGATCTTGCCCAGGAACTTGCGCATATCGGCGATCTTGGCCTGCGCTTCCAGCATCAGACCGATCTTCTTGCCCAAGCCCTTCGCAGCCCAACCCAGGTGAACTTCCAGCACCTGACCGATGTTCATACGCGACGGCACGCCCAGCGGGTTCAGCACCACGTCCACCGTGGTACCGTCGGCCATGCGCGGCATGTCTTCCACCGGCACGATGCGCGAAACCACACCCTTGTTACCGTGACGGCCGGCCATCTTGTCGCCCGGCTGCAGGCGGCGCTTCACCGCCACATACACCTTGACCATCTTCTGCACGCCGGCCTGCAGCTCGTCGCCCTGCGTCAGCTTCTTCTTCTTCAGTTCGAATGCGGCATCGAATTCGACGCGCTTCTGCGCCAGACCTTCCTTGACCTGCTCCAGTTGCGAAGCAGCCTCGTCGCTGGCCAGACGGATATCGAACCAGTGGTGGTGTTCCAGGCTGGACAGATAGTCCTTGGTCAGCTTGGTGCCCTTGGCCAGTTTCTTCGGGCCGCCGTTGGCGACCTTGTTCAGCAGCAGCTTCTCAAGACGCGCGAACACGTCGGCCTCGACGATGCGCATCTGGTCGGCCAGATCCTTCTTGTAGCGGTTCAGTTCGTCGTCGATGATCTGCTGGGCGCGCTTGTCGCGCTGCAGGCCTTCGCGAGTGAACACTTGCACGTCGATGACGGTACCGGAGATACCGGCCTTCACGCGCAAGCTGAAGTGTCCTTCACGTCGGAAGCCTTCTCGCCGAAGATCGCGCGCAGCAACTTTTCTTCCGGGGTCAGTTGCGTTTCGCCCTTCGGCGTGACCTTGCCCACCAGCACGTCGCCCACGCCGACTTCGGCGCCGATGTGCACGATGCCGCACTCATCCAGACGCGCCATCTGCGCTTCGGACAGGTTCGGAATGTCACGCGTGATCTCTTCCGTGCCCAGCTTGGTGTCGCGCGCCATGACCGTCAATTCTTCGATGTGGATCGAAGTGAAGCGGTCTTCCGCAACCACGCGCTCGGAGATCAGGATCGAGTCTTCGTAGTTGTAGCCGTTCCACGGCATGAACGCGACCAGCATGTTCTGGCCCAGCGCCAGTTCGCCCATATCGGTCGAAGCACCGTCGGCCACCACGTCGCCGCGAGCGATCACATCGCCCACGCGCACCAGCGGACGCTGGTTGATGTTGGTGTTCTGGTTGGAACGGGTGTACTTGGTCAGGTTGTAGATGTCCACACCGACTTCGCCCGCCACGGTCTCATCATCGTTGACACGCACCACGATACGACCGGAGTCCACGTAGTCGACTCGACCGCCGCGCCATGCCTGCACAGCCGTGCCGGAGTCGACCGCCACGGTGCGCTCGATACCGGTACCAACCAATGCCTTCTCGGCACGCAGCACAGGCACTGCCTGACGTTGCATGTTGGCACCCATCAAGGCGCGGTTCGCGTCATCGTGTTCCAGGAACGGGATCAGCGAAGCAGCCACCGACACCACCTGTGCCGGCGCCACGTCCATGTATTCCAGCTTGTCCGGCTCGGCCAGCACGAATTCGTTGTGCTGACGCGCAGACACGATGTCGTTGGTGAAGTGGCCCTTCTTGTCCAGCTCGGCATTCGCCTGCGCGATGGTGAACTTGCCTTCTTCGATGGCGGACAGATAGTCCACGTCGTCGGTCGCACGGCTCTTCACCACACGGCGATACGGCGTTTCGATGAAGCCGTATTCGTTGGTGCGTGCATACAGCGCCAGCGAGTTGATCAGGCCGATGTTCGGACCTTCCGGTGTTTCGATCGGGCACACGCGGCCGTAGTGGGTCGGGTGCACGTCGCGCACCTCGAAGCCGGCGCGTTCGCGGGTCAGGCCGCCTGGTCCCAGCGCGGAGATACGACGCTTGTGCGTTACTTCCGCCAGCGGGTTGGTCTGGTCCATGAACTGCGACAGTTGCGACGAACCGAAGAACTCCTTCACCGCAGCCGAGATCGGCTTGGCATTGATCAGGTCGTGCGGCATCAGGTTGTCCGCTTCGGCTTGGCCCAGGCGTTCCTTGACGGCGCGCTCGACGCGTGCCAGACCGGTGCGGAACTGGTTCTCGGCCAGTTCGCCCACGGCGCGCACGCGACGGTTACCCAGGTGATCGATGTCGTCGATCTCGCCGCGGCCGTTGCGCAACTCGACCAGGATGCGAATCACTTCCACGATGTCCTCGTTGGACAGGGTGACCGCGCCGGTCAACTCCTCGCGACCGACGCGGCGGTTGAACTTCATGCGGCCCACTGCGGACAGGTCATAACGCTCTTCGTTGAAGAACAGGCCGCTGAACAGCGCTTCCACTGCATCTTCGGTAGGCGGCTCGCCGGGACGCATCATGCGGTAGATGGCCACACGCGCAGTCCACTGATCGGTGGTCTCGTCGGTACGCAGAGTCTGCGAGATGAACGCACCCTGATCCAGGTCGTTGGTATACAACGTGTTGATCTTGGCTACGCCAGCTGCTTCCAGCTTGGCCAGCAAGGTCTCGGTGATCTCGTCGTTGGCATTGGCGATGATCTCGCCGCTGTCCTTGTCCACGACGTTGTGCGCCAGCACGCGGCCAACCATGAAATCCTCGGCCACGGTCAGCTTGTCGATGCCTGCTTCCTGCATCTCGCGGATATGGCGCACGGTGATGCGCTTGTCCTTGGCGACGATGAGCTTGCCACCCTTGCCTTCGATGTCGAAGCGCGCGATCTCGCCGCGCAGGCGCTCCGGCACCACCTCGAACTGGATCCCCTTCTTGCCGAAGTGGAACGTATCGAAGCTGAAGAACATCTGCAGGATCTGTTCCGGCGTATAGCCCAGCGACTTCAGCAGGATGGTCACCGGCATCTTGCGGCGACGGTCGATACGGAAATAGACGAAGTCCTTGGCATCGAACTCGAAGTCCAGCCAGGAACCGCGATAAGGGATCACGCGCGCGGAGAACAGCAGCTTGCCGGAGGAGTGTGTCTTGCCGCGGTCATGCTCGAAGAACACGCCGGGCGAACGGTGCAACTGCGACACGATGACGCGCTCGGTGCCGTTGATGACGAAGGAGCCGGTGTGCGTCATCAGCGGAATCTCGCCCATGTACACTTCCTGCTCCTTCACTTCCTTCACCGTCGGCTTGGACGCTTCCTTGTCCAGCAAGGTCAGGCGCACGCGGGCGCGCAGCGGCGAAGCATAGGTCAGGCCGCGCTGCTGGCACTCGCGCACGTCGAACGGCGGCAGACCCAGTGTATAGCTGACAAAATCCAGACGGGCGAACTTGGTGTGGCTCTCGATCGGGAAGATCGAATTGAAAGCCGCTTGCAAGCCGATGCTCTTGCGCTGCTCTGGGGCGACCCAGGCCTGCAGAAATTCGCTGTAGGATTCCAACTGGGTAGACAGGAGGAAGGGCACCGGCAAAGCGCCGACGCGCTTTGCAAAACTTTTACGAATACGTTTTTTTTCGGTAAAAGAATAGCTCATGGTATCTCCACGACAGTAGGAAAAGGTAAGGGACAATCGGCGCTCGCGCACCGCTTAACCGTTAACTTCTGCAATCTAAAAAATCTTTCCGCTTTCGTTTCCAGAAGCGGCAAAAGGCTGACGGGTGTTCCGTCAGCCTCTCTGCAAACGCTATGCTTACTTGACTTCAGCAGTTGCGCCAGCTTCGATCAGTTGCTTGGCGATCGCGTCGGCATCAGCCTTGCTGACGCCTTCCTTGACCACCTTCGGTGCGCCGTCAACCAGATCCTTGGCTTCTTTCAAGCCCAGACCGGTGATGGTACGCACAACCTTGATCACGTTAACCTTGGCCTCACCAGCCGACTTCAAGGTTACGGTGAACTCGGTCTGCTCAGCAGCGGCAGCGGCGCCGCCAGCAGCAGCGCCGCCAGCAGCAGGAGCAGCCATCGCAGCAGCGGACACGCCGAACTTCTCTTCAACAGCCTTAACCAGTTCATTGAGTTCCAGCACGGACATGCCGTCCAGTGCTGTCAGAAATGCGTCTTTATCGAATGCCATGTTGTTCTTCCTAAATTGAATGATTGATTAGTTAAGCAGCAGCCTCGGCCTTTTGTCGCGGACAGGGCATTCAGTACGATTGCCATGCTCGTGATCGGCGACTTCATGACGCCCAGCAACTGCGCCAGCAACACTTCCTTGCTCGGCACGCTAGCCAGTGCGGCAACCGCAGCAGCATCCAGGACCTTGCCGTTGTAGGCGCCGCCCTTGATAACCAGCTTATCGTTCGTCCTGGCGAATTCGTGCACCACCTTCGCAGCAGCGACCGCATCTGCGCTCATGCTGTAAACCAGCGGACCAACCATCTTGTCCGCCAGCCCCTCGAAGGGAGTACCCTGTACTGCACGACGTGCCAGCGTGTTCTTCAACACATGCAGATACACACCGGACTTGCGCGCGTTGGCACGCAAAGAGGTGATATCGGCGACTGGGATGCCGCGGTACTCAGCCACGACGATGGTCTGGGCCTGCGCCACTTGTGCGCTGACTTCCGCGACCACTGCCTGCTTTTCTTGCAGATTAAGAGCCAAAGTCTTTCTCCATCTTCATATCGGACATCGAATACGATGTCCGGGTTAACGACCGCGTCCTCAAGTCAGGAGAAAAGCACAACCACTCCTGCTCGCGGGCACACCATCTGCGTGGGCCGATGCGACTGCCATCGATTAAGCCTCGGGCCAACCACGCCTTCGACGCCTACGGTCTTTGATGCTGCCAGCCACGCCAGCAGTCCAAAGAACAAATGGCAGCAGAGACAAGTCTCTGCCGCCAGATTCAAAACATTACGCTACCAGGCTGGCCTGTTCGACGCGGATACCGACACCCATGGTGCTGGAGATCGCGATCTTCTTCAGGTACACGCCCTTGGAAGTTGCGGGCTTGGCCTTGTTCAGCGCATCGATCAGCGCCAGCATGTTCTCGCGCAGGGCTTCCGGCGCGAACGAGGCGCGACCGATGGTGCACTGCATGATGCCGTTCTTGTCGGTACGGTATTGAACCTGACCAGCCTTGGCGTTCTTCACTGCGCCTGCCACATCGGCAGTCACCGTGCCCACCTTGGGGTTAGGCATCAAACCGCGCGGACCGAGAATCTGGCCCAGTTGGCCGACGATACGCATCGCGTCCGGGGAAGCGATCACCACGTCGAAATCCATCTTGCCGCCCTTGATGCTTTCGGCCAGGTCGTCGAAACCAACGATGTCTGCGCCAGCTGCCTTGGCTTCTTCAGCCTTGGCGCCCTGCGCGAACACAGCCACGCGCATGGTCTTGCCGGTACCCTTGGGCAACACCACGGAGCCGCGCACCAGTTGGTCGGACTTCTTGGCATCGATGCCGAGGTTCACCGCCACGTCGATAGACTCATCGAACTTGGCCTTGGCAGTCTCTTTCACCAGCTTCAGCGCTTCATCCAGCGCATACAGCTTGTTGCGATCGACCTTGGGCGGCGAGCGCCTTGTAACGTTTGGAAACTTGTGCCATGTTATTTCACCCCTTCCACAGTGATGCCCATGCTGCGCGCGCTGCCGGCGATGGTGCGCACTGCCGCATCCAGGTCAGCCGCCGTCAGGTCGGGCTGCTTGGCCTTGGCGATGTCTTCCGCCTGCTTGCGGGTCAGCTTGCCGACCTTGTCGGTATGCGGCGTCTTGCTGCCCTTTTGCACACCGGCGGCCTTCTTGATCAGAATGGTCGCAGGCGGGGTCTTCATCACGAAGGTGAAGCTCTTGTCCGCGAACGCGGTGATCACCACCGGGATCGGCAGGCCGGGCTCGACACCCTGGGTCTGCGCGTTGAACGCCTTGCAGAACTCCATGATGTTCAGGCCGCGCTGACCGAGAGCGGGACCGATGGGAGGACTGGGATTGGCCTTACCAGCCGGGACTTGCAGCTTGATATAGCCGACAATCTTCTTTGCCATTTTATTACTCCTAAAAGTGGGTTAAACGCATACCGCAACTGCTCCGATACGCTCCCCGTTTGACATGCCGGAACATCCGGCGCTCAACATCAGGCTTTTTCGACTTGCCCGAAATTCAGTTCCACAGGCGTGGATCGACCAAAAATGGTGACCGCGACCCGCAGCTTGCTCTTGTCGTAATTGACGTCTTCCACCATGCCGTGGAAATCGGTGAATGGACCTTCCTTGACGCGCACCGCCTCGCCCACCTCGAACAACACCTTGGGACGCGGCTTTTCGACACCAGCCTGCATCTGCTGACATGATGTTGTCGACTTCCTTCTGCGCTGATCGGCGTCGGCTTCATGGCCGAGCCACCGAGGAAGCCGGTGACCTTGGGCGTATTCTTCACCAGGTGCCAGCTCTCGTCGGTCATCTCCATCTCGACCAGAACGTAGCCGGGGAAGAACTTGCGCTCGCTGATGTTTTTCTGGCCGGACTTCAGCTCGACCACCTCTTCCACAGGAACGAGGATCTGGCCGAACAGGTCTTCCATACCTTCGCGCGCGATGCGCTCCTGCAAGGCACGCTGCACGCTCTTCTCGAACTGCGAGTACGTATGCACCACATACCAACGCTTGGCCATCACTCACCCCGTCCCATCAATTTGTTGACGATCAGCAGCAGACTCGCATCCACCGCCCACAGGAACAGCGCCATCACCACCGCAAACAGGATCACCACACCCGTGGTCTGCATCGTCTCTTTACGGGTCGGCCATACTACGCGCTTGGCCTCAGCCACCGAATCCTTGGTGAAGCCGAAGAATTGCTTGCCGGATCCGGTCGTCCAGAACACGCCGACCGCCAGCAACACGCCAAGCAGCACTGACAGCAAGCGCAACACTGCTGCGCTATCCTGCAGTGCGTAGTAGCCCACCACACCTGCCACAACCAGCAGCAATGCAACCAGCAATTTGATCTTGTCAGCCATGTACGAACTGTCCGTTTCTACTTTACTAACTGGCAGGCCAGGAGGGTCTCGAACCCCCAACCCTCGGTTTTGGAGACCGATACTCTACCAATTGAGCTACTGGCCTAAAAACTTGGGAAGGGAGAAGAGAGAAGGAGAAGGGTTAAACCCTTCCCTCTTCCCCCTTCACCTTTCACATCCCTTTATTACTCGATAATCTTCGCAACCACGCCGGCGCCGACGGTACGACCGCCTTCGCGGATCGCGAAGCGCAGACCTTCTTCCATCGCGATCGGGTTGATCAGGTTCACGGTGATGCTGACGTTGTCGCCAGGCATGACCATCTCGGTACCGGCCGGCAGTTCGACCGCACCGGTCACGTCGGTGGTACGGAAGTAGAACTGGGGACGATAGCCCTGGAAGAACGGGGTATGACGACCGCCTTCGTCCTTGCCCAGCACGTAGATCTCGGCTGTGAACTTGGTGTGCGGCTTGATGGAGCCTGGCTTGCACAGCACTTGGCCGCGCTCGACTTCTTCACGCTTGGTGCCGCGCAGCAGCACGCCGACGTTGTCGCCAGCCTGACCCTGGTCCAGCAGCTTGCGGAACATTTCGACGCCGGTGCAGGTGGTCTTCAGGGTGGGCTTGATGCCAACGATTTCCAGCTCTTCGCCAACCTTGACGACGCCGCGCTCGATACGACCGGTCACAACCGTGCCACGACCGGAGATGGAGAATACGTCTTCAACCGGCATCAGGAAGGCGCCGTCGATGGCGCGCTCGGGTGTCGGGATGTAGGTGTCCAGCGCTTCGGCCAGACGGAAGATGGACGGCTCGCCCAGTTCGCTCTGGTCGCCTTCCACTGCCAGCTTGGCGCTGCCGTGGATGATGGGGGTGTCGTCGCCGGGGAAGTCGTACTTGGAGAGCAGCTCGCGCACTTCCATTTCGACCAGTTCCAGCAGTTCTGCGTCGTCAACCATGTCGCACTTGTTCAGGAACACGATGATGTATGGTACGCCTACCTGACGAGCCAGCAGGATGTGCTCGCGGGTCTGGGGCATGGGGCCGTCGGCTGCGGATACAACCAGGATCGCGCCGTCCATCTGGGCGGCGCCGGTGATCATGTTCTTGACGTAGTCGGCGTGGCCCGGGCAGTCAACGTGCGCGTAGTGGCGGCTGGCTGTTTCGTATTCGACGTGGGCGGTGTTGATGGTGATGCCGCGCGCCTTTTCTTCCGGCGCTGCGTCGATCTGGTCGTAGGCCTTGGCTTCGCCGCCAAACTTCTTCGACAATACGGTGGTGATCGCCGCTGTCAGGGTGGTCTTGCCGTGGTCAACGTGGCCGATCGTACCGACGTTCACGTGCGGCTTCGTACGTTCAAATTTGCTCTTTGCCATGATTTATCCCCTATCGATGCCAAACATTATTTACAAAAAAACTGGTGCCCATGGTGAGAATCGGACTCACGACCTCTCCCTTACCAAGGGAGTGCTCTACCACTGAGCCACATGGGCATGCTAAAAACTGGAGCGGGTGAAGGGAATCGAACCCTCGTCATAAGCTTGGAAGGCTTCTGCTCTACCATTGAGCTACACCCGCAAAACCCAACACCAGCCCACTTAACCTACTAAAAGCAAACTGCAAAAATCTGGTGGAGGGGGAAGGATTCGAACCTTCGTACTCTGAGAGGGCAGATTTACAGTCTGCTGCCTTTAACCACTCGGCCACCCCTCCATTTGGAGAGCGCGCGATTATCCAGATAACCAATTACCTTGTCAAAGGGAATCTACAGATTTTCAGCAAGAAGCAGGCCACCCCGATCCTTCCGGGTTGCGACCAGCGCTGACAACTCAAGGGATCGCTTCCAGTCCTTCCAGCATCTCCAGCAAGGCATCGGCCGAATAGCGCTGCTCCTTGTCCTTTGCCATCATCCGCCCCAGGAAGAACTGCAGGTGGCGATAGCGCGGCGGCAAGTCCGGAACGGGAGCGTGCAAGTGTTGCCGGACGATTTCTTCCAGCGTTTCGCCCCGAAAGGGTTTCTCGCCTGTGAGCATGTTAAAGAATACCGCCCCCATGCTGTAAATATCAGTGCGCTCATCCTCGATTTCGCCAAGCGCCTGCTCCGGACTCATAAAGTACGGGGTGCCGACAATATAGTCCATCTGCTCTCGATAGCGCTCCTTATGGATGCGCCGGGCAACGCCAAAGTCGGCCAGCACCGCGGTACCGTCGTCACGCAACATGATGTTCTCCGGCTTGATATCGCGATGGATGATGCCCATCCGATGCACCTCCGCCAGCGCCTGCACCATCTCGCGCAACACGCTCCATGCCCGTTCCGGCTCCACGCCCTGACTGCCGATGAGATGCTTGAGCGTGCCGCCAGGCAGATATTCCATCACGATGAACAGCACATCGTCGGTGACACCCTGATCATATATCTGCAGCACATTGGGATGGTGCACCTGCTCCAGCAGCCCGTATTCTTCGACGAAGCGATAGAGCACATCGCTGTCTTCCGAAACGCTGCTGTCGGCGAATTTCAAGGCCACCAGCGTGCGGTCACGCAAGCGCTCCCCAAGAAACACGCGCGACATGCCACCCCGACCGATCAGCCGCAAACACCGGTAGCCCGATATCGCCGGGAAGTCGGCCGTGCGCGCGCCCTGTTCATTAGCATGCTGTGTCGCCCCGGACGCCTGATTGCGCCCGGAATGCGTACCGCGATCCAGATCCAGTGTGGAATCCAGCGTGTTGCCCGAGTCGGCGTCAATGGGCGTTTCCTCGTCATCGCGTACCACCGCCACTTCCGCCACTTCCACCGGAGATTTCAGCCACTCCGCCCCGATCAAAGCGCGTCCCCGCGTCTGCACCCCCTGGCCGGCCGCTTCGAGGGTCTGTTTGCTGCACACCACGTTCCAATCCAATTCCTTGGACTTGACCGCCAGCAAGGAGGCGACAGAGACCGCATGCCCGTTCGCCACTTGCTGTTTCTGTGGCGCCAAGCCGAATTCGGCAAAGATCAATTCGCCACTGTGAATGCCGATACCGACGCCGAACTTGTCCAGCCCCTCGTCCGGAAAGGCTTGCCGTATCCAGAAGCGCGTCTGGTAGGCGATCAACGCAATCGCCAGCGCACAACGCATGGCGCGACGCGCATGCGTATCCACCCCCTCCACCTCCGAGAAGGTCACCACCATGCTGTGATTACTGATCGAAGCGAGAACGCCCTGCTGCTGCGCCACCTGAAAACAGACCTTCTCATAATAGTCGCTCATCAGACCAGTCAGACTGGCCGAAGATATACGCTCGGTCAGATGAATGAAATCGCGGACGATGACACTCACCACCGTCGCTTCGATTGGCACATTCAGGTTCGATTCGATTTCAATGCCCAACCCGGATGTCGTTCCGGCATTCAAAGCATGCCCTTTTCCGCAAATGACAGGCAACCCGCACCCGCCACGATGAAATGATCCAGCACTCGAATATCCACCAGTTGCAGCGCTTGTTTCAGGGCGTCAGTCAACAACCGGTCCGAATCGCTCGGTTCCGCCACACCGCTCGGATGGTTGTGGGCAAAGATCGCCGCGGCCGCATTGTGATGCAACGCCCGCTTCACTATCTCGCGCGGATATACGCTGGTCTGCGTCAACGTCCCCTGAAACAACTCCTCCGTCGCCACAACCCGATGCTGCGCGTCCAGAAAGATTGCCACGAACACCTCCTGCTGCCGGGTACGCAACAATAACCGCAGGAACTCGCGCACCGCACGCGGCGAGTTCAGCGCATCGCCGAACCGCATCTCTTCCTGCAATGCACGCCGCGCCATCTCCACCACCGCCTGCAGCTGCACGTATTTCGCCTGACCCATGCCATGGATGTCGCAAAACTCCTTCTCGCAGGCCGCGAACAGATTCATCAGGCCGCCGAACCGCGCAAGCAACTCGCGCGCCAGATCCACGGCACTCTTGCCCACCACCCCCGTGCGCAAGAAGATCGCCAGCAACTCCGCATCGGACAGCGCTGCCGCACCGCGCTGCAACAGCTTCTCGCGGGGACGCTCTCCGACAGGCCAGTCAGTGATGCTCATGCGACACCTTCTCTAATGAGTCCCTGATAAACATGGGCGAACCCGCCCCATGCAGCCCAAAGCGGACGCGGATGACGTTGCCGATGTGGTGATGAGCGAGCTCCATGGACGCAACCTAATCCCTGTCGTCCATATGGTCAATATGCCTAACGGCCTAGATACTTACCTATATCCTGCCCCGGCTCGCCGACAACGCGTGTCAACAACAATTAGAAACAACCGGGAAATCCCCCCCCCGCTGATTGCAGACTTCGCTCATTGCAGCCAAAAGCGGCAGCCCAACTCGCCTTCGCCATGCAAGGCGCTTTCTTGCTAAGATGCGCGGCATCATGGAACAAGCCCGGACAAAACGCATCGTGCTCGGCATTACCGGCGGCATCGCGGCTTATAAAGCGGCTGAGCTGGCGCGTCTGCTGGTGAAGCAGGATGTCGAGGTACAAGTTGCGATGACGGATGCAGCAACGCATTTCATCACCCCCCACACGATGCAGGCGCTGACCGGGCGCCCGGTGCTGCTCGACCAGTGGCAGGACGACAAGGGCATCGCCCACATTCACTCCAGCCGCGTGGCCGACGCCATTGTCATTGCGCCCGCCACGGCGGACTTCATCGCGAAGCTGGCACACGGCCTGGCCGATGACCTGCTCTCCACCTTATGTCTGGCGCGCGACTGCCCGCTGCTGGTCGCTCCGGCGATGAACAGGCAGATGTGGTCGAACGCGGCGACGCAGCGCAATGTGCAGCGACTCGTCGCCGATGGCGTGACCGTATTGGGTCCTGCCAGCGGCATGCAGGCCTGCGGCGAAGAAGGCCCGGGGCGCATGCTGGAAGCGGCCGAACTGGCACCAGCCATCGTCGCCATATTCCAGCCCAAGCTTCTCGCAGGACTCAAGGTACTCGTCACCGCCGGCCCCACCTATGAAGCCATCGACGCCGTGCGCGGCATCACCAACCGCAGCAGCGGCAAGATGGGCTACGCCGTCGCGCAGGCCGCACTGGAGCTGGGCGCGGAAGTCACCCTGGTGTCCGGCCCGACCGCCCTTGCCAAACCGCAAGGCGCACAGGTGCTGAACGTGACCAGTGCCGCCGAGATGTTCGAGGCGGTGAAACAGCACGTAGCCAAAACAGATATGTTCATCGGTGTGGCGGCGGTGGCCGATTACCACGTAGCCGAACCGAGCGCACAAAAGCTCAAGAAGAGCGATGCCAAGCTGACGCTGGAACTGCTACCCAATCCTGACATCCTTGCCTACGTCGCAAACCTGCCCGATCCGCCGTTCTGCGTGGGTTTCGCGGCCGAAAGCGAGAAGCTGCGCGAGCACGCCACGGAAAAACGCAAGAAGAAGAACATTCCCTTGCTTGCCGCCAACCTGGCGCAGGATGCCATCGGCAGCGACGACAATGAACTGGCTCTGTTCGACGACGCGGGCGAACATGTGCTGCCGCGCGCCGACAAACTCACCCTGGCGCGCGCCTTGTTGCGCCACGCCGCCGCTCTTTACAGGAAAAGGAACAAGAAATGAAAAAAGTGGACGTAAAGATACTCGACCCGCGCCTGCATGAGCACCCGCCCGCCTACGCCACGCCGGGCTCGGCAGGCATAGACATGCGCGCCTGCATCGATGGCAGCATGACCATCCAGCCGGGACAATGCGAACTCATCCCCAGCGGCATCGCCCTGCACCTGAACGACCCGCACTACGCAGCAATGATCCTGCCGCGCTCAGGTTTGGGACACAAGCACGGCATCGTGCTCGGGAATCTGGTCGGGCTGATCGATTCGGACTATCAGGGACAGATCTTCATCTCGATCTGGAACCGCGGACACCATCCGTTCGCGTTGATGCCGATGGAACGCATCGCGCAACTGGTCATCGTGCCGGTGGCGCAAGTGCAATTCAATATCGTGGAAGAATTCCCGATGAGCCAGCGCGGGGCAAACGGCTTCGGCAGCACCGGCAAGCATTAAGACTCGCTGGCTCAATAAAAAAGCCCGCTTGATGCGGGCTTCTTTTATTGCCTCTGCGGCAGTTACTTCTCCATCTGCATTTCCAGCTCGGTCGTATTGTCCAGTCGCACCGCGACTTTCTCGGATACAGTCCTGTAGCCTTTGCGCTTCGCTTCGACCGTATAGATGCCGGCCGGCACTTTCACATGCAGCGGAGACATCCCGTAATACACCCCATCCAGATAGATCTTGGCATGTACAGGTTCGGTCCGGACGATGAGAAGTGCATTGGTCAGCGCAGGTGACTTTGCCGTTGGTGTCGTCGGCGCCATCGGCTCGGTCCCCGGGGTTGTGAAAACGGTCACCCCGGGAATCGCCCTGGTGCCGGGCATCAGGTTGAACAGGTCGCTGCGCGATGCCATCAAGCTCGCGCTGATCGCCTCGGCCGTCTTGCCAGCCACCACGCCCAGTTCATGGTGCAGATAGTCCGCGATGTCCTCCTTGCCGTTTCCGGACACCCCCGCGAAACGGTCGCTCTTCTGCACCACCTCCCCAGACCACATTACCTTCCCTGTCGCCGCCTCTTTCAGAGTAGTCTCCACCGAGATGGACACATAGTCGCGCTCCTTGGCGTCGAAACTCAACTCCCTGACCACGCCGCTTAGCTCGAACAAAGCACTCTCATCGTCGCGCTCCAGCATCAGGAACCCGGTATCGTCCAGGCGTTTGCGGATGGAGGCTGCGACAACCTCAGTGACATCTCGATCCAGCCGGATATCGGTGCCGCTCATGCCAACGATCCTGACCTTGCTGATCCCGATCTTGCGCGCATCGCCGACTTTGCGCTCGTCGGCATAGCCGGCGACGCGGATCGAAGCCGCATATTTCACTTTGGGTGCATCAGGACTGGGTTGCTGGCTCTCGCGGACGCTGATTTCGTTGCTGCCATCCATCAGGCTGGAACAACCCGCCAGACCGAACATCATCAATCCGGCGACCAAACATAAAGAGGAACGTCTCATCGAAATCCAATCAATAGTTGAAAATACCGACCCGAACTAATGCGCGCTGACCGCCGCCTCGATCTCGGCGAGCACTTTGCTGACCTCGGCTGTTTTGGGCTGCACGCCGAGCTGGCGAGCGACCTGCGTCGCAGAGAACAGGCCGCGCACCGTCTGGCTGCCGTCCGCATTCTCTTCGACCACCATGGCATGCTGCCGGCCCGCTGCCTTCAACGTGGCGAGGATATTCCCCACCTTGGCTTTCAGCACGTCTTCCAGCTTCAGGACCTCCAGTTCGCGTTGCACCGTCATCACATCGCGCACCAGGATATCGGCGTGCGTGCCGCCCATCTGTTGCAGGAAACGCACCGGCTTTTCACCCAGCACATCGGTCGCCGTCAAAACACCCGAGACCCTGTCCTCATCGTCGAGCACCAGCAGAGTCCGAACGCCGTAGCGGATCATCTTGGCATTGGCTTTGTCCAGCGAAGTCTTGGCGCGCGCGCTGACGACCGCGACGCTACGCAGGTCGGTCATCACATTGACCGCGGGGTCGTCCAGGGTAATATTCTGGGGCATCACCTGAGTCGGTGTGGCAAAACGGGAACCGCTCTTGAACGGATGGCTGGTCAACGGTGCGAAATTCTTGCTCATGTCTATCCTCCTTGGATTAACTGCTTGGTTTCTTCAACGTTATTACCCAACGACTTCCTGACTGACTCCCTGTGTACACTGTTTTTCAGCGTCGGCAGATAGCGCACCAACTCGTTAAGCGCCATGCGATATACCTCGCGCTTGAACTCGATCACGCTGTCCAGCTCCACCCAATAATCGTTCCAGCGCCAGGCATCGAACTCGGGATGCCCGGTCGCGCGCAACGACACGTCGCAATCGCGCCCGACCAGGCGCAGCAAAAACCAGATCTGCTTCTGCCCCTTGTAGTTGCCGCGCGTTTCGCGCTTGACCCAACTCTGCGGCACCTCATAACGCATCCAGTCCCGGGTACGCCCCAATATCTGGACATGACAGGATTTCAGGCCGACTTCCTCGTGCAATTCGCGGTACATCGCCTGCTCCGGCGTCTCGCCGTGCTGGATGCCACCCTGCGGAAACTGCCACGCATCTTGCCTGATGCGCTTACCCCAAAACACCTGATTCTTTGCGTTTGTCAGAATGATGCCGACGTTCGGGCGATAACCTTCTCGGTCTATCATGATTCGCCCCATACAATTTATCGATGGCCCGATTGTTCCATATTTCAGACACCCTGAAAAGAAAAAGCGGCCCGCAGGCCGCTTTCCCCAAAACCTGCTCTGGCGATCAAAGTGCGAGTTCGCTGTTCAGTTCCGCCAATGTCAGCACCACCTTGAGTGAGGCCTGCTTGTATTCGTTCTCCATCAGCCCGCCCGCGACCTCGTGTTCGCCGGACTGGACATGAGTGACGATCTTTCCGGCCACCAGGTGGAAATGCGCATGATCCTCGCGCAGGGAATGGTAGACATCCTCGCCGCCGAAGTGACGCTGCGCCGGGCCGTGTATCCACTTGCCCAATTTGCATTGGTCGTCGCGGCAAACCACGGCTGCATCAAGTTTCTCTTCGGAGGTGCCTTCCAGGCATTTCTGCAGACGTATCTTCCAGTCGATATGCGCCTTGATCGCCTCCATCAGATCGATCTCGCCGTTGATCTCGCGTTTCTTTTCAACGCCAATACCTTTGAATATGCTCATCACTCCTCTTTTCGCCAGATTTTCCATCTGGTTGTAATCATTGTTGTTTTTTAAGCGGCGCAGATTATAACACTCGCCAGCAGCGCTTTAACCCAGTGATTCATGAGGACTTTAATCCGCAGCATCAATCCGGCCGAACATGCAGTAAAATCGCGCCCTTCCAATAAAGCGGGATCAGCCATGCGTGTTTCTCAATTCTTCATCTCCACCCTCAAGGAAGCCCCCAACGAAGCAGAACTGCCCAGCCATAAGCTGATGCTGCGCGCGGGCTACATCCGGCGCCTGGCCAGCGGCCTGTACACCTGGATGCCGCTGGGACTGCGCGTGCTGCGCAAAGTCGAAGCGGTGGTGCGCGAAGAAATGGACAGGAGCGGCGGGATTGAACTGCTGATGCCCGCCGTGCAGCCCGCCGAACTGTGGCAGGAAACCGGTCGCTGGGAAGTGTTCGGCCCGCAGATGCTGAAGATCAAGGACAGGCACGACAACCAGTTCTGCTTCGGCCCCACCCACGAGGAAGTGATCACCGACATCGCGCGCCGCGAAGTGAAGAGCTATCGCCAGCTGCCGCTCAACTTCTACCAGATCCAGACCAAGTTCCGCGACGAGGTGCGCCCGCGTTTCGGCGTGATGCGTGCGCGCGAGTTCATCATGAAGGACGCGTATTCCTTCCATGCGAACTTCGAGAGTCTGGAACAGACCTACCGCGTGATGTACGAGACCTACAGCCGCATCTTCACCCGCCTCGGTCTGCAGTTCCGTGCCGTAGCGGCGGATACCGGCGCGATCGGCGGTTCCGGCTCGCACGAATTCCATGTGCTGGCCGATTCCGGCGAGGACGCGCTGGCGTTCTGCCCGGACTCCGACTACGCGGCCAACGTGGAACTGGCCGAGGCCGTCGCGCCCGCCGCTCCGCGCGCCCCTGCCACGCAGGAGATGCAAAAGGTCATCACTCCAGGACAGAAATCCATCGAAGAGGTCGCCGCGTTCTTCGGCACCTCGGCGCAGAAAGTGCTGAAGGCCATCGCCGTGATGACGCATGAGAACGAATTCGTGTTGCTGCTGTTGCGCGGCGACCACCAACTCAACGAGATCAAGGCTTCCAAGGTGCTGGGCGAGTTCCGTTTCGCCAGCGAGGATGAAGTGCATCGCCACATGAACTGCCGCACCGGCTACATCGGCCCGGTGAACGCCAAAGTACGTGTGCTGGCAGACCGCGCCGCTGCCGCGATGAGCGACTTCATCTGCGGCGCGAACGACGACGGCTTCCATTACACCGGGGCTAATTTCGGACGCGATGTGCAGCTGGATGAAGCCAACGTGCACGACCTGCGCAACGTCGTTGCGGGCGACGCCTCGCCCGACGGCAAGGGCACGCTGGAACTGTGCCGCGGCATCGAAGTCGGCCACATCTTCCAGTTGCGCACCAAGTATTCCGAGGCGCTGCAGGCCACCTATCTGGACGAAAACGGCAAGGCACAAGTAATGGAGATGGGCTGCTACGGCATCGGCGTGTCGCGCATCGTGGCCGCCGCCATCGAGCAGAACTTCGACGAGCGCGGCATCGCGCTGCCCGCCGGCATGGCCCCGTTCCAGGTCGCCATCGCTCCCATAGGCATCAAGAAGAGCGAGGCCGTGCGCAACGCGGCGGAGCAACTCTATGCCGAACTGACTGCCGCCGGCATCGAAGTGTTGCTGGACGACCGCGACGAGCGCCCCGGCGTGATGTTCGCCGACCTGGAGCTGATCGGCATCCCGCACCGCATCGTCATCGGCGACCGCGGCTTGAAGGAAGGCAAGGTGGAATACCAGGGCCGCCGCGACGAAGCAGCACAGGCCGTACCCTTGCAAGAAGTGTTCGAAGCTCGTACAATCCAAGCTATGAAACCGGGCACCAGCATCTTCACAAACCCGTTGCTGGCGCTGACATTCGGCGGCGGCGGGTCTGTGTTGTGCCACCGGCGCACAGGCCGGCGCGCAAAGAGAAGAAGCTCTTTCCGCCAGCGTGCGCAGCATGCTGCAACGCGCTGTGGCGGATCAGGCCGCGCCCAAGCTGGCCTTCGCTTCGCAGCAGGAAGCGCAATTGTGGCTGGACGAGATGTCGCAACGGCTGGCGAGACGCATGCCGGATGCGGGGTACCGTTTCGATTTCTTGAGCACGGTGCATTACGAAGCGACCCGCGCTGGGCTGGACCCGCATCTGGTGCTGGGTCTGATCGAGGTAGAAAGCGGCTTCAGGAAATATGCGGTATCCAGAGTCGGCGCGCGCGGCTATATGCAGGTAATGCCGTTCTGGACCAAGTCGATCGGCACACGCGACCAGAACCTGTTCCACTTGCGCACCAACCTGCGTTACGGCTGCACCATCCTGCGGCACTATCTGGACATCGAAAAAGGCGACCTGTATCGCGCGCTGGGACGCTACAACGGCAGCCTGGGAAAACCGGAATATCCCAATCTGGTTAAAGCGGCCTGGCACAAGCACTGGACCAAACCGCAGGCCAATGCCGGACGCAGCAGCAGCTGATCAGTTCTGCTTCTTGTTCTTGCTCTTGATGTAGGACTCGACGCTCTCGCGCGTCACCATCCCTTCCTGATAACTCACCAGCTTGCCGGTCGGGTCGAACAGATATGAAGTCGGCAGCGCATTCACTTCGCCGACCTGTTCGGCGAGTTCGTAATCGCCCAGCACGACGGGATAACTGACGTGCTTCTTTGGCGACGAACTGGACGACTGATTCCCTGGTGGAATCCAGCGCGACCCCGATCACCACCAGGTCTGATCTTCATGTGCGCCTCATGCAGCGCCACCAGGTCGGGAATTTCTTCCAGACAGGGCGGACACCAGGTCGCCCAGAAATTGACCAGCACCCACTTGCCGCGATAGTCGGACAGGCGTTGCGCCTGTCCCTGCATGTCCTTGAAGACGAATCCCTGCGCGGCCGCGCCGCCTGCGGCCAGCAGCAGGAGCGCGGCCAGCAAGATAGGCCGGCACTTCATCAGTGCTTCGCCTCTTCCGCGCCATCCTCCTGATCGCCGTGCTTGCCTTCGGCCGCATGCGTCCAGTACAGCGCGAGCGCGATCAATGCGATGGCGGCGCCGAAATAGACGAGGTCGATAGGCTGCGTGATGTGCATGTTCAGCGCCTCCTCGAACAGCGTCACGATCATGATCATCAGGATCACCTTGGCCAGGCGCGTCTTGAGGTCGTCCAGACTGTTGATCACCAGTATCTTGCTGGATGCCTTGCTGCCATGGGCCTGATTGATGTCGCTGATGAACAGTTCATACAGGCCCAGCGAAAAGATCAGCATCACCGTGGCCAGCAGGTAGCCGTCCACCACTTCGACGATATGCGACACCGTGGAGTCGTGCAGTGCCTTGCGCGCCTCGTCGGTCAGGCTGGCATCGGCATAATGCATGGCATGCTGGAACAGGAACACCACATCCACCGTCGCCATGTAGAAAATGGCGATGCCCGCGAGCAGGCTGCCGACCACTGCGGTCAGAACGACGAAACGGCTGTTCCACAAGGCGCCTTCAAACAGGGATTCAAAGAACTTCACAACGACCTCCTATAGTGATTGGGTAAGACAAAAATTCAAGCGGCGCGCATTAAAGCGTAAAAGTGCAGGAGCGGCAATACGTCATGCCGTCTTATTCCATATGTCGTGCAAGGTTGTCCCGCGCGGCTCGTTCATGCGGTTTTCCAGCGCACTGAACCACGCCTTGATGTCGCCGTCGCCGTTGCGCTTCGGCAAGGTCGCCGTATCCAGCATGAACAGTTTCAGCAGTTCGCTCAGTTCCACCGCCTCCGGGGCGCGCACCATGCTCCACCCTATTCCGGACAATTTGCCCACGATCCTGGCATCGGCCAACTTGTCCAGCAGGCGCTCGACATCGTCGTAGCCGATACGCAACTGCCGCGACAACCCCTGCAGAGTCTGCACCTCGCCTTTGCTCAGTCCCTTGTGCATGAGCTTGAGGATGCTCACCGCATAATAGAGCTTTGCCGCCTGGTCCAGTCGCAGGGAATGGGTGCTGCGCCAATGCGAGAGGGAAGCAGTGACAATCGCGCCGAACAGCACGGTGATCCAGGAAAAATATATCCACATCAGGAAGATGGGCACGCTGGCGAAAGCGCCGTATACCAGTTTGTATGTGGGGAAATGCGAGATGTAGAAGGCGAACGCGCGGTTCATCGACTCGAACGCCACCGCCGCGACCAGGCCGCCGATGATGGCGTGGCGCATCGGTACAAAGCGGTTTGGCACGACGCGGAACAGCAAAGTGAAGGCTGCGGTCGTCATCAGCAGCGGCATGATCTTCAGCACATCCATGCCGAGCGAAGGTATCCGCTGGGCATGGCCGGACGAAGAGCCCACCAGCCAGGATGTGAGCGACAGGCTGCCGCCGACCAGCAGGGGCGCCAGCGTAAGCACCGCCCAATACACCAGCACGCGCTGCAACAGGCTGCGCGGACGCGACACGCGCCAGATCATGTTGAACGCGTTATCGATGGTCAGCATCATCAACATCGCGGTTACGGCCAGAAACACCAGACCAACCGCGGTCAGGCGCGAAGCACTTTCCGTGAATTGCTCCATGTAGCGGGTAATGATCCTGCCGCCGGTCTCCGGCACCATATTCGTCAGGATGAATTCCTTGAAGTGCGTGGAATACTCGCTGAACACAGGGAACGCCGAAAACAGGGTCAAGGCGATGGTGATCAGCGGAACGACCGACAGCAGCGTGGTAAAAGTCAGGCTCGCCGCCATCTGCGTGCACCGATCATCCTGCAGGCGCACCGTGACATAGCGCAGGAAGCGGAATGAATCGCCGATGCCCAGATACGGTGTCTTCAATTTCGGAAGTTTCATATACCCTGATAATCGCATAACTGAATACAATGCACGCATGATAACCGACAAAGCCCAACCGAAAAGCACCGCCCGCGCCGCTCGCCAACTGCTGCGCGCACATCGTTACGGCGCGCTCTGCACCCTGTCGAAAAAGTTCGACGGCCACCCGTTCGGCTCCATCACGCCATACCTGGTGGATCACGACGGCAGCCTGCTCATCCTCATCAGCACACTGGCGGAACACACCAAGAACATCCAGCACGATCCGCGCGTCAGCCTCATCACCCACAATCAGGAAGACCCGCATATCCAGGCGCAGGGGCGCATCACCGTGGTCGGCGAGGCCGTCGCGGTAGCGGAACGCGAACAGGCCGGCAAACGCTACTTGCGCTATTTCCCCGAGGCACAGACCTATTTCGCCATGCACGACTTCTCGTTCTATCGCATCGTGCCGCGCGCCTTGCGCTACATCGGCGGCTTCGGCGACATCCACTGGGTGAAGGCCGAGAACTATCTCGTCCCGCCCCACCCGCTCGCGGCCGGGGAAGATGCATTGCTCGACAAGGTCAATTCGGCGCGGCCGGCCTCGCAGGGGCTGGTGATCGGAATAGACTGCGACGGCTTCGATCTGCGCATGGACGAACGCACCGTGCGCCATGATTTCCCGACTCCCGCGCTCGATGCGGCACAGGCGCTGGCTTTGCTGCAGGACAGCCAGTAAAAAGGGCATCGAAACCGATGCCCTGCTTGAACTCCGCCGAACGCTACCGAACTATCCGCGCACTCCCTTGAGCTGCACGGATTGCTCGGTCGAGTTGGACGGGTTCTCCGTCGCGCCATCCTGATTGTCCTTCGCTACCGGATCGGCTTTCGCCTCATTATCCCGCTTGGCGGCGCGGTTCGATTTCCTGCCTTGAACCGCTCTGGAGGTCTTGCCCGCGGCTTGCGCCGATTGAACGGCTGCGACCTTGTTGAGCCCCTTACCCGCTTGCGGCCCGGTCACGCCCGACTCCGCATCGTGCTGGGCAGCATGTGCACTGCCCAGCGACAGGACTCCGATCAACACCGTTTTCGCTGCACGTTTCATCGCATATCTCCCAAACAAGGCCATCACAGTTGAGGATGTGACCGTTCCGTCCCGGTATCCAGCTTGTTCAATGCATTCAGGTAGGCCTTGGCCGACGCCACCACGATGTCGGTATCCGCGCCTTGCCCGTTGACCACCCTGCCGCCCTTGGACAGGCGCACCGTCACCTCGCCCTGTGCATCGGTACCGCTGGTGATATTGTTCACCGAGTACAGCAACAACTCGGTCTCGCTCTTCACGACCTGCTCGATGGCCTTGAACGTCGCATCCACCGGCCCGCCGCCCTGCGCATCGGCTTGCCGCTCCTTGCCGCCGACACTCAGTATCACGCGCGCCACCGGCAGCGCCCCGGTTTCGGAATGCGCGCCCATCGCCACCAGACGATAATGCTCGCTCACTTGCGCTGCTTCTTCGTCGCTCACCAGCGCCTGGATATCTTCGTCAAAGATATCATGCTTCTTGTCGGCCAGGTCCTTGAAGCGCGCAAAGGCGGCATTCAAGGCCTCTTCACCTTCCAGCACGATGCCCAGTTCCTGCAAGCGCGCACGGAATGCCGCACGGCCCGAGTGCTTGCCCATCACCATCTTGTTCGCACCCCAGCCCACATCCTCGGCACGCATGATCTCGTAAGTCTCGCGGTGCTTGAGCACGCCGTCCTGATGGATGCCGGACTCGTGCGCGAAGGCGTTCGCGCCGACGATGGCCTTGTTCGGCTGCACCGGATAGCCGGTGATGCTGGAGACCAGCTTGGAGGTCGGCACGATCTGGGTAGTATCGATGCTCGTGTCGCAGGTAAAGATATCGCGGCGCGTCTTCACCGCCATCACCACCTCTTCCAGCGAAGCATTGCCCGCGCGTTCGCCCAGACCGTTGATGGTGCACTCCACCTGGCGCGCGCCGTTCATCACGGCGGCCAGCGAATTGGCCGACGCCATGCCCAGGTCGTTGTGACAATGCGTGGACCAGATCACCTTGCCGCTATTCGGCACGCGCGCGATCAACTGCTGGAAACGCTCGCCCCACAACAGGGGAATGCTGTAGCCCACCGTGTCCGGCACGTTCAGGGTCGTCGCCCCCGCCTTGATGACCGCATCGAAGATGCGCACCAGGAATTCCATTTCCGAGCGCACGGCGTCCTCGGCCGAGAATTCCACATCGTCGGTGTATTCGCGCGCCCATTTCACCGCCTGCACCGCGCGCTCCACCACCTGATCCTCGGTCATGCGCAGCTTGTGCTGCATGTGGATGGGCGACGTGGCGATGAAAGTGTGGATGCGCCCGTGTTTGGCCGGCTTGATCGCCTCGCCCGCCGCGCGCACGTCCTTTTCGTTGGCGCGCGCCAGCGAACATACGGTGGAATGCTCGATGACCTTGGCGATGCTGTGGATCGCGTCGGCATCGCCCGGGCTGGCGGCCGCGAAACCCGCCTCGATCACATCCACGCCCAGCTTTTCCAACTGGCGCGCGATGCGCAATTTCTCTTCCTTGGTCATGGACGCGCCGGGGCTTTGCTCGCCGTCGCGCAAGGTGGTGTCGAATATGATTAATTTGTCTGTCATGTCATGCTCCATCGCAATTGTTCATCCACGGCTCGCACCAACCGAGCCGCCTGCTTTGATACTTAATGGGGGAGGGTTTAGTTTGCGCGCGAGCGCAGCTTCAGCGCCGCCAGCAGGCTGAAGGTGGAATGCAATTGCGAAATGTGGCGTGAGAAGTGCATGGGCGGGAATATAACGGCTTTTATTTGGGGGCGCAACAACGGCGGCGGGTTTGTTGTGTGAGTGAAACTTTATCTCCGCCGCCCTGTCTTGAGGCACGTGCGCCCTGATATCATTCGACGCACCTTATTTTTCAACGAGAAAGAGAGTCCCCATGAAGAAGCTGCTTCCCTTGTTCTGCATCCTGGGCGCCGCCGCCCAGCCCGCTTTTGCGGCAAACGACCTCAATAACCTGCAAGCGCTCGCCCAGGCCGAATTCCGCGCTCTTTCCGAAGACCTGGGTTCCGCCCTGAGTTACAAGCCGCTCACGCCCGCCGAACCGCTGGGCATCACCGGTTTCGACATGGGCATCGAAGTCACTTCGACCAAGATGACCAAGAGCGAGCAGGCCTGGAAAACAGCGACCGGCGGCAGCGGCATAAGCAACATCTACGTGCCGAAACTGCACATCGCCAAGGGCCTGCCGCTGGACATCGACGTCGCCGCCTTCTATTCCGCCATCCCCACTACCAACATCAAGCTGTTCGGTGCGGAGTTGCGCTACGCCGTATTGCCCGGTGGCGTCGCCACACCGGCCGTGGCGATACGCGGCTCCTACACCAAGCTGAGCGGCGTCGACCAACTGGCGTTCAACACCAAGGGCATGGATGTCTCCATCTCCAAGGGCTTCGCCATGTTCACACCCTACGCGGGCATCGGCCAGGTCTGGGTCAGCAGCACCGCCAATACGGGCAATCTGGCGGGAGAAAGCTTCACCCAAGGCAAGGTGTTCGCCGGATTGAACATGAATCTGGGCGTGACCAACATCGTGCTGGAAGGCGACAAGACCGGCGGCACCGCATCATACGGCGTCAAGCTCGGCTTCCGCTTCTAAAGCAGGAACATCCAAACAAAAAGGGCGACACCGTGGTGTCGCCCTTTTTGTTTGCCTGTTGGAATCCCCTTACTTGAGGATGCGCCACTGCTGCGGCCACTGCGCCATCGGGTCGCGTGTGTAACCGCTCTTGCCGAACTGGTTCCAGCGCCCGACGACGTAGCACACCAGAAGGTTGGCATGCGCACCCACATCGTCATCCGCCCCCAGCGAGCCTTGCGTGGCGGCGATGCGCAGCGACTGCTTGAGGGTGGTCTCGACGCGATCGAGGAACTGGTTGATGCGCTGTTGCAGGCGTTCGTCCTCGTTCACCAGCGCGTCCCCGATCAACACCCGCGTCATGCCGCGATTCTTCTGGGCGAACCCCAGCAACAGGGCGACGATGCCTTCCGCCTGCTTCAGTCCGTCCGTCTCTTCGGTGGCGATCTTGTTGATCAGGCCGAACACGGTCTGCTCGATGAAATCGATCAGCCCCTCGAACATCTGCGCCTTGCTGGCGAAATGCCGGTACAAGCGCCGCCTCGGACAGTTCCAGCCGCGCCGCCAGCGCCGCCGTAGTGATCTTCTCGCCCTTGGGCTGTTCCAGCATCTCGGCCACGGTCTGCAGGATCTGCAGTTTTCTTTCGCCCGGCTGTTTTGTTGCCATGATTCCCCCTTATAGTTTGGCCAATGCGCGAGGCAGTTCCAGCACATCACGCAGTTTCACATCCACATAACTCGGCGCGCGCGGCGCATCGCTCACCCATACGGTGCGCATGCCCAGACGCTTGGCGGTCTGCAGGTTCTCCGCACTGTCCTCGACCATCACGCACTGCGACGCATGCAGGCGGTGTTTGCGCAACAGCCGCAGGAAGCCCGACATTTGCGGCTTGGGCCGGTAGCGCGAATGCTCGATGGCGAACACGTCGTCGAACAGGTCGTCCACATGCAGCAGCTTCAATACCGCTTTCGCGTAGTGCAGCGGCGCATTGGAGAACACCACCTTCCTGCCCGGCAACACTTTCAGCACATGGCGCAGGCGCGGTTCGCGCAGCACCATGTTCACCAGATCCGGGAACTGGTGCGTGTGCCACAGAAAATGGTCCGGATCGGTGCCGTGATGTTTCATCAGGCCGGAGAGCGTCGCGCCATAACGCTGCCAGTAATCCACGCGCAATGCATTCGCTTCATCTTCGCTCAACTGCAGATGCTCCTGCAGGTAGGCCGTCATGCTGCGGTTGATGTGCGGAAAGATGTGCGGCGTCGCATCATGCAATGTGTTGTCCAGATCGAAGATCCAGACGCGCGCTTCGCTCATTTGCTTTTGATCAGCGTGCCGACGCCTTCGTCCGTCAGGATCTCCAGCAGCAGCGCATGCTCCACGCGCCCGTCGATGATGTGCACCGAGCGCACACCGCCGCGCGCTGCATCCAGCGCCGAACCGATCTTGGGCAGCATGCCGCCGGACAGGGTGCCGTCCGCGACCAGATCGTCGATCTGTTTGGGGGTAAGTCCGGTAAGCAGCTTGCCGTTCT
Source organism: uncultured beta proteobacterium (assembly GCA_963797045.1). GTDB lineage: Bacteria > Pseudomonadota > Gammaproteobacteria > Burkholderiales > Gallionellaceae > Sideroxyarcus. Next base: position 825,281 of record CAWCNZ010000001.1, on the reverse strand, counting down.
TGTCCAGCACGCCCGGCGTATTGGTCAGCAGCACCAGCTTCTCGGCGTTCAGCACCTCCGCCAGCTTGCCTGCCACCACGTCGGCGTTGATGTTCAGCGTCTCGCCATCGGGCGACACGCCGATGGGCGCGATGACCGGGATGAAATCGCCGGAATCCAGGAAGGTGATGATGGACGGATCGATCTTGTTGATGTCGCCGACCAGACCGATGTCCAGCATCTTGCCCGGCTCGTCGGTGCTTTCCAGCAACAGCTTCTCGGCACGGATGAAACCGCCGTCCTGCCCGGTCAGTCCCACGGCCTTGCCGCCGTAGCGGTTGATCAGGTTGACGATGTCCTTGTTGACCTTGCCCAGCACCATCTCGACCACGTCCATGGTCTCTTCGTCGGTGACGCGCATGCCCTGGATGAACTCGCCCTGCTTGCCCACCTTCTTCAGCAGGTCGTTGATCTGCGGGCCGCCGCCGTGCACCACCACCGGGTTCATGCCGACCAGCTTGAGCAGCACCACGTCGCGCGCGAAGCCTTCCTGCAGCTTGGGGTCGGTCATGGCGTTGCCGCCGTACTTGATGACGATGGTCTTGTCGAAGAAACGCTGGATATACGGCAGCGCTTCGGACAGGGTATGAGCTTTCTGGGCGGCGGTGGCAGCGGACAAGGGCATGGTTCTATCCTTCAAAAATTTGCGCGCATTCTACCCCATGCAAAAACAAAACGGGCGGCATGCAGCCGCCCGTTTGCGTCGAAGTTAACGCTTCCTTACCGGTGGTCTTTCACGTCCGGGTTGTTGTAGTGCTGGTAACTCAGCTCCAGCGCCTTCACTTCTGCTTCGGCGTTGACCGTCTGCCGCTTGCCCGCCACTTCCAGCACCAGCGCGACCGGGATGCGCTCGCCCGCTTTCAGGGGCTGCTTCAGCCCGACCAGCGTCAGATACATGCCGCGTGTGCCGAACAGGGTAGTGCTATGCGCGGCCAGCCTCATGCTGTCGACGGTTCCGGTCTTGGGCTTGCCTTTGTGCATCACCACGCCCTGTATCTCGCCCGATTCTGCAACCGGACTGCTCACCGATAGCAGGCGCGCAGCCTTGGTGACATAGAGATTCAATTGCAGCGTGGAAGAGGTCTGGCCCGGCACGCTCTCGCGCACCCAGACCTTGTCCACCATCACATCGTTCGCCCCGGCCCAGGCGTTACCTGCCAACAACAGACCCGCTGCACAGAAAAGATTGCGCCACATGTTGAGCCTCCAGTGCTAAATGATCGTAATTCAGTAATCAGTGATGCATGTGCTCATGTTGAGCGGTCTCGACCAGCGGTCTGATCTCGGCATTCACCTTGACCTTCTCTTCCTTGCCGCCTGCGAGACGCACAGTCAGCACGACTTCGCTTTTGGCGCCCTCCTTGAGCGGCTTTTTCAGGCCGATCAACATCAGGTGATAACCTGCCGCGCCCAGGTCCACGGCCTTGCCGGCCGGAAGCTCGATCGCATCCACCTGGCGCATCTTCATCATGCCACCCTCATGCACCATGCTGTGCAGTTCGGCTGTTTGCGCATCCTTGCTCGACACGGCCACCAGTTTCCCGTCTTTCTTGCTGGTGATGACCAGTTGCACCATCGCGCTGTCCTGTCCCGGCGCAGTGGCGCGCGCCCATGCATCGCTCACTTTAACCTCGTCGGCATGGGCCGATACCGCCGCCGACATCGCCAACAGGCCTGCACACAGAATCCTTTTCATGCTCTTCTCCTCAATAAAAAAGCGCCACACCTTGCGATGTAGCGCGTCATTCTAGCCCAAATCAACCGATCAGAAATCGAAGTTGGCCTTCACCCAGGCGTTGCGCCCCATCTCGTTGACACGGGTGGTTTGCGTATAACCGCTCACCATGGCGCCGGCACGGCTGATGTGCTCCGCATAGGTCTTGTTGAACACGTTGTCCACGCCGGCGCTCACTTGCACCGTCTTGCTGGCACGCCAGCCGCCGTTCACCGAGAACACGCTGAAGCCGCTTGACGTTCCGATGTCCTGCCCGGCGATGTTGCCCTGGTTCACCGCGACACGGTTCTGTGCAGCCACAGCGCGCAATAGGCCGCCGAACGACCACACCTTGTCGTCATAGTTCAGGCCGAGGCGCGCTTCCAGCGGCGGGATCTGCCCAAGCGCTGTGCCGTCAGTATCGTTGCTGCCGTGCACATACGCCAGGCTGCCGTCTACCTTCCAGCTCTCCGCCAGTTGCCATGCCATACCTGCTTCGGCACCATAGGTCGTTGCGTTCACGTTGCGCGTCACCGTCACCAGCGCCGTCCCCATCCCGGCTGGTTTGCTGACATTGGACTGGATGAGGTTGAAATCGGTGACCTTGCTGTAGAACGCGGCGACCGATCCGGACAGAGCACCTTCACTGTAGTTCAGGCCCGCATCCAGTTGCGTGGTCTTCTCCGGCTTGGTGTTGAAGGCGCTGGCCGTGTCCAGGCTTTCCTTGTTGAACAATTCCCAGTAATCCGGCGCACGCGCAGTACGCCCCAGTCCGACGTACGCGGTCGATGCAGCAGAGACATCCTGCTCGTAGCGTGCGAACCCGCTGGACAGGGTTTCCTTGCGCGTCTGGTTGGCGGTGGGATTCGTCACGCTGGTCATCCCGCGAGTGACCGTCGCGCGGTAATCCGTCGCCTGCCAGCTATCCGAGCGCAAGCCCGCGATCACACGGCTGGCCTCGGTCATATCCTGACGCAGCTCGCCGAACACGCCCACATTCTTGAATTCCGCATCCTTGACGCGCGGCTTGAGCGTGTAGTCGCCCGCATAGCCCGGCGCCGCGCCAGTACGAATGGTGTGCTCGTTGTTTTGTGCGTCCAGTCCCAGCTTGAACTGGCTGGCCTCTGCCAGCTGGAAGGTGCCTGCCAGGCGGCCACCGGTCGTTTTGCGATCCGGGTTCATCGTCGACATCATGTTCGACGGGAGTGTGGCACTGGAACGCAGGCTGTAAGTATCCATCACGTGATCGATGTAGTTGTAGTACACCTGCGCTTCGACGCCATCCAGCAATCCGCCCATATGCTGTTTGTCGAGCTTCAGCCCCACGTTGTCGCGGGCGAATTTGGAGCCATCCACACCCCGGTCCGCGTACGCCGCCTTGCCGTCGCTCCTGGCGGCGGTCAATTCCAGACGGGTATTGTCATCCGGTGTCCAGCCCAATGCCGCGTTGGTGCTCCAGCGCGTGTATCGGGAATGCACAGCGTTGCCATTGCCATCCTTGTAGTCGTCGGCGTGCGAACGCGTCCCCCCTGCGCGCAGGTAATAGCTTGCGCTGCCTGTCTGGGCATCCAGCATTTCGTCGTTGCGGCCGAAGCTGCCGAGCATGAGAGAAGCATTCGCTTTCGTTCCGACCTGTCCGGCACGATCGATGATGCGCTCAAACAGCACGGTACCGGCCGAATTGCCCGGCCCGTACAGCACGGTCTGCGGCCCTTTCAGCAGGGTGATGCGGTCATATGAAGCGGGGAAGACGTAAGCCGTCGGGGGGTCCATGCGCCCGCCGCAGCCGCCAAGGATCTGCTCGCCATCCAGCAGGATGTTCAAGCGCGAACCCGCCATGCCGCGGAACACCGGATCGCCGTCAGTGCCGCCTTTGCGGATGACCGAGAAGCCGGGAATGGTCTTGAGGTAGTCGGCGCCATCGTGAGCAGGCACCGGCTGGCGCGGTTTCTTCGGGTTGGTCTTCACGGTCAGCGGCTCGGTGCTCTGCGGTGCAGTCACCACCACTTCGTCCAGGGTCGCCGTCTCGGCGGCTTGAGCCATGCTGCTCAACGCCAACGCAACAGCCGCGGCGCTCACTTTCAACGTCATATTCATTACATATTCTCCGCAAAATTCCAGGGTCAAAATCCGGCGCCGATTGTATGGAAAATATTTGCGCCGACCCTGCGACATATTGCCGCACCCCTTGCGCAGAGCGACTCCGGTAGAATCCGACCTCATGAATTCCTCACTGCTCGCCACCCAGACCGGCCATTCGCATTTGCGCCGATTGTTCCTGCTGCGCTGCGGAGCCATCCTGGCGCAGTTCGCGACATTGATCCTGGTGCACCGTTTCCTCAGCCCCGATTTCGCCTGGCTGCCGATGCTGGGCGCCGTGTTTCTTCTGACACTGGTTAACGCGCTGACCTGGTGGCGCTTGTCGCTTGACTTGCCGGTCGGCAATCTCGAGTTGTTCCTGCAGTTGAGCGTCGATGTGCTGCAACTGACCGTACTGCTCTATTACAGCGGCGGCTCGACCAATCCTTTCGTCTCGCTCTATCTGTTGCCGCTGGTGATCGCGGCGGCAACGCTGCCGCGCCGCCACACCTGGGGCATGGCGGCGCTGACGCTGGCCTGCTACAGCCTGCTGATGGTGTGGTATGTGCCATTGCCGGGCGGGCATGCGCAGCAGGAGCCTGTTGCGATGCAGGGCATGGACCACTCGCAACACCAGATGGCGGCACCTGCTGCAGACATCGCCGCATCGCCCCTGGAAGACGCGTTCAACACGCATGTCCTCGGCATGTGGCTGGGTTTCCTCATCAGCGCCGTAGTAGTGGCGTATTTCGCCGTGGAGATGGCGCGGGCCGTGCGCATACGCGATGCGCAACTCACCAGGGTGCGCGAGGAGACGTTGCGCAACGAGCGCATCGTGGCACTCGGCACGCAGGCTGCCGGCGCCGCGCACGAACTGGGCACGCCGCTTTCCACCATGTCGGTCGTCATTGGCGAGATGCGCCACGACTGCGCATCGACGGAACAGCAGGAATATCTGAACATTCTTGATGACCAGGTGAAGAACTGCAAACGCATCCTCGGTTCCCTGCTGTCGCACGCGCAGGAGACCAGCAGCGAACTGTCGGTGGAAGAATTCATCCGCAACGTGCTGGATGAATGGCAGTTGCTGCGCCCGACCGTGCGCTACCGCTTCAAGGTCAAGGGCATTCAGCCCTCGCCGCGCCTGCGCGCCGACCCGGCGCTGCGCTCGGCGTTGCTGAACCTGCTGAACAATGCGGCGGATGCCTCGCCGGACGAGATGGACATCCTGCTGCGCTGGAACGAAGACTTCATCGTGTTGCAGATACTCGACCACGGACCCGGACTCACCTCCGAGGCCGCCGCCCGCGCCGGCTCCGCTTTCTTCACCACCAAGCAGGAAGGGCGCGGCCTCGGGCTGTTCCTCGCCAACGCCACGCTGGAACGCATGGGCGGGAGCGTGCGCCTGTCCAACCGCGAAGGCGGCGGCGCCACCACCGAAGTGGTCATCCCCCAGCGCAGGAGAGCAGCATGAGCCAGTCAGAACGGCCTTCTTTGTTGCTGGTGGATGACGATGCGACGTTCCGCACGGTGCTGTCGCGGGCACTGGACAAGCGCGGCTTTGCGGTGACCGCGGCGGATAGTGTCGAACAGGCATTGCCGCTCGCCGTCGCCAACCCGCCCGAATACGCGGTGCTGGACCTGAAGATGAACGGCGCCTCCGGGCTGGTGCTGGTGCAGAAACTGCACGAACTCGACGCAGCCACGCGCATCGTGGTGCTGACCGGTTACGCCAGCATCGCCACGGCGGTGGAGGCGATCAAGCTGGGCGCGACGCAATATCTTTCCAAGCCGGCGAACGCCGACGAGATCGTCGCCGCCTTCGGTCACAACGCCAGCGTCGATGTCCCGCTGGAAGCGCACCCCGCCACGGTGGAACGGCTGGAATGGGAGCACATTCAGCGCGTACTGCGCGAGAACGGCGACAACATCTCCGCCACCGCGCGCGAGCTCAACATGCATCGCCGCACCCTGCAGCGCAAGCTGGCGAAGCGCCCGTCCGGACTCTGAATCGCTGCCAAAAACAAAACCGCCCACGGCAAGTGGGCGGCGCAAGACATACTATGTGTTGAGAAGATCGTGTTCAGTTTCCGAACGGGCAAAGCCAGTCCGCTTAGCTGACGCTCCAGACCTGCCTGTTGATGGACTCGTTCAGTTCGGTGAGCGTGATCAGCATCCGTCGTAGCGCCTGTGACAACTCGCTCTTGCGCATATTCTCGGCCGATATCCAGCTACCCGCCTGTATCATCGTCAGCACCTCCGCGGCGTGAAGGTGAAATTCCGCGTGTGCCTCATGCAACCGCCCGAAGGCGCGCAACTGCCCGAAACGGGATGCGCCGTCCCCCTTCAGCCACTGTTCCAGGTCGCAGTCATGCCCGGATTCGATGATGTCGGATAATGTTCCCGGCAACTCGCCGTGGACAAAATCCTTCACCCGCCCGAAGAACAGCACATGCGACTCCGCCACGTCCACGAAGTCTATCCCTATCGACGTCGAACTTTGAGTCTGGTTGATTCGATTCGGTAATCTGCCGATTTCCTGGCCGACCTTTTCGCTGATTAGTTGCATTGCCATCTCCTTGGAGTGTTCCCGTGAGGTTGGCATTTGATCCCCGGCAGACGACGAAAACAATATGCCGTACGGACTAGACCGTACCTATATCCTCCCTGAAAGTATCTATACCTTTACCTAGTCCGCTGCTCGCCAGACCGCGTGCCTGCTATAATTCAAACGCTTGCCAAGCAGGCCCATTTTCCATACCAACTCATTCATCTACCATGAAGTTTTTGCTGACATTTCTTTTAACCCTGTTATCGTCATTGGCACTCGCTCAGGAGCAAGCCCCCGCATCTCCCGCGGTCGCAGCCAAGTCCTATGCGCTTTACGACTACACCAGCGGACAGTTCCTGGTTGAACAGAACGCAAGCGCGCATGTCTCTCCGGCGCATCTGACCAAACTGATGACAGTCTATGTCGTATTCGGCGCGCTCAAGCAGGGCAAGCTCTCGCTCACACAACGCATCATTCCGTCGGCTTACGCCACCCGCATGCAAACCGAAGAAGCGCGCATGTTCCTGAACGCGGGGAAGGAAGTGACCGTGGAAGAACTGCTGCGCGGACTGATCGTGCAATCCGCCAATGATGCGGCACGCGTGCTGGCGGAAGCGCTCGCCAACCACGAGCTGGCGCTGGCCGACACCATGAACAGCGAAGCGAAAAAGATGGGCCTGAAGGATACCCATTTCGTCAACGCTACCGGCGTGGCCGATGCACAGCACTACAGCAGCGCACACGATCTGGCGCTGATCGCCGCCGCGCTGGTGCGCGACTTCCCGGAGTTCTATTTCATCTTCGCGCAGCGCGAATATCAGTACAACGGCATCAACCAGTTCAACCGCAACCGCCTGCTGTGGCAGGATCCGTTCGTCGACGGTCTGGCGACAGGCTATGACGAATCAGAAGAATTCTCGCTGATCGCTTCCGCCAAGCGCGACGAACGCCGCCTGATCTCGGTGGTGCTCGGCACCGCAACCGACAAGCTGCGCAGCAGCGAGAGCCAGCGCCTGCTTAACCACGGTTTCCAGAATTTCGAAGCCATCAAGCTCTACAGCAAGGAACAACCCGTCAGCAACAAGCGCATCTGGAAGGGCACCTCGAAGAGCCTGAACCTCGGCTTCCGCAGCGACCGTTACATCACCATCCCCAAGGGACAGCGCGACGCGCTCAAGGCAACCCTGGAAACGCGGCAGCCGATACTCGCGCCTGTCGATCGCGGCCAGCATATCGGCACCATGCACCTGATGCTGAATGACAAACCCTATCTCGACCTGCCCGTCGTTGCGCTGGACGACGTACGGCTGGCGAATGTATTCTCGCGTGGAGTGGACAACATCCGATTGCTGTTCCAGTAGGGAGCAAGCCATGACCGTTTACCTGAACGGCAAGTTTATGCCTATCGAAGAGGCCAAGGTGCCGGTGCTGGACCGCGGCTTCATCTTCGGCGACGGCGTGTACGAAGTCATTCCCGTGTATTCGCGCCGCCCCTTCCGCCTTGCGGAACACCTCAAGCGCCTGCAACACAGCCTGGACGGCATCAAGCTGAAGAACCCGCACAGCGAGCGCGAATGGACGGATATTCTTGACGAACTCATAAAGCGCAACGCACCGGAGGACCAGTACCTCTACCTGCACATCACGCGCGGCGTCGCCAAGCGCGACCATGCCTTCCCCGTGCCGCCCGTGCCGCCCACCGTATTCGTGCTGAGCAACCCGCTCACCACGCCGCCGCCCGAATTGCTGCAGAGCGGCATCAGTTGCATCACCGTCGCCGACAACCGCTGGCTGCGCTGCGACATCAAGGCCATCGCCCTGCTGCCCAACGTGCTGCTGCGCCAGGCCGCGGTCGAGGCCGGCTGCGCCGAGGCCATCCTGATCCGCGACGACTCCTTCCTTACCGAGGGTGCGGCGAGCAACATCTTCGTGGTGAAGGACGGCAAGTTGCTCGCACCGCCCAAGGATAATCTGATGCTGCCCGGCATCACCTACGACGTCATCCTCGAGCTCGCAGCCGCCAACGGCATCCCCCATGAAGTGCGGCGCATATCGAAGGCCGAAGTGTTCAATGCCGACGAGTTGTTGCTCACCTCCTCTACCCGCGAAGTGCTGGCCATCACCACGCTCGACGGCAAGCCGGTGGGCAACGGCAAACCCGGCGCGATGTTCGCCAGGCTGCATCCGCTGTATCAGACATTCAAACGCGAAGTGATGCGCAAATGATCGATCCCGAAAGACTCCCTCATCGAATACCCCTGCGACTTCCCGATCAAGGTATTCGGGTTGGCGCAGCAAGGTTTTGCACAGGCCATCGCCACCGTGGTGCTGGTGCATGCGCCGGATTTCGACGCCGCCAGCATCGAGATGCGCAGCAGCAGCACCGCCAAGTACATCAGCCTTACCTGCACCATCCGCGCCACCTCGCGCGAGCAACTCGACAACCTGTACCGCGACCTGACCAGTCACCCGATGGTTAAAATGGTTCTGTGATCCGGCGGGCAAGCCGGTAGGAGGTACACGATGCATCCCCTCATACATATCAAATCGCTGGGCATGGTCGATTACGAGCCGACCTGGCGCGCCATGCAGCGCTTCACTGCCGAACGCACGGCCGACACGGTGGACGAGATCTGGCTGGTGCAGCACCCGCCCACCTACACCCAGGGCCAGGCCGGCAAACCGGAACATCTGCTCAACCCCACCGACATCCCGGTAGTGAAGATAGACCGCGGCGGCCAGATCACCTACCACGGCCCCGGCCAGATCGTCGCCTACCTGCTGCTCGACCTGCGCCGTTGGAAGATCAACGTGCGCGAACTGGTGCGCCTGATGGAGCAGGCCGTGATCGACCTGCTCGCCGAGTACGGCGTGAAAGCGGAGGGTCGCGAGGAAGCGCCGGGCGTGTATGTCGGCGACGCGAAGATCGCCGCACTGGGACTGAAGATCAAGAACGGCTGCTGCTACCACGGCCTCGCCTTCAACGTGGACATGGATTTGTCGCCATACGCCAACATCAACCCCTGCGGTTATGAGGATCTGCGCGTCACGCAATGCATCGAGCAGGGCATCACCGTGCCGCTGGAAGAGCTGCAGGCGGAACTCACGCAGAACCTGGTGCATGGCCTGCAGCGCCACCTGGAAAGAAAGCACCTGCTCGAACAGCAATGACGGCTTCCATGCCCAACCCCTTCACCGCCAAGTGGACCGCGAAGGGCAGCAACATCTGTCTCGGCCAATGGGAGATATCCTACCTTGGGCAGGCACTGGAGCTCGATTCCGAGCACAGAGAGCATGACATGGGAACCTATGCCATCTACAGCTTCATCTTCCCGGACGACGAGATGTACGCGGAGGGGCTGCAGGAAGAGGAATGGATCATTGCGAACCTGGACTGGCTTACGGGCCTCTTCATAGCGAACAACATCCCGGCCGACGAAGCACACTTCCGTTATTTCTATCAGGCGGTGAACAAGCAGGATTGGCGCTGCGGAAGTTGCGGCGGGTGCATCTAAAGCAAATCTGTCGTCTCCTCGATGTTGTCTTTTCTGCAACAGCCAGAGCTCGAATCAGCTTGGAGTTCCTTTTTAAACATTCCGTTATGGAATGGCTTCAAATATATAGACCTTCAAGAATATTGTGAGTCCGACCGGTTTCAGGTAGAAAGCGCGGTCCAATATCAACACAACAAAGAGAAACCCATGCGCATCAACGCCAAGCTGCTACTCGCCGCATTTGCCACACTGCTTCTTTCTGCCTGTTCAACGACCGCGAAAATATCGTCTCTGCAGAATGAGGCAGTGGTTCACATCAAAAACGATTCGACCACCAAAAAGGTCAAGGAAGGAAAGCTTGATGAGAAGGTGGCTGCCGCTGCGCCAAGAAGCGAATCCTTTCCGGTCTCCACCTTTGGAAAATACGAATTCAAGGCCGTGCTGCCCGGCCGCGAGCCGTTCTACGGAATGCTTCCGCGCAAGTTCAACGGCGGGATGCTGGCATTGGATATTCTGTTCTTCACTCCCGCAATGTTGCTCAATCTGAATGGCGTTTATCCGTTCTATGAGTTCGATATCGAAAATAAGACATTGCGATACAAAGTCAAAGAAACGGATAAATGGAGTACCTACCAGCCCTCTCTGTCCGACATCAACCGCGCCAAGGATTATTATGGCGACAACGCGCCTCCCGCTCCGACAACACCGGCCCAGACGGCCCCATCTGGCAACACAGCCGCTCGAAAGAGCGACGCACCAGCCGGGGCGATATAGCCAGCTACAACTTCCAGACCAATCGCACTTCCGTTTCTTCGCAGGATGGAGAATCGGAAGTGCGGGATGTCTCTAGAACAGACTCTGTTGCCCGCTCAAATTCGGCCTGACGAACTTTGACGCATCCAGTTCGGTCTCCGGATAGCCCAATCCCAGCCGTTCACAAGCCAGCTTGAAACGCTTGGACAGCAACTGCGCGAACAGGCCGTTGCCGACGAAGCGCGTACCGAACTCCGAATCGTTCTCGCGCCCGCCGCGCATCTCGCGCAGGCGGCTCATCACATGCTCCGCCTTCAGCGGGTAATGCGTGCCCAGCCAATCCTTGAACAGATCCTTCAACTCGTACGGCAAACGCAGCAAGGCATAGAAAGCACTGCGCGCGCCGTGTTCATGCGCGGCCTGCAGGACGCTCTCCAGCTCCGAGTCGGTGAGAAAAGGGATCACCGGCGCGACGAACACGCCGCACGGCACGCCCGCTTCGTTCAGCCGCTGTATGGCTTGCAGCCTGCGCCGCGGCGATGAGGCGCGCGGTTCCAGCTTGCGTGCGATCTCCGCGTCCAGCGTGGTGACGGAGATGAACACCTGCACCAGATCGTCGCGCGCCAGCTGCACGAGCAGATCGAGGTCGCGCTCGACCAATGCCGATTTGGTGACGATGGAGAGCGGATGCTTGCACTCCGCCAGCACCTCAAGGATCTGCCGCGTGATCTTCCACTCGCGCTCGATGGGCTGGTAGGGATCGGTGTTGGAACCCAGCGCGATGGGCGAACACTGATAGGAAGGTTTCGCCAGTTCCTTGCGCAACAGCTTGGCCGCGTCCGGCTTGGCGAACAGCCTGGTCTCGAAATCCAGCCCCGGCGAAAGATTCAGGTAAGCGTGCGAAGGGCGCGCGTAGCAATAGATGCAGCCATGCTCGCAGCCGCGGTAGGCGTTGAGCGAATACTCGTACGGCAGATCGGGCGAATCCTGCCGCTGCAGGACGCTCCTCGCCTGCTCCACCGTCACCGTGGTCCTGAATGGCGGCAGTGGCTCATCCGCCGTACCCCAGCCATCGTCGATGCGTTCGCGCGCCACGCTCTCGAAGCGCCCTTCGATCTGCAGCGTCGCGCCGCGGCCTTTTGCTACTTCATGTTTCACTTTGATCTGCACCCGCCATCAACTTGCCGCATTTTATCAGAACGTTCGTTCTGTAGCTGCTGGGCGCTGTGTCGGTTGCGCCCATATAGGGGAGTGTTTAGAGTGGAAGCCGTATTTAATCCCCATGGCCACAAGTCCTTCAGTGCCTTATCGCAAGCGGGGGATTTCGTATCACCGTCATCTCGTCGCATTACCCGCAGAAACCCGTGGATCCCTCCCGGGCGTAATTACCAGAGCAGTTGATGTCGCTTAGTTCTTTAACCAAAGGAAAGGAACTGATATGGATACCAATCAACGCAATTTGCTGAAATGGCTGCTGACCGGGGCCCTGACCGTCAGCGCGCCACACTGCGTGGCAGCAACCAACGAAGTGACGGCAGACCAGGCGGTGACGGCCATCGAGGACACTTTTGGCGTAACGCCCGGCGAACGCCGCAATCACACCAAAGGCACTTGCGCGGCCGGAGAGTTTGTCGGCACGTCCGCAGCCGCAGCCTACTCGCGTTCTGCGCTGTTCTCGGGCAAGCCCGTGCCAGTCGTCGCACGCTTCTCGCTGGCCGGCGGCAATCCCAAGGCGCCCGATACGGCGAAAAGTCCGCGCGGCATGGCACTGGAATTCAAACTACCCGGTGGCAGCTTGCAGCACATGACGATGCTGAACACGCCGGTGTTCGGTGCGGCACAGCCAAAGACGTTTCTCGACCTGATGATCGCCACCAAACCGGACCCCGCGACAGGCAAGCCGGACCCGGAGAAGATCAAAGCCTTCAAGGCAAGCCATCCCGACAACCTGGCGCAGGCGACGTTTCTGGCCAACAACAACCCGCCAACGAGTTATGCCAGCAGCGCGTACTTCGGCATCCACACCTTCAAGTTCATCAATCGCGCCGACAAGACCACGCTGGTGCGTTGGCGCTTCGTTCCCCGGGATGGCGAAAAACGGCTGACCGATGACGAACTCAAATCTTCGCCCCCGAATTTCCTTGAGCAGGCATTGATACAGCGGACCAAACAAGGGCCGGTGCGCTGGGACATGCTGGTTACCCTTGGCGAGCCGGGCGACACCGAGGACAACCCGACGATAGCCTGGCCCGAGACGCGCAAGACCATCAAGGTTGGAACCCTGACGATCTCCTCCGCCATGTCGCAGAAGGAAGGCAGCTGCGAGAAGATCAACTTCGATCCTCTGGTCATGGCGGACGGAATCGCACCGACCAACGATCCCATCCTGCTCTTCCGCTCGCCGGCATACGCGGTCTCGTTCGCCAAGAGGATGAGCGGGAAGTAAGACATGAATTGGCTTAGCAAACTGGTCTCCGAACAGACACGAGCGACCATCGCTCTGCGTCTGTTCGGGCTCACCAAAATTCCCATGCTGGCCTACGTCAGGCCCACGGTGGTAGAAATCTCGATGTACTGGGTGGTCGTCAGAATCCCCTTGCGACGCAGGACCAGAAACCACCTCGGCTCGATGTACTTCGGCGCGCTCAGCGTGGGCGCGGACTGTGCGGCAGGGACACTCGCCATGCACCTGATCAAACAACAACCCGAACCCATCTCGCTGGTCTTCAAAGACTTCAGCGCAGAATTCCTCAAACGCGCCGAAGGTGACGTGGAGTTCTGCTGTTGTCAGGGGCAGGAGATCGCGGAGCTGGTCGCCCAAGCAGCGGCATCGGATAAGAGAGTCGAAAGGCAGGTAGAGGTCGTTGCCACTGTGCCATCATTGAGTGACGAGCCGGTTGCCAGGTTCAGGCTGACGCTTTCGCTGAAGAAGCGGGCATAGGATTTCGACTCGGCCTTTGCTTACCTCATGCTTCACGATCAAGAAAACTGAACCGGTTGCGCCCATTTAGAGGAGCCGTTAAAGTGACCGCCAGATTCCCCCATCGGGAGCGAAAAAATGCAAACCACATTTGAAACCATCGAATCCGAAGCACTCAAGCTCAGTGTCACCGAACGTGCCAAACTCGCCGAACACCTCATCGCCAGCCTGGATGAAGACAGCGAAATCGACGATGCCTGGGGAGCGGAGGTTGAACGGCGCATCGCCGAAATCGAAGCAGGCACCGCCCAACTGATTCCCGCAGCGGAAGTCATCGCCAACGCACGTGCCACCTTGAAGTGAAAGTAACCGTCGTAGCGGCTGCAGCGGAAGAACTTCGAAAAGCTGCACAGTTCTATGCCGAACGCGCAGACCACGCACTTGGCTTGGCACTCATCGCCGAATTCGAGCGCGCTCTCAACTCCCTTTCCAACAACCCGGAACTAGGCGCACCTTGGCGCGGCACTGCAAGACGCTTCCCTTTGCGTCGCTTTCCATACAACCTCGTGTACCGAATCAAACCTGAGGAACTGCAGGTGATTGCGTTGGCACACCAGCGCAGAAGACCGGGGTATTGGAAAACCCGAGGCTGACCCGGTTTGCCACGCGGTTTGCCAGCGCGACTCGATGTACTTCGGCGCGCTCAGCGTGGGCGCGGACTGTGCGGCAGGGTCCCTCGCCATGCACCTGGTCAAACAACAACCCGAACTCATCTCGCTGGTCTTCAAAGACTTCAGCGCCGAGTTCCTTAAACGCGCAGAAGGTGACGTGGAGTTTTGCTGTTGTCAGGGGCAGGAGATCGCGAAGGTGGTCGCACTGTTCCGTCATTGAGCGATGAGCCGGTTGCGAGGTTCAGGCTGACGCTTTCGCTAAGGAGGCAAGCTTAGCTTGCACAAGATAGCCGGCGCACTATGAAGAAATGAAGCTGACACTTATACTTTCACTCAATCAATCGTCATTGAACGTAAGATCAACAAAATGACTGACTCCTTACTCACTCTCAATTTGAAAGTGTTCATCGTGATTTTCGGAACGCTCATCGCGTTGGCCGCTGAAGCACGGGATACTCGGTGCGAATTGGTGGAACATGCCCTTCTAAAGAAAATGGGCTTGGCGGAAGGCAATGCGTGCTACCAGCAGTACCAGGATTGTCTTAATCGACCCAATCGCGCACAAGACCCGATCAGGAAGTCCAGGTGTATGGAGACCATTCGTTGTGGTGCAATATTTTGGACACCGACACCGCATTTGGCGAATCTCGAAGTATTCAAACAAGAGTGCGAGCTATCAAACAAATGAGCGCCACGCATTAACGCATTAGCCGCAAGGCGTAATGCGTCCAACCATCCGGCGGGTTACGCTGCGCTAACCCGCCCTACATCTCTAACTCGCTTCAACCAATATCCCATCCGCAAACACCAGCGCACAGCGCACCGCCTTGCCCGCATACACCGATTGCATCGCCGCACGGTATTCCTGCATCTGCGCACGGTAACGTGCGGCGTCTTCGCTGTCCCCCAGCTTGTAATCCAGTACCCACACCTCGTCGTCGAATTCCACCAGACGGTCGATGCGCTTCAGTTCGCCTTTGGCGTTGATGTAGGGCATTTCGTTGCAGGCAGTACGGTATTGCTGCGAATCGAAGAAGCGGGCGAGTTGGGGCAGGGTGAGCAGGTGGTGGGCTTGTTGCCAGAGGGAGTCCATTTCAGATGATGGAATGCTGAGGCGCTGCTGAAGTTCGCCCCTCTCCCCCTGCCCCTCTCCCGCTTGCGGGCGAGGGGAGATTTCGGTGAGGTGTTGCAGCAGCGCGTGCAGCCAGATGCCGCGCTGTTGTTGTGCGGTGTTGCGGGTAGTGCGTTTGCCGGTGGGGAGAATTAAGGGAAGTTCTAATACTTCCTCCACCACCCCTCTCCCCTGCCCCTCTCCCGCCCGCGGGCGAGGGGAAATGTTGATGAGTGGATTTGGCAATTCATCAGCCACCGCTGCGATTCGGTCGTACCACGATGGCGCTTTCTTCTTCTCTTCCTTTTCTTCGCCCTTGCTGTTGCCGCTGACGATGAGCGCCTGCTGCGCGCGGGTCATGGCGACGTAGAGCAGGTTCATCTCTTCGCGCGCCTGCTGCGCGGCATCCAGTTCGAACAGCGGCGCACGCTTCCTGCCGCGCGAGGCCTGGTCGGTGTAGAGGGAGAAATGCAGGGGCTGCGGTTCGTGCGTCGGCCAGTCGAGCAGCACGTCGTTGCCGTCCTTGTTGTTCTTTGCCGCGTTCGCATCCAGCAGCCAGACGATGGGCGCTTCCAGACCTTTCGATTCGTGCACGGTGTAGATGCGCACTGCGTCGCCCGCTTGGCCCAGCTTGCCTTCGTCCGGCGCGTCGTCGGTGCTGTCGCGCAGTTCGCGCAACTCCTGCAGGAAGCGCGGCAGGCTGGGATAGCGCCCGGCGTCCACCGAGAGCGCGATCTCCATGAAGGCGTGCAGGTTGGCGGTGACTTTGGCGCGCATCTCGGGCGGCAGCACGGCGCTGTAGCGCGCCAGTACGTCGCCCTCGAAATAGATGCGGTCGAGCAGGTCGTGCACCGGAAGTTTGTCGGCGAGAGCGAGCCAGCGCTGCAGCAGGTCGGCGGCGCGTTGTAGCGCGGGAGATGGTTCGGCGAGGTGCTGCAGGCGTTGCCACCAACTTGTTTTCATCCCCTCTCCCCCACCCTCTCCCCGTTGGGGCGAGGGAGTAACTTGTGCGAGGCGCATCAAGTCCGCGTCGCTGCACGCGAAGATCGGCGTGCGCAGCACCTGTGCCAGCGCAAGATCGGCGAAAGGAGTGATGAGGAACAGCAGCAGCGCCTGCACGTCTTCCG
The DNA here is from genome assembly GCA_963797045.1 of uncultured beta proteobacterium. Lineage (GTDB taxonomy): Bacteria > Pseudomonadota > Gammaproteobacteria > Burkholderiales > Gallionellaceae > Sideroxyarcus. The sequence goes on along the minus strand of CAWCNZ010000001.1, from coordinate 808,822 downwards.
CTTCCAGCGTGTCGAGCAGGCCGCCGCGGCGCGAGCTGATGAAGGGGATGTGCTTCGCGCGCAACGCCTCTTCGTAGATCTGCAGATGGGTGCGGCTGCGTACCAGCACCATGATGTCGCCCTAGGTGGCGCGGCGCTCCGCTCCTTCATCGTGCACTGACCAGTCGCTGGTGATGGTCTTCAGCAGTTCGGCAAATTGCGCCGCTTCCTTGTGGCGCGCGCCCTCCCCTGCTTCTTCTCTCGGCGTGGTGAGCGGGTCGCGCAGATGTGGCGTTTCGCATATCCCCTCTCCCCAACCCTCTCCCGCAGGCGGGAGAGGGGGCGTCTCTTTGATGGTCGCGAGCGGCAGCACCAGTACATGACCCGGCAATTCCTTCTGGTGCGTCTGGTGCTCGACGAATTCGAAGCCGTCCGGCTGTTCGCAGAACACGGCGTTCACCGCATCCACCACCGGCTGCGCGTTGCGCCGCGTGAGACTGTTGCCCAGCGTCGCAGCCGCGAAATGTTCGTTCAGGTATTCGCGCGCCACGCCGAACAGGCGCGCATCGGCGCGGCGGAAGCGGTAGATGGATTGCTTGGGATCGCCGACGACGAACACGGTGGGCTGCGATTCCACCGCCACCGCCGCATCGAACCACGCGCGCAATATCTGCCATTGCAGCGGGTTGGTGTCCTGGAACTCGTCCAGCAGCACATGGCGGTAGCGGCTGTCGAGCTTGTACTGCATGGTCTCGGCGTGCTCGCTCTGCTGCAGCAGACGGCACAGCTGCCATTCCAGGTCGGAGAAGTCCATCTGCTGCTTCTGCGCCTTGAGCGCCTGGTAACGCTCAAGGAAAGCCACGCCGCAATGCAGCACCGCTTCGTTCAGGCGATAGGCCTGCTGCTCGGCCTGCGTGTCGCGCACATCCTGCAGGCTGGCCTGCAGGTTATTCAGGGCGACCGCAAAGATATCCGCGTTCTGGTTCTTGGTGGCCTTCATCTTGCGCGGCTCGCCAGCCTGAGTGAACAGCAGCGGCCACATCTGATCGAAGCGCGCCTCCGGAGCAGTGTCCGTCCAGGCTCGCTCCATCTCGCTCGCCTTGTCTTTCTGCGTCTGCGTTCCGTTGCCGGCCAGCTGGTGCACGAAGGCGAACAGCACCTCCTCGCTGTTGCCGCACATGCCCCAGTCGGCGACTGGATCGAATTCCATGTCCACGGCGAGGTCGGTGCGCAGATTGTCGAGCGCGAATGCCAGCGCATGCTCTCCCCCTCCCCCGCGTGTGGGCGAGGGTAGATGGGAGGTGTACGCCCACCACTCGGCGCGTTTGCCGAGGAAGTTGAACAGCAGCTTGCGCGTGGTGAACAGGCCGCATTCGCCGAACAGCCATTGCATGTACTTCGCCTCGGGACTGTCCGGTTGCTTGCGCATCTGCTCCAGCAGTTCTTCCCACGCCTCTTCCTGCTCGCTGCCCGCGCGCTCCAGCAGCGACGATCCCTGCATGACATCCGCGTTCAGCGGCGCGCGTTGCATGACCTGCATGAACCAGCCGTGGAAGGTGCTGATGGTGATGCCGGGCTGGGCCAGCAGCACGCTGGCATACAGGCTGCGGGCGCGCTGCAGTTGCGCATCGCTCAGGCTCTCCACGCCGCGCTCGGCGAAGAACTTGCGCACCGCTGCATCGTCACCCATCGCCAGATCGCGCAGCCACAGCTGCAAGCGCGCCTGCATCTCCTGCGCCGCTTTGCGCGTGAAGGTGATGGCGAGGATCTGCGACGGCTGCGCGCCGTCCAGCAGCAGGCGCACGATGCGCGACACCAGCAGCCAGGTCTTGCCGCTGCCGGCGCAGGCTTCGACGACGACGCTGCGTTTGGGGTCGAGGGCGATACGGTTGGTCATGCCCACTCCCCTTTTCTGCACACGCCGCGCATCTCGCAATACCCGCACACCGCATCGATACCGTTCGCGGGCAATCCCGCTCCGCCGCGGATGCGCTCCATCACCTGCACCAGGCGCTCGGCATTGAGCTGCGCCAGCAGCGGGACATCGCCCTTGGGTTCCACCCGCTTCACTTTGCCATCCTCGATGCTGATGAACGCGGCATCGGCCGCCTCATGCGCGTAGGCATAGCACGCGAGCTGCACGTCTTCGCCCGGCTCTTTCAATTTGTTGCGCAGCACCTGCTCGCTCTGCGTCTTGTAATCCAGCACCAGCTTCTCATCTGCCCGCACATCCAGCCGGTCGATGCGGCCGCGCAGGCGCACTCCTTCCAGCTCCCAGTCGAACTTGCTCTCCGCCTCGGCATAGCGCCAACCCTGCGCCTCATTCTCACCCTGCCATTCGAGATAGGCTGGCAGCGACTTGTACCAGCGTGCCAGCCAAGCGCGTGCCGCGAAATCCTGCTGCAGCAGGTCGGCGAACACTTCCTCGCTGATCTGGCGCAAGGCGGCTTCCATCTCCTCGGCGGAATGCCCGGTCACCTGCGGGTAGCGTCCGTGGAAGCGCTGCAGGATCTCGTGCACGCGCTCGCCGTAGTCGCGCTTCTCGATGCCCTCCTGCACTTCGTCCAGTTCGTTCAGGCGCAGGATGTGGCGCGCGTAGAACTGATAGGGGCACGCCACCAGCGAGTTGTAGGCACTGATGGACACGCCTGCGGGCACGATTGCGGGCACGACTGCCGGTGCCGGCTGCGCGGCTTGCGCCAGAGCGACAGTGCGTGCTTCCTCTGCCGCGAGATAACCAGGCAACTCGCGCTCGCCCAGGTCGTCGCCGTAAGTGAGCACGTGCAGGTCGCGCAGCATCTCCAGATACGGACTGAGCAGACCGGCTTCGCCGTTCCTGTCCTTCTGCCAGGTGACCAGCACGCAGTCGTTCAGTGCCAGCAGCGCCAGCAGGTCGTCGCGTTGCCGCGCGGCATTGGTATCGCGCGTCGGCAAGCCCAGGCTGCTACGCACGGCATCGTTGAACCAGCGCCCGCCGTCCGCCGCGCCGGGCAGATGGTCGGCATCGCAGCCCAGCAGCAGCACGGCATCGAAGGCACGCCAGCGCGTGGCCGCCAGATGGGTGAAACGCACCGGGCTGTCGATGCTGCTGTCACGGAAGGTCTCGGTATCCAGTTGCTGCGCCAGCCAGCGCCGCCATTCGGCGAAGCGATAGCGGCCATCATCTGCCGCCAACTCCTGCTGCCAGGTCGCAAGCGCCGTCAGCAATTGCTGCCCCGCATCGTCCTGTTGCAGTCCGCTGTCGATGCCGAGCACGTGCAAGCTCTCGCGCAACGCGGTGAGCCATTCCGTCAAAGTCTTCTTCTTGTTCTGCTCCAGCAATGCTGCCGCCTGACGCAGACGCGCCAGCGGCTGGTGCAAGGCCACTTCATGCCCGACGAGCGCCATGAACTTTTCCAGCCCGGCGACGACACCCTGTTTGCGCAGCAATTGCTCCAGTTGATACACGGCAGATTTGCGCTCGCCCGCCGCCATGTCGGCGAAGATGAACGGCGACTTGAGCAGGTCGAGCAGGTCGTGATGGTAGAAGTCGCTCTGCAGCGCGGTGAGCCAGCGCTCCAGCACCGTGCTCACCGACAGCGTGGCGAAGGTCCAACCGGTCTCGTCCGCCACCAGCACTTCGGCACGCTCCAGCAAGGCCCGCGTCCGCCGCGCCACCACGCGGTCCTGCGCCACGATGGCGATGTCGCGCTTGCCCTCGTTCAGCCAGCGGCGCACCTGCATGGCGGCGGCGCGGGCTTCCTGTTCGAGCGATGTTGCGGCGAAGAAGCGCGGGGCGCTCGCCCTCTCCCCCAGCCCCCCCATAAATGTGAGAGGGGAGCCAAACAGTTCCCCTCGCCCGCTTGCGGGAGAGGGGCTAGGGGAGAGGGCCTGCATCTCGCGCAGGTCGAACACCTTTACCGCCGCACGCCGCTCATATTCTTCAAGGAAGCGCTGCTCCAGCGCATTCCAGTCGGAGGTGCGCAGCACGAACATCGGCTGCCTTGCCTGTGCAGCCAGCGTCGCCAGGCGTTGCTGGTAGGCGCGCGCCGCATCCAGCTCGGTGCCGCTCTGCATCGCATGCCACAGCTCGAACACCAGCCGTGATTCCAGTTGCAGCGTGCTGTTCTGGCGGGCCTGGTAGGCCTGCTGCACCGCGAGCGCGAACGTCTCGGCATCACGCGGAAGTTCGCGCAGGGAATGGGTGAGTTCGTCGAACAGCTTGAGCAGCTCCTGCGTCATACTCCACAGGTCGGCGTTGTCGAACCACTGTTGCCGGCGCAGGTGCTGATACAGCAGGGCGCTGCGCTGGCTGTCGGTGACGACGGGCGCGTCCAGCGCCACACTTTGCGCCCATTCGTTCAGGGTGACCATCTGAGGCAACAGCAGCGCGGGCCGCTGCGCCACGCGCATCAGCGCCTGCGCCAGCGGTTGTGCGACGTGGTAGTTGGGAAGGAGGACGACGGTGCCGCGCAGGTCGGGCTGTGCAGCCGCCCGCGCGGTCAGGATGCGCCGGGCGATGCGATCGAAGAAGACGGCCGATGCACTCACCGTTTCAGCAGCTTGAGTTTGTCTTTCACGTTGAGCCATGCGTCCGCGTCGGCAGGCGCATCCTTCTTCTCGACGATGGGCTTCCACACCTTGGCCAGTTCGGCGTTGAGCGCGATGAACTGCTGCTGGCCTTCCGGCAGATCGGTTTCGGCATAGATCGCACCCGCCGGACATTCCGGCACGCACAGCGCGCAATCGATGCACTCGTCCGGATCGATCACCAGGAAGTTCTCGCCCTCGCGAAAGCAATCGACCGGGCACACGTCCACGCAATCGGTGTATTTGCAGCGGATGCAGTTCTCGGCGACGACGTAGGTCATGATTCTTACACCGTCGCGTGCAACTTCAGGCCCAGCGCCTTCACCACTTTCAGCACCGTGGCGAATTCCGGATTGCCTTCGCTGGAAAGCGCTTTGTACAGACCCTCGCGGCTGATTCCCGCATCTCGGGCGACCTGACTCATGCCCTTGGCGCGGGCGATGTCGCCCAAAGCAGCGGTGATGAGCGCAGGATCGTCTTCTTCCAGACACGCCTCAAGATAGGCCGCCATGTCTGCTTCCGTTTTCAGATGCTCGACCACATCCCATTTGCGTAATTTGACTGTACTCATGTCGCCTCCTTCAGTTTGCGCGCCAGTTGCAGCGCGGTCTTGATGTCTTTCGCCTGGGTGGATTTATCGCCACCAGCAAGCAGGATGAATATCTCCTGCCCTCTTTGCACCCAATAGACCCGATAGCCCGGCCCATGATGGATGCGCATTTCGGAAACGCCTTCACCCACAGGTTCGCAATCGCCGAAGTTGCCCAACTCTGCCCGGCGCAAGCGGGCATTGATCCGCGCTCTGGCTTGCACATCGCGCAATGAGGAAAACCAATCACTATAAGTATCGGTTGCGATGAACTGATTCATGTTCGCATCGTAATCCATGGTTTACAAAACAACAAGGGGCGCAAAGCGCCCCTTGTTGACCCGCCTCTTTTGAACGCTTATCTGTCCATGCCTTGCAGCCATTGGCGATAGAGCTGTTCGGCCACGCGATGGAGTTGCGGCAGCTTGCCGCGCATCTGCTCTTGCATGGTCTCTGCGGTTTGCACGGCAGGACTCTTGAGATTGGCGGTGATCTCATCCGCGCCGACCCGACACCAGTCTTCGATCATGCGCTCTGTCATCTCGACATGGCATTGCATGGCGAGATGTTTGCCGATGGCATAGGCCTGATTGGTGCAATAAGGACTGGACAGCAGATGCACCGCGCCCTGCGGCAGCGAGAAAGTCTCGCCATGCCAGTGGAAGGAATCGAACTGCCCGATGTCGCCGAACCATTCGCGGGCTGTGGCGTTATCGGCCACCTGCACCGCTCCCCAGCCGAGTTCCTTTACCGGATTCTTCGTCACCACGCCGCCCAGCGCCTTGGACATGAGCTGGCCGCCGAGACAATGGCCGAGTAGCGGGATGTCCTTCGCATGGGCATCGCGGATGAGCGCCAGCACTTTGGGTATCCACGGCAGATCGTCGTTGACGCTCATCGGCCCGCCCATGAACACCAGACCGCTGAACGCACTGGCATCCTCCGGCACGGCATCGCCTTGGTCGATGTAGATCATCTGCCAGGGGATAGCGTGCTGAGTGAGGAACAGCGCGAAATGGCCTGCGCCTTCGGTGGGTGAATGGCGGAAGATGGCGATGGGTTTCATGGCGATTCAGCGAAGGATGAGGGCGCATTTTAATTGGCTTTGCTGCTTGTCGCCACGAAACAAACCTATTTGGTTGGGAGATTCGCCTGTGTCAGAATCGGGCTGAACATTCCGTGATGATAAAAAACGACTCCGGCAACTTTTCTGCAATTTGAAGAAAATAGTTACATCCAGTTCTTAAGGGAGAGATAAATGCGCTTGAAGGCTGTTACGCTAAAAAACTTCCGCTGTTATGCGGATGAAATCAACGTTGATTTTGGTGATCTCACTACTTTTGTTGGTCGAAACGATATTGGTAAATCATCAGTTCTGGAAGCCTTGGAGATATTTTTCAACAACAGCATCGTTTCAATTGAACAGGGCGACGCAAATGTACACGGCGACAGCGACAAGGTCGAAATCACTTGTGAGTTTACTGACTACCCGAATTCGCTCAACCTAGATGCCGGGGCTGAAACAACTCTTGCAGAGGAATACCTGCTAACGAACACGGGAACCTTGAAGCTCAGAAAGGTTTATGACTGCGAAAACAAGAAGCCCTCGGTTGAAATCTTCGTGGTTGCCAATCACCCTTCTGCCCCCGGTTTTCAAAACCTCCTCGAGCTCAAAGAAAAAGACCTGCAAGCGAAGGTAAAAGAACTGAAGCTGGATGTGCCGATGAAGGGAAACCCTGGCATGCGCAAGGCAATCTGGGCCGCCGCAACCGATTTACAACTAGTGGAAACCGCAATTCCAGTCAGCAAGGCCAAGGAAGATGCCAAGAGAGTCTGGGATCAGATCGAGGGTTACCTTCCAATGTTCGCCCTCTTCCAAAGCGACAGAAGCAGCAAGGATTCTGATAATGAGGTACAAAGTCCAATGAAGGCGGCAGTCGCCGCTGCATTAGCCGAAGTCCAAGTAGATATCGCAAAGATTCAGCAGCGTGTCCAAGAAAAGGCAGAAGAAATCGCCAAAAACACGCATGCAGAACTGAAAACCATAGACCCTATGTTAGCCAGCGAGTTGACACCGGAATTCACTCCACCTACTGCCGCAAAGTGGCAAGGATTATTCTCTGTCGCGCTTAACACTGATGCTGGCATTCCACTGAATAAACGTGGCAGCGGCGTGAGGAGGCTGGTTCTTGTTAGTTTTTTCAAAGCCGAGGCAAAACGCCTACTCAAGTCCAGCAATCGTCGCAGCATCATCTATGCAATCGAAGAGCCCGAAACTGCCCAACACCCAAACAATCAACGAATACTCATTGAGTCGTTCAAATCACTTTCCACCGAAGCTGGATGCCAGGTCATTCTCACAACTCACAACCCAGGGTTTGCCTCCGATCTACCCAGCGACAGTATCCGATTTATTTTCCGAGATGCCACAGCCGGAAAGCCTAAAATTCAAGCCGGTGCCGACGTTTTCGGTGCAGTTGCGAAAACTCTTGGAGTAACACCTGATAGTAGGGTCAAGATGTTGCTGTGCGTGGAAGGCCCCACCGATGTTGCCGCAATCAAGGCACTCAGCAAGGCGCTACATGCAGAAGACAGCTCATTGCCAAATCTAGAAAACGACGAACGAGTTGCGTTTATTGTGCTGGGTGGGGGCAACTTGAAACATTGGGTCGATGAAAATTACTTGCGCGCACTCAACAAAAAAGAAGCGCACATCTACGACCGCGATGTTGCCAGCTACGCTGAGGCAGCAACCAAGGTGAATGCACGACAAGACGGATCTTGGGCCGTGCAGACAACAAAGCACGAAATTGAGAGCTACCTTCATTCTGATGCGATTCGCGATGCCTTCAACGTAGTGATAGAAGTTACGGACCATCCCACCGATGGAAAGGCAACACCAAGACGATTTGCGGAGGCTTACTCTACTAGCCAAGGATACGATGGGGTGCTACGCGATACGAATGCAAAGATCCGGTTAGCAGAACATGCATTCCCATTGATGACCTCAGCCAGGCTCCATGAACGAGACCCACAAGGTGAGGTTCGCGGCTGGATGTGCAGAATCCGGGATATGATTCAGTAGCCATTGATTTTCAGATTCTGACAAAGCACAACAAAACGGGCACCCTCAGGTGCCCGTTCCTTTTCCGACTCCCGAGTTTCAAACCACTCAGACACTCATCTCCAGCATCAACTGGTTCACCCGCTTCACAAACCCAGCCGGGTCATCGAGTTGGCCGCCTTCGGCCAGCAGCGCCTGATCGAACAGCACCGCCGCCCAGTCGTCGAAGCGTTTCTCTTCGCCCTTGAGCCGTTGCACCACGGGGTGCGCGGGGTTGATCTCGAGGATGGGCTGCGAGGTCGGGGCTTTCTGCCCGGCGGCCTTCATCAGGCGCGCGAGGTTGCCGCTCATGTCGTGCTCGTCCGCCACCAGACAGGCGGGGCTGTCGGTGAGGCGGTGGGTGACGCGCACTTCCTTGACCTTGTCGGCGAGACTGGCCTTGATCTTGTCGGTCAGGCCCTTGAACTCGTCGGCCTGCTTTTCCTGCTCCTGCTTCTCGGCTTCGTCTTCCAGCGACGCCCAAGTCGAGGCCACCCTTGGCCACGGACACGAGTTGCTTGCCCTCGAATTCGTGCAGGTTGCTCACCACCCACTCGTCCACGCGATCGGACAGCAGCAGCACTTCGATGCCCTTCTTGCGGAACACTTCCAGGTGCGGGCTGTTCTTGGCGGCGTTGAAGCTGTCGGCGGTGACGTAGTAGATCTTTTCCTGACCGTCCTTCATGCGCGCGATGTAGTCCTTGAGCGACACGGTCTGCTCCGCCGTATCGGCCTTGGTGGTCGCGAAGCGCAGCAGGGCGGCGATCTTGTCCTTGTTGGCGAAATCTTCGCCGACGCCTTCTTTCAGCACTTGGCCGAACTCGCCCCAGAACTTGGCGTATTTCTCCTGGTCGTTCTCGGCCATGTCGGCCAGCAGGCCCAGCACCTTGCCGGTGCAGCCCTTGCGGATGGCGTCGATGTCTTTCGATTCCTGCAATATTTCGCGCGAGACATTCAGCGGCAGGTCGGCGCTATCCACCACGCCGCGCACGAAGCGCATGTATTGCGGCATGAGTTGCTCGGCATCATCCATGATGAACACGCGGCGCACATAGAGCTTGATGCCGTGGCGCGCCTGGCGGTCGTACATGTCGAACGGCGCACGGCCGGGGATATACAGCAGTTGCGTATATTCCTGTTTGCCTTCGACGCGGGCGTGCGTCCAGGCCAGCGGGTCGTCGAAGTCGTGGCCGACGTGTTTGTAGAACTCCTTATATTGCTCTTCGGTGATCTCGTTCTTGCTGCGCGCCCACAGTGCCGAGGCCTGGTTGACGGTCTCGTCCTCGTCGGTGGTCACATAGCCGCCGTCCTTCCACTCTTCCTTCTGCATCAGGATGGGCTGGACGATGTGGTTGGAATATTTCTTGATGATCTCGCGCAGCTTGTAGCCGGCCAGCAGGTCGTCCTGCCCTTCGCGCAGGTGCAGGGTGATCTCGGTGCCGCGTGCCGCCTTCTCCACCATCTCGATGGAGAACTCGCCGCCGCCGTCGGATTCCCAGCGCACGCCCTGGTCAGCCTTCTCGCCCGCACGGCGCGTCAGCACAGACACCTTGTCGGCCACGATGAAGGCGGAATAGAAGCCCACGCCGAACTGGCCGATGAGGTTGGCGTCCTTCTTCTGGTCGCCGGAAAGCTTGCCGAAGAACTCGCGCGTGCCGGACTTGGCGATGGTGCCGAGGTTGGCGATCACTTCGTCGCGGTTCATGCCGATGCCGCTGTCGGCGATGGTCAGCGTGCGCTTATCCTTGTCGAAGCTGACGCGGATATTGAGGTCGGAAGCGTTCTCGTACAGCGCATCGTTGTGCAGCGCCTCGAAGCGCAGCTTGTCGCAGGCGTCGGAGGCATTGGAAATGAGTTCTCGCAGGAAAATCTCGCGGTTGGAATACAGCGAGTGGATCATCAGGTGCAGCAGCTGTTTGACTTCGGTCTGGAAGCCCAGCGTTTCGCGGCTGGCGGTGGTGTTCTCGGTCATTGTTTTCTCCTGTTGCGGGGTTGATTCAAGATGCGGGGGAGATGGGGATGGAAGGAGGGTATTTCAAGAGCCGGAAACGGCAGCTGCGTAGGATGGGTGGAGCGCAGCGATACCCATCAATCATCCCGGTCAACGATGGGTATCGCTACGCTCCACCCATCCTACCAGTAGCTCCCTAATCCTTGGTCTTGTCCCGCTCGATCAGTGCATAGGCCGAGTGATTGTGGATGGACTCGAAGTTCTCGGATTCGACGACATAGGCCTCGATGCGGTCGTCCGCATTCAACACCGCCGCCACGTCGCGCACCATGTCCTCGACGAACTTGGGGTTGTCGTAGGCGTGTTCGGTGATGAACTTCTCGTCGGGGCGCTTGAGCAAGCCGTACAGCTCGCTCGACGCCTGCTCTTCGGCAACGCGCACCACCTCCTCGATCCACACCGAGCTTTTGGTGCGCACGGTGATGGTGACGTGCGAGCGCTGGTTGTGCGCGCCGCGCTCCGAGATCTCCTTGGAACAGGGGCACAGGCTGGTCACCGGGATCTGCACCTTCATGTTGAAGCGGTACTTGCCCTCCACGATCTCGCCGATGAAGGTGACATCGTAATCGAGCAGGCTCTGCACGCCGGAGACCGGTGCGGTCTTGTTGACGAAATAGGGGAAGGACATCTCGATGTAGCCGGACTGCGCCTCCAGTTTTTCCGTCATCTCGCGCAGGATGCCTTCGAACGACTCAACCGAGATCTCGCGGCCGTGCTGGTTCAATATCTGCACGAAACGCGACATGTGCGTGCCTTTGAAATTGTGCGGCAGGTGCACGTACATGCTGAACGTGGCAACGGTGTGCTGCACGCCCACGCTCTTGTCCCTGACGACGACCGGGTGGCGGATGCTCTTGATGCCGACCTTGTTGATCGCCAGTTGGCGTGTGTCGGCACTGCTTTGTACGTCGGCGATGTGTGTAACCGAATTCATGGCGAACTCTCTGTATTGTGTAATTGGATTATACCTATTGCCCGACTATTTTGGTCGGACAATATCAGTCCCGCGTTCTCTCGCGAATGGCGCGGGCTATGCCGGACGCATCCAGGCCGCAATCGGCCAGCATCTGCGCGGGATCGCCCTGCTCCAGGAACACGTCGGGCAGCCCCAGATGCAGCAAGGCGACCTGGATGCCATGCTGCGCCAGGCACTCTGCCACGGCGCTGCCCGCCCCGCCCTGTATCGTGTTCTCTTCCACCGTGACCAGCAGGCTGTGCTCGCGCGCAAGCTGCAACACCAGCGCCTCATCCAGCGGCTTGACGAAGCGCATGTTGGCGACGGTCGCATCGAACTGTTCGGCTGCCTGCAGCGCAGGCGCCAGCATCGAACCGAAAGACAGGATGGCGACCTGGCTGCCCTTGCGGCGCACTTCGCCTTTGCCCACCAGCAGCGTATTCAGGTTCTTCTGCACCGCCACGCCCGGGCCGGTGCCGCGCGGGTAACGCACGGCGCTCGGCGTACCGAGCTTGAACGCGGTGGAGAGCATCAAACGGCATTCGTACTCGTCCGCCGGCGCCATCACCGTCATGTTGGGGATGCTGCGCAGGTAGGAAAGATCGAAGCTGCCCGTATGCGTCGCACCATCGGCGCCGACCAGGCCGCCGCGGTCGATGGCCAGCACCACCGGCAGGTTCTGGATGGCGACATCGTGGATGAGCTGGTCGTAGGCGCGCTGCAGGAAAGTGGAATAGATCGCCACCACCGGTTTGTAGCCGTCGCAGGCCAGGCCCGCCGCGAAGGTGAGCGCATGCTGCTCGGCGATGCCGACATCGAAGTAGCGTTCGGGGAACCGCTCCGCAAACTCGACCATGCCGGAGCCTTCGCACATCGCCGGAGTGATGCCGACCAGCCGCGCATTCTCGGCCGCCATGTCGCACAGCCAGTCGCCGAACACCTGGGTGTAGGTCACCTTGGTGCTGGGCTTGGCCGTGATGCCGTGATCGGGATCGAACTTGCCGACGCCGTGATACAGCACGCAGTCTTCCTCGGCATGGGCGTAGCCCTTGCCCTTCTGCGTGACGATGTGCAGGAACTGCGGGCCTTCGAGCTTGCGGATGTTGCCCAGTGTCTCCACCAGCGTATCCAGGTCGTGGCCGTCGATGGGGCCGATGTAGTTGAAGCCGAACTCCTCGAACAGCGTGCCGGGCGTGACCATGCCTTTGACGTGCTCCTCGGCGCGCTTGGCGAACTCCAGCACCGGCGGCATGCCCTTCAGCATCTTCTCGCTGCCGCGCCGCATCGCCGCGTAGAAGCGGCCGGACATCAGCTTCGCCAGATAATTGTTGAGCGCGCCGACCGGGCGCGAGATGGACATGTCGTTGTCGTTGAGGATGACCAGCAGGTTCGCATCCATCGCCCCCGCGTTGTTCAGCGCCTCGAACGCCATGCCGCCCGTCATCGCGCCGTCGCCGATGATGGCGACGGAACGGTTGTCATTTCCCGCCAGGCGCGCCGCCACTGCCATGCCGAGCGCCGCGGAGATGGAGGTGCTGGAATGCCCGGTGCCGAAAGCGTCGTACCGGCTTTCGTTGCGCTTGGGGAAGCCGGAGATGCCGCCCGCCATGCGCAAGCCGCTCATCGCTTCACGGCGTCCGGTGAGTATCTTGTGCGCGTAGGTCTGGTGACCGACATCCCATACCAGCCTGTCTTCCGGCGTGTTGTAGATGTAATGCAGCGCGATGGTGAGCTCTATCGTGCCGAGGTTGGATGAGAGGTGGCCGCCGGTCTTGCTCACCGACTCGACCAGGAAAGCGCGCAACTCGTCCGCCAGTTGCGGCAATTGACTGCGTTCGAGTTTGCGCAGGTCGTCCGGGCTATCTATGGTTTGCAGTAGCGGGTACATCAATACTTTCTCATCACGATGAAGTCGGCCAGTTCGCGCAGGCGCTGCGCCGCGCACCGAATTCGGTTAACGCATCCAGTGCCTCGCCATGCAGCTCCGCCGCCATCTTCTTCGCGGCCGGCACACCGAGCAGCGTCACATAGGTCGGCTTGTCGTTGTCCGCGTCCTTGCCTGCGGTCTTGCCCAGCGTGGCGGTGTCGGCTTCGCTGTCGAGCACGTCGTCCACCACCTGGAAGGCCAGGCCGATGCATTTGCCGTAATGGTCGAGCTTGTCGAGTTGCGCGGGACTCAGATCGCCGCAATGCGCGCCGAGCAGGATGGCCGCGCGGATCAGCGCGCCGGTCTTGTGGATGTGCATCTGTTCCAGTTCCGGCAACGTCAGTTGCTTGCCGACGCTGGCGAGGTCGATGGCCTGGCCGCCGGCCATGCCGCGCGAACCGCTGGCCACGGCCAGCAGTTTCACCATCTGCAACTGCCTGGCCGCGTCGTCGTTCAGACGGTGCTCGGACAACAGCTGGAAGGCCAGGCTCTGCAGCGCATCGCCCACCAGCAGCGCGGTGGCCTCGTCGTATTCGACGTGGCAGGTCGGCTTGCCGCGGCGCAGCACGTCGTCGTCCATGCACGGCATGTCGTCGTGCACCAGCGAATAGGCGTGGATGAGTTCGACTGCAGCGGCGGCGATCTCGACACGTTCCGGCGTGGCAGCCGGCCAGCTCACCCGCCGCATAGGCCAGCAGCGGACGCACGCGCTTGCCGCCTTCCAGCACGCTGTAACGCATCGCGGCATGCAGACGTTGCGGTGTTGCCTCAGCTTGCGGCAACAGGCGTTTCAATACTTCTTCAAAACGGGATTGGCGGGTGGATACCCAAGCGGAAAAATCGGACATCATCAATCTTTGTTCGCATCGCCTGACGCGGTGAAATCCTTGAGCGCGCCTTCTTCCAGCACGCGCACCTGCTGCTGCGCGTCGTCCAGGCGGGAACGGCAGAACGACAACAACTCCGCGCCGCGCTTGTAGGCCGCGAGCGAATCCTCCAGCGTCAGTTTGCCGGACTCCATATCCGCTACCACCTGCTCCAACTCGGTCAGCGCCGTTTCGAAACTCTGTGTCTTGCCGGATTTTGCCGCCATCTCGTTTCCCATGTGCATCAGTGTCTGCGTAAGGGGTGCATTTTACCCAAGCCCCCGTCGCAGAGCCAATTTTTATTGCCCCCCCTAATGATTTCAGGGACAATCCCTGCCCCCTTGAAAAAAGATATTCACAGAAAGACGTGGGTATGTCCGAGATCGCCAAGCAGAAGCAATTCAACCCCGTAACCGCGCAGCCGCCGCTGCGCTGGTATTTCGACCCCAGGATACTGGAGATTGAGCAGCGCGTGCTGCTCGATGCCGGGCCGCAATATGTCGGCCATGAACTGATGGTGCCCAATCTCGGCGACTATCACGTGATCGACTGGATGGACAGCGCCAAGATGCTGGTGCGCAACGAAAGTGGTGTGGAGCTGCTCTCCAACATCTGCCGCCATCGCCAGGCCACCATGCTGGAAGGCCGCGGCAACGCGAAGAACATCGTGTGCCCGCTGCACCGCTGGACCTATGAGACCAGTGGCGAGCTGATCGGCGCGCCGCATTTCCCGCAGAACCCCTGCCTGCACCTGAACAAAACGCCGCTGCAAAACTGGAAGGGGCTGCTGTTCGCGGGCAAGCGCGACATCGCCAGGGATCTGGCGAACATGCCCGCGTTCAACGAGATCGACTTCTCCGGCTATATGCTGGACCGCGTGGAGATCGACGAATACGACTTCAACTGGAAGACCTTCATCGAGGTCTACCAGGAGGATTACCACGTTGTGCCCTTCCATCCCGGACTGGGCCAGCTCGTCAATTGCGACGACCTCAAGTGGACCTTCGGCGAGAACTTCAGCGTGCAGACCGTGGGCATCAACGACCTGCACCGCAAGGCCGGCAGCCCGGTCTACGAACAATGGGCCAAACAGATCCACCGCTACGGCAAGGGCGAGATGCCGAAATACGGCGCGATCTGGCTGACCTACTACCCCAACATCACGGTCGAGTGGTATCCGAACACGCTGGTGGTGAGCACCGTCGTACCGCGCGGCACCGACGCCTGCACCAACGTGGTGGAGTTCTACTACCCCGAGGACATCGTGCTGTTCGAGCGCGATTACGTCGAGGCCGAGAAGAAGGCCTACCGCGAAACGGCAGTGGAAGACGATGTCATCTGCCTGCGCATGCATGAGGGCAGACGCTCCCTGTACAAGCAGGGTATCGAGGAGGCCGGCCCGTACCAGTCGCCGACCGAGGATGGCATGCTGCACTTCCACGAGTTCCTGCGTCGCAATCTCGAACCGCACCTGAAGTAATTCGCGGTGGGCGCATTGTGGATGCTGGTCGCCGGGCTGCTGTTCGCCTGCATGGGCGTCTTCGTCAAGCTCGGCGGGGCGCATTTCTCCAGCAGCGAACTGGTCTTCTACCGCGCCTTCTTCGGCTTGCTCGTCGTGATAGCAGTGTTGCGCCACAGGCGCACCCCGCTCGCGACGCCGCATTGGCGCGGACACCTGTGGCGCGGCCTGTCCGGCACCGTCGCCATGATGCTGTTCTTCTACTGCATCGCCAGCCTGCCGCTCGCGACCGCCGTCACGCTGAACTACACCTCCTCGCTGTTTCTCACCGCCCTGACCCTGGTCATATTCAAGGAACGATTCCACCTGCCGCTCACCGCCAGCCTCACGCTGGGTTTCGTCGGCGTCGTTCTGTTGCTGCATCCCACCCTGGAGCGCGATCAGCTCGTCAGCGGCCTGATGGGGCTGACCTCCGGCTTCCTCGCTGGCGTGGCCCTGCTGAACGTACGCCAGCTCGGCCTGAAGGGTGAGCCGGCGGATCGCGTGGTGTTCTATTTCAATGTGGTCGCGACCTTGTTCAGCGCGATATGGATGGCACAGGGGGAAATACACAGGCCAACGCCGTCCGAACTCGCGTTGCTGCTTGCCATCGGCGCATCCGGCACCTTCGCCCAGCTCGCCATGACGCGCGCCTATCGTGTCGGGCAAACACAGGTGATGAGTTCCCTGTCTTACAGCACCATCGCTTTCGCCAGCCTGTTCGGCCTGTTGCTGTGGCACGAAACATTGCCACTGGAGGGCTGGCTCGGCATCGCACTCATCATCGCAAGCGGCGTGTTAAGCTTGCGCCTGGCACCAATTCACACAAAGGCAGGAAAATGATCACCATCGAAGAGAACAACAACCTCGTCAACATCGCCGTCATGGGCGAATTCACCATCGCCGATTTCAAGCAGTTCGAAGAGCACGCGCTGCATAAACTCAGCGCGCCCGGCAAGATCAACCTGTTGTTCGACCTGCGCGGCATGCTGGGCTACACCCCGGATGTCGCTTGGGAAGAGATCAAATTCTTCAGCCGTCAACACAACCACGATTTCAGCAAAATCGCCGTCGTTACCGACAACCAGTGGCTCACCTGGCAGGCATGGCTGTCGCGCTTGTTCGTGGATGCGGACATCCGTGCGTTCAGCGACTACCAGGAAGCGCAGGACTGGGCCAACAAGTAGCACTCACCCGCGCGGCCAGACGAGATGAGAACCCCGAATACGATCTCGCTCATCGCCTTGGCTCTCGCCCTGTCCGGGTGCATGGTCGTGCCGGTGGTAGACAATGACGAAGCAGCGTCCACCGGCTGCAGGACCTACACCCGGAGCATGTCGCTCAAGATGGTCGATTGGCAGCCGAGCTGCAACAACGAGGAATGCCTTGCTACAGTGGTGGCCATCGGCGCCGGAAGCGTGCTGGTTTCGGGCAGCATCGTTCTGGTGGGCAATAGTGCTCATTGGCTGGAGTATCAAGGCACGTGCAGCGACGGCCTCCTCAACACCACAAAGCAGCTGTTTCTTGAATCCATAGGCAATTCGAGTCCTGCGACGGCAAGTTACTAGTGCATATGCCACTGAACTGCATTTATAATCGAACCACACTACAAGGACGGGAGGCGGAATATGCAGGACCTTAGAATTGCATTGGCTCTTGTTTCAATGACGGTCAGTATGATTGCCAGCGCTGCAGACGCCCCCAGCATTGAAATCCCCCCGGCGCTTCAGGCACAGATAAAGAAGATGGGATGTGACGCCTGCCACGGATGGTCACGCACCAAGTTCGGCCCTTCCTGGCAGAACGTCGCCGATCGCTATCGCAACCAGACAAGCTATACCTACAAGGGATTCAACGTTGAAAGCGTGGGTGAGAAACTGCCGCTGGTGCCGGGGCTTGTGAAAAAGATTTCAAAAGGCGGCAAAGGCGAGTGGAACGAATACATCCCGATGGCTCCCATGGACCTGAAGGGCGACCGCGTGAAAGAAATCACCAACATCGTCAATTTCATCCTGTCCATTCCGCCGAAGAAATAGCGCCGGCGGAATAAAGCGACGAACCGGTCCTGTTGGTACCGACAAAATAAAACCCGCCTTAGCGGGTTTTATTTTGTACAGCCGGAACTTCACCGAATCACTTCAGCTTGGTTTCCTTGTACATGACGTGCTTGCGCGCCACGGGATCGAACTTCTTGATCTCGATCTTTTCCGGTGTGGTGCGCTTGTTCTTGTCGGCGGTGTAGAAATGGCCGGTGCCGGCGCTGGATTCCAGTTTGATCTTTTCACGCATGTTCGCTACTCCTTAGACTTTCTCGCCGCGAGCACGCATCTCGAACAGCACGGCGTCGATGCCGTTCTTGTCGATGGTGCGCAGTGCAGCATTGGTCAGGCGCAGAGACACCCAACGATTTTCAGATTCTACCCACAAGCGGCGACGTTGCAGATTCGGCAAGAAACGACGCTTGGTTTTGTTATGAGCGTGGGAAATGTTGTTACCCACCATCGGGCCTTTTCCCGTTACTTGACAGACACGTGCCATGACAATCACTCCAACCAGTTTTTCAAAGAGGCGCGATTCTACCTAAACAAGCCAGAATCCACAACCTGAAGTTTCACTTACCCTTCCTGTACAGCGCCGATTGCGCGTGCGCCTGCAAACCCTCGCCAAAAGCAAGAACGGAAGCGATTTCCCCCAATTTTTCAGCGCCTTGCGCGGATACGTGAATCAGGCTGCTGCGTTTCTGGAAATCGTACACCCCCAATGGCGAGGAGAAACGCGCCGTGCCGGAGGTCGGCAGGACGTGATTCGGGCCCGCACAGTAGTCGCCCAGCGACTCGGAGGTGTAACGCCCCATGAAGATGGCGCCGGCATGCTTCAGCTTGGGCAGCCAGGTCTGCGGGTCGGCCACCGACAGTTCCAGATGTTCCGGCGCGATGCGGTTGCTGATGCGGCAGGCCTCGTCCATATCCGCGACATGGATCAGCGCACCGCGGCTCTCCAGCGCAGTCCTGATGATGGCATTGCGCGGCATCTGTTCCAGCAGCTTGTCCGCGCTGGCTGCCACGGCCTCGATGAAGGCCGCGTCCGGCGACAGCAGGATAGCCTGCGCCAGTTCGTCGTGCTCGGCCTGCGAAAACAGGTCCATCGCCACCCAATCCGGGTCGGTCTTGCCGTCGCAGATGACCAGTATCTCGGACGGACCGGCGATCATGTCGATGCCGCACACGCCGAACACGCGGCGCTTGGCGGAGGCGACATAAGCGTTGCCGGGACCGACGATCTTGTCCACCTTGGGGATGGTCGCCGTGCCGTAGGCCAATGCACCCACCGCCTGCGCGCCGCCGATGGTGAACACGCGGTCCACGCCGGACAGGTGCGCCGCCGCCAGCACCAGCTGGTTCTTCACGCCGTCCGGCGTGGGTACGACCATGATGAGCTCGGCCACGCCCGCCACTTTCGCGGGCAAGGCATTCATCAGCACGGAGGAAGGATAGGCCGCCTTACCGCCCGGCACATAGAGACCGACGCGATCCAGCGGCGTGACCTGCTGGCCAAGCATGGTGCCGTCCGCATCGAGGTAGTTCCAGGAGACCTGCACTTGTTTCTTGTGATAGTCGGTGACGCGCTGCGCCGCCTGTTCCAGGGCGCTTCTTCTGGTCGGCAGGAAGATTTTCGAACGCCGCCTTCAGTTCTGCGCGCGGCAATTCCATCGCGGCGGCATCCGCCAGCGGCAGGCGGTCGAACTTGCGCGTGTATTCCAGCACGGCGGCGTCGCCGCGTTTCTTCACGTCGGCCAGGATGGCGGCGACGGTCGCTTCCAGTTTTTCGTCGGCGGTCTCTTCGAAGGCCAGCAGCTTGCTCAGCCTGGCATCGAAGTCGGCTTGCTTGGGTCGAAAGTCGCGTGATGTTCATTTAACGTACTCTCATTATTTGTTAACCGCCTGGGCAAAAGCATCCAGCATCGGCTGAATAGTTGCGCGCTTGAGTTTCAGCGAAGCCTGGTTCACCACCAGACGCGAAGATATCTGCGCGATCTCTTCCACCGCCTTGAGGTTGTTGGCTTTCAGGGTGCCGCCGCTGCTCACCAGGTCGACGATGGCATCGGACAGGCCGACCAGCGGGGCAAGCTCCATTGAACCGTACAGCTTGATGAGATCCACGTGCACGCCCTTGGCGGCGAAGTGTTCGCGCGCAGTCTTCACATATTTGGTCGCCACGCGCAGGCGTGCGCCCTGCTTCACTGCCGATTCGTAGTCGAAATCGTTGCGCACCGCGACCATCATGCGGCACTTGGCGATGTTGAGATCCAGCGGCTGGTACAGGCCTTCGCCGCCATGTTCGTTGAGCACGTCCTTGCCCGCCACGCCCATGTCCGCCGCACCGTATTGCACATAGGTCGGCACATCGGAGGCGCGCACGATGATGAGGCGCACGTCGTCGCGGTTGGTCGGCAGAATGAGTTTGCGCGAGGTCTCCGGGTCTTCCAGCGCGGTGATGCCCGCCGCGGCGAGCAGCGGCAGGGTCTCCTCGAAGATGCGGCCTTTGGATAAGGCGATGGTGATCATGTTTTATATCTTTCGTTCTACATTACCCTCTCCCCCAGCCCCTCTCCCGCTTGCGGGAGAGGGGGGCACGACAGCGCCGGGAGAGGGGGGTTATTTCAAGCGGCGAATGTTAGCACCGAGCTGCGACAGTTTGCTTTCGATGTGCTCGTAGCCGCGGTCCAGATGGTAGATGCGGTCGATCACCGTCTCGCCCTGCGCCACCAGCCCGGCGATGACCAGGCAGGCCGAGGCGCGCAGGTCGGTCGCCATCACGGTCGCGCCTTCCAGTTGCTGCACGCCGCGCACCACAGAGGTGTTGCCTTCCACGTCGATCATTGCGCCAAGGCGGCGCAGTTCCTGCACGTGCATGAAGCGGTTCTCGAAGATGGTCTCCACCACCATGGCGCTGCCTTCCGCGATGCAGTTCAGCGCCATGAATTGCGCCTGCATGTCGGTGGGGAACGCCGGGTGCGGCGCGGTGCGCACGTTCACAGCTTTCGGACGACCGTTCATCTCCAGATGGATGGTGTCGCCCTCCACCTTGATCTGCGCGCCCGCTTCGGTCAGTTTCTCCAGCACGGTTTCCAGGATGTCGGCGCGCGTCTCGCGCAAGCGTGATGCTGCCGCCGGTCGCCGCCGCCGCCACCAGGAAGGTGCCGCTCTCGATGCGGTCCGGCATGATGTGATGCGTCGCGCCGTGCAGTTTTTCCACACCGGTGATGGTGATGTTGTCGGTGCCGTCGCCGGCGATCTTGGCGCCCATCGCGCGCAGGCAATTGGCCAGATCCACCACTTCCGGCTCGCGCGCGGCGTTCTCCAGCACGGTCACGCCGTCAGCCAGCGCCGCCGCCATCATCAGGTTCTCGGTGCCGGTCACGCTGACGATATCGAAGAAGATGCGCGCGCCCTTGAGGCGCTTGGCTTTGGCGTGGATGTAGCCGTGTTCGATGGCGATCTCGGCGCCCATCGCCTGCAGACCCTTGATGTGCAGATCGACCGGGCGCGAGCCGATGGCACAGCCGCCGGGCAGGGACACCTTGGCATCGCCGAAGCGCGCCACCAGCGGCCCCAGCACGAGGATCGCCGCACGCATGGTCTTCACCATGTCGTAGGGCGCTTCCCAGTTATCGACCTTGTCGCCCTTGAAGGTGACTTCGCCCGGCGCGGATTCCGCCGCGATGCCCATCTGCTGCAGCAGTTTGCGCATGGTGCCGACATCGTGCAGGTCGGGCAGGTTGGTCAGGCGCAAGGTATCGGCGGTCAGCAGGCTGGCGCACATGATGGGCAATGCGGCGTTCTTGGCGCCGGAGATGCGCACTTCGCCGCGCAACGGGTTGCCGCCCTGAATTGCTAGTTTTTGCATTTGATGATTTTCTCGCCGCCGTAACGGCGTTATTTTGATGAATTGCTCAATGGCAGCGCGCCCGCCACCCCGTACAGGTCGGCGAGGCTGCGCAGGTTTTCCGGAACGTTGGCCAAGGTCAGTTTGGCATCATGGCGCTGTGCGTTGCGCTGCCAGCCCAGCATCAGGCTCACGGCAGCGGAATCCGCCGCCTCCACCTGCGCCAGATCGACCACCCATTCTTTTCCTTCGAGCGGCTGCATGGCCTCAGCGAACGACGTACCAATGGTATCCATGGTCAGCCGGCCCGATACCCGCAGAAGGCCGCCTTCACGCTGCATCATTTGGATTCCGCCTTCTGTGTCGCGGCGGTATTGGCCGCCGCCTGGTTCTTTTCGACCAGGGTCTTGATCAGGCCATCGATGCCGGTCTGCTGGACCTGATCGGCAAACGTGCCGCGATAGCTGGTCACCAGACTCACGCCTTCAACCGTCAGGTCGTATACCTTCCAGCCATCCGGTTTCTTTTCCATGTCGTAATCCACCAGTATCGGCTGCTGCGAACCCGGCTTGATGATCGCTGTCTTGATGGTCACCTCGGTCGCATCGGCAGCCAGTTTGACCGGTTTAACCTCGACAGTCTGGTCGCGATAAGAGGTGAACGCCTTGGTATAGGTACGCACCAGCAAGGTGCGGAACTCGGTCACCAGCGCCTGCTTCTGCTCCGGCGTCGCGGTGCGCCACGACTTGCCCACCGCCAGCCTCGTCATGCGCTCGAAGTTGAAATGCGGCAGGACCTTGGCATCCACCAGCTCCAGCAGCTTCTTCTGGTTGCCGGAACGCAGTTCCTTGTCCGCGCGCACGATATTCAGCACCTCGCGCACCGTGTCCTTGATCAGCACGTCCGGCTCCGGCACATCGGCACGCGCGCCGGACACTGCACACGACAGCAACACACCACTCAGCAAAGCAGCCATCTTTTTCATGTTTTGTACTTCCCGTGTATCACTTTGCATCGACACTCGATGTGAAGAATTTACCGATCAGATCCTCCAGCACCACAGCCGATTGCGTCTTCTTGAATTCGCCGCCATCCGTCAGCATCTCTTCCTCTCCGCCCGGCAGCAGGCCGATGTACTGCTCGCCCAGCAGGCCCGAAGTCAGGATGTTGGCGAAGGTATCCTTGGGAAACTGGTAACGCTTGTCGATGCTCATCGTCACCTTGGCTTCGTAACGTTCCGTATCCAGCACGATGGTGTTCACGCGCCCCACCAGCACGCCCGCGCTACGCACCGAGGCGGTGGGCTTCAGCCCGCCGACATTGGTGAAATGCGCCTGCAACTGGTATGTCTCCGACATGTTGTAGGTGCTCAGGTTTCCCACTTTGAGCGCAAGCACGACCAGCGCCGCGATGCCTGCCACCACGAAGATCCCCACCCACAAATCCAATGTAGTCCGTTCCATAACACTATTCCCCTCGAAACATGAGCGCAGTCAAAATAAAATCCAGCATCAATATCGCCAGCGAGGACTGCACCACGGTGCGCGTGGTGGCGCCCGACACGCCTTCCGCGGTGGGCGGAGCGTCGTACCCTTCGAACAGCGCGATTGCGGTGACCACCAATCCGAACACGACGCTCTTGAGCACGCCGTTCAATATGTCGTCACGAAAATCCACCGCTGCCTGCATCTGTGACCAGAACGAGCCTTCGTCCACGCCGATGTTCACCACGCCGACCACATAGCCGCCGAACACGCCCATCGCCGAGAACAACGCCGCCAGCAAGGGCATGGAGATCACGCCTGCCCAGAAACGCGGCGCAACCACGCGCGCGATCGGGTTCACCGCCATCAATTCCATTGCAGCGATCTGCTCAGTGGCTTTCATCAAACCGATCTCGGCCGTCATCGCCGAACCGGCACGACTGGCAAACAACAGCGCCGCCAGCACCGGCCCCAGTTCGCGCACCAGACTCAGCGCAACCAGCGAACCCAGCGCAGATTCCGAACCGTAGCGCTTGAGCGTCTCATAACCCTGCAAACCCAGCACCATGCCGACGAACATGCCTGCAACCAGGATGATGATGAGCGACATCACACCGGAGAAGAACAGCTCGCGCACCGTCAGGCGGAAGCGGCGGAAACTCATGCCGGAGTAGAATAGCGTCATCAGGAAAAAGCGCGAGCCGTAGCCGAGACGCCAAACGGCGTTCACCACGCGCTTTCCGATGCCCTTCAAGCTGCTGACTATGGCCATCAGGCGTGCACTCCCAAATCTTGATTGTAATCACGGCCGGGGTAATGGAACGGGATCGGCCCATCCATCTCCCCATGAACGAACTGCTTCACGAACGTCTCCCCGGAAGCGCGGATGTCGTCCGCCGAGCCCTCCGCGATGATGGCGCCGTCCGAAACGAAATAGACATAATCCACGATCTTCAGCGATTCCTGCACGTCGTGCGTCACCACGATGGAGGTCGCTCCCAAAGCATCGTTCAACTTGCGGATCAGTTCGCCCACCACCGTGAGCGAGATCGGGTCCAGCCCGGCGAACGGCTCATCGTACATGATCAGCATCGGGTCCAGCGCGATCGTGCGCGCCAGCGCCACGCGCCGCGCCATGCCGCCGGAGAGCTCGGACGGCATCAGATCCTGCGTGCCATACAGCCCCACCGCGTGCAATTTCATCATCACCAGGTCGCGGATGATTTCCTCCGGCAGATCGGTGTGTTCGCGCATCTGGAATGCCACGTTGTCGAACACCGTCATGTCGGTGAACAGCGCACCAAACTGGTACAGCATCCCCATCTTGCGGCGCATCGCATACATACCCTCCTGATCCAGCTCATGGATCACCTGGCCGTCCACCTTCACATAGCCCTTGGTCGGTTTGAGCACCCCGCCGATGTGGCGCAGGATCGTCGTCTTGCCGCAACCGCTCAAGCCCATGATGGCGATCAGCTTCCCTTTCGGAAAGGACATGTTGATGCCCTTCAGAATAGGGCGGCTGTCGTAGGCGAAGTTGACGTCGCGGAGTTCTACCAGAGGTGCGGACACTTTTGAACCTGTCGCTCGTTGAATAGGGGCGCATTCTAAACCACGCCGCCACAACTTGGAAATCGTGATAACTTGAGCTCGCGGCGATTGCCGGCTATCCTGCGTAGCGTGACACATATCTCGCGACCACTTCCAGGATAAACAGCGTGACGCTCCCCGCCCTGCTTATTGTCGACGACGATCCGCTCATCCGCGATTCCCTGCGCCTGATTCTGTCCGACGAATTCGATATCCACCTTGCCGAAGACCGCCCCCAGGCCATCCGCCTGTTGCGCGACATGCCGGCGCCGCCGCAACTGGCTCTGGTCGATCTTGGATTGCCGCCCACGCCGCACCGCCCCGAAGAAGGCTTCCGCCTCATCACCGAGTTGCTGGCGCATGCCCCCAACATCAAGGTCATCGCGCTGTCCGGCCAGAACGAGGAAAGCAATGCGCGCCATGCGCGCACCCTCGGCGCCATCGAGTTCGTCGCGAAGCCCTGCGGCCCGGAGACATTGCGCGCACTGTTGCGCGACGCCTTGCGCATCCAGCAAAGCGAACAGGCGGGGCTAAGCGACAGCCAGTCGCTGTTCGGCATCGTCGGCAACAGCCAATCCATCCAGGCGATGCGCAGCCAGATCGAGCTGTATGCCAGGACGCCCTACCCGGTGATGATCGAGGGCGAATCGGGCAGCGGCAAGGAACTGGTCGCCGCCGCCTTGCAGCGCCTGAGCGGCAAAGCCCGATGCCTCCTATGTCGTGCTCAACTGCGCAGCCATCTCGCCCAACCTGCTCGAATCCACGCTGTTCGGCCATGCCAAAGGCGCCTTCACCGGCGCGACCGGTGCGCAGACCGGCTTCTTCGAGAAGGCCGAGAACGGCACGCTGTTCCTCGACGAGATCGGCGAGATGCCCCCGGAACTGCAAGCCAAGTTGCTGCGCGTGCTGGAGAACGGCGAATACCAGCGCGTCGGCGAGGCCTCCACACGCAAGAGCAACGCGCGCATCATCGCCGCTACCAACCGCGACCTGAAGTCGGCCGTACGCAACGGAACCTTCCGCACCGACCTTTATCACCGCCTGAGCATCTTCACCATCCAGGTTCCGCCATTGCGCACGCTGGGCGACGACAAGCTGCTGTTGCTCGACTATTTCAAGGTCTTTTACGCCACCCAGGCACAACGCCCGCCGTTCGAACTCGGCCCCGACGCTCTGGATGCATGGAAGAGCTACCCCTTCCCCGGCAACACGCGCGAGCTGCGCAACATCGTCATTCGCCTGACCACCAAATATCCCGGACTC
This sequence comes from uncultured beta proteobacterium, assembly GCA_963797045.1. Taxonomy (GTDB): domain Bacteria; phylum Pseudomonadota; class Gammaproteobacteria; order Burkholderiales; family Gallionellaceae; genus Sideroxyarcus. The sequence goes on along the minus strand of CAWCNZ010000001.1, from coordinate 783,102 downwards.
AGGATCAACGCCCGGCAGCTCGAAGCGGAATTCGATCCGCAACCGTCCGCGCCGGCCGGCGAGCCATCGGGTCTGACGTGCGAAGCCCAACAGGTTCTGCAACAGGGCGGTTTCAATCTGGACGACCTGCTGATGGACTATACTGACCGCTACATCGACGCCGCCATGGAAATGGCGCACGGCAACGTCAGCGAAGCCGCCAAGCTGCTGGGCATCGCGCGCACCACGCTGTACAGCCGCATGGAAGCGGTGCAGAAACACAAGGCGCAAAAAATTCAGTAAAGGGGAAGCAGATGTATCTTGAGCATTTCGGCCTGGCTGAACCACCTTTCAAGATCACACCCGTCACCGAATTCTTTTTCTCGGGCGGCAACCGCGGCGAGATCCTCGATGCGCTGATTTACGCCATCACCGACGGCGAAGGCATCGTCAAGATCAGCGGCGAAGTCGGCAGCGGCAAGACCATGCTGTGCCGCATGCTGCTGGATCGCCTGCCCGCCAACATCAAGGCGATCTACCTCGCCAACCCCAGCATGTCGCGCGACGAGCTGCTGTATGCCATCGCCGACCGGCTCGACCTCGACCTCGAAGGACAGCGCGTCAACGTCATCCTGCAGAGCCTGCAGAACCATCTGGAGGCGATGTACGAACGCGGCGAGCGCTGCGTGGTGCTGGTGGACGAGGCGCACGCCATGCCGCTGGAAACGCTGGAAGAATTGCGCCTGCTTTACAACCTGCAGGTCGGCAAACACAAGCTGATCCAGCTCGTGCTGTTCGGGCAACCGGAACTGGACGAGAAGCTGGAACAGAGCAACATGCGCCAGCTGAAGGACCGCATCGTGCACCACTTCAGCATCCTCCCCATCTCGCGCAAGGTCGTGAATGATTACCTGATGTTCCGCATGCGCGCGGCGGGATACAAGGGACCGGACATCTTCTCGCCTGCCGCCGTGCTGAACATCGGCAAGGCCTCGCAAGGACTCATGCGCCGCGTCAACATCCTCGCCGACAAGGCGCTGCTCGCCGCCTTCGTCGAGAACACGCACAACATCGAAACGCGCCACGTGCACGCCGCCATCCGCGACAGCGAGATGACGCCCAGTCGCAACTGGTTCAAGCGCAAGAGTATCGCCGTGGCGGGCGGCCTCACCTTGTTCGGCGCAACGCTCGCGGGCGCAGGCTGGTTCGTGGGGCACGAGAATTCGCTCCCTGCCGCGCCGATCGAGACGAGGCCCATCGGCGTGGCGCCGCCAGCCGGCGCCATGATCGCAGCCGCAGCACCGCAACCGGCAACCTCGGAAGCCGGAACGGCTTCCGCTGCAGCCACCATAGTTAGCTCCGATGTCGTCCCGGTAGCGGCTGAAAAAGCACCCGAGCCCCCGACCAGGCTTGCCGCCAGATCGCCGGCTCCGACGTCTTCAACCGCTCCCGCATCGACGCCCCCTGCAGCGCCGCGAACTCCCCTGCTGCAACAACGCCTGGCCGCCACGCAAACGATGCTGTCCTCCCTGAGCCGAGGAGACGTCAGCATCCAGTTGTTTTACACCGACGACATCCGTCCCGATCGCATGGAGCGTTTTCTCGGAAGGGCTCGGCGACTGGGGATACTGGCCGAGATATACATCGTTCCGATCAAATTGAACGGCAAGGATGGATACCGTGTACTGTATGGTCGCTATGCCGATAGCGAAGCGGCGCGCGCCGGGATACTGACATTGCCGCAACGCTACAAGGAGGCGTTCGCTCCCACGCTGCACATGTCAGACAGCTCGCAAAACCCGTCCTAAGCGGTTGAAGGAAAAAGCATATAGGCCATACACCATATTGCTGCCGCGGGAGAATGGTGTTACCTTGCATCGAAACAAAGGGGGAAGAAGGGAATAAGAGAATGAGGCTCACTCGCACATTACTGTTCTCGGTTTGCATCTCGCTCGTTGCTTGCGGCACCAAGCCGCTCACTACGTCCGACAAGCACATACAGCAGAGCAACTCAGCTCCCGTCACCGCAGGCGACATCCCCCAGCCCAGCAAACGTCCCGTCGTTCTCCCCCAGCCCAAACCCGCAACCAAAGTCGAAACCTACAGTGTCGTCGTGACCAATCTCCCGGCCCGCGAAATCCTGTTCGCGCTGGCGCGCGATGCAAAAGTCAACATCGACATCCACACAGGCGTGCAAGGTGAAGTGACGCTCAACGCCATCAACCAGACGCTGCCGCAGATCCTCGACCGCATCTCCAGGCAGGTAGACATGCGTTACGAACTGGACAACGGCAACCTGATCGTGATGCCGGATTCTCCCTACCTGAAGAGCTACAAGATCGACTATGTGAACATGGCGCGCGATGCCGATGGCGGTATATCGAATGCGACGCAGGTCGGCGCCGGCGCCTCCGGCACCAGCACTGTGACGACCACGGGGACGACCAGCAACAATTCCCAACTCTCCATCAAGAACACCTCCAGGAACCATTTCTGGGACACCCTGATCAAGAACGTCACCGACATCTTGCGCGAGACCGACAAGATATTGCCGGAAGGTTCCAGCGAAACAGTGGTGGAACAAAGCAATGTGGCGAGCACCACTGGAACGGGCGCGCAGACGTCGGGCGGCAAGAAGTCCGTCAAGCCCGGCATCGAGAGCAGCCCGAATGCCGCGACCATCGAGGGCGAGGGCACCACCGTCACGCGCCGCAGCACCTTCCGCGAAGCGGCTTCCGTGATCCCCAATCCCGAAGCCGGCATCATCACCGTGCGCGCCACCGGCAAGCAACACGAGAAGATCCAGGAGTTCCTCAGCCATGTCATGCGCAATGCGCGGCGTCAGGTGCTGATCGAAGCGACCGTCGCCGAGGTGCGCCTGAACAGCAATTATCAGCAAGGCATCAACTGGTCTGCCCTGAGATTGGGTACGGACGGATTCCAGCTGAGGCAAGCCGGATCGGCAGCACTGCCCGCCACCAATACCGGCAGCATGTTCATCCTGAACTATGCCAATCCCGTCTCCAATTTCGGCAACCTGAGCGCAAGCGTTTCATTGCTCGAATCGTTCGGTGACGTGAAGGTGCTCTCGAGCCCGAAGATCAGCGTGATGAACAACCAGACCGCGATGCTGCGCGTGGTGGACAATCTGGTCTACTTCACCATCAAGGCGGATACCACCACCAACCAGACCACCACAACGACCACTTACACCACTACCGCCGTCACCGTTCCCACCGGATTCACCATGAGCGTGACTCCGCAGATCAACGACAGCGACACCGTGCTGCTCAACCTGCGCCCCTCCATCTCGCGTCTGCTCGGCTATGTCAACGATCCCAATCCGGCGCTGGCCGCCGCAGGCGTGATCAGCCGCATCCCGCAACTGCAGACGCGCGAGATGGAATCGGTGCTGAAGATCGAGAACAACCAGATCGCCATCATGGGCGGCCTGATGCAGGACGAGATCAACAATCTGACCGACAGCGTCCCACTGCTGGGCGACATCCCGGTCGCGGGCAACGTCTTCAAGAACCGCAACGACACCAAGACCAAGACCGAGCTGGTGATCTTCCTGCGCCCGATCGTGATCAAGGATGCCAGCATCGACGGCGATTACAGCGCGTACCGCAGCAACCTGCCGGACTCGAACTTCCTCAAGCCAGAGAATGAAAAGGCCAAGCCATGAGCTTGCTGCTCGACGCTCTCAAGAAGACGGGCGAAAACCAACAGAAGGGCACCGGGCTGTCCGGTCTGACGCGGGAAGAAGCGTCCGCATCGCGTGCCGCCGGCGAGACGCTGTTCGCGGCAAAGAAGAAGACGACGACCACGCGGCGCTGGAACCTGGGACTGATTCCCACCACATTCCTGATATGCAGTGTCCTGGGGGCCGGGTACGGTTATTACGTCTGGCTGCAGACCCGGCCGCCGAGCCTGCCGCGTGTAGCGAAACGCGCTGCGCCGCCACCGCCCGTTGCATCGCCTGCTCCCGCAGCCACGGTCCCTCTCGTTCCGCTCATCCCCGCGCCTGAAGAGGCGCTCGCACAGTCGGAAGTGCAGCCCGTCGTCACTGCACGCAACGATGATTTCGACGCACCGCGCAGCAAACCCAGAAGCACCAAGCCGCGCAGCAGGACTCCCGGTTCCAGCGTTGCGATCCAGAGCAGGGTGAAAACCGATGACATCACTCCCGCTCTGATGGAGGCTTGGCAAGCCTATCAGCGCGGCGACTACATCACGGCCGCGCAAGGCTACCGTCAGGTGCTGGGCAAGGATGCACACAACCGCGATGCCCTGCTGGGCATGGCAGCGACGGCACAGCAACAGGGACAGGACGAAGCCGCTCAGCGCTATTACCGCCAGATGCTGATACTCGACCCGCGCGATCCGGATGCACATGCGGCCTTGTCCGTATACATGGCGGGGGATGCGGGAGACTCCGAGAGCCGTCTCAGGCAGTTGCTGGCCGGACAGCCGCGCTCCGGTGTGCTGTATTTCGCGCTGGGCAACCTCTATGCTGAACGATCGAACTGGAGCGATGCACAGCAGTATTATTTCAACGCGTACGCTTTGGAACCAGACAATGCGCAATTCGCATTCAATCTGGCAGTAAGCATGGATCATCTGGGACAGCGCAAGCTCGCCGCGCAGCACTATCAGCAAGCTTTGCAACTCGACGTTTCCGGCAACTCCGGATTCGACCACGGACAAGCACAACAACGCTTGAATGAACTGACCACCGCACGCTGAGGACATGATGGCTGTACCGCAACAACAGGGCCAGCAGCCCATCGGACAGTTGCTGATAGCCAAGGGGGTGATCAGCGAGGACCAACTGCGCATCGCCACCCAGGAACAGAGCAAATCTCCGCAGCCGCTGGGCCGTCTGCTGGTGCGTCTCGGCTTCCTGTCCGAGGCGACCATCCGCGATGTGCTGTCCGAGAACCTCGGCCAGGAGAGCGTCGACCTTTCCACCGTCATCATCGATTCCACCGCGATCACCATGATCCCGAAAGAAGTGGCGCGCCGTTACATATTGCTGCCGCTGTCGGTCGATGTGCCCAACAAGAACCTGACCATCGCCATCGCCGACCCCGATAACATCATCGCGCTCGACCAGGTGCGCGCCTTGCTGCGCGACGAATACCGCCTCACCACGCAGCTCGCCAGCGAATCGGACATCCTGCGCGGCATCGACCAGTACTACGGCTTCGAGCTGTCCATCGACGGCATCCTGCACGAGATCGAGCCGGGCGAGATGGACGCCCAAGCCCTGCAACAGGGGGTGAACGAGTTCAGCCAGCCGGTGGTGCGCCTGATCGACGCGCTGCTCACCGAGGCGGTGCAGCAGGGCGCCTCGGACATCCACTTCGAACCGGAGAGCAGCTTCCTGCGCATCCGCTACCGTGTCGACGGCGTGCTGCGCCAGGTCCGCAGCCTGCACAAGAGTTTCTGGCCGGCCATGGTGGTGCGCCTGAAGGTGATGAGTGGCATGAACATCGCCGAGACGCGCGCGCCGCAGGACGGGCGCATCTCGTTGCGCCTTTCCGGCCGCGCGATCGATTTCCGCGTCGCGTCGCACCCCACGACGTACGGCGAAAACCTGGTGCTGCGCATCCTGGACCGGCAAAAGGGCCTCATGCCGATCAACCAGATCGGGCTGGACGATTCGGCGCTGAATACGCTCAAGGCCATCATCGCCAAACCGGAAGGTATCGTGCTGGTCACCGGCCCCACCGGCAGCGGCAAGACCACCACCCTGTATTCCATCCTGAGTCACGTCAACACCGAATCGGTGAACATCATGACCCTGGAAGACCCGGTGGAATATCCCATCCCGCTGATCCGCCAGAGCTCGGTGAACGAAGCGGCAAAGCTGGATTTCGTCAATGGTATCCGCTCCATGATGCGACAGGACCCGGACATCATCCTGGTCGGCGAGATCCGCGACCACCCGACCGCCGAGATGGCATTCCGTGCCGCCATGACCGGCCATCAGGTGTATTCGACGCTGCATACCAACTCGGCCATCGGCGCCATCCCGCGCCTGCTCGACATCGGCATCCTGCCCGACATCATGGCGGGCAACATCATCGGCATCGTCGCCCAGCGTCTGATACGTATTCTGTGCCGTCACTGCAAATACGGTTACCACCCGGACAACCTCGAACGCAAGATGCTCGGCGTGCGCTACGACGAGGACATCACGATCTACCGCGCCGCCGGCTGCGACATCTGCCACCACCAGGGTTACACCGGACGCCAGGCGATCATGGAGATACTCAAGATCGACAGCGACATGGATGACCTGATCGCGCGCCGTGCCAGCATCCGCGATCTGAAGAACAACGCGCTGGAGCGCGGCTTCCGCCCGCTGGCGCAAGACGGCATCCGGCGCATCCTCCAGGGCGTGACCTCCATCGCCGAGGTTGCGCGCGTGGTCGATCTGAGCGACCGGATGTAACCAGACCATGGCGCTCTATTCCTACAAGGCCATCGACAGCACCGGCAAGACCGCCAAAGGTCTGCAGGACGCAGCCAACCTGATCGACCTCGAAATGCGGCTGAAACGCTCCGGACTCGACCTCGTCAAGGCCAGGGAGCAGGAGGACACCGTCTCCTTCGGCGGCGGCAAGATCAAACGTCCCGACCTCATCACCTTCTTCTTCAATCTCGAACAACTCGTCCGTGCCGGCGTGCCCCTGCTGGAATGCCTCTCCGACCTGCGCGACAGCATGGAAGAAGCGACCTTCCGCGAGATCATCGCCAGCCTGGTCGAGTCCATCGAGAACGGAAAGAAACTCTCGCAAGCGATGGCCGAACATCCCAACGCCTTCGACAAGATCACGGTCAGCCTCACCAAGGCCGGAGAGGACAGCGGACGGCTGGTCGATGTATTCAAACATCTCACCGAATCGCTCAAATGGCAGGACGAGATGGCTTCGCAGACCAGGAACATGATGATCTATCCTGCCTTCGTCGGCACCGTGGTGCTGGCCATCACCTTCTTCCTCATGATCTACCTGGTGCCGCAACTGGTCGGCTTCATCAAGGGCATGGGGCAGGACATCCCGATCCAGACGCGCATGCTGCTGGCAACGTCCGCCTTCTTTGTGAACTACTGGTATGCCATCGTGCTGACGCCGTTCGTCCTGTTCGGCGCCTACAGGGTCGCGCTCATCAGCAATCCGGGCCTGCAATATCATCTGGACAATCTCAAGCTGCATGTTTGGCCGACCGGCCCGATCCTGCGCAAGATCATTCTGGCGCGCTTCGCCAACACCTTCGCCATGATGTACAGCTCCGGCATCAGCATCCTGGATTGCATCGCCAACTCGCGCGACCTGGTCAACAACCAGGTCATCGCGAAGAGCCTGCAGAACGTGATTCAGGAAATCGAATCCGGCAAGAACCTCACGCAGAGCTTCCAGCAGACCGGCATCTTCCCGCCACTGGTCGTGCGCATGCTGAAGGTGGGTGAAGCCACCGGACAACTCGACCAGGCGCTGCTCAACGTCAGCTATTTTTACGACCGCGACGTGAAGGACTCGATCAAGAAGGTGCAAGTGATGATCGAACCGACCATGACCATCATCCTCGGTGCATTGCTGGGATGGGTCATGCTCTCGGTACTGTCGCCGATCTACGACATCATCAGCAAGGTACAGATGTAATGGCCCGCACCCTATTATTCCTGAGCGCAGATTCCTTCCACGCCTCCCGCTGGGACAAGGGCGTACTGGGCGAGGCGCTGTATTTCTCCAACGATGCCAAGGGGCGCGAACGTTTCACCGAATTCCTGAAGGAGCATCGTGATCCGGCGTATCTGCTGGTGGACGTGATCGAGGAAGACTTCCGGCTGGAAACCGTGCCGCACCTGATCGGCCGCGCCCGCAGAGACCTGCTGGCGCGCAAATTCGAGCAGTACTACCGCAGCACGCCGTTCCGTGAGGCCACCCTGCTGCGTCGGCAAAAAGAAGGCCGGCGTGACGACGAGATGCTGTTCTCGGCGCTGACCAATCCGGCGCGCATCTCGCCCTGGCTGGATACGCTGCTCTCCAATCGCACGCCGCTCATCGGCATCTATTCGCTGCCCAACATCATTACACCGCTGCTCAAGGATATTCCTTCGAATCACGTGCTGTTGTTGTCCTGGGAAAAGGATTCCGGCCTGCGCCAGACCTATTTCAAGAGCAAGCGCCTGCATTTCTCGCGCCTGATCCCGGTCGACAGCGCGAGTGCTTTCAGCGAGTCCGTCGCGACCGAAACGCCGCGCACCCAGCAATACCTGAAGAGCCTGAGCCTGCCGCCGCCGGGCGAAGTGCTGGATGTCTACATCATCTGCCATGCCAGTGACCGCCTCGCGTTGACGTCTCATCTTGAAGCCAACAGCGAACTGCGTTACACCTATCTGGACATCCAGGAGTTGGGCAAGCGCGTCAAGTCCGGGAACGACTATACCGACTCGGATGCGACCCCGCTGCTTCTGCACCTGCTCGCAGCCGATCCGCCTGGTACGCATTACGCCAATCCCGAGCACACGCATTTCTACCTGATGTGGCAATTGCGTCACATCCTGTTTGGCCTTGCAGCAGCGATCAGCGTTGCCAGCGTATTGGTTAGCGCCTTCACTTTCTGGCAGGGTCGGCATTACGTCGCCCAGACCGAACCGCTCCAGCGTCAAACCGAACAGATCCAGGGACAGACCCAGCAGATCCAGCGCGGTTTTGCCAACACCACCGTCCCGGCCACCGACATGAAGACCGCCGTTCTGCTTTCACGCAAGCTGGATCAGTATTCGCCATCGCCGGAGAGCGTCATCCGCAACCTGACGCTGGTGTTGAACAAGTTCACCCAGATCAAAGTCAACAACCTCGCCTGGCAAGCCAGCGCGGCGGATGCCGCCCCGTCGCCCTACCCCGCCCAGGTCATCGAACTGGACGGCGAACTCACAAAGTTTGGCAGCGAATACCGCAAGGCGCTCGCCTACCTCGAACGCTTCCAGCAAGCACTCACGCGGCAGGGATATACTGTCAGCGTGCAGAGTCTGCCGATGGATGTCAGCTCCGGCGGCAGCATCAGTGGCGAAGCCAATACTGACGACAGCAAGCCCGCGCAATTCACGCTGAAGATCATCTGGAGACAGCAAGAATGATCATCTCCAAAGCCGACCTGATCGATCTCAAATGGGGCATGGGCGCCTTCCTGCTCAGCCTCGTGCTTGGCAGCAGCATCATTGCCATCAGCGACAAATATCAGGAAACATCCCGGAAGGACCGCCAAACCGCGCAAAAGCAGCTTGCCGAGGCGCGCACCCAGCTCAGCGCCGCGCAGAACGACCAGGAGAACATGGCGTCCTATGCGCTGGAATATAACGCCTTGCTGGCACAGCAAGTCATCGGCGACGAACATCGACTCGACTGGATCGAAGGACTGGAGAAGCTCCGTCTTCAGGGCCATGTACTCGATTTCAAATACGCCATCGCCCCGCAGCAAAGCTATGCCCCCAATCCGCCACTGGATGCCGGCAATCTTCAGCTCAACCGCAGCGGCATGACCATGCAGATGGACCTGCTGCACGAAGAACAACTGCTGCACCTGCTCACTGCCATGCGCACCCAGATGAAGGGCTGGTTCATGCTCGATGGATGCTCGCTTTCGCGAACTGGCGATAACGATGAGACATCCCCGCTCAGGGCGGAATGCACCGGCGGCTGGCTCACCATGAAGAACAGGAACGCGCCATGAGCAGACACCCGCTATCGTTCCTGATGCTGGCCTTGTTCGGCCTCCTCCCCGTCGCACAGGCCGGCGAACTGGGGCGACTGTTCTACACGCCGCAGGAACGCCAGCAGCTGGAATACCAGGAAGCGCGCACTGGCGTCGCTGGCGGAGGCCGCGGCTATATCATCATCAATGGCGTCGTGCAGAGGCAAGGCGGAAAGCGCACCGTGTGGATCAACGGCGTTCCGCAGGACGCCGGACGCGCCAATGACGAGACGCCGGCCAGCGTACCTGTCACCGTGCCGGGCAAATCGCAACCGGTTCGCGCCAAGGTCGGGCAGCGGGTATTGATCGAAACGCCTCCGACAGGAAGCGCACCCTGATGCAGGGGACCGGCCATGCGCACCCGTCTCGAATCCGCAATCCGATCCCTCCGGGCGCAACGCGGCGCGGTGCTGATGATCATGGTGGCTATCATGGTCACCGGACTCACCACCCTGCTGGTCAGATCGCTCAGTATTGTTGACGTCCGCAATGAGCGCCAAGCGAAGACCTCCGCTGCGCTCGCACAAGCCAAAGATGCACTGATCGGCTATGCCATCACTTATGGCGACACCCATGTTGGCGAGGTGCATGGCTATCTCCCCTGTCCAGATATCGACGGCAAGGATATCTCCGGCAATCTCTCCGAGGGCAGCGCAAAAGCTAACTGTGGCAGCCCAAATGTCAGCCAGATCGGCCGTCTGCCATGGAGGACGCTCGGGCTTGGGCCATTGCGCGACGGCGACAGCGAATGCCTGTGGTATGCGGTCTCCGGCACGTACAAGAACAGTTACAAGACCGGCCTGATGAACTGGGACACCAATGGACAGTTCCAGGCTTATGCAGCGGATGGCACAAGACTGGACAGCAACAACAATCAGGTGGTCGCGGTGATCTTTGCGCCCGGCACGGCGCGGGATGGGCAGAATCGCAGCGGCAGTGGCGCCCCCATTTGCGGCGGCAACTACAATGCGCCTGCCTATCTCGACAGTAACACTACACACAGCATCAACAATGCCAACATAAATGCCGTTGCTTCGGCAGTGAGCAAATTCATTCAGGGCGAGAACGATGGGCAAGTGAACGACCGCATGGTGTTCATCACGCGCCAGGATCTGTGGAACGCGATGCTGAAGCGCTCCGACTTCACCCAGAGACTGAAAGACATGACTAGGGCAGTGGCGGAATGCCTGGCCAGTTATGGCCGCAATAATTACAACCCGGACAACTACAGCCTGCCCTGGCCGGCGCCGCTGTCGCTGAGCGACTATGCGATCAACGACAATTACAACGATGACCGACAACCGCTATGCGGGTCGCGTTCCGCATCGGGTCAATACCTCGAGAAGCGATTCGCAAAACAAAATAAGTAGCTACGCTAGGCTAATGTCACCTGGCAACGGCCTGAACTGTCCCTATTAGTCAGCCACCCCATCCAACGAGCTGGAACGACTGTATCCATGGTGGGACAACTGGAAGGACCACCTGTTCTATGCATTGAGTTATGAATACCGTCCTCGGCCGCAAGATACCCATCCACGCGTGCGGCGACTGCGTCTGGCTTCGAAACAACGGCCTCCGCTATGCCGCAATCGTGCTTTTCGCCGGCAGCGCGCTTTCCGGGCAGGATCGCGCCAGCACCTCTACGACCAACGCCGAGCGTCGCCAACTTGGAAAATACCTGGAGGGTTTTAATCTCAGCAGCTACCCGAATTACGGCGGGAACCACGAGTATGAGGCGGGAGATCCCACCAACAGTTTCAACGACATCCTGTATTGCATCGACCCCGGAAGCAGCTTGTCGGTTGATGAGTGCCCGCGATCATGAGATATATCCGACCTTGCACATGCCGCGGCTTCACCCTGGTCGAATTGGCCATGGTGCTGATGATCGTTGGCCTGTTGCTGGGGGGGTTGATCGTCCCGCTCAGCGCACAGATGGACCAGCGCAGAGCCACGGAAACCCAGAAGACGCTGGAAGAGATCAAGGAAGCATTGACCGGTTACGCCGTCATCAATGGACAGCTTCCCTGCCCGGCAGACCCGGCCATTGCGACCGGCAGCGCCGGATGCCGGCGTCGCACGCACCCCGCCCTGCACCGGCGCCAATTCGACTGGCGTAGTTCCTTGGGCGACTTTGGGAACTAGTGAGACCGACGGCTGGGGCAACCGCTTCACCTATCGGGTCAGAGCAATTTTGTCGACGCTCTTGGAAGTACCTTTGGTAAAGATAAGGATGGAAACAATTGCATCCCCGTCTCCACGCCGCCGCAGTCCTCGTTCGCCTTATGCTCCGATGGGTACCTTGAATGTGCTTTCGCCGCCTCGGGGGGAACCAACATCGCCATTCAAGTGCCCGCCGTTCGTCATCTCGCATGGCAAGAATAGTGCGGGCGCCTACACCCAGTCAGGCTCGCAAATCCCGGCGAGCGGCAATGCAGACGAAGCCGAGAACAGCGACGGCGACGCCGACAGCAATTATGTCAGCCACACCGCAACACCGGCTTTCGATGATCTGGTCGTCTGGATGTCGAACAGCATCCTGCTCAACCGCATGGTTACAGCAGGCAAACTGCCCTAAGCTCTCCGCCAGCTTGTTCCCTGCGGCGTGTCTTCCAGCACGATGCCCGCTTCCAGCAGTTCCTTGCGAATGCGGTCAGCCTCGGCGAAGTTCTTTGCTTTCTTGGCGGCGATGCGCGCTTCGATCTGGGCGTTGATCGCGGCATCGTCCAGGCCGCCCTCGCTTGAGCCTCCCTGCAGGAACTCCTGCGGCTCACGTTGCAGCAATCCCAGCACTCCAGCCAAAGCCTTGAGTTGCACCGCCGCTTCCACTGACTGATTGCGATTCACTTCGTTGGCGAGATCGAACAACACCGCCACCGCTTCGGGGGTGTTGAGGTCGTCGTCCATCGCGGATTTGAAGCGTTGGGCGTGGGGTTCGTTCCAATCAATTGAACCCTCTCCCCCGGCCCCTCCCCCGCTTGCGGGGGAGGGGAGATTCTTAAGCGCCGTGTAGAGTCGTGTCAGCGCGCCCTTGGCATCGTCCAGATGCGCGTCGGAATAGTTCAGCGGGCTGCGGTAGTGCGCGCGCAGGATGAAGAAGCGCACCACTTCGGCGTCGTATTTCTTCAGCACTTCGCGGATGGTGAAGAAGTTGCCCAGGCTCTTGGACATCTTCTCGTTGTCCACGCGCACGAAGCCGTTGTGCATCCAGTAGTTCACGTACTGGCACTGGTGCGCGCCCTCGCTCTGCGCGATCTCGTTCTCGTGGTGCGGGAACTGCAGGTCGGCGCCGCCGCCGTGGATGTCGAAGTGATTGCCCAGCAGTTCGGAGCCCATCGCCGAACATTCGATGTGCCAGCCGGGGCGGCCTTTGCCCCACTTCGAGTCCCACTTCACTTCGTCCGCCTCGCTATCCTTGGCATGCTTCCACAGCACGAAGTCGAGCGGGTCGTTCTTGTCCGAGGCGACCTCCACGCGCTCGCCCGCGCGCAGGTCTTCCAGCGACTTGCCGGAGAGCTTGCCGTAGCCATCGAACTTGCGCACCGCGTAGTTCACGTCGCCGTCCGCCGCCTGATAGGCCAGGCCGTTCTTCTCCAGTTGCTCGATCATCTCCAGCATCTGCGGCACATATTGCGTTGCGCGCGGCTCGCGGTCGGGACGCTGTACGCCCAGCGCATCGGCATCCTCGTGCATCGCGTCGATGAAGCGCTGGGTCAGCGCATGGATGGACTCCTTGTTCTCCGCCGCGCGCTTGATGATCTTGTCGTCGATGTCGGTGATGTTGCGCACGTAGGTCACGTCGTAGCCGGAAGCCTTCAGCCAGCGGTACACCATGTCGAACACCACCATCACGCGCGCATGGCCCAGGTGGCAGTAGTCGTACACGGTCATGCCGCACACGTACATGCGCACCTTGTTGGCTTCGATGGGCTTGAAGTCCTGCTTGTCGCGGGCGAGGGTGTTGTAGATTTTTAGCATTTGGAAACCTTTTTCCCCCGCAGATTACACGGATTAACGCAGATTTAATCTGTGCGAATCTGTGTAATCTGCGGGCAAGGCTCTTAGCCTTGTTCTTTCGCCCAGGAATCCTTCAATGTCACAGTGCGGTTGAACACCAGCTTGCCGCCGGGCTGATGGTCGCGACGGTCGGTGCAGAAATAGCCCAGGCGCTCGAACTGGTAGCGCGTCTCCGGCGCGGCGTCGCGCACAGCAGCTTCCACCCAACCCTGCACGACGGTAAGCGATGCAGGATTGAGGTGCGTGCAGAAATCCACTTCCCGGTCCGCATCCGGTTCCGGCACATTGAATAAACGGTCGTACAAACGGATCTCGGCAGGCAGCGCATGTTCGCGCGACAGGAAATGGATCACGCCCTTGACCTTGCGCCCTTCCGGATTCTTGCCCAGCGTGTTGTGGTCGATGCTGCACTTGAGTTCGATGACCTTTCCGGAAGCGTCCTTCACCGCTTCGTCGCAGCGCATCACATAGCTGTGGCGCAGGCGGATCTCGCCGCCGAGCGTGAGGCGCTTCCAGCCTGCAGGCGGCACTTCGGCGAAGTCGTCGGCTTCGATGAACAGTGCGTTGCTGAACGGCACCACGCGCTTGCCGAGTTCCGGCATGTTGGGATGGAAATCCGCTTCGCGCGTCTGCGCGCCGTCGGCATTGGTGATGGTCACCTTGAGCGGATTGATGATGGCCATCACGCGCGGTGCGCGCAATTCCAGATCCTCGCGGATCGCGCCTTCCATCACCGCCATGTCCACGCTGTTCTCGCCCTTGGACACGCCGATGCGCTTGGCGAATTCGCGTATGCCTTCCGGCGTGTAACCTCGGCGACGCATGCCGGTGATCGTGGGCATGCGCGGGTCGTCCCAGCCGCTGACTTTCTTCTCGTTCACCAGTTGCAGCAGCTTGCGCTTGCTGGTGATGGTGTAGTGCAACTCCAGGCGCGAGAACTCGTACTGGCGCGGATGGCAGGGGATGGTGATGTTGTCCAGCACCCAGTCGTACAGCGGGCGGTGATCTTCGAACTCCAGCGTGCAGATGGAATGGGTGATGCCTTCCAGCGCGTCGGAGATGCAGTGCGTGTAGTCGTACATCGGGTAGATGCACCACTTGTCGCCGGTGCGGATGTGGTGGGCGCGGCGGATGCGGTAGATGGCCGGGTCGCGCAGGTTCATGTTGGGCGAGGCCATGTCGATCTTGGCGCGCAGCACCATCGCGCCGTCGGCGAATTCGCCGTTCTTCATGCGCGCGAACAGGTCGAGGTTCTCCGCTACAGAGCGGTCGCGGTTCGGGCTGTTCTTGCCCGGCTGGGTCAGCGTGCCGCGATATTCGCGCATCTGCTCCGGCGTCAGGTCGTCCACATAGGCCAGGCCCTTGTTGATGAGTTCCACCGCAAAGTTGTACAGCGCATCGAAATAGTCCGACGCCCAGTGCACTTCACCGTCCCACTGGAAGCCCAGCCAGCGCACGTCATCCTGGATGGACAGCGCGTATTCCTCGCTCTCCTTCTCCGGGTTGGTGTCGTCGAAACGCAAGTTGCACTTGCCGTGATAGTCCTGCGCCAGTCCGAAGTTCAGGCAGATGGATTTGGCGTGGCCGACGTGCAGGTAACCGTTCGGCTCGGGCGGGAAGCGCGTGACGATGCTCTTGTGTTTGCCGCTGGCAAGATCGGAGTCGATGATCGTGCGGATGAAATTCGAAACCGGTGCGGATGGTGTAGGTGCGTTGCTGCTCATTTTTGTGCGAATGGTGTTGGCGATGAAGGTGCGGAATTCTACCCGAAAAACCCCTCCCCCTGACCGCCGCAATCCGTGTGAGTCCGCCGCTTATTTGGTAGAATCGCGGCTCCCCGGGCGGGCTTGAGCCGCCTGGTCTCTTTCGGAATGAATACACACGATGAATAAGTTGAAAAAATTGAGCCGCATCGCTGCGCTGTGCCTTTTCCTGTCGGCTTCTTTCGCTGTGCAGGCTGACGAGATTCAGGATGCGAACAAGCTGTTCAAACAAGGGCAACATGCCCAGGCGATGGAAAAGGTCAACGGCATCCTCGCCAGCAAACCCAAAGACGCGCAGGCGCGTTTCCTCAAGGGCTTGATCCTCACCGAGCAAGGCGACACGACGAACGCCATCAAGACCTTTACCGAATTGACCGAGGACTATCCCGAGTTGCCCGAGCCCTACAACAACCTGGCCGTGCTGTACGCCGGCCAAGGCCAGTACGAAAAAGCCAAGGTCGCACTCGAGATGGCGATCCGCACCCACCCGAGCTACGCCACCGCGCACGAGAACCTCGGCGACATCTACGCCAAGATGGCGAGCCAGGCTTATGACCGCGCGCTGCAACTGGACAAGAGCAACACCAGCACACAGACCAAGCTGGCGATGATCCGCGACCTGTTCGGCGGCAGCGCGAAGAGCACCCGCCCGGCGAAGCCCACCGTCCCCACGCTGGCCGAGAACAAACCCGCCGCGGCTCCTGCTCCAGCCGTTGCTCCTGTTGCAGCGACCGCTCCGGCAGTGACGGCGCCAGCAGCACCGAAGCAGGCTGAACCCGCGACCGACGCGGCAGCAGAGGTGCTGAACGCCACGCAGGCATGGGCCGCCGCTTGGTCTGCCAAGGACAGCAAGAAGTACCTGGCCTTCTACGCCAAGGAATTCAAGATACCGGGCGGTGAAAGCCGCAGTGCATGGGAAGGGCAGCGCAAGGAGCGCATCGCCAAGCCCAAGTCCATCCGCGTCGAAGTGCGCGATGCCAAAGTCAAGTTCGCTGACCCCGAGCACGCCAGCGTCGGCTTCAGGCAAAGCTATCGCGCCAGTCATCTGAACACCACTTCCAGCAAGACGCTGGAGTGGGTGAAGGTAGACGGGCAATGGCTGATCGTGGAAGAGCGCTCGGGCAAGTAAGCTATGCGTAACGTCGCGTCCCTTTTGCTGCTCGGCTCGTTCGCCCTGCCTGCGTCCGCAGAGACGCCCTCGCGCGACCTCGAGTTGGCACTGGCGAAGAGCCTGCAGGCGGTAGGCAACAGCCGCCTGGACGTGGCGTTGAACGAGGTCGATTCGCTGCTCAAGGCAAATCCCAATTTCAAACTGGCGCAACTGGTCCGGGGCGACCTGTTGCTGGCACGCTCGCGGCCGATCAACGATTTCGGCGATGCACCCAATGCGCCGAAGGATCGCGTGCAAGACCTGCGCGAGGAAGCCAACGCGCGACTGCAGCGCGTGCAGCAACAACAACCTGTCGCCGTGCCGAAGTACTTGTGGCAGCTCGCCCCCGGACAACGCCATGTCGTGGTGGTGGACACCGGCAAGTCCACGCTCTACCTGTTTGAGAACGTGAACGGCGAACCGCGCTATGTGGCGGATTTCTACATCACCCAGGGGAAGAAGGGGGCCGACAAAGCCGCTGAAGGCGACCAGAAGACCCCGCTCGGCGTATATTTCGTCAACCAATACCTGAGCCGCGACAAGCTCACCGATTTCTACGGTTCTGGCGCCTACCCGATCAGCTACCCCAACGAATGGGACAAGAGACTGAAGCGCGACGGCCACGGCATCTGGCTGCATGGTACGCCAAGCGACACCTACAGCCGTCCGCCGCTCGCCAGCAACGGCTGCGTGGTGCTTTCCAACGACGACCTCACCCATCTGGGCCGCCACCTGCAGGTCGGCATCACGCCCGTCATCATCACGCGCCAGATGGAATGGAGCGACGAGGCTGATCGCAGCGATCGCGCGGCGTTGTTGAAGGAGATCGAGCAGTGGCGCAGCGACTGGTCCAGCCTGAACACGGAAGCCTATCTCGCGCATTACGCGCGGGACTTCTCCAGCGGCAGCGCGGACCTGCCCGCCTTCGCGCAGCAGAAGCGCCTGGTCAATTCCGGCAAGACCTGGATCAAGGTCAAACTATCCAATCTCAGCGCCTTCCCCTACCCCAACCAGCCGGGATTGGTGGTGGTCAACTTCGAACAGGATTACGAGAGCAACAATCTTTCCAACCGCATGCTCAAGCGCCAGTACTGGATGAAACGGGACGGGCGCTGGCAGATCGTTTATGAGGGTTCCGCATGAAATCGATACGCATCATCCTGACACTCCTGCTCGCCGGACTTTGCATCCTGCCCGCGCACGCAGCATCTTCTCACCCAGCAACCAAAGGAAAAATGAACATGGTCAAACTCCATACCAACCACGGCACCATCACTCTGCAACTCGACGCCGAGAAAGCGCCGCTCTCCGTCAAGAACTTCCTCGACTACGTGAACAGCGGCTTTTACAGCAACACCGTCTTCCATCGCGTGATCCCCAACTTCATGATCCAGGGCGGCGGCTTCGAGCCCGGCATGAAACAGAAACCGACCAGCGCGCCCGTGAAGAACGAAGCAGCGAACGGCCTGAAGAACGACGTCTACACCATCGCCATGGCGCGCACCAGCGATCCGCATTCCGCCACCGCGCAGTTCTTCATCAACACCGCGAACAACGGCTTCCTCAACTACCCCGGACAAGACGGCTGGGGCTACTGCGTGTTCGGCAAGGTGGTGGAAGGCAAGGAAGTGGTCGATGCCATCGCCAAGGTGAAGACCGGCAGCAGCGGCTTCCACCAGGACGTGCCGAAAGAGGACGTCATCATCACCAAGGCGGAAGTGGTGCAATAACAGCAAACGGAAACGGCGCTTAGGCGCCGTTTTGATTTCATGCCGCATTCCCTCTTCATCTCCGACCTGCATCTGAGCCAGCGCATCCGCACATCACGGAGCTGTTCCTGCGCTTCGCCGCCGATGTCGCGCCCAAGGCCGAGGCGCTCTACATCCTGGGCGATCTGTTCGAATACTGGGCGGGGGACGACGATCTGGGCGACCCGTTCCATCAGCGCATCACCGGCGCCTTGCGTGATCTGGAAGCCCAGGGCACACGCATCTTCATCATGCACGGCAACCGCGATTTTCTGATGGACAAGGAACTCGCCAAAGCCTGCCACGCCAAGCTGCTCGACGATCCGGTCCTGCTCGACCTGTACGGCACCCCCACCCTGCTCTCGCATGGCGATGCGCTGTGCACCGACGATGCCGATTATCAGCGCTTCCGCGAACTGGTGCGCAACCGCGACTGGCAGACGCAATTCCTCTCCCAGCCGCTCACGCAGCGCAAGGCACAGATCGAACAACTGCGGATGCAAAGCGAATCGCAAAAGCGCAGCAAGGAGATGGCTCTGATGGACGTGAACTGCGACGCGGTGAATGACCTGTTGCGCCAGCACCATTTTCCGCGCCTCATCCACGGCCACACCCACCGCCCGGCACGGCACCTGCACCATCTGGAAGGCCACACCTGCGAACGCTGGGTGCTGGGAGACTGGGACCACAAGGCAAACGCCCTGCGTTGCGATGACAGCGGCATAAGCTGGGAAGCCATTCCGTCCCGATAGCCAGGCAACTACTGGCGGAGTAATTCCCTTCTGTTTCCGCACGCAGGGCACGCCGGCTTGCAGGCCGAATAGTTGTTGACAACAACAGTCGACTATCGGACAATTTGCAGACGGCATCTGCCGTCCCGTCCGGCGACGATGCCCCTCGAAGGTCATGAGGAGGTCATCATGAAAACCCTCAATGCTTCCCAACCGTCTTCTGGCGGTTCCCCTGCTTCCCGTTTTGAATTCGCCAAGGCACTCGCTTTTTCCATTGCCAAGTGGACCAGCAAGCTTACTTGAGCGTCCGCAGGCGGATGCCTGCGCATTGCCTGTCGTCCCATGCGCGGCATGGGACCAGGAAAGGAGAACACCATGTTGGATATCAATCACATCATCAACGACGAAGCGCTTCAACGTCATGACCCTGAAGGCCACATGTACGACCTGGAGCATTGGTCCCCGCTGACGGCCAAGCAATTGGCGCAGGAAGAGGGATTGGGAGAGCTGACCGAGGCTCATTGGCATGTGATCTACGCGTTGCGCAACCGGTACCGTGAGCAAGGTCGTGCGGCGAGCGCGCGTGAAGTCATGCACATGCTGGAGCAGGATTTCGTCGACGAAGGCGGACGCCGCTATCTTTATGAGCTGTTTCCGAAAGGACCGGTCAGCCAGGGATCACGCCTGGCAGGCGTTCCCGCGCCGCCCTACTCCAGCGATCCTTCATTCGGCTGGGCTGGCTGATGGGATTTGCCGCCGGACGACCGATTTACAGTCCGGTTCCGGACAGCGGGCTTTACTGAAGGATGGAGCTTGCGCCATTTCCACGGCGGCTGCGGACTGGCCTGCGCCCACAGCCCGCGCCTTGCCTGCCGGGCGTCGGATTGCAGGCTGACGTAGGTTTTATCGGCATGGTAGTGCGAATTTTCCCACGCCATGCCGCGCCTGACCTGTTCCTGATTGACGCTGCGCCCATCGACACCGATCAGACCGACGATGCGTCCGTATTGATCGACGGCTTGGGTTTCGATATGCACTTGCTTCTTGCCCACCATCTCCAGCAACGATTCGCGCGATTGTTCGCCGAACTCCTGGGCTTTCTCCGGCGCGTCGATGTTGGCCATGCGCACTTTAATCTTCCGGTTGCCCCTGCAAGGGGGGCGGGTGCCCGGAGCCTCCGGCTCCATCCTCCCGCAGCCGCGCAACACCATTACGGTGTCGCCATCCATGACCACGATCACCTTGGCGGTGAATGTTTCCGCCTGAACGCCCGACGCAATGCAGCAAAGCAATGCGAAGACAAATCTCAATTCAGCAGGCTTTTGATGATGGCAAGGCAGAATAGCGTGTAGCCCGCCGCAAGGATGTCGTCGAACATCACGCCGAGTCCGCCGTGCCAGGTCTTGTCGAAGTGGCGTATGGGTTCCGGTTTGACGATGTCGAAGAAACGGAACAGCAAGAAAGCAAGCAGCTGCCATACCAGCCCTTCCGGCGTGAAGAACAGCACCAGCGTGAAAGCGACGATCTCGTCCCACACGATGCCGCCGTAATCCCCCACGCCCAGTGCCTTGCCGGTGATGTCGCATACCCACACGCCGAAGGCGAATGCCCAGATCAGCACCAGCAGGAACATCGCGTCGGTCAGGCGCGGCGCCAGATACCAGTACATGGGGAACGCGACCAGCGTGCCCGCTGTACCCGGCGAGCGCGGCACCAGCCCGGCGCCGAAGCCGAAGGAAAGAAAATGCGCCGGATGGCTGAACAGGAAACGCCAGTTCGGCTGGAGCCTCAACTGGTCATGCGAAGTGGTCATAGCCCGCTGCCTTTATCGTCATCACATTCCCGTCCGCCGCTCGCACCTTGCAGCCTCGCCCGGACACGATCTTGCCGATACGGCTCAGCGGCAGACGCAAGCGGTTCGCCAGGTCCTCGATCTCGTCGCGCTGCGCTACCGGCGCGGTAAAACACAATTCGTAATCGTCGCCGCTGGACAACACACACCTCTGCGCCAGTTCGAGCATCTCGTCGCCGCCGGATGCGAACAACGACGAAACCGGCAGCCTGTCATAGCGGATCTCGGCGGCCACATCGGAGCATTCGAGGATGTGACCGAGATCGGCGAGCAATCCATCCGAGATATCGATCGCGCTGTTGGCGATCCCGCGCAACGCCAGGCCCAGCGCGACCCGCGGTTGCGGTTGATGCAAAGCCGCGAGGCAGGTAAGACGGGTACCTTCAGGCAGGATCAGTCTGCCGCGCAGATGTTCCAGCGCCAGCGCCGCATCGCCCAGTTTTCCGGAGACCCAGATGTCGTCACCGGTCTGTGCGCCGCTGCGGCGCAACGCCTTGCCGGCCGGCACTTCGCCCATGATGGTGACGCTCAGGTTGAGCGGACCGCGCGTGGTATCTCCGCCGATAAGCTCAACGCCGTATTCATCGGCCAGGGCGAAGAAGCCCGCGCTGAACTGCCGCAGCCAGTTGTCGTCGGCCTTAGGCAGCGACAGGGCCAGTGTCGCCCAGCGCGGCAGTGCGCCCATCGCAGCCATGTCGGAAAGGTTGACGGCCAGCGTCTTGTGTCCCAGCAGGAACGGGTCGGCATCGGGGAAGAAATGCGTGCCGCTCACCAGCATGTCGGTGGAGACGGCCAATTCCATACCGTCGCCGACGCGCAGCAGCGCGGCATCGTCGCCCACACCCAGGATCGCGCCGGGTGTGGCGCGGGTGAAGTGGCGTTTGATCAGGTCGAATTCCGACAAGGCGGCTCCGCTCGCTTATTTCGCGGCGACCTCGGCCGCCCGCACTTGTGCCGCCAGCTTGTCCAGCACGCCATTGACGAACTTGTGCCCGTCGCTGCCGCCGAAGGTCTTGGCCAGTTCGACCGCTTCGTTGATGACGACGCGATAAGGTATCTCCGGATGCTGGACCAGCTCGAACGCGCCCAAGCAACAGCACGGAATATTCGACGGGGCTCAGTTCTTCCAGTTTGCGGTCCAGATGCGGCGCGATCTGCGCGGACAGGGTCTCGTGTTCCGCAATCACGCCGTTCAGCAACTGCCCGAAGAATTCCGTGTCGTAACGCCCCAGGCTCTTCTCGTCGCGCGTGCCTTTCTCGATCAGCCTGGCGCTCTTGCCGGAAAGCCGCCACTCGTAGATTCCCTGCAATGCCAGCTCGCGCGCACGATGGCGCAGGCTCTTGGCCGGATTGTTCTGCTTGGTGTCGCTCATGCGAGCGCTTTCAACAGATGCGCCATCTCGATGGCGACCAGCGCGGCTTCCGCGCCCTTGACGTTCATGCGCACCTCGGCCTGCTCGTCGGTATCGGTGGTCAGGATGGCATTGGCAACGGGCACGCCGGTGCGCAACTGCACTTCGCCGACGCCGCGCGCCGACTCGTTGGAGACGACCTCGAAGTGGTAGGTGTCGCCGCGTATCACCGCGCCCAGTGCGACGAGCGCATCGAATTTCTTGCTCTGCGCCATGGTTTGCAGCACCAGCGGGATCTCCAGCGCCCCCGGCACGTTAGCCAGCGTGATGTCGCTCTCGCTCACGCCGCTCTGCACCAGCTGCGCGCGGCAGGCCGCCAGCAGGCCTTCGCACACCACTTCGTTGAACCGGCTCTGCACGATGCCGATGCGCATTCCTTTGCCGTTCAGGTTCTTTTCGATCTCTTTCATTTCGTATCCTTGCATTGACAGTAACGCACCACTTCCAGACCGAAGCCGGTCATGCTGGGCAGCTTGCGCGGGGTGGCGATGAGACACATCTTGCCGACATTGAGGTCGCGCAGGATCTGCGCGCCTATGCCGTAACTGCGCGGGTCCCACTGCGCGTGATGGGCCTCCGGTTTGGCCGCTGCTCGCGCCAGCAGGCTGGACGAGGTCTCGGGGTGATGCATCATCACCAGCACGCCTGCCTTCGCCTGGCTGATCTTGCTCAGCGCATCATGCACGCTGGTGCCGTTTGGAAGACTCACCTGCTCCAGGAAATCCAGCGCGGAGAGCGGCTCATGCACGCGCACCACGGTCTCTGTCTGCGGCTGGATGTCGCCCTTCACCAGCGCCAGGTGGGTGCGCTGCGTGGTCTTGTCCGTATAGCTCACCAGGTCGAATTCGCCGTAAGCGGTCTGCACCTTGCGTTGCGCCACGCGCTCCACCAGTGTCTCGGTCTGCATGCGATATTCGATGAGGTCGGCAATGGTGCCGATCTTGAGGCCGTGCTCGCGGGCGAACGGGATCAGGTCGGGCAGGCGCGCCATCTCGCCATCCTCCTTGATGATCTCGCAGATCACCGCGGCCGGCATCAACCCGGCCATTTGCGCCAGGTCGCACCCCGCTTCGGTATGTCCGGCCCGCACCAGCACGCCGCCCGGCCTGGCCATGATCGGGAAGATGTGGCCGGGCTGGACGATATCCGCAGGGCCCGCATCTTTCTTCACCGCGGCTTTGATGGTGGTGGCACGGTCGGAAGCGGAGATGCCGGTGGTCACGCCTTCCGCCGCCTCGATGGAAACGGTGAAATTGGTTCCGAGCGGGCTCTTGTTGTCGCGCGCCATATGCGAAATGCCGAGCTGGCGGCAGCGCTCCTCGGTCAGCGTCAGACAGACCAGGCCGCGCGCATGGCGGATCATGAAATTGATCGCCTCCGGCGTGACGATATTCCGCGGCGAACAGCAGGTCACCCTCGTTCTCGCGGTCCTCTTCGTCCACCAGCACGACCATGCGCCCGGCGCGTATCTCGGCGATGATCTCGGTTATCGGTGCAATATCTGTCATGTTGCGGCTCTGCAGTTCGTTATGCGGGCACGAATTCTATCATCATCTACAACTCCAGCCCCGGCACGTGTACTATTCAAGTCATCGTATTTCGCGAGTCGGATATCCATGCTGGAATTGATCGCTTTTCTCGCCGGAACCGCGGTTTTGGCATACATCTCCCGAGCATCGTTGCTCGTTACGAAATCGCACGGCTTCTATCGCTTTTTCGCCTGGGAACTGATGCTGGTGCTGGTCGTGCTCAACCTGGACGGCTGGTATGACGCCCCACTGACTCTTGACCAGAATGTTTCCGGGATACTGATGGGCATCTCGCTGCTGCTGGTCATAACGAGCTATTCGACGCTGCGCCAGTTCGGACAACAGGATGACAATCGCAACGAGGCGCCGCTGCTGGTGTTCGAGAAAACGACAGTACTGGTGACCCACGGGATATACCGTTATATCCGCCACCCGATGTACAGTTCGCTGATCTTCCTGGACGGCGGGTTGTATTTCAAGCAGATGTCCTGGTTGAGCGGCAGCATCGCGCTGTTTGCCTGCATCTTCCTGGTGCTTGCCGCCCTCGCGGAAGAAAGCGAAAACGTCCGCTATTTCGGCGCGAAATATCAGGAATACATGAAACGCTGCAAGAGATTCGTGCCGTTCCTGCTGTAAACCCGTAAATGCTTCAGATCGGTCTTTTTGCCACTTTTCAGGAGAATCCATGAAACGTTCGTTACTCATCGCAGCAACGTCTCTGCTTTGCCTTTCCCAGGCCGCACTGGCCGATGATGCTTCCGGCGCCTATCTGGGGGCCGGTTTTTCCACCAACCGCATGACTTCGTCCTGTGCCGACAGCTATTTCAGCAGCAGTTGCAATGACCCATCAAACGGCCCCAAGGACAGCGGCCATCTGCGCCTGGTCGGCGGCTACAATTTCGACAAGCATTTCGGCATAGAAGGCGGCTATTCGGATCTGGGCACTTACCGGGTCAAGAACAGCGCGGGCGCGCCCGTCGGCGAATTCAAGGCGACGGCCTTCACCCTTGCCCTGAGGGGAGGCAATACCTTTTCAAACGGATTCTCCATCTTCGGCAAGCTTGGCATCGCAAGCGTAAGGACCGAGTACAAAGTCCTGCCAAGCTGGACTCTGGCGGGGAGCGCCAATCAGAGATCGACCGGCGTAGTGGGCGGCGTGGCAGGCCAATACGACATCAACAAAACAGTCGGGTTCAGGGTGTCGCTGGAAGCGATCCAGTTCACCGACTCCGAATTCGAGAATCTCACGGGCGGGATCGGACTGATGGCGGTGTTCAAGCTCTACCATTGTTGCTTGCAGCAATACAAAGGGGCTTGCCGACAACGCCGGCGTCTATTTTGGCGCAGGACTCGCCAACGGCACGCTGTCAGCCTGCGTCAAAACTTCAGGCTCCTGTGGCAATGATTTTTCGGAGACGTCGCAGGATGGCGCCCACCTCCGCCTGATCGGCGGCTATGACTTCAACAAGTACATCGGCATCGAGGCCGGCCTGTCCCAATTGGGTTCATACAAAGTGAAAAACAGTTTCGGCCAGACTACCGGAACGGTAAAGGCGTCTGCTGTTACGCTCGCAGCAAAAGGCGGCTACACCTTTCCCCGCGGCTGGTCCGTCTTCGGCAAGCTCGGCCTGGCCAGCGTCAACACGAAATACACTGCCGATCCGGGCTGGGTCCTGATCGGGAACGCCGATCAGAGTTCTACCGGAGTTGTGGCCGGTGCGGGAGGCCAGTACAACTTCAACGAAACCGTTGGGCTCCGGCTATTCACGGAAATAGTCGCATTCAGCGATGACGGATACACCGGTGCGATAGGTGGAACAACGCTGATGGCTGTGTTCAAGTTCTGATGATCGCAGCTTGAAGCTCGCACGGCGGAGCGACCCCCGCGCTTCGCCTATTTGCTATCTGCGGTCAGCATGCGCTCCACGTAGCGCGCGATCAGGTCGATTTCCAGATTCACCTTTGTTCCGGCCTTCAGTTCGTTCAGCGTCGTCACCTCCAGCGTGTGCGGAATGAGATTCACCTCGAACTCGGCTCCTGCCACTTGATTCACCGTCAGGCTCACGCCGTTGATGGTGATGGAACCTTTCACCGCGATGTATTTCGCCAGCGGCTGTGGCGCACGCACCACCAGACGCCAGCTCTCGCCGATATCGTCGAATGCGACCACTTCGCCCACACCGTCGACATGACCGCTGACCAGATGTCCACCCAGCCGGTCGGACAGGCGTAGCGCCTTCTCCAGGTTGACGCGTCCGCCCTGCTTGTCCAGTCCGGCGGTGCAATTCAGGGTCTCGCGCGAGACCTCGACGGTGAAGTCGTTGCCGTCAATTTTCACCACAGTGAGGCACACGCCGTTCACTGCGATACTGTCGCCGAGCTGCACATCGTCCATGCCGAGATGACTGGTCGCCACGGTCAGGCGCAATCCGCCCTCCCGGTCCTGTGCAGATTTAATGAGGCCGACATCGGCCACGATTCCGCTGAACATGATCATTCCTCCTTAGAAATTCTTGCGACGATGCGCAGATCGCCGCCCACCTGGCGCACGTCCTGCCATTGCAGGTTCACGCGTTGCTGCAGGTGCGTGAGCTCGCCCAGGTCTGCCAGACCGCGTGCCGCGTCGCCCAGCAGTTGCGGCGCAAGATACAGCACCATTTCGTCCATCAGTTCCGCTTTCAGCAACGCGCCGTTGAGGGTACGCCCCGCTTCCACCAGCACTTCGTTGATGCCGCGCTGCGCAAGATCGCGCAATACGGCGGACACATCCACTTTCCCGTCCGCGCCTGCCAGCGTCGCCACCTCGACGACGCTCGCCCGCAGCGCCTCAAGCGCGGCTCCCTTCTCGCACGAGGTGTAAATGAGCGTTTGTCCGTTCTTCAATATCCTTGCCTTGGGTGAAATCCGCAGCGCGCTATCCAGCACCACGCGCAACGGCTGGCGTTGGGTCGATATCTCTCTGACGTCAAGCCCTGGATCGTCCGCCAGCACCGTGCCGATGCCGGTGAGCACCGCGCAGGATCGCGCCCGCCAATGCTGCACATCGCGCCGCGCCGCTTCGCCGGTGATCCATTTGCTTACGCCGTTGCTCAGCGCGGTGCGCCCATCGAGGCTCGCGGCGATCTTGCTGCGCACCCAGGGAGTGCCGCGTGTCATGCGCGAGATGAAACCGACGTTCAGTTCGCTTGCCGCTGCCTCCATCAGGCCGTATTCGACTTCAATACCTGCCGCACGCAGTCTGGCGATGCCAGCCCCCGCCACCAAGGGATTGGGGTCGCGCATCGCTGCCACCACGCGCCCAACGCCAGCGGCGACCAGCGCTTCCGCACACGGCGGCGTGCGCCCATGATGACTGCACGGCTCCAGCGTGACATAGGCCGTCGCGCCCCGCGCCGCATTGCCGGCTGCGCGCAAGGCATGCACTTCGGCGTGCGGCTCGCCGGCACGCTCGTGCCAGCCTTCGCCGATGAGCCTGCCGTCTTTCACCAGCACGCAACCTACGCGCGGATTCGGACTCGTCGTGTACAGCCCGCGCTCCGCCAGGCGCAGCGCATGGGCCATCCACTGACTGTCGGCAGCGTTCATTGTTTGTCGGTCTTGCGGCGTCTGGCGTTCTTGACCGCGTCGATGGCATCGGAGAAATCGCCGACATCCTGGAAGCTCTTGTACACGGAAGCAAAGCGGATGTAGGCGACCTTGTCGAGCTTGAGCAGTTCTTTCATCACCATCTCGCCGATCTGGCGCGAGCCGATCTCGCGCTCCCCGAGAGCGAAGATCTTTTGCGTGACGTTGTCGATGGCGGTATCGACCAGCTCGGTGGGAACCGGGCGCTTGTGCAGCGCGCGGGTAAAACTGGTGCGCAGCTTCTCTTCGTCGAACTCGCTGCGCATACCGTTCTGCTTGACCACCTGCGGCATGCGCAATTCCACCATTTCATAGGTGGTAAAACGCTTGTCGCACGACAGGCAACGGCGGCGACGGCGGATGCTGTCGCCTTCCTCGCTTTCGCGAGTGTCCACCACTTGGGTGTCAGGACCTTTGCAGAACGGACACCTCATGGCTTTGACTTA
The DNA here is from genome assembly GCA_963797045.1 of uncultured beta proteobacterium. Classification (GTDB taxonomy): domain Bacteria; phylum Pseudomonadota; class Gammaproteobacteria; order Burkholderiales; family Gallionellaceae; genus Sideroxyarcus. The sequence continues at coordinate 755,083 of CAWCNZ010000001.1, read as the reverse complement.
TGCGCCGTACACGGGGAATTGCGCGGTCAGCTTCTTCACCTCGCCGACCACGCGTGTGATCACCGCATCATCGCCCGGTGCGTCCAGCACGTCCGCGATGAGGTGGGCCAATTGTTCGGCTTCCAGTTCCTTGAAACCGCGCGTCGTCATCGCCGGCGAGCCGATGCGGATGCCGGAAGTGACGAAGGGTTTTTCCGGATCGTTCGGGATGGCGTTCTTGTTGACGGTGATGTGAGCGCGGCCCAAGGCGGCTTCGGCATCCTTGCCGGTAAGTTTCTTGGCGCGCAGGTCGACGAGGAACACATGGCTGTCGGTGCGGCCAGAGACGATACGCACGCCGCGTTCCTGCAGCACTTTCGCCATCACGCGCGCGTTGTCGATGACCTGCTTCTGGTAGTCCTTGAACTCCTTGCTTGCCGCCTCTTTGAACGCCACGGCCTTGGCGGCGATGACGTGCATCAGCGGGCCGCCCTGCAGCGACGGGAAGATTGCGGAGTTGAGAGCCTTCTCGTGTTGCGCAGTGGACAGGATCAGGCCGCCGCGCGGACCGCGCAGGGTCTTGTGGGTGGTGGTGGTGACGAAATCGGCAATGCCCACTGGATTCGGATAGTAGCCCGCCGCGACCAAGCCGGCATAGTGCGCCATGTCCACGAACAGGTAAGCGCCGACGCTGTCGGCGATGGCGCGGAAACGCTTCCAGTCGATGACCAGCGCGTAGGCGGAAGCGCCGGCGACGATCATCTTGGGCTTGTGTTCGTTGGCCAGCTTCTGCACTGCGTCGTAGTCGATCTCTTCTTTGTCGTTCAGGCCGTAGGTGATGGCGTTGTACAGCTTGCCGCTGATGTTCACCGATGCGCCATGGGTGAGGTGGCCGCCGTGTGCCAGGCTCATGCCCAGGATGGTGTCGCCGGGCTTGAGCACCGAGGCGTACACGGCCTGGTTGGCCTGCGAACCGGAATGCGGCTGCACGTTGGCGTATTCCGCGCCGAACAGCGCCTTGGCGCGGTCGATTGCCAGTTGCTCGGCGACGTCCACATACTCGCAGCCGCCGTAATAGCGCTTGCCGGGATAGCCCTCGGCGTATTTGTTGGTGAGCTGGCTGCCCTGCGCCTCCATCACGGCCGGGCTGGTGTAGTTCTCCGAGGCGATCAGTTCGATATGATCTTCCTGACGGCGGTTTTCGTTCTGGATGGCGCTCCAGAGCTCGGGGTCAGTGACGGCGATGGTGTTTTTTCTGGAGAACATGGCGGTTATCCCTAATGGCTAAATAATTGGAAAACAGGAAGGCGCGGATTCTACCACGCCCTGCCTCAGGCCTTACAAATGGCGCCTAATACCCCCATCCCGGCCGGCGGGCAGCGAACCTTTTCCCGCCTTGGCACTCATAACGCCCGAGTGCTAGAATGCAAAAAAGGAGGAAATGCCATGAACGCAACCTTGAATCTACCGATGCCGTCTGCCGTGGGCAGTCTGGAGGGTTATGTTCAGGCCGTAAATCGCTTTCCGGTGCTGACGCATGAAGAGGAGTTGGCATTGGCGACGCGCTTCAAGGCGCAAAACGATCTGGACGCGGCGCGTCAGTTAGTGCTCTCTCACTTGCGCGTTGTCGTCAGCGTGGCGCGCGGCTATGCCGGATACGGCCTGCCGCAGGCCGACCTGATCCAGGAAGGCAACGTCGGCCTGATGAAGGCCGTGAAACGCTACGACCCGGCCCGCGGCGTGCGTTTGGTGTCGTTCGCCCTGCACTGGATACGCGCGGAGATCCATGAATACGTGATCCGCAACTGGCGCATGGTCAAGATCGCCACCACCAAGGCGCAGCGCAAGCTGTTCTTCAACCTGCGCAGCCTGAAGCAGGGGCTGGAACCACTCAAGCCGCAGCAAGTCAGCGAGATCGCCCAGCAGTTGAACGTGAGCGAACGCGATGTGGTGGAGATGGAAGCGCGCTTCGCCGGGCATGAACTGGCGCTGGAGCCGCTCGCCGGAGAAGAAGATGAGGGCTACGCGCCCATCAATTATCTGGCCGACAATGCGGAGCATGAGCCTTCCAACATTCTCGAGGCCGCCGAACGCGAACAACTGCATACCGCGGGGCTGTCGCAAGCCTTGGCGAGCCTGGACGAGCGCAGCCGCCGCATCGTGGAAGCACGCTGGTTGCGCGAGGACGATGGCGCCACGCTGCACGAGCTGGCTGCAGAGTTCAAGGTGTCCGCCGAGCGCATCCGCCAGATCGAACAAAAGGCCTTGGGCAAGATGCAAGCGCAATTGGCGCTTCCCGCCGCCTGACAGTAACCAGGTGATTAAAAAAGCCGCAGGGGTTCTGCGGCTTTTTTGTTACTTCACCACCCTGAGCGTGGGTCTGCCCTGTGGTGGCGGCTCCTCCGGCGGTTCGCCGGCGTCGCCCGCCACTCCCATCGGGGAGGATTCCTGCCCCTGGAACACCAAGCCTTGCCCGGTCTCCTTGGCGAAGATGCCGATCACTGCCGCTACCGGCACGATGAGCTGGTGCGCCACGCCGCCAAAACGCCCGCCGCAGGTGATGTCGTCATTGCCCAGATGCAGGTTTTTCACCGCGTCAGCGCCGATGTTCAGGACAATCTTGCCGTCCTTGACGTAAGCCATCGGCACCTGCGTGTATTCATCCACCTGCACCGCCAGATACGGGGTGTATCCGGCATCGGCGCACCAGTCGAAAATTGCGCGTATCAGGTAGGGTTTGGTGGATGGTTCGCTCATGCCGCTTATTTGCGCATCGCTTTCTCGGCGGGCGTCATCGCCTCGATGTAGGCCGGGCGCGAGAACAGGCGCTCGGCGTACTTCATCAGCGGCGCAGCTTCCTTGTCGAGCTGGATGCCATAGTGGTCCAGACGCCACAGCAGGGGAGCGATCGCCACATCGAGCATGGAGAACTCGTCGCCCAGCATGAATTTCTGCTTGGCGAACACCGGGGCGATCTGTGTCAGGTTCTCGCGCACCGCTGCACGCGCCTTTTCCGCGACCTTGGCGTTGCTGCTTTCCAGGCCAGGGATATGGCAGAACAATTCGTTCTCGAAACGGTGCAGGAACAAACGGGCGCGCGCACGCATCACTGGATCGGGCGGCATCAATTGCGGGTGCGGGAAGCGCTCGTCGATGTATTCATTGATGATGTTGGCCTCGTACAGGATCAGGTCGCGTTCGACCAGTACCGGTACGGTGTTGTACGGATTCATCACCGCCAGGTCTTCCGGCTTGTTGAAGACGTCCACGTCTATGACCTGGAAATCCATGCCCTTCTCGAACAGAACGAAGCGGCAACGGTGGCTGTAGGGATCGGTCGTCCCGGAATAAAGTGTCATCATAAGAATCACCTACACGAAAAAACGCTATAACAGAAAACCAAAAGGCGGAGCTGATAGCTCCGCCGTTCGGCAATTGGTGAAACGGGTTGCGGAAAATACCACAAACGAACCGGTAAATTCAATCCGGCGTCAGTGGATATCCTTCCAGAACTCTTTCTTCAGCGCATAAGAGAGGATCAGCAGCACGAACAGGAAGCCCAGCACGATGTACCCGAGTTTATAGCGCACCAGCTTGGCCGGCTCGCTCATGAAATCGAGGTAATTGACCAGATCTGCCACCGTCGCGTCGAACTCCTTCGTGCTCATGGAGCCGGGAGTAGTCAGCTTCAGCATCTGCGCTTCATGACCTTCGCGCTTTTCAACCTGCAAGACTTGCTCGCCCTGGAAGCCGACCATCACGTTTGGCATGCCCACACCCGGGAACAGCAAGTTGTTCACCCCGTTCGGACGGCTGCTGTCCGCGTAGAAGCTGCGCAGGTAGGTATACAGCCAGTCCGTTCCGCGTGAACGTGCGATCACGGAGAGATCGGGCGGCGCAACACCGAACGCTGCCTTGGCGGATTCCGCATCCATCATGGCCTTCATGGTCGAACCCAGCTTACTGCCTTCCGGCAGCATCTTCCTGATGTCCTCCTCTTTCATGCCGATGTCCATCAGGCGGTTATAGCGCATATAGGCAGCACTGTGACAAGCCAGACAGTTGGCGGCAAAGAACTGCGCACCGCGTTGCAGCGAAGCCTTGTCGTTCAGACTGGCCGGCGCGTGGTCCAGATGCACACTGGCAGAACTGGCGACCGCAATCGCCGGCGCCGCCATCAGCAGCACCAGCATCCATAGTTTTTTGGTTACTTTCATGTCAACGACCCCCTCGATTATTTGAACGTCACACGATCAGGCTCGTGCTTGCACTTGTCGATCTTGGTATACCACGGCATCAGAATAAAGAATGCGAAGTACACCACCGACAGCACTTGAGCGATCAGCGTGTAAGTGGGGGTTGCCGGCAGCAGACCCAGATAGCCCAGACCGATGAAACTGATCACGAACGATGCCAGGAATGCCTTGTAGATCGGGCCGCGATAGCGGATCGACTTGACCTTGCCGCGATCCAGCCACGGCAGGAAGACGACGGCGATTGCACCGATACCCATCGCGATCACGCCCGGGAACTGCGAGCCGAACATAGGCGGCACCGCACGCAGGATGGCGTAGTACGGAGTGAAATACCACACTGGCGCGATATGGGCCGGTGTCTGCATCGGATTGGCCGGAACGAAGTTGTTGGCTTCGAGGAAATAGCCGCCCAGATCAGGCGCAAAGAACACGATCGCACAGAACACGATCAGGAATCCGACCACGCCCACGATGTCCTTCACGGTGTAGTAGGGATGGAACGGGATGCCGTCCAGCGGACGGCCATTTGCGTCCTTGTGCTTCTTGATCTCGACACCGTCCGGATTGTTGGATCCAACCGCGTGCAAGGCGATGAGGTGCACGAACACCAGACCGGCCAGCACCAGCGGAACCGCAATCACGTGCAAGGCAAAGAAGCGGTTCAGGGTCGCATCCGAGATCACGTAATCGCCACGGATCAGCACGGACAGATCGGGACCGACGAACGGCACGGAAGAGAACAGGTTAACGATCACCTGCGCGCCCCAGAACGACATCTGGCCCCACGGCAGCAGATAACCCATGAACGCTTCAGCCATCAGTGCCAGATAAATCACCACACCGATGATCCACAGCAGTTCGCGCGGCTTGCGATAGGAACCGTACATCATGCCGCGGAACATATGCAGGTACACCACCACGAAGAACATGGAAGCGCCGGTGGAGTGGACGTAGCGCAACAGCCAGCCCCATTGCACGTCGCGCATGATGTATTCGACGGAAGCAAAGGCGAACAGCGCGTCCGGCTTGTAGCTCATGGTCAGGAAGATGCCGGAGACGATCTGGATCACCAGAACCAGCAGCGCCAGCGAACCAAAAAAGTACCAGAAATTGAAGTTCTTAGGCGCATAGTACTCGGAAAGATGCTCTTTCCAAGTGTCGAGCAGCGGGAAGCGGTCATCGACCCAGCCAACCAGGTTTTTCAACATTTTCATTATGCGGCTCCCTTTTTCTCGTCATCACCGATCAACAGCATGTTCTCGCTGAGATACTGGTGCGGAGGAACGATCAGATTGGTCGGCGCGGGCGAACCCTTGTAGACGCGCGCAGCCAGGTCGAAGCGCGAACCGTGGCACGGGCAGAACCAGCCGCCACCCCAGTCAGCACCGAGGTCGGCAGCGGCCACCTCCGGACGGAAGCTCGGGGAGCATCCCAGATGGGTACAGATACCGATCACCACGAAGATCTCGGGCTTGATGGAACGGTTGGGGTTGTTGCAGTAGTCCGGCTGCTGTGCGACGGTAGCGGTCGGATCGGTCAGTTCGCCGTCGTGCTTGGACAGCAAATCGAGCATTTCCTGGGTACGGCGCACGATCCATACCGGTTTTCCCTGCCACTCGACGACCTTCATTGTGCCGGGTGCGATGGCGCTTATGTCCACCTCGACCGGTGCTCCGGCTGCTTTGGCGCGCTCGCTGGGCATAAAGCTCAGCACAAATGGCGTTGCAACACCTGCTGCTGCGACACCACCCGCCGCCGTGGTTGCGGCAAGCAACAGTCGCCGCTTGCTGCGATCTACATTATCAGTCATGACTTCTCATCCCTTCATTTAAAAAAAATCGTATTGCACCCAGCCAGGACATAACGAATCCGGGCTGAACAAAATCTCAACATCTTGATATGCATACCAGCCGTTTTTGAAACGAGGACCATGAAATAGAAGCAGAACCAATTTCCTCGATCACGGCCTACTTGAAAGACCCTACCGATTCTATAATCATTGTCTAATATTGAATCTTACCGAGTAACACTTGCTACCGCAAGCTTTGCTGTCTGACTCCAGGAAAAACACAGTCGATCAGTCGGTTACTGTTTATTTGGCAAGCACACCGGACCTCCTCGGAAAATTCAAACGCCCCCCCGCGGAGCCAAAACAGGCCTCGCACCAATTCGCGCCCGATTCTTGTACACTTCCAACCATAAGCTAAAAGTGGAAAATGGGATGAGTGCACTTGCTATTGAGAATCTGTCGGGCTACTGGGCCCCCCAGATCGTAATGACCAACGCAGTCGTATTTCTCAACTTGCTCGGCGCGCTGGCGCTTGGATTGATTGTCGGCTATGAACGCTCCTATCATGGTCGCGCAGCCGGCATGAGCACCTACGGCTTGATCTGCATGGCCGCCGCCGCCCTCACCGTCATTGCCGGCCACCCCACCCACTGGCACGGCGGCCAGATGAGCGGCTATCTCGGCGGCGACCCCGCCAGCGTCATTCAAGGCATCGTCACCGGCATCGGATTCCTCGGCGCGGGCGTCATCATGCGCAACGGCCTCAGCATGAGCGGCCTGACTACCGCCGCTTCCATCTGGGCATGTTCCGCCATCGGCATCATGGTCGGCGTCGGCTTCTATGCATCCGCGATAGTGCTCACCTTGCTCTCCGCGCTGTCCATGATGTGGGTATCCAAGCTGGAAAGCTGGCTCCCGTCGCGCCCCGCCATCGCCGTCAATCTTGAATTCCAGAAGGACTTCGTGCCGCATGAGCACACCCTGCGCAACGTCGTTTCCGCTCACGGCTATGAGGTCGCCACCGGCACCCTTTCCATTCGTTCCAGCAACAACAGACTGGAGTGGCATTTCGTCGCTGTCGCGCTCAGCAAGAACAGCGGCGCATCGATGAACGAGCTGGCCAGCGGATTAAGCACGCTGGAAGGGGTGGAGGACTTCTCGCTCGCTCACGCGCGGAACTGACCCACGTCAGACCGGGTTGTCCTGATCGAAGAAGCGATGTTCCAGATCGAAGCGCGCGGCAAGATGTTCGCCCAGCGCCTGCACGCCATAGCGCTCGGTGGCGTGGTGGCCGGCAGCAATGAAGGCCACACCGGTCTCTTGCGCGACATGCACGTTCTGCTCTGATATCTCCCCCGTCAGGAAGGCATCCACGCCCAGCGCCACCGCTTGCTCGAAATAGCCCTGCCCGGCACCGCTGCACCATGCGATGCGCGCGATGTCGGGATTGGCATGGCCGATGACTTGCGGCGCGCGCTGCAAGGTATGCTGGATGTGTCGGGTGAGTTGTTGCAGGGTCTGCGGTTGCGCCAGCGTACCGAACATGGCGATGTCCTGTTCGCCGAAGCGGCCCTGTTCGATGAAGCCGAGCCGTTCGCGGAGTTGCGCATTGTTGCCGAGTTCGGGGTGCGCATCCAGCGGCAGGTGGTAGGCAAGCAGGCTGACGTCGTGCTTAAGCAAATGCGCCACGCGGCGCTTCTTGATGCCGGTTATCGCAGCATCTTCGCTGCGCCAGAAGTAGCCGTGGTGTACCAGGATGGCATCCGCCCCCCAGGCGGTGGCCGCCTCCAGCACCGCCTGCGAGGCGGTGACGCCCGTGGCGATGCGCCGCACCTCCGCCCGCCCTTCTACTTGCACCCCGTTGGGGCAGTAATCACGAAAACGACTGACCGCAAGCTCGCTTTCGATATAATCACGCAATTCGTTCAATCGCATCGGGCTTGTCCCATAAATTTAGCGGTTTAAATCATATCATGCGCAAATTCTGGCTCCTGTTCGCCCAAGCCACCACCATCGGCCTCGCGATGCTGTTCGTCATTCACACGCTGCGGCCTTCCCTGCTGCCCACTGCGGCGCGCAGCGGCGTGGTGACGCTATATGAGAGCGCCACTGGCGACGGCGGCGACCTGCCTGCCGTGGGTTTCAGCCGCCCGGCGCAAAAAGTCATGCCGGCAGTGGTCAACATCTTCACCAGCAGCGAGGTGAAAACGCCATCCGCCCCCTTCATGGACGACCCGCGTTTCCGTTTCTTCTTCGGCGACGAGTTCGACGACAACATCCCGCAGCAAAGCTCCAGCCTGGGCTCCGGCGTCATCGTCAGCCATGACGGCTACATCCTGACCAACCATCATGTGGTGGAGGCCGCCGACGAGATCGAGGTCGCACTGGCCGACGGGCGCACCGCCAAGGGGCATATCGTCGGTTCCGACCCGGACACCGATCTCGCCGTGATCAAGGTGGATATCGGCAACAACCTGCCGGCGATCACCTTCGGACAATCCGACCAGGCGCATGTCGGCGACGTCGTGCTGGCCATCGGCAATCCGTTCGGCGTCGGCCAGACCGTCACCATGGGCATCGTCAGCGCGCTGAAGCGCAGCCACCTGGGACTCAGCACCTTCGAGAACTTCATCCAGACCGACGCAGCCATCAACCCCGGCAACTCGGGCGGCGCGCTGGTGGATGTGGAAGGCAACCTGCTCGGCATCAACAGCGCGATCTACTCGCCGAACGGCGGCTCGCTCGGCATCGGCTTCGCCATCCCGACCAGCACGGCGAAAAAAGTCATGGAACAGATCATCCAGAGCGGCTCGGTGACGCGCGGCTGGGTGGGCATCGCGGTGCAGGACATGACGCCGGAACTGGCGGAGTCGTTCAAATTGAAAGACACGCAGGGCGTGCTGATCGCGGAGGTGGTGCGCGGCAGCCCGGCGGACAAGGCCGGCATCAAGGCCGGCGACATCCTCGTCAGCATCGACGGCAAGCCGCTGGCCGATTCCACCGTCATGCTGGAGACCATCTCAGCCTTGCCGCCAGGCAAGGTGTCGCTGCTCAAACTGCTGCGTAGCCAGTCCGAGATCGCCGTACAAGTGAAGGTTGGCAAGCGGCCGAAGCCGAAGGCGCAGGACTAGGAATCAGGCGTCCTTGCGACGCACTGTCCAGTTCGCCACCACGATGCCGGCTTCGTAGAGCAGCCACAACGGGATCGCCAGCATGAACTGGGATACCACGTCAGGCGGAGTGAAGATCGCACCGACGACAAAGGCGCCGACGATGACGTAAGAACGAATCTCGCGCAGCTTCGCCACCGACACCATCCCCATTCTCACCAGCACCACCACCGCTACCGGCACCTGAAAGGTGATGCCGAACGCCATGAACATGCCCAGTACGAAACTGAGGTATTTGTCGATATCGGTCATCACCGCCACCCCTTGCGGCGCAGCAGCAACAATGAAACCGAACACCACCGGGAACACCACGAAATAGGCGAACGCCATGCCGCAGAAAAACAGCAGCGTGCTGGCGACGATGAGCGGCAGCACCAGCTTCTTCTCGTGCGCATACAGGCCGGGCGCAACGAAACGCCAGCCCTGGTACAAGACATAGGGCAATGCGATCAGGAAGGCCGTCATCAACGTGACCTTGAGCGGCACGAAGAATGGCGTGGTCACATCGGTGGCGATCATCTGCCCGCCCTGCGGCAACTTGGCCAGCATCGGCTGCGCCAGCATGGCGTACAGGTCCGACGCCCACGGGAACAGGCAGACGAACACCAGCAGCATGGCAATGGCGACATTCAGCAAACGCGAGCGCAACTCGATCAGGTGCGCAATGAAGGTTTCACTCGTGTTCATTTGGAAGTATCTTCGGGTGGTATGGATGAAGCGGCGGAGCCGTCTGGAGCGGTCTTGTCGTGCCGCGCCTGGAGGATATGTTGCTCCAGCGTCAGGCCATCCTTCTGCATGGTACGTTCGATCTCTGCTGCGTGCTGCTCCAGAGCCCGGCTTTTTTCCTGCACGGACCGTTCGATCTCGGCAGCCTGCTGCTGAAGATCGCTTTTCAGCCTGCGCGCCTCTTCCAGCGCCAGATCATTGCTGATGTCGTTCTTGACGTTGTGCACATAGCGCTGCACACGGCCCCACAGATGCCCCGCCGTGCGCGCCAATTTCGGCAGGCGTTCCGGACCGACGACGATGAGCGCCACCAGCGCGACCACCACCAGTTCGGAGAATGCGATGTCGAACATGACTGCGTGCTCAATGCGTGTGCGTCTTGTCCTTCGCTTCGCCTTCGATGGTCTTGGTGTCCTGTGGCTTGGACGATTCTTCTTCGCCCTTTACGCCTTCCTTGAAACCCTTCACTGCACCGCCCAGATCGCTGCCGATGTTGCGCAGTTTCTTGGTGCCGAAGATCAACACGACTACCAGCAATACGATCAGCCAATGCCAGATGCTGAATGAACCCATGATGCGCTCCTTGTCGATTAACTGCGTTTGACCATCGGCGGGATGTTGCCGCCGCCAATGACATGAACATGCAAATGAAACACTTCCTGTCCGCCGCCCTTGCCGCTGTTGATCACGGTGCGGAAACCGCTCTCCAGTCCCTGCTCGCGCGCAAGCTTGGGTGCCAGCAGCAGCAGTTTGCCGAGCAACGCGGCATGCGCCTCCCCGGCATCCAGCAGCGATTCGATATGCTGCTTTGGCACCAGCATGAAATGCACCGGTGCGACCGGGTTGATGTCGTGAAAAGCGAGGACCTCGGCGTCCTCATATACTTTCTTGCACGGGATCTCGCCGCGCGCGATCTTGCAGAAGATGCAGTCGTCGCTCATTTCCGGCTCGCTTTCTCGGCGATGCCGGACACGCCCTCGCGCCGCGCCAGTTCCTGCAGCACGTCGTCCGCGCTCAAGCCTTTCTGCGCCAGCAGCACCAGGCTGTGGAACCACAGGTCGGCCACTTCATACACCAGATGCGCCTGTCGCCGTCCTTGGCTGCCAGCAACACTTCGCCTGCCTCCTCGATCACCTTTTTCAGGATGGCATCGTCGCCCTTGCTGAACAGCTTGGCGACGTAGGACGACTCGGGCGCGGCCTGCTTGCGCGCCTCCAGCGTCTCGGTCAGTCGTTGCAGAATATCTTGTGTCATTTCTTGTAGATCTCGTCGGGCGACTTCAGCACAGCATCCGTCTCCACCCATTGTCCCTGCTCCAGCTTGCTGTAGAAGCAACTCTCGCGTCCGGTATGACAGGCGATGCCGCCTTGTTGTTCCACTTGCAGCAGGATCACGTCGCCGTCGCAGTCGAGGCGTATCTCTTTCACCTTCTGGATATGGCCGGACTCCTCGCCCTTGTGCCACAGCTTCTTGCGCGAGCGCGACCAGTATATCGCCTCGTTCTTCTGCGAAGTCAGCTTCAAGGCTTCGCGGTCCATCCACGCCACCATCAGCACGCGCCCGGTCGCCGCATCCTGCGCGATGGCGGGAACCAGACCGTCTGCCGACCAGTTGATTTTGTTCAGCCAGGTCTCGCTCATAAATTCACTCCGAACTTCAATAACGTAGGTCCGAGCTTTAGCGCCGACATGTCGGGTTGAACACTCCGACCTACGCCATTTCTTCGGACAAAGCTTCTACAGCCGCACCTCGATGCCCTGCTGCGCCATGAACTGCTTGGCCTGCTGCACGGTGTATTCGCCGAAGTGGAAGATGCTGGCCGCCAGCACCGCGTCCGCTCCGCCCAGCTTCACGCCGTCGGCCAGATGCTGCAGGTTGCCTACGCCGCCGCTGGCGATCACCGGGATCTCCAGCGCATCGGTCACCGCGCGTGTGAGCGCCAGGTCGAAGCCGCTCTTCTGTCCGTCGCGGTCCATGCTGGTCAGCAGGATCTCGCCCGCCCCCAGGTTCTGCATCTTCTTTGCCCACTCCACTGCATCCAGCCCCGTGGCCTTGCGTCCGCCGTGAGTGAACACCTCCCACTTGCCGGGTGCGACCTGCTTGGCGTCGATGGCAACCACGATGCACTGCGAACCGTAGCGCGCCGAAGCGTCGGCCACCAGTTGCGGATTGACCACCGCCGAGGTGTTGATGCTGACCTTGTCTGCACCCGCGTTGAGCAGGTTGCGCACGTCCTGCACTTCGCGCACGCCGCCACCAACGGTCAGGGGAATGAACACTTGCTCCGCCACCTGCTCGATGATGCGGAAGATGATGCCGCGATCATCGGAACTGGCCGTGATGTCGAGGAAGGTCAGTTCGTCCGCGCCCTGCTCGTCATAGCGGCGGGCGATCTCCACCGGATCGCCGGCATCGCGCAACTCGACGAAGCTGACGCCCTTGACCACGCGTCCGGCGGTCACGTCGAGACAGGGGATGATGCGTTTTGCCAGCATCAGATCACGGCTGGCGACAGTTCGTCAGCCAAAGTCTGCGCCGCCTTGAAATCGAGCGTGCCTTCGTAGATGGCACGGCCGGTGATGGCACCGGTGATACCTTCGGCGCGCACCGCACACAGCTTGCGCACATCGTCCAGATTGGTGATGCCGCCGCTGGCGATGACCGGCACATGCAGTGGCCGCGCCAGTTCGACTGTCGCTTCGATGTTCACGCCGGTCATCATGCCGTCGCGTCCGATATCGGTGTAGATGATGGCCTCGACGCCGTAGTCTTCGAAACGCTGGGCGAGATCGGCCACGTCGTGGCCGGTGAGCTTGGACCAGCCGTCCACTGCGACCTTGCCGCCCTTGGCATCGAGGCCGACCATGATGTGTCCCGGGAAAGCGTCGCAGGCTTCATGCAAAAAGCCGGGCACTTTGACCGCAGCGGTGCCGATGATGACGTAGCTCACGCCGATGTCGAGGTAGCGTTCTATGGTCTCCAGATCGCGGATACCGCCGCCCAGTTGCACCGGGAATCTCGCCGCCCACCGCTTCGACGATGCTGCGCACCGCCGCTTCGTTCTTGGGCTTGCCGGCGAAAGCGCCGTTCAGGTCCACCAGATGCAGGCGGCGCGCGCCTTGCGCCAGCCAGTGTTTGGCCATCGCGGCGGGATCGTCGGAGAACACGGTCGCGCCCTCCATCACACCCTGGCGCAGGCGTACACATTGGCCATCTTTCAGATCGATCGCGGGAATAATCAGTGTCTTAGTATCCATGGCTAGAACGATGATTTATGTTTAACTACAAAGGATTCCAGTTGATAAAATTGCGCAGCAACTGCAAACCGGCTGCAGCGCTCTTCTCCGGGTGAAACTGTACGGCGAACAGATTGTCGCGCGCCACCGCACAGACAAATGGCTGCGGATAATCGCTGGTCGCCTGCACCAGACCCTGGTCGCGCGGTTGCACATAGTAGCTGTGCACGAAATAGAAACGCGCATCCTGCGCGATGCCATCCCACAAGACATGCTCACGATGACGGACCTGGTTCCAGCCCATGTGCGGCACTTTGAGTTTGTTGCCCTGAGCGTCCTGCAGGCCGGAAGCGAAGCGTCTGACCGGCCCATGCAAGCAGCCCGAGACAAGGCGTATCGCCTTCCTCGCTGTGCTCGAACAGCACTTGCAGGCCCATGCAAATCCCCAGAAAAGGCTTCCCTTCCCTGACGACATCGGCGATCACACTGTCGAGCCCGCGGGAACGTATTTCGCGCATGCAATCGGGAGCGGCCCCCTGTCCGGGGAAGATCACCCGCCCGGCAGATGCGATCACCTTGGCATCGCCGGTCACCGCGATATCCGCGCCCGGCGCGACCTTGCGCACGGCCTGCTGCACCGAGCGCAAGTTACCCATACCGTAATCTACGATAGCGACATCAACCATTTTGATCGTTACAGCGAGCCTTTGGTGGAGGGCATCATGCCGCCCATACGCGGATCGATCTCCAGCGCGACACGCAAGGCGCGGCCGAAGGCCTTGAAGATGGTCTCGGCCTGATGGTGGGCGTTGTCGCCGGCCAGATTGTCTATGTGCAGCGTCACCAGGGCGTGATTGACGAAGCCTTGGAAGAATTCGCGGATCAGGTCCACCTCGAACTCGCCCACGTTGGAGCGCACGAACTCGGCATTGAACACCAGCCCCGGACGACCGGAGATGTCCAGCACCACGCGCGACAGCGCTTCGTCCAGCGGCACGTAGGCATGGCCGTAGCGGCGGATGCCCTTCTTGTCGCCGACGGCCTTGGCGAATGCCTGCCCCAGCGTGATGCCGATGTCTTCCACCGTGTGGTGCGCGTCGATATGCAAATCACCCTTGGCGTCGATGTCCAGATCGATCAGGCCGTGACGCGCGATCTGGTCCAGCATGTGTTCGAGGAACGGCAGGCCGGTATCCAGCTTGACCTTGCCCGTCCCGTCGAGATTCACCTCGACCGTTATTTTGGTCTCCAGCGTGTTGCGTGTGACTTTTGCGCTGCGCATGATTCGCCTTATGCGAGTTGGTTAATGGTGTCCTGCAATGCCGCAACGAATTTTGCGTTCTCGTCCGGAGCCCCCACCGTAACGCGCAGGCAATCGGCCAATGCCGGATGCCCGCCGTTCAGGTTCTTGATCAGCACCCCGCGCTGCTTCAGCCCCTCGAATATCTGCGTGGCTTTTGCCACGCGGAGCAGGATGAAGTTGGCTTCACTGGGGTAGGTCCGCACTCCTTCAACGGCATTCAATGCCGCCAGCAAGCTGGCGCGTTCCTGCTTGATGCGCTCCGCCTGTCCCAGCAACACATCATGGTGCTCCAGCAACTTCGCCGCAACCAACTGCGGCAGAACACCGACATTATACGGTAAGCGCAACTTCTCCAACTGCGCCAGCCACGCTGCCGCCCCCGCCAGAAAACCCAGACGCAGGCCCGCCATGCCGAGCTTGGAGAAAGTGCGCATCACCAGCAGATTGTCGTAGCGCCCCAGATGCGGAATGAAGCTGTCGCGCGCGAAGGCGTAATAGGCTTCGTCCACCACCACCAGACCCGGCGCCGCCTGAATGATGCGCTTGACGGCCTCGGCATCGAACAGATTGCCGGTAGGGTTATTGGGATAGGCCAGGAACACCAGCGCAGGCTGTTCGCGCTCGATGGCGGCCAGTGTCGCATCCAAGTCGAGCGAGAAATCATCCGCCAGCGGCACGCCGACATAACGCATGCCGACGAAAGTGGCGATCATCCGGTACATCACGAACGACGGCTCGACGCTCAGCAGCACCGCGCCGGGCTTGGCAACGGCCAGCGCCAGCAACTGAATGATCTCGTCGGAGCCGTTGCCCAGCAAGACATCCATGCCGGGCGGCAGGTTCGTCACTTTGGCTGATTGCTGCCTTGAGTTGGTGCGCCCCCGCATCGGGGTAGCGATTGATCTCGGCATTCGCAACGACCTGGGCGATCTCTGCACGCAAGGCTTGCGGCAAGGGATAGGGGTTCTCCATCGCGTCCAGCTTGAT
Organism: uncultured beta proteobacterium; assembly: GCA_963797045.1. GTDB lineage: Bacteria > Pseudomonadota > Gammaproteobacteria > Burkholderiales > Gallionellaceae > Sideroxyarcus. The sequence goes on along the minus strand of CAWCNZ010000001.1, from coordinate 739,637 downwards.
CATGCCGCCGGCAGGAGGGACATGATAGGCATGCAGCGCCAGTACTTCCGGGCGAAGCAGGTTCTCGGGAGTAACGACGGTGCGGGCGGAGGGCATGATGGGACGGGTTCGGTAACGAGCGGCATTCTACCGTAATATCCGCGCCACGTGCGACAGCGAACCACACGCCAACTTCAAGTTGGCCGCCGTCACGGCGTTCGACATTGGCGACTCTGGCTTGAGATATTATTCGGTGCGACGCAGTGCGCCAGACTGGCGCCGGGTTCTAGTTCCTCCTTGACTGCGCATTCGAAGTAGAAACTGACAGGAACATTGTGGATCAAAAAACTATTGCAGTTGTCGGTCTGGGTTATGTGGGATTGCCGCTGGCGGTCGAGTTCGGCAAGAAATTCGAGACCATCGGCCATGACCTTTCCGACAGCAAGATCGCCAAGTTATCGCGATGTGCGCGACCCAACCGGGGATGTTTCCAGCGAAAACTTTCGCGCCGCAACACCCCTCTGACTTTTACCTGCGATCCATCGCGTCTTGCCAGGCGCGGACTTTGTCATTGTTGCCGTCCCAACTCCCGTGGATGCGGCCCACCAACCTGATCTTGTCCCCCTTGATTTCCGCTTCCGCGACCGTGGGCAAACACCTGAAGCGCGGCGCAGTCGTGGTCTACGAATCGACCGTGTATCCCGGCGCGACCGAGGAAATCTGCATCCCGGTTCTGGAACGCGAATCCGGCCTGAAATGGATGAAGGATTTCCATGTCGGATACTCGCCGGAACGCGTCAACCCGGGCGACAAGGAAAGAACGGTCACAAAGGTCATAAAGGTCGTGTCCGGCGACAATGCAGCGACACTGGACAAGGTCGCAGAGCTTGTACGAAAACATCATCAGCTGCCGGCGTGCACAGAGCCAGCTCCATCAAGGTCGCCGAGGCTGCCAAGGTCATCGAGAACACTCAGCGCGATTTGAACATTGCGCTAATCAACGAGTTGGCCATGATCTTCGACCGCATGGATATCGATACGCTGGAAGTTCTGGAAGCGGCGGGAACAAAGTGGAACTTTCTGCCGTTCCGCCCCGGTCTGGTCGGCGGTCATTGCATCGGGGTTGACCCCTACTACCTGACGCATAAGGCGGAAATGCTGGGCTATCACCCCCAGGTGATCCTTGCCGGACGCCGGATCAATGACGGCATGGCTGCGTTTGTCGCGCAGCAAACGGTCAAACAGCTGTCCGCGCAGGCAATCCGATCAAGGCGGCGAAAATCATCGTGCTGGGGATGACCTTCAAGGAAAATTGCAGCGACTTGCGCAACTCCAAAGTGGCGGATGTGGTGCGCGAATTGCAGGATTTCGGCTGCGATGTATCGGTACATGATGCTGTGGCCGACCCGCAGAATGCTGCCCATGAATATGGCATTTCCATGAAGACATGGAATGAACTGCCCGAAGCCGACGCAATCGTCGCGGCAGTATCACACAAAGAATATTTGTCCATGCCGCAAACCGACCTGCTGGCGAAGCTAAAACCGGGAGGCGTATTTGTGGATGTAAAATCGGTTCATGATGCAGCCGCGATGGAGGCGGCCGGATACAGACTGTGGCGACTGTAGGGCTTATTGCGGATACTTTTAGTTCACTCAGCTCGTGGTTATACTGCCGTAGGACTATTCAGTACATCGCCCCCCATTTCCCAGACATGAATGAAGCACGACGACCATAGTTCTGCCGCGCAATTTTTTGCTGATATCTGGCGCAACCGTTATTCACCATTACCCTCAATCTTTTAACCAGAGCCAAATATAGGATGTTTGACAAAACCATGGAACCCAAGGGCGAAATGCTTATCAAATCGGCGTTTCCTTAGGAAAGGTGATGGACTATCAAAGTGAGCTAATTATCGAAGCAGGCAGAGCGGAGCGCCATTACTGGCAAGACCTGTGGCGTTACCGCGAATTGTTCTTCTTTTTGGCTTGGCGCGATATTCTTGTGCGCTACAAGCAAACCACGTTGGGTTTGTTGTGGGCCTTGGGACGTCCATTAATAACCATGCTGGTGTTTACGGTGGTTTTCAGCACGCTGGCAAAATTGCCTTCCGAAGGCGTACCCTATCCAATCCTGGTTTTTGCGGCGTTACTGCCATGGCAATTTTTCTCTAGCTCATTTAGCGGCGCCGGAGACAGTCTGGTCAACAATGCCGGAATGATTTCGAAAGTGTACTTTCCGCGTTTGGTTATTCCTGCCAGCGCGGTGATCGTGAGCTTCGTGGATTTTCTGATCTCAGGAATCATTCTGCTGGGGCTGATGATCTGGTACGGATTTGCGCCTAGCCTGCGCATATTCACTTTGCCGCTATTTATCCTCGTTGCCTTTGCCGCAGCAATGGGCGCAGGAATGTGGATCGCGGCACTCAACGTCAAATACCGTGATTTCCGCATCATCGTTCCATTCGTTGTACAGTTCGGGTTATACATTTCACCAGTCGGGTTCAGCAGCACCATCGTCCCCGAACAATGGCGACTGCTATATTCCGCAAACCCGATGGTGGGCGTAATCGATGGTTTCCGCTGGGCTATCCTGGGGGGCGATACCCAGCTTTACTGGCCCGGATTTTTGCTCTCAATTTCCCTGGTTATAGTAATACTGGTCTCGGGCATCATATATTTCCGTAAAACGGAAAAAACTTTTGCGGACGTAATCTGATGTCTTCAGTTATTGCTGTTGAGAATCTTTCAAAGAAATACATGATCGGCCACCAGAAACAGGCGGGCTATACGACTCTGCGTGACGCTCTAACGAATGGCGCAAAGCGTTTCGCCCACAAGCTGCGCTACCCTTTTACTGCTCCGGCAGCCGCCCCCTCTCACGAGGAATTCTGGGCGCTCAAGGATGTCAGCTTTGATATTCAGCAGGGCGACCGGGTGGGCATCATCGGGCGCAATGGCGCCGGCAAATCCACCCTGCTGAAAATCCTGAGCCGCATTACCGAACCCACCTCAGGCAAGGTTTCGATCAAAGGCAGGGTAGCCAGCCTGCTGGAAGTCGGCACGGGCTTTCACCCAGAGCTCACCGGACGGGAAAATATCTTTCTGAATGGCGCGATCCTCGGCATGAGCAAGGCCGAGATCAAGAAAAGATTCGATGAGATCGTCGCCTTTGCCGAAGTGGAAAAATTTCTCGACACCCCGGTTAAACGCTATTCATGCGGCATGTACGTTCGGCTGGCTTTTGCTGTGGCCGCCCATCTGGAGCCGGAGATACTGATTGTGGACGAGGTGCTGGCAGTGGGCGATGCACAGTTTCAGAAGAAGTGCATGGGCAAAATGAAGGAAGTCGGAGCGGGAGGACGGACGGTCATTTTTGTTAGCCATAATATGAACGCTATTGAACAGCTCTGTTCGTCTGCAATCCACCTTGATAAAGGTCAGGTGACGATTAAGGATAATGACGTAAGAAAAGCAATTACGGCATACACGCAAAAAAGCGCAGGACAAAGTCATAAGAGCGAATGGGTAAATACCGAAAGCACCTTAACAAACCCGTGGTTTAACCCTAAGCGTTTTGCACTTCTTGATTGCGCTGGAGACATTGTCGACGCACCAATCCGCAATGATGCCGAAATATATGTTTACATCGAAGCTGAGATAGGCGAATTGGATCCATCACTGACTTTTGGCTTCGCCTTATATAACGAAGAAGGGAACCCGCTTTTCCTGTCGTACCAAACCGATAACGAACAGGATTCGTGGCCCATTCTGAAAAAGGGAAGCAACAAACTTATATGCAAGCTACCTAAACACACCCTAAATGAGGGCGACTATAGCCTCGAAATAGTTGGAGGGCTGTTCCAGAGGCATTGATAATCGAACCCGGAACGGGAACGGCAAAAGTGGGGTTTTCAATCCAGGGGGACTAAGCACTTCGCCATACTGGCGAGCAAAACGACGAGGAATCCTGGCGCCTACATTAGTTGGCAACTGAAATAGGCAAGAAAGGGCGCGGTCAGGTTTCAGTTATCTATAAAGCGCGGACTTGAATAAAAGAACTTAGGGACGTATGGAAGAAGTCGTTAACGACATAAATTGGGGTCTGCAGTGCTAGCAAAAAAAGATAGTTATATTGAAATGGTAACTGACTATATAAGGCGTGGAAGGTCAAAAAGGTATATCAGCCACTTACTAAAAAGAATAATCCTATATTTCTGGAAGTTGGCGCTGGGGACAAAAAAGGGAAGAATGGATGGACCACAATAGATATGACAAAAAATTGCGATATCTGTTGGGACTTGAGACAAGGTATTCCCTTTCCAGATGAGAGTATTTCCAGATTGTATTCATCGCATTTTCTTGAGCATCTTTCATTTAGAGAAGGTCAAGTGTTCTTGAATGAGTGCCTAAGGGTTTTAGTGCCGGGAGGAAACTTCTCTATTTGCGTGCCGTATTCCAGGATATATTGAAGCTTATTGCTTAAATAACACTTTGAATCCAGATCTTTTCTTTGCCTACAAACCTGCGTTCAATAATACAACCAGAATTGATTATATAAACCATATCGCTTATATGGATGGCGAACACAAGTACATGTTTGACGAAGAGAACCTTGTTCATATTTTGAAGCAACGCGGATTTCAAAATGTGCGGCTTAGAAAGTTTGACGTGAATACCGATCTCCTAAGCAGAGATTTGAATTCAGTCTATGCCTAGGCCGAGAATAGCCGGCCTGTATAAGGCCAACCGTGTGCCTTTTGCAGGAATTCTTGTCACACTTGAACATTTGGATTCGGTTAATGATGGATGCATGCATTGGCGGAAAACCTTCCGTGCCTTTGAAAGAGAGTGGACAATGAAAATTATTGTGTTTGGTGGTGATGGATTCTGCGGATGGCCTACAGCACTACATCTATCGGGATTGGGACACGAGATCGTTATCGTTGACAACCTGTCACGCCGCAACATAGATAATGAGTTGGAGACGAACTCCCTTACTCCTATCGCCCCAATGTCGATGCGTATCAATACCTGGAAAGAGATTTCGGCAACAATATCAAATTCCATAATTTCGATCTCGCCAAAGAGTATGACCGGCTATTGCGCCTGTTTTATCACTTCAAGCCAGACGCAGTAGTTCATTTTGCCGAGCAGCGCGCAGCACCATATTCCATGAAATCAGAGCGTCAGAAGCGTTATACCGTAGATAACAACCTGAATGCCACTCATAACATTCTGTGTGCGATAGTGGATTCCGGACTGGATGTACATGTAATTCATCTTGGCACCATGGGTGTGTACGGTTACGGTACTGCTGGAATGAAGATCCCCGAGGGCTATCTCAAAGTTCAAGTCGTAAACGACATGGGAGAAGTTTCCGAACGAGATATTTTTGGACCCGACCAACCGGGTAGTATTTATCACCTGACCAAAACGCAGGATCAGCTTTTCTTTGCTTATTACAACAAAAACGATGCGGTTCGAGTGACCGATTTGCATCAGGGGATCGTGTGGGGCACCAATACCAGGGAAACCAACCTGGATGAGCGACTGATCAATCGATTCGATTATGACGGTGATTATGGGACAGTCCTAAACAGGTTCCTGATGCAGGCGGCCATAGGCCACCCGTTAACAGTTCATGGAACGGGAGGACAAACGCGAGCCTTCATTCACATTCAAGACACCGTCAAGTGTATCGAACTCGCTATCAATAACCCGCCCGCAAGAGGCGATAGAGTAAAGATTCATAATCAGATGACGGAGACGCAACGGGTGCGGGACTTAGCCAAAATCGTAGCCGAAATGACCGGTGCCACCGTGGACCATTTGCCGAATCCTCGTAACGAAGCTGCTGAAAACGATTTGCATGTAGAAAACAAATCTCTCATAGACATGGGGCTGAATCCGATCACTTTGAACAAAGGGTTGATGTTTGAGGTTTATGACATTGCGACAAAATACAAAGACAGATGCGATATGGGTAAGATTCCTGCCACTTCATTATGGCGACGGGCGTACTGATGCCCATAACAGGCGAGCACGACGAATCGGCTGCCGTAGTGGGCAGTTTCACGGTTCCCGTTGCTTTGTTCAACTTTAACCGGCCACATTTGACCCGTCAGGTCTTTGATGTAGTCCGGAAGATTAAGCCACAAAGACTGCTGCTGGTCGCGGACGGTCCACGTGAATCCAAGCCTGATGATGCGCGATTGTGCTCTGAGGTGCGCGCTATCTTTAACGATATCGATTGGGAATGCGAGGTTTCCCGAAATTTTTCGGATACAAATCTAGGTAGCTTCAGGCGAAACTCCAGCGGTTTGAACTGGGTGTTCGACAATGTTGAGGAAGCCATCATCCTGGAAGATGATTGTGTGCCTTCGCTATCGTTTTTCCCTTATTGTGCAGTACTACTGGAACGGTACAGGAATGACCCAAGGGTAGGACTTATATCCGGAAATAATTTTGGATTTCCCAAAGTAGGTCAAGAAAAACAAAGTTATTTCTTTTCCGCATATATGTTTTCCTGGGGTTGGGCTTCATGGCGGAGAGTCTGGCGAGAAGTTGACCTAAACATGGACTGGTGGGAACCGGATACAGGCCGACAAATGCTCTCAGGGGTGTTTCCAAAAAAAGAAGAACGGCAGTATTGGTATGAGCTATATGAAAATATTCGCTTAGGGGGGAAAAAGAATGCCTGGGATTACCAATTACTGCTTTCATTCTTCAAGAATTCACAGTGCTGCATAGTTCCACAGGTCAATCTGGTATCCAACGTAGGCTTTGGTGGCGATGCGACAAATTGTCTGGATGCGAATTCTCCATTGCAGAATTTGGAGAGGAAAGAACTGGGATTGCCGCTGGTGCATCCCGGTGACGTGAAACGCAATGTAAAAGTAGATCATGAACTTTTCCGCATCGTTTACCAACCCCGACAATCAATGTGGCAACTGTTCGACAATTTGTTGGTCAATATTCGCCAGCGAATCAGAGAAAAAATCGAGCGAAATTCATAGGGTTCGTCCACGCGCTAATTTTGTTAATTTCACAGGCCGTATTGCGACAAAGGCCAAATGACATATGTCGCAAAAGTTTGACAATGCTAAATATTGGTTGTGGGGCAACCCACCACCCAGATTGGACAAATCTGGATGTATCCTCTCTCGACCCTGCAGTGCTCCCTGTTGATATTAGCGACGGCCTGCCCTTTCCCTCAGGTTCAGCAACAGTCTGCTACAGTTCTCACCTTCTGGAACATCTCGATAAAGATGAAGCACGATATTTTCTGCATGAATGCAAGCGCGTTTTAGGAAGTCGGGGAACAGTCAGATTGGCCGTGCCTGATCTGGAAGCACATTGCGCGCGAGTACCTTCGCTTGCTGAATGTGGTTGCAGCCGGGAATAGCGCAAGAGAAGCCGATTACGACTGGATCATGCTGGAGATGTATGATCAGACTGTGAGAAACCGTTCTGGCGGGGAAATGGCGAGTTTCCTGAAAGATCTCAGCAAAGATGACCGGTCATTTGTTAGATCCAGGATTGGCGCTGAAGCGGAGCATATCTGGGAAATGCAGACTGTATCCAAGCCGCCTTTACTGAGCACTTTGAGATCCTTTCATATGAGATTAGTAGGCTGGGTGGTTTTACTACTTGCCGGCAAATCTGCCCGCAAGGGTTTTCAAACGGGGTTATTCAGAAGCAGGGGAGAAATACACCAATGGATGTACGATAGATTCTCTCTCAAGCGTTTACTGGAACAAGCTGGTTTTGTGGACATAAAGACATGCACCCCCACTGAGAGCCGCATCCCGGAGTTTGAAAGATATTCCTTGGACGCCTTGAATGGGATCGCAAGAAAACCCGACTCCATATATATCGAAGCATCCAAGCCATGAACCTGGTGATGCTCAACTCTTACGATAATGTTGGTGGGGCCGCGATCGCGACTTATCGCCTGCACCGCGGGTTGCTTTCGATTGGAGTGGATTCCCGGCTGACGGCGTTGCAAAAGGGAACCAACGATCAACCGTCATTGCGCCGGAACCACAATCCAGATTAAAAGACAGAATAGCCTCGTTCTATGCGAGGCGTGATGAAGGCATTACCCGCCGTTGCAAAGCTGACGGTAACAGGTATTTTTCTCCTGCCAGATGCCCTGACCAATTGGCGTCCGGAGTAAATGCATTTAGCCCGGATTTGGTCCACTTGTTCTGGGTAAATTCTGGCTTTTTGAAAATTGAAACGCTGAAGCAATTCAAGAAACCGGTTGTGTGGACATTGCATGACATGTGGCCGTTTACCGGCGGGTGCCATTACGACGATGAATGCGGGAGATTTCAACAATCCTGCGGCAAGTGTCCGATATTGCGTTCGAAAAGTGATCATGACCTATCCCGGCAGATTTGGAAACGCAAACGTAAATCCTGGCGTGACGTACCGATCATCGTCGTTGCGACCAGCCATTGGCTGGCCGAAATGGCTCGTTCAAGCTCGTTATTCAGAGATCAACGAATCCAGTGATTCCCAACGGGATAGACACTGACAAGTACAAACCGCTTGATAAATATGCAGCGCGCGACGCTTACAGCCTGCCTCAGGATAAACATCTGGTGCTGTTTTCTGCATTCAGCGCTACTACAGACAAGCGCAAAGGAAACCATCTTCTTGTACCTGCCCTCAACAGAATGGCTCAGGAAGGATGGGGAGAAAAAACGGAATTGGTAATCTTAGGAGCTACCGCACCTGAAAACACTCCTGACCTTGGCATGAAGGTGCACTACATGGGCAACTTCCACGATGAAATAAGTCAGGTTTTGCTTTATTCGGCAGCGGATGTCACTGTTGCGCCGTCAATGCAGGAGAATTTATCCAACACGGTCATGGAGTCGCTCTCATGTGGCACGCCAGTGGTTGCGTTCAATATAGGCGGCATGCCCGACATGATTGATCATCAGGGCAGCGGTTTTTTGGCGCGTCCTTTTAAACCCGATGATCTCGCGGCTGGAATGATGTGGGTGTTAGAGGATAAAGTACGTCTCAATAAGCTTGCCGAGCATTCCCGCAAAACTATGGTGGAACGGTTCGACTTGAAGACGGTGGCCAATCGCTATCTGTCCCTCTATCGGGATATTCTGGAATGACTGTTGGCTACTATGGTCCTCGACTGTGATATTCACGAGCCACAATGGGTTGGCGAGAGCCTCCGCGATATTATCGAGAGGAGCCCAATGACCCTCGAACCGATTCAGCTCTTCACACATAGGGGGCGTTGGTTCACGTGATGGAGACTCTTTGAATCCTGTAATTTCAGAATCGGAAATATCTTGCATGTCTTGTCTCGGCATTCTTCCACGGGCTCCCCGATAATGTGTCTGCCAAAAATTACGGTAGTTACGCCTGTTTTCAATGGCGCGGCACACTTGGCAGAGACGCTGGAATCGGTTTTGCGTCAGGAGTATCCGGAACTGGAGTACATCGTTGTGGACGGCAGCTCGACGGATGGGACGCTAGACATAATTTGTCGATATGAAGCAAGAAACGATTTCCCCCAGCGTATCTCGCTCGTCATTTCCGAGCCGGATCAGGGGATGTATGACGCGATTGCCAAGGGCTTCGAGCGCGCCAGCGGCGATATATACTGCTATCTGAACGCAGATGACCTGTTTGAGTGCGACGGCTTGAGATCAGTTGGCGAATACTTCTCGCAACATCCCGAAACCCAGGTTGTTTATCACGAGGACGTTGTGCTTGTGGATGGCTGGAAATCCTCAATGTGCGGCAACCCAACGGGGTTGATACTGTGGATTTTCTCAATGGTCACATCCTCTTTCAGGATGGCGTGTTCTGGCGGCGTTCGGCTTTCGATGCGGTCGGCGGAATACGCAGGGATCTTAAACTGGCTGGCGATTTCGACTTGTGGTTGCGCCTTTCGAGCCGCGCCAGCTTTGTCAGGCGGCCCGGCCATGCAAGCTGCTTCCGCATGCACCCCGATCAGTTAAGTTCAAAAATGGATCGCTATCACCGCGAGATGGACCAGTCGATTTCAGACTTCCTGGCGACTATGCCGATGAGCAAACGAGCATTGTGGACGGTCCAAAGCCTATTCTGGAGTGCCTACAGAAGACTCCAGCGAAAATGGGGCAGTGGAAGACTTTTCTTTCCGATCGATTTCGGCAATCTTCCGCCACCCGCCGCCACCATACCTCCAGGCACGGAAGCGATACCGCACAGCCCGATCGACGGAAAACCCGCCGAACGTTTGCTGTTCACGGCACCCGACAGACGATTGGCGAACGTGAGCTCAACTATATCTACCTTGATGAGCGCCACGGGATCGCGATCACCCATCCGCATATTGCAGCCGACAGGTTGGATGCGTTATATCAAAAGCACTATTCCTCCCCGCCGACGGAACCCAAGCTGCCGGAAGCCACATCACCCTACAGGCAGTTCAGGGGGAAACAAATCTGGGAAAGGCTTCTGCTCAGTCTGCCGGTAGGGGTCTTGTCGCGCATCCTGTTCCCCGGCGCAGGATCGGACAATACTTTGCAGGAGTTGATTACGGTACTTGAGCGATCAAAAGTGGACACGGCAGAAACGCTTCGCTTCCTTGATGTCGGATGTTTTGAGGGCCATCTGCTGGACCAGATTCGCAGCAACACCTGCTGGAAGCCCTTTGGATTGGAACCCAACAAGCTGGCCGCAGATACGGCAAAGGGGAAGGGACACCAAGTATGGTGTGGACATGCCGAAGATGCCGGCTCTCTGATCCCGCGGGAACAGAAATTCGATGTCATCCACTTGGGGCAAAGCATCGAGCATGTAGACGACCCGGTAAACGTACTCGTACACCTCAAGCGACTGCTTGCCCCGCGTGGAGTGCTTGTGGTGAGCACGCCCAATCTGGAGTCGCGCGAGATAGATTGGTTCGGTCCTACCTGGGCACACTGGCACCCCCCTATCACCGCCATGTTTTTTCCGGCAAAGGGCTGCACGCGCTCGCACAAAAAGCGGGGTTCCTGCCGGTTCACTTGCAGACCTTTTCCAATCCGTATTGGACCAGCATGTCACTGGCCCAGAACCGGCTTGGCCTGGGTGGCAGCGTCTCGCATGCGGTACATTTCGACCGTCGAATAACAAGGGAAGCGCGCAGGATAAGCTTCTGGAAAAAGGTCATCTGGGACAAGCTGGATAAGGGTGACTACTGCCTCTTTGTCATGAAAGACGCGACCGCTGGAGACCCGGGCCATGTCTGACCAGGATCAAGCGCTGAAAACCATCGATAAGATGACTGATACCCGCTCAGCCCGAATCCATCCCGCTGCGCCTGGGGGCACGCAAGAAACGGGGAAGGAAAAACCCGCCTGTTACCGCATCCTGCGGCCTTTGATCCGGCTCGTACGCCCTGTATATCGCGGTCTTAAGCCGCGGCTCGGGGTGCTCAACCAGCATCCGCCGCGCAAGCTGCAAGCAACTGCCGATGACTGCGAGAGTGTCCCGCCCGGAGCGGCCTCGAAGATCTCCATTGTTACGCCCTCGTTCAATCAGTCCGAGTTCATTGAGCGCACCCTGATGAGCATGCTTGACCAGTCCTATCCGAATCTCGAGTACTACGTGCAGGATGGCGGTTCCAGCGATGGCACGATCGAGATAATTAAGCGTTACGCGGATCGTCTTACCGGATGGGATTCACGCCCGGACAACGGACAATCCCAAGCCATCAATCTCGGCTTTGCTAAGACATCCGGCGAGATCATGGCTTGGCTGAACTCGGACGATATATTGCTGCCTGGTGCATTGTCCTGCGTGGCAGAATATTTCCGTCTTCACCCCGAAGTGGATGTAATCTATGGTTACCGCGTCCTGATCGATGAGGACGACCAGGAGATCGGCCGCTGGATATTGCCCGCGCACGATGACGAAGTTCTTTCGTGGGAAGATTACATCCCGCAGGAAACGATATTCTGGCGCAGGCGCATATGGGATAAGGCCGGCGGCAAGATCGATGAGTCTTTTCGTTTCGCCATGGATTGGGACATGCTGGTACGTTTTCGCGATGCGGGCGCGCGCTTTGCCAGATTGCCGCGCTTTCTCGGAGGATTCCGGGTCCACCCGCGGCAAAAGACTTCGGCTGAGATATCGAGTACCGGTTTTCAGGAAATGGATCGCATCCGCCAGAAAATACATGGGCGCGTCCCTTTGCCCGCGGAGGTGAAAAAGGCCGTGCGAACATACTTGTTGAGACATGTGCTTCTCGATTGGGCATGGCGTATCAGAGACAGGCTGGGATTCAAGTGAATTCTCCCGACCAGGTTGCTGTTTCCATCATCATTTCCGTCTTCAACGGCAGGGCGACGCTGCAGCAATGCATCGACAGCATCAGGCAGCAGACCCTCGCGAACAAAGAGCTGATCGTCATCGACGGCGGATCGCAAGATGGCACGGTCGATTTGCTGCGAGCGAACGCCGAATGGATCAGCTATTGGGAATCAGAACCCGATCGCGGTATATACCACGCCTGGAACAAGGCACTGGCGCATGCGCATGGCGAATGGATCTGCTTCCTCGGTGCCGATGATTTCCTCTGGGATCCCACCGTGCTGGAAAGAACGGGCGTACAACTGCAAAAGCTGCCGCAAGATATTCGCGTGGCATATGGACGGATCATGCTGATCGGCGAGGACGGCGAACCGACCCGCTCGATCGGACAACCATGGGAACAGGCGAGGAGTCTTTCAGGCAGCACATGAATATCCCGCATGTCGGCACGATGCATCGACGGACACTGTTTGAACAGAATGGCGATTTTGACGAATCATTTCAAATAGCCGGCGATTACGAATTGCTTTTGCGCGAATTAAAGACGGGCGATGCAGCATTCATTCCCGATATCATCGTCGTTGGTCAGCGGTTGGGCGGCATCAGTACGGCCGCCGGGAATAATTTGAAGATAAAGAAGGAAGTCTGGCGCGCGCAGAGAATGCACGGACTGCCGCTGCAGTGGGGAGCTGTATTCAAGGAAGTCGCGGATGAGTATCTGCAACTGGCGCTCAGAAAGGTTCTCGGAGAACGGGCTACTGGCAAGCTGCTCGCCTGGCGCAAGAACCATGGGAAGCGGTGATGGAAACAGACCGAGATCGTTGAGGCAGCAATAGTGAAGATACTTCTGACAACCCACGTCTTCCTGCCCGATTATTCATCCGGAACGGAGATACTGACCCTGGATACGGCCAGGGAACTGCGGCGCCTGGGGCACGAGGTCGAGATCTGTACAGGATTCCCGGCCCGGCCCGGTCTGAGCGATGTCCGGCGCTTTGACAGCTACGAATACGAAGGCATTCAGGTTCACCGATTCATGCACGATGCCGCCCCGATGGGCGAGCAATCGAATGCTGCCGAAGCGGAATACAACAATCTGTTCTTTGCCCACTGGTTTCGCGCTTACCTGAAGCGCTCCAGACCGGACATCGTGCATTTTTTTCATCTGGGCCTGCTTTCCGCATCGGCCATAGACGTATGCCATGAGCTTGGCATACCGATGGTGATGACGCCGACCGATTTCTGGCTGATCTGCCCGAACAACCAACTCCGCCTGCCCGACAATTCGCTATGCACCGGCCCCGACCGTGACAGCGTCAATTGCATGAAGCATGCGGTATCAAACAACCAATCGCCGATCATTGCCGGACTTTTCAACCGTCTGCCCTATTGGGTGGTTGCTGCGATGATTTCCGCCATCAACCGCGGCGCCTTTTCCGGCTCTTGGTTCTCCCCTCTTGTACGCGCGCTTTCCCGGCGGGCAGGTTTTCTCAAAGAGCGAATGAACAGACTGGACAGAGTCATCGTGCCTACGCGCCTGATGGAAGTAATGCTGGTGAAGAATGGATTGGATCCGGCCAAGGTAAGCTTCAGCCGCTTTGGCATCCGCCCCACGAATGTCGAAGCACACAAACCGGATGCCGCCGGAAGGATCCGCATCGGTTTCATCGGAGGTCTGGCCGTACACAAGGGAGCACATTTGCTGATAAGCGCGGTCCGTCGCCTGCCACCAGACCTGCCTTTCGAACTGAAGATCTATGGCCGGAACGATCTCTTCCCGGAATATCAGGCAAAGCTGCGGCAGCTTGCCGCAGGGGATCAGCGCATCCACTTCTGCGGGACGTTCCCGAACGAACAGATCGGCAAGAAATTCGCGGAACTGGATATGCTGGTAGTACCGTCGGTCTGGTATGAAAACACGCCACTGGTCATTTACTCCGCGCAGGCGGCAAACTGTCCGGTGATCGCCACCGATCTTGGAGGCATGGCGGAAGTCGTCGAGCACGGCAAGAATGGCCTGCTGTTCGAAAAAGGTGATATTGCAGGCTTGGCTACTGCCATAGAAAGACTCGCACGTGATCGGGAACTGCTGCATCGACTGGCGGCAAATGCCATCAGGCCTAGATCGATCGGCGATTATGTGGCTGATTTGCGAGCTATCTACGACGAAGTGCTGGCGGAACGACGTGGCACCGGCAAGGACAGCCCGCCACACATCAACTCGACCTTAAATTCCTGACCACATACAGATCCTGATGCCCCCACCATTCAGCCTTATCCAGGCGCAGGACACTTTGATGCAAGATATCCTCGACCGCCCTTGTGACGTACTCGGGCGTGACGATCGTACTGCCATAATCCGCCACATCCAGATCTATTTGCTCGCTGCTCGGCGCGAACCATATCCCGGATTCGGGCATGGCCGGTTTCCCAAGATTCTCCCAAGTGGTCATGCCGTGCGTGGTAAATATCAGGTACCCGCCCGGCTTCACCTTGTCAAAAAGAGTCTTTAGCCAGCGCCCCCAAGTACGTTCCGGCATGTGGGAGAAAAAGCTCAGGGCAAAGACGGCATCAAATGAACCGTTCTCGATTCCGAGATCCTCCGGTTTTGTCGCGGAGCGTATCGTTTCGACGCCCAGTGCAGACTCGATGAACGTGCAGGCTGCCTCATGGATATCACAGGAAACCAGTTTGACCGGGGCCAGCTCCCTGCTTAAGTGCCTTGTCACGCAACCATATCCCGATGCGAATTCAAGCAGAGACGTATCCGCTCCTCGTTTCACACCCAGCTGCGAGAACAGCAGATCACCCAATTTTCTTGCTGAGTTCGCCCCATCGTGAAAATAATATTCCACGGCTTGTTCTCGGGTGCGGAAACCCGGATATTCAAGGACAAACCGGAAAATAAGGTCGTCCGGATGAATGGCGGAGGCCACGCCGGTTTCACCCGAATAGCGCACGATGTCATCTTTCATCTTCGCTCTGCCTGTGCGAAAGAAATATGCAAAGTCGCCGATTCTTTCCATTGCCCGCGCCGGAACCCGGCCAGCCCTTAGTTTGACTTCGTGCGGAAGCCGCTTCAGTTTTCGTTGCAAGTCCTTAAGTGCCACTCTGTACCTCGGCTTAAACATTGCTCATTACACCTTCTTATCCCGATACCTTCCATATTCAGCAGAGCCCATAGTGCCAGAAACTCCTGCGATGGCAAGCTGACCACCCGCATGCGAACCACCCTGCGTCGCTGATTCGATCATGTCCGGGAATGCGTGGAGTCCCACAACGGAAAGAACGGCTATCGCACGGAGCCCATCAATGTCTGCCCGGTATTTCGGATGTGTCAGATATTCGGAAGGTGCGTGGATGCCGGCGTCGATAGTCATTGGCAGTGTTCGGCAGTTATTTCAGCAGTCATGCTACCAAACTGACCGGGTGGATCCTGCCCGGCACCATTCTTCGTGTCCCGCTTTGCCTGGCGCTTTTTCCAAGATCTCATCTCGTTGACATGGCCGCGGGCTTCTTAGCCAGAACCAATATATGGTGCGGATAAACCTCCTCAACCACCTGGACTTTCAGCCCGGAGTATTCAACTAGACTCACAGCAAGACCTGCATCGAACACATGATGATGCAGACAACGGTTCTCGATGTTGTGTATGGAACGTCTCCTGAATGCCTCGCTATCGCCTGCTTCCGGGTCGCGCTTCAAATCATGCAATGCAAGAATCTCCGGCAGATGTGTAAGGTCGTCCTCTTTCATCTCCGCTTCGAAATCCGCGATCAGATGCTCCATCGTCGTTGGCGGACGTCGATGGTCGAAGGTACGAACCCTGTCAGGCAGCAACAGCACCAGCATCCCATCGTCGGCAAGCAGGCGCTTCCATTCGGTTAGCGCCAGGATCGGATTGGCCACATGTTCGAGCACATGCGAAGAAAGTACGAAGTCGTAAGCTCCGGGATCCAGGGCTCTCATGGCGGTCGCTTCGAGAATATATTGCCGGCCGGGCGGCTTTCTTCGATCGAACTGGAACGTATGCCCCTGCCTGATATCGCCTTCCCAGACCGTCACATCGCCGAAGTTGCAATTATCGAGATAGCCGACTATTGGATACAGCGGGAATATGCCGCCTTTGGTGAATACCTGGCTCGGCCCGCCGATCTCTATCCCCCGTTTACCAGAAAACAGCCCCTGATATGCCTGGAACGATCTGGCGCGTCCTGTCAACAGTCTTCGCAGACGCATTACGAGTGCACTTGTCACACCTGCAATTCCCCGCGCACGAAAAGTGAGAATTATTTTGTCTATCATGGGCGATATAGCCATTCTCGTTCACATGGCCCCATGCGATGGCGTACAGCGTCCATGATCCCGGCTGCAAAAGCACGAGCCTTGGCGAGGCGCTGCTTTTTCCAGCGTGGACATCAAGAACAGCCCCAACAGCAGACGCATCGACCGGCGCAGACACCAGTCGGGTTCTCGACGCCAGTACTTCGCCACCGTCACCACGGTATTACGGGCAATATAGTATTTGCGCAGCGGGGGGTGGTTCGGAAGGATGCCAAGCAATGGCAAGCGCACGCCTCCTGATCCGCCGACACTGTGATCCATCACGGGCTTGCGGCTGATCACCACCTGGTAACCGTGGGCACGCATACACAAACAGAATTCGTGATCCACTTGGTCAATGAAATAGTCCTCGCGAAAGCCTCCCACCGCCCGTGCCACACCGGCATCGACCATGCTGCCTGAGGTAATGACTGTATTTTGCTCAAGGTATGCCGACTCTCCACCGGGGGGAACCATCAATTTATGGTTCTGGGAATCGAAATAGTTGCCGCCAATCACCGCAGCTTTTGGCTCACAGGCCTCGTGTACCTGGAGCAAGGTCGCCACCATATCTGGATAGCACCGGGTATCCTGGTCGATGGTAAGCAACCACTTGCAGCCGATCTGCAACGCATGATCGAGGCCTTGGTTCAAAGCCGCAGCAATGCCCGTATTCCGACGATTCTCAATGCAATACGCCTCCTCTCGCCCTCCCTCAGCACCATGAGCTGCGGCGCGCATCCCTGCCCTGGCGTATTGTCCACCACCACCAGTTCCCCGACTTGGGGCAGGATATCTTTCAGACGCTCTGCGAAATCTTCATCCGGGAAATACCGCCACCACCACCGCGCACACAGTTTCTGCTGCAGTTTCCGGAGGAGATGCAGTGGAGGGGAAAATCTGAAGTTCCTGGTTCACGATTCGTCCACACACTCACTCAGGAGAAGAAAAGGCGAGCCATCAACGTGCAACCAGCCGCTGATAGAGCACGGCATAGCGATCGGCGCAATCGTCCCAGTCACCGATGGTTTCCTTGATGCATCGGCGTGCTTCTTCGCCAACGCGCCGATTGGCCGGCACGTCATCCAGGACTGCTAAGGCCTCATCCAACTGGCTGCGTTCCTGCACCAGCCAGCCCGTTTCCCGATGCCGGACAAAATCCCGATGGGCCGGCAAATCTGAAGCAATCACCGGCAGTCCGGCAGCCATGGCTTCCAGCATGACTTGGGGACGGCCTTCGTCGTGCATACTGAGAGTGATCAGCCCGGTGGCACGCGGGAACCATTGATCCCGCAATTCGGCCGGATTGGTTGGGCCGTGCCAGATCACCCAAGGAGGTAATTCCAGACTCTCCTGCATCGGACCGAACAGGTGCAGTTGCCGGTGAGAATCGAACAAACCTTCGCCCCAGGCGAACAGATCCCCGATCTTATTCCGGGTGAGCCGGGTGACAGCAAGCCAGCAACCGCTTTCTGCGCCGCTACGGTCCACCTCGAACCAGCGACGGCTCACGCCGAAAGGGACCGACTCCACCTCGGCCACGCCGCCGAAAGCGGACTTCAGGTGCGGGACCATCCACGCTGCATTGGGAGCCAGCACCGTCGGGCGCTGCCGGAACACCGCCCGCAGCATGGCTTTCATGCCGGGCTTGTCCAGTAGCGCGTAATCGCTGCCCAACACGGTGACCAAGGCCGGGGTAGCGGTACCCCACAAAGGGATGGCATTCTGCAACCAGTTCACATGAACGACTTCATGTCGCGAGTGGCGATAGACCCTGCGCAGGCGTATCAACAGTTCGAACAGCACGGCTAGGCTATTGAAGTTCTTTTGACGCATGAGATGGGCTATTCCCCCGTTACCCAACATTCTTTTCAGAAAGCGCTCATCGCCGCCCTGTAATGCGCTTTCGACCCTGCTCGGTAATTCACCCGGCGGCGTCCACAACGCAAGGGCAAGATCACGACGTCGGGCCAAAGATTCAGCCATGTCATAAATGAAATGCCCGTGCCAATCCTGCGCATTTTGTGGAAAGGAGGTACTGACCATGAGGACATTCAAGCTATTTATCCTTGCAATTGTTGCAGGTCAGTCAGCATACATCGATGGTGCAGCACGACCGGTGGGCCGCAACAGCCGCCACTGTGGATTTGTTTTCAGGCAGTCAATTGCCCAAGCGGGGAGCTCTGGGGCACTAATGAGCAATAGTCCTTCGGGATGGCCTGTCCAATGGGCACAGTCGTTGTCAGAGTATGGCGAGTACACCCGTGCCCCGGTCAGGTATCGGATATAAAGGGCGCGATAGTCCGTCAGAACCAGTATCGAAGAATGAATGGGGCCAATGCTTTCCTGCAACGCGCGGCTAGTTGGTGATGTGTTGCGCATATCCCTGTAACCAAGGCCAAATTCGGAACGCCAGCGAGGTACGCCTACGGACGCATAGTTTTCATGTGTGTTATGCGCTTCGTAAAGGCCTGAATTAACTAGCAAGCCAAGCAGCAGGATTATCAATATCTTTCCAACCTCCAGCGAACGGCGGGAAAAGGCGGCTTTGACGGCAGGCGTAAAGGCAAAAAGCAGAAAAGGGAATGCCGCGGCCAGCATGCGCAGATCCATATCAACCCGTGTCTGAACCCGCCTGGCGCAAAGCAGGAAGAGCAGGTATCCCATAAGCCAAACCATTGGCAGCCAGATTTCAGGTCGGCGAAGCCACTGAACGCCATGGCGACGAAAAGTACTTTGAGCTACAAAAACGACCGCGATGAAAATCGGAATCTCCAGATTTGCCCGAAGCACCATACTAAACGCAAAGAAAGAGTGCTCAAACAAATCGACGATAATTGCCGCATCCTCAACCCACCGGTCCGTTAATGGCATGCCGCCTCGGGTCGAACCGGAAATACTTCCGGCCATTTGCCAATTGCGAAGCCATAGGGGAAGAGCCAGCGCAACGCCCAAGAGCATCGCGCCACTTGCGTGGAGAATTCGTTTACCAAGCACGGCGCCTGACGCTGCAAGAACCGAGAAGCCCAATATCGGCAAGAAGGCAACTCCCGCATATCGAACCCAATTGGCTATCCCTATAAAGATAGCAGCGGCTGCCAGCCAGATGAATTTATCCCGAGATATTTGGTATTTCCAGAAGGCGGCGTAGGCTAGCAACAGCAGTGGGATGAATAGCGTCTCGCTCCAGGCGTGACCGTAAACGATCATGCTGGCCGGTACAAATGCGTTCACTATTGCCACTATGCATGCAATGGTCGAACTTCCTGTGACCATCCAGCAAATCCAGAAGATACTCAAGGTGGTAATACACAGAAGGACTGGATTGAGCAGAGACGGCACTTCGTCGATTTCGACATTGCTCAGGTGGGCGACCGAGGCCCAGAGTGCGGGGTAGGCCGGCGGCCAAACCAGCAAGGGCTGGTGCTCCGGGATCTGTGCCGCGACGTTGGTGGACTGCATCTCGTGACCGGCGATGAAATTGAGGGCGGCGTCCCGATAAACCAGGGAATCCATCGTGTAGGCCACGCGTCCACCGGTTGCGTACTGCATTAGCGCCAATACTATCATTAGCGCTACCAAAGCCTGAACGATGGCAACCCAAATGCGGCGTGGAATGGTGTGGCGAGAGAGGGGTAGCGTTTTTAACAAAGCGGTTTCGTAATGGGATACGTAGTTTGTCTTTCCTTGTCTCTGGGCTACGCTATTTTTTCTCATTGCCGGTCGAATCAATATCCTTGTAGTGCAGCGCGGAAATCTGCTCGGACACAATGCCGATGAGAAAGGTCAGGACGGCCGAAATGAACAGCAGCGCGCTCATATTGGTAAAGCGCCCGATGCTTAAAAAGGTGTACAGGTAATAACCCATACCGGTGAGAAAAAATCCGGCACTGATTGGGAAGAACAGTTTTTGCGGCGAATAAAGCGTGCCGACTTTAATGATAATCAGCAAGAACCGCACGCCGTCGCGAGTCGGCCGGATATGGCTTTTGCCCGTGGCGCGCCGGGGAGTGTGGATGGGCACGTAAGCCACACTGAATCCCGCTCGGAAGAAGCTCATGGTAATGGTGGTCGGGTAGGAAAAACCGTTTGGCAGCAAATAGAGGAACTTGCGGAATTTGTTTGCCTTGACTACTCGGAATCCAGACGTCAGGTCTTCCACTGGTTGCTGCCCATCCAGGTGGCGAAGCGGCTGAAAACGTCATTTGCCACTGCCCGGTGCGCTTTGGCATGAGAACCTGACTGGCGCGCACCCACCACCATATCGTAGCCTTCGGCAAATTTTTCCAGCAGGGCGGGAATGTCTTCAGGTTTGTGCTGGCCATCGGCATCCATGAATATCAGCACTTCCCCATTCGCGGCGCGCGCCCCGGATTTGACCGCAGCACCATTGCCTTTCGGGTAAGGATGGCTGACCACACGCACGGGGAATTTCGCGCATACGGCCCGCGTATCATCGTCCGAGCCATCATTGACGATGATGATTTCCGCACCTGGCATATCGCCACCAGTTCAGGCAACAGGATGCGCAATCCTTCCGCCTCGTTGCGGGCAGGAATAATCAAACTCAGTAGTTCTTGTTTCACACGAACATCCAGAAAAATGTCATTGGTTTTCTCTCTCGTTGAGTGAACTATATTTCCGCGCTTGGGGCTCCTACGCAGTGAATTCTTCATTTTGGAATAGACGGATGGATGTTACTTGAACGAGGAAAAAATGTTAATGTAAAGTTCGAGACAGTAGTGTCCGCATAAAAGTCGAGCAGATTTAATTGATTAGAAAAATCAGGCTGATCCTGGAACAGCCAGCCTGCGATGAGATAGCTGGGTTTGTCGCGCAGACTCGCGCGAAAAGTCAGCTGAGTGCGAATGCCATAGTGCCATAGCGCGAAATTGCTCGGTGCAACTCCGGTTCCGCACTCTGGAATCACCGCCATTACGCGCCATAATGCTCGCAACGCTGATCAACGGAACGATTCTGCACGAACAGCGTCTTCCCGTATTCATAGTTCACCGCCAAGACTATTGACCTCTGGTTACTTGAAGCTGAATATGGGCAAGCTGATTTTTAATCGGCACCAGAAAAATTGCTCTGCAACCCAGCCAATACTCAATCTTGGCTCGGATATTTGTTAGTTAGGACACTACTAATTTGTCATATCAGAAAGTATTGAGAGAATGGTGGGGGAAAATTGACTAATAATAACAACCTAAGTTCTGCACTAAATCTGTCGCTAGTCGTGCCTGTTTTCAATGAGGTGGAAACTGTCAATTTATTTATCGACAGCGTGACCCAAGTATTCAAGAACCAACATTCAGTTCAGCTTGAATTTGTTTTTGTTAATGACGGCAGCACGGATGCCACTTTAGTACGACTGCTAGAGTGTCAAAAACTAGACCCACGAATCAGAATTATTGATTTAAGCCGTAATTTTGGTAAGGAAGCAGCTCTCACTGCAGGTTTGCAGGCGGCAAAAGGCCAAGTCGTAGTGCCCATTGATGTGGACCTTCAAGATCCACCAGAACTCATTCCTGAAATGATTGCCAAGTGGCGCGAAGGCTACGAAGTAGTCCTCGGGCGGCGCGTGGATCGGGATTCTGACTCGTGGGCTAAGCGGGCCTCTGCCTCTTGGTTTTACCATATCCATAACAAGATCGCCGATCAGAAACTACCAGAGAATGTTGGTGATTTTCGGCTCATGGACCGCTGTGTGGTCGATGCACTCAAAGAACTTCCTGAATCCCGAAGATTTATGAAAGGCCTCTTTGCCTGGGTGGGATTTCGCACTGCTCATGTTGACTACTCCCGTTCAAAGAGAGCGGCGGGTACAACGAAGTTCAACGGCTGGCGATTATGGAATTTTGCGTTGGAGGGTGTGACCAGTTTTAGCACAGATCCTCTACGGATCTGGACATACCTCGGCCTTGTTGTTTCATCGATATCGTTCCTGTTCGCCATTTTCATTGTACTAAGAGTACTCATTCACGGCATAGACTTACCCGGATATGCTTCGGTAATGGTGGCAGTGACATTCCTGGGGGGATTGCAGCTCATCGGGATTGGCGTGATTGGTGAATATTTGGGCAGGACATACCTCGAAGCGAAACGCCGCCCAATTTTTCTGGTTCGCCATATCTACGAATCTGAGGACTAAGCAATGGACCTCAAAGAGACCGACATCCTCGGTGCCGACATTGAACACCACTGGTATTACACCTCGAAAGCAAGGGCGATGGTGCAAATGTTACACGGGGCTGTGCCAACAAGAATACTTGATGTGGGTGCAGGGTCAGGATTCTTTTCGCGACACCTGCTGGCACACACAACTGCCAACGAGGCTTGGTGTGTGGACATTGGCTATGAAGCCGATTCCGATGCTAGTGCAGCGGGCAAGGCTGTTCACTATCGCCGTTCTGTTGATGCGATTGATGCAGATCTGGTTCTGCTTATGGATGTCCTTGAACATGTCGATGACGATGTCGCGCTGTTAAAAGAGTACGTGGACAAGGTGCCGCCTGGTAGCCGATTTTTGATCACGGTGCCAGCCTTCAACTTCCTCTGGAGCGGGCACGATGATTTTCTTGAACACAAGCGACGCTACACTATTGTGCAACTGAAGAAGCCGTGCGGAACGCTGGTTTGGTAGTCAAGCATAAAGCCTATTACTTTGGCATCGTCTTCCCGATTGCGGCGACTTTTCTGCTGGCACAGAAAGCTAGAGGTGGCAGAAACCCAGCTCGTTCCAAATTGACCAGACATCACCCGATGGTGAATGCGGTCTTAAAGTTGTTATGCAATTTCGAACTGCCCTTTATGAAATTTAATCGCGCCGTAGGCTTGACGGTGTTTTGTTTGGCTGAAAAGCCGTGAGGCACCGATTTCTCGCTCTTGATAAATTGCCAAACAAGCGGTGAAGAAAGGTACCTTAAAGGTGGCGAATCCAGCCCTTTTTAGAAGGGCAATGCGTTTTGCATTCACTGGTATTTTTGTGTCGGCTGTGCGGCTCAGTACTTGCGATTGTGTTTATCCGTATTTAATTCCGGCTTCACCCTTGCAAATGGCGCGGCCTTTGTAGGTGAAACATTTGTGCCCTACATTATCGGCATTACTTGGGTTTTCTCCGGCCAGTTGCCATGGTAGAACACTATTTAAGTTTGTTTCCGCGTCAATGGTTGGTTTTCTGTGGGCAATGATTATTGCGTGGTTGCTCAGGAAATGGGTTTCAGCTATTTTCCAAGTATTTGTGCCATTGCGTTGACGATACCGCCTTTGAATTTTGTGCTAATTTCGCACTCTGGAATCGCCGCCATAACGTGCCATAATGCGCGCAAAGTGGTTCAACTGAACGAACAGCGTTTTACCTATATTCACAGTTCACCTCCAGAGGTCCTGACCTCTGGAGGTTACTTGAAGCTGAATATGGGTAAGCTGATTTCAAATCGGCACCAAATAAATTGCTTTGTAACCCGCGCCAATATCCAATCTTGGCGCAGATATTTGTAAGTTTCACCGGACGCTAATGAGTTCGAAATTAAATTCAAAAGGGGAGACGGAATGGTAATAAGCTGGCTTGATGCAAGTATAGCCAAGGAATTTGGATCTTCTTTGGCTCGTTTCTACGCTGAAAGAATTCCACCTGATGACTCCAGTGGGAAAAACAAGTCTATAGCCAAGAGGCAGGAAGTGATAGACAAGATGTTTCAGCAGGTAGTGCGATTCAAGCTTGAGCACAAGCTGAATATCTACAAAAAAGCACAGCTGGGGAATGCTTTCAAATGGGCACTAAAAGACGCGGGATATGAGCCTGCTTTCGTCGATCAATTGACAAGAACTCTGATGCTGAAGATCTGAGAAGGCCTGCCCTATCGCACGAATTTTCAAAACGATGTCCATTGAAAGCCGGGCAAATTTGTGCCCGGTTTCGACTTAGAGTAGATCCTCCGTCGCAGATGCATACCCCTTGGCAGTTCACAAGAATGTTGATGGCTATTTCCAGGCGAGATATGAACCATGTTCAGATTTTTCAATAATATCCGCAACTCACCGGCCAACACGGCACGGCAGAGTAATGGACCGACTGCAGAAAAGTCGCCCCATCCGAGCCGAAGTATACCGACGCAGGACGACCTCCCGAATGAAGATACCTCCCATAAAAAACGGGGTAACGAGTTTTTGGCCAAAGGCATGCTGGAAGAGGCGGCGGAGTGTTATCGGCAAGCCGTTGCGATCAACCCCGGCAGTGCCGAAGGTTACCTCAACCTGGGGTTTGTCTTAAGGGAGCAGAAGCTTTACGAGGATGCTGAACGTTATCTCAAGCAGGCAATCCTGATCAATCCAGCTATGGAAGACGCCTACTACCTGCTGGGGGGTATCCTGCAGGAACGCGGAAACTTGGCTGGTGCTATCGAAAATTACAAAAAATCCTTGGAACTTAAACCGGATTTTGAGATTGTGTACGGCACCTTGTGCCACGTGCTGTTTCAAAGTGGACAAGTTGAAAGTGCCAAGAAAGTCATTAAAAAAGGGCTTTCCCTTAACCCTGAATCTGCTGAATTTCACTCTTACCTGGGGAGCCTGTACGTTGACGAAAAGAAGTTCGAGAAGGCGATCGCTTGCTACCATAAGGCATTGTCGATTCAGCCGGATTATGCCGAGGTTCACGGCCTATTAGGAAACGTCTTCAATGATCAGGGTAATTTGGATGAAGCCCAAGCCTGTTACCGGAAGGCGCTGGCGCTCAATCCCGATGATGCCGACGCGTACAACAAGCTGGGGATCATATTCCAGACCAAAGGTGATTTTGACGAGGCTGCAGCCTGTTACCGCAAGGCGCTTGTGATCAAGCCGGATTCCTTTGAGGCGAACAACAATCTGGGGGCTGTATTCCATGATCAAGGCGACTTGGACGAAGCCCAAGCTTGTTACCGCAGAGCGCTCGCGCTCAACCAATATGACGCCGGAGTGCACAGCAATCTGGGAACAATATTTCTGGATCGGGCCGATCTGGACGAAGCCCAAGCCTGTTTCCGCAGAGCGCTCGTGGTCAACCCCGGTTGCACCGATGCGCTCAACAATCTGGGAATCGTATTCAAAAAGCAGGGCAAATTGAAGGAAGCGGTGGCTTGTTACCGCGAAGCCCTTGCGCTCAGGGATGAGCTCCCCAAGATATACAACAATTTGGGGAACGTGCTTAGAGACCAGGGCAACCTGGACGAAGCACAAGCCTGCTACAGCAAGGCGCTCGCACTCAACCCCGACGATGCCGAGGTCTACAACAATCTGGGGGTTGTATTCCAGGATCGTCTCAGTCTGGATGAAGCCGTAGATTGTTTCAGCAAGGCGCTGATGCTCAAGCCCGATGATTCCATGGTACATAACAACCTTGGCCTAATTTTTCAGGATCAAGGGAAACTGGCTAAATCCCTAGCCTGCTACCGGCAAGCTGTGGAGTTGAAACCCGAGTTTCACGCGGCCAAAATGAATATGTTGCACGTAATGCAGCTGTTATGCGAATGGAATAAATTAGAATTGTTCAGCGAGGAATTGCGTCGGGGAGTTCGAGAGATAACATCGCCAGTAGACGAAAATTTGGTCGCCCCATTCTCTTTCCTGGCGCTTCCTGGTGCCACTCCGGCGGAACAGATGCTTTGTGCCGCCAATTGGGCAAAAGGTAAAACCCAATCCGTGATTTCCGAGCGGGAAGAAATGGGGTTCGCGTTCAAACAAGAACCCAAGTCGAAGATACATATAGGTTATTTTTCTGCCGACTTTAGAAACCATCCCGTCGCGCATTTGATGGCGGAAGTTTTCGAGATTCATGATCGTGACCGCTTCCAGATAAGCGCCTATTCTTTCGGACCTGATGACGGTAGTGCGATGCGGCAGCGGCTGGAAAAGGCCTTTGATCATTTCGTGGATATTCGGGATCTTAACCACGAAAACGCGGCCAGAAGGATATACGAAGATCATGTGGACATCTTGGTGGACCTCACGGGTTACACGAAATATACCCGGAGCGCGATTTTGGCCTTGCGCCCGGCGCCGGTTCAGGTCGGCTATTTGGGATATCTGGGCACGACGGGGGCGGACTTCATGGATTACATCATTGCCGATGCATTCCTGATTCCGCCCGAACATAAAAAATATTACAGCGAAGAAGTTGTCTATCTTCCCAGTTATCAGGCTAATGACCGTCGGTGCGCCGTTGCGGAAACGCCAACACGAAAGAATTGTGGGTTACCGGAAGAAGGCATTGTGTTCTGTTGCTTCAATCAGACCTACAAAATATTGCCGGATGTCTTTGAAGTATGGATGCGACTGCTGAAGGCTGTTCCGGGTAGCGTTTTCTGGGTATATGCATCCAACACCGATGCAATTGCCAATCTGCAGCGTGAGGCACAAACAAGAGGGGTTGCACCCGAACGACTGATATTTGCTGAAAGCTTGCCTCTGGACAGGCATTTGGCGAGGTTGAAGTGCGCCGATCTTTTCCTCGATACTCTGCCTTACAACGCCGGAACAACTGCCAGCAATGCATTGTGGGTGGGGTTGCCGGTCATCACCTGTGCAGGGGAGACTTTTTCGTCGCGGATGGCTGGCAGCTTGCTCATCGCGATGGGCGTTCCGGAATTGATTACCTCCAATCTGGAAGACTATTACGCACTTGCCCTTGAACTGGCGACAGACAGAATTAAATACGAGAATATTCGCAATAAGATTTTCGCTAACCGGGAATCGGCTCTCCTGTTCGACAGCACAAAATTCACCCGCGATCTGGAAGCTGTTTATCTGCAAATGTGGGATGAATATGTGCCCCCGCACACTGACTAATGTTCGTGATGTTTTTTTTAGGCTGGCTCGGTTTCAATAATCGCATGTTATGGTTGAGACGAGCGGTAATGAAGCCACTGACATTCTCCACCAAGGCTTGTCCATAGATGCGTTGCACGGAGTATGACAACATACCCACTCACTTATTGAGCGTTCCAAAATACATGACGGCATTCCCGTATCACGTTGTTTCCTTCACCCTCTTCCACTCTCTTGGAGGGAGAGGAATGCAAAGCCCTTCTCCCTCCGGGAGACTGGTGGGAATAAGGGAAGGCGCGCGTCATGATTTAAGGAAACGTCAATAATTCCCCCCCCATCATGTTTAACTGGCTCAAAAAAGCATTACCTGTTTCTGGAAATACCGGGCACGCAAACGGCACCGGGGTGGCAAGCGATCGGGTGCAGACCAAAGTCGTCCAACCGAGTGAATATGCCTCCCATAAAAACCGCGGTAACGAGTTTTTGGCCCAAGGCATGCTAGCAGAGGCGGCGGAGTGTTACCGGCAAGCTGTTGCGGTCAATCCCGGCTATGCCGAAGGTTTCCTCAACTTGGGTTATGTATTAAAAGAGCAACAACTTTACGAAGAAGCTAGAAGGTATCTCAAGCAGGCAATCCTGATCAATCCAGCTATGGAAGACGCTTACTACCTGCTGGGGGGGGTCTTACAGGAACGAGGAAACTTGGCCGGGGCTATCGAGAATTACAGTAAAGCCATTGAACTCAAGCCGGATTTTGAAATTGTCTACCGTGACTTGTGTCACGTGCTCATTCAAAGTGGGCAATATGCCAGCGCCAAGAGAATTGTTGAAAAAGGACTTTCCCTATATCCGGAATCTGGTGAGCTTCACTGTTATCAGGGAAATCTGCACGTATACGATCGTAGACCTGATAGAGCGATCGCCTGCTACCAAAGCGCGCTGTCATATTTGCCAAATGATGTCATGCTGCACTGCAATATGGGGAAAGCATTCTTCGATCTAGGAACCGCGGATAAGGCTGTGGAATGGTATCGGAAGGCGCTCGCGCTTGATCCCGATTCTGCTGAGGCACACAGTTGTCTGCTTTTCATCCACAGCTTTCAGCCCGACTACTCGCCTGCAGAGTACCTTGCAGATGCTCAGCATTATTGTAGCAAAGTGTAGCCCAAGCTCAGCCGTATACACACTGGTCAGCCCAACCAGCCGGCGGCGACATCCAGCCCTTACGGGTGGGCCTTGTTTCCGGTGATTTTAAGAATCACCCAGTTGGCTTCTTCCTGGAGAGTATCCTCGCGCATTTGAATGGCGCCAGAACAGAGTTAGTGGCCTATAGCACACAGCCCAAAGAAGACGATCTCACTGCTCGAATCAAACCCCGCTTTGCCGCGTGGAATTCCATTGCGGATATGAGCGACGAAGCCGCAGCCAGAAAGATTCACGATGACGGTATCCACATACTCATCGATCTGGCAGGCTTTACATCCCATCACCGCCTTCCGGTATTTGCCTGGAAGCCTGCGCCTGTGCAAGTGAGCTGGCTGGGTTATTTGGCTTCCACAGGAATGCCTGGCATGGATTTTGTGCTGGCATCTCAGGTCTCTGTGCCTGAATCGCATCAGCAGCACTTCTCAGAAAAAGTATGGTATCTGCCTGATACTGCGAATTGCCTCACGCCTCCCACACCCAGCGCAAGGTTGGCGCTTACTCCCCCACCGGCTATACGCAACGGCTATATTACCTTTGGTTCTTTTCAAAGCTTAATCAAGATCAATGATGATGTGTTAACTTTATGGGGGCAGCTTTTCCAAGCTCTACCGCAGGCCAGGCTACGTTTTCACAGCAAGCAGATGAATATTCCAGCTTCGCGTGAACAGTTCCTGCAGCGGTTAGGCCATCATGGGATCCCACCGGAACGAGTCATGATAGAAGGGCTGATCCCTTCTTGGGAAGACTATTTGGCGACACACTCTGAGGTCGATATCATTCTGGATAGTTTTCCATATACGGGTATTACGACAACCTGCGAAGCATTGTGGATGGGAGTACCTACAGTAACACTTGCCGGGAACACAATGCTTGCCCGTCAAGGTGCTAGCCTGCTTACCTGCGCAGGGTTGGAAGAATGGATAGCCAACACTGAAGAAGACTATATAGCGTTAGCTGTGGCCCATGCCTCCGATGTCACTCGGTTGGCGCAACTGCGCTCCGGGTTGCGCCAGAAAGTGCTTGCCTCGCCCCTTTTCGACGCCCCTCGTTTTGCACGGAATTTGGAGGCTGCACTGCAAGGGATGTGGCGACATTCCCACTCATTTGATTCTTCCTCCCACAATGTTTAGCTGGCTCAAAAAAGCATTGCCTGGTCCTGAAAATACAAGGCACACAAACAGCAGCAGCGGGCCAAGGGGTGGTTCGCTGCGCAAGAACCGACCTGCCGAATGAATATGACGCCCTTAAGAGACGCGGCAACGAGCTCCTGTCCCAAGGTATGTTGGAACGTGCAGCGCAATGCTATCGGGAAGCCGTTTCGATCAATCCTACCCATGCCGAAGGTTTCCTCAACCTGGGGTTTGTCTCTAGGGAGCTAAAGCTTTATCAGGATGCCGAGCGTTATCTCCGACAGGCGGTGCGGATAGATCCGGCCATGGCAGACGCTTATTACCTTTTGGGAGGCATAGCACAGGAATGCGGCAATCTGGCTGGGGCTGTCGACAATTACAGAAAAACTCTGGAACTCAAACCAGATTTTGAAATTGCCTACCTCGACTTGTTCCACTTGTTTTTCCAGAGCGGGCAATATGCGGGCGCTAAGAGCATCATTCAACAAGGGCTTGCCGTTAACCCCGGATCTGCCGAGTTTCAGTATTGCCTGGGAAGACTGCATGTCCAGGAAAAGGAACTGGAGCAGGCGATCGCCTGCTATCAGAAGGTGCTTTCCATTCAGCCGGATTTTGCCGAGGCACACGGAGTGCTGGGCAACATCTTCAAAGACCAAGGCAGACTGGACGAAGCTGAAGCTTGTTATCACAAGGCGCTGGAGCTTGACCCTGATGATGCCGATGAGCACAACAATCTGGGCACTGTTTTCCTGGATCGCGTTGATCTTGAGAAAGCGCAGGCATGCTATCGCAAGGCCATTGAACTCCAACCCGATTTTTTCGAGGCGCACAATAACCTGGGATTCGTGCTCGCCGCCCAGGGCGACATGAGCGGAGCCATCGACTGTTACCAACGGGCGCAGGCACTTAAACCAGACTCCGCGGAGGTGAACAACAATCTCGGTGACGCGTTCAGAAATCAGGGGAGATTGAACGAGGCCGTATCATGTTACCGCCGCGCCATTGCGCTAAAGCGCGATTTTCCCGAGGCATACAATAACTTGGGGGCTGTTCTCATCGATCTGGGAAGCCGGGAGGAGGCAATGAGCTGTTACCGCCAGGCGTTGGCGTTCCGCCCCGATTTCTCCCTTGCGCACAACAACCTTGGCATTCTCCTTCAGGAACAGGGCAAACTCGATCAAGCTTTGCCCTGCTACCGGAAGGCGCTTGAACTGGCGCCGGATTTTCCCGAGGCCAAGATCAACCTGCTATATGCGCTGCAATCTGTATGCGAGTGGCAGGAATTGGGACCGCTCACCGAGGCACTGCGGCGAGTAGTGCGCGAGGCACCGCAGGCAACCGCAAATCGCATATCTCCTTTCTCATTCCTGGCCCTGCCTGGCACCACGCCGTCGGAGCAGCGGATTTGTGCGAGCAACTGGGCACAAAGGATTTGCCAACGCCAGCGTTCCCGCCAGAAAGGAGCGGAATTCGAGTTCAAGCGAGAAACGAAACCGAAAATCAGCGTCGGCTACCTGTCCGCAGATTTTAGAAATCATCCTGTCGCGCATCTGATGGCACAGATATTCGAGCTTCATGACCGCAGCCGTTTCAGCATAACTGCCTATTCCTACGGGCCTGATGACGGGAGCATGCTGCGAAAGCGGCTGGAAAAGTCCTTTGACCAGTTCGTCGATATTCGTGCTCTTCCCGACGAAGCCTCCGCACAAAGAATACATCAAGACCGGATCGACATCCTAGTCGATCTCGCCGGCTACACTAAGCTCAATCGCAGTTCGATCCTGGTACTTCGGCCTGCGCCAATCCAGGTCAATTACTTGGGCTACCCTGGGACCATGGGCGCGGACTTTGTTGACTATCTGATCGCTGACCGCTTCATCATTCCGCCAGAACAGCAGGCGCATTACGCGGAAAAGGTGGTATCACTTCCTTACTGTTACATGCCCAGGGACGCTTCCTGTCAACGCCTGCCTGCCCCTAGTCGCAAGGAGTGCGGACTGCCCGATGAGGGCTTTGTATTTTGCAGCTTCAACCAACCCTACAAAGTCACACCCGACGTATTCGACATCTGGTGCCGACTCTTGAAGGCTGTCCCAGATAGCGTGTTATGGCTGCCATCAAGCTCATCCAATGTCGTCTCCAACCTGTGCCGGGAAGCGACAAGCCGTGGCGTGGCGCCGGAAAGAATTATCTGGGCTCCGCGCTTGAACCTGGCAGAAGAACACCTTGCGCGGATCCAGTGCGCAGACCTGTTTCTGGACACAACGCCCTACAATGCCCACACGACCTGCAGCGACGCACTCTGGATGGGCCTGCCAGTGGTTACCTGCGCGGGCGAAACTTTTCCATCCAGAGTGGCGGGTAGTTTACTCACAGCGTTAGGTGTTCCAGAGCTCATTACTTACAGCCTGGAAGACTATTACGCCCTTGCCCTTGAGCTGGCGACAGACAGAAACAAATACGGGAATATTCGCAACAAGATTCTCGCTAACCGGGAGTCGGCCCCCCTGTTCGACAGCAAAAAATTCACCCGCGATCTGGAATCCATTTATCTGCAGATGTGGGAGGAATATGTGATGCCGTGAGCCAGCTTTATCTGACTTCTATGACGACAGCAGAGCAAAACGCTTTTTCAGCAAGCGTAAGCGACGATCCATTTCCGCACTTCCAAACCCTAAATCGCGGATTATTTCCAGCCTCTGCTGAGCTGATATCCCGGCATAGAATGAGGAAAAAAAAGCAAGCCGTTCATATTCCTCCAAGACGGACGCTAAAGCCCAGTTACCAATGGCTTCACCGGTGGGTACAGAATCGAATCGTTTCGGGCGCCCAAAAACGGCTCCCACAGATTGGGCTGACTATTCTGGAAAATGTCGTCACTAAGCTGCATGAGCGCGTTTACGGCAATCGATCGTGCTCCATAGTCCTGTGCTACTCGTGCCAGGCTCGCTAAACGCATATATGAAGGCTGTCTCTCGCACAAGGACTTGAGTAAACTGAAACTTGATTCCAATGCACGAAAACGCGCAGTCGGGGATACAGAAGCATCTCGGCTAAAGAGCATAAAGGGATAGCGCTTTGTCCACCTCGGATCTGTGTTCTGAAGCCATCGCATGTTCCCATGAGTCGGCGAGTTCAGCACCGTATGGCAATTTGGCAATGGTGTTACGCCAATCGTATTGGTTGCGGTTTTTGGCTTTTTTCAAGATAGCCTTGAACCGTTCCGTCCAGGTGGCAGAGCGTGGGGTTGCAGAATTTAACAAGTAACCATGTGCGGCAAGCCGCTCGATTCTATCCCGCTTGCAGCAGAACAAATTAAGCAAGTAGCCATCTGGAGACAATCCCGGCATCGAAAGGAACCAACAGGTTAAGTCCAGGTACGAGTCGGTAGGAATCATAGCCAAGAGCAGCGAAATTTTGTATTAGTTCCATATGCAGGTCTTTACCCGCTTTTATCTCATACTGAACTAGAGGTGACAATTCTTTAAAAAATCGCTCTCCTCCTTCTAATATGTTGTATTCCTCACCTTCAGCGTCAATCTTCATAAACTCGATATCACGCCAGTCATATCGTTCCATGCATTCGTCAAGCGTCACCAGAGGCACAGTTTCACTTGCACTCGTCGACGGCATGCCATGTACCAGCGAATTTAATTCGGAATTTTCATTCAACAATAATTTCGCCGTGCCACAAACATTGGATAAGGCGCTTGGCTCAAGGATGATTTGGGAAAAACCATTAGAACAGCAATTCCTTCAGCAAGCAGTCTCGCAGTGTTTGTAGCAGGCTCAAAGGCCCACACGATCTTCGGGCCCAACTACCTGGGCCATGGATAATGTGTAGACGCCATAATTAGCGCCAATATCGATAACTTTCTGCCCGGGTTGTAACAGGCA
Source organism: uncultured beta proteobacterium (assembly GCA_963797045.1). Lineage (GTDB taxonomy): Bacteria > Pseudomonadota > Gammaproteobacteria > Burkholderiales > Gallionellaceae > Sideroxyarcus. The sequence goes on along the minus strand of CAWCNZ010000001.1, from coordinate 705,973 downwards.
GCGCAGGAATTTGATTTCGTCTTCGAACCAGTCTTGCTGCTCCATCAGCACGTAGGGCGTGATCAGATTCACTGAATCCGGGACGACGATCCGTACTCCGTCAACCATAGTAAGTGTGGTGGTGGAAATCATGAGTTATGCATCCTTTTCAGAGCCTGCTCTGCGAAAATGAACTGTTTTTCAGGAAAAAATGGCCGGCCAGATTATAAGCGGTGATGACAGGTCGATGATTAATAACCACCAATTAATAAGGAGCATTCCAGGATGCATATGCAAAAAAGTTCGAATTGCTGATGGACGGCCGTCGAGAGAAGCGAACTTCTGCTTGATGTTGAAAACTGATTATGTTACCTGCACCAGCTGGAAAAGCGTGCGGATATCACCGTGTCGATCACCGAGCGGTGACCAGATGATGACGGATTGTTGAAGCATTCGCCACCATGCTTGTAGTTATACTATTCGTTATTCCTTTCTGCCGTTACTTCTGATCTGAAACGGCATGCTGTAGGGCGGGATTGAAGAAGTTCGAGAAAAGGTTATTACGGGTCGGCTCAACTGATTTATAGCGCTATGCTTTAATTGTTGCGTAAAAAATACTATTTCGCCTACGATTCATTAATTGAGAAAGAAACAGTTATGTCATTCGATATGTCATCAAAGCATCTCAGCGGCGAGAAAGCTCAGGCAAATGATTTCGTGGGTAATCAGGTTGAAGTGTCCTCTGATTTTGACTATCGTACTACTTCGTACGATGGCTTTATCTTTGCTTCAAGTCGTTTCAAAAAAAGAAACTTCATTAATTTCAATCCAATGGGCAGAGTTGATATGGCTAACAGCAGTGCAAGCGGCCTGGTACTTGAGTTGGCAAATATCCTGAGCATCAAGCACCTTCCCCAATCGGCGAACGTTGATGTTATCAAAAGACAAACTGCCAAATGAATATGCCGCCCAAAAAAAACGGGGTAACGAATTTTTGGCCCATGGCATGCTGGAAGAGGCGACCGAATGTTATCAGCACGCCGTTGGTATCAATCCCGGTTATGCAGAAGGTTTCCTCAACCTGGGGTTTGTCTTAAAGGAACAGCAGCTGTATGAGAAGGCCGAACTCGCCCTAAAACAGGCCATTCTATTAAATCCTGAAATGGGGGATGCCTACTATCTTCTTGCGACGGTATTGCAGGAGTTAGGAAAACTGAATGAAGCAGTTGCCAACTACAATAAAACCATCGAGTTCAATCCTGATTTTGAAATAGCCTACCGCGATTTGAGTCTGGCACTTTTTCAAAGCGGGCAGATAGCGGGCGCCGAAACAACCCTCTTAAAAGCGACTGCTCTTTATCCGATAAACGCAGATTTTCATTACTACCTTGGCAAACTTTATGCCCACCAGGGGGAACCCGACAGGGCGATTTATTGCTTCCTGAAAGCGCTGTCGCTTCAACCGGAATTTGCCGAGGGGCATAATGAATTGGGACTTGCACTCCAGGCGCAGGGCAAGCTGGACGCTGCCATTCAAAGTTACCAGAGAGCAATCTCGTTCAAACCGGATTATGCCGAGGCGCACAGCAACCTGGGGATCGCGCTTCAAAGTCAGGGCAAGTTGGAAGCGGCCATTGCAAGTTACCGAAACGCAATTCTCATCAATCCGGATTTTGCGTTAGTGCACAACAATCTGGCGAGCGCACTCCAGAAACAAGATAAGTTGGAAGAAGCGATAAAGCATCTTCAACAAGCGATCTCAATCAGCCCGCGTTATGCCGAAGCACACAGCAATCTGGCTGTTGCGCTAAAAACTCAAGGCAAACTGGAGGCGGCAGTCGAATGCTGCCAGAGGTCTCTTGCGATCAACCCGGATTATGCAGAGGCACATAGCAACCTTGCAGAGGCATTGCAGGCACTGGGCAAACTTGACTCTGCAGTTGAAAGTTACCAGCGGGCGCTGGCTCTTAAACCGGATTCGGCGGGATCGCACAACAACCTGGGCAATACCTACAAAGCTCAAGGTAAGTTCGACGCTGCGGTAGAGCAATACCAGCAGGCGATTTCGCTCAAGCCGGATTTCGCAATGGCGCACCTCAATTTGGGACTTGTCCTCATAGAGCAAGGAATGCATGACAGTGCAATTCAGTGCTTCCAAAAAGCAATCTATTTAAAACCGGATTATGTTGAAGCGCATTTAAATCTGGGCTTAGGCCAATTGCTGCTTGGCAATTTTGAGCGGGGTTGGGCCGAATACGAGTGGCGCTGGCAAGCCCCCCATATGCGCTCAGTACAATATGATTACCAGCAACCGCTCTGGCTTGGTAAGGAACCGTTGTCTGGCAAAACTATCCTGCTTCACTTTGAACAAGGTTTTGGTGACACGATTCAGTTTTGCAGGTATGCCAAGCTTGTGGCTGCCCAAGGCGCAACAGTATTGCTGTTGGTTCCGGCAGCCCTGAAGTCACTATTAGTCGGCCTGGAGGGGGTGAGTCAAGTACTGGCTGAAAACGAACCGCTGCCAGCCTTTGACTTTCATTGCCCTCTAATGACCCTGCCACTGGCATTCTCCACGCGAATCGACACGATTCCAGCAGCCAGCGCCTACCTTGGCTGTGACCAAGACCATATCACGAAATGGCAGGACAGGCTGGGCAACAAGACCAGGCTGCGGATTGGCGTGGTATGGGCCGGAAATCAAACACCCATGAACGATTTTTTGCTCAATCGCGCAATACCACTTACCGAGCTATTTACGGTCATGTCAGACCATGTGCAATGGGTGAGTCTGCAAAAAGAAATACGCCCTGCCGATCAAACACTAATAAGCAAACACATCGCTTTGTTTGGTGCCGACTTGGAAAACTTCACGGATACGGCAGGATTGATCGCCAATATGGATTTGGTGATCTCGGTGGATACCGCTGTTGCGCACCTGGCTGGCGCGATGGGAAAACCAGTGTGGGTTTTGTTACCATTTAATCCGGATTGGCGCTGGATGTTGAAGCGTAGTGATTGCCCCTGGTACCCCTCTGCAAGGCTATTTCGTCAGACCCGGAAGGGCGACTGGAACAGCGTATTATCTTTGGTCGCAGCAGAGTTAAAAATACGATACCCGCTGTAATTTTGGACATACGACAGATGATCAAACTTTAACACCTGTTGCCGAGTGCGCAATCGAGATGATCTGGTTCAAAAGGGCGTGAACGTTTCTCAATAACCATTTCTTCGACCCACTAATTGGGCGTTTTCGCACGTGTGCTGTCAGCAGTTAAATTTTCCCGCATTGGGTACTGTCCCCTTCCAGGCACGCCAGCAGTTTTGTAGCGGTCCTTTTCTCGCTGCTACTGAGTTGGGCATTCCCTAACGCCTTTAATAGTTGAGCCGCCTCATCCCTACGACCATCAAGTAAAACCAATTGTGCCCATTTCAATCGGTTGCTGGGGTTTGCGGGAGTCAATTGGAGAGACCGGGCTAACGCCCCTTGTGCTGCCATCAGGTCATCTTCCCGCAGCAACAGGTAATCGGCATACCAGGAATAAAGCATGGCAAGAACGGACGGGGAAACTGTCGGATTGGAGAATGCTGCGGAAAAGAGTATCTGCATGTCTGGCCGGGAAAGGCAAATCGTGCCGGCAATCGACATTTCCTTCGGCTGTACAGCACGTTCCTGTCCGCAGGCGCGAAAGGGGTTTCCCGTAGACGGCGCGATAGTTCGTTCCATTTCCGCTCGCACAACCGGCATCCCTGCCGTGCAGTTCAACTGAATCAGTCCAAGCCAGCCCCATCTTGGAGTCCGGGTCGAGTCGTTGGCCAGTTCTAAATGCTCCCGGGCAAAAGCATGGATTGGTCCATTCGGCATGGCCGCATCCGGCAGCCCCGCCAAGGAAGCTCCTGCTTCGATACTGGGCTCGCGCCGATAACCGGTGATGCTGTGCCTCGATTTGGGTGCGCCGCCCCTCTTCGCCGAACTGGTTCGCGCGCAATGCTGTTACAAAAACGACAATAGGACAACACTGCGATCGCCAGTGTCATACGCGAGGGTTTTGCGTGCTCCTGCGCTCCTCCAGTGCCAAAGCAACGCCCAGCCGGCAGCGAGCAGAATGCCGAAAAGCGGAAGATAATTCCGGTGCTCGTGGGCGATCTCCAGCGGCAAAAAAGTGGATTCCATCGCGTGGCCGATCAGGAACCAAGCCAGCCCGAATGCCACTAGCGGGGCACGTTCGTCCGCCAGCGCCAGGCCAGACCGACCAGGACAAACAGGCCAAGTAGTGAGAAGGCTGTTGTCCAAGGCATGAACAGGCCGCTGGAAAACACGATATCGTCGTGATACAGGCCGAGTTCTTCCAGGCGCGGCAACTACGACAAGCCCGAGATAGAACCAAAGCACCCGCCCCTCGGTCAGCAAACGCTCGACAGCGTAAACGGGCGCATGTCATAGCCGGACCACAGCCATTGGGCGTATGGCGTGCAGCAAGTAAGCCGGGCACAGACTAGTGCCGCCACACCGGACTAGAGCGGCAAAGCCGCGCGCAAAACGGTCCAGTCCCCCGCTCGCGGCACGCTCCGCACGATCAGTTCCCAAGCAAGCACAAAAAGCTGGGAACAGCACACCAGTTTCCTTGCTGAAGATAAGACAGCGGCCACAATATCCGCCCATGCCAAAAGCAGCACGGCCTGCGCCGGCACGTCCGGCTGCGTTCGCGCCCGAAATATGGAGCAGCAGAGCCGCGAGAAGAAAAACTGCCGACAAGCTCGTCATGCGCTGCACGACATGCAGGACGGGAAGAAGCTGGATCGGGTGCAGCAGCCATAGCGCCGCGTTCCACCACGCCGGATGCAATGAGTATATGCAGCTGTTTCGCCTGTGGCCTTGCTGCAGCCAGCAGGCGAAGTGCCAAGCCGAACACCAGAATACCGCATGCGAAATGGATGGCGAGATTGGTCGCCTTGAACGCAAAAGGATCAAGGCCGCTGAAATAATGGTTGAGGGCGAAGCTCAATTGGGCAACAGGTCGTCCGAAGGGACCGGAATATCCGCTTGCCAATGCCTGCCGTATCGATTCAAGCGTTAGCGTTTCGAGATGCACACCTTCCGGCAAAAGATGCTCGTCGCATCATCGAAAAAGAAAGCGCCGTGCAGGCCCGGCCAGTAGATGGCAACGAGCAAGCGCCCCCACAAGAAGCACTGCGAGCGCGACGAAATATGAAGTTCGCATAATCAAACCCAAAGAAAAAGCCCCTCGGCAACGCCAAGAGGCTTTCCCTATGGTCAATCGATCAAATTAGCCGCCGATCAGAAATCCTTGCAGGAGCTTGGCAGATACTTGCGTGGCATATTACCTGTGCCACACTTCCAAGCAACCGTTCCGTTAGTTTGCCCCTCTCCGCGCAAGATCATCGTGGTACTTGACGCGGAGCCCAAACCTAGGTCGGTGCTGGCTGTTACGATAATGTCACCCTGCGAGGTGTTGGCGGATGAGTAAGAAACAGAAGCAACATACTTTGTCGATTGGGTTTGCACACCCATGGATCCTGCCGTCAGACTCATCGTCCCTTTTTGGGAGAAGGTCTCGGCAACCGCAGTACGGCCGGAAGATGCAGCCAATACCACTTCGGAAACCTTGGCGCGAACCATGTAGTCCTGATAGGCCGGCAATGCCACCGCCGCCAAGATACCGATGATCGCGACCACGATCATCAGCTCAATCAGGGTAAAACCCTTTTGAATTTGTTTCATATTTAACCTCCTTGAAGAATTTTTAAACGGTACACACACAAGGGCGTGCGCCTAAAGAGGAGCAAGACTCATGCCAGTAACAGGAATTGTGCAAGACCATCGCAACTGGCTTGGCAGCTTGCCACTTTGTGATGGAGAAAAGGGCGTAACAAAAAACGGCAGGGCGGTGACGCTTTTCGTCACTTCAGGAAAGTAGGGCGACTCATGAGATGTACCCGGGAATCTTGCTTTCATCCACTGCATCGATCTGCTCGGGCTTGAGAAACTGCCTAGCATAACCGAGATAGACCTTTTCACGGATGAACACATCGAACAAATCCGGGTCGATATGGCCGTTCTCCTTGAGCTGCCCCAGGATCGCCAGAGATTCGGTGAGGGTTTTGCCGGTCTTGTAAGGCCGGTCTTGCGCGGTGAGCGCCTCGAAGATATCGGCAATGCCCATCACCCGCGCCTGTACCGACATCTGCTCGCGCGTCAGCCCCTTGGGATATCCCTTGCCGTCCATGCGCTCATGGTGCCCTCCCGCGTACTCCGGCACGCGCTTGAGATGGTTCGGCCAGGGCAGCGATTCCAGCATCTTGATGGTGACCACGATGTGATGGTTGATGATCTCGCGCTCCGCCGCCGTGAGCGTACCGGAGCGGATGGTGAGGTTCTCCACTTCTTCCGCACTCAGGAAATCCGCCTGCGCGCCCTCCGTGTTGCCCCATTGGTAGCGGGCGATCTGTTGCACCCGGGCCACATCGGCATCCTGCATCTTTTCGGAACCGATATTGCAATGGCGCAGGAATTCGCGGTCATCGTCAAGCTGCCGGATATAGGCTGAGAATTCCGTATCGCCTTTCTCGCCCTTGAGCATCGCGATCTCGGCGTCGCGCTTGAGCACCTCGAAGCGGGTATCGATCAGGTTGATGCGGTCGCAAATGGTCTGCAGCTTGGTGGCCTTGTCCACCACATGCACCGGCGTGGTGATCTTGCCGCAATCGTGCAGCAGGCCGGCGATCTTGAGTTCGTAGCGGTCCTTGTCGGTCAGGTTGAAATCCCTGAGCGCGCCCCGCTTGTTGCGGTTCGCCGCTTCCGCCAGCATCATAGTGAGCGCCGGGACACGCGCGCAATGCCCGCCGGTATAGGGCGATTTGTCGTCGATGGCGGTGTTGATGAGGCTGATCAGGGACTCGAACAATTCTTCGAGTTGCTGAATCAGCCGGCGGTTGCTGATCGCAATGGCTGCCTGCGATGCCAGCGATTCCAGCAGTTGCTGATCATCCTTGGAGAACTGTTTGACGCTACCGGTCTTGGCATCGAGCGCGTTGATGAGTTGCAGCACGCCGATGATCTCGCGCTCGTGGTTGCGCATGGGAACAGCGAGAAATGAGCGCGAGTGGTAGCCGGTCTTGGCGTCGAATTTCTTGGTGCCGGAGAAATCGAAGCCTTCGGCGATATAGGCATCCGGGATGTTGACCGTCTCGCCGCGCAGCACGGAATAACTCACCACCATCGCCAGATTCGGCTCGCCGCCGTGATAGAGGGCGATGGGGTAGAACGGGATCGGATTGCCCGAGGTGCCGCCCATGCGGATGTTGAGCGAATCGTTGTGCAATATCTCGAAGGTCAGATGCTGCTTGTCGGCATCGACCAGATACAGGGTCCCGGCATCGGCATTGGTGATCTTGCGGGCCGCAGCCAGGATGCTTTCCAGCAGACGATTGATGTCGCGCTCGCTGGACAGCGCGGCACCGATGGCATTGAGGTCGCTGAGGCGATTGAGCAGGTCTTCCAGCATGGCGCGCTGCGCCTGCTCCTGCTCCATGTATGCCCGTACCTTGGAGGTTTCCATCGACTACTTGATACAGACCGCGCGCACTTGATGGATGTCGGTGATGCCGCTCAGCACCTTCTCGATACCGTCCTGCTTCAGGGTGCGCATCCCCTCTTCCAGCGCGAGAGCGAACAGTTCCGCGACGCGCGCATGCTCCTGAATGGCCTTTTTCACCGGGTCGGTGCCAATCAGCAATTCGTGCAGGCCGACGCGGCCGCGATAGCCGGTGCCCGTGCATTTCTCGCAACCGACTTTTTCATACAGCGTGATCTGCCCGTTGGCATCGCCGAACAGCTTGACCCACTCCGCATACAAGGCCTTGAAAGCGGCATTGGGGTCTTTCTTCCAGGTCTCGGTATTGCGCATTTCCTCTGCGTATTCGGTGAGCAGCGCCTTGATCTCGTCCTGCGTTGCGATATGTCCCTTCTTGCAGTCCTTGCACAATCTCTTGGCCAGACGTTGCGCCAGGATGCCGAGCAGGGCATCGGCGAAGTTGAACGGGTCCATGCCCATGTCGAGCAGACGGATGATGGATTCCGGCGCGCTGTTGGTGTGCAGCGTGGCGAACACCAGGTGACCGGTAAGCGACGCTTCGATGCCGGTGGAGACCGTTTCCTTGTCGCGCATTTCGCCGACCATGATCACGTCCGGGTCGGCACGCAGGAAAGAACGCATGATCGAGGCGAAGTCCAGCCCAGCCTTCTTGTTGACCTGCACCTGACGCAGGCCCTTCTGCGTGATTTCCACCGGATCTTCCACCGTCCAGATCTTGGTGTCCGGTTTGTTGATGTATTTCAGGATGGAGTGCAGCGTGGTCGTTTTACCGGAACCGGTGGGGCCGCACACGAAGAACAGCCCGTAGGGTTTGGTGATTGTCTTCTTCACCAGCTCCAGATTGCGCGCCGAAAAACCCATGTTGTCCAGCGGTATAGGTTCGCCGGATGCGAGGATACGCATCACCACGTCTTCCACGCCGCCTTGCGAGGGAATGGTCGCCACGCGCAGCTCGATATCCAGGGGGCCGTATTTCTTGAACTTGATCTTGCCGTCCTGCGGTTTGCGCTTTTCCGAGATGTCGAGGTCGCACATGATCTTGAGACGGGTGACCAGCGCGTTGCGGTAGGTGGCGGGTATTTCGATGTAGTTCAGCAGCGAGCCGTCCTTGCGCAGGCGTATGCCCGTCTTTCCCTTGCCGGGCATGGGCTCGATGTGGATGTCGGATGCGCCCATCTTGTATGCGTCAATGATGATCTTGTTGACCAGCTTGACCAGTTCGTTGTCGGCCGCTGCGTTGACATCGTCCTGGCTAACGCTCACTTCTTCTTCTTCACTGCTCAAGGAGGTCAGCAGGTCGTCCACCGAAGAGGCTATCCATGTCGGCAAAACTGCCGGTGATGTCGCCCCCACCGCCCCCGCCGCCGCCGTAGAACAGGTCGAGCGTTGCCTTGAACTCGCGCTGCGTGCAGACTTTGTAGAACAGGCGGTTCTTGGGAAAGATGTTGTTGACCACGCGCGAAGCCTGTATCCGCTCGGGGTCGGTGGTAAGGATGACCACCCCTTCCGGCGTATCGTCGATCGGGATCCAGTGACTGCTCTCCACGTACTCGCGCTTCAGGTTGCGCAGCAGGTCGGCGGGCTTGATCCGGTCACTCCGGTGAGGCTCATAAGGCACGCCGAAGAAGGCGGATAGCGCCTTGCCCAAGGCCTCCGGCTTGACCTGGAACTCATCCAGCAGGACATCTTCGACGTCCACTCCCTTGCGCCGCGCAGTCCGCGTTGCCAGTTCGAACTCGGCCGAAGACATCACCGCATCCGAAACCAGGTAGTCGTATTTGGTCTTGACGGTGCCGGCCTGCTGCTGACGCTGCTTCAACGCCACAGCCAGCGTCTGCGTCAGTTCGCGCGCCCCTTCTTGCACCATCGTCGGGAAAGGCATGCCCGCCTTGTTGTTGATGACCTGCATCACTCCGATCAGGTCGCCGCCATCCACGTCGACAATGGGCGCCACCAGCATCTGCTTGGTACGGTAACCGGTGCGCCGGTCCACGTCCTGCAGGAAACGCAGGGTGGTGCTGTAAGAGGCCAGCTCATGCTCGTCATAAACATCCTTGAGGTTGAGCATCTTCTTGTGGAAGGCGGCGTAGCCAGCGATGCTCTGCTCGGCGATGGGCAGCTTGAGATCCTTGAACGAATTCAATCCGGTCTTGACCTTGGAGATCAGGGAAGCCCTGTCCTCGCCTACCACATAGATGGTCAGGCGATCCGCGTTGAACAATGCGCAGATGTCCTTGCTGACATCCAGCATGATCTCGTCGATGTTACTGGTGGCATGAATCTTGTTGGTGACGTGATTGAGGTTCTTGGTGAACTCCAACCGCAATCCCATCTCGTTCACATTACCGTTCATACTTGCTCCTCCAAACCTTTAAGCGGTCATTGCTGCTGCGCCTTGGGCACAGACCACAAACCATTTTCCAGAACGTACACATCGTACCCTGCTTGCGCCAGAATGAATGCCGCCGCCGCACTGCGGCGACCGCTCTGACAATATGCGATATAGGTCGTCGCCTTGCTCAGCACGCCGATGGCATTGCGTATGTCGTTGAGCGGCAAGTTGATCGCCCCGGGCAATCTGTCGTAGCGGTATTCCGGCGGATGGCGCACATCCAGCCATACCGCCCCCTGCGCCACCTTTTGCCTGGCATCCTGATAGCTGATGCGGTGCAGCAGCGGCTCCTGCATCAACTCGAAAAAATCCTGTTTCTTCAAGCGCAGCAGCACGCCGTTGCTCTTCATCGTCACCGTGGCGTTGCGCCTGGATTCGGAAACAAGCGCCTCTTCCCCGAAAACGTCGCCCGCCTTGAGTTCGGCCAGCACCAGATTCGCCCCGCCGACCAGACGCGTCACCTGGGCGCGCCCGCTTTCGATCAGGTAGTAATAATCGCCCTCTTCGCCTTCACGGATGATGACATCCTTGTCCCATACCGCGACAGCTTCGATGCGGTTGAGCAGTTCGCCGATGTTGGCCGGGGGCAGGTGCGCAAACGGACTGTTGGTGAGGTTCTCCGCGCTGAACATGCCCGAACTGAGCAGTTTCTTCACGGCGGATTCGGAGCCTTCCTTCAATGCCATCGCCTTCGTGTCGTCATGGTAGGCGAACTGGTCCCAGGTCACCATGCGGTCCAGCAGATCGTCATTCACACGCAGCAACTGCGCGCGGGGACTCAGCACCTGTGACGATCTGATCTCGGGCTGGCGCTTGCCTATGGGATGGCGCGCCCATTCCGAATCGGCGCGGATCAGTACCCGGTTCCCGTCTTCGTACACGACTTCCAGTTCGCCGCGCAGCAGATATACCGATTGACCTTGCATGGTACGGTCCTTGAACGGATCCTGCCCCTGCGCCACGTTCTCCACGTGGCAATAGTCGAGCAGCTCGCGCAGCCGTGCCGGGCTGAACGAGGAGATCGGCTCCAGCGCGGCGAGTACCCTGATGTCCAGAATATCTTGCATGATGTTCCCGTCAGGCGCTAAAGCTCGAACACTTGCCCGTTCTGCAGCATCTTCGGCACGAACCCCTGAACGCACTCGCTGACCTCCTGCATGGTCAATTCGACCTCGCCGGGTTTCAGGTGAGTGATATATATCCTGGGATCGAGCTTGAGCTTGAGCAGTTCTTCGGCCAGCAATGTGGGGCACAGATGTTTGGAGACGATAGCCAGCTCCTTTTCGGCATTGGAGAATGCCGTCTCAATGATCAGGTATTCCAGATTCCGGATGCGATTGACCACCTCCCACAAGTCGTCGCAGGTGGTCGTATCGCCGCTGAACACCAGACTTGCCTTGCCGCTGTCGATGTGGAAACCGACTGCCGGCACCACATGGTTCGCCGGCAATGGAGTGATCTTGCGCCCGCCCACATCCACCGTTTCCCCGGGGACGATGCGCTCATAGCGCACGATGGGCTGGTGCAGGTTGGGAATCGCGCTGAAATCCGGCCATATCTCCCAGTTGAAGACGTGCTTCTTGAGGATCGCCAAGGTCTCGTCGGTGGCATGGATGACCAGAGGCTGGTCGCGCATGAAGCCGACGCTGTCCACCAGCAAGGGCAGGCAGGCGATGTGATCGAGATGCGAATGGGTCACGAAGACGTGGTCGATCATGCACATCTCGGCCAGGCTCAGGTCGCCGACGCCCGTGCCGGCATCGATCAGCACATCGTGATCGAGCAGCAGCGAAGTGGTGCGCAAATTGCCGCCGATGCCGCCGCTGCATCCCAGTATTCTCAATTTCATCTTTGGTGTTCCTGCCACACTTATTTCGTCTTGAAGACGAACACGCCATCCCAGTTATCGCCGGGCGGGTTATTGCGATAATACGCGACGCGCTCGACATACACTTCATACAACCTGGTGCGCGCGGCGATCTTCAGCAGGTTGAGCAACTGCAACTCCGCCTTGTCCCATTCCTGCTTGCGATACAGGCGTAGCGCCTGCTGGAACAATTCGATCTCATCCAGTACCCCCTTCCCGACTTCGCCGGCCAGACCAAGCGGCTCGAAGATCGCGACAGGTTTGTCTTTTCCTTTGACGCGCACCAGATCGAGCTCGCGATAGACGAATTCCGGAGCAGCCGCCTTGGTCGCTTCCCCCACCACCACGCCGACGCCATATTCCTTGGTGATTCCCTCCAGACGCGACGCCAGATTCACCGCATCGCCCATCACCGTATAGGCCACGCGCACCTCGGACCCCATGTTGCCAACATTCACACGGCCGGTATTGATACCCACGCCAACATGGATCTCGGGCCAGCCGCGTTCCCTGAAATGCGGCTGCAGGGCACTCAGGGTGCGTTGCATTTCCAGACCGGAAAGCACCGCGTGGTAAGCATGGCGTGTATCGCGCAGCGGAGCCCCCCAGAACGCCATGATACAGTCGCCCATGTATTTATCAATTGTGCCGCGATGGCCGTAAATCACGCGCGACAGCGGCGTCAGGAACTCGTTCATCAGTTGCGCCAACTCTTTCGGCTCCAGCCCTTCCGAGATAGTGGTGAAGCCGCGCACGTCGGAGAAGAGGATGGTCATCTCGCGGCTTTCGCCCTCCATCGAGACCTGTTCCGGGTTCCTGCTCATCTCGTCCACCACTTCGCTCGGCACGTACTGGCCGAACAGGCTGGTGATCTTCCGTTTGGTGCGTTCCGTGGTGAAGTAACCATAGGTCATGTTCAGGGCGAACAGCATGAACACCATGATCACGCCGCCTGCCAACGGCAGTGCGATATTGCCGTAATGCCACGACGCGCCGTTAACGACGACCGTCAGCAGCAGCATGCCCGCCGACAGCAAGGTCCCGTGCACGGAGCTCAGCATGGGCAGCAGGATGGCCAACACTACGCCCGTTACCAGCAGGAGCAGCACGTTCGCCCCCAGCACATAGGGCGGATTCTCCTTGATGTCCTGGTTGAGGATGCCGCTGATCATGTTGGCATGCACCTCCACCCCCGGGTAGACCTCGCCGACGGGCGTGGAGCGCATATCCATCAAACCCGGCGCGGTAGTCCCCACCAGCACGATCTTGTTCTGCAATTCTGCCGCCGGAATGCGTTGGTGCAGGACATCCGATGCTGAGACGTAGCGGAACGTCCCTCTCTCTCCGCGATAAGGCACCAATGCGCTGACCTCGGCATCCACCGGAACATGCAGATTCCCCTGCGCCGATTCCAGCACCAGCCATTCCAGCCCGCCGTAATTCTTGTCCTTGCCGGTCGCATATCCGGGAGACAGCCTGGTCTCCCCCAGTGCGGCGCGCGCCACCGCCAGCGACAGGGATTCGTAATACGCACCTTCGTATTCGACGATCATCGGGATCCGGCGCACCACCCCGTCGAAATCCACCACCGGGTTGAAGTGCCCTGCCGTCACCGCGCCGCGCTGCAACTCGGGCAAGTTCGCGCCGTAGCTATCCCAGCGCAAAAAGGAGATTGGTCTTCCTTTGAAAGTTCCCGCAGCGAATGCGGGTTCAGGCAGAACGCCCGAGGTGCTCTTGCCGGAGCCGCGTTCGCTGTTGCTGAAGTAATAGCCCAACACCACGTTGCGCTGCCTGATCCTGTCGGCAAAACGCTGGTCGTATTCCAGATGCGGCCTGATCCTCGTCAGCACGGACTGAAACTGGGCCACGTCCTTGAACTGGTTGCGGCCAAGTTCCTGCAACACTTTCAGGCCGGAGCTGTTGTCCTTTTCGGCGAACACCACGTCGAAGCCGACCACTGCGGCCCCATAGCGGTCGAACAGTTGATCCATCAGCGTCGCCATCTTGTCGCGCCCCCAGGGCCAGCGCCCTTCTTCCTTCAGGCTCTTTTCGTCGATATCGAGAATGACGACGCGATCGTCCCCCGCGTGAGGCAGGGTGAGCCGCAAACGGTAGTCATAGAGTTTCGCATCGATGAACTGGACGAAACCGAGGCGGTAGAATCTGGCGGCATCGCCCAGGAACAACAGGACCAACGCCATACCGAGCGCGATAAGAAGGGCGTGTTTCTTCACATGTCACCCCGCCCTGCACCCCGTCGGATTGCGCGTTGGCTGATCACTTTGGGTAATCAGGTCTTGAAGTAGAACTCCATCTTCACCCCGGCCAGTTCGATCAGGTCGTGATCGTTCAGTTGGCGGGGCTGTTCGCCGATGGACGAACCGTTTACCGTGGGAAAGCTGCCGCCCTCCACATGCGTGATGAAATAACCATGCGGACGGCGCGCCAGTACCGCAACCTGCACACCGGGCTTGCCCAGCGTGGTCAGGCTCTTCACCAGTTCGAGTTCCTTGCCGGAGTTGGGGCCGTTCAGGATCTGCACCACTGCGACCGCAGCTTGCCCGCCAGTCGCATCCGCCACCGCTCCGCTGGCCGTAGCATTAAATTGGGTCGCGTCAGCCTTGTGCGCCACAACATCCACCTGCGTCTTCGTGATGGTATCGTTTGCATGCAGGGGCATCTTTACCGGGGCCCGCAACACCATGGTCTTCTCGAATTCCGCAGCGGTGGTCTGTGTGGGCTGGTCGTTCAGATATTTCAGCTTGTATTTGCCGATCTCGACGACGTCGTTGTTCTGCAGGAAATGCTTCTTGGTCGGCGTGCCGTTGACCGCCAGACCGTTGGTGCTGTCCAGATCTTCCAGGAAGGAATCGTTCAGGATGGTGACGATCGCAGCGTGCTCGCTGCTGACCGCAAGGTTGTCGATCACGATGTCGTTGTGCGGCTTGCGACCTATGGTCGTGCGCTCCTTGTTCAACGGATATTCCTTCAGCACCGCTCCATCCATGCTGAGTATCAATTTAGCCGGCATATCATCATATCCCCGTATTAACTCTTATCTAACTCAATTTCCGAACCAGGAACGCAGCTTCGCCCACCATCCGCGAGGTGCGGGGAAGCGTCCTTTAACCTTCACCAGAATGACCGACACGTTATCGCGTCCGCCATTATCATTGGCCATCTGTATCAGTTGTGTCGCCGCCAGCGGCAGATTGTTCTGCAACATCTGCAGCGTCATGCCGATTTCCTCATCCTCGACCATGTCGTTCAGGCCGTCGGAGCACAACAGATAGATATCCCCGACCATGACATCGTGTACGTGCAGCTCCGGCTCGACATCGGCATCGATCCCGACCGCTCGCGTCACCAGATTCTTGTTCTTGGACAGCCGCGCGTCTTCCTTGCTGATCATCCCGCTGTCTATCTGCTCCTGCAGCAAGGAATGGTCGCGCGTGACGTTCTCGAAAGTCTCGCCGCGCAAGCGGTACATGCGCGAATCGCCGACATGCGCAACCGCCACACGGTCGTCGTAAAACAGCGCGGTGACGATGGTCGTCCCCATCCCGGCATATTGCGGCTGACTCTGTGCGGCGTGAAAAATGGACAGGTTCGCCTTCTTCACGTTGTCGTGCAACAGCGTCACGCCCAACTCTTCGCCCGCTTCGTTCAAGTCTTCCGGACGGGCATCTTCCAGATAATGCCGCACCTCGCTGGACAGCACGGAGACCGCGATTCCGCTCGCCACTTCGCCGGCATTATAGCCGCCCATCCCGTCCGCCAGCACCACCAAGCCGCAGGCCGCATCGTAGGTGACGCTATCCTCATTATGAGAACGCACCATCCCGGGGTCGGTCTGGCTGACTATCTCAAGCGCATCTTGTATATCCACATCCCACCCCTGAAAACGTCCTGTCGTTCCCTATTCGCATTTCATAATCACAAAGCAGCCGCACACTGCCGGAGCGCCTCAGCCATTTCGCCGCCGCTCTGATAACGATCCGCTATCTTCTTCGCCAGCGCCTTGTTGATGATGGCAACCACGCACGGCGGCACGTCCGGCCTGATGCTCAGAATATCGGTATGCGGCTCGCTGGCGATGCGGAACATCAGCTGCGCCATGGAGTCGCCCTCGAACGGGAGCTTACCACACACCAGTTGGTACAGGCTCACGCCCAGCGAGAACAGATCGGAGTGGCCTTCAATTTTGGTGCCCGCCAACTGCTCCGGCGACATGTACGATGGAGTGCCGAGCACCATGCCGGTCTTGGTCTTGGACGAGTCGGTGATGCGCGCGATGCCGAAGTCGGTGACCTTCACCGTGTCGCTTTCCGGGTCGTACATGATGTTGGCGGGCTTGATGTCGCGGTGCACCACATGCAGGCCGTGCGCATAGCCCAGCGCGTCCGCCACGCGCGCGACGATGCTCAGCACCTTGGGCAGCGGCAGCAGATTGGGCTGCTTGGTGTATGGCACCAGATCCTTGCCCTTGAGGAATTCCATCGCGATGTAGGCAAGATCGTGCTCCTCGCCCGCGTCATACATGGTGACGATGTTCGGATGGTTCAGCCGGCCCGCCGTCTCGGCTTCGCGGAAGAAACGGGCTTTGACATCTTCCAGTTCGTCGGCCTCGAACTCTTGCGCCAGCGCCATGGTCTTGATCGCGACGACGCGGCTGATCTTGGGGTCCTTGCCCAGATACACCACGCCCATCGCCCCTTTGCCCAACTCCTTGTCGATCTCGTAACGGCCCAGCATCGGTTTGGAAAGCCCCGGCCGATCCAGTTTCATCGTGCTGTCGTTGCTGCGGCCGGAAGCGCCGCCGAGGATGATGGTTTCCGCCATCTCCTTGGACTGCGCCATGCGCGCTTCCAGATCGCGGAACTTCCGGTTGTAGTCGGCCATGTACTTGAACACCGACTCGGCCTTGTTGAACTGGCGCTTGCGTTCGAAATCCAGCCCCAGGTTGTACAGCACATCCATCAGGCTGTCGTCCATCGGCACCTTGCGGAACTTGTCGAATGCCATGTCCAACTGGCCCTGCCCCTGGAAGGCCAGTCCCAGCATGCGATTGCTCTCTGCCGATTCCGCATCCGACTTGAGCTTGCCCTGCTCCGTCATCAGGAAGCGCTTGGTAGTAACCAACAAGTGTCCGACCAGCAACAAGGCAGCGGGCAACATCAGTTGCAGCCACATCGCCTGCGTCGTCATCAAAGCGAAATGCACACCCACCAGCAGCACGAACAATCCGCCCGTGATGGCGGCAGCCAAGCCGGCGCTCAGGCGCGGCAGCAACAGGATCAGATACAGCGCAACCACCAGGAACACTGCGCTCTCGGCCCAGAAGCCCCACACCGGCGCCACGAAGAAATCCTGCTTGAGGATGCTGGACACCGAATGCGCCAGCGTCAGCACCGGGGCCATGCCCGCAGAGATCGGCGTCACTTGCGATGCGCCCACGCCGGCCGCCGTCGCGCCGATCAACACGATCTTGTCGCGGTACTTTTCCGCCGGGATCCTGCCGCTCAACACATCGTAGAAAGAGTCGACCTGGAAAGCCGGCTTGCCGCCGCGGTCGCCGTAGAAGAAAGTCTGCATGCGTAGCGCGGAATCGGTGGCGATGTTCAGATTGCCCACTCTGACACCCTGGCCCAGCGTGACCTGGATGTCCCCGGTTTCGAGATTCAGGCTCTTCGCCGCCAGCAGCATCGAGAGCGAGGGATAATACTGGTCGAAATAGCCGATCACCAGCGGTTCGCTGCGCACACCGCCATCCACGTCCGGCGTCACATTGAGGTGACCGATGGCCAGTGCTGCCGTGCCCAGCGCGGGGATGGGTATCTGCGCCCCCAGCGACGGGATGGGCAAGCCCGCTTCTTCGCCCCCCTGGATGCTGGTCAGGCTGTTCTTCAGGATGTAGTCGGGGAGCGGATTGTCCGGCTTGCCTTGCGGCTCGCCCAATTCGAAGAACATGCCCAGCAGGACGTCATTGGCCTTGAGCATGCTTTCCGCAAGTTTCTTGTCGTTGTCCAAATGCTGCAGTGCATCCTGCATCAGCGCATCCAGCTGTGCCCATTCGGCCGGATTGCTTTGCTTCAGGGACGAGTTGGCAAGGATCGCGCCGATATTGTTGATGTAATCCAGCCCGGAATCGACCTGCGGCTCGAAGAAGAATGCGGTATGCCCGACCACCTTGGGATGCGCCTCGGCCAGAATGTCCAGCAGCTTGGCCTGTATCTCGCGCGGCCACGGCCAACGCCCGAGGTTGGCGATGCTCTCGTCGTCGATGGCGATGACGGCGATCTTGTCGCTCGGCTCACGCGAAGAAGCGAGCACGCCCCAGTCATAGGCCTTGCGCTCCAGACTCTGTATCAGATCGCCCCTGGCACCCAACATGAATACCAGCGTGACCAGCAAAGCGGTGAACCAGTCGGTTTTCCAGAATGCTTTTTTCATCTTAGTTCTGCCCGTTTTTTCTCATTACCTGAG
Source organism: uncultured beta proteobacterium (assembly GCA_963797045.1). Classification (GTDB taxonomy): domain Bacteria; phylum Pseudomonadota; class Gammaproteobacteria; order Burkholderiales; family Gallionellaceae; genus Sideroxyarcus. Next base: position 687,636 of record CAWCNZ010000001.1, on the reverse strand, counting down.
CCAACCAGGCGGATACTAAAACATTTTTCAAGGTCAAGCCATACCTGTTTGATTTATCAGCTGTTTCACTTGACGAGCAGAACCGGGACAGGAGCCAGATGGGCGACTTTGCTGGCCACCGAACCCAGCAACAAAGTGGTAAGCGAGCCTTGTCCGTGCGCACTCATCACGATCTGGTCCACCTGCTGTTCCTGTGCTGCCTGCACGATGGCTTCCGCCGGGGTGCCGATGGCGATGTGATAGCTGTAGGCGAGGCCGGCGGCATCCAGCCTGGCGCGCGCTTCCGCCAAAGCCGCCATGCCTTGCTCGCGGTAATAGTCGTTGATCGTATCCTGATTGATGAACAGCTTCACATTGCCGGACGCCAACTTCCACTGCACGTTAAGCAGATGTATCTGCGGCACCTCCTTCAACCAGGCCACGCTGGCGACCACATGCTCCACCGCGCGATTGGCGCTGGCCGAACCATCTACCGGAATCAATACTTTCATCGTCTGCTCCCTTCAGGATTTGTCGTGTGTAGCGGATACCTGCTCGTCCACCAGGTGGACAGCCTCGGCCGTGGCTGCCTTGCGCTGCGCCAGCCACCATCCTGCCGCCAGCACGAAGATGGCGCAGAAGGCCGGCACCAGCCAGTGCAGATAATGTCTGGCCTCCACCAGCGGCTTGAACGATGCCTCGCCGACCAGCATCTCGCCCGCCACATAACCAAGCAGCGCGCCGCCCGCATAGATGATGAACGGATAACGGTCGATCAGCTTCAGCACCAGCTGGCTGCTCCACGCGATCATCGGGATGCTCACCAGCAGGCCGAACACCAGCAGCCATGCGTTGCCGTGCGCCGCGGCCGCCACGCCCAGCACATTGTCCAGGCTCATCACGAAGTCGGCGATGATGATGGTCTTTACCGCGCCCCACAGGTGCGTCTCTGCCTTGATGTTGCCCTCGCCATGTTCTTCTTCCGGCAGGATCAGCTTGATGCCGATCCACAGCAACAGCAGTGCGCCGACCAGCTTGAGATAAGGCAGCGCCAGCAGACCGACGGCGAAGAAGGTCAGCACGATACGCAGCCCGATGGCTCCGCCCACGCCGAACATGATGCCTTTCTTGCGCTGCGCCTGCGGCAGGTTGCGGCACGCCAGCGCGATCACCACCGCGTTGTCGCCCGACAGCAGCAGGTCGATCATGATGATCTTGAACACATCCACCCAGAATTGGGACGTAGAGAACATTTCCAGCATTGCTTAACCTTTCAGAACTTTTTGCATGACGCGCCCCATCTCCGCCGGATTGCGCGTGATATGGATGCCGCACTCTTCCATCACTGCCAGCTTCTCGTTGGCGCCGCCCTGCCCGCCGGAGATGATCGCCCCGGCATGGCCCATGCGCTTGCCCTCGGGCGCGGTGACGCCCGCGATGAAGCCGACCACGGGTTTTTGCATGTTGTTCTTGATCCAGCGCGCGCATTCTTCCTCGTCGCTGCCGCCGATCTCGCCGACCATGATGACCGCATCGGTGTCCGGATCGTCATTGAACAGCTTCATCACATCGATGTGCTTGAGGCCGTTGATCGGGTCGCCGCCGATGCCCACGCAGGACGACTGCCCGTAGCCCAGCGCGGTGAGCTGCCCGACCGCCTCGTAGGTCAGCGTGCCGGAGCGCGACACCACGCCGATGCGCCCCTTCTTGTGGATGTGGCCGGGCATGATGCCGATCTTGATCTCGTCCGGCGTGATGAGGCCGGGACAGTTCGGCCCGATCAGCAGGGTCTGCTTGCCCTGCATCCGGTAGCGCGTCTTCAGCATGTCGTGCACCGGGATGCCCTCGGTGATGCAGATCACCAGGTCCAGTTCGGCCTCCACCGCCTCGTCGATGGCTGCCGCAGCGCCCGCGGGCGGCACGTAGATCACCGACACGGTCGCGCCGGTCGCCTGCTTGGCATCGCGCACCGAGGCGTACACCGGAATGCCTTCGAACTCCTCGCCCGCCTTCTTCGGGTTCACGCCCGCAACAAAACAGTTCGCGCCGTTCGCATAGGCCTTGCATTGCTGGGTGTGGAATTGGCCGACCTTGCCGGTCATGCCCTGGGTGATGACTTTGGTATCTTTGTTGATGAGGATGGACATGATTAACCTTTCGCCGCAGCGACAACCTTCTGCGCCGCGTCCGCCATGTCGTTGGCGGAGATGATGGGCAGGCCGGATTCCGCGAGTATCTTCTTGCCGAGCTCCACGTTGGTGCCTTCCAGACGCACCACCAGCGGCACGCTCAGGCTCACCTCGCGCGCTGCCGCGACCACGCCTTCGGCGATCACGTCGCACTTCATGATGCCGCCGAAGATATTGACAAGGATCGCCTTGAGATGCGGATTCTTCAGCATCAGTTTGAACGCCTCGGTGACCTTCTCCCTGGACGCGCCGCCGCCCACGTCGAGGAAGTTGGCCGGGCTGCCGCCATACAGCTTGATGATGTCCATGGTCGCCATCGCCAGTCCGGCACCGTTCACCAGACAGCCGATGTCGCCGTCGAGCTGGATGTAGGAGAGGTCGAACTTCGATGCCTCGATCTCGGCCGGGTCTTCCTCGTCCAGATCGCGGTACGCCACGATCTCCGGATGACGATAGAGCGCGTTGGAATCGAAGTTGAATTTCGCATCGAGCGCAACGACATGATTATCCGCCGTGAGAATCAGCGGATTGATCTCCGCCAGCATCGCATCCTTCTCGACAAAGGCGCGGTACAAGCCTTGCAGCACCTTGACCGCCTCAGCGTTCGCCGCATCCGGGATGCCGATGGCGCGCGCGACTTGTGCTGCTTCGCTGTCCGTCAGGCCGGCAACGGGGTCTATGCGCACAGTATGGATCTTTTCCGGCGAATGTTTTGCGACTTCTTCGATCTCCATGCCGCCTTCGCTGGAAGCCAGTAACGCAACGCGTTGCGCGCCTCGATCCACCACCATGCCGAGGTAGAACTCTCTGGCGATCTGCGCACCTTCTTCGATCAGCAGGCGCCGCACCTTCTGGCCTTCCGGCCCGGTCTGATGCGTCACCAGTTGCATGCCGAGGATCTGCCCGGCGAATTGCCGCACCTCATCCAGCGACTTCGCCACCCTCACCCCGCCGCCTTTGCCGCGGCCGCCAGCGTGGATCTGCGCCTTCACCACCCAGACGTTGCCGCCCAGTTGCTGCGCGGCGGCGACCGCCTCCTCGACGCTAAAGCACGCCACCCCGCGTGGCGTCGGCACGCCGAATTCGCGCAGTATCTCTTTACCCTGGTATTCGTGAATCTTCATGATTTGCGATCGTGTTGAAACAGTCCGAAATTTACCAGACCATAGCCGATTGCGCAGGCCTTTCCATGCAACAGGGCCGCCAGACTTCCGTCCGACGGCCCCGTAGAGGTTGCTGCAACAACTGTCTTAGAAGTCCCAGCGCAATCCTGCCGAGTAGAAATAGCGCGTCGTCTTGGTATTCGATTGCGGACCGCTGTAGTCGTTATACTCGATGCCGCCATCCACATCGAAATAGAACTGTTCCCTGAAGCGATAAGCACCGCGCAGCATCGGCGATTTTCGTGTCGTCTTGCCGCCAAGCTGGTCTTTAAAGCTGGACAGTTGCAGCGAGGCATCCATCATCCATCCGCTGTTGAACTGCTTATGGTTGTACAGATAGAAGGAGTTACCGATTGCCGCGTTGCTGCTGCTGAAAGTGGCGCTCGCCGACCATACATCGCCCAGACTGTAAATACCGCTGCCGATGACCTGGCCGGTTACGCTCTTTTCTGTGCCGCGACTCGGCGTGGCAGCGAGGATACCCTCGAGCGCCGTGGTCCCGCTGGCCGGCAGGCCTGTCGTGTTCGACAACCGGAGATCGCCGCCCACTTGCCACTTCTCGCGCCAGGGCACGACGACGCCGACCTGCCCCATGTTGGAAATGGCGGTGCGGGACAGCGCCAGGTCGCGCAAACTGCTCGCAGACATCGTCTGCAGCAGGTCGTTGACGGACGATGTGCTCGCGCCATTCAACGCAGTGCGGATGCTCAGCGAAGGCGCCTTGCGGTGGTCGATCATATAGTTCAGCGTGGCATTGTTCAGACCCGTCGTCCCCATGAACTGCGCAGCATTTACCGCCTTGAAATATGTGTCGTAATCCAGCAGCGCATACGCGCTCTGCTTGCCCTCGTAATAGCGCCATTCCGTGCCCACTGCACGCCGGTCAGTTATGCCCTCGACCGTCTGGTTGATGCCGTAGACAGAGAACGCACCGCTGTCCACGCTCGCGCCGTAGAACTTCGGCTTGCTGCCCTGGGAGTAGTCGGCCAACGACCCCGCCACGGCGTTGACGCGCAGGTCTTCGGCATTTCCGTAAGCGCCCGCCAAGCCATCGAAGCGCCCCAACACCCCGCCGCCATAGGCAGACTGGCGCCCCAACCGCACCAGATAAGGATTGGTGCGTCCCTTGACCTCGCCATATGCCGCATACACGCGGTTCTGGCCGGACTTGTTCGCCAGGAAGTTCTTCGTGTTCACATCGCGGAACACCAGGCGGCCGTCATACTCGTCGCTGGTGTAACGTTCGGTCGCATCCACGCTGGTGATGAGCATGGACTGATCGGTGAGCGATGTCGAAAGCGTCTCCGGCGCGCCGTTGAACGTCTGGGTCGATTCGATCTTGCTCCGGCCGTAGTAGTAGCGCGAAGAGATGGCGCCGAAGGTCATCCAGCGTGCCTGCTGTTTCTTCTCGACAGTCTCGACGATACCAACGTCAGCGCCGTTCCCCGACAATCCGGCCAGACGCTGGGCGACACGCGCCGCAGACTCTCCTTCCGGATAGAGTCTCAGGTAGAGCTCGTACTCGACCCTTGCGCGTTCTTTCTGGTTGGCCCGTTCGCGCGCCACACCCACCCATTCCTGGGCATCCTGCGTGAAATCGCTGGGCGGCAACAGCAACAGTTTGTTGAACGCTTCCACCGCCGCTTCATTGTTCTTGGCGGCCAAGGCGTCACGCCCCTGCACCATCAATGCACGCGCCTGCTGGTTGGTCTCGGCGGCGGCCGCCTGCTCGGCAGTCAATGAAGCTGCGGGTGCAGGTTTCGCTGCCGGCATGACCGTCGGCAGCAAGGGTAGCGCACCCGTGCTCACCGGCCTCTTTTGAGGATGAATGGTGATCAACAGACTACGGTTGTCCTTGCCTGCAGCGACGCTGTATTCCGCCTCACGCGCAAACTCGACCACCAGCTTCGGCTTGGATTGCTGGTCGCGCGTTGTCACCGTGAAACTGGGGATGAGGCCCGACGGCGGCGATTTGCGCACTTCGTTATCGACCCACTTCTCATCGCTCGCCGCACCTTTTACGCGCTCATAGAATATCTCCAGCGTCTTGCCGTGGCTTTGCGGGAAGTGGCTCAAGTAGCGCACCGGCCCGGTCAGCCGGATGGTGGCGACCACCCCCTGATCCTGAAATTCAAGGTTGACGTCGTCCAGCGGCTGCCCATTCGCGGTTACGGAAAACGCGAACAACAACCCGCACACCGTGCGAAATATTGAATGAATCTTCATCTGTACTCCTGACTTGCTGCTATGTACACGCCCACCGCTCTTGCGACAGGCGAGAAAAATCTTTAATGAAGGCCGCGCGGGCGGCCTTCATTCAAACCGACTCAGTCCCAGTTGACATAAGAAGTGCCTCGACTACCCGCCGGCCTATGGCATCCTGACTTGGAACAGTCATCGCCGCTACGCATACCTTCGTGCCCGATGCTCTTCTTCTGCATGCTTCCCAGGTAGCTCGTCCCGCTCAGGTGACAGGTCGTGCAAGCCATGCCCGACAGATATGTATGCAAGGTGGGGCCAGACACTACACCGCCCCCCACATGGCAATTGCTGCACTGGGCGCTGGCATTGTAGGGAATGTGGTTGGCCGGCTTAGCGCCCAGCGCAGGCAACCAGGCGACTGTGTTGGTGTGGCACTGGTTGCACTCGTCCGTCGTAGCGGGATGGCCGCCCGGCTTGCCGACTGCAATGGCGCCATCGTGGCAACTTGAACAGGCCGCACCTGTATTGTGCTTGAAGCGGTTCGGGTACCAGCCGATGTAGTTATGGCAGGAATCGCACTCGAGCGTGCCCTTGAGCGCAGGCGCCGTGTGACTGGCCGGCCTGCGGTTCGGCGCGGAAACCTCCGGGCTGCTCACGTGACAGGTCGAACAGATGCCCGCTGCAGCTGCATGGTTCCAGCTCGCCGGCAGCCATGACGAAGAGCGATGGCAGGTATCGCAGGACTTGGTCGCCTTGTTCCCGGTGTTGTGGGAGGAAGGCTTGTTCATGGACAGCCTGCCGTTATGGCAGGTCGTGCACTGACCCGGTATCGCAGTAGCGTGGTTGTAGCGCGCGCCGAGCCAGGTAGACGTATTGAAGTGGCAGGTCTCGCAAGTCGCATCGGTCACGATGTGTGCATTGGATTTCGGCGTCGCCAGGACGCGCTTGCCGACCGCATGGCAACCGTCGCAATTTCTGGGCGTGCCTTTGAACACCCCGCCGACGTGGCAGGTCTCGCATGCCGCCGTAGCGTGTCCGCCCAACAGCGGAAAGCCGGTAGTCATATGGTTGAAGTCGCGCCCGCCCAACTGGGCTTCGGCGGCTGCAGCCTGCAGAGAAGCTACGGTTAGCGCAACGGCAAACAAACTGCCCAATATTCGTCCTAGTCGTTTCATGACCTTCCTCCAAAAATTATTGCCCACTCACAAACAGTCCAAAGATTACCGCTTCTTGTTTTTCGAGTTACTCGTGTTGCCCGTGCCGCTCACGCCCATCTTCACTTTCTTCCAGTCATCCCCGTCGTGGCAACGCTCGCAACGGTCGCCGAAGCTGCCGTTGTGCACGTCATCGCGCTCGTGGCAGCTGCCGCACGCGGTAGTCAGCACCACTTTCTTGTCCATCGGCTTCATGTGGCAGGCATAACACTTGTTCGCCACCTTCTTGTGCGCGCCGCCCAGCTTGAAGTTGGTCTTGTCGTGATTGAAGTCCCACGCCATCCAATCGCGCGTGTTGTGGCAGTCCTGGCACTCGGTGCCGAAGCGGCGCTTGTGCATCTTCGCGTCGTCTTTTTCGTGGCACGACCAGCAGTCCGATTTCGCGTCCTTGAAGGTCGGCGCCAGGTGGCACTTCTTGCAGTCCACCAGGAAGTGGCGCCCGAGCAGCGGGAACGTCGACATCTTGTTGTGGTTGAAGGTGGTCTTGGTCCACGAATCCGCGCCATGGCAGGACTCGCACTTCTTGCCTTCCTGACCCTTGTGCTTGTCGTCCTTCTCGTGACAGGAGAGGCAATCGGTCTTCAGCTTGTCCTTGTATATATCGCCCTTGTGGCAGCTCGTGCATTTCAGTGGCGCACGATGCTTGCCCAGCAGCGGGAACTTGGTCTTGTCGTGATCGAACTTGATCTCTTTCCAGTCGCGCTCGACGTGGCAGGACTCGCACTTGTTGCCGAACTTGCCCTTGTGCGCCTTGTCGTCTTCCTTCTTGTGACAGGAGCTGCACGCCTTGGGCGTATCCTTGAACTTGTTGTTGATGTGGCACTTGGCGCACGCCACGTCGTTGTGCTTTCCCAGCAGCGGGTACTTGGTGAGCTTGTCGTGGTCGAAGCGTATCTCTTTCCAGTCGCGTTCGACGTGGCAGGACTCGCACTTCTTCCCGAGCTTGCCTTTGTGCGCCTTGTCGTCGTCCTTCTTGTGACAGGATACGCACTGCATCGGCGTGTCCTTGTACTTGCCGTCGATGTGGCACTTGTCGCACTTCACGTCATTGTGCTTGCCCAGCAGCTTGAATTTGGTCTTGTCGTGATTGAAGGCGGTGGTCTTCCAGTCCTTGTCGGTATGGCACTTGGCGCAATCCGTCCCCAGGCCGCCCTTGTGCTTGTCGTCCTTCTTGTGGCAGTCGTTGCAGTAGCTGGGAGCTTCGCGGAACTTCTTGCCTTCCTTGTGGCAATCGGTGCACTTCACCTTCTCCTTCAGGTGCGCACCTTTCAGCGGGAAATCGGTTTGTATATGGTCGAATTTCTTGTGATCGAATTCGGCAGCCTTGAAATCCCGGCCTTTATGCTCGGCATGACACTCCTTGCATTCCTTGGTCGCATCCAGACGTCCGTGGTAGCCGCGTTTTTCATTGACGTCCTTGCCGACATCCTTGTGGCAATCCATGCACATCCCGGATTGCGCCTTCTTGTCGAATTTCTTGTGGCATTTTTCGCACGCCTCTTCTTCCTTGGCATGGCCTTTGATGACCTCGCCCGGCATCAGCAGTTTGTTTGCCTGGGCCTGCGTGGGAAGCAACGCGAACAAGAGTCCTGCCAGGGTAAGTATGCGAAAGATAGTCGTCATTCTGTTACATCCGCTGATTAATAGGCATGCACCGCATACACATGGTAGAACGCGCTGAATACCATCATATAGACCAGCGGAATATGGAAGATGTGCCACAGCGAGAACAGGCGCTCGTAAGTGTGGAACTGCGCGGCGTCGCGCACTGCGTCAAGGAAGGCATTTATCTTGTCGCGGTAGTCTTTGAACAGTGTTTCCATGCCCTGGCGCTGCGCGGCCGTGAACTGCTTTTCCTTTGCCTGCGCGCGCATGATGCGACGCAGCTCTCTGGTCAGCGTGAGCGACAACCACCATGCGCGGAGGCTCGCCATGATGAAATTCCCGAAGCCGAGGCCGGAAGTCTTTGCGTACTTCTCTTCGGCCACGCGAAAAGCTCTCAAGCTTCTTCTCGATGTTGGGCGCGAAGCTGAACACGGACTTCACATCGCCCGACTGTTCCAGCTCAGCCTTCAGCTCGTTCACCGTGGTCTGGCGTCCGTACAGGCCGTGGTGGATCTTGGTATAGAAGAAACGTCCGAAGGTGCCGCTGCCGGACACCAGCAGCATGCAATACATGGCCACCGCCGCGTTGATGGAGCCGGTCGGGTGTATATAAGGTATGTATACGTGGTAAGTGGAATGGAAGAGGATGGTAAGCGGACCCAGGATGCCCAGTACCATGTGCCACTTGAACCAGGTGGGCAGGAAACCGAAATTCTCCAGGAACCTCCAGCGCTTGCGCAATGGATACAGCAGCAATGTCAGCATCATCAAGCCGCCCGCCAGCCCGAGGTTGTAGCCGAAATCGAAAAGTTCTTCGCCCGGCGTGTAGAGCGTCTGCGGGTACACCACGAAATATCCGGCGACGGTGATGACGCCCACGATGCTGATGAATATCAGCCAGGGGAGATGCTCAGATTGCTTGACAGCCTTCATCTTCAAAATTCCAGAGTAATCTTTCGTTTCGGGGGCGCGAATTGTAATTGCGAAACCTTCCCCCAGCAAATCATGCGTTTGTCTTTCATTGCCGCGCGACATAGAATGCCCCGGCTTCCGACAGGTCACGTCCGGTGAAGTTCCGAACGACTCAGAACTTTATTCAAACACAAACTGTCTTAAGCCAAGCTTAAGCAATTTAACCATATTAATCAGAAATCCCGACATGGACATCTTCGACCTTTCAATCTATATCATTCCGTTAATCATCATCGCGTATATCTACCTGAGCGGGCGGAAGAAAAAAGAGCGCGAGGCGGTCGAGACACTGAACGAATCCATCGAGGCCGGACTGACCGAGCCTCCATCTCTGCACCCCGAGATCAACCCCAATCTTTGCCTGGGCTCGGGCAGTTGCATCACTGCCTGCCCGGAAGGCGCGATCGGCATGATCAAGGGCAAGGCGGTGCTGGTCAACCCGACCCACTGCATCGGCCATGGCGCATGCGCCGCAGCCTGTCCGCATGACGCAATCACCCTGGTGTTCGGCACCTCGAAACGCGGCATGGACATTCCGCAAGTAAGCCCCAGCTTCGAAACCAACGTTCCCGGCATCTTCATCGCGGGCGAGCTCGGCGGTATGGGCCTGATCCGCAAAGCCGCCACCCAGGGCACGCAAGCCATAGAGAACATCGCCAAACTCAAAGGCAGCAGCAACCCCTACGATGTGGTCATCATCGGCGCCGGGCCTGCCGGCATGTCTGCCACGCTAGGCGCAATCGAGAATGAAATTGCGTTACGTCACTGTCGAACAGGAGACATCGCTCGGCGGATGTATCTTCCAGTACCCGCGCAACAAGGTCGTCATGACTGCTCCGGTGAAGCTGCCGATGGTCGGAGAAATGAGGTTCAAGGAAGTCAGCAAGGAAAAACTGCTCGAATTCTGGCACGGCATCGTGGCGAAGACCGGCATGAAGCTGAACTTCAACGAGCGCATGGAGAACATCACCAAGACCGACAAGGGTTTCATCGTCAAAACCAATGCCGGCTCTTATGAGACCCGTGCCGTGCTGCTCGCCATCGGCCGTCGCGGCACGCCGCGCAAACTGGGCGTACCCGGCGAGGACCTGCCGAAAGTGGTGTACCGCCTGATCGAACCCGAGCAATACAAGAACATGCATGTGACGGTGGTCGGCGGCGGCGACAGCGCGCTGGAGGCAGCCATGGCCATCGCCGAACAGCCCGGCAGCACCGTCACGCTTTCCTACCGCAGCGACGCATTCGGACGCGGCAAGCCGAAGAACCGCGAGCGCCTGAAAGCGATGACGGACAAGGGCATGATCGATGTGCGCCTGAAATCGACCGTGAAGCTGGTCGAAAAAGACAAGCTGGTTCTGGAACAGGATGGCAAGACCCTCGATATCCCCAACGATGCAATCATCGTCTGCGCAGGCGGCATCCTGCCGACGCCATTCCTCAAGGAGATCGGCGTATTGGTGGAAACCAAGTTCGGTACTGCCTGAGGAAAGGCATCAGCGCGCTGCGCGCCCATGCCACTCCGGCACTGGGCGGCGGCAATTCAGGTCACCTTGCCGCGTTATCGCGCGGTTGCTGCCAGAACTCCACCGTCACGCGCAAACCCCGGCCATTGCCGGCCTGCATGAAGCGCAATGATGCCCCATGCACTTCGGCGATGCGCTTGACGATGGACAGCCCCAACCCGCTGCCGCTGGCCTGCGTATCCGCAGGCCGATAGAAGCGCTCCGCTACCTTGTCCATTTCCTGCTCCGGGATGCCCGGACCGTCGTCGCTCACCGACAGGGTGGCAACCCCCTGCTCCTGGCCGATACCCACCTGAACAGTCGTTCCTGACGGCGTATGACGCACCGCGTTGTCGATCAGATTGCGCACCAGTATGCGCAGCAGTTCCGGATTGCCGCGCACCACTGTCTCATCGCCCTCCGGCAGCTCGATGTGCACGCCTTTGGCCAGCGCAGCCGGCGCGGCCGCGGCGATCTCCCCGGCCGCGATGTCCCTCAGCCGGCATGGCTGCGCCACGCCGGCATCGAGGGCATCCACGCGCGCCAGCGTCAGCAGTTGCTCGATCAGATGCGTGGCGCGGTCGCAGCCCAGGATCGCGTTATCGAGCGCATGGATGCGTTCCGCTTCTCCGGCAGCGGCACGCGCCACTTGCGCCTGCGCCTTTATGCCGGCAACCGGAGTACGCAACTCGTGTGCCGCATCCGCAGTGAAGCGGCGCTCCTTCTGTATCGTGGAATCGATGCGCGCGAACAGGCGATTGAGCCTTTCGATCAACGGCAACACTTCGCGCGGCGCAGTTCCCGCATCCAGCGGCGTCAGCGTTTCCGGGTCGCGCCGCTCCACCTCCGCAGCCAGCTTGCCCAGGGGCTGCAAGCCGCGCGCCACCGCGACCCACAGCATCAGCGCCAGCAGCGGCAGGGAAAACAGCAACGGCTCCAGCAGATTGCCCGCGATGTCTTGCGCCAGCTCATCGCGCACGTCGGCGCGTTCCGCCACATGGATCAGGTATTCGCCGGAATCGTCCCAGGTGGTGAACACGCGCCAGCGATGTCCGTCCATGGTGGTATTGCTGAAACCCTGCTCCGCATCGCCCAGATGCTGTTGCGCGGCGTTATCGGAATGCAGGAGCAGAACTTTCCCGTCCTCCCAGACCTGGAACGCGATCCGGCGCGCATACTTGTGCAGCAACGGCGCATGCAGCGTCTCCAGTTCGGCGAGTTCATGCGTGATCTGCGCGGAGAGCAATGCCGCATCCTGTGCCAGATGTGCATCCAGCACCTCGTCGAATTCTTCGCGCGCGTCGAAATAGACGAACGTGGCCGCCCCGACCCACACCACGGCGACCGTGGACAGCGCCAACAGCAGCAGGCGTTTCTTCAGCGAGGATTGTTCACGCATCTCGGGATACCTTGTCGGCGGGGATCAGGTAACCCACGCCGCGTATCGTTTCGATCAGTTCGGGAGCGAGCTTGCGCCGCAGGTGATGGATGTGCACCTCCACCGCATTGCTCTCGATCTCCTCGCCCCAGGCGTAAAGCTGATCCTCGATCTGCGCGCGCGACAGCACCTTCCCCGCGTTCAGCAGCAAGGCGTGCAGCACGGCGAACTCCTTGGGCGAGAGTTCTACAGGGTTATCCCGGAAGAGCACGCGATGGGCGGCGGGATCGAGCTTGACGCCGGCAGCCTGCAGCAGCAGCTCCACCTTGCCGCTGGCGCGACGAATCAGCGCGCGCAGACGCGCCGCCAGTTCGCCCATGTCGAACGGTTTGAGCAGATAGTCGTCCGCCCCCGCATCCAGCCCCGTGATGCGATCGTTCACGGTGTCCCGCGCGGTCAGGATCAGCACGGGGATCGGCGCACCGCGGCTGCGCAGACGGCGCAGCACCTCCAGACCGGAAAGACGCGGCAGCCCCAGGTCAAGAACGACCGCGGCATAGGTCTCGGTACCGAGCGCCTGGTCGGCCGACACGCCGTCCTTCATCCAGTCGACGGCATAGCCGGATTGTTTCAATCCCGCCTGAATGGCATCGCCCAGCAATGCATCATCTTCGACCACCAGCACGCGCATGTGTCACCTGTAAGTTAGCCGCACATCAATTGTCGTCATCGCGTTGCTCCGAATGCGACACGACTTCATCGGCCGCCATCATTCCAATGGCCGAATAGCCGGCCCAGAAAGTCACCACCACGAGAAGCATTATGACACCCAGCCATGCATAGGGGCGATCCACGCCATCTTCCGGCTCGGCCTCTTTCAGACCGCTGAACATGGCACGCACCAGATTCTCGCGGTGCATGATGCTGCTCGCCACGACGCCCGCAACGTGTAGCACCACCACTGCCAGCATGGCAAAGGACGAAATCTCGTGCAGCTCTTCCAGCATGTCGCCGCTGATGTCCTGAAACAGCAACACGCCGGTTACTCCCGACTCGATGCCCAACACCAGCAACAGCCAGATCGCTACGCTGCCGGCCGGATTGTGGCCCACATAGCGCGCGGCCCTGCCTTTGGCCAGAGACGAGACATAGTCGACGATCTCCCCCGGCATGAACAGGAAAGTACGGAACCGCGCGTAACGTGAACCGAGAAATCCCCACAGCAGCCGGAATGCGATCAGCCCCAGCAGGGTATAACCCAGCATCACATGGACATCGCGATAGCGCTCCGACTCCGCGGTCAGGAATGCACCGGCAAATGACAGCACCAGCAGCCAGTGGAACGCCCGCGTCGGCACGTCCCACACCAGGATACGTTGGCTCATGATGTCCTCCCGTTATCGGGGCACCTTTATGTTGCGTTCACGGTAATCGCCGCTTTCCGCCTGGATGTGGCAAGCGACGCAATTGGCCGGGCTTTTCACCTTCGGGTTGTTCCATACGCCTTCCGCCACCTCCCTGTGTTCCCGCTTGAACCAGCGGGTTTCGGTGATGCGCAGTAGCGGCGTTGCAGTCGATTCGTGCTTTCTCTTACTGGCATGCTTCTCCAGGAAAGCACCTATTTCGGTTGTGTCCCGAGCCTCCAGGCTGGCATCGCTGCCAAAGTGCCTATCCAGCCCGGACATCATCGCGCGCCATGATTCTGCGGGCAGCAGGCGCGGTGGGAAGGCCACATGACAGGACCCGCATTCCGCCTGCCACGTGGCATTGCCTCACGGCGGACTTTGCCCTCCCTCATCGTCATCGTCGTCGGCATGCGCGACGGACATCATCCCGCCCAACAACACGACGGAAGCGAACAGCAAGAAAGAATTCCTGTAATCGAACAACATGATGGTCCTCCTTATTTCTTTATGCCTAGCAGATAGACGAGCACATCGCCCTGTTCTTGCGGCGTGCAGACACGCCCAAGCACGTCATTGCAGTTGCGCTTGAACCATTTTGCCACCTTGGCCGGATCGGTGAGGCGTTCCGGGTTGGCTGACGGAGCCAGCGGCTGAATGATCTTGTTGGTCTTGGCATGTTTGCCAGTGGCGGCGGGATCGTCGGTGTGGCAGGAAGCACAGCTCCAGTCGTTGCCGTGAGTGGTCCTGAAAAACTGCTCGCCACGTACGGCCGAAAAACCCTTGAATCCCGGCGCGGCCTTTGCCGAACTCTCGAGCGACGCCAGTATCTGGCTTGGGGTTTCGGCAACTGCCGGTTGTGCTGCCAGTCCGGCGAACCCAGCGAACAAAATACCCGGTATGGAAATTAGGCGCGACATCTTGACCTCCTTGGTCTGCATTTCGAGGAATGCAGAATAGAAGGGCAGACTTAAGGCATGCTTAAGTGCGGAATATATTTCGCTGGAAACAAAAAAGCCTGCATCGCTGCAAGCCTTATGTATGTTGGCGGAGTGGACGGGACTCGAACCCGCGACCCCCGGCGTGACAGGCCGGTATTCTAACCAACTGAACTACCACTCCAAAACTATTTGCGGCAGCCGCACCTGCATTGACGCAACTGCGCGGCATTAAAAAAGCCTGCATCGCTGCAAGCTATCACACAGTGGTGCCGCTTGTCGGATTCGAACTGACGACCTACCGCTTACAAGGCGGTTGCTCTACCAACTGAGCTAAAGCGGCGGTAAAACTGGTGGGTCGGGCGAGATTCGAACTCGCGACCAACGGATTAAAAGTCCGCTGCTCTACCGACTGAGCTACCGACCCGGTCCCAAAAGGGAGCGCGCATTATACGGGTTTGACTTCGAGTGTCAAACCGACGAACACAGCTTATGCGCTGCGATAGCGCGTGGCATCTGGCACTCCGGCTGCCGCAAATCCATCGCGCCGCAGACGGCAGGAATCGCAACGGCCGCAGGCACGGCCTTGCTCGTCGGCCTGGTAGCAGGAGACGGTGAGCGCATAGTCCACTCCCAGACGTACACCTTCGCGGATGATCTCGGCCTTGGACAGATGCAGCAGGGGCGCGTGCAGGGTGAGCGGCTTTCCTTCCACTGCCGCCTTGGTCGCGAGATTCGCCATGCGCTCGAACGCGGCCACGTATTCGGGGCGGCAATCCGGATAACCGGAATAATCCACCGCGTTCACGCCGATGAAGATGTCCTGCGCCTTCAGCACCTCGGCCCAGGCCAATGCGAGCGACAACATGATGGTGTTGCGGGCGGGCACGTAGGTGAGCGGGATGCCGCTGCTGGCCTGCTCCGGCACGGCGATGTTGGCATCGGTCAGTGCCGAGCCGCCGAAGGCGGTGAGATCGATATGGATGACGCGATGTTCGCGCGCGCCGAGTTCGCGCGCCACCCGCTGCGCCGCCGCGAGTTCGGCGTGATGGCGCTGGCCGTAATCCACGCTCAAGGCGTAGCACTCGAAACCCTGCGCGCGCGCCATCGCCAGCACCGTGGCCGAATCCAGACCGCCCGACAGCAGAACCACCGCCCGTTTCATCGTATGGAATCTCAAAAAATTCAAGTTTCTAAGCTAGGCAAGGCGCGAATAAAAAATCGCGACGCAGCATATGCGGTCATGACACGGTGCGGCGGAGCCGTCTGGTGCGGAAATGACCGCTTGCGCCATCTCCCGCAAACGGCTGCTTTGCAGTAACGTGTCGATGGCGCATATGTAAGGAGTGATTTTTTATGAGCAACGCCGCATAGCGACGAAAATTGGGTTTTAGGAGATTCCATCAACGCCCCACCTCGTTACCCCACAGCAGTTTGTGCAACTGCACCTGCAAACGCACCGGCAACCTGTCGCGCAACATCCACTCCGCAACATCCCTGGGCGCGAGGCGGCCCTGTGCCGGTGAGAACAACACCTCGCAGCGTTTCGCCAATTCCCGCTCCTGCAACACCTGCTTCGCCCACAGATAATCCGCCTCGTCGCACAGCACGAATTTGATCTCGTCGTGCGGATTGAGATGCTCCAGATTGCTCCACAGGTTCTTTTCCATCTCGCCCGAGGCAGGGGTCTTGATATCGACCACCTTCGCCACGCGCGCATCCACCCCGCTCACATCCAGCGCACCGCCCGTTTCCAGCGAGACCGCATAGCCCGCATCACACAAGGCACGCAACAGGGACAGACAATTCTTCTGCGCCAACGGTTCGCCGCCCGTAACAGTGACGTAATGCGCTCCGTGGCGCGCCACCTCGGCCATGATCGCATCCAGCGTCATGGTCTGGCCGCCGCTGAAGGCATAGGTGGTATCGCAGTAATCGCAGCGCAAAGGACACCCCGTCAGACGCACGAACACGGTCGGCAAACCGACACGGCTTGTTTCGCCTTGCAAGGAAAAGAATATCTCGCTGATACGCAACGAATCGTTCGCAGAGGACATGGCCATCGTCCCGCTTACTTTATTTTGGCAAGGCGCTTCTTCGCCTTCTCCGACGCGTCGCTACCCGGGAACTGGGAAATGAGTTGCTTCAAGGTTTTCTTTGCTGCAGTTTTGTTTTTCAGGTCCAGCTGGCAATCCGCGATGTTGAGCATCGCCTCAGGCACGCGCGGGTGATCCTGATATTCTCCGATCAGCGCCTGATAACTGCTCACGCTGTTCTTGCAGTCCTTCGACAAAAAATAGGAATTGCCCATCCAGTAACGGACGTTCGCCTCGTGGGCGGACTGCGGATAGCGCTTCAGGAAATCGGCAAACGCCGCGGTCGCCTTCTGGTAGTTCTCGGCCTTGTACAGATTGTACGCAGCCTCGAACGCGCGGTTCTCGCCGACCGGGTCTGCAGCTTTGGGGCCATCGACACGCTCTGACGCTGCCCCGCCACCGCTTTCGACCCGCCGCAGCCGCGTATCCAGATCGATGTAGAAATCCTTCTGGCGCTTCTCGGCATCCTGCAGGTTATGCACCAGCTCTTCGTTCTGCCCCTGCAGCCTGCGCAACTCGTTGTTGATCGCCTCGAGCTGCATCTGCAGATCGAGCATGGCGCGGATGGACTGCTTCTTGTCCGCCTCCGCAGCCTGCAGCGCCTGTTCCAGCTTGACGGTCCGCGCCTCCAGTTGTTTCACCTGCTTGCGCGCATCCTCGTCCGCGAACAGGCCCGCTGCAGCCTGGCCGCTCGCAACGCACAAACAGAGAAACAACCAGAAACGCATGGGCAGTTACATTACCTGGCGGTGTAATTGATGTCCGCGCGGCGATTCTGTCCCCAGCATCCCTCGTCATGTCCGGTGCAGCTTGGCTTCTCTTCGCCGAAACTCACGGTCTCGATCTGAGAAGGATTTGCGCCGGCCAGAACCAATGCCTTCTTCGTGTTGTTGGCGCGACGCTGTCCCAGACCCAGGTTGTATTCGCTGCTTCCGCGCTCGTCACAGTTGCCTTCCACGCGCACCCTGGCGTTGGCGTTCTCGCTCAGATAGGCGCCATGTGCCTGCAATGTGGCCATGTCTTCCGGTTGCACCGCGTCCACATCGAACGGGAAATGCACGCTGTTGATCTCCGGCATCGCGACAGCTTCAGCGACAGGGGCGGGAGCGGGAGCGGCAGCAGTCTCTGCAACAGGGGCGGGCGCAGCAGCCTCGACCGGCGCGGGTTCGCTGACCTCTTCCTTCGCCGGCTCGCTCGCGCAAGCAGCCAGCAGATTGACCAGAACGATACTCAGGATAAGACTCTTCTTCATGACGATCTCCATTCTTATTGTTTCAGGAAAGGCCCCCAGACTGGCTCACGTATGTCACCGCTCTGGGCAACCATCTTTTGCTTCACTCTGCCATCGCTAGATACGGTCGCCAATATACCACGACCTTGCGCTTCGGATGCGAACAGGATCAGCTTGCCGTTGGGCGCAAAACTGGGCTTCTTCTCCCATCCGCCGGTGGTCAATACCTGCATCTGCCTGGTCTCGAAATCCTGCACCGCGATGTAGAAAACACCGCCGATGAAATGCGAGAAGACGAAGCTCTTGCCGTCCGGACTGAAGCGCGGCGAATAGTTGCTGCTACCCTCGAAGGTCAGGCGCTCGGCACTTCCCCCCGTCACCGCCATGCGATAGATCTGCGGCTTTCCGCCGCGATCCGAAGTGAACAGCAGCCATTTTCCATCCGGGGAAAAGGCCGGCTCGGTGTCGATGGCCCCGCTGAAACTGATGCGGCGCAATCCGCTGCCGTCGGCACGCGCCAGGTAGAGCTGCGAACTGCCGTCGCGCGTCAGCACCATGGCGAGTTGCCTGCCGTCCGGCGACCACACCGGAGCACTGTTGCTGCCCGAGAAATCGGCCAACACGGTGCGTTTCTGCGTTGCCAGCGATTGCGCATAGACCGTCGCATGGCCGCGCTCGAAGCTCACATAGGCTATCTGCTTTCCATCGGGCGACCAGGCCGGCGACATGATGGGCTCGTTCAGCGACAGCAGGGTCTGCTCGCCGTAGCCGTCGCTGTCGGCGATCACCAGGCGAAAATGTTTTCCCTCGCGGTTTACGTAGGCGATGCGCGTGCTGAACACCCCGGCGCTGCCGGTCAGCTTCTCATATACCAGATCGGCGATGCGGTGCCCGATGGCGCGCACCTGGTCGCTCTTGGCGGTCACCGCCAGCCCGATCAACTCGGAGTGACGCACCACGTCGATCAGGCGGAAGCGCACTTCCGCGCGTCCGCCGTCCAGCAGGCGCACACTGCCGATGACCAGCGCCTCCACGCCCGGCCACTCGGAGTATTTCACCTCTTCCGGCTCGTGCGGCACCCTGCCCGCCGGGTCGATCTGCTTGAACAGCCCGGTGCGCAGCAGGTCGCTGGTGACCACGCTGCTGATGGTCTGCCCCTCAATCAGCTCCTCGCCGGCGAAGCGCACCACCGAGATCGGCGTCTGATGCTCGCCGGCACCGGTGATCTCGATATCCAGCGCCGCGCGCGCCGACATCGTCACACACAACCCGAGAAACAACCCTAACCAAACACGCATATGCTTTCCTTTACTCATGGCCTGATAGTCAACCGCAGTTCGCGGAACATCTTCTTCAACCCTTCATCCGGCGGCAACGGCAGCGGCTGCGCCTTGTAGATGGCGCGCTCCGCCGCGGTGTCGTAGGCCGCATTGCCGCTGCTCTTCAGCAGCCTCACCTCCAGCACCGAGCCGTCCGGCAACAGCGTCACCCTGAATTCCGCTGTCGCGCTTTCCGGCACATCGGGCGGCATCACGATGTTGCGGCGTATCTTGTTGCGGATCTGGTCCCGATAGCGAACCACCTGCGTCGCAGTCGCCGCATCCACTTCCGCGCGCACCCGCGCCTGCTCCTCCTGCAAGCGCTGCGCGCGTTGTCCTGCCGCATACTTGTCCAGCTCGCGCCGCTCTTTCTCCTGCTTCGCCCTGGCGGCCGCTTTCTCCTTGGCCTCCTTCTTTTTCTTGTCGCGCAACTCGATGTCGGCCTTCGACGGCGGCGTCACGGGCTCTGCGACCTTGGGCGGCGGCGCCGGTTCCACCGGGGCTGGCTGTGCAGGCACGGGTTCCGGCGTGACCTCCGCTTCCGGCAGGCTGTCCCACATATCGACCATGAACGTCTCCGGCGGTTGTGCCTGCCAGCGGACGCCGAAATACAGCAGGCCGAACAATGCCAGATGCACGGTCAGCGCCAGCACGCCGGCAGAAAAACGATAGGATTCCTGATAGGCCAGCGCGGTACTCATCGACTCTTGGCGAGCAGACCGATCTTCTTGATGTTCTGCTGCTGCAACATGTCCATCACGTTGATGACTTCCTCATAGCGCACGTTCTTGTCGGCAGAGATCACCACCGGTTGTTCGGGGTTCCTCTTCAGACTTTGCTGCAGGAGGCTCGCCAGTTCGTCGCGCGACACCGGCGCTTCGTGCCCGCCCTTGCCGTGGTCGCGCAATGCCAGCGTGGTGTCCTTCTTGATGATGATCTCCAGCGGCGCAACGGGCGGCGCCAGCGACTTGCCCACGCTGGGCAGATCGATCTGCCCCGGCGTCATCAGCGGCGCAGTGATCATGAAGATGACCAGCAGCACCAGCATCACGTCGATGTAAGGCACGACGTTGATCTGGCTCATCGGACGGTGTTCGCTGCGCCGGCGCTGGTTCACGGTTGTCGCTGCAATACGTTGGAGAATTCTTCGATGAAACTCTCGAAGCGCGAAGACAGGCGTGTGACGTCATGCACATAACGGTTGTAGGCCACCACTGCCGGGATCGCCGCGAACAGGCCCATCGCCGTCGCCACCAGCGCTTCGGCGATGCCCGGCGCAACCAGCGCGAGCGTCGCCTGCCCGACGTTGGACAGTCCGTGGAACGCGTTCATGATGCCCCACACCGTGCCGAACAGGCCGACATACGGACTGACCGAACCGACCGTTGCCAGGAAGGACAGATGCGACTCAAGATGATCCACCTCGCGCTGGTAGCACGCGCGCATCGCCCGGCGCGTGCCTTCCATCACCGCGGCGCTGTCCACGCCATGCGTCTTTCTCAGCTTGACGAACTCGGTGTATCCGGCCGCGAAGATGCGCTCCTGCGCGCCGATATCGCGCCGCCCCCGGCTGATCGCCTGCTGATAGAGCACATTCAGGTTCGGATTGCCCCAGAACGCATCCTCGAATTCGCGCGCCTCGCTCACCGCCGAACGCACCGCAAACATCTTGAGGAAGATGTACCACCACGACATCAGCGACACCAGCAACAGCAAGCCCATCACCAGTTGCACCAGCAGACTGGCGTTGGTGACGAGCTCGATGAACGACATACCACCTATCAGTTCCATGTTCTCAATCCTTCCATTGATCCCGCAACATGTCCGGCACGGCCGTCGGCTTGAAAGTCTCCACCGTCACGCATACCAGGTGCACCTCACCCTCGGTGAGCAGTTCGTCCCCGCGCCGCACTTCCTGCAGCAGCGTCACGCGGCTGCGCCCCATCTCCTTGATGCGCGCCGTCACCGTGACCAGGTCATCCAGCTGCGCCGGCTTCAGGTAATCCAGCTTGATCGAACGCACCACGAACATCACGCCCAGCTTCTGCATCAGGCCCGCATTGCTGTAGCCGAACGAGCGCAGCCACTCGGTCCGCGCGCGTTCCATGAAGTTGACGTAGCTCGCATGATAGGTCACGCCGCCGGCGTCGGTGTCCTGGAAATACACGCGCACCGGCCACGAAAACACCTTGTGCCGCTCACTCATCCCACAACTCCTTGCTGTTCGCCGCACGCGGCTGGCACCAGGCCGAAATGCTGATACGCGTTCGCCGTCGCCATGCGCCCGCGCGGCGTGCGCTGCAGGTAACCCTGCTGGATCAGGTAGGGCTCCAGCACATCCTCGATGGTGTCGCGCTCCTCGCCGATGGCGGCGGCAAGGTTGTCCACGCCGACCGGCCCGCCGAGGAACTTCTCGATCACGGTCTGCAGCAACTTCCTGTCCATCACGTCCAGCCCGCGCGAATCCACGTCCAGCATGGTCAGCGCGGCATCCGCCACGTCGCGGCTGGCATCGCCGCCCGCCTTCACATCGGCGAAGTCGCGCACGCGGCGCAGCAGGCGGTTGGCGATGCGCGGCGTGCCGCGCGAACGGTTGGCGATCTCCAGCGCGCCTTCGTGCGACAGGTTCATCTCCAGCAGGTTGGCCGAGCGCATCACGATGCGCTGCAATTCCTGCGGCGAGTAGAACTCCAGCCGCGCCACGATGCCGAAGCGGTCGCGCAGCGGATTGGTGAGCATGCCGGCGCGCGTGGTCGCGCCGACCAGCGTGAACGGCGGCAGGTCGAGCTTCACCGAACGCGCCGCCGGCCCCTCGCCGATCATGATGTCGATCTGGTAGTCCTCCAGCGCGGGATACAGTATCTCTTCCACCACCGGCGACAGGCGATGGATCTCGTCGATGAACAGCACGTCGTTCGGTTCGAGATTGGTGAGCAAGGCCGCGAGGTCGCCCGCACGCTCCAGCACCGGACCGGAGGTGTGGCGGATATTGACCCCCATCTCGCGCGCGATGATCTGCGCCAGCGTGGTCTTGCCCAGACCGGGCGGGCCGAACAGCAGCACATGGTCAAGCGGTTCTTTGCGCTGCTTCGCCGCCTGGATGAATATCTCCAGTTGCCCGCGTATCTTCTCCTGCCCGACATATTCATCGAGCTGCTTGGGACGCAGCGCGCGCTCCAGCGCCTCTTCCTGCTGCGAGGCGGGTGCGGGGGAGATGATGCGCGATGTGGTGAGGTCGTCGTTCTGAATCATGCTTTGGATAATAACTTAAGCGCCTGGCGGATGCCGCCCGAGACATCGATATCTTGCGGCAACTGCTTCGCCGCCCGCTCGGCTTCCTTCTCGTTGTAGCCCAATGCCAGCAGCGCATTGAGGATGTCGTCAGCGGCGGACGCGGTGACGCTCTCCGCCACACCGCCGGCAAGCGCCGCCGCCACGAACTTGCCCTGCAGCTCCAGCAGCAAGCGCTCGGCGGTCTTCTTGCCGACGCCGGGAACCTTGGTCAGGCGTGCAGCATCCTTGTTCGCCACTGCCGCGGCCAGATCGGCGATGGAGAGGCCGGACAGCACCGCAAGCGCCATCTTCGGCCCCACGCCGCTGATCTTGAGCAGCTGGCGGAAGGCCACACGCTCATCCTGCGTGGCAAAGCCGAACAGGAGCTGCGCGTCCTCGCGCACGACGAAATGCGTATGCAGCACCACCTTCTCGTGCAATGCGGGCAGGTTGTAGAACGTGCTCATCGGCACATCCACTTCATAGCCCACGCCCTGCACGTCCAGCAATATCTGGGGCGGGTTCTTCTCCAGCAGAATGCCGGTCAACTTTCCGATCATGTATTCCCTTTACTCAAAATCAAAGCCAGCGACAGCAGCGTGCCATGCACCATCATCGCACCGATGGTCGCCTTGATCGCATCGCCCAGTTGCTGCGGTTGCGCGGCATGACGCAACAGCAGGCGCGCGGCTTTCACGCTCAGCGGCAGGGCAAACAATGCCAGCAAGGCAGCCAGCGGCAGCCAGCCCAGCACTACGCTGGCCAGCAACCATATATAAGCCAAGGCCACGATCAGCACATACCCCCAGCGCGCCTGTTGCACTTGCAGGCGCGCCACCCAGTGCAGCTTGCCCGCCGCCGTGTCGGCAGTGCGGTCGGGAAACTGGTTGATGTAGAGCAGGTTGGCGACCAGCAGCGCATACGACAGCCCCGCGATGAAAGGCGCCGCGCTGAAACCTTTGCGCTGCACGAAATCCGTGCCGACGGTGATGGCGAGGAAGCCCGCCGCCACGCACAGCTCGCCCAGCCCGCGGCTGTTCAGCCGGAACGGCGGCGCGGAATAGGCCCAGCCGATGAACAGTCCGGCGAGGCCGACATACATCAGTTGCGGCGCGGAGCGCGCCATCAGCCACAGTCCGGCTGCGGCCACGCAGGCCATCAGCGCGAAACCGTAGTTGCGCATTTCGCCCTGCGTCATCACGCCGTTCTGGATGAAACGGCTGCCGCCGGTAAAGGGGAAGATGCGTTCGGTGTTCTGCGCATCGGTGCCGTTGAGCGAGTCATAGTAATCGTTCAGTACGTTCACGCCGGCCTGCGCCAGCAGCGCGAACAGCAGGGTGACGAGTGCAAGCAGGATGTCGAAAGCGAGGTCGCCATGCCAGGCGGTCGCAAGACCAAGCAGACAGGCCATCAGGCTCGCCGTCAGGAACGGGGGGCGAGTCGCGGCAACATAGCGCGCGACGGGATTGGCGAAAAGTTCCAGCGTCGGTTCCAGCGGTTGCGTCATACCAGTCTCCCTCCTCGTACACGAAAACCTTTGGTCGCCAACGCGCCCAGCCCCATGCCGCCATGCGCATGACAGATGGCGCAAGCCAGCGCGTCTGCCGCATCGGGGCTGGGCGTGCCTGACAGGTGCAGCAGACGCTGCACCATGGCCTGCACCTGTTCCTTGTCGGCATGGCCGTTGCCGACCACCGCCTGTTTCACCTGCAGCGCGGTGTATTCCGCCACCGGCAGGTCCGCCTGCACCGCGGCGCAGATCGCAGCACCGCGGGCCTGGCCGAGCAACAGCGTGGATTGCGGGTTCACGTTCACGAACACCTTTTCCACCGCCACCTGTTCCGGCTTGTGCTGCGCGATGACTTCGCCCAGCAAACTCAGGATCACCTTCAGCCGCTCCGGCAATTCGCCGTCCGGCGTCTTGATGCAGCCGCTGGCGACGTAATGCAAATGCTGGCCTTCCTTGTCGAGCACGCCAAACCCGGTGATGCGCAGGCCGGGGTCGATGCCGAGTATGCGCATTACTCTTCGATTACTGCGGAGGTGTAGACCTCCTGCACATCGTCAAGGTCTTCCAGCGCATCCAGCAGCTTCTGCATGCGCACCGCATCGTCGCCGGTGAACGACACTTCGTTCTCCGGCCGCATGGTGACTTCGCCCATCTCCGGCTTGAAGCCGGCCGCTTCCAGGCGCTGCTTCACCGTCACAAAATCATTGGGAGACGTGATGACCTCGATGCTGCCGTCGTCGTTATTGACGATGTCCTCCGCGCCCGCATCCAGCGCCACTTCCATCAGCGCGTTCTCGTCGGTGCCGGGTGCGAAGATCATGTGGCCGCAGTGCTTGAACAGGAACGACACCGAACCGTCGGTGCCGAGGTTGCCGCCGTATTTGGTGAAGGCATGGCGCACGTCGGCCACGGTGCGCGTCTTGTTGTCGGTCATGCAGTCCACCATCACCGCCGCGCCGTTGATGCCGTAGCCTTCATAGCGCAACTCCATGTAATCAACGCCTTCCAGCTCGCCAGCGCCGCGCTTGATGGCGCGCTCGACGTTGTCCTTGGGCATGTTCTGGTCATAGGCCTTTTCCATCGCCAGGCGCAGGCGCGGATTGATGTCCGGGTCGCTGCCGCCCAGCTTGGCCGCAACCGTGATCTCCTTGATAAGACGGGTGAATATCTGGCCGCGCTTGGCGTCCTGGCGCCCTTTGCGGTGTTGAATGTTCGCCCATTTACTGTGGCCTGCCATGATGCTTCCCCGAATATGCAAAATAAGCCGGATGGTAACATTCCGCGCCACATTGGCCCAAATCCCCGCCGGAAAAACGAACAGGCCAGCTTGCGGCTGGCCTGTTCGTTGGTACTGATGACGCGCGACGCTTATTTCTGCTCGGGCTTCATCCCCGTGTCGCATTTGTCGCGCATCTGTCCATGCATCTGCTGCATGCGTGCAGCCACTTCATCTTTGGATATCTTGCCGTCCTTGTTCGCGTCGTACTCGTCGAAATGCGCAAACAGCATCGGCATGCCAATCTCCGCCTCGTCCTTGCTCAAGGCGCCGTCATCATTGATATCCGTCTCGTCGAAACGCTGGTCGAACATCATCGGCCTTTTTCCCATCATCTGGCCGTGCATGCCGCCCATCTCGTCCTGGCTGATCTTGCCGTCCTTGTTGGCGTCCATATCCTTGAAACGCTGGCCGTGGAAAGCGTCAAATTCTTTCCTGTTGATCGCGCCGTCGCCGTTCTTGTCCATTTCCTTGAAATTGGCACCGCCATAAGTGGCGCAATACTTTCCGTCACAAGCCAGCGCCAGCGGTGCAGCACATGCCAGACAACCCGCCACGATCAATCCTGTAAAAGCCTTCATGCTTCTTCTCCCGTAGTGTTGATGAACCCGCCTGTTTTCCAGGCAGCGAGTCGAAGACAGATTAACACGAACGAAGTTCAGCGCGGGCGTCGGGGTATAATCCGCGGGAATTTTTTCAGCATCTCCCAATGAACATATTTTACGAAGAAGACGGCGGTTTCAAGGTTGGCAATATCCTTACCGATAACACCACCTCCCTGCAGGTCGAGAACACCCACGGCAAGCGCAGCAAGATCAAGTCGGCCAACGTGATGCTGCGTTTCGCCCAGCCCGGCCTGTCCGAATTCATGGCGCAGGCGGAACAGGTGGCGGCCGGCATCGACGTGGATTTCCTGTGGGAAGCCTCGCCGCAGGACGAGTTCGACTTCGGTGCGCTGGCGCAGGAATATTTCGGCCATGCGCCGAATCCCATCGAAGCAGCAGGGGCGTTGATCCGCCTGCACTCGTCGCCGATGCACTTCTACAAGAAGGGCAAGGGCCGCTACAAGGCCGCGCCGCCCGACGCGCTCAAGTCCGCGCTGGCCAGCGCCGAGAAGAAGCGCCTGCAAGCCGAACTGCAGGCGCGCTACACCGAGCAACTCGGCACTTTCCAGTTGCCCGCCGAATTCGCCGACAAACTGGCGATGCTGCTGTACAAGCCGGACCGCAACACCATCGAGGTCAAGGCGCTGGAAGCGGCCTGCGCCGCCACGCATCTGTCCGCGGCGCATCTGCTGGAGCGCTGCGGCGCGCTGCCGTCCACGCATGACTACCATCTGAACCAGTTCCTGTTCGAGAACTTCCCGCGCGGCACCGGCTTCCCCGAGGTGACGGTGGACGAGCATCCCGAGCTGCCGCTGGCGCCCGTCACCGCCTTCAGCATCGACGACGCCAGCACCACCGAGATCGACGACGCGTTCTCGCTCGAAAAACTGGCGAACGGCAACTGGCGCATCGGCATCCACATCGCCGCGCCCGCGCTTGTGCATCGCGCCGAACACCCCCATCGACGCCATCGCCGCGCAGCGCATGTCCACCGTGTACATGCCGGGCGACAAGATCACCATGCTGCCGGACAACGTGGTGCAGGCCTTCACGCTGAACGCGGACAAGGTGTGCCCCGCGCTTTCGCTGTACGTGGAAGCGGAGGCGGAGACCCTGGCCGTGCTCGGCAGCGAGAGCCGCATCGAGCGCCTGCACATCGCCGCCAACCTGCGCCACGACACGCTGGAACCGCTGTTCAACGAAGAGACGCTGGCGGCGGGCAAGCTCGATTACGCCTACGCCCCCGAACTCAAACTGCTGTGGGATTTCGCCAACAAGCTGGAAGCGGCGCGCGGCAAGTCCGCCGACAACAGCACGCAGCAGATCGACTACACCTTTACCGTCGAGAACGACCGCATCACCATCGGCCACCGCCTGCGCGGCTCGCCCATCGACAAGGTAGTGTCGGAACTGATGATCCTCGCCAACAGCACCTGGGGCAAACTGCTGGCCGACCACGACGTGGCCGGCATCTACCGCACGCAGAACAACGGCAAGGTGAAGATGAGCACCGTCGCCGCGCCGCACCAGGGCCTGGGCGTGGCGCACTATGCGTGGTCGAGTTCGCCGCTGCGGCGCTATGTCGACCTGGTCAACCAGCGCCAGCTCATCAGCGTGCTGCGCGAGGAAGCGCCGGCCTATGCCAGGAACGATACCGCGCTGTTCGCCATCCTGCGCGACTTCGACACCGCCTACACCACCTACAACGAATTCCAGCGCGACATGGAACGCTACTGGTGCCTGCGCTGGCTGCTGCAGGAGGATGTGAAGCAGGCGGAGGCTCTGGTGCTGCGCGAGAACCTGGTCAAGTTCACCGGCATCCCGCTGGTCGGCCGCATCCCCTCGCTGCCTGAACTGCCGCCCAACACCAGAGTGATGCTGGAGATAGCCTCGGTCGACCTGCTCGATCTGAATTTCGATGCGCGTTACCACGCCCAAGTGGAAGTCCCCGCATGAGACCGCCTGTCGTCAACGCGCTGCGACTGCCCAAGCCACGCCTGACGTTCGCCGTGCTGTTCTCGGTTTCGCTGCACGCCTTCGTGCTGTTCGGCATCAGTTTCGTCCTTCCCGACCCGGCCAAGCTCCGCTCCATCAGCCAGCCGCTCGAGGTCGTGCTGGTCAACAGCAGTTCGCGCAACCGCCCGAACAGCGCCACCGCCTTTGCGCAGAGCAATCTCGACGGCGGCGGCAACGTCGAGGATGACGTCAGCGCCAAGACCCCATTCCCGGTGCTTGGCGATGCGCAGCGTTTCACGCTGGAACAGACCACCCAGCGCGTGCGCCAGCTGGAGCAGGAAACCAAACGCCTGTTGGCGCGCAGCAAGAGCGACTACAGCGTGGCGGAAGAAAAAGATCAGCGGCAGCAGCGCAGCGACAAGGCCAATGGAGAAGACCTGGTGCAGCGCGCGCTGGAGATCGTGCGGCTTGAAGCGCAGATCGACAAGACCCTCACCATGTACGAGAAGATGCCCAAGCGCAAGTTCATCGGCGCACGCACGCAGGAATACCGCTATGCCCAGTACGTGGAAGACTGGCGCACCAAGGTCGAACGCATCGGCAACCTGAACTACCCCGAGATGGCGCGCCGCCAGAAGATCTACGGCAAGCTCACCCTCACGGTTTCGATCCGCTCCGACGGCAGCGTGGAAAGCGTCGAGATCAACCGTCCCTCCGGCCAGCGCATCCTGGACGCCTCCGCGGTGCGCATCGTCAAACTCGCGGCGCCCTACGCGCCGTTCCCGCCGGACATCCGCAAGGAGCTCGACGTTCTCAGCATCACCCGCACCTGGATGTTCACCAGCACCGACCGGCTGGAAAGCGAGTAGTTTGAAACTAGAATGCCCCGCATGTTCACGCGCCATCCTGCAATCGCTGCTCGTCATCGCCCTGCTGTTCGCCCAGCAAGGCACGATGACGCACGGTATTGCGCACACGCTGGCAGAACAGTCGCAGGACCAATCGCTGCCGCACGACAATCACTGCGAGTTGTGCGCGGCCTACGCGCAGATCGGCAGTGCGGTCGGCAGCAGCAGCGTTCATTTCGATTTCGCTTCACCCGCGGAAGCGAACCTCTCCACCCATTCCGCTCCTTACCGCTCCATCGCGTTCGCCGCCTTCGCGGCGCGCGCCCCGCCTCGCTCCGCTTCATTAGCAGCCCATGGCTGGGACCACTTGCTCCGAGCGCAACTGAATAATCTTCGCCAGCAGCTGGCTCCTACAAGAAATGTGACTTTGATCACTATTTCCGGAGATAAGACATGTTCAAACGTATTTGTTCGCAGTACGGCGATCGCCGTACTGTTGAGTCATCCCCTCGGCGCATCTGCCGCTGACATTTCTGGTGGCGAGAGCGCCTTCAATCCCGCCTTCTCGCTCATCCTGTCGGGCACCTATGCCAGCCTGCAGCGCGATCCGGCCATCCCCGCCACCGGCTTCGCCATGAATCCCAATCCGGGGCATGAGCAAGGCTTCAACCTCGGCGAGTCGGAGATGGGCATCTCGGCCAACATCGACCCGCAATTTCGCGGCGTCGCCACCCTGGCGCTCGATCCCGCCGGCGGTATCAGCGTGGAGAACGCCTTCGTGCAGACGACATCGCTCGGCGACGGCCTCAATCTCAAGTTCGGCCGCTACTTCTCCGGCCTCGGCTATCTCAACGAACAGCACGCGCACGCCTGGGATTTCGTCGATCAGCCGCTGGTCTACGCCACGCTGTGGGAAAACCAGTTGGGCGAAGATGGCGTGCAACTCAAGTGGCTCGCGCCGACCGAACTGTTCATCGAGCTGGGCGGCGAGATCGGCAAAGGGCGCGGCTTCCCCGGCACGGACAGGGCGAAGAACGGCAGCGGCGCAGGCGTGCTGTTCCTGCATGTCGGCGACGACATCGGCATCGAACAGAGCTGGCGCGCCGGTGCCTCGCTGCATCGCACGCGGCGTGTGGACGCCGAGAGCATGGACGTGCCGGACCGGAACGGCAACGCGGTGACCAACCTGTTCAGCGGCGACAGCCAGACCGTCGGCCTGGATCTCGTGTGGAAGTACGCGCCCGACGGCAACATGCGCAACCGCTACGTGAAGTTGCAGGCCGAGTATTTCCGGCGCAAGGAGAACGGCGACCTGACCTACGACACCGCTGCTGCGAACATCACCGACAGCTACGCCGTCACGCAAAGCGGCTGGTATATGCAGGGCGTGTACCAGTTCATGCCGCGCTGGCGCAGCGGGCTGCGCTACGACCGCCTCGACCCGGGTATTGCCCAGGTCGGCGCGCTGAATGCCGGCAACGTCATCGCCGACTACGCTTTCAACCCGTCGCGCATCAGCTGGATGCTGGACTACAGCCCGAGCGAATTCTCGCGCCTGCGCCTGCAACTGGCGCATGACAACTCGCGCCAGGGCCTGGCCGACAACCAGCTGTTCGTGCAGTACATCATGAGCCTGGGCGCGCATGGCGCACACCGTTACTAGGATTCTGAGCATCGAAGCACCACAGACACAGAACAAGAGAAAGGCAAAAGACAAGACCAGTTACGATCATCCTTCATAAATCTGCAGGAAGTCTCTGGCTCTTGTCTCTCGCAGTTCTGCTACTGCTCAGCACCACGCCCACGCCGCGCTCAACGTGTTCGCCTGCGAGCCGGAATGGGCCGCGCTCACGCAACAACTCGCCGGCGAACAGGCGACCATCTACACCGCGACAACTGCGCTGCAAGACCCGCATCGCATCGAAGCCCGTCCCAGCCTGATCGCACGGGCGCGCCGCGCGGACCTGGTGGTGTGCACCGGCGCGGAATTGGAGACGGCGTGGCTGCCGGTGGTATTGCGCGAGTCCGGCAACGCCAAGGTGCAACCCGGCAGTGCAGGCTACTTCGAGTCCGCCTCCGTGGTGCACATGCTGGAAGTGCCGACCAGACTGGACCGCGGCGAGGGCGATGTGCACGCACAGGGCAATCCGCACATCCAGACCGACCCGCGCAACTTCCTGCCCGTTGCAGAAGCGCTCGCAACACGCCTGATACAGCTCGACCCGGCGCACGCAACCGGATATCGGCAGCGCCTTGCCGGCTTCACGCAACAATGGCGTGCCGCGATAGCGAGGTGGGAGAAACAGGCCATGCCGCTCAAGAACGTAGCGGTGATCGTGCAGCACAAGGGCTTTCCCTACCTGAGCGGGTGGCTGGGCTTGCAGGAAGTAGCGACGCTGGAACCCAAGCCCGGCATGGAACCCGGCGCTGCACACCTGTCGCAAGTGCTGGTCGCACTGCAGCAACATCCGGCCAGGATGGTGTTGCGCGCGGCGTATCAGGACGCCCGCCCTTCGGAGTGGATCGCAGAGCGTGCGCATATCGCCGCAGTGGAACTACCTTACACGGTGGGCGGGAGCGATGCGGCGAAAGACTTGTATGGACTGTTCGATGACACGATTGCGCGATTGCTGGCTGGGGCTAAATGACAAAACCATGTCCACGAAAGACACGAAAAGCACGAAATTGAAAACCTGCAGGGCCTGCCCCATTTCGTGTCCTTTCGTGTTTTTCGTGGATGACAGGACTTACTTATGAACACCGTTGAACTCGACATCCTCCTTCCTGCCTTCCTCGCCGGCCTGCTGGTGCTCGCAACCCATATCCCGTTCGGCATGCGCGTGCTGCAGCGCGGCGTGATCTTCGCCGACCTCGCGGTGGCGCAGATCGCCGGACTCGGCGTAGTCATCGCCGGCTTGCTCGACCTCGCTGACCAACCGCTGCTGGTGCAACTCGTCGCCGCCACCAGTGCGCTGTGCGGTGCGGCGTTGCTGACCTGGATCGAGCGCCGCGCCCCCGAGGTGAAAGAAGCCTATATCGGCCTCACCTTCGTGCTCGCCGCCAGCCTCGGCATCCTGCTGATGAGCCGCGACGTGCATGCGGGCGAACACCTGAAAGACCTGCTGGTCGGGCAGATCCTGTGGGTGAACGATACGCAACTCATCGCCACCGCATTGCTCACCGCCATCCTGCTCACTGTGTGGAACGGCTTCCGACGACACCTTGGGAACTTCGGCTTCTATGCCCTGTTCGCGGTCGCCATCACCGCCTCGGTGCAACTGGTCGGCATCTACCTGGTGTTCGCCAGCCTGATCGTGCCTGCGCTGGTGACGCATCGCCGTACTAAACGGCAATACCCGCTTGCCTTCGCCATCGGTATTACAGGCTACGCATCAGGTCTGCTGCTTTCCGTCTGGTTCGATCTGCCTGCGGGCGCAGCCATCGTCTGGGCAATGGCACTGGCAGGCGCAACCGTACTCATGATCGCACCTGCCGGCAAGATGAGTTAAAACCGGTTTTATCGGCCGTGGCGTTGCCCACGGTCTCCGAACCCCGGCATTTGCTCGTCGAATGTTTTCTGCTGTTGCGGCGTCAGTACCGCGTAGAACTCCTTCAGTGCAGTCAG
The DNA here is from genome assembly GCA_963797045.1 of uncultured beta proteobacterium. Classification (GTDB taxonomy): domain Bacteria; phylum Pseudomonadota; class Gammaproteobacteria; order Burkholderiales; family Gallionellaceae; genus Sideroxyarcus. The sequence continues at coordinate 655,352 of CAWCNZ010000001.1, read as the reverse complement.
GTGCTCGGTCAGGTTCTTTTCCATCGTGCGCATGTGCTCCAGCGCTTTTTCCAGGCGTTGCGGCGCGTTCAGTTTTTCCATCTCGTCCGGGTCCGGGCGATCCATCTTTCCGCGCATCGGCTCGTGTGCGGCAAACTTCTTCCACGCGGTTTCCTGCTGCGCGGACAGCTTCAGTTTTTCGTGCAATCTGGACAGATGCTGTTCGTGCATCTTTTCCATGCGCTCGGGGTTCATGCGCATCATCGCGCCGCGTTCCATGTAGTCGCAGTCCTCGCCGCCGCGCGCATATACGTTTGCCGACACGGCAAAAATCGTGGCGCCTGCCAATAACATCTTCAATAACTTGTTCATATCAGTTCTCCATGATTGAGTTGAATGTCGTGCCGTGAAGCACGCTGCACATTTAACCCGCACCATGTATCCGGCATATGTCGCGCGACGGCGAATTTGTACGGATTTGTATCAATTGCCCGCAAGCGCGGATTTCGTTGTAATGTCCGCGCCATGACAACTCCCGCCACAGCACCGCGCATCCTGATCGTGGATGACGATGCGGACATCCGCAGCCTGCTGGCCGACTATCTCGGCGAGCAGGGCTGGCACGTCAGCACCGCGCAGGATGGCAATACGATGCGGCAGGTGCTCGACGGCACGCCCATCGACCTTATCGTGCTCGACCTCACCCTGCCCGGCGACGACGGGCTGACCCTGTGCCGCGATCTGCGCGCGCACTCTTCCATCCCGGTCATCATGCTTACCGCGCGCAGCGCGCCGCTCGACCGCATATTGGGGCTGGAGATGGGCGCGGACGACTATCTGTGCAAGCCGTTCGAGCCGCGCGAGTTGCTGGTGCGCATCCGCAACGTGCTGCGCCGCAGCCAGGGAACGGTCGCCGAATCCTCCGCACCAGCGCAATGGCATTTCGCCGACTGGACGCTGGACGAGAGCCACGCGCCAGTTGCAGAACAGCGGCGGGCTGGTCGTTGCGCTTTCCGGCGGCGAGTACCGCCTGCTCAAGGCGCTGCTGGAACGCCCCAACCGCGCACTCAGCCGCGACCAGTTGCTGTCGCTGACGCAAGGCCGCGAGACCGATCCGCTCGACCGCTCCATCGACCTGCACATCAGCCGCCTGCGCCAGAAGCTGGGCGACGATGCGCGCGCGCCCCAACTCATCAAGACGCTGCGCAACGAAGGTTACCTGCTCGCGGCCAGCGTGAAACGGAGTGCATGACATGTTCGCGATCTTCCGTTCCATGCACGGCCGCCTGTTCCTGATCCTGCTGGTGGGCATCGTCGTGACGGCCGCCGCCACCATGTTGCTCACGCACAGCAGGCAGCAGGAAATGTTCGAGCGCGTGCGCGCCCATCACCTGGCCAGCGAGATTGACGACCTGCTCGATACGCTGGAGGACCTGCCGCAGTCGGAGTACGACGCCTTTCTGCGCATGCCGCACGGCATGGGCATACGCGGACGCGTGGAACGCGGGGACGCCCGACCGTTTGGCGGGCGGGACGAGCTACTGGGGAAAGTGCTGCAGCGCCGCCTGGACGATGTGCGCGTCGCGGCCGAACTGCCGGACAAGGCCGCCTGTGCCAACGGAGAAGTACGAAGGTTCCGGCGCATGCCTGCGCCGCTGCTGTGCCAGCGCGTACATCTCACCTTGCCGGATGGCAGCGCGATCATGCTGATCATCCCCATGCCGCCGCTACGCGAACAGGCCTTCCCGCCGCCGCCCTGGAGCGCCATGCTGCTGTTCGCGTTGTGCATCGGCCTGCTCGCCTGGCTGGTGGCGCGCATCGCCACCCGTCCGCTGCGCCAGCTGGCGGACGCCGCAGACAAGCTCGACATCGCGCGCGCCGGCGATCCGCTGCCGGAACAGGGCACGAACGAAGTGCGCGCCGCCACACGCGCCTTCAACCGCATGCAGAAGCGCATCTACGAAGACGTGCGCGAGCGCACCGGCATGCTGGCCGCCATCACCCACGACCTGCAGACCCCGCTGACGCGGCTGCGCCTGCGCCTTGAGAAACTGCCGGACGCGGCGCTACGCGACAAACTGGTGGGAGACATGCGGGCCATGCAGCAGATGTTGCAGGAAGGGCTGGAACTGTCGCGCAGCCTGGACAGCAGCGAAGCTGCGCAACTGCTCGACCTCGATTCGCTGCTCGACAGCCTGTGCAGCGACGCAGTCGAGGCAGGGCAGCGAGTTGATTACGTCGAGCGTACCGCAGTGCAGTTGAGGGCATACCCGCTGGCGCTGCGCCGCGCGCTTTCCAACCTGCTGGACAACGCCGTAAAGTACGGCCAGCGCGCCGAGGTCTCGCTGGGCCGCGATGCGCGCCAGTGCCACATCCGCATCCGCGACTTCGGACCCGGCATCCCGCCGCAACTGCTGGAGCAAGTGTTCACCCCGTTCTACCGCATCGAGCATTCGCGCTCGCGCGAGACCGGCGGGACGGGGTTGGGCCTCTCCATCGCGCGCAACATCGTGCTGCGCCACAACGGTGAGCTGGCGCTGACCAACCATCCTGCAGGCGGACTGGAAGCGCATGTCGTGTTGCCCCTCTCGGCATAAGCCGCAGGGCAAGTTCAAAAGCATCAGTCCACGAAATTCACGAAAAGCACGAAAACGGAACACACCGGATTGGCTTTTCTTTCGTGTATTTCGTGTATTTCGTGGACAAATTGATGTTGCTGTTTCGTGGACCAGCCTGCGCCCCGGCATCCGCTATAATCTGCACCCTTTTCAGACGCACGCACCAGCATGACCGACCGTTACGCCGTCCTCGGCAACCCCATCTCGCACAGCAAGTCGCCGCTGATCCACAAGCTGTTCGCCGAACAGACCGGGCAGGACATGAGCTACGAAGCCATCGAAGCGCCGCTGGACGGCTTCGCCGCGACCGTGCAGCGCCTGCGCGCGGAAGGCTACAAGGGCTGCAACGTCACCGTGCCGTTCAAGTTCGAGGCATTCAAGTTGTGCGACCGCCTGGGCGACCGCGCGCGCGACGCGAAGGCGGTAAACACGCTGTTGTTCCAGGACGGGCAGATACTCGGCGCGAACACCGACGGCGCCGGCCTGCTCGCCGACATCGAGAACAATCTGGGCTTCAAACTGATGTGGAAGGACGCGCTGCTGCTGGGCGCCGGCGGCGCGGCGGCGGGCGTGATCTGGCCGCTGTTCAACGCCGGGCTGGGCGTGGTCATCGCCAACCGCACCATAGACAAGGCGCAAGTGCTCGCTGACGAATTCGAAGGCGCCGGTACGGTGTATGCGAAACGCTATGACGAACTGGCCGGCAGGCAATTCGACCTGGTCATCAACGCCACTTCCAGCGGCCTGAAGGATGAACTACCGCCGCTGCCGGATGGCCTGTTCAAGCCCGGCGCCCTGGCCTACGACATGATGTACGGGCGCGAGACGCCGTTCATGGCGTTCGCACGCAAGCAGGGTGCCGACATCGTGTCCGACGGCCTGGGCATGCTGGTGGAGCAGGCAGCGGAGGCGTTCTATCTGTGGCGCAACGTGCGCCCGGACACCCGGCCTGTACTGGAGCAGTTGCGCAAATGAAGAAAGTGAAAGGCCTGTTCTGGCGCATCCTGCTCGGTCTGTTCGCCCTGCTGGTGCTGTACCAACTGTGGCTGTTCGCCCACATCTGCTGGTGGATCAAGTTCGACCCCGCGACCAGCGCCTTCATGGAAGACCGTCTGGAGGTGATGCAGGACAAGAACCCGAAGGCCGGGCTGAAGCATCGCTGGGTGCCGTACAAAAGGATATCCAACAACCTCAAGCGCGCGCTCATCGCCGCCGAGGACGCGCGCTTCGTCGATCACGAGGGCTTCGACTGGGAAGGCATCGCCAAGGCGTACGAGAAGAACCTGAAGAAGGGCAAGATCGTGGCGGGCGGCTCCACCATCAGCCAGCAACTGGCGAAGAACCTGTTCCTCTCCACCAAGCGCACGCCGTGGCGCAAGGGCGAGGAAGCGCATCATCACGCTGATGCTGGAAGCGGTGATGGACAAACAGCGCATCTTCGAGATCTACCTGAACATCATCGAATGGGGCAATGGCGTGTTCGGGGCGGAAGCAGCGGCACAGCATTACTTCGGCGTCAGCGCGGCGCAGCTCGGCCCCGAGCAGGCCGCCAAACTCGCCGCCATGGTGCCCAACCCGCGTTACTACGATAACCATCGCGAAGCGCGCGGCATGCTCGCCAAGACCATCGTCATCCTCGACCGCATGCCGGACGCGGAGATCCCCTGAAACGGACGGGATGCACCATGAATTCCCGGTGCATCTCCTGCGTCGCGACAATTCGACTCCTATTTCTTCTTGCCAGTGGCGTTGCGCGCAGTGGCGCCCACTGCCCGTTGGGCTTCAAGGTCCAGGCATAGCCGCGCAGGCTTCCGGCGGAGACTGGCATACCGATCCATGAAGCAGTTGAATGCATCAAATACCGACTATTCATGCTGCATTAAGCAATACTTAAGATTGCCTCGTTATCTTGCCTTCCGACAATTTCAGTCTGGACGTAAGAGTTCTGGCATGACTGCCAATCTGGAGAAGGAGAAATCATGAAATGTCCTATATGTCCCAACTCAGACCTGCTCATGACTGAGCGTTCTGGCATCGAAATCGATTATTGCCCGCAATGCCGTGGCGTCTGGCTGGATCGAGGTGAACTGGACAAGATCATTGAACGCAGCCTGGGCGAACCGGCAAATATTGCATCAGTACGCGAGATGCATACTCCCCGAACAATGTCTCAGCAATATGAAAGCAGGCATGGCCACCATGACAAACATCACGACGACCACCACGGCTACCGTGGCAAACAGTCATTCTGGAAAGAGTTGTTTGACTGAACGTGAGCGTATGATGTGGCCAGCGAATATCAGAAGCGAACTTATTGCGGCTGCGGCTCTTGTAATATGGAGGATGCCCTGATCAATCTCGTACAACCGGCCAGGTGCCACTTCGTATGGTTGTCTTGTCGTCGTGGTCCTCGGGGGCCGCACGAAGTATTTACTTCGTTGACTGAATCCATGCCGGGAGGGTAGAGGCATGACCTCACTTTCTTTGCTGCTCTGGATCGCCTCGGGCATCGCGCTGCAACTGGCGGTCTATCTCGGCATCGGCTTCTGGCGCCATTGGCAGGGCTATCAGGCCCTGCGCAGCGGAGCGGCGGAGTTGAATCTGCCGGCGATGCCGGCAGGACCGAGCGAGGAAGAAGAGCCGGTCATTGCCGCCTGGTCGGGCTACCGTACATTCAGGGTCGACCGCAAAGTCGTCGAGGATGCCGCGCAGTCGGTCTGCTCGTTCTACCTCGTGCCGGAAGACGGACTATCACTACCGCCCTATCTGCCCGGCCAGTTCCTGACCTTTCGCCTCGACGTACCGAAGGCAACGGCCACCGAACAAATCCTCCGCTGCTATTCGCTGTCGGATGCACCTCGCCAGGATGGCTACCGCGTCTCGGTCAAACGTGTGCCGCCACCCGGCGGCAGCCAAGTGCCACCGGGACGCGCCTCCACTTTCTTTCATGACCAGGTTGCAGTCGGCAGCCGCTTGCAAGTGCGTGCGCCGTCAGGTCACTTCCACATCGACCGCAGCGATGCGCCGGTGGTGCTGATCGGCGGCGGCATCGGCATCACGCCGATGCTGAGCATGTTGAACTGGTCTCTTTCCGAACAACCCGGGCGCGAGATCTGGCTGTTCTACGGCGTGCGCAATGGGCGCGAACTGGTGATGCGGGAACATCTGGAGGCATTGGCGGCTGCACATCCGAATTTCCGTTTGCGTTTCTGCTTCAGCGATCCGCTGCCCGAAGACATGGCCGGCGATCATCAGCACAGCGGCCGCATCGATGTGCAACTGTTGCGCATGCAGTTGCCGCTCAAGCCGTATCACTATTACATCTGCGGCCCCACCCCGCTGCTGGAAAGCCTGGTGCCGGCGCTGGAAGACTGGGGGGTGCCGGATGCACATATCCACTTCGAGGCGTTCGGCCCGGCATCGATCAGACTCAGGCAGTCCACAGTGACCGCGGTGCAAACCGGGACCCCGGCTGCGGACATCGTCGTGACCTTTGCGCAGTCCGGCAAGCAGTTGCCGTGGCAGCCCGCTGCCGCCAGCCTGCTCGAATTCGCCGAAGCGAATGGCATCACCGCCAGTTCCGGCTGCCGTGCCGGCGGTTGCGGCATCTGCCAGACGACGATCCAAAGCGGCGAAGTGGCCTATCGCCAGCCACCGGAATACGACCCGGAGCCGGGCACCTGCCTGCTTTGCGTCTGCACTCCCAAGACCAGTGTCACTCTGGAGATATAGATGACAACCTCGCTCTGGCGCCAGCACATCCTGCCCTTCACCCTGCTGCTCGGCCTGCTGGCCGCAGCCACCTTGGCAGGCGATTATCTCCTGCATCGAATGAACCTCGTCTGGGTCGGCCGCTACCTAGGCATTCCCGGGACACTCCTGATCATAGCGCTCGCTCACCTATTCGCTGCGCAAGCGCAAATACATCACGCGGGGAGATCCGAAGACCCTGCTCAGGCTGCATGAGTTCGGTGCCTGGCTGGGCTCGTTGATGGTACTGATCCATGCCGGCGTGCATTTCAATGCCATCCTGCCCTGGCTGGCAACGGTGGCCATGGGGGTGAACGTGATCAGCGGCCTGGTCGGCAAGCTGCTGCTGGATCGCTCTCGCCGCCATGTGCAGGGCCAGCGCGAACACTACCAGTTGCGCGGGCTGTCGCGGAGCGAAGTGGAACAGGCCGTGTTCTGGGACGCGGTGAGCCTCGACACCATGGCCAGGTGGCGCAAGGTGCATATCCCGATCTTCATCGTCTTCACCGTGCTGGCGCTGGGCCACATCGTCAGCATCTTCCTGTTCTGGGGCTGGGCATGAGCCGCATCCTCAAGTTCATTCTGGCGGCCAACCTGATCGTGCTGGCGGTGCTGGTATTCATCTATCCCAACCTGATGGTCGGACCGGGCAAGCTGATCCCCGGCCACAAACAATTGGAAACGGATTGCTTCGCCTGCCACACGCCACTCGGCGGGGCGGCTTCCAGCCGTTGCGTGACCTGCCACAAGCCGCAGGAGATCGGCCGGCTCACTTCAGCAGGCCTGCCCATCGTCAAACCGCTCACCGCAACGCCCTTCCACCAGAAGCTGGTCAGCCAGGATTGTGTGGCCTGCCATAGCGATCATGCCGGCGTGAAGCGCTTCCGCCAGCAGGGCCGCTTCGACCATGCATTGCTTAACAAGGAAACACGCGCGCAATGCCAGAGTTGCCACAAGTCGCCTGCCGATGCGCTGCACCGGAAGATCAGCGGCAATTGCAGCCAGTGCCACAGCCAGGACAAATGGGTGCCGGCGACGTTCAACCACGACAAGTATTTCACGCTGGACCGCGACCACGACACGCGCTGCGCGACCTGTCATGTGCGCAACGACTACAGCCGCTATACCTGCTACGGCTGCCACGAGCACTCGCTCTCCAGCATTCGCCGCGAGCATATCGAGGAGGGCATCCGCGATTTCGACAATTGCGTCGAATGCCACCGCAGTGCCGACGAACACGACATCCGCGGTGAGTTCGGGAAACGCGAAAGTGGTCGCAGAGGGAAAGATGATCGCAGTCGGGACGATGATGACGATTGAGCACAGTCTCCCGGCCTTCCCCGGAGAGACGCGATCACGAATCCAGTCCCTTCCATAGCCTGTCTGGATGTTGGTAATCTGCCTGACTACCGCATTACGGGATATAGCTAGAGCGCTTCCGCCCGGTACTTGCGGTAAAAACCCAGCACGCGCGGCACGTAGCTCGTGGTCTCACGGAACGGCGGAATCCGTCTGCCGTGCCTGGCGACCGCAGTCTCGCCCGAGTTGTAGGCGGCCAGCGCCAGGCTGACATCGTTTTTATATGCCTTGAGCAGGTGTCGAAGGTGCTTGGCCCCGCCGTGCAGGTTCTGCACCGGATCCCGCGGATCGGCCACTCCATAGTGCCGGGCAAGGACCGGCATGAGCTGCATCAAACCCACCGCCCCCTTCCTTGAAACGGCATCCGATTTGTAGCGCGATTCCACCGAGATCACGGCATGCAGCAATGCGCTGTCCAGGCCGTAGGTCTTCGCCACCTCATTGACGATACGGTCGTAATGCGCCTTTTGCGCAATCGTCGGCGGCGCTACGTCCGTAGCCGCCGGAGCCGGGCCGATGACCGGTGCCTGAACCACGATCTTGTAGCGATCATCCGCCGGCACATTGCTCAGATTCACCGTACCGTCACTCGCCGTGTAAGCGTAGATGTCTGCCAGTGCCGGATGCAACAGGCAGAGCCCCGTCACCAGGACTGAAGTAAGCGCTGACCATAACTGGATGCGTCGCAATGGTTTCATGGTTCCCTCCGTGCGGATGGATGTTTACCATTGTTGCGCTCGCAGGTTATGCACGAACAATCTGCGTTTCAATACAGTGAAGACAGTAAATCCGGGGTTGCCCGTTCCTTAATTGTGCTGCAAAGTGCCTCCCAACCGGCAACCTGAGAGCAACAAGATTGGCATGTTCAAATTACTGCGTTTCTATTCGGTAACCAGCTTCATCATCATTTTCGTCGCTGCGGCGCTGCTGACCCTGTTTTACCGGCACGTGACCATACGCTGGATCGACCATCTGGCGAAAACCAATAACCTTGCGGTGGCACAGACCGCCCTGAGTTCCGTCGGCCCTGAGCTTACGGCGTACCTTGCCACGGTAAGCAACACCGGCAAGGACAAGATCGTGTCGCGCAGCTTGCCTGACGAGGTGGCGACACACGTGTACAGGATGACGCAGAACACATCGGTGGGCAGCATCAGGATCTATACGCGCGACGGCGCCGTGGCCTTCTCGACGCTGGCCGAGCCGGTCTCCACAGACCACAGCGGCGACCCGGGCTTCCAGTCGGCCATCAACGGTGAGGTTTTCAGTTTCATGGTTTTTCGCGACATGCTCGGTCGCGTCTTTGCGGAGAGCAGCGCGGAAGACAACCGGATGCTGACTTTCACTCCGATCCGTAGCGGCCCGGGTGCACCCGTCCTCGGCGTGTTCGAGACCCGCACCGACATGAGCCACCTGGTCGAGGAAAGCGACAGCGTCCTGCTCTACTTCCTGGCGGGAGCCGAGCTTATCCTGGCGCTGTTGTATGCCATGCTGTTATTTGTCGTGCGGCATGCCAGGAACATCATCCACACCCAGCACAAGACCATTCGGGAAAGGACGGCCTCGCTGGAGATGCTTTCCAAAAGCTTGTTGACAGGCGAGGAACTCAAAAAGAAGAAGATTGCGACCGACCTGCACGAGGGTCTTGCACAGACGCTGAGCGCGATCAAGATCAACATGGAGAGCACGGAACTGGCGAGAGCCTGCGGTGAAGACACGCAACCGCTGGAGTCCATCGTGCCGGTGCTGCAGAGCGCCATCCATGAAGTCCGCACCATTGCGACCCAACTGCGCCCTTCCAGCCTGGACGACCTCGGCCTGTTGCCGACCCTCAACTGGTTCTGCCGGGAGTTCGAACACCAGCACCCGGAAATACGCATCCAGAGGGAGATATCGTTGCGGGAAGGAACGATCCCCTCGCATCTGAAGATCGACATCTACCGCATCATCGAGTCCGCCTTCAAGAACATCGCGAAGTACTCGAACACCGACCAGATCCGCTTCGTGATGCACCTGGCCGACGACATGATCCACCTGATCATAGGCGACGCGCCGACGATACGGCCCGCAATAACGCACATCTCCCCGTCCGATCCCGCCGCCGATCCGCAATTCCGCTTCGCCGAAATGAAGGAACGCACGTCGTTGTCGGGCGGCGTATTCTCGAGCACGCTGGAAAGAATGGGGGGGTCACGCTACGCGCCTCGTGGGCATGCGGGGACTAGCTCCCGCATTACCTGCCGCCCGGCGAGGCGCTCAGGTGGCGATCAGCCCTTTCTCTATCGCATAGGCGGTAAGCATCGACGCGTTGTGCAGATCGAGCTTCTTCATCAGGTTGGAACGGTGCTTCTCGACCGTCTTGATGCTGAGGCAGAAATAATCCGCGATGTATTTGTTCGGGTGCCCTTCCGCCACCAGTTTCAGCACCTCCCGCTCGCGGTGGGTCAGGGTGTCCCAGGTGCTGAGCGGCGTGTTCGCCTTGTCGGTGCCGAGGTAGCCGTTGATCACCTTGGCCGAGATATCCGGACTCAGATAGGTCTTGCCGTTCAGCACGCTGCGGATCGCGATGCGCAATTCGTCATGCGATGCGTCCTTCAGGATGTAGCCGTCCGCCCCGGCGCGCAGGCTCTCGTGGATGTATTCGTCCGTCTTGTGCACGGTCAGCACCAGCACATGCACTCCCGGGATAACGCCGCTTGATATCCACGATGGCCTCGATCCCATTCATGCCCGGCATGGACAGGTCGGTCAGGACGAGGTGGGGAGAGAGCGACCCGATCAACTTGACTGCGTCGTGACCGTTATCCGCCTCCCCGACGATTTCGATATCCGGGTCCTGAGACAGCAACGCCCTCAGACCGGCTCTCAGCAAAGTGTGGTCTTCGACTATCAGTACGCGCTTCTTCTCGTTCATTTTGACCTCCGGCTTTCCAATGTGGACACACGGTTAAACATCAAGGCCTCTGCGGCGAACTCGTTGCACGCTGACCGGGGACATGCATGAACACCCAGTCCGCATATTTCTTCCTGCCTTCGAAGTCCCGATCGGCGAGACTGAAATTGCCTTTTTTCAGCGGCTCTTCTTCGGACAGGCTATGTACCCCGTATATCTCCCCGTCCGGCCCCTTGATCACCCCCCACTGCTCGCTGCCGCTGACGGGATCGCTGTATATCCTGCGCAGATAGCGCTGCGTCGACGGATAGCGCGGATCCTTGAGCAGATCTTCCAGTCTCACCGGGTAGCGCAGTTCCTTCCCGGGAGTATGCTCGTAATAATCATTGATGGCCTGCCGGAACTGGTTCCCGATGAACAGCAGTTCCTTCTCCTGTTCGCGCCGCTGCGCAGTGTGCCAAACCTCCCCGGCGGTCACCAGCAGCACTCCCATGATAACGACAATAATCAACAGTCCGAAATAGGTAAAACCACCTGCCCGGCCTTGCCGCCTCCAGTTCCCCCTTCTATCATATCGACTTTTGTCCAGTGCAGGCATCACCAGTCCTTGTAAGCGGAACCGTCGCGCGCGTTGCCAGGCGCACCGCTCCTGATGTCGAAGACGCCCCCCTTCTCCGCGGAATCGGGCGGAACGATCAGCCACGAAGTCGCATTGCCGGTGAACGGATCCGCAGGCAGGCTGCGCAGATACTTCTTGCTGACCAGATCTTCCAGGCTGTCTGGGTATCTGTTGTTGTCGCCATAGAATTTGTCCAGCGCCTCCCGCGTCAGTGCGAGATTCTGGTGCAGCACCGCCTCCCTGGATCTCTCCACACTGTGGAAATAGCGCGGCACGGCGATGGTCAGCAACGTCGCGATGATCGCCATGACCACCAAAAGCTCGATCAGCGTGAATGCATTTTGCGCAAGCCGTTTCATCCCGAACACCTCGCTTGGTCCACGAAATACACAAGTGGGGTAAGCAGGCATTTCTCCGCAAGGTAAAAGCTCGCAAAACCACGAAATCAGAATCATCTGATTGCCTCCGGCATGCAATCAGATCTGTTCGTGTCCTTTCGTGTATTTCGTGGACAACTGTCATTTCCAGGTCCATCAGATTCTTCCTCACCAGTCCCTGTAGGGAACACCATTCATCCCGATCCCCGGGGAGAGGGAATATGCGTCGAACACATCCTCCCCATCTTCCGGTGCATCGGCGCTGCTTGCATAACTGCGCTTGCCCCAGGTTTCCTCATCCGGCGTGTCCGGGTCGGCGGCCATCGGATCGCGCGGAAGGCGCCGCAGGAAATAGATCCTGCCCTTGCCGTCCGGACTGGCAGCATCCGGCATGCCTTCCACCAGCACTCTCAACGAGGCGGGATAGCCCGACCTGATCACCGAGTGGACGATGCGCCCCTCGTCCACCGCCTGCTTGTATGCATCCAGTCCGGTGCGAATTTCGCGTAGCGCCACGCGCAGTTCATGCTCCTTGTTGCGCTGCACCGCCAGTTCCGCCAGCGGCAGCACCACCGTTGCCAGCAGGCTGACGATGGCCACCGTGATGACCAGCTCGATGAGCGTGAACCCTTTTCCGGCCGGCATCGTCATTGCGCCACCGCCACGAAATGCGGCGCGGGCGCCGTGAACGTCAGCGGCTCGCCGCTGGCGCCGGTCGGATTGATGCGGCTGACCACGACCGGAGATCGCGCCGTGGCGGCAGTCACCTCGAACGTCAACGTGACGACACTGCCCTCGCCGCCGGCCGCCGCCCCCTTCAGGTCGACCAGTATCTGGCCGCTGGCCTGGTCTATCGTTTTGGTGAAGTTCGATGGCTGGTTGTCCTGTTGCATGAAATCTCCTTCGACAACATCGGTCGCCTTCAGCACGGCCGGATCGAAGCCCACCAGGAAGCCGAGACCGTTCACGCCTTGCTGCGTCTGGGTATTGAGGGTCAGGCTGATCTTGTCCCCAACCTTGGCCTGGTTGGGCCCCGTCCATGAGAAGGTCTGCGGCACGGACGCAGCAACCTGCGTGGCAGGAGGCGTCACGGTCTGCGCGCGTAGCGTTGCGGCTCCCGCGGTGCTGTTCAGCGCAACAGATCCGGACGGCTTCATCACCAGAGGATTGCTGCGCAGGCTCGCTTCGGTGCCGGACCAGTATTCGACGACGCGTGCATCCGAAAGGCGATTGTTGCCAACTATGCGGGGCGTGATGGAAAGAACGATCTCCGTTTTGCTGCCGTTGTCCTTGTGGCTCGAGAACAGGCGCCCGATCAAAGGCAGTTGCCCCAGGCCCGGCACCTTGTTGGCGGTGTTCCTGTCCTCGTCATTGATCAGGCCCGCAAGTATCTGCGTTTCGCCGTCCCTGAGGCGCAACACGGTCGAAGCGTTGCGGGTGCCGACTTGATACGAAAGGGTCCCCGACACCTTGTTCTCCACCTCCTTGATGATGGAACTGACTTCCAGGCTGATCTTGATGGCTACCTCGTTGTCGAGATATATCTCGGGTTCGACTTCGAGCTTGAGGCCGACATCCAGATACTGCACGCTGCCGGTGATCACCGGCGAACCGGTCGTGACCGGGGTCACGGCATTGGTGATCACCGGCACGCGGTCGCCGATCATGATCTTGGCCTTCTCGCGATTGCGCGCGCGGATGCGCGGACTGGCCAGCAGATTGGTGTCGCTGTCCTGCAGCATCAGGTTGAGGGTGACCGCCGTGGCCGGGCTGGTCAGGATATTGTTGCTGTTGATGTGCTTCAGCGCCTCAAGCGTCGGCCCCGAGTCGGCGCTGGCGCCCGCTGCCGTGAGGGTCAACTGGCTGGGGAACTTGATGCCGATCTCGGACAGGCGCGAGCGGCTGATCTCCAGCACCTCCACTTCCAGCATCACTTCGGGATCGGCGATGTCCTGGTCGGCGACCATCTTCTCGGCCAGACGGATAGCTTCGGGCGTGTCGCGCATGACCAGCGAGTTGGTCTTCTCGTGCACGAAGATGTCCTTCGTCTTGAGCAAGGTCTTGATCATGGCCACCATCTGCTTCGGGTCCGCGTTGGTGAGATGGAAACTCCTGATCTTGAGGTCCTGGTATTCCTTGATCTTTGCGGGTGTGTTCGGGTAGATGAACACGGTCGTGTCGCTGACGATCTTCTTCTCCAGCTGGTTCTGCAGCAGGATGAGGTCGATCGCATCCTCCACCGAAACATCCTGGACGAAGATCGAGGTCTTCAGATCCGGCCTGACGTCCTTGTCCAGCAGCACATTGATGCCGCTGGTGCGGGAAAGCGCCTCGAACACCATCTTCAGGTTGGCATCGCGGAATTGCAGCGTCACCGGCTTCTTGAACTTCGCCTTGAGCGCCGGTTCTTCCAGCATCTCCCTGGCTGCCAGTTCGTCGATCTGGCGCTGCAGCAGCATGGCCTGGCCGTGCTTCGGGTTCTCGAGAAACAAGGGTTTGAGCACTGCACGTGCTGCTTCCGCATCGCTCTTCTTGACCAGCGCGCGCGCTTTTTCGATCAGTACATCGTGGCGCCGGTCCGCGGCCAGCTCCTCCAGTCCCAGCGCCGCTCTGCCGTTTCCCGGATCGATCTTCAGGATGCGCTCGTAGATGGCCTGCGCCGCATCCTGACGCCCGGAGGCGCGTTCGCTGTTGGCCGCTGCCAGCAAGCGGCTGGCCAGCTGCTCGCGCTGGCGCAACCAGTCCCTGCGGTAGGACGTGTTGTCCGGCTCGGCCTTGCTGGCCTGTTCCAGCTTTGCCAGTCCCTCTTCCACTTGCCCCTCTTCCAGCATATCCATGCCAGCCGAGTGCAGCCTTTGCGCGGTGCAGCCCGCCACGGTTGCCACTACCAGCAAGAGCAGCGCCGCCTTGCGGCCGAATCCGAGCGAGAATTCATGCATGTCGCGCACTCCTTGAATGTCGAATAAACGATTCCTGCGTCTCACAAAGTCCCACCCGTGCTGAGCGCCTGTTTTATGTTCAACGGCAAATAGATCAGTTCCACCGTGCCGGAGGTCACACGCTCGATGCGGTAGGTGTTCTCGATAACCTCGCCTTCGCTGACGGTGTAGATGCGCTCGCCCTTGGTCAGGATCACGACCTTGGTCGGCGCGTCCTCGTAGCGCCCGAGATAGGTGAAAGGCAGGGGCGGGGCGGTCGGCACCGGGGGCGGGGCGGGCGGCGGCGGCGGCGGCGGGGGCGGTGGTTCATACCAGGAAGTGGCGTTGAATACCCCGCCGATCCTGGCCTCCTGCTCCGCCTGCGACCGCGTGAGGCGCTCCAGCTCCACATGCAGCGGTCCCGCCGGACGCTGACTTGCATGCGGCGTCCTGACCGGCGCCGCTTTGCCCTGAACCTGCAACTTGGTGCGTGCCACGTTCGCGGTGGCGTCCTCTCCCGGCGTAGCCGCCATGACGATGGCCGTGGACAGGATGCCGAGCACCGCCCACCTGCCGACATTGCGCCGTACCAACTTCATGATGTTCGCTCCAGGTAGAGCGTCAGCTTGATCTGCGCTGCCACGCCAGAATCGCCAACGCTCTGACGGCTGAACTGAACGTTCTCCAGCGCGATGATGGGAATCTCCGCGGGCAACGCGGCAAGGAACCTGCGTATCTTCTGGTACTCGCCTTTCACCGGCAGCACCATCTGAAAACGCATCAGCCGCACGCGGTCGTCCCGCATCACCTTGTATTCGCCTTCGTTCAGGGCGATGCCATTCTTCCTGGCGAGCACTGCCAGTTTTCCCAGCCACTTGGGCGAACTGCGTTCTTCCGGGAAGATGCGGTAGAACTCCGCGAGCTGCTCGGCCGGCGTGCTCCGGGCGCCGTCAAGCGATTCGCTGGCGCGCTGTATCTGCTCGTGCAGCGAAAGCGCGCCTCGCTGCGCCACATCCAGACGTTCCTGCGCCGGGACGATCGCCGAAAGGTAAAAGGGCAGATACACGACCAGTACCCCGATGGCCAATACCCCGGGCCTGCCCAGGACGCGCAGCCAGCGCCGCAACATCCAGCGCAGCCGCGCCCACTGCACGACTCCGTCGACCTGTGCGAGCTGGCCGAACGCAACCTGTGCGAAGCGTCTCACGATTTCCCCCGCCAAACGGCAAGCAACGAAAAGCGCACGGGCCTGTCGGGATCTTGCTGCTGCACCTGATGACCCTGCAGATAGACCGGCCCGAACACTGCCTGCTCTTCCAGGTGGGTGACGTAATTCAGCAGGGCTGCGAAGTCTCTCGCCTCGCCGCTGATCTTCACCTGCTTCTTCTCCAGGTCCGGCTCCATCGCCAGCAGCGCGATGTCCTTGCCTGCGGCGGACTCGACAGCGCGGAACAGCGCATTCCAGGGCAGGGTCAACCTGTGCAACACCTCATTCGCGCGACTCACTTCCACCGCCATGTCATCCGATTCGCGTTGCCCCTTCCGGCCCGCGAGGGGCGACATGCCCTGGCTGCGAGCGACTTGTTCCAGCCGATCCTCCCAGCTGGCGGCCCTGGCATTCAGGTCGAGGTAATACACGATCGCCAGCGCCAGGCCGCCCAGTGCCACTGCGAGCAGCAGCGGCCCCGGCCACCGGCGCGCCATATCCTGCTGATAGTCGAGGCGCAGAATGTTCATCGCATCAATCGCTCATGTACATGGCAAAACGGCCGTCGACTTCGTGCGCGACGCTCGGCATCCGGGCCGGCTGCAGATGCCGGATCTCCCAGCGTCCGCCGGCGACGACCGGGACGCGCTGCAGGTCCGGCGCCCACAACAGGACTTCATCGGTGGAAACTTCGATATTCGCGACGAGTGCCTCACGGTTGAGCAGGAACGGCAGCTCCTTGTGCCATTGCTCGCCGGTCCTCATTGTGCGCACCCAGGACAACTGGCCTTCCTGCAGCAGCGCGAGGCACAGGCTCCCATGCTCGACCAGCGCCAACCAGGCCGATCGTGTCCGCAGCATGGCCTGGCACGCGTTGCAGGCCACCATCAGGTGCGGCCGGACCGACATCAGGCTGACCTGCTGCCGGCCGAACATTTCGCGCAGCGCAGCCAACAACCCCGCATCCACTGCACTGGCCAGTTGCGGCTTGCCGCTCTTGCCCGGACTGATGCGCAGTTCCCATTCGCCCTCATCGCGCCCGTAGATCTCGCTGAACGTATGCCGCGCGTAGGAAAGCTCTTCTGTCTCGTTGCTCAGCTCGTCGCTCCACGGCACCATGGCATAGCGCGTGAAGTGATTGGAGAGGACCACCGTCGCGCAGGCGCTGCGCTCTGCGATCTCGGGCAGTACCCCATCCAGCGCCGCGAGCGCGCCGCTCCAGGGCGTCTTGTCCGCGGCAGGCGTGTTGCATGGCACGATCCACGTCGCCAGCATATGACGCCGCAGCCCCTGCCGCGTCAGGACGCGCCGCAGCTGCGCCACCGCCACCTGGCGGGGTCGCAGCACGATGCGGAATTCGTCACGACACCAGAGTGACACGATTGATCTCCTGTAAAGTCGTTTCACCTCGCGCGACCATCTCCAGCGCACCGTCGCGCAAGAAACGGGTGCCGTTGCGCAGCGCGGCCTCGCGCACCAGGCGAATCGGTTGCCGGCTGACGATGAGTTCGCGTATCTCGTCGTTCAGATAAAGGATCTCGGCGACCGCCTTGCGCCCCTTGTAACCGGTGCCGCGGCAATGCCCGCAGCCGCGCCCGGCCATGAACTTCATGGCGGCCGCAACGGCCGGCATGATGCCCGAGGCGGCGATCAGCTCCTCGCCCGGATGGCTCTCTTCCGCGCAGTGCGGGCAATTCACGCGGATCAGGCGCTGCGCCAGGATGCCGTTCAGGGACGAGACGAAACTGTAGGGATCGACGCCCATGTGGGTGAAGCGGCCGATGACGTCGAACACGTTGTTGGCGTGTACGGTGGTGAACACCAGGTGGCCGGTGAGCGCAGACTGCACCGCGATCTGGGCGGTCTCCGGGTCGCGTATCTCGCCCACCATGATTTTGTCAGGGTCGTGGCGCAGGATGGAGCGCAGGCCGCGCTCGAAGGTGAGCCCCTTCTTCTCGTTGACGGGGATCTGCAGCACGCCGGGCAACTGGTACTCGACCGGATCCTCGATGGTGATGATCTTGTCCTGGCCGTTGTTGATCTCCGAGATCGCCGCGTACAACGTGGTGGTCTTGCCGCTGCCGGTCGGGCCGGTGACCAGCACCATGCCGTAGGGCTCGCGCGAGAGGCGCCGCATGATGGCGATCGACCGGTCGTCGAAGCCCAGATAGTCCAGGCGCAGCCCCTTGATCTGGTCGGACAGCGCCTGCTTGTCGAGAATGCGCAGCACGGCATCCTCGCCGAAGATGCTGGGCATGATGGAGACGCGCAAGTCCACCTCGTGCTGGCTCACCGAGACCTTGAAGCGGCCGTCCTGCGGCACGCGGCGTTCGGCGATATCCAGGCCGGAGATGACCTTGATGCGCGAGACCACCTGGTCTGCCATGTCCAGTCCGGCCACCGAACCGACCATGGTCAGCACCCCGTCGATACGGTACTTGATATTGAGGCCCGGACGCGCCAGTCTCCAGATGGATGTCGCTGGCCCCCGCCTTGAGCGCGTCGTACACCGTCGAGTGGACCAGTCTCACGACAGGGCTGACATCCTCGCTGATGGTCTTGAGCGACAATACCTCCACATCGTCGTCGACCGGTTCCGTCTTGCCCGCGACAGCCTGCAGGCTGTCCATGGCATTCAACGATTCCTCGTAGTGCGCAAGGTAGGCGGCGATGTCCGCGCGGTGTGCCAGTCCCCAGTAAAAAGGGACGGATATGCGCTGTTCCGCCCAGGTCTGCAGTGCGGCCTGGAACGGGTCGCTCATGACCAGCAACAGCCGTCCGTCCATCCCGCGCAGGGCGACGCACTCCCGTTCCAGCGCCTCCGTGAAGGGCAGCGCGTCGAAAGCCGGCGTGAGGCTGTTCAGCACGTCCATGCTGAACACGGGATAGTGGAGCAGGTCGCCCAGCGCATCGACGAAGTCTTTCGCATTCAGGCCGGCCAGTTGTTCCAGGACGCCAACGATGCTGCCACCGCGCTGGGGGGCGGCAGCGCGCGCCTCCCTGATCTGCTGCGCCGACAAGGCGACGGCAGCCGGTGTGGAGCGAGGGGCCGCCGCACTCATTGGATGCTCCCCGCCAGTTCGAAGATGGGGAAATACATCAGCACCACGACGACACCGATGGCCAGCCCGACGAACGCCATCAGCAATGGCTCGAACAGCTTGATGAAGCGTTCCACCCAGCGTGTCGTCTCATCCTCGTAGAACGCAGCGATTCGTTCCATCATCTCGCTCATCTGGCCGGAGCGCTCGCCGACGCGCAGCAGGCGCAGGGCAAGGGGCGTGGCCAGACCGTATTTTTCCATGGCATGGGAGATGGAGCCGCCTTCCCGGATACTGGTCGAGGCCAGCGCCAGCGGTTCGCGCATCGATGCCCGCAGCAATCCGCCAACCAGCCGCAGGGCGACAAGGACCGGCATGCCGCCTTGCAGCAGCATCCCCAACGAGCGGTAGAAGCGCGCCATCTGGTACAGGTGCATGCGCTTGCCCAGCGCGGGCAACTGCCACACTACGCCCTCCAGCCATTGCCTGAATGAAGGCAGCGTGGAAACGAACAGCAGGCCGCCGCACAGAGCGATCGCTCCCGTAAGGAGC
Source organism: uncultured beta proteobacterium (assembly GCA_963797045.1). Lineage (GTDB taxonomy): Bacteria > Pseudomonadota > Gammaproteobacteria > Burkholderiales > Gallionellaceae > Sideroxyarcus. The sequence continues at coordinate 636,039 of CAWCNZ010000001.1, read as the reverse complement.
GACTGCCAATTCGCGTCGAGGAAATGTCCCCAGTTCATCAGCAGGCGCGACATGAGCGGCAGGTCTCCGCCGATGTCTTCGTAGATCTGGCTGAAGCGCGGCACGACGAACAGCATCAGGAACAGCATCACCAGACCACCCGCGACCGCCAGGATCACCGGATAGATCGATGAGGTGATGACTTTGCGCCGGATACCGTCCATCTGCGACTGGTAGACGACGTAGCGCGAAAGTACCTCGGCAAGGGATCCGGTCTTCTCGCTGGCCTGCACGGTAGCAACGTAGAGCGCGGGAAAATCCTTAGGCGACTGTGCCAGCGCATGCGAGAAGGTGTGCCCCTCGTAGAGCGCAGAGATGACCAGCGTCAGCGTCTTCTTGACATCGGACTGCTCTTCCTTCTCTGTCAGCGCTTCCAGCGCCTCGACCAGGGAAAGCCCGGCGCCCAGCAGCGCCACCAGCTCCTGGCTGAAAAGCACCAGCGGAAAAGCCGACTTGTGCCAGGGCTGCCCCGAGGACCAGCGCTGTTTCGCCCTGGCCGCGATGACCGTATATCCCTGGGCTTTGGCTTGCGCCTCCGCATCGCCGGCATCTGCCGCTTCCAGCGTGATCGCCATCAGCCCTTCGTTGCCGCGCAGCACTTTGACTTCATATTGCATGTCTTCCCGCCCTGTTTATTGATGACCGCGATCTCAGAACGCGCCTGCCTACCAGTTGGTGATGTCCGCGGCTTCCCCGTCGCCCCCCGGCTTGCCATCCTTCCCGAAGGAGATCAGGTCATATTCGCCATGCTCACCCGGCGACCTGAACACATACGGGTTGCCCCACGGATCGAGCGGAACGCTCTTGCTGAGGTAGGGGCCGTCCCACCTCGGCTCGTTGGCGGGGCGCGTGACCAAGGCCTCCAGACCGTCCTCCATGCTCGGATAGTGGCCGGTATCGAGGCGCATCTGATCGAGCGCCTTGCCCAGCGCATCGGCTTGGGCGCGTGCCGCCTTGACCTCAGCTTTGCCCAGTTGCGTGAAATACCTGGGGCCTACGTACCCGGCAAGCAATCCGATGATCACCATGACCACCAGCAGTTCGAGCAACGTGAATCCCTTGCTTGTCCTGTGAGACAGGGCTGTAGTTGCGATCCGGGAATGTATTTTTTTCATTGCGGCATACTCCATGGAAGGGGATTTCGCACGGGTCTCACCTTAGCGTGCGATGCGGGGGCTTGCTCTGGGCGGCGAACTGTATTTGCGGATACCGGCAACACTGTATTTCCCGCTGGACAAAATCGCGTAGCGGTTCCTTGCCATGGGAAGCGCGTGACGATTTCCCGCTTTCTACAGGGTTATCCGCCGCAAGAATCCGGCAATTTGCTGATTTGTATGGCCTGCCGGCCGCGCTAGAGTCATACCCGCACAGGAACGCACATCGTTTGCGGAGGAATGAACGCCATGCATCAGCCTGAACGATATGACCATGAATGAGTCGCGATCACCGTCCGGATTGCCGCACCAGTTCGAGCTCGACACACTGAGGATAGAGCTGGGCGAAGTGCGGCAACAGCTGAACGCAGCAGCCGGCCTGACCTCGCGCATCATCGAATGCGCGGCTGAAGGCATCCTGATCACCGACGCACGCAGGATCATCCGCTCGGTCAATCCGGCCTTCGAGAAATCCACCGGCTACAGCGCCGACGAGGCTGTCGGCCGTACTCCGGCCATGCTCAAGTCCGGCCATCACAGCAGCAGCTTTTACCGCGAGATGTGGGACAGCCTGAACGAACTGGGACAATGGCGGGGCGAGATATGGAACCGGCACAAGAGCGGCGAGATCTATCCCGAGTGGCTGAGCATCAGCGCCGTCAGGGACAACCAGCAACAGATCAGGAACTATGTGGGAATCTTCTCGGACAGCCATACCCATCAGGGCATCCTGGAACGCCTGCACTATCTGGCCTACTACGACGGGCTCACGGGCCTGCCCAACCGGCGGCTGTTCCTGGACCGCCTCAACATGGCCATTTCCCACGCCAAGCGCGACAAAAATATGCTGGCGGTGATGTTCGTCGATCTCGACCAGTTCAAGCAGATCAACGACACGTCTGGGACACAAGATCGGGGACGAATTGCTGCGGGCTGTGACGGAACGAATGAAGAGCTGTCTGCGCGACGGCGACACCCTTGCTCGGCTGGCAGGCGACGAGTTCACCGTGCTCCTCCCCGTCCTCCCGCATCCCGATGCCGCGCGCAACGTGGCGGAAAAATTCCTGGAGTGTTATTCACAGCCGTTGCACATAGACGGGTTCGAATTGTGCGTCACCGCCAGCATCGGCATCGTCATCTACCCGAACGACGGTGAGGACGCAGAGAGCCTGCTCCACCATGCGGACATCGCCATGTACCGCATCAAGGAATCGGGCCGCAACGGCTATCTGCACTATGGCACTGGAATGTCCATGTGCCCGTTTCCCGGCGGCGGCGCCGTCGACTGAAGCTCGAACCATGCGTACGTTCCATTGAGTTTCGCACTCCCCGTCACACCGCAACGGAAATGGCATGTTCAAATTCGTGCGCGGAACACATGACTACGTAAGCGGCACTGCCCAATCCGGATTCCGGTGCCGCGCGAGATGGCGCGGCGTCCAGGACTGCGGGGACTTGCGCACGAAGTGATAGCGGGCCACGTGGTAGCTGGGATCGAACCCGTAGAAGTTACGCCGCATCTGAGCCAGCTCCTCCGTACGGTACTGGTCCAGCGGCTTGGCGCCTTCGTCGGCCAGGCGCCGCTTTCTCTTTGCGTCGAGGCGCCCCGCAAAATCGTCTGCATGCGCGAACTCGTGCGCGCGCCTCGCCACTTCTGCAGAAAACGCCGCACCGTCGTTCGGCAGGCGCACGTCGGCAAAGCCGCAGTCGAGCGCTTCCTGCGCGGTTAGCGGCAGACGGTTGCGCATGATGGCGCGCGCGCCCTCCTCGCCCACGCGCGGCGGCAGCAGGTAGGTCCAGTACTCCGAACCGTAGAGGTTGCCCATGTTCTTGTAGTGCGGGTTGAGCAGCACGCCGTCACGCAGCCAGAGCTCGTCCGCCGCGCGCGCGAGGAAGCAGCCGCCGGCGCCCGCGTTGCCCTTTAGCGCGGCGACGGTGAGGTGCGACTCGGTGCGGATCACCGCCTCGGCCAGGTCGTTCATCGCGTTGATGTTGGCCCAGGATTCATCGGCGGGCGACTCTGCGGCCTCGATCAGGTTGAGGTGGATGCCGTTGCTCCAAAAGTCCGCGCCGCCCATCAGCACCAGCACGCGCGTCGGCCGCGTCAGCGCCCACTGGTAGGCCTGCAGCAGGCGGCGGCACTGGAGAGTTCCCATCGCGCCGTTGTAGAACTCGAAATGTAGATAGCCGACGGCGTCCCGTTCGCGGTAAGCGATGTCCTGCCAGGTGTCGCCTTCCGCTGCCCACCAGTCTTCGAGCGGCTTCTCCGCCACCGCGGCGGCCTCATCGTCGAATGCGAGCGCCGCGGGCAGTTTCGTGTCGTCCTCATGGCGCCGTACATGGCCTATCCACACTGCCCCGTCCAGGGTAGCGCGCAGCAGCGCGGTCTCGCGCCTGGCGATCACGTCGCCGGGTTTTCCGCCTCGTATTGACGATTCGGCGTGAGCGTCATACAGATGGCAGGACTCGCCGAACATGCGGTCGGCAACGCCGGGAAAACCGTCGGCGGCCGCAACCTTGCGCAGCACGGTCGTCGTGTCGTCTCGGGTCCAGTCTATGCGCCGCTCTTCCTGTTTCAGCAATGGACGTAGCGGCGCCAGTTCCTTGAGCGGCATCGGCGCAAAGCCTCCGCCTGCGAAACGCTCGACTGCGGACAGCACCGCACGACATGCAGCCTCGGTCACTTCGTTGCGGTAAATGCTGCTTTTGGTCGCACTGCGCATGGCGAAGGTCTCGCTGGCCCACACCGGGCCTGCATCCATCTCGGCTTCCGCCTGCAACACGGTGACGCCCCACTCCGTTTCGTCACCCTGGATCGCCCGGTCCAGCGCGGAAGGCCCGCGGTCGCCGACGATGCCCGGATGCACCACGAGACACAGGTGTCGGCTCCACACCGACTCGGGTATCGCGCGACGCAGATACGGCGCGACGATAAGGTCCGGGTGGAACAGCGCTAGGGCCTCCTCCGTCACCGAGTCGGCGATATCGAACTCGATGGATAGCTCATGTCCGCGCGCCGTCAGCTCGGCATGCAAGCGCTGCGTGAGGCTGTTGTAGCTGTGGGTGAGGAGCAGGATGCGCATCTCTTATCGACTCCAGAATCATCGTCCACGACTGGTTTTAACAAATCCGGCGCGGCCATTCATCGCTTCGCTCATGCGCTCGCCGCTTCCATATTCCTGAAACGTCCATAGCTGTAATGGGCGGCGCATGCCCCCTCGGAACTCACCATGCATGAGCCCATCGGCGACTCCGGCGTGCACACCGTGCCGAACAGTTTGCATTCCCACGGCCGCTTCACGCCGCGCAGGATGGCGCCGCATTCGCACGCCCTGTTGTCCGCTACTGCGCGGTAGCCCAGCGGAAAGCGCAGTTCGGCGTCGAATTCCGCGAACTCGCTTTCGTATCCTCAGCGCCGAATACGGTACCAGCCCGAGGCCGCGCCATTCGAATTCGCGGCGCAGTTCGAACACCTCGGCCACCAGGTTCTGCGCCTTGACGTTGCCGTCGCGCGTGACCGCGCGCGTGAACTCGTTCTCCACCTCGGCGCGGTTGTCGTTCACCTGCCGCACCAGCATCAGGATCGCCTGCATCACGTCCAGCGGCTCGAAGCCCGCGATCACCACGGGCTTGCGGTATTCCTCGGCGAAGAATTCGTAGGGGCGGCTGCCGATCACCGTGGAGACATGGGCCGGGCCGATGAAACCGTCCAGCGGCACGGTGCCGTACTGGCGCACCTCGGGTGATTCGAGAATATTGGAAATGGCCGAGGGTGTAAGGACATGGCAGCACAGCACGGAAAAGTTCTTCAGGCCCAGCGCCTGCGCCTGCCTGATGACCACGGCAGTGGGCGGCGTCGTGGTCTCGAAGCCGATCGCGAAAAACACCACCTGTTTCTCGGGCCGTTGCTGTGCCAATGCAATCGCATCTGCGGCGGAATAGATCATGCGAACGTCGCCGCCGCGCGCTTTCGCCTTGAGCAGCGACAGACTGTTGGAGGCGGGAATGCGCACGGTATCGGCATAGGTGCACAGCGTCACGCCATGCTCCAGCGCGAGGTCTATGGCCATGTCCACGCGGCCGATGGGCAGCACGCACACGGGACAGCCGGGGCCGTGGATCATGCGCACGTTGGCGGGCAGCAGATCGGTGACGCCGTAGCGCGATATGGCATGGGTATGGCCGCCGCAAAACTCCATAAAACTGTACTGGCGCCCGCGCACCTCGCGCGCGATGGATGCCGCAATGTTCTGCGCCAATGTTCCGTCGCGAAATTCGTCCACGTACTTCATGAAGCTGCCGTTTCCAGATCGGCGAATAGTGCGAGCGTGGCTTTCCGCGCCTGCGGGATCGAGTATGTTCAGGGCGAAGCCGACATGCACGATGACGTAGTCGCCGACGCTCACGTCATCCAGCAGCGCCAGCGACACGTCCTTCTGCACGCCGCCCATCTCGACCACGGCTCTGTCGCCTTCCAGCATCTCGACCACTCTGGCCGGAATCGCAAGACACATTTTCTCATCCTCCCGTAAAATTCGATTTCGACCGGTTCACGCCTGCTCCGGCAGGGCCGTGTTCTGCCCGGCGCGGCGAGCCAGTCCGAGCGCCGCGATAAAGCTCAACACGACCAAAGCGATGAACATGATGCCGAAGGCGAGCTCGCGGCCGGAACTGTAAGCCGCCACTTCCGGGAACAGATATTTCGCGAGGCCGAAGCCGCCGACCACAAGGCTCAGACCGGCCACCACCAGCGCCATGACACGCGACGCGATGCAGGCGCGCTGGTCGGCGCGGGCGATCATGCGCGCTACCCACCAGCCGTTCACGCCGTCGGTCAGCATCATGCCGGCCATGAAGGTGACACCGAGCAATGCGCAGAACGCCCAGCCGCCGATGCTTGCCGCCGCAAGGGAGAACACCACGGCCTGCGTCATGGTATCGAACGATAGCGCAAACAGGGCGCCCACCACCACAATCAGCACGGGGTGGCTGCTTCTGGTGAAACGGCCGAGCCAGCGCCCTTTCAGCCCGACCGGCCGCACGATCTCGCCCGGCTTGGCCGCAACAACCGCCGCGAGATTCAGCCAGCCAAGCGTGAGCAGGAACAGTATGGATACCCAGGCACCGAGGTCACCGAGCCAGGCCGGAACGATCCATTCCCCGGCAAGCAGTCCGACCGCGACGGCGATGGCCGACACCACCAGCCCATGCCCCAGCGAGAACAGGAATCCGCACCAGCGCGACAGGCGTTTGCGCGAATCGGAGTTGAAGCGCGTCAGGCCGTCTATGGTGGCCAGATGATCCGGATCCATGCCGTGCCTGAGGCCCAGCACGAACACCAGCATCATCAATGTCATCCAGTCATTCGACAGGTTCTCCATCGTTCCTCCGCGCTGAGTTCAGGTTGCGCCGCCACCCGACGTCGCGGGGCGATCCTGCGCCGCGGCGCCTTCGCCCGCCCGTGCCTGGTGTCGCGATGTCATATCCGCGAAATGGCGCTCGATGCCGGCATCACCCTGCAGCGCGGCTTGCAGGCCATCGAGCGCGCAATTGATGCGCGCCGCGTCGTCCTCTGTAAGCAGGCCCCGTGCACAGCCGAGCGACGACAGTACCCAGCTGCCCGGCGGGCAGTCGCCTACCATCAGCATGTTGAGATAGCGGCGCTGGCCGCGCCCCTCGCACAGAGCGGTCGCGCCGTTGCTCTCCAGCACCTGCATGGGTACGCCGATGCACATCAGCAGGCCTGCAGGGGTGTAGCCGGACGATGGGGTGCATCGAACCCGTCCGCCGCCAGGCTGGCCGGCAGGATATCCTCCGCGCCGGCGGGCTCTCCGCCACGCGCTTCGGCCATACATCCCCAACGCTGCAGGCAGGACAGCGCGATAGCCAATGCCGTCGGGATGTGCGCCTTGACGACTGCACTCAGGGGGCCGCCGTAGTCTCGAATGTCAGCGGGCTGCACGCCGATCAGCACCAGTTCATCGGGATAATTTCCGGTCAGGGCGGCCAAAGCCAGCACTTCCTGGAAGCCGGTCTGGTGCAGGCTCAGTTTGTTCGCACCCAGGAACCTCGGCACCTCCTCATTCGCGAGGACCATGACGGTACCCGGCGCAAGCCCGCAGTCCATGGCGTCGAACACGATCATGAACCGAGCCGATTGTACGTGCGGCAGCAGCTTGCCCCCCTGTGTCCCGCCATCCAGCAGCGTCACGTGCTCGGGGAAGCGCCATTGCCGATGCAGTTCCTGCACGGCGCGCACGCCGAAACCTTCATCGGCACACAGCAGGTTGCCGATGCCAAGCAGGAGGATATTGTCTGGTGTCATGAACGAATTCCCTTTCGCGCGTACAAGCGGAGGACGCTAGCGCAGGCACTTGCTGCCCCTGGGCTGGGCGGCCTGGCACTTCATCAGCAACTCCTCGGCTCCGGTGGCAGGATTGCGGAGGTATTGCGCGATGACCGCCCGCTGCTGGGCGCGCGTCATCGGCATCTTCTTCGGCACTGCCGCGCCTTCGGGCCAGAACAGCACCACACAAGCGCGGCCGGGACCGCACACCTCCCTGGCCGCCAGCTTGAGCGTCTCCGCGTCGGCCGCCAGGGCGGGCCGGACGACAACGAACTGGCGCATGCCCGTGCCTCCCGCATGCCGCCACTCGGATTCGGCCATGGCCGATCCGAATGCGAGCAACGCTACGACTGCCAACACCAATCGCTGTTTCATCTTGCATCTCCCTTAGTCGTCATCATCATTGTCATCGTCGTCGCGATTGTCGCCGTCGCCATCGTCCACGCATTTGCTGTCCACTCGCACGACCTGGTTGCGCGGCGCGACCGTGATCACACGCGTGGCCGACGAGGTGCGGCCGTTGCGATCGGTCACGGTAAGCGTGATGGTGAACATGCCCACTCTGTCAAACCTGACCGCGCCAGGATTCTGCAGCGTCGAGCTGTCCGGTTTGCCGCCGAGGAAGCGCCAGCGATAGCGCAACTGGTCGCCCGTGGCGGAAGCGTTAAAGGTCACCGTCCCTCCAGGCAGCACGGAGACGTTCATGGCCGGCGCCACGATCGTGGCGACCGGCGGCGGAGTGACAGTCACGATGCGGGTCGCCGGTGCCGAGACGCGCCCCAGGCTGTCGGTCACGGTGAAGGTGACCGTGAAAGTTCCGGCGGTATTGAAGCGAACCCGTCCAGGGTTCTGCCGCGTCGAATTGGGTGCGCCGCCGCCGAAGTCCCAACGGTAGGTCAGCGTCAGCCTTTCGCCATTGCCATTGCCGTTGTCATCCTCATCCTCGTCATCGTCGTCCTCATTTTGCGGGACCGCTCCGGCGCCGCGGAACGTGACCGAACCGCCCTGCGTTATCGTCACGTTCTCGCGCGGCGCAAGGATGGTCGCAACCGGTGCGCCTGGCGCCGGCCCTGTCGGGGTTACGGTGACCGTGCGCGTAACGGGGGCAGAGGTGAGGCCGAGGCTGTCGGTTACCCTGAATGTGACCGTGAAGGTGCCGGTCGTGGCGAACGTCACCGCACCGGGGTTCTGTTGCGTGGAGTTGGGCGCTCCACCGCCGAAGTTCCAGTTGTAAGTCAGCGGCAAGTTGTTGTCGGGATCGGTGCCCGTGCCTTGGAAGGTGACCGTACCGCCCTGCGCGATCGTCACGTTCGCCGCTGGCGCGCCGATGGTCGCGGTCGGCGCCTGGTTCGCTGCCGCGGTGACGGTCACCGTGCGCGTAACGGGAGCCGAGACGAGGCCGAGGCTGTCGGCGACCCTGAATGTGACCGTGAAGGTGCCGGCCGTGGCGAACGTCACCGCACCCGGGTTCTGTTGCGTGGAGTTGGGCGCTCCGCCGCCGAAGTTCCAGCTGTAGCTCAGCGGCAGGTTGTTGTCGGGATCGGCGCCCGCGCCCTGGAAGGTGACCGTGCCACCCTGCGCGATCGTCACGTTCGCCGCTGGCGCGCTGATGGTCGCGGTCGGCGTCTGGTTCGCCGCCCCGGTGACGGTCACCGTGCGCGTCACCGGTGCCGAGGCGAGGCCGAGGCTGTCGGTGACCGTGAAGGTGACAGTAAAGGTGCCCGCCGTGGCGAACACCACCGCGCCCGGATTCTGTTGCGTGGAGTTGGTCGCTCCGCCGCCGAAGTTCCAGCTGTAGGTCAGCGGCAGGTTGTTGTCGGGATCGGCGCCGGCGCCCTGGAAGGTGACCGTGCCACCCTGTGCAATCGTCACGTTCGCTGTTGGCGCGCTGATGGTCGCGACCGGAGCCTGGTTCGCCGTTGCGTTGACCGTGATCGTGCGCGTCGGCGCTGTGCCGGTGGCCAGCATGCCGACCTGGTTGCGAACCTGCAAAGTCGCCGTGACCGCGCCTGTTGTATTCATGGGCACCGTAACGCTGAATCCGTCGGCGCTCGGCAGGCCGTTGGAGAAGAGCCAGGTGTAGCTCAGCAGGAATCCGTCCGGACTGGTGGAGGTGCCGCCCGCGGTGAAGGTAACAGACTGCCCCTGGGTGACGACGCTGCCCGCCGGCGGCGCAGCAATGGCGATGCTGGATGCGGTCGGCGGCGTGGCGACACAGTAGTTGCTGACGGCAGCACCGCAGGTCGTGCTGGTGCAACTCGAACTGGCGTTGCCCCGTGCATTCAGATCGTTGTTCGACGGACTGTTGGTGTTGTGGCAAAGGGAACAGGAAAAGCCCGATGCCCGATAAGGCCGGCTCTGCTGTGGCGGCGAGGACTGGATGGGTCGCAGGGCGCACCAGCTGTCCAGGTTTGTGCCGAAGTTCGGTGTAGCCAGCGCGCTTCCGGCGGATGCGGAAAGAACGGCAAACAGCAGGACCCGGCCGAATTTGCGTAGCGAAGGATTCTTGTTCATGGCAGATTCCTTTTTGTCTGTCCGGGGCCGGCTCAGGCGCTTACCGTGACGTTGAGTGTCTCTTGCTGCCGCGGATCGAACAGGTGCACCGCGCAGGCCATGCAGGGATTGAAGCTGTGTATCGTGCGCAGCACTTCCAGCGGCTGGCTGGGTACGGCAAGCACGTGGCCCTCCAGCGCCTTCTCGTAGGCGCCGCCGTTTCCCGCCGGGTCGCGCGGGGCTGCGTTCCAGGTGGTCGGCACGACGCACTGGTAGTTGGCGATGACGCCGCCGTTGATGGTCAGCCAGTGCCCCAACGCGCCGCGCGGCGCCTCGTTGAACCCCACCCCGTGCGAGGTGGCAGGCCAGGTGGCCGGATCGAACCTGGTGGCATCGTGCGTGCGGAAGTCGCCCCTGCCGATGTTGGCCGTGAGCTGGTTGAACCACACCTGCAACTCATCGGCGACGAGGTGGGCGTCGATGGACTGCGCCAGCATGCGCCCCAAGGTCGAGTACATCGCGGTGAACGGAAGGTCGAGGTCGCGCAACGCACGGTCGACATGGCCGCGCGCCGTCCGGTTGCCCGTGGCATACATCATCAGCACGCGCGCGAGGGGCCCGACCTCCATGGCGTTGCCCTTCCAGCGCGGCGCCTTCACCCAGGAGTAGGACTGGTCCACGTCGAGGTTCTGGTAGCTGCTGCGGGGGCCGCTGTAGTTCAGGGTAGTCTCGCCCTGGAACGGATGCAGGCCGGCATCCTTGCCTTTTGAATAGTCGTACCAGCTGTGCGAGACGAACTCCTGCACTTCGTTCTGGCTGCGGAGATCGACCGGCGAGACGCTGTTGAGGTTGCGCCCGACGATCGCGCCGCGCGGCACGAACAGGTTCGAGGAAGTATCCGCGCTGTCGTCCTGCGGGTACTCGCCAAAGGTAAGGAAATTGCCGAGTCCCTCGCCACGGGTGAACCAGTCCTTGTAGCGCCCGCCCAGCGCGGTCACGTCGGGCCGATACACCTTGGAGACGAACTCGCGCATCTCGGTGATACAGCTTTGCACCAGATTGAGCCCGGCCTGGTCCACGCCCGTGGTGCCGGCTGCCGGCGCCAGCACGCCCTGGGCATTGGGCGCCATGCTCAGGGAGCACGGCACGCCACCGATGGCGAAGTTCGGGTGCGGATTGCGACCGCCGAACACCGTATGCACGCGCAGCACCTTGCGCTGCCATTCCAGCGCCTCCAGCCAGTGCGCGAACAGCATCAGGTTCATCTCGGGCGGCAGTTTGTAGGCGGGATGGCCGAAATAGGCGTTGCCGAACAGACCGAGTTGCCCGCTGGCGATGAAGCCGGCGAGCTTCTGGCGCACCGCTTCGAAATAGGCCGGCGAGTTGTTGTGCCAGTCCGACTGGCACTTCTGCAGGCGCGAGGTGGCGGCAGGATCGGCCTGGCTCGCGGACACCACGTTCACCCAGTCCATTGAGGCGAGCTGGTAGAAATGCGTGACGTGGTCCTGTACCAGTTGTGTGCCCATCATCAGGTTGCGGATGTGGCGCGCGTTGGTCGGGATGGCATAACCCAGCGCGTTCTCCACCGCACGCACCGAAGTCAGTGCGTGCACCACGGTGCACACGCCGCAGATGCGCTGGGTGAATGCCCAGGCGTCGCGCGGATCGCGTCCCTTGAGGATGATCTCGATGCCGCGCACCATCGTGCCGCTGGCGGAGGCTCGCGTGACCATGCCGGACGCGTCGGTCTCGGCCTCGATGCGCAGGTGTCCTTCGATGCGCGTGATGGGATCAATAACCACGGTAGTCATAGTCTGGGCTCCTTAATGTTGGATTCGGTCTGGCGGCAGCAGCCGGACTAGACCATCGGCAACTGGGGATGTGCAGGCACCGTACAGGCGGTGCCGTCGCCTTGTTCGAACTCGTTGACGAAGCCGTAGATGCCTCCGGGGTGGTCCCAGAAATTCGGCTCGGAGCAGCCGATGCAGCCGTGTCCCGCCTGGGTAGGGGAACTGGTGCCCAGGTTCCACTTGTTCGTGGTGCAGGCGTTGAAGGTGTCCGGCCCCTTGCAGCCGAGCAGCAACAGGCAATGCCCCTGCCGCGCGCCATCGTCATCGAAGGAGGTGGCGAAGCGCCCGGCCTCGAAATGCGGCAGGCGCGGGCAGCAGTCGTGCACGGTCTTGCCGAAATAGAGCAGCGGCCGGCGCAGGTTGTCCAGCGGCGGCAGCGTACCGTTGACCAGGAAGTAGGCGATGCTGCCGGTGATCGCCTCTGGGACCGGCGGACAACCCGATATGTTCAGCAGCGTGCGCGCCGGCACCAGCCCGGCCGCCATCAGGTCGCCCACGCCCATCGCGTTGGTCGGGTTGGGCGCCGCGGCCGGAATGCCGCCGAAACTGGCGCAGGTCCCGACATTGATCACCAGTGCCGCGCCCTCGACGGTCTCGCGTAGCAGCCCCAATGCGGACTGCCCGTTCTCCGCCGCCAGCCACTCGCCGTTTCCCGTGGGGATGGCGCCATCCGCGACCAGGATGTAGCTGCCGAAGTTCGCTTCCATCGCCGCCCGGCGCGCCGCTTCAGCCTGCGCACCCGCGGCCACCTGCAGCGTCCCGTGGAAATCGAGGGAGATGAAATTGAGGATGAGGTTCTCGGCGGTCAGCCGGTCGGTCAGCGGGTTGCCCGAACGCAGCAGCGACTCGGAGCATCCGGTGCAGGCCTGGAACGACAGCCAGATCACCGATGGGCGCGGACTGGCCGCGAGCGCCTGCGCGAACGCCTTCGCCGCAGCGCCGGTGAGGCACAGCGAGGAGGCGGTGATGGCGCAGAACTTGAGGAACGCGCGGCGGGATATACCCTGACTCTGCAGCGAATCCGCTATCGTGACTTGATCGTTCATGGCGGTCACCTTTCGTGAGTGTGTGTGTCGACGCTGGCCGCCCGTTGCATGCGCAGGACGGCCAGTCCGTAGGCGACCGCCTTGCGGTCGCTCATCAGCAGTTCGGGAATTTCGGCGATCTCGATCAGTTCGCCCACGATCTCGTCTTCGGTGTTCCAGTGGCGCACCCACCAGACGCAGGGGACAGATGTCTCGTAGACCTCGCTACGGCCGACCGTGTCTATCGTGGCCGACACCTCGCCACGACCCAGCAACGCTGCCAGCGTCTCGCGCTCCTGCGGCATCGCCTTGAGGCAGCGCAGGTCAATCGAAGCCCCCTCCCCGGTGGCGGCGAAGCGCGACGCACTTTCCTCGACCTCCGCCAGAACGGCGTGCGCCGAAGCGCCGGGCGCTGCATCCACAGTCATCACCGAATTGGCCGGGCGCAGCCAGAACACCGGGTGTGCCTGCGTCGCACCGGGCTTTCCGCGAAATGGCCCGTTGCCTGCCGATTTTCCGGCATGGAGATTTGCGGCGAAGTCAGCGCTGTGCGACGCTTGCGCATCGCCTCTGGACAGGCCCTGTTCGTGATTGGACGCCATGAGTGACTCCTGAGTAGCCATCGCGATCGCCGCCGCGATTTACCGTGTCGCAAACGCTACGCAGGAAAGGCGTGCTGGAAAATGGGGTTGGCTGCGTATTTTGCTGTTACCGCCCTGTAGCTCCAGGGATGCAGAGGGCGACCGACGACGGGGCTGTAGCGCCCGCCCCGTATCTTGGCGAGCTTTCGTGGCGCGTTGAGATGGGAACTGCTAGAACCTGGCAGGGCTTCCGAACTTCCAGGAGATATGGATCCGCGTTCCCTGTCCGGCTACGGAGTCGATCGCGTAATCTCCTCCGGAGAGGTGGGCGCGCTCTTTCATGCTCATCAGACCCAGCCCCCTGTCGGAGCCGTTGCGGATGGCGACCTCGGAGGGATCGAATCCCTCGCCATTGTCTGCGATCGAAAAATGAAGGGCGTCGTCGGCATGCCTGAGGTGCACCTGGATCAGGTCGGCATTGGCGTACTTGATGATATTGCTGGTCGCTTCCTGGATGATGCGGAAGATCGTGATCTTGAGCTTGCCGGGGATGTTGTTCTCATGGAGACGGAAATCCTTTTCCACTCTCAGGCCCTGACAGACAGACTCGATTTCGCGGAAGAACCACGACAAGGTGGGAAGGATACCGAGGTCGTCCAGCATGGGCGGGCGCAGGTCCATGGCGACATGGCGCACCTCTTCCAGCGCATCATGCGCCTTGAGCCTCAGGCGCCGCAGAGACTCCGATGCCTCCCTGATCGAGCCGCTGGCAAGCAGTTGCTCGGTCTCCGCCAGGGCAAGCTTGATCATGGTCAGCGACTGCCCGAGCCCGTCGTGCAGGTCCGCGGCGATGCGCTTGCGCTCGTTTTCCTGTATCGCCAGCAACTGGCTCGCCATCCAGCGCACCTCGGTCTGCTGCGCGCAAGACGCTTCTTGCTCCTTGTCGCATTTACAATCACAGTCGCATGACCCTGGACGGTACTGTCCGGTTCCGCCGGCCGCCGCTTCCGTTTTGGCAGCTTCGCTCATCTGCATCAACTGCTTCATCGATTCGGTGTACATGACGCCCCCTTTTCCAGTTCGTGAGTACTGTCCGCACGTCAACGTGCCCGAGTACCGCGAAGGTGGTACATCGTGTTGTAACCACGACTGATTTTCAATATGCGGGATTACCTAGATATTTCAGGGAAACTACCTAGATATATCAGGGGAACCACTTAGATATGTCCGGGAAACTACCTAGATGTGTCAGGACAACTACCTGGATATGTCAGAAAAACTTCCGGGCATGGCAAGCCCGGAACGATTCACTTGTCGCCCAGGGACAGCCGGCTTTGCACCAGCTCGGCAACGGTGCGGACATTGAGCTTGCGCATGATGTTCGAGCGGTGGATATCCACCGTCCTCGAACTGATCCCGAGTTTCGTTCCGATCACCTTGCTCGGATCGCCGGCCACCACGAGTTCCATGATCTCCCGTTCGCGCCCGGTCAGGGCATCGAAATGGCTGCGCAACCGGTCCAGCCTCCGGTCGCTCTGGCGCCTTTCCTGTACCTGTTGCAGCGCGGCATGCACCCGGTCCAGCAGGTCATCGGCATGGAAGGGTTTCTGCACGAAATCGAACGCCCCCAGTTTCAGTGCGCGCACGGCCAGCGGGACATCCCCGTGACCGGTGATGATGATGATGGGCAACGTCACGCCGTTCGCCCTGAGGTTCTCCAGCAACTCCATTCCGCTCATGCCCGGCATGCGGATATCCAGCAGGACGCAACCCTGCTGATGCGGATCGCAGAACTCCAGAAAGGCCCTGGCATCGCTGAACATCCTGCTTGGGAGATTCACCGAGTCGAGCAGGCAGGCGATGGAATCGCGCATGGCCTCATCGTCGTCGACCACGAATACCATGGGTTGCAGGAAATTCTCGCTCATGAGCCGCTCCATGCAGGAAGTGTGAAATTGAATTCGGCGCCGCCGTGCCCGGTCTGCTCCGCCCATATCCGTCCGCCATAATTTTCGATCAGCGACCGGCATATGGCCAGGCCAAGTCCCAGCCCGTCCTTTTTCGAAGTCTGGAACGGGTCGAACATCTTGTCCAGTTCGTCCGCGGCTATCCCTTTCCCGGTGTCGCGCACCGACACCATGACGGCGCCCGATTCGACGACGCGGGTGGTGATGCGCAGGTCGCGCCGCGGCGAGGAAGCCATGGAATCGATGGCGTTCTTGATGAGGTTGATCAGCACCTGCTCGAGCTCTATCCTGTTCCCAAGGACCGGCGGCACCGGGGATAGTTCCAGCGAGAGCTTGATGAAGTGGTGATGCAACTCGTAATCCATGAAGCTGAGCGTATCCCTTATCAGTTCATTGACCTCCTGCATGCTGCGCTCCTGCTTCTGCTTGCGCACCAGATTCTTGAGGTGATTGATGATCGCTCCTGCGCGTTCGGTCTGGCCATGGGCGTGCATGACCGCCTTCTGCATACTATCCTTGTCCCAGTTGCTATCCTCCATGCGGCGCAGGCAGGCATCCAGGTAATTGTTGGCTGCGGACAGGGGCTGGCTCAGTTCGTGCGCCAGACTGGATGCCATCTCCCCGGCGATATTGAGACGGCCGACATGCTCCAGTTCCTCGCGTATGTCCTCGAACAGCTTGTGGTCCGTGATGTCGATACAGGTGCCGATAAAGCCGAGGAAGCCGCCCTCTTCGGTAAAGCGCGGTACGCCGGAATCCAGCACCCAGCGGAACGCCCCATCGTAGCGGCGCAGGCGGTATTCGCGCTTGAAGGGGCGCATTTTGCGGAATGCCCTCTGGTATGCCTCCAGGCACAGCTTCCTGTCGTCCGGATGAACGATCTCCAGCCAGCGGCGCCCCTGCGTCCACTCAAGCGGCAAGCCGGTGAAGTCGTGCCATTGCTGATTGAAGAAATTGCAGCCGCGGTAACCCGGCTTGGCCTGCGCATCCGCCAACCAGATCATGATGGGCGCCTGATCCGCCATGGTGCGGAAACGCTCCTCGCTTTCCTCCAGCTTCTTCTCCACCAGCTTGCGCTCGGTGATATCGAACAGCGTCGAACGGCTCATCAGGTATTCCCCCGCCGGGTCATAAATCGCCGTCGCGCTCAGCGACACGTGGAATGTCGTGCCGTCCTTGCGGATCAATTCGTACTCCAGGTCGTGGACGAACCCTCTTGCCTTGAATCCGGAATAGTTGCTGCGGAAAAGCTGCTGGCTGGCGGGAGCCAGCATATCCACGAAATTCTTTTTGCCGGTCACCTCCTCGCGCGCATAGCCCAGCCACTGCAGTTCGGTGTCGTTGATCTGGACGATGATGCCGTTCTTGTCCAGCGAGTGGTAGCCGCATGGCGCATGGTTGTACAGGTCCTCGATCTGACGCGCCGATTCGCGCAGCTCGTTCTGGGCCAGTTGCTGCGCGGTGACGTCCAACAGGCTGAATATGAGCCCCTCCACCTTCCCATCGGGTCCCATTATCGGTTCGAGGCGCCAATCCCAATAAGTGACGCCCAGTTCCGGGTGTTCGAAAGGCTTTGCAAAGTAGATGACCGTTTCTCCCGTCTCGACGGCCTTCCTAAAAATCGCTTCATTCTCTTCATTCGGGAAAAGGTCGAAGTGGTTCCTGCCGGGAAAGAACTCCGGGATGCGCTGATTGGCGGCGGCATAGGCCTTGTTCACCTTGACAAAATTGAAGTCGCTGTCCAGGTACGCAATCATCACGTGGATACTGGAAAAGAGGGTCTCCAACAGATGGTTGTTTCTCCCCATGAGTTCTTCCGTACGCTTGAGCTCGCTGATTGCCAGTTGCTGTTCGGTGACATCCTGCGTCGTCCCGATCGAGCGCGACGGCTGCCCGTCCTCGTCGTAATAGGTCTCGCCCCACTCCCGCACGTACTTGACGCGCCCGCCGGGGAACTGCAGGCGGTGCACAATGGTGAACGGCGTCCGGTTCTTCACCGAACCGGTGTACGCCTCGTTCACCCGCTCGCGGTCGTCCGGGTGCACGGCATTCAGGAAGGTCTGGTAGGTGGACGCGCCTCGGGCCGGGTCGATCTCGAAGATGCAGTAGTTCTCGTCCGACCAGTAGAGGGTGTTGCTTTTCAGGTCCAGTTCCCAGCTGCCGATGTGCGCCAGTTGCTGTGATTCCTTCAACAGGGTCTCGCTCTTGCGCAGGGCCTCTTCGGCCCGTTTGCGCTCGCTCACGTCGCGGATGATGCCCTGCATGTACCTGACGCCTTCCACCGTGATGAGACGGGCGCTGACCTCCACCGGAAAAATCGTGCCGTCCTTGCGCCGGCTGCGGGCCTCATAGCGCAACTCCCCGGCCGCCTGCAACTGTTTGACCTGTCCGGCGAATATCGCAGGGTCTTCGGCCGCATCGCGCAGGTCCGGGACCCGCAACCCCAGCAGCTCCTTGCGTGAATAGCCGTAGGCTTTCTCGGCACGCACGTTGGCTTCGACGATCTTGCCGGTCTCGTCGGTGACCACGATGATGTCGTTGGCATATTTGGTCAGGTATTCGAAATGCTTCACCAGCATGGCCCGTTCCACCGCGGCAGCATGCTGCACCCGCAGGAACTTGTTCTGCGCCTTCTGGCCATACAGCCAGGCCAGCACCAGTAACCCTCCGATCGCCACATAGATCATGGCGATGCCTATCGACCAGTTCTGGAGCTGCGAGATGGGGCCGAACAGTTCTTCCCGGTCGACCTTGCTCACCACGAACCAGGGGGTGCCGGGGACGCTGCGCATCTCCGCCACGACGCCGATCCCACGGTAATCGATTCCGTCCGCAGTCCTGCGTTCGCCTTTGACTGCCATAGCGGCCGGCAATTTCGGTGTGGCCAGCGGAAGGCGCAGAGAGAGCGCGGTTCCCGTTTTATGGCGCAGGTCGTTGAGGAACAGGACGTCGTTGCCATCCTGCCGCACCAGCAGTGTCTCGCCGCTCGCACTCGGGACGGGCCATGCCTGGATGAGCGGGTACAGAAAGCGGGAAGGGTCGATCTGCAACACCGCAGCGCCCACGACCCGGCCGGAGCCTCGGTCGGCGCCGATGAGCGGCGCGACCAGGTCGATGCTGATGCCCTTGTCGCCGTAGCTGTTGCGGTGGAAATCCGAGAACAACGATTTCCGGTTGTCCATCGCCTGCCTTGCCAGCCGCGCATCTTCAGCGCCCAAAGCAGATCCGGCGGGAAGCAACAACCGCACCCTGCCCTGTCGATCCAGCAGGATGAGGCTCTTGTAACCGTTCACATACTGCAACTCGTCCAGCCTCTGCCGCAGCATCTGCTTGTGCCCGTTCGACGGCGCCCCTTCCCGCAGCCACTGTTCGAACTCGGCGGACAGCATCGAATTGCGCGAAAAAGATTCCCCGATCCGCTTTTGAGTGTCGCGCCATGCGGCGATCTGCCCGGCTTTCTCTTCGGCAGTCGATCCGAGGTAGTTGAGCTTTTCTTCCTGTATCAGTGTCTCGATCTGGTTAAAGGAAGAAAAGTAGGTTGTCACAAGCAGGCCGGCGACCGCCGCATACACCAGCAACGGAAAGAACGGCTTGACGACTTTGACAATAGAACTTTTACCTACTGCGGCAAGCAGTGTCATGGTTGCGGCCTTTTACCCAACAGGTAGTCGAAGTTGATGCCGGCAGGAACTCGCGCCGGACGCTGCGAGAGTCCCGCTACCCTCTCCCCAAGGAGTCCCGGCATGCTACCCGATTTTTGGCCGCGGAATAAACACACAAAGACAAGGGCCGGCCAGAGGCCGGCCCTGCACACTCGTTACTTCGTTCCGGTCGAGCTATTTGGCTGTCTCTTTGCTGAATCCCAGATGAACCGTGATGGTGTCGCCGTTCTTGAGGTCCTTGATGGCGGCCGGCGGGAAATGCAGCAGCATGTTCGCGGCGCCGTGTTTCAGCGTGAGCGTCCCGTTGGCGTGGTCGATCTTGTCGACTTTGCCGGTCATGCTGTGAGAACCCGCCATCGGGCATTCGCCGTGCATGCCGCGCGCATCCATCGTGCAGTCGCCCATCATGCCTCCGCCCTTCATCATGCCCCTCCCGTACTCGTAGTCGCCTGCCAGGGCAGAAATGGCAAGCGTGGCTGCAAGCAGGCTACTCGACAACAATATGGATTTCTTCATAGTGGCTCTCCGGTCTATGGTGGAAAAAAGGCTGGCTGTACAAGCCCGGCCCGAAACAGAATGGAACAGCGATTGCTCCGTCATGTACTCGACGCGCTCGATGAAATAGTCGCGCCACGCGGCCCGCATCCCCCGAAAGGGATGCGGGCCGCGAACTCAGGCACTGAAGAGGCTATTTCAGATCTCGTCAAAAAAACTCCTTCAGGCTCGCCACCAGTTTGTCGAAGAACTCACCGACGCCGGTTTTGGCTCCGTCGCCCTCCGCGAGTTTTGTCGCGGGCGTGATCGCGCCGGTCGGGCCGTTGTGGCAGTCGTAGCATCCCACCATCTGCCCTGCCGCGAAACTGCGCGAATCGAGGGTTTTGGCGACCTTCACCCGGCTCAATGGCGTGCCGCGGAAATCCGCCCCGTGACAATAGGCACACTCGGCACGCGCTGCAGCAGTTCCGACCGAGCTCCTGTGTCGGCTCACCCACTGGCTGCCGATAGGGTGCATGCCGTGCGGTCCGCCGTTTACTGTAATTGGCACGGTAGCATGACAGGCAACGCATTCCTGCACCGTGCCCGCATGCCCTTGCACGGCAATGCTTTGCACGTTGTCGTTCGCCTCCCGGCTGGGGTATTCGGCATGGGTGGCGCCGTGACAAGCCGAGCACTTCAACCCGCCATGCCCGGTGCTATAACGGTACAACTGCTTGCCTGCAAGGGGTACATTGAGCGTGGTTGCAAAGCGGCGATCATTCCATACCAACGGTACACCCTGGGCGTCGATGCCGACGGTCTCGCGCTGTCCATCATGGTGGCAGGACTGGCAGTTCGGCAGGTCCAGCCATGCATCGCGGGTTGTACTACCGAGATTACTCATCTTTCTGTGGCAGCTCTGGCACTGGTAGTCCGGCCCCGACATTGCACCGCGCAGGCACATGGTGACCGAGCCGGGATGGCAGTGATAGCAAGTGTTGCGGTTATCGACGCTATCAAGCGTCAAGCCATTGTCCGGATCCACCTTGGTTGCATGCAAACCATGGAGCGCACGGGATAACGGCGGTATGCCGGCTATCCCGGTAGGGAACCCGGCCTCAAGCTGGTATGCGTTGGAAAGATGGCAGGCCACGCATAACACCGGCTTGCCGGTCATTGCCGAATTGAACAGGCCGTCGGGATAGCCCTTGGCCTGCAGGGCGCTGGCATAGATTGGATTTGCCGCCTGTTTCTCGTCGTGCAGGCGCAGGATATTCTTCTTCCAGTCCTTCAGCGGATCGGGATCGAACACCCAGCCCGCTGCCGGCCTGGCCGCATTCGCAGCCGCGTTGCCGGCGGTGTTGGAAGTGTGGCATCCGCGGCAGGCCATCATGTCGCTCACCGGCACCACCACCTTGGTCGATGCCAGCACTTGGCCGGCAGTATTCCTTGCGACCACCTCAATCATGGGGTAGTCATTCTTCCTGTTGGTATCGTCCACGTTGGTGATCGGGATACCTACAGCCTCGAACCAGTTGTGCTCGGCGCTGTATGTCATCGGCGCCGGGGTGTTGGAAGCCATGGGGGCGCCCAGCAGGCCGACGTCCGGCGCCGGCGCGAGGCCGAACAGCTCCTGCACATAGTCCCAGAAGTTGGTCTTGGTCGAACTGATGGTGTTGATCGAACCGGTGGTGTCGGCCGTGGCCTGGTAGGTCAACGTGACACCACTGGTCACCACGCCGCCCGTGGTCTTGTTCACCAGCTGTGCATTCACGGTATTGAGCGGTGGCAGGATGGCGAAAATGGAATAGTCGTTGCCGTCATAGCAGTGCATGCCCAGATTGTTCCAGGCCAGCAGCGTGTAGTTTCCCGCCACGGCAGCAGACACCGTCACCGCAACCGTACGGGTGTTCACGCTATCGCGTATGGTGACCGTCGCCGTGCCGGTCGCTACGCCGCGAACCGTGGCCACGCCGGAAGCGTAAGTCACCGTCGCTATCGCCGTATTCGACGACGATACCGTTACCGCGCCGTTGGCATTGGTCACCGTAACGTTGGCGGTATTGCCGGCTACCACCTGCACTGTGGTCGGCGAGACCGTCAGCACCGGCGCCGCAGTCACCGTCACTGCCACGGTACGGGTATTCACGCTGTCGCTGATGGTGACCGTTGCCGTGCCCGCCGCCACTCCGCGAACCGTGGCCACACCGGAAGCGTAAGTCACCGTCGCTATCGCCGTATTCGACGACGATGCCGTTACCGCACCGTTGGCATTGGTCACATTGACTGTCGCCGTATTGCCGGCCAGCACCTGCACCGTGGTCGGCGAGACTGTCAGAACCGGCACAGTCGTCACCGTCACCGCCACGGTACGGGCATTCACGCTGTCGCGTATGGTGACCGTCGCCGTGCCGGCCGCCACGCCGCGAACCGTAGCCACACCGGAAGCGTAAGTCACCGTCGCTATCGCCGTATCCGACGACGATGCCGTTACCGTGCCGTTCGCATTGGTCACATTGACCGTCGCCGTATTGCCGGCTTGCACCTGCACCATGGTCGGCGAAACTGTCAGAACCGGCGCCGCCGTCACCGTCACCGCAACCGTGCGGGTGGTCACGCTATCGCGTATGGTGATCGTCGCCGTGCCGGCCGCTACTCCGCGTATCGTGGCGACACCGGAAGCGTAAGTCACCGTCGCTATCGCCGTATTCGACGACGATACCGTTACCGCACCGTTGGCATTGGTCACATTGACCGTCGCCGTATTGCCGGCTTGCACCTGTACCGATGTCGGCGACACGGTCAGTACCGCCCCGGACGTGACCGTGACCGCAACCTGGCGGATGTTCAGCCTGTCACGGACAGTGATCGTGGCCGTCCCTGCGGAACGCCCCCTGATCCTGACGATCCCATTTTCGTAATTCGCGGTCGCGACATCCTCATCGGACGTCGAGACCCTGACTTCGCCATTGGCGTTGGTCACCGTGACGTTCGCGGAATTGCCGACCTGAAGCTGGATCGAGGTCGGCGACACGGTGAGCGCAGGCGCAGGAGTGACCGTGACTGCAACCTGGCGGCTGTTCAGCCTGTCACGGACAGTAACCGTGGCCGAGCCGGCAGAACGGCCCCTGATCCTGACGATCCCATCTTCGTATTTCACGGTCGCGACATCCTCATCGGACGTAAAGACCCTGACCTCACCATTGGCGTTGGTCAACGTGACGTTTGCGGAATTGCCGACCTGAAGCTGGATCGAAGTCGGCGACACGGTAAGCGCAGGCGCAGGAGTGACCGTGACCGCGACCTGGCGGCTGCTCCGGCTGTCACGGACGGTGACCGTGGCCGTCCCTGCGGAACGCCCCGTGATCCTGACGATTCCATCGTCGTATTTGACGGTCGCGACATCCTCGTCGGACGTCGAAGCCTTGATCTCGCCGGAAGCATCCCTGACATTCAGGGTGACCGTATTGCCCGCCTGTATCTGCAGCGTGGTCGGCGAGACGGTCAGCGCCTGCGCGGCGCCGACGTGCACCAGCATGACCGAGGCCATGATCATGCCGGCCAGAGACGCCAGCACCTGGCGAACGTTCGATGGAAAAAGATTCATGGCACCCTCCGTTGTTGTTGGGTTTTTCAGAGTGCAAGGCATCCGATGCCGCCAGAACGGTCGCGCAGCCCCACGGTGCGCACCCTACCGGCTGCAAAAACTCCAGCCCATATTCAGGAGACAGTATTTTTCCGCTAGGACAACAGTAGTTTCGACTAAAGTGACCCCATCTTTCCCGCTACACTCCGGCCTGGCAACGTCGCATCCCCTCCCAGCCGCATCTATCCGAGGAAAAAAACGACATGCCCCCAGAACTCACTCTTGCATAATTGATCGCGCCACTGTTAGCTCCATTCGCTGTGATAAACTTTGAATTGTTAGCGTTTACCATATCGGGGGACCGCATGAGCACGAACCTGGAAGTACTGGAAGCCGAAGTCCTGCAATTACCCCCTGTCGAACGATCGCACCTGCTTGAGCGGCTAATCGCCAGCCTTGATTCAGATCCCGATGTCGAGGAAGCTTGGGAGCGGGAAGCAGATCGCAGGGAAACCGAACTGGAATCCGGTTCGATCTCGGCAGTTTCAGGGCAGGATGCCATCGCCCGGCTACGTGCAAAACTTAAGCGATGACCTACTCGCTCCACCCTGGAGCGGAGCATGATATTGCTGGCGCTGTGGATTTTTACAGAGAACAAGCTGCCCCTGTGGTTGCTGAACGTTTTCTCGAGGAATTTGAACGAGTCGTCAATCTCCTGGTCGAGTATCCCGATCTTGGCACGCCCACAAAGAGCGGACGACGGACATTCCCCCTGAAAGTTTTTCCGTACTCTGTCGTTTATCGAAATCTCGAAAGCGGCATTCAAATCCTGATCGTGCGACACCAGCACAGGAAGCCCGGCTACGTGAGTGGCAGGCGGTAAAGGACTCCGGGGCTTAGCATCCCCACCCCGTCCATCCAGACGAACTTATCCGATGTAAATAGGCATCGATTCTCCACGCCCAAGAAGTCGCTGGCGACTCAGGCGAGGATTTTCAGGGCACGATCCAGCCGCCGGATGCCTCGACGCCGTGCGCACCATCCTGCGCAACCCCTGTCACGTATCCGCCCTTGGAGGCGAAACGCTGCCCCGGGCCGAGGCTCAGGCGCGGGTAAACGGAATGGAACAGCGATTGCTCGGTCATGTGCTCGACGCGCTCGATGAAATAGTCGCGCGAAAAGATCTCTTCCATGTGCGCCAGCGCATCGCCCGCGATGCCCGCCGCAAAAAAAGCATTGGCCTGGATACGTTCGTCCACCAGCGGGACATTGCGGGCACGCAGCCAGACTTTCATTCTCGTCAGGTGCTGAGCGCGGCGCTCCGCAATATCCATCTGATCCACGATGCGCACCTTGTCCCGCCAGCCGTGCACCTGCGGCAACCCGTCCCGCTCGACCAGGCTGCCCGACACACAGAGACTGTTCAGCAGCGGCGGCGCGTCCTGCTGAAACGGAAAGCCGGCGATGTCCGCATCGTTCAGCCACAGGATCAATGTCTTTGGCCGATCAACGGCCAGCAGCTTCGTCCAGAACGAATCCGGCACAGGCCGGCTGCCGGCCAGCGGCCGGTCGATGACAGTGTCGATGCCGCGCCGCTGCAACGCCGCGCGCAAAGCGTCGGCAGGCACGCGGCCGTTGCCGTCGTCGCGGAACACCTGCACGATGCCGCTGCTCTCATCGCTGGCAGCCAGATGCTTGGCCAGTACCTCGGCTTCCAGCTCGGCCCCGCGCGAGAAATAGAACGAGGCGTAGCCGCTTTGCGCCAGCCCGGAAAAGCCGATGCTGGGGAACAGGCAGGGGATCTCGTTGCGCTCGCAGAACTCGTGCACCGGTTGCCATTCGTCCGCGCCTGCCCCGCTCAGCACGGCAAACACCGGCTGCTCGCGGTAATGGTCCTCCAGTTGCGCCCGCCAGGATTGCGGCGGCCCTTTGAGCCGCCATGTATGCAGTTGCCATTTGCGGTAGGCGCGGTACATCTGCTCGCTGCCGATCACGTTGCGGCCGACGGTACGGCGCCGCTGCTCCTGACGCGTGCCGCCGTTCTTGTCGGCAAAGAAGGCCTGCAATGTGTCGAGCAGCGCCTGCTCCTGTGCCGGCGCGACACCCGGCGCGACGATGGTGGCGAAGTGGATCTCGCTGCCGTTCACGCCCGGCGCCGTCCCCGGCGCGAGCTGTTGCAGATACGCGGCCAGTTGCATCACATCGTCGTCGCCCAGTTCGAAACGCGGCATCAGTTCTTCCAGCGCTCGCCCGGACGGATCCACCCCTTCGCGCAAGGCGCGGCCCAGCGTGGCCAGCGTGTATGCCGGCCTGGATGCGTTGCCGTAGCTGGGCTGCGCGAACAGCAAACGTCCGGCGATCGGGCGCACCGTGCGCTGGCCTTCGCCGCCGCCCAGCCCGCTGCGCCTGTGGCAAACGCTGCAGGCGGCGGCAGCGCCGCTCAGCGCCACGCCGTTCCGCAGCGTGCCGTGCAATGGCTGGCCCGAAGGCAATATCCCATCGCGGTAGATGCGCTGGCCCGCACTGTCGGCGGCAACTGCGGCATTTGCCGCCGCCGCGATCAGGGCGGAAAACAGCAGCGCGGCTGACTTAATGCCCGGCGAGCTTGTGGTACTCATGGATGATGTCCGAGGCGCTGGCCAGTCCGTCCAGGCGCACCCACGGCTGGCCGGGGCCGCCCGTACGCAGGAAGGTCGCCGGCGCATGGTTCATCTTGTCGCCGCGGAAGGTGCCGAAGGCGCGTTGCACCGCGATGCTGTCCGCGACGCTGCCGGTCAGCATGCGCCACTGCGGGCCGGCCTCGAACCTTGCGGCATATTCCCTGAGCCGGTCCGGGGTGTCGTTTTCGGGATCGATGGAGATCGACACCATGCGCACCTTGCTGCGCTCCTCGCCCAGCTGTTCCTGCACCTGGCGGAAGGTGGCGCTCATCACCGGGCAGATCGCGGTGCAGCTGGTGAAAATGAAATTCAGCATGACCGGCTCGTCTCCGCCCAACACCTCTCGCAACGAGATCTTCACCCCGCCCGCGTCCACCAGCCCGACATCGGGAACCTCGTAGGATTCGGACACGCGCTGATAGCCGCTGCTGTCGGCCATGGCGTGGTGGTGATGGTGGTGGTGTTCCGTTTCGGCTTGCGCCCGTCCGGCAGACATCGCCACGACCGCTACCGCAAACAGGATCGTGATGGCTAATATGGCTTCACGGTATTTCATGGCATCCTCCGTTCTTTTCCAGTTGCATCAGAAAGCGCCCCCGGCAGGGGGTTTCAGTTTGCGCGCCCCTCAAGGGGCCGACAAATCCACAAGGCGGCGAACCTCAACTCCTTCCCCCTTGCAGGGGGAAGGTTGGGATGGGGGTAGAGTAGAAATAACGAGCATATCCGCACCTCATTTCTACCCCCACCCTACCCCTCCCCCTGATGGAACTACTAGCCATTCGACTAAGCTGGCAAACAACGCCAGCCAAGTCGCTGGTTATGCCAGGGGGAGGGAACAATGCGGCGAGCCGCCTGCGATCCATTCCGTCACTGCACGTTGACCCGCACGTAGGCCGCCTTCGACGTGCCCGCCGGGTTGTAGGTGTCCTTGACTGCATAGGTGAACACCTCGGTGCCGGTGAAGTTGGGCGGGGGCGTGTAGGTGATGGTGCCGTCCGCGTTCACCGTCACCGTGCCGCCCATGTTGGGCTTGCCGGTGGCCGGGATGAACACCGTCGCCGGGTCGATGGTGTTGGTCGGGTCGATCGCGGTGTCCGGGTCGCTGTCGTTGGTCAGCACGCCGATGGTCAGCGCGGTGTTGGGTGCCGTGCTGGCTGTGTCGTCCACTGTCACAGGCCCCCTGTTGAGCCTGACTGCGATCGCGACGTAACCCTTGGTCTTGCTGGCCACGCCTGCAGCATCCCGCACCACGTAGCTGAAGTTCGCCATGCCGTTGTAGGTTGCCGGCGGTGTGTAGCTGAAGCTGCCGTCAGGGTTGCCGACCAGGGTGCCGGTCGACGGCACGCTGTAGTCGGTGGCGGTGAGCGTGTCGCCCGCGTCGGGGTCGCTGTCGTTGGCGAGTACGCCGGGGGCCGCCACGTTCAGCGTACCGCCCTTGATCATGGTGTAGGCATCGTTGCCGGTCACCGGTGCGTCGTTCACGTTGGCCACGGTGATGCTGTACGACTGCGTGGTGGAGAAGCCGACCGGGTCGGTCACCCGCACGGTCACATCATGCGTCCCCACTTGGGCGCTGTTCGGCCGCCAGCCGATCCAGGCGATATAAGTGGAAGTCGTGTTGATGGTCATGCCTGCGGGCGCCTTGTCGAGGGTGAAGCTGAGCGGCCCGCCGTCCGGGTCGCTCGCCGTCACCTTGTAGGCATACGACAGCCCCTGCGTCGCCGTCAGCGTCGGACTCGACGTGATCGTGGGTGGATCACCCAGCCTCGCATGCAGGTTATCGTAAGCAGCCAGCGCGTTGACCAGGCCATAGCCATAGCTGTTGTCGGCTCCGGCCACGCCCAGATCCTGCGCACTTTGCGTCAGCGCGGCTTCGAGGTCGGCGACGCTGGCGACGGGAAAGGCGTTGAGCAACAAGGCCATCGTCCCCGCTGTATGCGGCGCGGCATAGGAAGTGCCGGAAACGACCGCATACTGCGGCAGCCCGCCGAGCGACAGGTCCGCAGCTTTGACACTGACACCCGGCGCGGTCATCTCCGGATAGACCGTGCCGTCGCAGGCCGAGTCGCCGCGCGCGCTGAAACTCGCAATCGCCAGCGTCGAGTCTATCGCGCCGGTCGCGAACCCTGCCGGGTTGTTGCCCGGACTCAGGCTGGTCAATGGTGCTGGACCGTCGTTGCCGGCGGCAAACACCACGGCGATGCCCGCCGTCTTCAGCGCATCGATGTCGCTGCTGAATTCCGTGATGCATTGCCCTGCTGTTCCCACCAGCCCCCAGGAGGCGTTGACCACATCCGGCGCATCCAGGGTCGCCGGGTCGCCGTCCGGGTCGAGCAGCCACTGGAAAGCGAGATGGATGTCGCTGTAGGTGGCCTGCCCCGCATCGTTGTAAAGCTTGGCCGCGATCCAGGTCGCTCCCGGCGCCACGCCGATGGAGCTGCCGCCGATGTCGCCGCCGACCATGATGGACATGGTCTGCGTGCCGTGCCCGGAGAAGTCGTGGGGAGTGGCGTGCTCGCCGTGCGGATCGAACCAGCTGTTGGCACCGCCGCGCCATCTTGCGGCGAGGTCGGGGTGATAGGGATCGACGCCGGTATCCATGTTGGCGACGACGATGCCGCTGCCGGCATAACCCTTCCCCCACAGGCCGGGGGCAGACACCGCATTCAGGTTCCATTCGGGAGGCGCCGCGCTGCCGTAGGTCACTGCCGGCGCCTGCAATATCGAATCCGGGCGGATGCTTGCCACGCCCATACGCGCCGCCATCTCCCGGATGACCTCCGCGCGCGCCGTAACCGCGATGGCGTTGACCGCCCACAACTCGCGCAGGCGACGCACCCCGCGTCCTTGCAGAAATGCCTTGTGTGACGCTTGCGTGACCTTCGCCTTTTCTTTGAGCGCCCGGTACAGGCGGGTATCGCGCAAGCTTCGGTCTTTCACCGCAAAGCGGCGATGATCCACTTTGCCGGTCAGGGAGACGATCACCGCGATTTCTTCATACGGCGCACGCCCCTGCATTTCCTTCTCCAGTTCCGGATCGATGACCGCGGCCTGCGCGCCGGCACAATACGCGAACGCCAGCATTACGACGCTGGCGCTCATCAACCGCGCAGACTTTGCGGCATACATGTCTCAATCTTCCGGTTTACTGAACGACGAGGTTCTCGATGCGCAGATCGCCCATGACCAGCGTCATCCTGTTGCCGGCCTGCACGAAACGGCCGGGGTTCGCGAACAGGATGAAATAGTCCTGCTCGGGGCGCACCTTGTTGCGTCCCGTCGTGCGCAACTGCCCGAGTTTCGCCGTATCCGGCACGCCCAGTTGCGCTCCGCTGGCCACATCCAGCAGGTAGGGGCGGATCTTCCTGTCCAGCAGCGGCGCCGCCTTGGCCGGGTCGATCACGCGATAGCGGAAATCGACGATGTAACCCGCGGCGGAAAGCCGCAGCCCTTCCATGCGTATCCCCAGCATGCCCTCTGCTCCCTGTGGCGGTGCCTCATTGGCCGGCATCATTCTTTCCGGCGCGGAGGAATAACCGCCTTCGCGCTTGCTGGCGCAGCCGCTCAGGATCATGGCAATGGCAAGAACCAGGGCCACTGAAATCACCATGCTCAGCAGCCGCTCGCGCCTGACGCTCCTTGCGTGCATCCGCACCACGTCCGTTTCATCATCATGTCTGTCCACAGCTTTTCTCCTTACCGTCCTCTACTGCGCTTCGAGCCGGATGCAGCCGGTTCCGGAGCGTGCTCCGGAACCGGTCTCTCTGTCACTGCACGTTGACCCGCACGTAGGCTGCCTTCGAGATGCCCGCGGGGTTGTAGGTGTCCTTCACTGCATAGGTGAACACCTCGGTGCCGGTGAAGTTGAGCCTGGGCGTGTAGCTGATGGTGCCGTTCGCATTCACCGTCACTGTGCCGCCCTGGTTCGGCATGCCGGTGGCCGGGATGAACACCGTCGCCGGGTCGATGTGGTTGGTCGGGTCGATGACGGTATCCGGGTCGCTGTCGTTGCCCAGCACGTTGATCACCTGTGTGGTGTTGGGTGCTGCGCTGACCGTGTCATCCACCGTCGTCGGTCCCCGGTTGGCCCGGACTGAAATGGTCACGGTGGCAAGATTGCTGGCGCGACCAAGATTGTCCTTCACCCGGTATGTGAATTTCACAATGCCGGTGTAATCCACTGGCGGGGTATAAGCGATGGCGCCACTGAAATTTCGTGTAAGCGTGCCGATCAGCGGAAGGCCCCATGTTCCGACGGTGATCGTGTCTCCTACATCAGGATCGCTGTCGTTGGCGAGCACGCCGGGTGCACTCTTTCTCAGCGTGGTACCCTTGATCATCTCGTACGCGTCGTTCACCGCCACTGGCGCATCGTTCACATTCGCCACGGTGATGTTCCAGGACTGCGTGGTGGACAACCCGGTGGGGTCGGTAGCACGCACCGTCACGGCCTGTGTCCCGACCTGGGCGTTGGTCGGCCGCCAGCCGATCCACGCGACGTAGTCTGAGGTGGTCTTGACGGTCATGCCACCGGGCGCCTTGTCCAGCGTGAAGCTGAGCGGCCCGCCTTCGGGATCGCTGGCCGTGACCTTGTAGGCATAGGCCAAGCCCTGTGTGGCCGTCAGCGTCGGACTTGACGTGATCGCGGGAGCAGTTCCGCTGCCGGAGACTTCCAGCATGGCCAGCATGCCGCCGCCCTGTGCTGCGCCGGTGGTCAGGTTGAGCCTGCGGTCATACACCGCATAGCGCGTCGGTCCGGCACCGCCTGCCAGTTGCGGCGTCAGCATCGCATCCACCGTCTTGGCGGCGGGCAGCAGCACCGAATACTGCTGGCGCGGATTGGCCGGCCACGGGTAGGGGTTGCCGTCCTCGGCGATCATCTTCAGGTACTGGCCGTTGATCACCGGCACATGGGTCTGCAATCCCGCGTTGAGGAAGCGCAGCAGTGTCTTCTGCCCTGCCGGCAACACAGCCAGCGGCAGCGTTCCAGCGGCATAGGGCTTGCCGTTGATCAGGAAGTATTTGGGCTGGTAGTTGAACGTGCTGGTCGGTCCGGCCGCGGTACCGTATGCGCCGCTGGAAACTGCCGCATGCAGGGCCGGATCGATCTCGCTGAACAGCATCGTCACTTCGTTGCCGTAGGGTACGCCCGCATAGGCCTCGGCCGGGGTGGTCGCGGTGGCTGCCACCGCGTTCCCGGTCACGGCGCCATACAGACCCATTTGCATCTGGACTTGCGGGTGCGTGCCGCTGTGGTACAGGTAGGTGCCCGGCTTCACGCCGCTCCAGGTGTAGTCCGCGGTGCCGCCGCCGACCAGCGCCTCATGGGTGAAAGAGCGCACGCGCGCCGCTGGCCGAAGGCCGCGCGCCGCTCATGCCGTTGTCCCACACCGGCGTCATCGCGGCGACCTGCCCCGGAATGACGATGGAGGTCGCTTCCGGCAGGTTGTTCTTCAGGTGGATGGTCAGCACCGTATCGCCGGGCGGCACGGTCAGTGCCGGTCCCGGCACGCTCGGCGTGCCCGGCACGAAGGTCATATCCGTTAGCGCGTAGCCCCACATCGGCACGCTGACGCCGTCCGGCATGGTCACGTTCACCGTGTCGGCGCGCAGCCAGTATTCGACGGCGGAAGCTGGAGCCGCCGCGGTCACCAGCCCTGCCAGCAGCAGTGCCTGGCTGAGCCGGCTCATGGGTAGCAATTGGTTTTTCATGATCTCGTTCCTCCTGAGTTACGGAATCGGCACGCCGGCCGGCTCGATGATCAGCATCGTCATCATGCCGCCCGGGAAGATGTCGTTATTGACGATCTCCCGCTCGTTGTGGGAGTGCCACATGTGGAAGTAGCCGCCCCTCCCGTTGAGCATGGTCTGCCCCGGAGGCAGCGCGCCGAAGCTGCCCAGATAGGGACTGCCGCTGTAATGGGCACCGAAGGTGAGATCCTGCAGGTTGGGCAGCACCACCGGGATGGGCTTGCCGTGGTCCGGCGCATATTCGTTCGGCGCCAGCGCCTGAGTCGCGCTGGTATGCCCGTAGACATCCCAGCCCAGCGCCTTGCCGGTCCATTCGAAGATCGTGTCGTAGGTCTCGCCGGGCACCGCACGCAGAGTGAAGTCGGACGACGCCAGGTCGGGGCCTGCGCCCGGTACGCTTTCCAGCATGCGGCCGTCGCGCGCCAGCAGCGTGAAGTTGTTGCCGTGGGTATGGAAGGGATGCAGGTCGCGGCCGGCATTGACCACGCGCATCAGCAATTTTTCGCCGGCGTGCATGCGCGGCAGGCAGTTGTAGGGCTGGGTCGGCAGCCACGGCACGTTGGCGTCCAGCAGCGTGTCCGGTGCGTTGCGTCCGTTCATGAACCACAGCACCGGGTGATAGGCGCTGGTGTCCACGTTGATCGCGCTCCCTGCCGCCACCTGCGCTTCCACCTGGCTGTGTATCAGCCGGGTCCATCTCGGTGAGCAGGAACAGGTACTCATGATCGAAGCGGGTGGCGGCGTGCCCATAGGCCTGGTGCAGCGGATCGGCGGCCGAGGGACGCACGATGAGCGCACCGACCAGTCCCATCTCCACCTGCACTGCGGGCTGCGTGCCGCTGTGGTAGAGATAGGTGCCGGGCTGGGTGGCGGTGAAGGTGTAGCTCACCGTGCCGGTCGCCGCTGCTGCTTCCTGCGCAAGGATGCCCGCGCTTCCGCCGCTCGCGGTGACTCCCTGCTGGCCGGGGAAGACGATGGACACCGGCACCGGCAACTGGTTGGAGAGGTTGATGGTGACCGTATCACCCTGGTTGACGATCAGCGTCGGGCCGGGATACTGCATGGCGCCGTTGCCGTTGGCGTATCCCCAGGCATAGACGCTGGCGCCGTCCGCAGCGGAGATGTAGTCCGCCTTGGCGGTCAGGTTGAACACCGGCCCGCTGATGCCGTCGATCGCCGCCAGCGCCGTGTCCGCAGCAGCAAACAGCAGAAGCGATACGGCCATGCCCAGCGCTCGCGGCAGATTGTGAAGTAGCTTGCTCATTTTGCCTCCCAGTGTTTCTGGCTCGACATCCGCCACGTTATTGAATGACGATCTCGGTCATCATGCCGCCGAGGTCCTGGTCGTTGTTGCTCAGATAATTGAGGTTGGTGGTGTACAAAAAGTACGTCCCCGCCGGCACGCCCGCCGTGTCGATGATGACGTCCGCCGATTCGCCGCCGCCCAGGGTCACCGAGGTGGTGTCGTAATACAGATCCTTGCCGCCGGGCCCGCGCGCAATGTGCGCCCCGGAGCCAACCACTCGCATCGGCAGTCCGAGCGTACCGACGGTGTAGTAGTTGGTGACGCTGAGGTTGGTCAACCTGAGCAGCAGCTTCTCCCCTTCCACGGCACGGTTCAGCTCGACCAGCGCACTGATCTTCTGCGACTGGATGCCGCCGTTCTCTGCCGGTGCCGGCAGCGGGTTGGGATTGGCGGTGTCCGGATAGCCGCGGCCGTTGATCATGGCGTAGGTGTCCTTCATGTTGGCGAACGGCAGGGGCTGCACGCCCAGGTGCACCTCGTGGAACACATGGTCGAACGAGCTGAGCTGCAGGGCATAGGACTTGTTGTAACCGGTGGAGCCGTCGCCGTCGTTGTAGACGAAGCGCGTGTAGTTCTTGCCGTTAAAGGTCTTCGGTGTGCCGTCCTGCGCCGGGCGCACGAAGAGTTGTCCGAGCATGCCCATCTGCATGTGCTCGGTGGCCTCCATGTGGCAGTGGTAGAGGAAAGTGCCGGGCTCGACGACATTGTAGAAGTAGGTCAGGCTCGATCCCATGTTGACGCCGAACGAGCCTTCCGGCATGCCGTCGAAGACCGGCGCCTGATTGGGGAAGCCGTGGAAGTGCACCGTGTGCGGGTCGAACAGGTCCGGCCGCATCGCGAAGCCGGCGGCGCTGAGCGTCAGGTAGAACTTGTTGCCCTCCTGCAGCTCGATGGTCGGCGCCGGGAAATTCGCAGCCAGGAGGCCTTGGCTGACCGCCTGATTCGGCGGCACCCCGGTGAGATCCGAGTAGCCGAAGGTGTACAGCACCCGGCCATCGGCCATGGTGACGAAGCCGTCGCTGGCCACTAGGTGTTTGCACACCACGCCGGGCACGGGCGCTCCGTCGGGAACGGCGTCGCCGTTCGTGTCGCCGGGGCACTGCACGAACACCGCAGCGCTGGCGGGGACCGCAGTTGCGCCGAACGTGGCCGCCAGCGCGAGCGGGAGCAGCAGTTTGCGTAGCTTGACTGAACTCATGATGTCTCTCCTTCCGGTTTCCATCTCCGCCGGGCTGATCCCGGCGGATCGTTATGCTGCGTTAGTCAGTTGCTGCTCACGGATTCGCTCCCCTTCCGCCATACGGCTGCACGCGGTAGTCGCCATACAACGGGCAGGTGCCGGGCGTCAGGCAGATCTGGTACAGCGACAGCGGACCGAAGCGCACGGTGATCCAGTTGCCGCCCTCGTCGAAGGCTCCCGCCGTCGCGATGCTCGTGGTCAGCTCCGGCTGCTGGATGGTCTGGCCCCGACTGCCGTTGAAATACTGCGCGACGAAGCTGGGCGCGGTCGAACTGTTGCTGCCCGCATAACCCGCAGTGCTGGTCAGGATGCTGTTGGCCGGATTCAGCTTGTCTCCGTTGGTATAGCCCGGCCAGGTTCCCTGGTTCGCCGTACCCAGCACCCCCAAGTCGGAGTACACCGTCGCCTGCCCTGCAGCCACGTTGGGCACCAGGCCGAAGGTGGCCGGCACGGTGGCGTTGTTGATCGTCCAGTAGAACGAGCGGTTGTGCCACACGATGCTGTCCGTCAGCACAGGGTTGGAGTAGCGCACCTTGTAGCCGCTGGCAGAGCCGATCGTGTTGTACAGCAGTGTGCTGTGGGCGCGCGATACGATGCCGGCCGGTTGCGGCAACGACTGGTTCGGGCTGCCGGGCGCAAAGGCCGCTCCGCCCGTGCCGGTGCTGTCGTTGTTGGCCACGGTGTTATTGTCGAGAGTCGCCTTCACCGTGTCCTGCAGCGAGATGCCTGCACCCGCCACGCCCGCCATGTTGTTCACGATCTTGTTGTTGGTCAGCGTCAGCTGGTACCAGGACGCCGGTGTATCCCTCCCTCTGGCCACATCCAGGCCGTTGACGAACTGTGCACGGATGCCGCCGCCGTCGCCGGCGCCTGCCTGGTTGCCCTGGATCAGGTTGGACGACACCGTCACGCTGCCGGTGCCGGGCGAGAGACGCGGCGTGGTCGCCGGGGCCAGCGATGCCTGGCCGGCGATGAAGATGCCGCCGCCGGAGACGTTCGAGAGCTGGTTGAACGTCTCGTTGAAGATGACGGTGTTGTTGGCGATGGTGCCGCCGTTGCTGAAGCCCAGGTGGCCGATACCGCCGCCGCTGCCGGTGGAGAAGTTGCCGCAGACGTAGTTGTTGGTCACCTTGTAGTTAAGGCTGCCGTTGTTGAGCGAGATGCCCGCGCCCGCACCCTGGTTGCTGCCGTTCTGGGTGATGTGGTTGTGGTGGATGCGAACATTGTTGTTCTTCGCGTTGGTGTAGCCGCCGAACCAGCCGTCATTGGCCGCGGTGACGGTCGGGTCGATGAGGTTCGGGTGACCCAGGCGAATGCCGCCGCCATAGCTGCCGTAGTTGCTCATGAGTTTGTTGTTGCTGATCTCCAGGTAGTTGGCGTAGCCGTTGACGAAGATGCCGCCGGCATTGTCCGAACCGCTGATGGTGAAGCCGTCGATGCGCGCGTTGCGCGTATTGACGAAGGCCTGCGTGCCACTGGCCTTGGCCAGCACGATGATGCCGGGTCCTTCCTCGGTGTTGAACAGGGCAGCCTCGTTGTTGGCCGTGTTGAAGGTTGCGGTCTGGCCGGGCAGCAGGTCGAAGGCACCCGCCGCCAGCAACTGGCTGATCTTGCCGCGCCATGCCGTCAGCTTCTCGGCCGGCACCTTGGCGGCGTTGATGTGCGTGGACGCTGCACCCCAGCCCTGCAGGCGGACCCCCTTGTTCATGATGACCAGCTCGTCATAGGTCCCGGGCGGCACCATGATCATGTCGCCGCGGTTGGCCGCATCGATTGCGGCCTGGATCTTGGTGCCGGGCGTAACGACCCTGATCTTGCTGGTCAAATTGGATCCAGTCCCATACCCGCCTACGGTTACCGTGACGCCGGTGACCGTGGACTTGCCGTTGCCGCGGGTGACTTGCAGTTGCCCGGTGCTCGCAGTGTTCGGCACGCTGGCGATGATGATGCCGTCGCTCCAGGAGACGATGGGCAGCGTCGTGCCGTTGAGCGTCACCCTGCCGTTGCCTTGGGTCGTACCGAAGCCGTGATCGCGGAATATCTTCGCGGTCGTGGCCGGCGTACCGTCATAGGCCGGATTGGGTTCTTCCACCATGCCTGCAGAGACGATGGTCAGCCGCGGCCAGGCATTGGCATCGGTGGAGGGAGGCTGCACATAGGGACCGTTGAAGCTCATGCCGCCTCTGGTCTTGCCTTCCACCGAGTAGATGACCGGCACACCGCTGTCGAATTCGCAATCCAGCGGGAACTGGTTGGGGCCCGCGTAGGCGGCAATCGGGATCACCGGCGTATCCAGGTAAGTGGTCTTGCCCGGCAGGTACTGGAACGTGTAGCAGAACTGGCTGTACTGCCGGTTGAAGTTCGGATCGATGATCATCTGCCCGAAGGTCGGCGAACCGGCACGGGTATCCCTGATCGGACCCGGGTCGTTCATGCAGGTGGTGACCATGTTGGGGCCCACGCCCGACGGGAACGGCGGGTTGATGGTGAATGTGGACGGCACCAGCGCGTTGTAGGCGCCCCACTGGTCGGAATACACGCGGTTGATTTCGCGCC
The DNA here is from genome assembly GCA_963797045.1 of uncultured beta proteobacterium. Lineage (GTDB taxonomy): Bacteria > Pseudomonadota > Gammaproteobacteria > Burkholderiales > Gallionellaceae > Sideroxyarcus. Next base: position 599,346 of record CAWCNZ010000001.1, on the reverse strand, counting down.
CGGTCCAGTCGCGGATCGACACCGGCAGCCACGACGGCGCATGCTTCTCGCCGAAGGTTGGGGAATTCGGGTCGAATTCGTTGGCCGTATCGTCGAGGATGAAGCCCACGATATGGCCCGCCACCGGCACTTCGGTGAACAGGTAGAAGTCGGAGGGCGTGTTCATGCCCTGGCTCAGCGTCACCTTCTTGCGGTCGCACTGGTTCCAGGTCTTGCCCGGGTTGGCCGGATCGTAGGAGGGATTGGGCTCCATCACATCGGAGAACAGGTTGAGGTACTGCGGGATCGGCAGCGGGTCGCCCACGCATTCCGGCGGCAGGGCCAGTGGAGTCGGGGCAGGCGCGTCGCCGAACGCCACGTTCTGGTCGCCGTTGCCTTGGTGCAGGTATCCCGGGGGCGCGATGCCCTCTACGATATAGGTACCGGCCGGCAGTTCAGGTTTACCCGCTCCGCCACCGAAGGCATAACCGCCGTCGAACACGGCCGGACGCACCTGGTTGAAGTTGCGCAGGCCGTCATAGCAGTCGGTGGGCACGCCGTTGGAGACGAAAGCAGGCCCTTGGCAGCCGGTGGGCAAGCTGTCGTCCCAGCTGTCGGTCCAGGCCACGTCCACCGCATCGCCCTTGCTGTAGCCCACTGCGGCGTTGCGCTTGGAGTCCTCCGCGCCCATGGCGGCGCTGCCGTCGCTCCAGCCGAACGGGTAGTTGTCCACGTCCGCGAGTGCAGCGACATATCCCGCGGAGCTGAGTCCGCCCGCCGTGCAGCCTGCCCCGGCGGGATCAGGCTGGTCGATCTTGCCGTCGTTGTCGCAGTCGCGGTACAGGTTGATCTGCACGCGCGGGACACCCGGTTCCCAGTTCTCGGCCGCGGCGTAGCGCGGATCGTTCTCGGCACGGGTGATGCCATAGTGCACGATGCCGCTGATGCCGCCGTTCTCGCCAGTCGCGTAATTGGCCTTGCCCCACTCGATCACGTTGGTCTGACCGAGGAAGGTCTGGATGCCTTGCAGCAGAACCGGACCGGTCTCGGTGCGAGACAGGTTGTTGCCGGCCGGCCCGACCAGCGGTGTCGTCGTTGCGGCACCGGTAACGGGATCGGTGTCGAACTGCGGCTGCGGATTGAGCTGGTCCCAGGACGGCATGATCCAGCCGTTGTGGGCAGGCACGACACCGCCGTTATCCACCACGACGGTTGCGCCGGTCGCTTTGTAGCGCATGAAGTCCACTTCAGCGATCAGCCAGTTGAAGAAGGGGAACACTTCGTTGAATTTGGCTACGCCGGTCACATCGGTGGCCATGGCCTGGTAGATGCTGCCGTCGCGGAAGCGCAGGTTCATCGCCTGGTCGGGAATGCCGAGCTCGCCCGCATCGCGGAAGCCGTTCTGGTTGGTATCGAAGAATGCCGTCGCCTGGTAGTTGCCGAACCAGTCGAACACCGGCACATCGGCCAGGTTGACGTTGCCCCCGCCCCCGGCGACCGTCACATTGGTGGTGGCGATGATGCGGTCGAGGAACTCGTCCCAGATGACCAACTGGAAGGTTCCGGCGGGTACATTCGGGATGGAGAAGGTGCTGTCTGCCTTGCACGGTGCGGTGTAAATGCCACGCCCGCCAATCACGGCGATCTCGTTCAGTCCCACCCAGCAGCTCGGGACCGGTCCTCCGTTATAAAAAGTGAAATTGGGCGGACGCGACATGTGCTGGTTCACTATGCGGCCGCTGACGGTGGCCGTGCCCTTGAGCACGGTCGTGTCCTTGATGTCGCGCACGAAACCGATGTCCACATGGTGGCCGGCCGGCCCGAACTCCTGGAAGAAAGCCGGCTCGTTGGCCTTGACCCAGGCGTCTATGCCCTTGGTGCCTTCGATGGTGGAAGTCTGGTGCCAGCCCGCATTGGGCGGGATCGCCTCGATGGTGTACTTGGCCGGGAACAGGTACTTGATGTGCGCCACGCCGTCCGGACCCGACTTGATGAAACCGCTGCCCAGCGTCGCGACTGCGGGAGAACCGTCCGGGTTATAGACGAAGCTGCCATCGACATTCTGCTGGTAGGTGGTCCCGATCGGATTGTTGAACGCATCCTTGGTCACCTGGCCGCCGGATTGGCCGAAAGTGCCGCCCGCTTCCTTGAGCGTGATGCTGAAGTTCGCCAGCCCCAGCTCCTGCGGCAGGTTAGGTGTGCCGCTGATGGGCTGGTTGTCCTCGAATATGAAGATGGATATCTGCGCGGTGGGAACCGGCGAAGGGTTCACCACGATGGTCACCGCGGTCTGCCCCGGTGCGATCTGCGCGCCGCCCATCATGTAGCCGCTGCGCGGCAGCACGGAAACGTAATAGCGTTTCGCCGCGTCCAGCGCGAGGTTGGCCGGAGATTTTGCCGGATCGATGCTGTCACCTGCGGCGACCACCGGCATGTAGCTGGTGTGGAAAGCCAGTGCCAGGTTGCTGGCATCGGCCGGCACGTTCGGCACGGAAGCCTTGGTGGCATCCTCTTCCACCAGCCAGCGGTAATCGGTCACCGCCGTCACTCCATCCGGTGCGACCACGTTGATGGTCAGGGCCTGGACGCTCTGGGGCAGCGCGCCCAGCAGCAACAGCATAAAGAACAGGCGCCACACATTCTGCAACGTTGCCCTGAAATTGGTTTCAACTTGGGTTTCCATAATGCCTCCCTCCGATCGTTCCACTTGTCTTTGCAGTTCCCGGGTCAGCGCCGGAACCTGCCACCGAATAGCCTTGAATTCTTGATGCCAGTGTCACCCATTGGGCAAACCCCCGCGCCTAGGTGAACTACACATTCCACCGGGGGAATGCCTTCATTTCGATGTAGGGGTGGACTGTAGAGACGACCGGACCAACCCGCCCCTGCGTACGCAGTTACCCCCCGGCTTCGATCAGGCCGCTTGCCGTATTCGCCGGGTGGATCCCGGCGAATGACCATGTTCCGGTTGCCGATCCTGCTCATGGATTCGCCCCGATGCCACCGTACGGCTGCAGACGGTAGTCGCCGTACAGCGGGCAGGTTGCTGGCGTCGGGCAAGGCCGGTGCAGCGTGAGCGGCCCGAAGCGCGTATCCAGCCAGTTGCCGCCTTCATCCATCGCGGGCGCCGTGGCGATACTGGAGATCGACCCCGGTTGCCGGACCGACTGTCCTTTGTCGCCGTTGAAGTACTGCGCGACGAAGCCGGGGGCGGTCGAACTGTTGCCGGCCGCATAGCCCACCGTGCTGGTCAGGATGCTGTTGACCGGGTTCAGCTTGTGCGCCCCTGCTTCCGTATACGCCGGCCAGGTTCCCTGTGCCGCCGTGCCCAGCACCGCGAGATCGGAGTACACCGCCGCCTGGCCGGCGCTTACGTCGGGCACCAGGCCCCAGGTGGGCGGCACGGTATTCCAGTCGATCGTCCAGTAGAACGACCGGTTGTGCCACACGATGTTGTCCGTCAGCACCGGGTTGGAGTACGGCACCTTGTAGCCGCTGGCCGCGCCTATCATCTTGTACAGCAGCGTGCTGTGAGCGCGCGACACGATGCCGGCAGGCTGCGGCGCAGACACATTCGGGCTGCCCGGCGGGAAGGCCGTCCCTGCGGTAGCCGTGCTGTCGTTGTTGGCCACGGTGTTGTTGTCGATGACCGCCTTCACCGTGTCCTGCAGCGAGATGCCGCCACCCGCCATTGCGGCCATGTTGTTGACCACCTTGTTGTTCGCCAGCGTCAACTGGTACCACGAGGCCGGGGTCCCGGACGCCCTGCGCACATCCAGTCCATTGATGAACTCGGCGCGGATGCCGCCGCCGTCGCCCGCGCCGGCCTGGTTGCCCTGCATCAGGTTGGACGTCACCGTCACGTTGCCGGCGCCGGGCGAAAGCTGCGTGGCGTCCAGGGCAGACTGGCCGCCGATGAAGATGCCGCCGCCGGAAACATTGGAGCCCACGCTATACGACTGGTTGAAGATCAAGGTATTGTTGGCGATCGTCCCGTTGTTGCTGAGACCCTGGTGGCCGATGCCTCCGCCGCCGCCCATGGAGAAATTGCCGCAGACGTAATTGTTGGTCACGCTGTAGCTATGGCTGCCGGTGTGCAGGGCTATGCCGCCACCCGCGCTGTTGCGGCTGCCGTTTTGCGTGATGTGGTTGTGGTGGATGCGCACGTTGTTGTTTTTCGCGTTGGTATAGCCGCCGAACCAGCCGTCCTTGGCGGGAACCACGCCCGGGTTGACCAGGTTCGGGTGGCCGAGGCGAATGCCGCCGCCATAGATGCCGTAGTTGGAGAGAAGCTTGTTGTTGCTGATCTCCAGGTAGTTGGCGTAACCGTTGACGAAGATGCCGCCGGCGTTGTCCGAACCGCTGATGCTGAAGCCGTCGATGCGCGCGTTGCGGATGTTGATGAACGCCTGCGGCCCGCCAGCCTTGGCCAGCACGGTGATGCCGGGTCCTTCTTCCGTATTGAACATGGTCGCCGCGTCCTGGCCGGGCAGCAGGTCGAAGGCGCCCGCTGCGAACGACTGGCCGATCTTGGTGCGCCATGCGACCAGCTTGTCCGGCGCCTTGGCCGCGTTGATGTGCGTGGACGCCGCGCCCCAGCCTTGCAGGCGCACCATCTTGTTCATAACGAGCAGTTCGTCGTACGTTCCCGGCGGCACCATGATCATGTCGCCGCGGTTGGCCGCGTCGATGGCAGCCTGGATCTTGGTGCCGGGCGTGACCACGCGGATCACGTTGGACGCTGTCGAGCCGTAGCCGCCGACGGTGACCGTGACGCCGGTGACGCTGGTCTTGCCGTTGCCGCGCGTGACCATGAGCTGCCCGGTGCCCGCACCGTTCGGCACGCTGGCGATGATGATGCCGTCGCTCCAGGACACGATGGGCAGCGACAATCCGTTGAGCGTAACCCGGCCCGTGCCCTGCGCCGCGCCAAAGCCGTGGTCGCGGAATATCGTCGCAGTGGTGGCAGGCGTGCCGTCATAGGCGGGATTGGGCTCTTCCACCATGCCGGTCGAGACGATGGTCAGGCGCGGCCACAGGTTGGGATCCACGGACGGCGGCTGCACATAGGGGCCGTTGAAGCTCAGGCCGCCCTTGGTCTTGCCTTCCACCGAATAGATCACCGGCGTGCCGTCGCTGAATTCGCAGTCCAGGGGGAACTGGGATGCGCCGGCGAAGGCCGCGACCGGATTTACCGGCGTGTCCAGATAGGTGGTCTTGCCGGGCAAGTACTGGAACGTGTAGCAGAACTGGCTGTACTGCCGGCTGAAGCCCGGGTCTACGATCATCTGGCCGAAGGTGGGCGAACCGGCGCGCGTGTCCTTGATCGGACCCGGATCATTGATGCAGGTAGAGACTATGTTGGGTGACACGCCGGACGGGAACGGCGGGTTGATGGTGTAGGTGGAGGGCAACAGCGCGTTGAAGTGTCCCCACTGGTCGGCGTAGACGCGCCCGATCTCGCGTCCCGTCCAGTCGCGGAGCGCCACCGGCACCCACGATGCCGCACGCTTCTCGCCGAAGGTCGGCGCGTTGGGATCGAACTCGTTGGATGCGAGGTCCAGGATGAAACCGACGACGTGCCCCGCCACCGGCACCTCGGTGAACATGTGGAAGTCGGCCGGCGTGTTCATGCCCTGGGCGATAACCACCTTCTTGCGGTCGCACTGGTTCCAGGTCTTGCCGGGGTTGGCCGGGTCATAGGAGACGTTGGGCTCCATCCGGTCGCTGAACAGGTTGAGATACTGGGGAACGGGCAGCGGATCGCCCACGCACTCCGGCGGCAGCGCCAGCGGAGACGGTGCGGGCGGATCGCCGAAAGCCACGTTCTGGTCGCCGTTGCCCTGGTGCTGGTAGCCCGGCGGCGTCATTGCCTCGACGACATAAGTGCCCGGCGGCAGCTCAGGCTTGCCCGCCGGCCCCCCGAAGGCGTAGCCGCCGTCGAACACGGCCGGGCGCACCTGGTTGAAGTTGCGCAAGCCGTCGTAGCAGTCGGTGGTCACGCCGTTGGAGGTAAAGAGCGGCCCCTGGCAGCCGGTGGGCACGCTGTCGTCCCAGCTGTCGCTCCATGCCACATCGACCGCATCGCCCCTGCTGTAACCGGCAGCGGCATTGCGCTTGACGTCTTCCGGCCCACGGGCCGCCGTGCCGTCGCTCCAGCCGAAGGGATGGTTGTCCACGTCGGCCAGTCTCGCCACGTAGCCCTGCGAACTGAGTGCCAGGCAGCTGGCGCCGGTGGCGTCGGGCCGGTCGATCTTGCCGTCGTTGTCGCAGTCGCGGTACAGGTTGACCTGCACGCGCGGAATGGCCGGCTCCCAGTTCTCGGCAGCGGCATAGCGCGGATCGTTCTCGGCACGGGTGATCGCGTAATGCACGATGCCGCTCAGGCCGCCGTTCTCGCCTATCGCATAGTTGGCCTTGCCCCACTCGATGACGCTGGTCTGCCCGAGGAAGGTCTGCATGCCCTGCAGCAGCACCGGCCCGGTCTCGGTGCGGGAAAGATTGTTCCCGGCCGGACCGATCAAGCGGTGTCGCCGTCGCGGCGCCGGTGACCGGATCGGTGTCGAACTGCGGCTGCGGATTGAGCCTGTCCCAGGATGGCATCGACCAGCCGTTGTGCGGGGAAATCTGTCCGCCGTTATCCACCACGACCGTCGCGCCGGTCGCCTTGAAGCGCGCAAAATCGACCTCCGCCACCAGCCAGTTGAAGAACGGGAACACCTCCTCGAAATAGGCGTTCCCCTGCAAATCGGTAAGCATAGTCTGGTAAATGCTGCCGTCGCGGAAGCGCAGGTTCATCGCCTGGTCGGGGATGCCCATCTCGCCGGCGTCGCGGAAGCCGTTCTGGTTGGTGTCGAAAAAGGCGCTGCTCCGGTAATGGCTGAACCAGTCGAACACCGGGACGTCGCCGAGGGCGACCGCAACACCGCCTGCAGGCACGGTCACGTTGGCTGTGGCGAAAAGCCGGTCGAGGAACTCGTCCCAGAAGACCAGTTGATAGGTTCCGGGCCGCACGTTGGGGATGGAGAAGGTGCTGTCGGCATTGCACGGCGCGGTGTACACGGCGCGCCCGCCCACCATGGCGATCTCGTTCATCCCGACCCAGCAGTGGGGAACGGGGCTGCCATGAACAAAGGTGAAATTGGGCGGGCGCGACATATGCTGGTTCACCACCCTGCCGGTGATGGTTGCCGTGCCGTTGAGCACGGTCGTATCCTTGATGTCCCTGACGAAGCCGATGTCGATGTGGTGGCCGGCGGGCCCCAATTCCTGGAAGAACGGGGGCTCGTTGGGTTTCACCCACGCGTCTATGCCCTTGGTGCCCTCGAAGGTGGAGGTCTGGTGCCACCCGGTGGCGGGCGGGACCGCCTCGACGGTGTACTTGCCCGGGAACAGGTACTTGACGATCGCCACGCCATCCGGTCCGGACTTGATGAAGCCGCTGCCCAGCGCCAGAACCTTGGGGCTGCCGTCCGGGTTGTAGACGAAACTGCCGTCCGCAAGCTGCTGGTAGGTGGTTCCGAGCGGATTGGCGAAAGCATCCTGGGTGACCTGGCCGCCGGATTGGCCATAGGTGCCGCCCGCTTCCTTGACCGTGATGCTGAAGTTCGCCAGGCCCTTTTCCTGCGGGAGGCTGGGCCCGCCGCTGATGGGCTGGTTGTCCTCGTAGACGAAGATGGAAATCTGCGCCGTCGGCACCGGCGTTTTGTTCACCACGATGGTGACAGCAGCCTGCCCCGGCGCAATCTGCGCGCCGCCCATCTGGTAGCCGCTCCTCGGCAGGACGGAGACGTAATAGCGCTTCGCCGGATCGAGTGCGAGATTGGCGGCTGACTTTGCCGGATTGGTGCTATCGCCGGCCGCGACAACGGGCATGTAGCTGGCATGAAAGCTCAGCGAGCGGTTGCTGGCATCGGCCGGCACATTGGGAATGGAAGCCTTGGTGGCGTCCTCTTCCACCAGCCAGCGGTAATCCGCCACCACTTCGTTGGCCGGGCCGACCACGTTGATGGTCAGCGCCATGACATCGCCCTGCGGCAGCGCTCCCAACAGAAGCAGCGTGAACAACAGACGCCACAGATTCCGCAACGCTGCCCCGAGATTGGTTTCGACATTGGTTTCCATAATGCCTCCCTCGATTGCACGACTTGTATTTGCAGGCTCAGGCACGCACCGGGACCTGCGACCGAATTTCCCAGTATCCGTAGGGCGCAAGTATCGTCATGCAACCACGAGCGCACACTCAGTCGGAACCTCTATTCGATCAGGTGCAGCACCGTATTTGGGCACTGGAGCTGTAGCGCGGAAAGTGCACCCGCCAGAGAAGGCCAGACCGAATGCACAGAGAAATGCGCCGGCGAAAATGCCGGATGAAATGACGTGCCCCTGCGCACCGCAATCCCTTTGATCAGGAGATGGCAGCCCTGCTCAGATAGCGCCCGAACACGTTTTTGCGATTGATCACGGACCAGAATGTCTTCCACAGGATGCGCATATCCGCCGCGGTAGACATGTCCTCGATGTAGCCGATGTCCATGCGGATAGTCTGTTCCTTGGTCAGCAGGTCGCGACCCGAGATCTTGGACAGGCAGGTGACGCCGGGCTTGACCGACAAATACTGCTGGCGGTATTTGCCGTAGAGCGCGGACACCTCCGGGATCTCGGGCCGCGGACCAACCAGCGTCATGCTGCCGAGCACGACATTCAGGAAATTGGGCAACTCGTCGATGCTGGTCTTGCGGATGAAACTGCCGACGCCGGTGATGCGCGGATCGACCTCGTAGTGAAAATGGAAATCCAGACTCCCGTGTTTGCTGTAATCGTAAAGCTCAGGGAAGCGTTCGCGCGCATCGGCATACATGCCGCGCAGCTTGAATATCCTGAACGGCTTGCCGTTCAGACCAACGCGGGTCTGTATGAAAAGGGGCGACCCCCTGCTTTCCAGTCTGACGGCGATGGCGGCCGCGATGATGATAGGCAGCGAACAGCACAACAGTAACGAACCCAGCACCAGGTCCAGCAGTCTCTTTGAGAATCGGTACCACGCATCCCGCCTGACAGTTGCGTTGTAGCGACTCCCGTCGCCCAAGCCGAACACACGGGCACTGCTGACGAGATGGCGCATGCGCGCTTCATGGAACCCCGGATTGAATGCTTGCTTGGTCTGTATGTAGCTGGCCATGACATCCCCCTGCGCAAAGTTGACGGTTCATCGAGTGACGGAAGAACGGGCGTTGCCCGGACAACCATCGCGTGCAGGGCGTCATCTTGTGCAAGAACGGTAGGGCGATAAATATGCTGACAGCCTTATTCGGCCTGGCTTGAGTTGCCTAATTCCTCATCTGATTGACTGCATATCGCTCAAGCGGAAAACCCTAGTTAGACCGGCATTCTCTGTAGTGCCATTACGGTGAAATGCGCAGGTCTTCCGCACAGATTTCGCGTGCGGACATCGCGCAACGGGCGCACCGATGCGCCCTGGAGGATGGAACGGGGAAGATCACCAACTACATGGTGGCGAGGCGGGCAGTGGAGCGAAAATGCGGGGAATCACGCAGGGGAGTATTCCTGCGGGTGCAGGGATGAAGGACGTTTCCCCCGTCTGCACACTCGCGCAGGTTGCGTGTCATGGGAATAAATAGGGAAGCGCTGATCTATTCCTCCGTTCGTGGTGAGCTTGTCGAACCATGAACGGGGGAATAGATCAATTCAGGGAGTTGGCCACAAAGCCTTTCGACAGGTTCAGGGCGAACGGATTAAGTCAGTGCTTTCCCGCCGCGCCTGGGCCACAAACGCCTCTTTGCCTGCCAGTTTCTCGGCTTCGCGCTGCGACAGCGCGCAGCGGTTTCGCCCGAGTTCCAGTTCGCTGGCCTTTGCCTCGTCCACCTGGAGCAACCCCGTGTTGACCCGCCGGATATCGTCGTAGGATTGCGGATGTTCCGGCAGGCTGGCCTCGATATAAGCGCTGAACGCAGCCAGTCCCTGGCTTAACACGCGCAAACCTTCGTTGCGGCTGCGCAGCACGCTGATAGGCGCGCGGTAACAGCCTTGCTCGTCCGCCTCGTGCATGTGGCTGAAGTGGGCCGGAAGTACGATGGTACGGTCCGGCAATTCCAGCACTTGTTTCAGCGAATCGAAGAGGAGAGGGATCCAGGCCTTTGCCTTCCCGCCCAGATCGGGTCGCCCTATCGACTCGATGAACAACGTATCGCCGCTCAGCAAAAAGCGATCATCCACCAGCGGATTGATCATGCCGAGGGTGTGGCCCGGGAGATGCAGCGCGCGAACGCTCACATCGCCCAGCTTGAAAGTCGCTCCGTCCTCCAGATAGCGGAAGGAAAACGTCGCGGGAAGCAGGTCGTCGGGATAGATGCTGTCATAAGGATGCAGCCAGTAATCGGCCCCGGCCGCCTGCGCCAACGCCACGCCCCCGCTGAGATGGTCGGCCTGCAGATGGGTGTCGAGCACAGCCGTGATGCGCAACTCCCGCTCGGCGGCGATGCGGGTATAGATCTCGATGTGGCGCGCGGCATCAACCACCATGGCCTCACCGCCGCTGGCCAGCAGGTAGCTGAGGCAACCCCGTGCCGGGCGGCTGACCTGGACGACAGTGAGCCGCCGACTTTCCTCAACGACCCGCACTTCGTAGTGGTCGCCCCAGGCTGCCATGCCGCCCGCCAGGTTGAATGCCTCGTAGCCGAGCCGCCGCAGTCCCTCGGCAACATGGGGCGACGTCTCGCCCTTCGCGCATACCGCCAGGATAGGCCCGCGCCGAGGCAGCTCGTCCTTCAGTCGTTTCGGAATCGCCCGGGCAAACGCCGCAGCAAGTTCTTCGCCCTCATCCTCCAGGTCAAGCAGGTCGAAATAAGACAAGTTGATAGTATGGATTGGAACTTTGCCCTCGATTTTCCAGGCATTGAATTCACTCTGATTGCGTACATCCAAAATGGCGAATCGACTGTTCTCGCTCAGGTGACGGTGCAGTTCCGCAGGGCTCCAGACAGGTGCTTTTTGCTCTGCCATATCATCCTCCTGTTCTGCAAGTCGATCGCTACCCGCTGGGGAAAATCAACTGGCGCGAATGGTTTTGGAGTGCTGCCACTACAGCTGATGATCTCGTGTGTATTGGGGGCTTCCGTTACGACTACATCAATGCCGTGAAGTTCTGACAATTCGTTCGAGAGGGGACATGTCGGCCCTCTCGCTGATGTCTCCTAAGGCCGAAGAGCGGGCAAATCCACAAGGCTGCGGCCAAAGCGGTAATTCAGGATAGAGTTTGCAACTTCCGCTATGTGCCAGTAGGGAGACATTCACACACGCCCGTACTATTATGCATATGCGGACAGACAAAACAGCTGGGTTCTAATGAATCAATTGGTTATAAAAATAATGTGCGCCTCACTATTTTCAATAATACGGACCCGTGCGTCCGTCTAATAGCTGTTATGGCTCATTCGAGAGGCTGCGGTGCTTGATAGGTTCTTGAAGCGCGAAAAACCGAGGGTATTTCTCGGTGCGCTGGCTGTTGTGCCGCGAAAAGATATGAAGAGATATCTCGATCAGTGGGGACTGGTTCAGAACGAGAGTTTTGACAGTTCTCTCCGAGCAACTCTTGAGGAGATATTTGCATTGCCTCCAGCTAGCGAAATTACGGCCCCGACTTCCACCGACCTTGGACTAGATGTAGTGATTCCGTCGTTTCAGTCGGGCGACTATTGGGACGTCTCGCTGGGGGAGCTCGGCCTTCCAATCTTCTGGCGCCCGAAAGTTACGGTTGTCTGTCGCCTCTACCATCTCAAATCGGAAAAAACAAAGCGGACGTTCTCCGTGACTCAAAAGATGCCTTGGGGCGAATTCATTAGTCGCCAGTTTACTTGGCGAGCCATTTTCCGGTTCCGACCGACATTTGATGCAGAAGATATGAAACGCCTTCTGTATGTCGCATGCCACTCGCTGCTGGACAAACTGAGGAAGGCGACGTGATCCATAACCTGGCGCTCAACCTCGCTCCTTTCAGTCGCTGGACGCTACGCGATAAAGCCGCGCAGCGCCGGTTAGCTCTACGTTGGGCTGCTTAAGAGCGAGATCACATGAACCCAAAGTTTTCAGCCTTGGTTGAGTCACTTGAGCCGTCGTTTCAAAGGCTGATCAGTATGCCCCCGGTAACTGCCACATCGCTGCCTCGAGGTATGCCAATACGAGGCATCTACCTGTTCTCTGATGGCGACAAGAACCTTTATGTCGGGCGAAGTAACAACATTCGTCGGCGTATTGGTTTGCATTGCCGCCCGGGAAGCCAACACAACCAAGCAACTTTTGCATTTCGTATGGCCAGGCTCCAGACGGGGCGCACTGAGGCTGCATACACAGCCACAGGTTCGCGTAGTGCGCTGATAAAAGACGCAGAGTTTGGCTCTGTGTTCGCCACATCAAAAGCTCGTATCCGGCAGTTCAATCTGCGCTTTGTAGAAGAGGAATATCCAACCCGGCAGGCACTCTTGGAAATTTACGTGGCTACTGTATTGGAAACGCCGTTTAATGATTTTGAAAATCACTGATTTTATGAAACCGCAGCCCAACCCATCATTCCACCGGACTGCGCGAAAAGCCGCGCAGCCCGGTGAATTCAAACGTTAGGCAGCATCAAATGCTCCGACTCGCGGACACATCTATTCGCCTGTACCGGAAGAAGGACGGTACTGCTTCTGTTCGTTTGCGCAGCTATCTCATGATCCACACCGACATCGGGTTCCGTCTGTCCGCATATCTCAATAAGATTGAGTGCTCGGTTGCAATAGTTGATGGCCCAACCGTGCATTTCGACGAAGTGGCCTACTCCGAGCATTGCACATACAAAATGAATCACATGGTTCATGATTTCTGGGCCATGGGCTCGACCCCATATGGGGCAATGAGAGACACCACGGTTGGTCTTTTCCGCATCGAATATCGGTTGTTCTCCTTTGAAGGCCAAGGGGAGCCATCCGTCATTGAACAAGTTGTCCCGGTTGTTGCGAGAGGAACGGCAGAACAACGCTTCGGCAAAAGGTATCGAAATGCTGCCTAACATCACGATCCACCGGACCTTCGGCAAGGTGCGCTTGCCCTTCGTCCGGTGATTTTCAACGTTAGAGCCAAGGATTAGTGATGGAAAATAAGCCAAATTACAGCTTGTACCACTTGCATGAGCTTGAACGAGCTCTGATAAATATCGACCCGATGGCAAACCCTGAAGAAGCGGAAATAATTAAAGGATATATAGCGAAAGGCGGTTTCGTCTATCCGAAGGAGCCAAAAATCGTCGGTGTACGCTTCGTCAATTCCACGTACAAGTGGGCGCTTGTTGCAGTACTGGCATATTTCTTCTTAATCAATTTATATACCTTGGTTTCTGCCCACAATGTGAGTGCTCTCGTCCCACTGACTTTACAGGGCACTATCCTTTTCATGATTTATAGAAACCACAAATACACCCGAGGCCTTATAAAGGCTTGGTCGGCGTTACTAATAGTCTCCGGCGTAGCGGGAATTCTGTCAAAGTTCTATGCGTTCGAAATAGACTGGAGTGAGGCTGCTGACCACATCTTAACCTTCGCAGGAGGCGTATTGATTATTGTCCTGTCGAACAAGTTCGTTGAGCTTGTGTCAGCGGGCGCTAACAGTTCGCCCAACTCAGACGCTCGCTAGCGCTCGCGCCGATTGGCTCAACCGTTAGGTGCTCAAGGTGAATCAAAGCCAGCTCGTATCAAAGCTCATCAAGCCGCTGGCAGAGCTAGATACTTCAGAGGCCTCTCCAAAGCAGGTCGTTATGGCCGCTCTCACATGGCCAACTGAGGGTTGGGCGCCTCAGGCTCTAGAGTGGTTAGAGCAAGGAGTTGAAATTGATAGTGAGGTTGCAGCTGCACTTGAGAGCTTTGCAGCCCATAAGCATTATTCCCAAGCAAGTAGGCACACGGCCTTTGTTCTTGCCAAAAGGTGGCGGCGTACCCATGAGCCGCGCACCTAACAAGTCGTTCAAGCGGACGCCGCTGCGCGGAGCCGCTTAACTCCAACGTTGCCGTCTGCTTTGAACGGCTAAGCTGCCTGAGTCCGGTACATGATGGGCTGTCCGCTAAGGCCGAGATCCAGTCATTTCCCACTCATCACGCATTGGGATCTGTCGGACATTGACGCCTCAATTAAGCCACCGGGAGGCAGCCATCCGACAACCAGCATCAACCGCGCCGCGCCGCCTCGATTGCCGCGATGTCGATCTTTGACATCTGCATCATCGCGTCAAACGCACGCTTGGCGGCTGCGGGATCGGGGTCCGCGATCGCCTGCGTGAGCGCGATCGGCGTGATTTGCCAGGACAGTCCCCATTTGTCCTTGCACCAGCCGCACGCGCTCTCCTGTCCACCGTTGCCCACGATCGCGTTCCAATAACGATCCGTTTCGGCCTGATCAGCGGTTGCAACCTGAAACGAGAACGCTTCGCTGTGCTTGAACGCGGGGCCGCCGTTAAGCCCCAGGCATGGAAGCCCCATGACGGTGAACGAGACGGTCAGCACGTCCCCCTGCTTACCCGACGGGTAATCTCCTGGGGCGCGGTACACCTCGCCGACGACCGAATCGGGAAAGGTTCGGGCGTAAAACCGCGCCGCTTCCTCCGCGTCGCGGTCGTACCAAAGGCAAATCGTGTTTTTTGCGGGGGTGATCATGTCTATCCTCCATTGAGTGAAACGCCGGATACCGAACCTTCGACCCGAACGTAGTAGTGAAGGGGCGGCGCGCTTTTTCGCAGACCCGCTTGATTGCGGCGCATTATTCCTCTGGCAGCAATTGCGGGTTCCACACGATCTCCCAGAGATGATGATCAGGGTCTTGAAAGTAGCCAGCGTAACCTCCCCAAAAGGTTTTCTGCGCCTGCCTGACGATAAGGGCGCCGGCATTCTTTGCCTGTTCCATAACGGCATCGACTTCTACAGCGGAAAAAACGTTATGGCCGATGGAGAATTCGGTGGAGCTTAGGTACCCATCGGAATGCCTGCATCGTGCGCGAGGCTTACTGCAACGACTTTCGACGTTGTAACGAATGCGGCAGCCCGTTTTTGTTGGGAACCTTTCTATCTAAGGAGATAGATGAATTCCACCATTCTGCAAGGGGAATGATTTGCCGATTGGAGCGTCCGATTGCAGCAACATATCCGGCCTGCCGGGAGTGTTGGCATTGCTTTCCTTGTAGAGATTTCTTGCTTTCATTTCGTTTAAGCTCGTATCCGAATTGTCGGCCGCTATCCTTTGCTCGTTCACCCAATTCGCGAATCGACCGATGCCCTCGCTGAAACTCACTGATGGCGAAAATCCCAGCCTTGAAGATACTTTCGACAGGTCCGCAAAGTTGTGGCGAATGTCGCCAAGCCGGTAATTTCCCGTGACGGCGATCCCGACCTTCGCGCCGTATGCCGAGCGCAGAGTCTCTGCCACAGTCAATACCGAAACCGGTTGGCCAGAACCCACGTTATATACTTCCCAATCCATACTTCGACTTTCAAGGCCCAGAATTGTCGCGCTGACGACATCGTCTATGTAAACAAAATCCCTGGTTTCGTTGCCGTCCTCAAATACCGCAATATCGTTTGCGTTCTTTATGCGGGTCGAAAATATGGACAGGATGCCCGTGTAAGGATTGGACAGGGATTGGCCGGGGCCGTACACGTTCTGGTAGCGGAAAGCCACGGCAGGGATATTCAATGCCTTGCAGCAAACCAGAACCATTTGCTCCTGGGTTTGCTTTGTTATGCCATAGACCGAAGAAGGATGGATTCTTGAACTTTCGTCCGTGCTCCGGGGGTTGACTGCACGGTTGCAGATCGGACACTTCGCTTCGAAATCACCAGCGGACATATGCATGTCCAAACGCTCTTTGGGATAGACGTCGCCGCAACTTGTGCAAGCGTATTTCCCTTCGCCGTATATTGCCCTGGATGACGCGACAATGACCTTTTGTACGGAATGCTCCGAGTTCGCCAATAGATCCAATAACACTGCCGTACCACGTACATTCACATCGATATATTTCTCGACCTCATACATGGACTGGCCGGTGCCGGTTTCAGCGGCAAGATGAATTACCGCATCTTGCCCCCGCAAGGCATTTACCCAATCAGCCTTGTTACGGACATCGCCCAGGACAAATGTCACCTTCTCTTTTATTGATTCATACAACGGCGAATGGTCGCCGTGAATCTGCGGCGACAGATTGTCCAGCACGGTCACCGCGTATCCTTTTCGAAGCAGGGACAAAGCCAGATTGGAGCCGATAAAACCTGCCCCTCCGGTGATAAGCACCTTGGTCATGAGCGACCTCCCTCCGGGGCGGTTGGGCTCAATCGATAATTGTCTGGTCTGCAACTGGCTCGGGCTGTCCATAGCGGTCTCCATGTGCAAGGTTGACGATCTACCGGCCCATGATCTGGCTGGTGTGATGTCATCTTGTTCAAGAAACGTATGGCGATAAATACGCTGACTACCCTATTTGGCCCGCTTTGTACTACTTAGATATATCTACGGATCGACCGGATACAGGCCGGGTACAACACCCTAGTTCGGCCCGCATTTCCGTGTGGTGGCACAAGGTAAAGCATGCACGTAAAGGCGGGGATCAACTTTCAATCACCACCTCTTTCACCCACGCTGAAAGACTGTATCTGTTTAGCAAAGCTGGCGCCGGCGCTACATATTCGGCGGACAAAAATTGTTCGCTCAGCACCGGATTGCTCCTGTCGATGATTGCGATATTGGAGGGATGGTAGAAATCACATGCAGTTACATTTGCATTCGTCGAGATCATCTTCTTGCCGGCGCCCAGCATTTCAATCGTTCTCATGGTCAGCCCGTGCTGAACCGATCTTTCGATGTCCACTATGATTCGCGATTGTGCAATCAGTCTGAGTATCTCGGACTTGGCTACGGACGCAAATACAAACTCCGCAGACCGACTCTTCCAGAAGGACGGATCGAAGACTTTTCGAATTCTGAAAATCCAGCGGGACGGCAAATACAGTACTTTCCTGAAATTCAATTCCGGCGGGATTGTCGTGGCGAGTTTTGAAATGATGGCGTATCGATCCGTATGCGCAGTCCCGACGAACAGCACATCAGTTGTAGGCGCTTCTCGCGGCAAATCGAGATATTCGTCCAGATAGAAAAGAGGCCTGTAGGTCAACCTCGTGTCCAGCTTGGCATCATCAGGGTCGAACGTGAAAGCCCGGTCAAACAGGGACACTTTGCTGAAACTGTCTCCTGGCATATTGAGATAGCTGTCCCAGAAATAGAGCACAAATTTCGCTTCCTTGAAGACAGCGCGCAATTTTTTTATAGAGCGAACGGAAAGCGCTTCTCCCTTGATTACCAGAACATGGGATATTGCGTGGTCAGCCAACTCGGCGGCGATTCGATCATAGTATTTGTCAGCGCGTGCTCGCCCCAGCCAGGGAGTCAGCCGGAATATGGCCTTGGTTATGTTATCGCTGGCCGGCAACTGGTCATATTGCCAGACGTCAAAGCCCTCTTGTTCGAGCCTTTTGCGTATTTCGTTCGCATACCCAAAAAAGCTGGGGGCGATAAGCAAGAGTCTTCTCTTCTGTTGAGCCATATTCCTCTCCAGCAAATCGAATGTGAAACGGCGGATTCAGCTTGCTTCGGATCGAACAAGAACCTGACGAAGCAGCGCCGTAATTCCTACCCCGTGTACTCGTGCGAGTGCGCCACGCACCACTTCGAGTAATCTTCCTCCAGCAGCGCGGACAAGCCTTCGAGTTCCGCGTGGTAGAGCCGCACCAGATGTTCCGGATAGCTGACGGCCTCCCTCGATCTCGGCGGAATTTCCGCGGCAGGGCGGTACACCAGCCAGTTGATGAAGCGGCTGTGCTTCAGTCTGCCGAGGAAGTTCGAACAGCCCCATTGCCTGAGCAGCAGCGCCGTGCGTTTCGCCAGATTGGCCAGTTTTACGCTCCTGGCAGCGCGCGCGGGGTTGACCTTCTCGTGCAATACCGCGGGGACGAAATCCTCGTCCACGCCAAGGAAGCGGAAGATGCTGCGCGCGAAGCGCTGCGGGTCGGATTCCAGCTCGTCGAAATCCAGTATCAGCACCGCGTCGCGCCCGAACAGCGAGAGGATATGCCGAAGATGCGTGTAGTACCTCCCCTCGTCGGCGAGAAACGGGAATCTCTGCAGCGCCTCCTCGAAGCTGCCCGCGAACAGGCCGACGCGCTGCAGATGCAGATAGGAAGAATAGGCGCGCTCGAACGGATTGCGCAGGCAGCAGATCAACCTGACCTGGGGGTTGTACGCATGCACGCGCCGGATGGCTTCCGGACTGGAGAAGTAATCGTGGCTCAGTTCGCCGCACAGGCTGCCCGGCGGCGCGTCCTTGAAGAAGCCGTCGTACCAGGCCGTTCCCCGCTCGTAGAACTGGTCGAAGAAGTAGATGTCCTTGGATATCGGAACGAACAGGTCCGGATGTCCACGCAGCACCTCGAAGATCCAGGTCGATGCGGTCTTGCTCGGCCCGAGAAAGATGAAGTCAACCATACGGCCTCCCTTGCATTGTGAATCGCCATGCATCGTTCATGCTCCCAGGCCATATGCCAGCAGCGTGACGGTGACGGCGAAGAACATCGAACCGAACAGGAGCACCCACTCCGCTTTCAGCGTCTCGGCCTCCTTGAAGCGGACCGCGCCGGACAGCAGCGCATGCACCACGTACGGCACCAGATAAAGGTAATAGCGGCCCGATTCGAACACGTGCACGACGCCGGTGATGAAGAAGAAGATGGTCAGCGTGGACAGCAGGGCAAAATACGCCTGCATGCCATCCTCGCCAAAACGGGCGGAGAGGCCAAAGACCAGGAAGCGGTAAAGAACGAATAGCAGAATCACGTACAGCGGCACCAGCGCGGTGAAGAATTCCGTCGCGCCCGGCAGGATGACGAACCCAGCATAGAACACCGCCAGGCTGACGACCGGATTGTACGATTTGCTGTGCGTGTATTCGAGCGCCAGGGCAACGCCGTCGCCCAGGCCGGGGGCAAACACGTTCAGCCATTTGGGATCGGCCAGCAAAAGCGTGGCCAGCGAGGCCGCCGCCATGGTCGATGCCACGCAGAACAGCAGCCAGCCAAGCCGCGTACTCCAGCCGGCGGTCGCGATCCGGCGATACAGAAATGCGGCATACAATTCCCGGAACAGCACGAATGCCGACAACAGCAGGAAGCTGCGGTCCTCGACGGCCAGCAACGCCATGACGGCCGCGAAGCCGAGTACGACAGTCCTGCCGCGCAGAAAGAACGGCACCAGCGAAAACAGGATGAACAGGATGTCGGTCGATATCTGCATGACCCCGTAAGCGACCGACGGAAAACACAGCGACAGCAGGAACACCCGTACATCCTTGCCCACGGGCCGCCTGCCGGTGCCGCACAGCCAGATCGTCATGACGATGGCGAACGCCCCGGCCAGCGCAAAGTTGGCGAACTTGGCGAAATAGTAGACGCTGGGGACGGCGGCAATGGTCTGGTAGTGCAGCGCGCCATGGATCATCCGGAAGCCGCTGCCCTGTCGCACCGCAGCGAGGACGTCGCTCAATTCGTGCTGGCTGAACAGCGCATCGGCGAACTGCATGAGCGCACGGGCGAAATGCCCGTAGATGAGGGCATAGCCGCTATGCTCCCCTTCCTGCAGCAACTGCAGGTTGCGGTATTCGTCCGGCCAGTTGAGCACCGGGAACAGGAAGCCGTATATCAGCAGGATGGCGCATGCCCCCGCCAGGTAGACGGGAGCGGACATCAGGCCGGATCTGCTGAGGCTCATGGCGTCATATCCTGCAGGCGTAACTGCGGTTGAACAGGTAGAGCATGTTGCTGCGGCTCAGCACGTTGGTGAGCACGAATCCCAGCGCGGCCCCGTACGCCTGGAAAGACGCGATCAGCGCCAGCGTGAGCGGCAGCCCGACCAACAGCGTGAAAAGCGCATTGGTCCGCAGCAGGTCGTTGCGATCGGCCAGGATGAGCTGCGTCTCCATGATGACGAACAGCACGTTGGCCAGCATGCCGACCAGCATCAGCATCGCCAGTGCCGAAGCGGACACGAAGCCTGCGCCGAAATGCGCGAACAGCCAGTCGAAGCTCAACTCGCCCGCCACGAGCAACGCCAGGCCGGCAAAGATGATGTGCGCCATGGAGCGTTTGAGGAACGGGACCGGCGACTCCTTGCGCTGCAGCAGACCGGCGAGCCGCGGGGTGGCGATACCGCGAAACACTGCGCTGAACGCGCCGATCACCATGGTCACGCGGAAGGCGGCGTTGTACACGCCGACGTCCGCGGGGGTCGCGAGCAGACCCAGAAAGAACAGCGGCGACCAGACGATGAGCGTATTCGAGATAGCGACCCACACGCCGCGCACCGATTCCGTCAGCAGCTCCCGGCAGCGCGCATACAGGCCGCGCAGAGCGATGCTGCAGCCCGCATGGCGAAAAACCAGGGCGAGCGTCCACAAGGCGGCGAACACGTTCGCCCACAGCAAGCCGGACACCGCTCCGCCGTATCCTCCGCCGTCCGTCTCCAGCTGCATCCAGAGCAACACGATGAGCGGCACGCTGCCCGCCTCGATGAATACCGACAGTGAGGTCTTGCCGATCCCCTTCAGCAGAGCGGCGCCTGTCCACATCAGCGTGAAGGGGAGAAACGAATACAGTGCGGTCTCGTACAGCAAATGGGGAGATTCTCCCGGGAAGACCAGCGGCGCAGCATATCCCTCAAGCGCCAGGCCGGCCGCGACCATGAGCGCGCCGCAGCCGATCAGGTAGACCAGCACGTCCCCGGCCAGCGTTCGCAGCGCATCGGCATCGCCGGCCTGGTGGTAACGGCTCGACAGGCGCAGCACCACGCCATCAATGCCCAACCGCAACAACTGGCTCAGCATCACCGCGACGGCGAGCGTGAAATAGAAATAGCCGGACGCTTCGGGACCGATGGCATGGCCCAGGTAGGCAACGAGCGCCAGGGTGAACACGGCGCCGCCGGCTTTGGAGAGTATCGCGTTGACCAGTGCATTCATGATTTGATGCAGTCAACCCGCGCGTGTCAGGAGGGCCAGCGTTTCCTGCATGCCCTCTTCCCCGTTCTGTCCGTGCGCATAGATGCGATGGATGAACGGCTTCAGATCGCCGTATTCGCGATCCCACCATTTCGAAGCGGAGATGGCCGCGCACACTGCCGCGGAGAAACGCATCCGGACCGGCCTTGCAGGGACGCCGGCAACGATCTGGAACGCATCCACGTCTTTCGTCACGACCGCGCCCGCCCCGATCACGGCGCCATCGCCTATCTTCACGCCGGGCAGGATGATCGCATCGGCGCCTATCCACACGTCGTTGCCGATCTCCACGTCGCCCTTGCGCACCAGGAAATCGGCGCGCTTCAGGTCGCGATCGATCAGGTAGAACGGGAAGGTGGAAATCGCATCGACGGAATGCACTTGCCCGGACGACATGATCTTCACGCCGCGCGCGACCGAGCAGAAATTCCCGATGCGGGTGGCCGAGCCGATGCCGCGAATGTCGGCGAAGCTGCTCACGTAGGTGTATCTGCCCACGCTCACTTTCCCCTTTATCGTGGCCAGCGGGGATATCCTGCGTCCGCGCGGACGCTGCCGCAGTTTCATGACCGTGTACAGCCTGACAAGAAAGTCTTTCATTATGGAGTCCCCCGAATGGATGACCAGACGCGCACGTAGTCCACCTGGAACGAGGTCGGGAACCCTTCGCGGCTGGCCTGTACCTTCAGGTCGGCGCGCACCCCGAACGAGACGACGACGTCGAGCGCCTGGTGCCAGAAATCGTTGCTGCGCGTCTGGACCAGCCGGCCGTCGATGTACCAGCGGATCTGTTTTTCGTCCCACTCGCAGCCATATACATGGAAGTCGTCCCTGGGATCCCAGGGCGCGCTCCAGCTGCGCACCTCCTGCAGCGGCAGCGTGCCCGGAAACGACGCCTGCCTGAACACATGTATGTCGGTGTCGATGATCGTGACATCCCGGCGCCGCTGGGTGAGTTCGACGAAATCGATCTCCGTCCACTCCGTTGCATCCTGGCGGTAAGCCCAGAACGCGGGAGCGACGCCCGGAAAACGGCTGGCCGCCTTGATGCGCGCCTCGAAGTAGCCGTAGCGTATGGGCGGCGCCTTGCTCTTCACGATTCCGCTTTTGTAATACAACGTCCGTGCGCCGCGCTTGTGTTCGCTGTATTCCATGCGCAGGTTGAGATTGCCGTCCTTCACCCAGACGTTGCCGGGCTCCCATGACCAGACGCCCCAGTCCGGCACGTCGTTGTCCCATTTGGCGAGGTCGAGCTTCCCGCTGTCGAACTCGTCCGAGTATTGCGGCAACAGCTGCCATGCGGTCTTCTCGCTGTGCAGCGGCTGCACCTCCGCCGCGGATGCCTGCCCGTATCCAAGCAACAGCAGAAGGGTCCAGGCCATTGCGGCCAGAGCTAGCTGCGGGATGACAATCCGGAAGGAATATTCTGGCAGGTTCATCACGATCCCCTCAGGCGAGCCGCACTTTTCCGTGCCCCACCAGAAGATCCATCACCTGTCCGACCGAGTCGGCCACCGTGGTCTGCGCCGTATTGATGGAATACGCAAGCTGCACGGGTTCCTCGTAGGGCGAGGAGATGCCAGTGAAGTCCTTGATCAATCCCTGGCGCGCTTTGCGGTAGAGACCTTTCACGTCGCGTTCTTCGCACACCTCCAGCGGGCAGTGGCAATAGATCTCGATGAAGTCGGCGTCGCCGATCAGCCTGCGCACGCGTTCGCGGTCGTCGCGGAACGGCGAGATGAATGCGGTGAGGACGATCACGCCCGCCTCGACGAACAGCCTGGCGGCTTCGCCCACGCGGCGGATGTTTTCACTGCGGTCGGCTTCCGAGAAAGCGAGATCGCCGCACAAACCGTGGCGCACGTTGTCGCCGTCCAGCACGAAGGTGCGGCAGCCGCGCACGTGCAACTCTTCCTCGACGGCATGCGCAAGCGTGGATTTTCCGGAGCCGGAAAGTCCGGTGAACCACAGCACGCAGCTGGCATGGCCGTTCTGCGCTTCCCGCCGCCGGCGCGTCACGGTGGCCTGGTGCCACACGATGTTCGGAGAGATGTTATTCATGGGCAAGTTCCTCCGTTCCAAGGAATTGGATCAGGGTGTCGAATATCGGCGCCCAAGCGCCGACAGCCAGGAAATGCGGGTTGCGCCAATCCGCCTTGCGGTAGTCCAGCGCCTCGCCGTCCAGTTTGATCACACTGCCGCCGGCCGCTTCCAGCACGCACTGGGCCGCAGCAGTGTCCCACTCCATCGTTGCGCCGAGGCGCGGATAGATGTCCGCGCTGCCCTCCGCGAGCATGCAGAATTTGAGCGAACTGCCTGCGAACACCGACCGGTGCCGCGGAATGGCGGCGATCAGTTCCATGGTGCGCACATCCGCATGGGAACGGCTGGCCACCACGCGCACGGCGTCGGCCGGCGCGGCGACGCGGATAGGCTCCATGTCTTCCGTCAAAGAGTGCGTCTCCCGGCGCCCGGCTCTTGCGCCCACGCGCCACGCGCCGATGCCGCGCTGCCCCAGCCAGGTGCGGTCGAGCACGGGTGCATGCACGACGCCCAGCACGGGCACTCTGTTATGGATGAGCGCGATGTTGACGGTGAATTCGCCGTTGCCGTTCAGGAATTCGCTGGTGCCATCCAGCGGATCGACCAGCCAGAAATCGCCCTGCCCGGCGGCGAGGCTCTTGTCGGCCGACTCTTCCGAGATCACCGGGATATGCGGGAAGTACCGGCGCAGTCCGGCCTCGATGATGTGGTGCGCCACCAGATCGGCGGCAGTGAGCGGAGAGCGATCGGCCTTTTCCGCCAGCCTGGTGCGCTGCCCCGCATAGTGGACGAGAATGGATTCTCCGGCTGTCTGCGCAAGCGCAGCCAGTACCGGCAACCATGCGTGAACGGCAACGGGCATGCGCTGCATGGCTATCGCCTCCACCGCAACAGTTCGCGCAACTCGCTCCAGCGCTCGTTGCGCTCGAAGCCCTGCTGCACGGGCACCAGGCCGACCCGGAGCAATGACCACATGACCGCGAGGATCAGCGTCAGAACCGTGGCCACCAGCACGATCAGGGGCCGCCTGGGGCCGGACTCCTTGTCCAGCACCACCGCCGGGTCGACCACCTGGATCACCACGGAGTTGCGCGCCTCGTCCACCCGCGCGCTCTCGTATTGCTTGGCGAGCATTTCGTACACGGCCTGCTGGTATTTCATGTCGCGCAGTTTGCGCAGATACTCAAGTCCTGCCTCGGGCATCTTGCCCGTCGCCACCATGATGTCGCCGTTGCCGGAGAGGTCGTCATGCTCGAACTTGCCGATCTGCGCCTTGAGGCCGGCCAGTTCCTGGCGGGCGCGGATGAGGTCCGGATTGCGCGGTGTCGCGAAGGACTGCATGGTGGATATCTGCACTTCCTTTGCGGCGGCCTGCGCCCTGAGCTCCGCCACCGCTTCGATGATGGCCTTGCCCTGATTGTCGAGATCGATCACCCCGGTCCGCTCCTGCGTCTGCTTCAGCGCGTTCTCCGCCTGCGCCAGCTTTTCCTGGGTCAGTTGGATCTGACGCTCGACGAACAGACGGCGTTGCGCCGCCTCGGTGACGGCGATGCGCCTGGTCAAGCGCTCCAGCTCTTCCACGTAGGCATTGGCGATGGCCGCGGCGCGCTTCGCGTCTTTGTCCTCGAACACCACGGTGATAAGACCGTAGGTTCCGTTGGTGATGGAGACCTGCTTCTCGAGCTCATCGCGGGCGTCCGCCAGGGAGGCGGCGCCGTACAACTCCTGCAGCTCGAAGCGCCGGATCAGCGCGTCGGCCACCGAGCGGCTTTTCAGCATGCCGATGTAGATGTCGGCCGGGTTTTCCAGCCCGATCGCGCTGCCCAGTCCGCCGGCCGGCGATAGTGCCGCCAGCGCGCCCAGCGCCATGGGGTTCAAGCCGGAGTGATCTTCCTGCGGCGGCAGGATGACCGCCTTGGCGCTATACACGCCGGGCAGCAGCAGGGCGATCACACTGCTCAGAAACGCGGCGGCCAAGGTCGCGCGCAGGATCATCTGTTTCTCGCGCGCGATGACCAGCAGGAATTCGAACAGCTCGATGCCGTCGTCTTCCGGCCCGGCCAAGGCTTTCGTCCGGTTTTCAGTCACGCTATCCATGATCGGTCAGCCCTCGTCGGATTCGGCCTGCATCGCTACAGGCGCAGCAAATGGATGGCGCCCACGCCCAGTGCGAACTGGTAGAAGATCTGCGCCCAGTCCTTGAGTTCGCGCGTGAGCGAAAACTTGTCCAGCAACTCCGGGACGATCACCGTATCGCCCGGCATCAGGCTCTGCCCGGTGATGCCGCCGAATATCGAACTGGTGTTCTGCGCGCTCTGCACGGAGCCGTCCGCGCGCAGGATGTAGATGCGCGATTCGTCCGCATCGCGCGTCGGCCCACCCGCCTGCTCCAGGTAATCCGCGACATCCTTGCCGCGCCGGTGCATGAAGGCGTTCTCGTTGTAGACCATGCCCATCACGCTCACGGTCGAAGCCTGCGGCGGGACGATGAAGCGGTCGCCGTCTTCCAGCACGACCTCCGGGATGTCATCCAGTTGCGTCTTCTCCGGCGCCAGGTCGAGCACGATGCGCCCGCTCGCCTTGGCGCGGCGCAAGCGTTCGAGCAGGGCGCGCTGTCCCACCGCCTGTGCCTTGGCGCCCTCCACTTCTTCCTTGCTCAATGCAGCCTGGCTTTTCGCGGCCAGGTTGCGCTCGATGTCCTCCGCCATGCGATCGGCCATTTCATCGAGTTTCTGCTGCTGGCTCGCGCGCACCGATTCCCGGTTGAACTGCGAGGCGAACAGGTAGGCGTTCGGCGTCAGGCCTCGCCCGCGCGCGCCACCAGTTGGCGCAATGTCTCTCCCGGCTGCACCTTGTAGACACCGGCCTGGTTGAATTCCCCTTCCAGCCTGACGTACACGCTGCGCTTCGCCGCCGGCACCTGGATGTCCTCCTTGGAGAAGATGGTGACCACATCGCCCGGCTGCAGCGGCAGGTTGTTCTCCGCGTCGTTGCCGGAAAGCGCCTTGCTCAGGTTGAAGGGCAGCAGCGCGGTGGTCAGCTCGTCCTTCTTCAGGCGGTCGATCAGCGCATAATCCCAGTTGATCTCGTTTTCGTTGCGCTTGATCTCGGTGCGCAGCCCGTGCTCGCTCGTCACGTCTGTCCTGGAGATGCTGTTCTGCCGCGCCCAGTATTCCGGCACGATCAGCGCGTCCATGTCGGGTATCAGGTCCTTGACGCGCATTCCTTCATGCCACGGATAGCGCCCGGGATTGGCGACGTTGCCGCGCAGGGTGACGGCATTGTCGAATTGGCCGCTGATGATCTGCACTTGCACCACGTCGCCATCCTTGAGCAGGCGCTGGCGCCCGCTCGCATCCAGCGAAAACTCCTCGACCTTGCGCATCTTGCGGTCGTCGATGCGCTCGACGCGCACCTTCTCGCCGTTCGCCGTGGTGGTCAGCCCGCCGGCCAGTTCGATCAGTTCGGCCAGCGTGGTCGTTTCCTGCTTCAGTTCGTAGATGGCCGGATTGTTGATGCTGCCGGCGATGGCGGCCAGCTGGCCCACCGGCGGGATATAGATGACGTCGCCCGGCAGCAGCTGGATGTCCCTGGCCTTGTCGCCCTTGAGCAGGAAATCGTACATGTCCAGTTCGCTCGCCACGTTGCCGCCGCGCTTGACCTGTATGTGGCGTAGCGACCCTCGCAGTGAAGGCCCGCCGGAAGCGAACAGGGTGTTGACCAGCGTACTGAGCGAGCTGACGGTATAGGCGCCCGGACGCCGGGCCTGGCCGACGACGAACACCTGGATGGAGCGCAGTTTGCCCAGCGACACGTTAAGGTCGAAGTTGCGGTAGACCCTGCCGATAGCGCTCTTCAGGTAACCCTGCAGCAGCTGGTAGCGGATTCCAGTGACATTGATGTTGCCCACCTTCGGCAGTTGCACCGTGCCATTGCGATCCACCGTGACCGACAGGTCGAAATCCACCTGCCCCCAGCCGTGGATCTGCAGTTCGTCGCCGGGGCCGATCACATAGTCCGCGGTGACCGGGATGTTCTCCAGCGGGGAAAAGGTGTCGGGTGCATCCACGAACAGGTCATGGCCGTACAGCGGCAGCTCTTTCCCCAGCGAAGCGGAGACGAACATCTGGAACTCGCTCTGCTCCTCCCGCTGCCTGACGACGACGGCGGGCACTGCCGGCTCAGGCGGCGCGATCATGGCCACCGCAGGCTTGCCAAGGTCCGGGGGCGAAGTGCCGAAGATCGTCTGCGCGCACACCGGCATGGACAGGGAAGCGAGGAAAAATGCAACGGCCGGCAGCAGGCTGCATACTGTGGTTGCGACTCTGGCAATCGGCTTGCTCATCCGCACTCTCCTGAACGGCTCTTCACTTCGCACCAACGCTGGCGCAGCCGCGCTCATGCATGCAACAACGTTACTCGCGCAAGCCATGCTCTGCTGGCTATGCCCTCAATGCGCACCCAAAGGAAGGTGGTCATGCCCAGGTGCGATCACTTGGTCCGCGCCGTTGGGAGAGCGCAGCACTCACTACCTGCTGCAAGTGTTGACCTGAGTGGGCGTGAACATACCAAGCAGCACCTACTATGACGATACGCGCAACGCTCTATTTGAAAGGTAGTAGTTGACTGTATCCAACGCGCAGTTGCGGAGAACTGAACGGGAGATTTCAGGAGAAACGGCGCTGGAACCGGCGATCTTCCAACGAGTGAGGCCGCGCGAGCGCGCTAATACACGGATGAGATCGACAATCCGTAGCCGCTATCCGGACTGCCTGCGGCATAGCCTTTCAGCAGGTAAGCGCGCAGAAAGACATCTTTCCCGATCGCGCGGTTCACGTAGAGAATGGCCTCGCGTTGTTCTGGCGCAGTGACAGACGCCTGTTGCGAATACCTGTACTCCAGACCGCCATTGGTGAGTTCGCTGAAACTGTAGTCGCCCGCTACGACACCGTAGTGCACATTATCCAGCGGCACCTCTGCCGAACTCCCCAATACTTCGTAGCCATAGGTAAGGCTGGGCATGAAATCGCCAATGGCTCGATAGATATACAACTGCGCGGCATAGTCGTTCTTGCCGGTGCCCAGGGTCTTGCTCGCCGTGCCGAACTTGATGCGCCCTGCCAGGTCAATGCCGGCATCGGCCGCCTCCGCCGCATACACCTTATAAGCCAGCAGTGCGACGACATCACCAAGACCCGAGTTCGTCGTTGTGCGTGTCGCGGTGGTAGTGGTGGAAGTCGCCCGCCTGCCCCTGCCGCCGGCGAGCACAGAGCCGTCGCCGGTAACCTGGATATACGGCACGGTCAGTTTCAGTGCCCAAGGGCCGGCCCTGTAGAGCGCACTCACCGGGACTGTAACGATATCAGTCGATGAGGTCGTGCCATATTTGCCGGAAGTGTATTCGTAGCCGGCACTCAGCGTGAGATAGCGACCTTCGTCCGCCTGCGCTCCGCCACAGACCAGCACCAGCATGCCTGC
This sequence comes from uncultured beta proteobacterium, assembly GCA_963797045.1. GTDB lineage: Bacteria > Pseudomonadota > Gammaproteobacteria > Burkholderiales > Gallionellaceae > Sideroxyarcus. Next base: position 570,710 of record CAWCNZ010000001.1, on the reverse strand, counting down.
GACCAAACCGTTTTGTCGTTTCATGTCACACCTCATCTGTCTGGTTGAACGCGCTGGACTTGCCCGCCTGGCGCTTCAGATCGTCTTCCACGTAACGCAGTATTGCTTCGAACAGCACCTCGCGCGGGAAGGCATTATTGTGGCGCAGCAGGCGGTTCCACAACGAGCGCGTCGAGCGGTTGAACGGCAGCGCCACGGCCCAGTGGTCGGCCTTCACGTAACCGAGCAGCGCTGCGCCCGGCAGCACCTGGTCGTGGATCAGCATGTGGCTGTCGTTGCGCGGCTCCACTTCGGCTAGCTTGGCGTGGAGCATGCGCAGAAACCAGTGCATGCGTTTCGGTTTGACGAAGGTGACCAGCGAGTAATGGCGCACGCCCTGCGGCAGCGTGTGCCAGTGATCCCTCAGCCAATGCAGGCAGCGGTCGCGCGAGATGCTCTTGAGGAAGTTCTCGTTGACGTGGGAACAGGCGCCCGGCGTTGGCAACCTGGCGAGGAAACTCCTGTAGCGGTTGAGCCAGTCGGCGAGCGGGCTGCCGCTGACCACGCCGGCGACGCTGACCAGGGCGCGCAGGTTGCGCGGCGTGTCGTTGCCCATGCGCCGCAGTGCCTCCAGCGTGTCGGGCACGCCCTTGGAATAGGCGACGACGATGACGTTGGCTGCGTCGCGGTGTTTGCGGATGGCTGCCTCGACGATCCTGGCGTTGTGTTCGGAGGTGGCGATGCCGCGCACGTGCACCACCTCGACGTTCTGGTAACGCGGCTCGAGGTAATCGTATTCGCTTGCCACGTCCACCGACTTGCCGCGTCCGAACGGCAGGGCCACATCGGAGACGCATTCCCATAACACGCCGGAGACGAGGATGACGACCAGGTCGGAAGGCTCGTCCGGCAAGGCGATGGTCACCGGGGGGGCAGTGGGCTCATCGAGGTCGTGCAGGATGTTGCCGAGCTGGCGCTCGTCGGGATAGCGCCCTTCGCGCTGCTTCACCACGGCGCCGAGCAGGTTGCGGAAGCGCGGACGTTCATCGCGCGCGGGCGGCATGCCCAGCGGGTGCAGCAGCGCCGGGGGCGGCAGCTCTTTCTCGCGCAGCATGTAGGTGCCGAACAGGAAGCGCCACAGCCACAGCAAGCTCAGCGCACCGACCAGCCACCACATGCTGTCGGTCAGCCAGAACAGGAACAGCGCCAGCAACATCAATCCCAAAAGAGACAGCTTCATGCCTACCCCCTGAACAGAATAACGGTTTCCTGCTATTGCTCCGGTTCATTGCGCCAGCCGCAGACTATATCGCGGCATCCGCAAAACACGAAGCCTACAACAAGTGCTGTGCACCCCTCTCAAGCCCACGCACCGCCTTGGCGCGCTTCGCGCAACGCACATCCATCCCGACGGCCTAGTATGCATAGGTATTTTCTACTATAGAACCCAGGCACACTGCTTGCTAGACTGAATCGCAGCCGTTTTGACTGAATTTGTTATAGGAAATGCATATGTCTAACGATGAAATCTTCTTCAAGTGGTCCCCGGACTACAGCGTCAACATCAAAACCATCGATGACCAGCATCAGGAACTGGTCAACATCCTCAATCGCCTGTTCATCGCGGTATCCAGACGCGAGGGCGACAAGGCCATCGCCGGCATACTGGACGCGCTGTTGTGCTACACCCAGACCCACTTCGCGCTGGAGGAACGCCTGATGCAGCAGGCGAACTATCGCGACTACGAGGCCCACAAGCAGGAACACATCAAACTGATCGCGCAGCTCGATCAACTGTGCAAGAAGCACCTGCTGGAAGAAAAGCCGATCTATTTCGAAATGATGAGTTCCTGAAAACCTGGCTCAAGGAACACATCCAGGGTGTGGACAGGAAATACAGCACGGCATTGCAGCAGGCGGGGTTCTCCGTTGCCGCGTGGGAAAAAGAGGCCACGGCCGAGTTCGCACTCATGTCGAACGAGAAAAAACAATGGTGGGAAGTCTGGAAGGCGGCCTGAGCGCGTCTTACGTCATCGCTGCGAACCGGATGCCGCAGCGATGAGTCGCCCGGCCTTTACGCCGGCCTACTCGAAATCGCCCCACACGCTCTTCTTGGCAGCAGTCCTGTAGTTGTCCTCGAAACGCTCGATGTCGCGGCGGTCGCGCTTGGTCGGCCTGCCCTTGAAAGTCGGTTGCGGCAGCGCCTTGAGATTGGCCGCGATCTCTGCGCGCTTGGCGCGGCTCTCATCGCTCTCGCGGTAGAGTTTCTGCGCCTCCGGCGCCGGGCCGCGGCGGTTGGAGAGTGCGAGCACCTCGATATCGAAATGATATTGCCCGAGGCGTATATCGAGCCGATCGCCCACGCCTATGGCCTTGGCGACCTTGATGCGCGCTTCGTTCATCGTGACCCGGCCAGCTTCGACGGCATCTGCCGCGAGGCTGCGCGTCTTGAAGAAGCGCGCCGCCCACAGCCATTTGTCGATGCGCATCTTGTCGTTTTCTTCTGCGCTCATGCGTCGGAGTCCAGCAGTTCTTCGTAGATGGCAAGATCGCTTGCGGAGAAACAGCAGAACACGACTTCCTGTATCTCCGTCTTTTGCTGCAACGCCGCTTTGACGGTAGTCACCGCGATGCGCGCAGCCGCTTCTACGGGATAACCATAGACGCCGGTACTGATGGAGGGGAAAGCGATGGAGCGGACACCTTGCGCTACGGCGATCTCAAGCGCGCGCCGGTAGCAGGAAGCCAGCAGCTCCGGCTCGCCGTGCATGCCGCCTTGCCAGACCGGACCGACGGTGTGGATGACGAAGCGGGCCGGCAGGCGATAGCCCCTGGTGAGCTTGGCATCCCCGGTCGCGCAGCCACCGAGCGTGCGGCATTCCTCAAGCAGTTGCGGCCCGGCGGCGCGGTGTATCGCGCCGTCCACTCCACCCCCACCCAGCAGCGAGTGGTTCGCCGCATTCACGATCGCATCGACCGTCAGGGTGGTGATGTCGGCCTGCACGGCGCGGACGAGTGCGCTCATGACCGCAGTGTTACTTCACGCAGTCCACGTAATACACGCGATCGCCGTTGTTCTTCTCCGACACCAGGCCGTGGATGTCGGTCTCGAAGCCGGGGAAGCGCTTGTTGAAGTCGCGCGCGAACTTGAGATAGTCCACGATGGTCTTGTTGAAGCGTTCGCCCGGGATCAGCAGCGGAATGCCCGGCGGATACGGGGTGAGCAGCACCGCGGTGATGCGCCCTTCCAGGTCGTCGATGGACACGCGCTCGATCTCGCCGTGCGCCATCCTGGCGAAGGCATCGGACGGCTTCATTGCCGGTTCCATGCTGGACAGGTACATCTCGGTGGTCAGGCGCGCCACGTCGTTGGCCTTGTAGATGCCGTGGATCTGGTCGCACAGGTCGCGCAGGCCGAGCTTCTCGTAGCGCGGGTTCTTGGCGATGAATTCCGGCAGGATGCGCCACAGCGGCATGTTCTTGTCGTAGTCGTCCTTGAACTGCTGCAGCTCGGTCACCATGGTGTTCCAGCGCCCCTTGGTGATGCCGATGGTGAACATGATGAAGAACGAGTACAGGCCGCACTTCTCCACCACCACGCCGTGCTCGGCGAGGTACTTGGTGACGATGCTGGCGGGGATGCCGCTGTCGGCGAAATCGCCGTCCACATCCAGTCCCGGCGTGATGACGGTGGCCTTGATCGGGTCGAGCATGTTGAAGCCTTCGGCGAGCTTGCCGAAGCCGTGCCAGCGGTCCTCGGTGCGCAGCACCCAGTCCTCGCGCTCGGCCATGCCTTCTTCGGACAGATAGTCCGGCCCCCACAGCTTGAACCACCAGTCCGCGCCGAACTCGGCATCCACCTTGCGCATGGCGCGGCGGAAGTCGAGCGCTTCGGCGATGGATTCTTCCACCAGCGCGGTGCCGCCCGGCGGCTCCATCATCGCCGCGGCCACGTCGCACGAGGCGATGATGGCGTACTGCGGCGAAGTCGAGGTGTGCATCAGGTAGGCTTCGTTGAAACAGTCGCGGTCCAGTTTGCGCGACTCGCTGTCGCGCACCAGTATCTGCGAGGCCTGCGACAATCCGGCCAGCAGCTTGTGGGTGGACTGGGTCGAGAAGATCATCGATTCCTTGGCGCGCGGGCGGCCGCGGCCGATGGCGTGCATGCTCTTGTAGAAATCGTGGAACGCCGCGTGCGGCAGCCAGGCCTCGTCGAAGTGCAGCGTGTCGATCTTGCCGTCCAGCATCTCCTTCAGCATCTCCACGTTGTACATCACGCCGTCGTAGGTGCTCTGCGTGATGGTGAGGATGCGCGGCTTGCGCTTCTTGTCCTTGATGAAGGGGTTGGCGTCGATCTTCTTCTGGATGTTCTCCATCTCGAATTCGGATTTCGGGATCGGGCCGATGATGCCGAAGTTGTTGCGCGTCGGCGTCAGGAACACCGGCACCGCGCCGGTCATCATGATCGCGTGCAGGATGGATTTGTGGCAGTTGCGGTCCACCACCACGATGTCGTCCGGCGCCACCATCGAGTGCCACACGATCTTGTTGGAGGTGGAGGTGCCGTTGGTGACGAAGAACAAATGGTCGGCGTTGAAGATGCGCGCCGCGTTGCGCTCGGAGGCCGCCACCGGGCCGGTGTGGTCGAGCAACTGGCCGAGTTCGTCCACCGCGTTGCACACGTCGGCGCGCAGCATGTTCTCGCCGAAGAACTGGTGGAACATGCGCCCCACCGGCGACTTCAGGAACGCCACGCCGCCGGAGTGGCCGGGACAGTGCCAGGAATAGGAGCCGTCCTGCGCGTAGTCCACCAGCGCGCGGAAGAACGGCGGCGCCAGCGAATCCATGTAGGACTTGGCCTCGCGGATCATGTGGCGCGCCACGAATTCCGGCGTGTCCTCGTGCATGTGGATGAAGCCGTGCAGCTCGCGCAGGATGTCGTTGGGGATGTGGCGCGAAGTGCGCGTCTCGCCGTAGAGGTAGATGGGGATGTCGGCGTTCTTGAAGCGGATCTCTTCCACGAACGCGCGCAACGTGCGCAGCGCGACTTCGGTCTCTTCCTCGCTGCCGCCGCCGAACTCCTCGTCGTCGATGGACAGCACGAAGGCCGAGGCGCGGCTCTGCTGCTGCGCGAACGAGGTCAGGTCGCCGTAGCTGGTCATGCCGACGACTTCGATGCCCTCTTTTTCGATGGCATTGGCGAGCGCGCGGATGCCGTGACCGCTGGCGTTCTCCGAGCGATAGTCCTCGTCGATGATGATGATGGGGAAGTTGAATTTCATGTACGGCTCCCTACTGGGGAAAACAAATAATAGTGGCGCGGATTGTCGCAGGTTTTATCGGCAACGGGGGAAATACGAAAGGCGCTATTCGCGAGGCGGATAGGGGCTGGCGAGGGTGTCGACCAGCTCGGCCAGCACGGTGCGGAACTGCTGCTCGTCGCAGCCCATCAGGATGGCGTCTTCGAGGGCATCGCGACAGACCTGGCGTATCTCGGCAAGGTTCTCCTGCAGCACCTTGTTCTTCTCGAAGCAAGAGATGATCTCGCCTTCGGGGGAACGCCAGATAATTTGTTTGGCCTGCGACATCAGATCTTCGGCAGGGTGACGCCGACCTGCCCCTGATACTTGCCGCCGCGGTCCTTGTACGAGGTCTCGCACACTTCGTCGCTCTCGAAGAACAGCACCTGCGCCACGCCTTCGTTGGCGTAGATCTTCGCGGGCAGCGGCGTGGTGTTGGAGAACTCCAGCGTCACGTAGCCTTCCCATTCCGGCTCGAACGGCGTGACGTTGACGATGATGCCGCAGCGCGCATAGGTGGATTTGCCCAGGCAGATGGTCAGCACGTTGCGCGGGATGCGGAAATATTCGACGGTGCGCGCCAGCGCAAACGAATTCGGCGGGATAACGCAGTAGTCGGCCTCGACCTGCACGAACGAATTCGGGTCGAAGTTCTTGGGATCGACGATGGTGCTGTTGATGTTGGTGAACAGCTTGAATTCGCGCGAGCAGCGGATGTCGTAACCGTAGCTGGAAGTGCCGTAGGACACGATCTTGTGGCCGTTCACTTCCTTCACCTGGTTCGGCTCGAACGGCTCGATCATGCCGTGCTGTTCCGCCATGCGGCGTATCCACTTGTCTGCTTTGATGCTCATCTAGCTTCCTTTTGCTTCCGGATGGTTTGTGCGGGCGCGATTTTACCCAATTCCACGGCGGTGCGTGGGTTTTGCTACAATCGCGCCTCTCCAAAGGAACCCCGAATGACCCGCAAGATATTAGTGACTTCCGCCCTGCCCTACGCCAACGGCAGCATCCACCTCGGCCACCTGGTCGAATATATCCAGACCGACATCTGGGTGCGCTTCCAGAAGATGCGCGGCAATACCTGCCACTACGTGTGCGCCGACGACACCCACGGCACGCCCATCATGCTGCGCGCCGAGAAGGAAGGCATCACGCCGGAGCAGCTGATCGCGCGCGTGTGGCAGGAGCATTACGACGATTTCAGCGCCTTCCACGTGGCGTTCGACAACTACGGCTCGACCAATTCGAACGAGACCCGGGCGTTCGCCCAGGGCATCTACCGCACGCTCAAGGTCGAGAACCTGATCGAGGTGCGCTCCATCGAGCAGTATTACGACCCGGTCAAGAACATGTTCCTGCCGGACCGCTTCATCAAGGGCGAATGCCCCAAATGCGGCGCCAAGGACCAGTACGGCGACAACTGCGAATCCTGCGGCGCGGCCTACGCGCCCACCGACCTGAAGAACCCCTACTCCGCCGTGTCCGGCGCCAAGCCGGAACTGCGCAACTCCGACCATTACTTCTTCAAGCTCTCCGCCCCCAGCTGCCAGCAGTTCCTGCGCGAATGGACGCGCAGCGGCTCGCTGCAGGCCGAGGCCTCCAACAAGATGCAGGAATGGCTGGGCGCCGAGGGCGAGAACAAGCTCTCCGACTGGGACATCTCGCGCGACGCACCCTATTTCGGCTTCGAGATCCCGGACGCGCCGGGCAAGTATTTCTATGTGTGGCTGGATGCGCCGGTCGGCTACATGGGCAGCTTCAAGCAGCTGTGCAACGCCAGGAGCATCAACTTCGACGACTACTGGAAGCAGGGTTCGGACGCCGAGCTGTACCACTTCATCGGCAAGGACATTCTGTATTTCCACGCGCTGTTCTGGCCGGCGATGCTGCAGCACGCCGGTTTCCGCACGCCGACCAAACTGTTCGCACACGGTTTCCTCACCGTCAACGGCGAGAAGATGAGCAAATCGCGCGGCACCTTCATCACTGCGCGCAGCTACATCGAGCATGTGAAGAACACCGAATACCTGCGTTACTACTACGCCGCCAAGCTGAACGGCAGCATGGAGGACCTCGACCTCAACCTCGACGACTTCGTGGCGCGCGTGAACAGCGACCTGATCGGCAAGTACATCAACATCGCCAGCCGCAGCGCGGGCTTCATCAGCAAGCGTTTCGACGGCAAGCTCGCCGCCCACGCGCTGCTGGCGCAATGCGCCGACACCAGCGGGCTCGCCAGCAAGCTGGTCGAAGAATTCCCGAAAAAGAACCTGCTCGAACTGTTGCAGGACGCCTCCGGCCAGATCGCCGAACTCTACGAGGCGCGCGATTACTCCCGCGCCACGCGCCAGGTGGGCGCGCTGCTCGACCTGATCAACGCCTACGTCGACGCGACCAGGCCGTGGGAACTGGCGAAAGACCCGAGCAACGTGGAATGGCTGCAGGGCGTGTGCAGCGTGGCGCTGCAGGCCTTCCGCATCATCACCATCTACCTCAAACCGGTGCTGCCGAACCTGGCGAAGGACGTGAAGACCTTCCTCAATGTCGGCGAACTGCGCTGGCAGGACGCACAGACCCTGCTGCCCGAAGGGCACGTCATCAACGCCTACCAGCACCTGATGGGACGCCTCGACCCCAAGAGCATCGAAGCGATGGTGGAAGCGAACAAGGAAAGCCTGCAGCCGGCAGCGCCCGTCACTTCCGAGCAGCGCCATGCCGAGCACCAGCAGCATGCAGCCGCGCCACAGGCAGTCGCAGCAAGCACACAATCCGGCGACGCCACTTTGCCGCTGCAACCGGTGAACCCGGGTGTCGCGCCCATCGCCCCGACCATCGGCATCGACGACTTCAGCAAGATCGACCTGCGCGTGGCGCGCATCGTCAACGCCGAGCATGTGGAAGGCGCGGAGAAACTGCTGAAGCTGACGCTGGATATCGGCGAACCGCAGCCGCGCACGGTGTTTGCCGGCATCAAGTCGGCCTACAACCCGGATCACCTCAAAGGCCGCATGACCGTGATGGTCGCCAACCTCGCACCGCGCAAGATGAAGTTCGGCCTGTCGGAAGGCATGGTACTGGCGGCTTCGGGCGAAGGGCCGGGGCTGTTCATCCTGTCGCCCGATGCGGGTGCGCAGCCGGGCATGCGCATCAAATAAACCTTACGTTCCCTCCCCCTTGCAGGGGAGGGCTGGGGAGGGGGTAGAAATATCATTCCTTCTTTTCTACCCCCATCCCGAAATATCATTCATGCACCGGAGCGCGCGGCAGATCATCGGCGACGCGCAGGGCTTGCTGAAACTGATCGTGGATGCGCGCAACGAGAAGCTGCTCGGCGTGCATATCGAGCAAGCCAGCGAACTGGTCCACATCGGACAACTGGTGATGAACCTGAACGGCTCCGTACGCGACCTGATTAGCAACGTCTTCAACTACCCGACGCTGGCGGAATGCTACAAGTTCGGCGCGCTGGACTGCACGCATCAGCTGGAGCAGCGGAAGGCTTCCTGACCGTCACATCCATCCACTCGAAGGCGGCTGGTAACCCATTTGAGTCATTGGCAATTCCACAAACCGGACGTTCAGTAAGAATTCGAGGTTGAACCCACTAATTATCTTTTGTCTCGCTGCATGTCTGCGTACCAAGATTCAAGCGCACTATGCTCTTCGCTTAAATCTGCACCAGACGGACTGTAGCCTCTAAAAAGGCTTTCCGATTCGGAGTCGCCATTTATTCCGTAGTACATCAAGTGCGCGAGGTACTTTTCTTTGTATGGTTCGTTCTCGTCATCAAGAAAGTGCCATCCGAATGGCGCAGTCCAGACCGCAGTAGATCTGAGTCTTGCCTTGAGTTCGGCGGCTGTCATTTCCGGCTTAAGCGTCGGCTTGGCTGAAAACTCAAACTCAATTTCTTCAATTTCGAGCTTGCCGTTTTGTGCGTTACATCCTTCAGTGGACAAAACAACTTCCCCAGCCGCCAAGGTCTGCAAATAATATCCACCGTCAAGGTTTAGTATCTGTGTCCAATCTTGCCCTAATGCAATATTGTTCTTGCTCGCCGAAATCATCGGTGCATTCCCGCCAGAGGACTCTCTGGTCGAAACACTTCCGATTAAGGGAAGTGTAGCGCCATGATGTTTTATGGATATCTTCTTAATGTATTGATGCCCGTCGAAATTAAGATCGAACACAGTTACGCCACAACCTTTATCAGTCGAAACCCACCACGTTTTATTATCTTTATCAAACAGACTGTTTAGGGTGCGGTCAGCTACAGGATGATATTCCCCCTTCTCATCATGGTAGCCAACAGTGATCTTTGCCTCCACCTTGTTTGATAGATGAACAATTACAGGCTGAACGTCTGAATTGGCTTGGTTGCTAGTGTTACTGCAAGCACACACCAGGTAGCAACAAAGGATTACAGGATAGTTTTTGTTATTGAACACAAAGAGCCTCATGGTTAATTTCCAGGCACACTATCCCAGTTACATACCTCATCAAGCGCCTCGGCAGTCCTGACTCTCTTTTTAGCCTAAATCCAAACACTCGGCTGGCTGATTCCATTTAGTGCTCTTGGCCGATTGAAGACGTTCGAATAGATGCCACTCGCCGCATTGTAGCGAGAAATCCGAAAGCGTATGCTTTCCGCATGAGCAAGAATCCAAAACCATTGGGGCGCACTCGCGAGGGGCTGATGAAACTGATCGCGCTACTCTTGTACATAGCGGAGCAGAAACAAAAGAACCTCGACGCAGCGGAACAGCTTTTCCGCCGTTTGATGTTGCCAAAGAAGTGAACTTGCACACGAACGGCGGATACCACGGGGTTTTTAAGGCGCCGGGAATAAAATATTCAGGCTGCCACAAACCCGGACAACTTTGCCTTCACATCAAAGGTCGCCATTGCGCGACACCCCATCCTTGGCGGGGCGATTTCTACCCGCTCAGTGACTGAAACCGGGCACTTTCGGCAGTTGCGGCCATTCCACCGCATCCAGCATATTCTTCACCACCAGCCCGAGTTCGGTGTCGCCCTCGATAGACAGTTCGCGGTTGAAGAACAGCGTATCGGGGTCTTCCTGGCGGGCGATCATCTGCATGAAGGCAGACAGGTTGGCGCGGAAGGAAAGGTCCGTCGTCTGCGGCGCCGAGAACTGCGGGCGGAACAATCCGTTGCGGCAGGTAAAGCAGGCGCGCCCGCCGGTATCCAGCACCTCGACCAGAAAGGTGCGGCCTTCCAGCAATTCGAGACTGTCCGGCGGCAGCAACTTCATTTTGACTGCCGCGTTCAGTCCGGCGATCAGCGTCACAGCATACGGCCATTGCGGCAGGCGACTGCCAATGCGCGCCACCAGCGCGGGCAATTTGAATTTCGGGATGTTCATCTTTCCACTCCTTGCGATCGTCAATTACTTAAAACCAGTTTGTCCACAAAAAACACGAAATGACACGAAAGAAGACCAGTTGCTTTCGTTATGCCATGCGGCATCCGGAGCGAACGCCAGCATCGTTGTGTTCGTGTCCTTTCGTGTCTTTCGTGGACATCTGCATTTTCACCCAAGATGCCGCGCGATACCCGCATCGCCGAACCAGTAGCCATCCACCAGCCCGTCGGCGCACCAATCTTGCGTATCCGGATGCGGCGTTTCGCCGCGCCGCGCCGCATCGAAGGCGGCAATGATCTCCGCCATCCGTTGCGGCTGCGGGCTGATGCGGATGATGTCGATGCCCATCTTCAGCAGCTCCGGCACTTCGCCCAGCAGATTGTAGCTCTGCGCGGACATGGTCTGGATGCCGTTGATGGTCAGGAACGGCTGGCCTTCGCGCGTCTTCAGCACCATCCCTTCCGGGTGCGCCATGCACTTGAACTGGCAGTCGTCCTTGTTCAGGTCGTAATAGCGGGCTGTGAAGCAGCGCGCCGAGAATGCCAGCGGGATCTTGCCGTACACGAACAACTCGGTCTCGGTCCCCGCGGGACGGCTGGCGTGCAGCGTCTCGACCAGCTTGCGGTCGGCCTCCAGCGGCGGCACCCAGCGCCCCATGCCGTAACGGGCAAAGGTGGCCAGAGTGCTTTCGTTGTAGATGTTCAGATGCGGGCCCGCGACGAGGGAACGGCCGGCAGCGATGTTCACCGCGCCCAGGTCGTTGGCCTCGACCTTGCAGTTAGCTTCATCCATCAGGCGGCGCAGCGCCTTCAGGTCGCTTTCCGATTCCAGCAGGGCCTGCGCCGAAACGACCACCTCCTTGCCCGCATCGGAAAGCTCGCGCGCCAGCGCGATCCAGTCGGCCACGCGCATTTGCTGGCGGCGCGAGCACACCACTTCGCCAACATAGATGATGTCGACGGCCGGGTTCTGCGCCATCGCGGCGTAGAAATCGAGCACGGTCTGTTTCGGCCAGAAATAGAGCAGCGGACCTAAAGCCAGTTTCATGCGCTCACCTCCACGGCCTGCTGTATGCGCCCAGCGTCGCCTGGCTGCCTTCCGACACCTTGGCCAGTTCGGCCTGCCAAGCAGGCTTCACCTGGTAGCGCCCGCCTTCGCGGGCCAGCGCGTCCAGCGCTGCGCGCATGGTCCTGGTGACCTGAGCAACGTAAGCCGGGCCGCGCTGGCGGCCCTCGACCTTGATGGCCGCGACGCCGATGCGCGCGATCTCCGGCAGGATCTCCAGCACGTTCAGGCTGGTCGGTTCTTCCAGCGCGTAGTAGGTTTCCCCGTTCACCTCGTAGCGTCCTTTGCACAGCGTCGGGTAGCCTGTAGCTTCGCCGTCGGCGAAGCGGTCAACGAGAATGCCGTTCAGGCGCGTCGACATCATGCCCGGCGACTGTTCCCATTTGACGTATTTGGCCGGTGAGCACGCACCCACGGTGTTGGGCGATTCGCCCGTGGCGTAGGAAGAAAGCCAGCAGCGCCCCTCGTTCATCACGCACAGGCCGCCGAAGCCGAACACCTCGATCTCGACCGTGGTGTTCCTGATCACGTTCTCCACCTGCGCCAGCGTCAGCACGCGCGGCAACACCGCGCGGCGCACGCCGAATTCGCGCTGCGCGAAATTCACCGCCTCATAGCTGGTCGCCGAGCCTTGCACCGAGAGATGCAGGCGCAGGCCGGGATGGCGTCTGACAGCGTAGTCGAGCAGGCCGACATCGGCGATGATCACCGCGTCGACGCCCAGTTCGGCGGCGCCATCCACGGCGCGCTGCCAATCGGTCACGCGCCCGGGCTGAGCAAAGGTGTTGATGGCCAGCAAGACATGGCAGTCGCGCGATTGCGCGTAACGGATGCCTTCGCGCATGGCCCTGTCATCGAAGTTGAGGCCGGCGAAGTTGCGCGCATTGGTGTCGTTCTTGTAGCCGAGATAAACGGCGTCGGCGCCGTTATCGACCGCCGCTTTCAGTGCCGGGAGGCTACCGGCGGGGCAGATGAGCTGGGGGATATCTTTGCGCACAGAAATTCTCTTGGTGTAAATGTGCAAAGCATAGCCACGCCCGGCGACAGAACATTGATGTCGGTCAAATCAGGTGCGATCCCGGGGTGTGGTTCGGATTATCTACCCGGGCTGGCGTGCATAACTGACCGTCAACATCTCCCATTGATGACCGTCCGGCTCGTTCCAGTAGACGATGCTGCCGCCATGCTGCGTGTCGATCTTGAAGTCGACCGGCCCATGCACGGCACTGCGGTACGCTATCCCGGCCGCCTTGATCCGTTTCAGGATGGCGTCGAATTCCTTCTGGTTCACCCGAAAACAGTAGTGGATCAGGGGAACGGGATCAGTCCATTCGTCAAAATCGAGAGTCAACCCTTCGTTCACATAAACGGAGATGAACGGGCCTGCCGCCGCCTCCGACCACGGCACGCCGAGCAACTCGGCCAACAGCCTGGCCGAGGCCACTTTGTTGCGGGACGGCACCATGAGGTGATCAAGATGGATGGTCATCGTGCTCTCCTGTTCGTGAAGCGAACCGCGTGGGCACAGAAGCGTGCCTACCCTACCCGACTTTCTCGAAGAAGATTTCATCCAGACATTGGAATACGTCGACGTGGTGCCTGAGCTTAGGGTTCAGGCCAGAAGAAAAAGCTGCGAGCCAGATGGATTTTCCATAGCGTGCCGCTTCCTGTATTAGGGGGATGTAGTCACCATCTCCACTTAGGATGTACAAGATGTCAATTGAGGGTGTGTAGGCAGTTCTAAGCACATCGATTGAGATTTGCAGGTCAACGTTTCGCGCCTTGGTATTCTTAGCTGGCTTGTGGAATACGTGTGGAACAAGGTTCGCTGTTGCTGCTGGCACATCACCGTCGTGTGTATACGAAAAGGCGTATTCAATGTCGCAAATTGCGTCTCTTAACGACTCGACTTTAGGGTTGTCTCCTGTAGTGCTGGTGTAGTAGTTGAGGCGCACAAAGTCGAACATGGACCATGTAGTGATTTCTGGGTGCCACACGAATCGGTCACGTTCGTGAATTATTTCTTTCTTTGGAATGGCTCCAGCATCCACCATAGCTTGGTAACGCATTACTAGGTTTTCACCGTCAATAAAGCCAACTGTGCGAGGGATGTTCATATAGCTTCCTTGATAGCCAAGTAGGGTGGGCACGCTCTTGTGCCCACGCGGATGCAATCAATCATACCCCATCACTTCACCGTCTATCACGCCCGCCCAATCGCGCTCATACACCCCATCGCGCACATAGCGATGAAACGTCGAATATTGCCAATCAGCCGCATGTTGAACATGCCCATGCTTAACCGGATTGAAATGAATGTAATCGACATGGCGGGCAAGATCTTCTTCATCGCGAATTTGATGTTCCCAAAATCGTCGTTGCCAGATGGTCGATTCTCGGTGTTTGAGTCTTGATGCTGTCACCCAGTCGTCTCGGCGATATTCTTCTCCGCAGGCCAACGAAACAGCTCGCTTGATCTTCATCCAACGGGTGGAAAAATCGGCATCCCCGTCGGGTAATGTCCACACGCAATGCAAGTGGTCGGGCAGCAATACCCATGCATCAATAACGAAAGGGCGCGAGGTGCGCACCGATTCGACTGCAATGCGCAGTGCGTTACGAATCTTTTCGTTGCACAGAATCGGTTGGCGGCGGTAGGTGACTACCGTGAAGAAATAGCTGGAGCCTGCTGTGGTTGCCCTGCGGTAACGTGACATGGCGAGATACTCCAAAATATCCGAACCGCGTGGGCACGAAACGTGCCCACCCTACGTGCTATTTCTTTGCACTGATGGCAGTGAGTATGCCTTGCAGAATCGCAACCGGCGTGGGCGGACAGCCGCTCACTACCACATCCACCGGGATGACGTTGGCGACCTTGCCGCAGGTGGCGTAACTCTCGCCGAATATGCCGCCGTCGCAGGCGCAATCGCCGACGGCGACCACCAGCTTGGGTTCGGGCGTGGCATCGTAGGTGCGCTTGAGCGCGACTTCCATGTGGCGCGACACCGGGCCGGTGACCAGCAGCAGGTCGGCATGGCGCGGGCTGGCGACAAATTTGATGCCGAGTCCTTCGATGTTGTAATAGGCGTTGTTTACGGCGTGTATCTCCAGTTCGCAGCCGTTGCACGAGCCGGCATCCACCTGGCGGATGCTCAGTGCGCCGCCGAACACGTCCAGTATCTCCTGCTGCAGACGCTGTTCCAACAGGCGCATGGATTCATCCGCCTGCGGTGGTGTTTCGGTCTTGATGCCGGTCTTAACGATCTGTTTGAGTATCTGATACATGTGAACGCCTCAATAAATCCAAATTTCGTCGCAATACTGCGTTGCTCACAAAAAATTACTCCTTACATATTTCATATATGCCGCGTCGCAATTTTTTGCTCGCGCCTTGTCTTGCTTAGAACTTTGAATTTCTTGAAGCATTCACCCGGTCTCCTATAGATCTTGTCCCGAGTAACTCAGGTTGAACGATTTGTTGATCAGCGGGAAATCCGGCACGATGTTGTCGATGACGGCATGCTCCAGCAGCGGCCAGTTCTGCCACGATGGATCGTGCGGATGCACGCGCGTGAGGCCGCCCTGCGCATCGGTGTGGATCGCCACCAGCACCTCGCCGCGCCAGCCTTCCACCATGCCGATGCCGAAGCCGTTGGCGGGCAGTTTCTCGATCGGCGCCGGCGCGTCTTCCTCGTAGATCAGGTTGGTCAATATCTCGCGCTGCAGACGCAGCGACTCGAACAGTTCGTCGAAACGCACGATGACGCGCGCCGCGACATCGCCGTTGCGATAGGTCGCCATCTTCACGTCCAGTTTGTCGTAGGGCGCGCAGGCGAACTGCACGCGCGCGTCCCAGGCCTGCGCGCTGGCACGGCCCGCCAGCCCGCACAGGCCGAGCTGGGCGGCCAGCTTGGGTTCGACGCGTCCGGTGGCGATGAAGCGGTCCTGCACCCCGGCATGTTCGTCGTAGATGCCGCGCAGGATGCGCACCTCGCGCTCCAGCATGGCGCATTCTTCCTCGATGACGCGCTTGCCTTCCGCATCGAGGTTCGCACTGACGCCGCCCGGAGCTATCTTGTCCATCAGGTAGCGATGGCCGAACAGTGCGGCATTGTTGCGCAGCACTTGTTCCTTGAGTATCCAGAACTGGGCGAAGCCGAAAGCCAGCGCCACGTCGTTGCCCAGATAACCGAGATCACCCAGATGGTTGGCCACGCGCTCGCGCTCCAGCAGCAACGCGCGCAGCCACAGCGCGCGTTTCGGCGGCGCCACGCCGGCGATGCTTTCCGCCGCCATCGCATACGCCCAGGCATAGGCCACGGTGCTGTCGCCGCTCACGCGCCCGGCCAGCTTCGCGCCCTGCTGCAGCGTCATGCTCTCGAAGCGCTTCTCGATGCCCTTGTGGGTGTAGCCGAGGCGTTCTTCGAGGCGCAGCACGCGTTCGCCGATGATGGAGAAACGGAAGTGTCCCGGCTCGATGATGCCCGCATGCACCGGGCCGACCGGGATCTCGTGCACACCCTGGCCTTCCACCTGAACGAAGGGATAGTCGTCCTGGTCATGGGTGCTGCTCGCCGCCGCATCGAAATCCTTGCGCAGGGGGAAGCTGCCGCTGTGCCAAGCTGCATGGCGCAGCCATTTGCGGTGGTCATGTCCCTCGTGCGCATAGATGCCGAGCAGATCGTAAGTCGCGCGCTGCATACGACTGGCCGCAGGAAATATCTGGCTGATGTCGGGATAGGTCGGCTGCTCGGCCGGCAGCTTTACGTTCAGGCAGACCATGCCTGTCTCGTTGATCAGCACCACATGCAGCATGAAGCCGCCCTGTGGCCGCGCATCGCTGCCCCACAACGCCACCAGCCTGCCGCCGCCGTCGCGCACCTGCTGGCAAATCTCCGGTAAAGCCTCCGGCATGATATCGCCCGCCCACGCCGGCAGCGCATCGGTCAGTCGAGTCAATTTCAGATCGGGATGTTTGATCGGCATGTTCGTTTACCCCAGCAGCGCCGCCGCCTGGCGATACCAGTCGGCCAGATAGGGAGGCATGTACAAACCCAGCATCAGCACCAGCAGCAGGTGGGCGAACACCGGCACCAGCGCAGGAGAGTGCGGCAACGGCTTCGCAGTGGTCTCGCCGAACACGACGGGTTGTATCTTGCCGAAGATGGCGGCGAAGGCGATGCCCAGCGCAATCAGCAGGATGGGTGTTGACCACGGATATTCGTGCATGGCGGTGGTGATGATCAGAAACTCGCTGGCAAACACGCCGAACGGCGGCATGCCGAGGATGGCGAAGGTGCCCAGCGCCAGCCCCCAGCCCACCGTGGGGCTGACCTGCAGCAGGCCGCGGATGCTCTCCATCTGCTGCGTGCCAACCTTCTGCACCGCATGGCCGACCGCAAAGAAGATCGCCGACTTGGTCAGCGAGTGCATGGTCATGTGCAGCATGCCGGCGAAGGTCGCCACCGGGCCACCCATACCGAAGGCGAAGGTGATCAGTCCCATGTGCTCGATGGAAGAGTAGGCGAACATGCGCTTGATGTCCTTTTGCCGGAACAGCGAGAGCGATGCCACCACCACCGAGAGCAGACCGAAGCCCATCATCAGATAGCCGGCGAAGTGCGTGCCGAGCGATCCGTCCACCAGCACTTTGCTGCGCACCACGGCGCACAGCGCGACGTTGAGCAGCAGGCCGGACAGCACGGCGGACACCGGCGTCGGGCCTTCCGCGTGCGCGTCCGGCAGCCAGCTGTGCAGCGGCACCAGGCCGACCTTGGTGCCGTAGCCCACCAGCAGGAAGATGAATGCGAGCTTGAGCACGGTGGGCTCCAGATCGCCCTTCACTTCGTTCAGGTGCGTCCAAAGCAACGCGGTACCGCCCTGGCCCAGCACGCGCTCGGCGGCGAAATACAAGAGGATGGTGCCGAACAGCGCGAGCGCGATGCCGACGCCGCACAGGATGAAATATTTCCACGCCGCTTCCAGGCTGGCCGGGGTGCGGTACAACGAGACCAGCAGCACCGTAGTCAGCGTCGCCGCTTCCATGGCCACCCACACGATGCCCATGTTGTTGGTGGTGAGCGCGACCAGCATGGCGAAGGTGAACAGCTGGTACATGCTGTAGTACAGGTGCAGCATGCCGACGGAGAGCTTGCCGTGGTGCTGCTCGATGCGCATGTAGGGACGCGAGAACAGCGAGGTGGTGAAGGCGACGAAGGCGGTCAGCGCGACCAGGAACACGTTGAACTGGTCGATGAAGAATTGCTCGTTGAACGCGACCTGCGGGCCGGACTCGATCACGCGCACGGTCAGCACCACCGACGCGGCGAAAGTGAGGAAGCTCATCAGCGAGTTGAGTTCCGCCGCCCAGCGGCGCGCGCCGAACACGGCCAGCAGCCCGCCGCCCAGCAGCGGGATGAGCAGCAGGGCGAGAAGTTGCAGATCAATCATCATTCAACCCCGAAACGACAACTTGCGCCCTCTCCCCCGGCCCCTCTCCCGCCTGCGGGCGAGGGGAGAAAATGCAGGTCAGCATCAGTCACGATTTTGCGACTAATCATCTTTCAACTTCTCCATGTGGGTGATGTCCAGGCTGTCGAAGGTCTCGCGGATCTGGAAGAAGAAGATGCCGAAGATGAAGGTGGCCACCAGCACGTCCAGCGCGATGCCCAGCTCCACCACCAGCGGCATACCCTGGGTGGCGCTGGTGGCGGCGAAGAACAGGCCGTTCTCCAGCGACAGGAAAGCGACCACCTGCGACACTGCCTTGCGCCTGGTGAGCATCATCAGCATCGACAGCAGCACGCTGGCCAGCGCGATGCCGATCAGGCCGCGCGTGATGCCTTCGGCCAGTTGCGAGATGGGCGCGGCCAGGTTGAAGGCGAAGATCACCAGCGCGATGCCGACCAGCATGGTGGTAGGGATGTTGATCAGCGTCTCCACGTCCCAGCGCACGTTGAGCCTGCGGATGAGGCGGTGCAGCAGATACGGCAGCAGCATGACCTTCAGCAGCAGCGTCAATCCCGCGGAGTAATACAGATGGTGCTGCGCTGTGGAATACGCCACCACGAAGGTGCTGAGCGCCAGCACCGCGCCCTGCCACGCGAACAGGTTGATCAGCGACAGGATGCGCCGCTGCGTGAGCATGGCGAATGCGATCAGCAGCAGCAGCGCGGCCAGCAGGTTGATGAATTGCAGGGTGTAGCTCATCGGCATGTCAGGCCCCCAGCAGGAAGTGGATCAGCAGGCCCAGCACCGCCAGCAGGAAGGCCGTGCCCAGAAACTCCGGCGCACGGAAGATGCGCATCTTGGCCATCACCGTTTCCAGCACGGCCAGCCCTGCGCCGGCCAGCAGCAGTTTCAGCAGCAGCAAGGCGATGGCCAGCGGCAGCCCCGCCCAGTTGCCCACCTCGGCGATGCCCTGCGGCAGGAACAGCGCGATGCCGATGGAGATATAGGCGAACAGTTTCAGGCTGCTGGCCCATTCGATCAGCGCCAGATGGCGCGCCGAATATTCCAGGATCATCGCCTCGTGGATCATGGTCAGTTCGAGATGGGTGCTGGGATTGTCCACCGGGATGCGCGCGTTCTCGGCCAGCAGTACGATGACGAACGCCAGCCCGGCGAAAGCCAGGCTCGGATACAGCACGAACTGGTGGTTGTACGCCAGAGTCTCGACGATGCGCGGCAACTGGGTGGAGTGGCTGATCAGCGAGGCGGTGAACAACACCATCAGCAGCGCCGGTTCGGCGAGGAACGACACCAGCATCTCGCGCCTGGCGCCGAGCGAGCCGAACGCGGTGCCGATGTCCATCGCGGCGAGCGCGATGAACACGCGCGCCAGCGCGAACACGCCAACCAGCGCGATCACGTCTGCGGCCTGCGAGAACGGCAGGTCCACGGCGATGATCGGGATGATGGCGGCGGCCAGCCACATGCAGCCGAACACGATATAGGGCGTGGCGCGAAACAGCGGCGACGCGTTGTGCGCGATCACCGCATCCTTGTGCAACAGTTTGCGCAGCACGCGATAAGGCTGCAGCACGCCCGCACCGGAACGGTTCTGCAGCCATGCCTGGCACTGGTTGACCCAGCCGGTCAGCAACGGTGCAAGCAGCACCACCAGCAGCAGTTGCGCGAGCTGGAACAGGATGGCGAAGAGCAGATCGTAGTTTTCCATCATCCAGGTTGTGCGACTTTCAGAAATTTGTTGCTGGCCGCATGCCTTTGTAGGTCGGGTTTCAACCCGACAGACCAGCGTCGGGATAAATCCCGACCTACGCAACACCTCTGCACGGCTTTGAAATTCTCCATCATACGAACACCAGCAGGACGATCAGAGTGACAAAGGTGTAGGTCAGGTACAGGTGGATGCGACCGTGCTGCAGCAGGGCAGCCAGCGACGAAAGTTTCTCGGTGAGCTGCTTGATCGGCAGATACAGGATGTACCACAGCCGGTCTTCGCTCTGCCCGTGATAGCGGGGATGCGTGTCGAACGGGCTCGGCACTTCGCGTTCGATCTTGAAGAAGGGTTCGAAGATGCGCCGGATCGGCTGGCCGAAGCCCTCGGCGGTATCCTGCATGCGCGCGGTCTGTGCCGGGAAGCCGCAATCCCACGGCGCACTGCGCCGCAGGCGGCCGTGATACAGGCGGCGCACCAGTACCGTGGTGAGCAGCATCACGCCGAGCACCGCCAGCAGGAAATAGAGCGGGCTGTAGCTGGCACGCTCGGTATCCACCGGCGCGAGGAACACCCAGTTGCTGGCCGCATTGCCCAGGCCGGAGCCGATCAGCATGTGCGAGACGAGATCGATCTGCCCCACCACGAACACCGGCGCCAGCCCCAGCACCACGCAAGCGAGCGCCAGCCAGCCCATGCCGACGCGCTCCCATGTGCCCGCGTCATGCGCATGTTCCAGGGAATGTTCGCGCGACTGGCCGAGGAAAATCACGCCGTAGAACTTCACCATCACATAGGCAGCCAATGCCGCAGCCAGCGCGATCACCGCCGCCGCCACCGGCACCAGCATGTTGATGTAACTATTGGGCAGACCCGGCGACAGCAGGAAGGCCTGCAGCAGCAGCCATTCCGACACGAAGCCGTTGAGCGGCGGCAAGCCGGAGATGGCCAGCACGCCGACCAGCATCAGCGCCGCAGCCCAGGGCATGCGATGGATCAGACCGCCCAGGCGCCCCATATTGCGTTCGCCCGTGGCATGCAGGATGGACCCGGTGCCGACGAACAGCAGGCTCTTGAACATCGCGTGGTTCAGGCTGTGGTAGAGCGTCGCGGTGAGCGACAGCGCCGCCAGCGCGTCCTTGCCGTAGACGTGGAAGATGATGGTGAGGCCTATGCCCACCAGCAGCAGGCCGATGTTCTCGATCGAGGAATAGGCCAGCAGGCGCTTCATGTCGCCCTGCACCGCTGCGAACATCACACCGAACACGGCGGTGATCAGGCCCATCGCCAGCGCCAGCACGCCCCACCACCACAGTTGCGTGCCCAGCAGATCGAAGGTGACGCGCAGGATGCCGTAGATCGCGGTCTTGAGCATCACGCCGCTCATCAGTGCGGACACCGGCGAGGGCGCGGCGGGATGCGCCTCGGGCAGCCAGACGTGCATGGGCAGCACGCCGGCTTTCGCGCCGAAGCCGAACAGGGCCAGCAGGAACGCCACCGACGACCAGAACGAAGTGAGTTGCGCGCCGCGCATCGCGTCGAAGGTGTAGGCGCCGATACCATGCCCGCCCTGCATCACACCGAAGCTGAGCAGGATGGAAATGGCGCCCACATGCGCGATCAGCAGATAGAGATAACCGGCCCTGCGGATGTCGGGGATGCTGTGGTCGGTGGTGACCAGAAAATAGGAAGCCAGCGCCATGGTCTCCCACGCCACCATGAACATGTAGGCGTCGTCGGCCAGCAATACCAGGGTCATGCCGATGAGGAACAGGTGATACTCGAGACATAACAGACCGAGCGTCGCACCCGCCATGGTCTTGAAATAACCGGCGCTGAACAGCGACACCCCCAGAGAGGCAGCGCCCAGCAGGATCAGAAAGAAGCCCGAGAGCGGGTCGAGACGCAAGTGGAATGGAAGATCGGGCAAGCCAAGCGGCAGCACCATGGTGCCGGCAGGTGCAGCGAGCGCCCACATGCCTGTTGCCGCCAACAATAGCGAGATCAATGCGCTGAGCGGGAAGACGACGTTATTGATCAGCTGCGGTGTGCGTTGCAGGAGCAACCCGGCCATCCCGAGCGCGATCCAGAACTGCACCAGCCAGCCCATCACATCCAGCGGTAATATCCCAACAGCGTCCATCTGGCGTTACTTACCCCTCGATTGAATGCGCATCCGGCATGGCGCCGATTCTACTCCCGCGTTTGAACGCTGTTCAAGAAACACATCGCGGTTTTGGGTCTGATACCCCGACCGCGCAGCTCGCATGATTCATCGCCCCAGCGCTCCATCTCCAACATGCGTTCCGCTTGCGACTTTGCGCAGGAAGGTACGCCATGCCAGCCGCGTAGCCACGTATCCGGCAAGATGCCTATCCGGGCTACCTGCTGTTGATTTTCGCCATGGTGGTGAACATCAGCACGGTTTCCGTCTGGTACTGGCTATCGCCCTCACTGCGCTTTGGCCTAAGCGCACGTGTCTTCGCTATTCCCGCCTGTGCATCGGCTGCCGTCAGGTAGAGACCGTCTGCTTTGTCTTTAGCATGTCCTGGCAGTCGATTGATGGGGTCATCGCTGCTGGCAATGAGCTGCAGGCTTTCGATGCCGAATGGTGGCGTCGCTTCGAAACGTCCGATACTCAGCCATTTGTTCACATCATCCGCATTGACGTAACGGATGAAGCGCCGGTCACCCGCGACCTGAGCCTGGAATAGTTCAAGCAGGTATGAATAACTCGTTTCTTTTCTCACCACATGCCCGACGACATAAAAATAGCCTGTTCGGCTGAGCTTCACGAACAATTCGATCTCTTCATTTTCATCGAATAGCAGATCTTCGCCACCGCGGTTGGTGGTGAGTTGTGCGCGAAAATCGCCACTCACGACAAGCCCCTCGTGCAGCAGCCTGTCGAAATCCACGGTCGAAGGTTTTGCCTGCAGCCCCTTGTAGGCAGAGGGTGCGAGCGTTGCCACGCGCGTCTCCAGGGTATTACCGTGGTTGTCGAGCAATCGATAACTCAGGTAAAGGCCGTCGCCGAGAAACTCATATTCGCCCTTGAAGAAGGTCAGGGCTTTGTCCGGGCTTGCCACGGTGGGCAGTCTTTGCGCCAGGCGGTCGCGCATCACGCGAGCGAACGCGGTAACCTCATGCGAACCATGCGGCACGGCTGGGTAGATATATACGGCATGCCCATTGACGCCCTTGGTTAGTACTTGCGCTGCGTGCTCAATGGAGGGAGAGCTTCTTTCGAGGGCGCGCAATTGATCTTCGGTGATGGCGCGACTACGCGGAGGAGCAGCGAGTGGCTGCTCGCCCAGCAATTGGGCAACGGCGCGGTATTTCTCATACTGGTCGATAGCCGTGAGCGCCTGCGTCAACAGCGCATACCGGTTGCTCTCCGTTGCCTTGGCTATGCGCCGGTTGAGCGCAGCAATCTCTGCCTGCAACTCGTTCAGTTTCGCGGTGTAGAGCGCCAGACTCTTGCTGCTGTCCAGGCGCACTTCACACAGCACTTCCGCACCGACCTGCGCGGTACGGACATCGACCCCGATCAGGGGAATGTCGCTGCGCGAACTGATGCGCAGATCTTCATGGCGCTTTCCGCTTCCCTCTACGTAGCTGGTGGATTCCGATCGCACATTCACGAATATCGAATCCGCCAGAGCCGCAAGCGCCTCGCGTCTGGCTTGCTGTTCGGTGGCCGCTCGCGCTTCGGCGTGCAGCGTGGCGGCGACTGCAGACGCTGGAATGCCAAGCAGCGACATCAACAGGAGGGCAAGGCGCATGATAGATGTTTCCCTGGAGCGACTTTTCTTCATTCGTTACCTCGCGCGAGCCACCGGGAATCCCTGCCCACTTGGCGAAGCAACCGGATATTGCTTGCGCTTGAATATCTTCTCGGCCAGATCGGGCACTTCGTCCTCGATGTAGCTCGCCAGTTCAGTCGTCTTCACAAACCCGTCCTTGTCCAGATCTGCATGGCCCTGCAGCCCTTCACTGAGCACGTAGGTGAAGAGCCCGTGGTCGCGGTAGCCTTCAAGCGCCTCCTGCTGTGAATTGGCGGCGGACAGGATGGTCGAGCCGACCGCGCGGGACAACACCTTGAACGCCGTATCCTCGCTCATGCCACGAGTGAGCATCGCCATCTGGATGGCATCTCCCAGCTTCCCGGCGTTGCAGGTATCAAGCACGATGAGTTTCTTGGCCGCCGGGATATTGGAGAGCAACTCCTTCAGGTTGTTCTGACTCAAAGCGTCACGCCTGAGCTTCTCAGTGGAAGTCGCTCCGACGTTCGAGGTGATAAGAAAATACTCGCCATCATCCACCGTACCGTGCGATGCCACATAGAATACGAACAGGTCATTCGGCCCGACCTGGGTGCGCATCTTGTTCAGGGCCGCCGAGATGGAGGCGCTGGTGGTCTCCTCGCGCGTGGTCAGGCGCGTGATGGTGATGGCATCGAACAAGCCTGTCGCCCGCTCCCTGAGAGTGTCGGCAAACAGGGTGGCGTCGGCCACGGGATATTTCAGTGTGAGCTTGGGATTTTCATACTCCTGGATACCTACCACCAGAGCATGCAAGGCCGGTTTCTTCACGGCCGTCTTCGCATCGATCTCGAACAGCGCATCGCTGCTCTGCATCGAATTATCGGCATTGAAAGCGATGGCACGCAGGCTGTTCTTGCCCGAGACCAATTGCAGGGAGTAGGTGAAGGTCCGTGCCGCGTTGGGCGCCTCGGCACGAAGTGCCAATGCACGCCCACTTTGATCCAGCATGACCGCCGTGCCGTTGAGATACAGCCGCACGTCGCCGATACCGCCGCCCTGATCCTTCACCTCAAGGGATACGGATATCTGGTCTGACGCGACGGATGCCGGGGTATTGATGATCGCCACGCTGGGAGGCGGCTTGATATCGGCCATCCTCTTCATTCCCTCCACATGCTGTCCGGCAAGTGCCACCTTGACTAGGTCGGGACGGTAGAACGCCTCGCGCAATTGCGAGATCGTGTATGGTTTCCCGCCGACAGTGACGCTCAGATACTGGTCGCCCTTGTCTGAAGCGTTGTAGTAGCCGCTTGGGGTGATGATGAGCCATTCGCCGTCATCGAAGCTGACCATGGTGGCGAGTTCCTCGCCTGAAGCAACATCCCATAACCTGGTCGATGCGTCCCCGCCGGAGAGGACGTACCTTCCATCCCTTGAAAAGGCAACGGCAGCCACCTCGTCCGAGTGCCCGGTGAACTTCTTCAACTTCTCGCCGGTCTGCACGTCCCACAGCGTTATGCCTCCATTGGCAGCGCCGGAAAGGGCATGTCTGCCATCGGCGGAGAATGCGACCGCATCTATCGGAACGGGCGCATCATCGGCAAACGTCCGCGCTATCCTCCCTGACGCAGCATCCCTGAGCACGAGGTTCTCACCCTCCCCCGACAGGATATATTTCCCGCTCGGGGAAAACTCTGCGGAACGGTTGAATGTCGTTCTGCCGCCCCGCTCGCCCCCGGTGTTTCCGCCGCGTATCCAGAGTCTTCGCTCGGCCTCGATGTCCCACAGGCTGGCGAAACCGATCCCCTTGGCAAACGCAAGCCGGCCATCGGGAGAGATGGCCATGGCGTAAGGCTGGTTCCTGTCAAAGAAACTGGCATGCGTGATGACTCCCGA
The DNA here is from genome assembly GCA_963797045.1 of uncultured beta proteobacterium. Lineage (GTDB taxonomy): Bacteria > Pseudomonadota > Gammaproteobacteria > Burkholderiales > Gallionellaceae > Sideroxyarcus. The sequence continues at coordinate 545,135 of CAWCNZ010000001.1, read as the reverse complement.
TTCCTTCCCTGTTCTTACGTCCCATTGCCTGATCTGATACGAGCCGCCTGTTACCACATGCTTGCTCTCTGGGGAAAAAGCGAGCGCTTCCATCACTTCGGTTAATGAATGCCCTGGCAGACTTCTGACTTGCTGCCATGTTCTGGCATTCCAGAGTTTGACGGTGCCGCCACCTCTGGCGCCGGTGATCAGGTAATTGCCGTCAGGGGACATGGCCAACGCGGAGATGCCGGGAGCTTCGCCGGCTTCGGTTTCTATAATTCGCGCCTGGCTCCCGGATTCAAGGTCCCAGATGGTCGCCTTGTTATCCAGGCTTCCCGATAACGCATATCTCCCATCCTGGGAGAATATCGAAGAGAACACATACGATGCCGGCTTGGTCAATTCCATGGTCATTGCCCCGGCCTTGAGGTGTATCTTCGGGGTCGTGGCGCAACCATTCAGCAGGATCGCCCCAGCCAGCACCGGAATCATTCGCAGAACAAACATACCCACCTCCAGTTAAAGAAGAGCAGGATCAACGGTCCTCTGCATCTTGGATCACGAAACTGGCGAGTTACATCGTACTTTTGTGACCTGTCCGGCATCGCACGCCAGGTGCTTTGCCTAGTACCGTATCTCCACCACTCGGCCCGGCTTCAGCTTTGCGTAAGACGGCATCGCCATGCCAACCGTGGCACCGATATAGGTCGGATCAGTGATGACGTAACGCTGCCCCTGGTAGTCCACAACGGAGAATTCCGGGCGCACCTGCTTGAGCGCCACGGCAGTGGTCATGTGCCCCGGATACAGCAGGCCGACCGTCTTGAGGCCAAGCAGCTCGTGCACCAGCCACGAGAACAGCACCGAGCGGTCCTCGCAGTCGTTGTAAGGATAGTGCAGGGATTCTTCGACGAAGAAATATTTCTCGTAGCCGAACTGGTCGTCGTCGGTCTTGTAGGCAAACGCTTTCTGCACGAAGGCGAGCAGGAAGTTCACCGCCTCTTCCTCGTTCATCGTCGCGGTATGTTTCTTCAGCTCGGCCAGCAAGCTGTTGCGCATCAGCGCGCTGCCGTCGGTATCGAAGTAGAGCGGGAATTCGGTTTGCGGGAACGAGGCCTCGTATTCCACCAGCCGGCGATCATAGGGCACATTCAATCTGATCGGCTTGCCCTTGTAATCGAACGCCAGCGCGCGTTGTGCCGATACTGTCCTGGTGAATCCGGTCGCGGCGGAGCGGATATCGAGCGGTTTGAGTTTGCCCGGGTAGCTGGCTTCATAGGTGTAGAAACTGCGGATGCTGTCGCCGCGATCCGCGGCCAGCACCGCGTAGTAGGTCTGCTTGCCGACCGCGGTGAACTTGGTCGAATACACCTGCTGCCTGACCGCAACGAACAGATGCACATCCTGACCCGCGTAGCCCAGACGCACGTCGTAGCCGGACTTGACGAGGAAGTACCACAGCAGCAGGTTCTGTTCCGCCCTGCGCTCCGGCTGCAATGCCTGCACGACGCTGCGCCACAGCGTCACGTAGCCCCAGTCGTCGAGTTTCAACCTGCTGCGCGCCTCGTCGATGGCCCGGATGGTCGGCTCGTATTTGCTGCCGCTCATCATCAGCCAGAACGCGCTCATCGCTTCCGGCTTGGCGCCGCCGGACAGGCGATACGACTTCCATTGCGGATCGAAGACGAAACTCACCGGATTGCCGAAGAAAGCAACCTCCAGCATATCCGCAGCAACGGGCACCGGTTTCGGCTGGGGCGGCGGAGGCGGCACGACGGCTGGAATGACGGGGGCAACCACGACCGGAGGGACCGCCACGGGCGGCACGGGAAGTGGTGCGACGGGCTCGGGTTTGGCTTGGATATCCGGAACCGGCGCTGGCGCAACAGGTTTTGGGACCGGCGGTTTTGCTATGGGTTGGGCGGGAGCGACAGGGGGCGCCACCGGCACTTGCCTGGGCTTGGGTTCCTTGATGCGCACCTTGCCCTGGAAAGTCTCGAACTCGCGCCACTGGCTTTTCAGGAAGTCGGCGAATTCGCCATCCTGTTTTTCCTTGTAGGCCTGGAATTCGGCCCTGAGCTTTTGTGCACCCTGCTGTTGCTGCTGGCGGTACGCCTCGAAATCATTCTGAGCAGCAGCCGCATGAGCAGGCAGGTACGCCGAAAAAAGAAACGTTACTGCAAGCCAACCCCTGAACTCTCGCATGCGCTCCCCCATCCACACTCATTGATCGCTCGGAACCAGCCACACCCACAACACATCGCTATCCGGATCGCGCCATTTCGCCTTGACCGCGGCTTTGACGCCGACCTGCTGCGTGTCTTCCTGCGCTTGCTGCGAACCGACGGTGCTTGCCCGGCCTTGCGACACTGTCGTGGAGAGCGTCTGCGCAGAGCGTATGCTCACGCCGAAACGCTTCGCGAACTCTTCCCTGGCACGCAGGATGGCCAGTTCCTCTTGCGCCGCCCTGCCGCGCACATGCATCCCGGCCGAGGCGGAAACGCCATTGCCGGGGTTGTCTATCCATGCCGGCCTTTCGTTGCCTGTTTCCTTGACGCTCGTTGCGCACGCCGACAGCAAGGCAAAGGACAGCATGACAAGCGCGGTTCTGAGTGAACGGCTCATTTGATCAGACATCTCAGTCACGCACTTCTTTCAGCCACTCTTCCGCGTAGGCTTCGATGCCTTCCATGTCTTTGATGGCCTCTGCGCTGAGCGGGCGGTCCACCACGCGCTGACCATCGAAGCTCGCCATGCGATTCGCCCCCAGGCTGAATTCGCGCTTGTACTCGACGAATTCGCGCTCGGTGCTGGCTTTGTACTCCTCGAACTCTTTCTTCTGCTTCGCTATGGCATCCCGGGCTTCCTGCTGGTAGGCCTCGAATTCGTCCTGCTCGACCTTGCGGTGTATCTCGAACTCGCCCTTCCAGGCTGGTCACGCTGACCAGGCCCTTGCGCATGCCGATCTCGTTGCGGTCCGGCAGGTCTGCAACCAGAAAGCGTGTGCCGCGCACCCCGATGGTAGCCGTCTTGGTCCGCACCTCCATCTTCTGGTCCCCCTTGATGGTGTTCAGCGCGTAATAGATCATCCCCGTGATCTGGCGCAGGAAGCCGGCCCTGTCCTTGGCCTTGCCGATCTCGATCTTGCTGTTCTTCTCGAGCACGACATAGCCGGCATTGCCCACGCGCACCACCGCACGGCCGTCCGGCCCCGTCGCCAGTGTGTTGCTGGGCGGCAGGATATTTTTGGTGCCTACCGGCTTTTCCTGCTTTCCGGCCGGATCGCTCGTCGTCACGTTGCCTTCCGCCCTGACGATCACGATGGCGTCGCTCGCCGCGAAACAGGCATTCGCGATGACCAGGCCAACAAGGCAGGCGAGGAATCTTGCGCTTGATCTGGCTGTTCGCATGTCAAACCTCATTTGCGCACTTCGGACGACAGTTCGTCTTGCGCCTGTCCGGCATGGCTGCGCTGTTCGTCCGGCGTGTTCACGTGCCTGGCAGGCGCTTTGGCGCAGGCGGACAGACCCGCAACGACCAGCAGGACCAACAGGATGGAAACAGATTTGCGCATATGCATCTCCTTCATTGTCACTCATGACATTCTACAAACAGAAAGGGCAGCACAAAGCTGCCCATCCCACTACATCCTCTGCGACAGAGGCTGGCTATAAAACCGCAGCAGACACCGGAAAGTCACGGGGCAGGCGTGACCAGCCAGATGTACAACTCGCCGCTTTGCGGATCGGTCCATTCCTCGATGACACGTGCCGCTTCGAGACTCAGATCGACGCTACTCTGCAACCTGGTTTCCACATCCGCACTGCGACCGACCTTGCCTGCACGGTCTTCGGTCTCGTAGCGATTGGTGGACTCCACCCGCACGCGCACCATCTGCGCCAGTTCCTGACGCGCCTTCATCTCCGCCACGCGGTACTGCGCAGCATGCCCGCCCCAGTCCTGCCTGGGGGCGGAAGCAACGACGCTCTGGTAGCCCGGCTTGTCCGGATTCAGCACCCAGGACGGTGCGCCAGAAACATGTTGCTCGTTACCCGCTTTCGGTCCCGCCCCGCTGCAGCCGAGCAAGGAGCACGGCTGCGAACAGAGCGGTGACCAAATTGCGAAGCATGCAGACAGGCATCAGCAGCTATCAGAACTTCACGTAAAGCGAACCGCCGAGGGTGCTGAACGTTTCGTTCACGGTGAACGGATTTGCCGTGTCGCCGAAATTGTAGCTGTACGAGTTCAACTTGTAGTCGGCGACCACGCCGAAGTTGGACGTGATCGGATAGGTATAGCTCGCTCCGAGACTCAGACCGACGGCCGTGTTGGACTTCACGTTGTAGCCGTTGTTGTCCTTCCAGGTCGCGCCCATGATCCCCAGTCCGAGGTTCACGCCCACGGCGCCCGCACGTCCCTGGGCGATGGGGAAGCTCGCACCGCCGCCGAAGACGACGCCGGCCGTCTCAAAGGTCTCCTCGGTCCACGGCAGGGCTGCATTCTTCGCCCCCAGCGTGGTGGTGCCGCCCTTGAGTCCGCCATAGAACGTCACAGCGATGCCGTTGTTCGGATTGAGGTGGCTGCCGCCCACGATCAGCGCATAGTCGTTGCGCTTGAAATCTTCTTCTGCAGAGGCGGCGTTGCCGCATGATGTGCCGCCGCAAATGGTCGTCGGCGCATTCGCTGTGGCCCATCCGTCGTGCTTTCCAGAACCGCCGGAAACAGCCAGGTCAACATAGAAGCCGTTGTCCGCCGCAAACGTCACGCCGACATTGGTCGAGTTGTAATCGGATTTAGCTCCGGTGTAATCGCCGCCGAGCTTGTAGCTGGAAGCGCCGACACCTGCTCGCAACTTTACTTCCGCCAGTGCGGATTGCGACACGAGCGCTGCGGCAACGAACATGCTGGACATCAGAATTGACTTCTTCAATTTATCTCTCCCTTGTTAGATTATTAAAACATCAAAAAGTGAACATCGGCTTTTCGAGCCTGCGCACCGGGCGGGTGCCGGCCGTGCGGGCGCCTCTTCCTGGGACGGCTCCTGTTCTTCCACTGGTTCCTCTTGTACCACCTTCTTCTTTTTGGTCTTTGCGGTTCTCACCGGAGCGGCCTCTTCTTCTCCCCGGTCATCGCTGAATTGCGACGGATCCTGCACCTGCGAAAAATCGATCCTGCCGCCGACCATGTCATAGACTTGGGAACGTATTCCGCCTGCGATCTGAGCGCGCAAGGTGTCGCCGATGACCGGCTCGACATTGGCCGTGATGGTCGTTTCATATTCGGTCTCTCCCACCATGTGCTGGTTGGAGAACACCTTGTTCGAAAGCGTGGCCTGCACCTCGCTGCGCAACTCTTCCTTGCTCAGCTTGAAGTTCTTGACCTCGGTCAGGGAGTTGACGAACACCACGGAGCCCATTTCGGACGCCTTCAATTCCGCGGCCTTCTTCGAGCGCTCCTTGCACACCGGGATGGAATCGTCACCGCAGGCCACCCGTTCGGTCGCGGTGACTTCCTTCTTCACCTGCAACACGCGCAGGCGCTCCTGCAACTGGGTATCGACCACGCGATCGACATCCCTTTCAAAGGACTTTTGCAGCCTCAGGAACTCGGCGTACTTGGCGCTCGAATCGACGCTCAATGAATTGATTTTTGCCTCGGCATCGGATTTCTTTTCCTTGGCCGCCTTCAGCGCGGTAAATGCCTGCCTGTTCTGATCCTCGGCGGCAACCACCTGCTCGCGGGAGATCATGCCGGGATTGTCGCGGTCGAATGCCTGCAGTTTCTCCAGCTTGTTCCTTGCCTGCTCGCTCTCGCCTTCCAGACGCCGGATCGATGATGTCGCAGCGCGTTTATCCGCCTGCGCGACAACGATCTGCTTGCTGACCTCGTCCAGCTCTTTCACCTTCCCCGCAAGCAGGACGCGCTGGTCGCGCAGATCGCCCAGCAGTTCCGGCGCAATCGCGAACGACGCAGCGAATGCGCAAGCGGACGAGAACGCAACAAGCACCAGCGCCATGAAGGTTTTGCGCAACATGGCAGAGAACATCTCAAACGTAGATAACATGGAACACCCGGAAAAACCCAACACTTAAACCCTGCAAGAAAAACGGCCCCGCATTCTGCGGAGCCGTACCAACTTACTGACCGGCGCCGACCTTCTGTTTGGCGATCTCGGCTGCCAGTTCGTCCTGGCCTTTTTGCGCCTTGAACTGCTGCCATGCCGCCTGATCGTTGTTCATGCTGGTCTTGACTGCCGTTTCGGTGAGCTTCTGTGCGCCTGCCTCATCCAGGCCCACGAGCACATACATCGTGCCGTCCGGACCGACGATGCTGCGGAATATCTTGGTGCCCTGCAGGGTCTGGTCGGTGATCTGCTTGGTGACCGAGGTGTTCACGCGATCAACCGTCTCTGCGCTTGCAGCACCGGTGGTTTCGGCGTACTGCTTGATCATGTTCTGCACTTGCACTTTCATGTTCTGTGCGAGCTGCACGCGCGCTTCGGTGGCGGCCATCTGCTTCATGAAGGCGATCCCGGCGTCAGACTTGGCTGCGGAACCTACCGCGCCCACGGTCATGCCTTCGACCGGCGCATCACACACCCACAAAGGAGCTTCCTTGTCAGAACCGGGGAATACGCACTCGGCCATTTTTTCCACTTTGGCCGGGGCGGACGAACAGGCCGCGACGCCCAGTGCGATAACGGAAGTCAACAGCATATTGGTGATCTTGGACATTTTAACGACACTCCTTCTGAGTTAACGAGATGAACCGCTCTGCAGCGAATTTACAGCATAGGCGGGAAAGCCACAAGACAACCGGACCTTACTTTATGCCGCCACATCGCGGGGCGATGCCGGACAGCCGCGTGGCAAGCACATGACCGAAAGACCGACTGGAATGACTGGTTATTCCCCCGCCTCTATTGATTCAGCTCGTGGCGCAGGAATTTCGAGAATTTGTCCCGCCAGCGTTTGACCACATTGATCCCCAGCACATCCATCACCATTTGCCGCGAAATCGGATTCCATCCGGTCGTCCCCTGAAAGCGATCGGCAAACACCGCCGTTCTGTTCTCAAGCACGAAGGTGGTCATCCCCCCTTCGAATTGATACTCGTTGCCGCGCGACTTCATTTTTCCCAATGCGACGATTCCCAGCACCAGATGGCCGGGCTCGCCCAGGTTGTTCGGTATCCCCCCTTGCTGGAGTTCCTGCAACTGTGATGCCGAAAGAGGCTGCGTCCTGATAACGACATCGGCCCCCAGGGGGCGGATGACATTATTGAGACCATCGCATGCCTTGTTCCATGACCCCTTGCTGGCTCCCGCGCTGTAATAACACACGAGCGTCGTGGGTCGCCCCTCGAAATATTGCCGCCACAAGGTTTTTTCCATGTCCTCGGGCGAACAGTTGAGCATCTCGGCTTTCTTTCTGGCGATCTCGCGGCGATCATTGATCTGCCTGGAATCTGCCGCCTGCTGAAAATAGCTCTTCGCCCCGCAGGAACTGCCGCGCAGCTCCTCGACCTCACCCAGCTTGAACAGGATGTCCCCGGACTCGAACACCGGGGGCAGGCCGTTGCCATGTTTTGCCAGCAGGGTTTTGTAAGTGCTTGCTGCAGTACCGAGCGCCTTGGATTTCTCGATCTCGCTGGTTTGACCGGCAGCCTTGCCGACCAATACATCTGCCGAGTTCAGCGCCAGCTTTGCCTGATCGAGGTCGTCACGCGTCTGCTGCAACTCTTTTCTATATCGATTCAGCAACTGGCCGTAGTAGTCCGCCGAGCTTGCTTCGGGAATGAACTCCAATGAGATCCTCGGCAGCATCTCCAGGGCGGCATCCACCGTTGACAAGCGGCTGTTCAACGGCGCGCCTTCATCCTGCACGACCGCCAACTGCTCGTTCAGCACGCTGAACAGCGTCTTTGCCAGACCTTCGCGCTTGCCTTGCTCGACATGCTTCCGGGAGACCCGTGCACGCAACCAGATGGCACAGGTATCGGGATCCTCCCATGTCGCGACGGCCTCGACGTTGCGCAAGGATGCGTTGGTCGAAGTCTTGGTGATGGATTGCAGGTTGGAGTCGGTCAATTCCTTGCCGGCCACATTCCGGCTCGATTGCTCCAGCACCAGGTCGTTCTTGACGGAGACCTCGATCATCTCGGAGAGGTTCTTCAACGCATTCTGCTTGGCGGTCGCGATGCGCTCGGCCAGCGGCGCGCGCGGGTCTTCGGACACCCCGGCCGCAAGGAAATATTCGGCGGTGACGGATTCGGGGCTGTCCACCCAGTCGGGGCGCACCCCGCTGCCGGTGCATTGCGCGGCAAAGGACAGGGGCGAAAACAGGATACCCAGCAACGCAACGGCGAACGACACACGAATGATCATAAAAGGTTACCTGCTCCCGGAAATCACACCACGCCCAACCTGAAGCGCCGCATCATTCGCGCACGATCTGGAAATACAGGCGGCGCGAACCTTCGCTCACCGCCAGATAGTCGTTCCCGCCGGAACGCAGATGCATCAGCGACGGATTGCCGAAGGCATCCTCGAAATACACTCGCCCCAGCTCCACCCCGCGTTCGGTATCGGCGAAGATCAGATGACTCTGGGAAACGGCCGCGACGTAGCGCCAGGTTTGCAGAAATCTGCAATCGGTGATCTTCGAGCCGCCCTTCTGATAACGGGGATCCTTGACCGAAACATCGAAGCGCTCCACTTCGGCCTTCGCGTCCGCATCGACCACATGCAATGCCGACGCATAGGATCGCGTGAGACGGCCGAAACTCATCTCCGCCTTTTTGACATAGGCGCCGACGGCACCCATGCGTCCATCCGGAGAGGCTCTTACGCAAGTCACCTCCTCCGAGGTCCAGTCGTCGTTTCGCAATTTCGCATATTCGACCAACTCGTCGTCCGGACTGCCGAGCGGGGGCGACTCTACCTCGGTCGCACCGGCAGCGATCGTCGCGACTTCCTTCAACGCGTAACGCACCAGTCTCGGGCTGGTCATGTCCATCACCTTGATGCCCAGTTTCTCGGCAGCGGAATCCGTTGCGCGCTGGATGGCGTTGTTCACCGCAGACGACTCGGTCAAGCCGTCCGACGGCGGCATGCCTTTGGTCCCCATCGGCAGGGAAGCGGCCGACCTGATCCGGGCGTCTTCGCCGATGAAGCGGATATCCGCAACGGCGGTTGCAGTGAAGATGGAAGACAGCCCGCTGGTCTTGCCGACGCCCAGATAGACACGGTATATCCCGGATATCCTGTAGCGCCCGGCATTCTCGACGAAATCCTCCGCGGTGATCAGCGCGCCGGGATCGCCAAGACGCGCCCAGGATTTCTTCAATTCTTCGGCTTTTTTCTGATCGAGCACGATCATGCCGTTATCGCCAAGCAACTGCTCCATGCGCGTCTGCGCGACGCGCAGATATTGTCTGGCGCTGGCGTCCTGCCCGTAAACGACGATGGCGACCTTCTCCTGCTCGGCACTCGCCGGCAAAATGCAAAATGACAACAGCAGAACAAATGCGCGGATCGTCGGTTTCATATTCGTTCGTCAAACAGGAGCACATAAAAAAACAGGCCGCGAATGCGGCCTGTCGTCGACTGGCTTAGTACCGGGCTGTAAGACCGAACAGCAGACGGAAACCGTCCTGGTCCAGATCCACGCCCCCTCCGGACAGGGTGTTATTGAAGTATTGACGCCGAAATATCGCCCGAGACCTCTTCAGTGATGAAGTAGGAGACTCCGCCACCGCCAACCACACCAACGCCTGTATAAGTGGTCGTAGTGCCGGCTGACGTGGACTCCTGCTGGACGACGTTCAACCCGCCATTCACGAACGGCACCCACTTCGCTTTGGCCGCTTCGCCGAAATAGTATTTCACGCCGGCGCCGACGCCCGTGCCGATCGACTTGCTGCCACCGCCCTCGGTGCCGAACATGTTCACGCTAACGCGCCCGACCAGCTTGGAAGTGAAATAACGACCGACATCGACATTGATGAACGTGTTCGTCGTCGTTGTGCTTGCTACTGCCCACTGTAGTCGTTGAGTCCTCGATATTCCCCGCAACGGACATTTCCCACATTCCCTTCTGCGCCATGGCGGCAGGAGCGACGAATACCGAAGCAGCGATGACAGCCATTCCAATGCTTTTTTTCATTTTCAACCCCCAGGATGTAAATTGAACAACAAAGGAACCACATACAACGACAGCGTCCAAATCCTACAGCGTTTTTTTCTTCCACACCAGTTTCGATTGCGGCATTTAAACCACAGCCGTGAGATGGAATCGCGCCGGACGGGACCGGCGATCGGCGCGCGCTATGTGTACACGACTTGCACGTTCTGCGGGCCGCACAACGCGCGCAAGTTTTCCAGCAACTCTTCCGGCAGCGTGACCTGCCACGCCTCGCCGAGGCGCAACGGCGCGCTGCCGATCAGGTTGCGATAGTTGATCTGCACCGGGCACTTGCCGCCGCAGTATGGCTTGAGCAGTTCGACCAGTTGCGGCACGCGCACCCTGTCGTCGATGGAGCAGAAAATATCCAGCCGTTTGGCAAAGGCCGCGCGGGCGGAGGCGAAGTCGTACAGCTCGTCGGCGGTGACGCGCATTCCGCCGGAGTAGGCATCCAGTTCCGCCTTGCCGCTCACCACCAGCAATTCGTCGTCGCGTATCCAGGTACGGTTGGCGTCGAACAGTTCGTTAAACACCACCACTTCCAGCGCGGCGCTGCCGTCGTCCAGCGTCAGCACGGCCATCTTGCCGCGCCGCGTCTGGATGATGCGCACGCCGCTGACCATGCCCGCCAGCACAAGTGCCTTGGCGTTGTTGCGCCGTCCGCCGCCGTTGCCGTATCCGCCGCCATTACCACTGGGCGGCGCGATGATGTCCGGTGTGATGTCGGCCAGCTTGTGCTTCACGAAATTCGACAGCTCCGCTGCGAACTCGTGATACGGATGGCCGCTGAGATAAAAACCCAGCGCGGTCTTTTCCTGCGCCAGTTGCTCGCGCAGCTTCCAGCGCGGCACATCCGCCATCTGCACCGGCATATCCTCGTCGTCGCCGAACAGGCTGTTCTGGTTTGCCGCGCGCGCATGTTGTTCCGCGCTGCCCAGCGCTGCATCCAGCGAAGCCAGCAATTGGTAGCGGTGGTCGTTGATGCCGTCGAACGCGCCCGCGCGGATCAGCGCTTCGATGGTGCGGCGATTGACGATGCGCTTGTCCACGCGGCGGCAGAAATCGAACAGGTCCCTGAACGGACCGGCCGCGCGCGCCGCCACGATGTTCTCCACCGCGCCCTCGCCCGTGCCCTTGATCGCGCCGAGGCCGTAGGCGATGGTCTTTTCATCCACCGGGGTGAAGCGGAACAGCGAACTGTTGATGTCGGGCGGCAGGATGCCGATGCCCTGCTGCACCGTATCCTGGTAGAAGAAACTGACCTTGTCGGTGTTGACCATTTCCGAGGTCATGGTCGAGGCCATGAACGCGGCGGGATAATGGCACTTGAGATAGGCCGTCTGGTAGGCGACCAGCGAATAGGCGGCGGCGTGCGACTTGTTGAAGCCGTAGCCCGCGAACTTCTCCATGGTGTCGAAGATCTCGTTCGCCTTCTTCTCGTCGATGCCGTTCTTTGCCGCACCCGCCACGAAGATGCCGCGCTGCTCGGCCATCTCTTCCGGCTTCTTCTTGCCCATCGCGCGGCGCAACATGTCCGCGCCGCCCAGGCTGTAGCCCGCCACCACCTGCGCCGACTGCATCACCTGCTCCTGGTACACCATGATGCCGTAGGTATTGCCGACCACCTTCTCCAGCAGCGGATGCGGAAGGATCACCTGCTGGCGCCCGTGTTTGCAGTTGATGAAATCGGGAATGAAGTCCATCGGGCCCGGACGGTACAGGGCGTTCAACGCGATGAGGTCTTCCAGGCAATCCGGCTTGGCCTTCACCAGCGTGTCCTTCATGCCGCGCGATTCGAACTGGAACACCGCGGTGGTGTTGGCGGTCTTGAAGATACTGTCGTAGGTCGGCTTGTCGTCGAGCGGGATGGCGTCGATGTTGAAGTTTTGCGTAGCCTTCGACACCCGAGCCTTTGATGTAGCGCACCGCCCAATCGATGATGGTCAGCGTGCGCAGCCCCAGGAAGTCGAACTTCACCAGGCCGACCGCTTCCACATCGTCCTTGTCGTACTGGCTCACCGTGCTCTCGCTGCCTTCGGCGCAATACAGCGGACAGAAGTCGGTAAGCTTGCCCGGCGCGATCAGCACGCCGCCCGCGTGCATGCCGACGTTGCGCGTCAGGTCCTCCAGGCGCTCGCCCAGTTCCATCAATTCATCCACGCCGTCTTCGCTGGCGATGATGGCGTTGAACTCCGGCTCCATCTCGCGCGCCTTCGCGAGCGACACCGGTTTCACGCCGTCGAGCGGCACCAGCTTGGACAGCCTGTCGCACAGGCCGTAGGGGAAATCCAGCACGCGCCCGACGTCGCGGATCACGCCCTTGGAGGCCATGGTGCCGAAGGTGGCGATCTGCGACACGCAGGCCTCGCCGTAGTGGCGGCGCACGTACTGGATCACCAGCTCGCGCCCGTCCTGGCAGAAGTCCACGTCGAAGTCGGGCATGGACACGCGCTCGGGGTTGAGGAAGCGCTCGAACAGCAATTCGTAGCGCAGCGGATCGAGGTCGGTGATGCCGAGCGAATACGCCACCAGCGAGCCCGCGCCGGAACCGCGCCCCGGCCCGACCGGCACGCCGTTGGGAAACTTTTCGTCGCGATAGGCCTTGGCCCAGCGGATGAAGTCCGACACGATCAGGAAGTAGCCGGGGAAGCCCATCTTGATGATGGTCTCGGTCTCGAACGCGAGCCGCGCCTGGTATTCCGGCATCCTCAAAGCACGCTGCGCCTCGTCCGGGTACAGGAAGCGCATGCGCTCCTGCAGGCCGCGCTGCGATTCGCTGCGCAGGAAATCGTCCAGGCTCTCGCCGTTGGGCGTGGGGAAATTGGGCAGGCACGGCTTGCCCAGCTTCAGGGAGATGTTGCAGCGCTTGGCGATCTCCACGCTGTTCTGCAACGCTTCCGGCAGGTCGGCGAACAGTTTCGCCATTTCCGCCTGCGTCTTGAAATATTGCTGCGCGGTGAACTGGCGCTGCCGGCGCTTGTCGTTCAGCACATAGCCTTCGGCGATGCACACGCGCGCCTCGTGCGCCTTGTAGTCGTCGATGGTGAGGAACTGCACCGGATGCGTGGCCACCACCGGCAGCGCCAGCTCGGCCGCCAGCTTCACCGTCTCGCGCAGGTGCTGCTCCTCGCGCGGCGCGCCGTAGCGCTGCACTTCCAGGTAGAAACGGTTGGGGAACAGCCCGGCATAGTCCTGCGCGGCGAGCTTCGCGCTGTCGGCATTGCCGTTCAGCAGCGTGACGCCGACCTCGCCGAGATGCGCCCCGGACAATGCGATCAGACCATCCGTGCCGGCACTCAGCCATTGCTTGCGTATCTCGGGGCGACCGCGGTACTGGTTCTCCAGATAGGCGCGCGTGAGCAGGTCGCACAGGCGCAGGTAGCCCGCATGCGACTGGCACAGCAGCAGCAGGCGGAACGGCTGCTCGCGCACGGCATCGTTGGTCACGTACACGTCGCAACCAACGACAGGCTTGACGCCGGAACCGCGCGCCTCCTTGTAGAACTTCACCAGCCCGAAGACGTTGCTGAGGTCGGTGAGCGCCAGCGCAGGCATGGAATCCGCCTTCGCCGCCCCCACCGCTTCGCCAACGCGCACGATGCCGTCGGCGATGGAGTATTCGCTGTGCAGACGAAGGTGGACGAAGGAGGGTTGAACCATGATCGGTGGCAAAAAATTCAGGCGGGAATTTTACCACCTGAGTTTCTGTGGCCGACTCCATATTTCCGCAGAAATAAAAAGCCGCCCGCTAGGGGCGGCTGTATATCTGCGGGGAAGTCCTCGTCCACACTTTCTATCAACCAAAGAAAATGGGCAGGTAGAACCTGCCCATTTTGTTTGGCGGAGAGGGAGGGATTCGAACCCTCGGTACGGGGTTACCGTACGCCTGATTTCGAGTCAGGTACATTCGACCACTCTGCCACCTCTCCGAAGGGCGCGCATTTTACAGCAACATTGCGATTTCGGGCAGAATGTTCACATGCGTAGCCTCTTACCACTGCGACTCGCGGTCATCATCGGGCTGTTTGCCTGGCTCTGGATCAAGAGCACCGCCACGGATCCCTTGCCGGACTGGCGCCTGGGCGAACTGGTGGTCATCGTTCCGCCCGCCGGGATGGAGGTCGAGAACGCCTTTGAAACGGAGCTTGCCGGACTCTTCGCCCAGCAGTTGCAGGTGAAAGTGAAAATTGTCCCGCTCGCGATAGAGCAGGCGTTGCCCGCGCTGGCCTCGCATCAGGCGCATCTGGCGACCGCTGCCCGCAGCTCGAACGACTACCCCTTGCGCTTCGGCAGGCCTTACCAATCCCTCGCCGAGATGCTGATCTGCCATGGCGCGACGCCGGATGACCTTGACGAACTCGCCGGGCGCGACCTGGTCGTTGCCACCGGATCTGCGCAGGAGGCCGCCATGCGCGTAGCGCAGCGCGAGCGCGACAAGCTGGGGTGGCGATCCCGTCCTGATACGTTCCCCGACGAACTGCTGGGGGAAGTCGCCGACGGCAAGCTCGACTGCACCGTGGCCAACGAGGAGCAGCTCGCGACAGCGCGCAACTTCTATCCGGAACTGGGCGATGGTCTGGATATCGATTCGCCTTCCGAGATGTCCTGGGCTTTTGCGGGCGACGGCGACCCGGCCCTGTACGATGAAGCGCAACAGTTCTTCGCGCGCATCAAACAGGACGGCACCCTGCGCCGCCTGATCGACCGCTACTACGGCCACAACGAGCGCCTGAACGCAGTGAACGCGGAAGCCTTCATCAAGCAGGCACGTACCCTGCTGCCGCGTTACCGGCGCTGGTTCGAGGAAGCCGCCGACCTGACCGGTATCGATTGGCAAGTGCTGGCCGCGCTGGCTTATCAGGAATCGCACTGGGACCCGAACGCCACCTCATACACCAATGTGCGCGGCATGATGATGCTGACCGAAGATACCGCCGACCGCATGGGCGTGGAGAACCGTCTCGACGCACACGCCAGCATCCTCGCCGGCGCGCGTTACCTGCAGCTGCTGAAGGAACAACTGCCGCTGCGCATCCGCGAAGAAGACCGGCTGTGGCTGGCGCTGGCCGCCTACAACCAGGGCATGGGGCATCTGGAGGATGCGCGCATCCTGGCTGCGCAATCAGGCTTGAACCCGGATGTGTGGGCCGATGTGAAACGCGTGATGCCGCTGCTTTCGCGTCCGTCCGTCTACAAGAACGCCAAGCGCGGCAAGGCACGCGGCGGTGAAGCGGTCATCCTGGTCGAGACCGTGCGCCTGTATCACGACATGCTGAAGCGCCTGGAGTGCGCAGAACTCCCTGATACCAGCTGCCCCAAACACCGTGGCACAGCCTGGTCGGCAAGCTCCTCAAATAGCCTTCAGCGCCGTTCCGCCAGCAGAAAGCGGTTGATCTCCAGCGCGACCGCCGCCGGCCCGAATCCCGGGCTGACTGCCAGCAATTTGTTCAGCAGTCCCGGCACGACCACGGATTTTCCGCGTTGCATCCCTTCGTATCCGGCAAGCGCCACGTCGCGCGCCGCCATCGGTTTCGACCAGCGGAACAGCCGCGTCTTCTGCGCCCTGGCGGTCTCTTCGAATTCGGTGCGCGTCGGCCCCGGACACAGTGCGGTGACCGTGACGCCGCTGCCGCGCAACTCGCGGCGGATGGCGCGCGAGAACGACAGCACATAGCTCTTGCTTGCGTAATACACCGCCATGCCCGGCCCGCCGGGCTGGAATCCGGCCAGCGAAGCGACGTTGAGTATCTTGCCGTGCTTCCTCGCGATCATGCCGGGCAAGACGAAACGGGTAAGCATGGTCAGCGTGGAGATATCGAGATGGATCATGCGCTCGACCACCTCCGGCGCCTCGGCGGCGAAATCGCCGGCATCGCCGACACCCGCGTTGTTCACCAGCACATCTATGTCCGGCGTGATGGCGCTGATCGCCTGCCACAACGCCTCGCCCGCGAAAGGCTGCGCAAGATCCATGGCGATGACGTCAGCCGCATTGGTGTACATCCTGCGCAGATCGTCGGCCAGCTTCTGCAGACGCTCTTCCCGGCGCGCGACCAGTATCAGGTCGTAGCCGCGCGCCGCGAACAAGGGCGCGAGCTCCATGCCTATCCCGCTGGATGCGCCTGTGATGACCGCCGTCTTCCTGTCCATATCGATCTCCCCGGTAATCACATCTGCCGGAACAGATGCGCGTAGCTGCGGCTCACGGCGACCTTCTCCGGCCTGTCGCGCAGATTCAGCGACACCTTGCCCAGCAGGTCGTGATGCGCAGAGACGACCTGCCTCGCGTTCACCATCGTGCCGCGATGCACCTGCCAGAACTGTTCCGGATCGAGCTGCGCGAGCAGGTCCTTGAGCGGCGTGCGCAGCAGCAACTCGGCATCGCGCGTGAGCACGGCGGTGTATTTGTCGGCGGACTGGAAGAAGCATACCTCCTCCACCGCCAGCATGCGCACGTTCTGCCCGACCTGGATGCGCAGCCAGCGCAGCGGTTCCGGTCTGCGCTGCGTCGCCAGCAGTTGCTGCAGGCGTGCCAGCAAGGCGTCCGGCGCGACCGCGCTGTGCTGTTTCAGTCTGTCCACACAACGTGCCAGGCGCTCGTCCGAGACCGGCTTCAACAGATAGTCCACTGCCGCCTGCTCGAAGGCCTGCACGGCATGGTCGTCGAACGCGGTGACGAACGCCACGCGGCAATCGGCCGGGGCAGAGCGCGCCGCATCCAGCCCGCTCTGCCCCGGCATGCGGATATCGAGAAAAGCGACGTCGGGCCTGATCTCTGCCAGCGCCGCCGCGGCCGCCACGCCATCGTGCAGCACGGCGACGATCTGCAGTTCCGGCCACAAGCTCGTCAGCCTGCGCTGCAGGTCGTCCGCGAGGTGTTGCTCGTCGTCGGCGATGATGGCTCTCATGCTATCCCTTCGCCGGCAATTCCAGTGTCGCGACCGTACCGCCCTGTGCCCTGCTTTGCAAGCGCAGCAGGCCGGCGCCGCCGAACAAGGTCGCCAGGCGTGCGCGCACGTTCGCCAGCCCGGCGCCGCTGCCCGCGTCGCCGATCAGACCGACCCCGTTGTCGTCGACCTCGATACGCAATGCCGCATCTTCGATGCTCACGCGGATGCCGATTTCGCCGCCGCCGATCTTCGGCTCGATGCCGTGGCGCACCGCATTCTCCACCAGCGGCTGCAGCAGCATCGGCGGAAACGGCAGCAGCCGGCACCGCATCGGTCGCCTCGATGCGCCAGCGCAGGCGCTCGCCGAAACGTATCTTCAGTATCTGCAGGTAGTTCTCCAGCATGGAGAGTTCGTCGTCCAGCGTGGCCCTGTCGCTGCGCGCCCGCACCAGCGCCACGCGCAACCAGTCGTTGAGGCGCTCCAGCAACTTCTTCGCCAGCACCGGGTCGCTGTCGATGAGGCTGCCCACGTTCGCCAGCGTGTTGAACAGGAAATGCGGCTCGATCTGAGCCTGCAGCAGCTTAAGATTCGCCTCGACTTCACGTCGCTCGCTTTCGCTCTTGACGAGTTTTCGTTGTTCGACCTCCGCTCGATGCGCTCCGAAAGCAGCACGGCAATCGCGCCGATGAGCCCGAAGAACAGCCCCAGCACCAGCGCGTGCACACCTGTTCATCGCCCCAGCCGCCCACGCCGGTGATGAAAAAGGCCAGCGTTATTCCGAGCGCCACGCTGCCCGGCAACGAGACCGCAAATACCGCCCAGCGCCCAACACCGTCCCTTCACGAAGGCGATCGACCAACAGTTGATGGACATAACGGAAAGACCGATGCACTGCGAATAAACGAATTGGAACCAGAACGGATGTCCGGCACGAGCATGGTCAACACACCAGCGATGGCCGTGTTGAAGACGAGCGTGGAGACGAGGTAGACGAGAAGCTTGTTCATGGCGTCACATGGACGATTTGAATCCGACCGTCACGCTGCGCGTGAAGAGCGCGCCCGCTTCCTGGCGCGCGCCGCCCAGCGGCAGCACCGCCAGGCCGTAGATGCTGAGGCGCGGATGCAGAGTCGTTTCGCCATAGGCGGCGACCTCGTTGCCGCCATCGGTCAGGTTGCGCGTATACATCATCCGCCAGTAGCCGGTCTCGCTCATCATGTTCGCCTGCCACACGGCATGGAGATAGTCGCGCCCCAGCAGGCGCGGCATCAGCCCCAGCGGCAAGCCGAATTGCGTGGTGGCGCGCTGAAAGTAGGCGCGCTCTTCCTCCTTCGTGTAACCGTGACCATCGTGCAGATATTCCGCCATCAGCGATTGGCCGTTCTCGAAGGTGTAGGATGCCCCTGCCAGTGCCGCATTGCGCCGCGGCGAGGGCGATTGCACGACATAGGGCTGCGACTCGTCGGCCGGCGACTGCAGCACCACCGGCAGCACGGAAGAGCCGAACTCGCCGTACAGCATCAGTTCGTCGCTCAGCGTATATTGGCCGTGCGACGCCGTAGAACGCACCCAGATGCGGCGCCTTGACCGCGACCGCGCCATAGGCCAACTCGTCGCTGCGCCGGTCGAGCTTGACCAGCCAGCTGTTGCGCCAGGCATCCGGCTGCGCCGCGCCGTAGCCGGAGCGCACGACGCGCACCAGATGCGCGCTGTTCTGCATGTCCGGCGTCCACGAGACTTTCATCATGTCCATGCCGACCAGTTCGCGCATGGGATCGGTGCGGCCGTTGTCGAAATAGAACGGGCTCGACGGCGAACGGAACTGCCCCGCGCCCCAGTTCAGCACATCGCGCCCGGCAGCGACGTTCCAGCCCTCGCCGGTGCGGACGCGCGCCTGCCACAGGCTGGCATAGGCTTCGTTGCGCGAACTCTGGCCGAACCCGTTGCGCATCTCGCGCGTGGAGCCGATGAAACGTCCGCTCAGCCGCACGGTCTCGTTCTCGACCTTGAAGCCCGCGCGCAGCTCGGCCACCTCGCTCGCCTGCGGCAGGCGGGCGATCTGGTTGTACGGGTTGAGCACGCTGTCGTCGCGCAGCGTCATGCGGTTGGCGTAGCCGTAGAGTGTGCCGTCCCACGAAGTGCGCCAGTCCGCCTCGTCGGCGAGCGCTGGACCAGTGAGCATCGCCAGCAGACCAAGAGCGGCCGGACGAATGCAACTCATTACTGGATCTGCCCCAGATCGAATTCGGACGCGGCGATCTTCTTCACCTTCACCGTGCCGAACTCCATCACCGTCTCGGCATCGATCAGCGCATCGCGGATGGTCATCCTGCTGATGAAAGGAATGCGCTTGCCTTCATGCTCGATGGTGTTGCCGTATTCAAAGGTGGCGGTCTTGAGCAGCTTGCCGCTCACGGAATAGAACTCGGCCTTGAGACCGACCACGCGCTTGACCGACACCCAGTAGCGGATCTTGTCGTAGGTGGCACGCTTGTGCTTCGCAGTCAGGTTCAGCACATGACATTCCTCGCCGTCGATGTTCTCCGTGCCCGCCAGTTCTGCCTCGTAATCGCCCGCATAGTTGGTGGCGGCGATGTCGCCGTTGGAGGCCTGCCCGCTCATGCGCTGGCGCGGCGAGATGGGGATGGGTTTCGACAGGCCCGGGCGCGTCATCCACATGCTGCGCTCCACCTGCAATATCTTGGAGCCCTTGAAGCGCACCGGCTCCTGCGTCTCGGCCACGCTGGAGTCGTCCACCGCCTTGACCAGGATGCGCTGCGGCTCGTCGTTTCGCTCGCCATCGCGCGACTGCAGCCTGATCTCCCACACGATGCCGGGCAGACCGCCGCCGCGCGCCTGGTCGGAATCCTTCAGGATGCTGTGCGCGTCGGGTGCGGCCACGGCATTGGCAGCGAATAACATCAATACGGAACGAATCAGGATTTTCATAACTTCTCCACAACAAAACACTCGTCCACGAAATACACGAAAAGCACGAACAGGGACAAACACACTACTTCTTTCGTGAATTTCGTGTTTTTCGTGGACAGATCAAACATGCCCCAGTGCATCGATGATGTCCTTCTTCGCCGCACGCCGCGCCGGCATGTACGCCGCCAGCGTGCCCACCACGCCCATCAGCATGAAAGTGAAGAGCGTGCGCCCGATGATCCAGATCGACCAGCAGCGGCACGCGGCCGGCGCTGTTGGGCGGAACATAGGAGATGTCCGCCAGCATTGATGCCCCAGCGCACCAGCGAGCGTGATCAGCAAGCCGGCGACGCAGCCGATCAGCGTGAGCAGCATCGACTCCATGGTGAACAGCCGCACCACGCCGCTACGCTTGAGGCCGATGGCGCGCAGGGTGCCGATCTCGCGGGTGCGCTCGATCACCGTCATGCCCATGGAATTGGCCACGCTCATCATCACCACGGTCAACACGATGGTGAAGATGAAGCCGAAGATCATGTCGAACATGCCGTGCACCTGGTTGTAGAAATCGGACAGGTCCTGCCAGGTCAGGATCTCCACCTCGAAACCGGCGGCGGTCAGCTTCGCCTGCAGGCTGATCGCGCATCGCTTCGGTCTGGATCTCGTCATCCAGCAGGATGGTCAGCCGGTGCGCCCGTCCTTCCGCATCCAGCAGGGTACGCGCCAGCGCCAGTGAGACGAAAGCGAACTTGTCGTTGCTGCCCGCATTGCCGGTATTGAAGGCTTGGCCAGGGTGATGTCGGCGGCATTGGCCTGTCCGCTCAAGCGTGTTCACCAGCACTTGCGCCTGCTCGCCCTCCTTGAGATGCAGCATCTCGACCAGTCCATCGCTCAGGCTCACCACTTCGGGCCGCTCCTTGTCCAGGCGCATCCACATGTTGTCGAACATGCCGCTCTTGCGTTCGGTCTCGGTCAGCGAGCCCTCACGCAGCTTCACCACCGCTTCCGGCTCGATGCCCTCGGCGATGAAGATGGTGCTGGCGCGGCCATTGCTGACCAACCCGCTCATGCCCAGGCGGGGCGCGACCAGTTTGACGTGCTCCTCGGCACTGACCAGCTTGCTGATGGCGGCGACTTCCTGCGCGGTGAGCAGATAGCGTTCCGGATCGAGCTTGCCTTCCGTGCGCATGCCTTGCTTGTACAGCGTCAGGTGGCCCAGCATCTCGCCGTGGATGGACTGGCGACGACGAGCCGTCGTAGACGTTGTGCGTGTAGCCCGCGAACAGCACGATGGCCGAGAAGCCGAAGGCGATGGCGAGCATCGTCACCAGTCGAACGGCGGCGGTTGCGCATCAGGCCGCGCAGGGCGAGTTTGATCATGTTCTTCATGCCATCACCTCATCGCTCACGATGTTGCCGTCGCGCAGCAGTATCTTGCGGTCCACGTGGTCGAGCAGGCGCTGGTCGTGGGTGGTGAACACGAAGGTCACCTTGCGCGCGCGGTTCATCTCGCGCATCAGCTCCACCACCATGCGGCTGTTCTCCGAATCCAGGTTCGCCGTCGGTTCGTCGGCGATGACCAATTTGGGGTCGACCACCAGCGCACGCGCGATGGCCACGCGCTGGCGCTGGCCGCCGGAGAGCTTGTCCGGCAGCGACCCCTTGAACTTCTCCAGACCGACATCCACCAGCGCGGCGGCAGCGCGTTCGCGCGCCGTGTGTTCAGCCACACCCTGTATCTGCAGCGGCAGCATGACGTTCTCCAGCGCGGAGAGCACCGGCACCAGGTTGAAGTTCTGGAACACGAAACCGAGCTTCCTGCTGCGGAACTCGGTCAGCGCGTCGTCGTCCAGCACGCGCGTATCCTGCTCGTCGAAATGCACCTCGCCCTCGGTGGGCGCGTCGATCAGGCCGATGATGTTCATCAGGGTGGATTTGCCGCTGCCGGAAGGCCCCCACACGGCCAGGAACTCGCCGGCATGGATGTCCAGCGAGATGCTGTTCAGCGCGTCGATGGTGGTCTCGCCCAGCAGGAAACGGCGCTTGATGTTGCGCAGTTTCAGGATCGGTGGATGGCTGGTGTTATCGCTCATGTTCGGCCTCAATGTAACTGGATGGATTTGGAAACGGAATTCTCGCCGATATCGAAAGCGGCCTCGGCAAAATCCGGCGGACCGAACATGCCGCGCGCATCGTTGGAGAATCCGTATATCCTCTTTCGGCACGCCGATGAAATTCTTGTCCTGCTTGCCGTTCTTGTTGTTGTCGACGTAGGCGGCCACGGCATATTTTCCCGCCGGCAGGTCCGGCACCGACAGCGTCAGGCTATCGCTGCTCGCCTCGCTGACGACACCGCGGTAGAACTTGTCGTCGGACGGGAACTGCTCCGGCTTGTTGGCCGAATAGACCGCGACGCGTATCTGGTTCCCGGTCAGTCCCTTGCCCTGCAGCTCCAGTTTGAGATCGCCTGCCTGAACGCCTGTTGCCGCCAGCAGCGCCGTCACCATCAATCGCTTCATCGCTATCCCCTTCGGTCCATGACGGAGTGCACTGTAGACAGGCGGCGTTCAGGATGGGAGCAAAAAGCGACGAAACGCAAATAACGGGGAGCGAACCGCCCCCGCCCGATCAGATCGCGTTGATGGAAGTCAGCCCGCCCATGTAGGGGCGCAATACTTCCGGCACCTTCACGCTGCCGTCGGCTTGCTGGTAGTTCTCCAATACGGCCACCAAGGTGCGGCCCACGGCAAGCCCGGAGCCGTTGAGGGTGTGCAGCAATTCCGGTTTGCCTTGCGCATTGCGGAAGCGCGCCTGCATGCGGCGCGCCTGGAAAGCTTCGAAGTTGGAGCAGGAAGAGATTTCGCGGTAGGTGTTCTGCGCGGGCAGCCACACTTCGATGTCGTAGGTGGTCGCGGCGGAGAAGCCCATGTCGCCGGTGCACAGCTTGACCACGCGGTACGGCAGGCCGAGCTGCTTGAGGATGGTTTCGGCGTGGCCGAGCAGTTCTTCCAGCATCTCGTAGGATTTTTCCGGATGCACGATCTGCACCAGCTCCACCTTGTCGAACTGGTGCTGGCGGATCATGCCGCGCGTGTCGCGGCCGTAGGAACCGGCCTCGCTGCGGAAGCAGGGCGTATGCGCCACGAACTTCAGCGGCAGCTTTTCCAGCGGCACGATCTCGTCGCGCACCATGTTGGTCACCGGCACTTCGGCGGTGGGGATCAGGTAGAAGTTCTTCTCGCCCTCGTCGCCCATCACACGCGGCACGCGGAACAGGTCTTCCTCGAACTTGGGCAACTGGCCGGTGCCGCGCATGGATTCGGCGTTCACCAGATACGGCACATAGGTCTCGGTGTAGCCGTGTTTCTCGGTGTGCGTATCCAGCATGAACTGCGCAAGCGCGCGGTGCAGCCGCGCCAACGGGCCTTTCAGCAGCGAGAAGCGCGCGCCGGCGATCTTGGAGGCGGTGTCGAAATCCAGTCCGCCCAGCCCTTCGCCGAGGCTGACATGGTCCTGCACCGCGAAAGCGAATTTCGGCACCTCGCCGACCTTGCGCACCTCGACGTTGTCCGCCTCCGACTTGCCGACCGGCACGCTCGCGTGCGGCGTGTTGGGGATGACGGCGAGGAAGGCATCCATCTCGTGCCAGCAGTTGCGGCAGCTTGGCTTCGAGTTGTTTCAGCTCGTCGCCCAGCGCGCCCACTTCGGCCATGATCGCCGACACGTCCTCGCCCTTGGCCTTGGCTTGGCCGATCAGCTTGGAAGAAGCGTTGCGCTTGGCCTGCAGTTCCTGCGTGCGGGTCTGGATGGTCTTGCGTTCCGCTTCGATCTGTTCGAACTTCGCCGTGTCCAGCACGTAACCGCGTGTCGCCAAACGTGCGGCCACTGCGGCCAGGTCATTGCGTAGTGCTTGTATGTCTAACATGAGAACCTCAAATTCACTCTGATACAACAACGTAGGATGGGTTGAGTGAAACGATACCCATCAAACGAACGGTGGGTATCGCTGCGCTCAACCCACCCTACATTTCTATTTGTTTTTCGCCTTTGCATCCAGCTCGCGCAAATGCGCCAGCTTCTCCGCAATCTTCGCTTCCAGCCCGCGCTCGGTGGGCTCATAGAAACTCACTTGCGGCATGCCGTCGGGGAAATAGTTCTCTCCCGCCGCATAACCGCCCGCCTCGTCGTGCGCGTAGCGGTAATCCTTGCCGTAATCCAGTTGTTTCATCAGCCTGGTCGGCGCGTTGCGCAAATGCAGCGGCACTTCGCGCGAGCCGTCCTGGGCGACGAAGGCGCGGGCGGCATTATACGCGACGTATCCCGCGTTCGACTTGGCCGCGACGGCAAGGTACAGCACGGCCTGCGCCAGCGCCAGCTCGCCTTCGGGCGAGCCGAGGCGTTCGTAGGTGGCGGCGGCATCGTTGCACAGCTGGATGGCGCGCGGGTCGGCCAGGCCGATGTCTTCCCACGCCATGCGCACGATGCGCCGCGCCAGGTATCTGGGGTCGGCGCCGCCGTCCAGCATGCGCACCAGCCAGTACAGCGCCGCATCGGGATTGGAGCCGCGCACCGATTTGTGCAGTGCGGAGATCTGGTCGTAGAAGGCTTCGCCGCCCTTGTCGAAACGGCGCATCTTTTGCGCCAGCGTGGCGTCGAGGAATTTGGTGTCGATCTGCTTAACCTTGGCCGCCTCTGCAGCAGTCTGCAGCTGTTCCAGCACGTTGAGCAGGCGGCGCGCATCGCCGTCGGCATAGCCGATGACGCGCTCCTTCGCCGCCGCATCGAAGGCAATGCCCTGCAATGCCGTTTGCTGTGCGCGCTCGAACAGCTGCCCCATCTCGGCTTCGGACAGGGATTGCAGCACATACACCTGCGCCCGCGACAGCAAGGCGTTGTTCAGTTCGAACGAAGGGTTCTCCGTGGTCGCGCCGATGAAGGTGACCAGCCCCTGCTCGACGAAGGGCAGGAAGGCATCCTGCTGCGACTTGTTGAAGCGGTGCACTTCGTCGACGAACAGGATGGTGTGGCGGCCGCTCTGCTGCAGGGTCTGCTCGGCCTGGGCGATGGCCTCGCGGATGTCCTTCACGCCGGACAGCACCGCCGACAGCGGCACGAACTCGGCATCGAAGGCCGACGCCATCAGCCGCGCCAGCGTGGTCTTGCCCACGCCCGGCGGCCCCCACAGGATCATCGAGTGCAGCTTGCCGGACTGGAACGCCAGACGCAGTGGCTTGCCCTCGCCCAACAGATGGGACTGGCCGATGACTTCGTCGATATGCTTGGGGCGCAGGCGCTCGGCGAGCGGTGCGGCGGGCTGGTTGGGGGCGAACAGGTCAGCCATAGCAACCCCCACCACAGAGACACAGAGACACAGAGAAAAGCAAACCCAAAATTCCAGCCCGCCAAGAATGGGAAGTTAATTCAGGTGGTGTTTTTCTCTCGCCTTTCCTCTGTGTCTCCGTGTCTCTGTGGTAAAAGCTTTTCATCTTTCATTCCCCCAGCACGTCCGCACCTTTGGGCGGCGTGAAGCGGAATCGTTCCGGCGACAGCGACGGGTTGCTCTTCAGCGCGGTGAAGCGCAACACGGTGCGATGACCGAAGGCGTCGTGCAACTCCATCACCACCAGCTCGGACTTGGCATTAAATGCCATGAGTATCTTCTCGAAAGTAGTTTCAGCCGACCTGGGCGTGGCTTGCAGCCATTCGAGACCATCGCGCTCCTCAATATTCTTCAGTGCAAAGCCGCGTTCGATCTCGTTGCTGCCGGAGAGCAGCGCCGCCGGGCTGCTGCCCAGCGCGGCATCCAGTTTCTTCACCGTGACCTGGTTCGAGATCGACGTCGTACATCCAGAATTTCTTGCCGTCGCCGACGATGAGCTGCTCGTAGGGCTTGCGGTATTCCCAGCGGAACTTGCCGGGACGCACGAACTGCATGGTGCCGGATGATGCTCTGGATGCGCTTGCCGTTCTTGTCCTGCACTTCCTGGGTGAAGTTGGCCTGAGCGGAATGGGTGGCGGCGATGAAAGTTTTGAGCTTGTCGGTCGCTGCGGCGTAAGAAAAGGTCGGCACAACGAGCAGACAAAGAATCAGTCCACGAAAAGCACGAAATACACGAACATCAGTGTCAGGGGATGCTCGCCCTCCAAAAATAGTTAGCTGCAACATTTCGTGTCTTTCGTGTCTTTCGTGTCTTTCGTGTCTTTCGTGTATTTCGTGGATAAAGCGCAGCGAATGGATCACTCCTGCCGTGCCGGCGCCAGCACTTCGCGGTTGCCGTTACCCTGCATCGGCGATACCAGTCCGGCTTTTTCCATTGCTTCGATCAGGCGTGCGGCGCGGTTGTAGCCGATGCGCAGATGGCGCTGCACCAGCGAGATGGAGGGACGGCGCGTCTTGAGCACGATCTCCACCGCCTGGTCGTACAGCGCATCGGCTTCGGCATCCCCGCCGCCGCCATCGTATTCGCCCTCGGCCTGCTCATCCAGCGAGGTCAGCACGCCCTCGACATAGTTCGGCTCGCCCTGCGCCTTGAGGTGTTCGGTGACGCGATGCACTTCCTGGTCGGAGACGAACGCGCCGTGCACGCGCTGCGGGTAGCCGCTGCCCGGCGGCAGGTAGAGCATGTCGCCCTGCCCCAGCAGGGATTCCGCGCCCATCTGATCCAGGATCGTGCGCGAGTCGATCTTGCTCGACACCTGGAACGCCACGCGCGTCGGCACGTTGGCCTTGATCAGGCCGGTGATGACGTCCACCGAGGGACGCTGCGTCGCCAGCACCAGATGGATGCCGGAAGCGCGCGCCTTCTGCGCCAGGCGCGCGATGAGCTCTTCCACCTTCTTGCCCACCACCATCATCAGGTCGGCGAGTTCGTCGATGAAGATCACGATGAACGGCAATTCTTCCAGCGCTTCCGGATTCTCCGGCGTGATGGTGAACGGGTTGGTCAGCGGCTTGCCCGCCTTGATCGCGTCGCGCACCTGCTGGTTGTAGCCGGCGATGTTGCGCACGCCCAGCGCGGCCATCAGCTTGTAGCGCCTGTCCATCTCCTGCACGCCCCAGTTGAGCGCGGAAGCGGCCTGGCGCATGTCGGTGACCACCGGCGCCAGCAGGTGCGGGATGCCTTCGTACACCGACAGCTCCAGCATCTTGGGATCGACCAGCAGCAGGCGCACCTGCTGCGGCGTGGACTTGTACAGCAGGCTCAGGATCATGGCGTTGATCGCCACCGACTTGCCGGAACCGGTGGTGCCCGCGACCAGCACATGCGGCATCTTGCCGAGGTCGGCCACCACCGGCTTGCCCGAGATGTCCTTGCCCATCGCGATGGTCAGGGACGAGTTCATGTCGGCATAGACCTGCGAGCCGAGGATCTCGGACAGGTGCACCATCTGCCGTTTCGGGTTGGGCAACTCCAGCGCCATGTAGCTCTTGCCGGGGATAGTCTCGACCACGCGGATGCTCACCACCGACAGCGCGCGCGCCAGGTCGCGCACCAGGTTGGTGATCTGGCTGCCCTTCACGCCGACGGCGGGATCGATCTCGTAGCGCGTGATGACCGGGCCGGGATAGGCGCCGACCACCTTGACCTCGACGCCGAAGTCCTTGAGCTTGCGCTCGATCAGGCGCGAGGTGAATTCCAGCGTCTCGGTGGAGACCGTCTCGACCTGCTGCGTTGCCTGGTCCAGCAGATGCAGCGGCGGCAGGTCCGAGTCGGGCATGTCGGCGAACAGCGAGACCTGCTTCTCTTTCTCCACCCGTTTCGAGCGCGGCACTTCCATGACCGGCAACTCGATATGGATGGGCTGGTGATCTTCCACCCGTTTCTTTTCTTCTTCGACGATCGCATCGCGCTGCTGCATCGCCTGAGCGCCGATGCGCTTGTCCTGCCAGGTCTGCCAGGCATTACGCGCCCACAGCCAGGTTTCTTCCAGCAGGCCGCCCAGCCAGTCGACGAAACGCAGCCAGGACAGGCCGGTGTACAGACTGAAGCTTGCCGCCATCAGCGCCAGCAGGAACAGGGTCGCGCCGGTGAATCCCAGCGCGTGCGCAAGCGCATTGCCCAGCACCGCTCCCAGCATGCCGCCGGGAGCCAGCGGCAGGGAGACCTGCCAGGTGTAGAGCCGCAGCGTCTCCAGTGCGCTGCTGGAGAGCAGCAGCGCCGCGAACCCCGCCAGCGAGACCCACAACGTGCGCTGGTCGAACAGGCTGTCGGAGCGGATGCGGTGATAGCCCGCCCACACGCGCTGCAGCATCAGCGTGACCCACCACCATGCCGAGAAGCCGAACAGATAGAGCAGCACATCGGCCAGCCAGGCTCCCAGCACGCCCCCCGGATTGTTCGTGACAGCCCCGCTCACGCTGTGCGACCAGGAGGGGTCGGCACGGTCATAACCAAACAGGATGAGGATGAGATAGAAGGCTACCGCTACCAGCAATAGCCAGCGCGATTCACGCAGCAGGCCGAGCAATCTTTCGGGCAAAGGGGGACGGGGGCTTGCGGGTAATGCCATCAATGCATCTCGGTATCGGTGGGAGCAGGAGGCAGGAACCCCAAACGGCGTGCCGCACTGACCGCCTCCAGTCGCGAGTTGACATGCAGGGCCTGGTAGACCGCTGCGGTATGTATCTTGACCGTACCTTCGGCCAGATTCATCTTTTTGGATATCTCCTTGTTGGCCAACCCGCCGGCAAGGTAGGTCAACACTTCGAGCTGGCGCGTGGTCAGGCCGAACCTGGCGGCACGCTGCGAACGCTTGTTCGCCTGCGACTCGCCCTGGTCGACGTTGCTCACCGCCTGCTGCAGCAGTTGCGGCGGCAGATAGACCCCGCCCTCCAGCACCATGCGCAGCGCCGACAGCATGATCTTGCTCGACGACATCTTGGAGATGAATCCCATCGCGCCGGATTCCATCACGCTTTCGATATCGTCGCGATGGTCGGAGCCGGAGACGACGACCAGCGGGATATCGGGATGGCGCAGGTGAAAGAACTGGATGGACGGCACACCCTCGCTGCCGGGCATGTTCAGGTCGAGCAAGGCGAGATCGACATCGGGATTGTCGTGCACCAGCTGCAGGGCATCCTGAAAATTCCCCGAATCCAGAATCTCCACTTCGTCGGCAAGCTGCTGCAATACGTAGCGCATGCCATCGCGGAACAACGCGTGGTCATCCGCCATCAGCACCTTAATTTTCATTTTCCAACCCTCCGTCCCATGCTGTCCGCCATCATACCATTCAGACCATCAGGATTTAATTCTCGCCATGCAGCGCGAAATACATCATCGAGCGCAACCGCACCGGCGCGATAGGCTTGTGCAGCAGGATCGCATCACTGGCATGAATTTCGTTCAATGTCTCTCTGGCGGTATCCCCGGTCAAGACCACAGCCGGCAGTTGGCTGCCCCACAGTTCGCGCATGCGCTTGATGACGTGGATCGCGGTCATACCGTACGGCAGGCGATAATCACACACCAGCAGGTCGGGGCGTACTTCGGCGACATCCAGCTTGCGCATCACGTCCTCGGCGTATTCACCGGCGATCACCCGGCATCCCCATTGCTCCATGAGTTCAAGCGACAGCTCGCGGATATCCGGATCGTCTTCCACCAGCGCCACCACCTTGCCGCTCAGATCGTATTGGGAATGGGTAATGACGAAGGGCTGCGCCTGCTGTGTGGCGTCGCCGATCGGAACGACGAAGCTGAACGTCGAGCCGACCGCCGGCTCCGACCTGACCCGCACTTTGCTTCCCAGCAGTCCCTCGATGCGCCGCACGATGGCCAGCCCCAACCCCAGGCCTTTGCGCCGGTCACGATGCGGATTGTCGGCCTGGTAGTATTCTTCGAAGATATGCGGCAGCATCGATGCCTTGATGCCGATGCCGGTATCCGCGACTTCCAGTTCGACCTTGTCGGGCGTACACACGCAACGCACCGCGACGCCGCCGGTGTCGGTATAACGGATGGAATTCGAGATGAGATTGCGCAACATGCGCTCCAGCAGGAAGGGATCGCTGTAGATCACCGCTTGGCATTCGTTGTCCGGGCAACACTCACCCATACAGACTGGCAGCTGGAAGCTCAGTCCTTTGGCCTGGGCGAGCGGGGCAAAATCGCCGTAGAGACGATCGAGCAAAGATCCCAGCGTGAAATGCTGCCAGCGCGGTTCGACGATGCCCGCATCCAGCCGCGAGACATCGAGCAGGTCGTTGAACATATCGACCAAGGCATTGACCGATTTATTGATCTGCCCGGACAGGCGGATGGTCTCCTTCTCTTTCGCCGTCTCCTGCAATGCCTCGGAGAACAGGCGCAGCGCTTGCAGAGGCTGGCGCAGGTCGTGGCTGGCGGTGGCTAGGAATTTGGATTTGGCCTGACTGGCCTGCTCCGCGATCAGGCGCGAAGCTTCCGCATCCCGCTTCCGCTCCAGCAATGCCCCGACCAGGCGTTCGTTCTCGAATCTGCGTCGCTGCGACAACTCGAAGGTGCGGATCAGCTCTACGGCGGATTTGAGCACGAATATGCAGAACATGCTCAGCATGACGAACAGGATCCAGTGCTTCGTGTCGTTTTCCCACGCGAGCCGGCCCAGCAGCGGCAGGATCATTCCCGCCTGGTAGATGAACATCGACGGAGGATGGAACGGGTTGCTGGTTGCGCCGCCTGCGATCAGCCCCATCACCACGCAGATCATCAATGCCTGGTAGGCCAGATCGCCGGGCACGAACATGAGCAACCCGGCGCTGCCCCATGCGACGGAAGACATCGCCGTCAATTTCCGGAACTGCCGGTCCCACGCGCGGTTCTGCTCGACCCCTTTGTTCTGCGAGCGCAGTTTGCGCCAGTAGCAAAACTCGACGGTATGCGCGCAGTAAATCGCCACCAGCCAAATTTGCAGCGTGATGTGCGCGACCTTGTCCCACATCAGCATCGCCAATAGCGGGGCCAGCACCAGTTGAGCGATGAGCATCAGCGGATAGCTGTCGATGCGCGCGCGGACCTGCTCCGCGCGTATCGGCAGATTCGTTTCGTCTATCTCAAAGCGCCACAGATCGACCAACGTGCTCATTTGAATGCCAGTAATAGTCTGATGTCCTGCACCAACAACTCCGCCCGCTGCCCATAAGGCGCCAGCAGCACCGGCTTGCCGCCCGGGGCGATGAGATACGTACCGGCGGAATGATCCAGATCGTAGCCACCGCTCTTGTTCGGTTGTTTCTGCCAGGTCACGCCGAACGCCTGCGCCGCCTGTGCAGTCGCCATACTATCACCGGACAAGCCTTTGAAAGTAGGAAAGAATGCGGGCGGATATTGCGCCAGCAGCTCGCGCGTATCGCGCTCCGGATCAAGCGTAACGAACAGCACCTGCACCCTCTCCGCATCCTTGCCCAGCACGCGCATCACCTGCGCCATATCGGCCAGCGTGGTGGGACATACCTGTGGACAGTGCGTATAACCGAAGAACAGCGCCACCACCTTGCCGCGATAATCCGCGAGGCTGACCGGCTTGCCGTCCGCCTCGTGCAGGCGGAAATCGGCTTGCGCGTACTGCGCGCTGACGTCGCTGGCCTTGAAGGGCGAAGGGAGTTTCTGCTCGCCACACGCGGCAAGCAGGATGAACAACGAACACCGAACCAGGTTACGCCGCCACATGACAAGCCCCCGTCCAGCCGTGTACCGCAAAGGTATATCCCACTTTGATCAGGCCGTATATGCCGAAGCCAGCCACCAGCGCGCCGGCCACCATGCGCACCTGCGGCGACTTTACCCAGCCTTTGACGCTTTCCCAGAACAAGCCGATCGCCAGCAGGTTGGGCAGGGTTCCCAGACCGAAGGCCAGCATGATGAGCGCGCCCTGCGCCGCGCTGCCGCTCGCCAGCGCGGTGAGCAGCACGCTATATACCAGACCGCACGGCAGCCAGCCCCACAACGCTCCCAGGCCCAGCGCGCGCGGCACGGTGTTCACGGGCAGCAATCTGGTCGTGTAGGGTTGCAGTCGCTTCCACAAACCGCTGCCCAGATGCTCCATGCGCCGCACCACACCCCACACGCCGGCCAGGTACAAGCCTAGCGCGACAAGCATGAAGGAGGACAGCGCGAACAGCAGGTGCTGCACCGGCACCGCATCGCGCATCAGCAACCCCGCCTGGCCGATGACCCCGACCAGTGCGCCGGCGATCGCGTAGCTCGCGATGCGCCCGCTGCTGTAGGCCAGATGGAACGGCCAGCGTGAGGTGCCTTGCGGCACTTGCGCAGTGAAGATGCCGACGATGCTGCCGCACATGCCGAGGCAATGCACGCCACTGAGCAGGCCAACCATGAATACCGCAATGAGGCTGAATTCAACCATCGCTTACTTATTTCTCCAGCAATTCCATGTTCAACTGCGCCGCAGCTGCTCGTGCATCGGCTTGTGCCAGGTGCGGAACCACGCCCAGCAGCGGCGCGCCGATGCGCTCGCGCAAGGCTGCGATGTTCTCCTGCAGGGCAGGCATGTCCGCATCGAGCACGTTGGCCACCCAACCCGCGCATTCTAGCTGCTGATCGGCGATCGCGCGCACTGTCAGCAACGCATGGTTGAGGCAACCCAGCCGCATCCCGACCACGAGGATGACCGGCAGACCGAGCTGCCTGGCCAGATCGGCGCTGTCCTGCCTGTCGTTCAGCGGCACGCAGAAGCCGCCCACGCCCTCCACGATCACCGTGTCGGCCCGGGCGGCCAGCTCCTGATAGGTGAGCAAAATGCGCGGGAACTCGACGGCGACGCCGGCCATGCGCGCGGCGAGATGAGGCGCGATGGCATGGTGAAAGCAGTAGGGATTGATCTGGTCGTAGCTCGCTTGCACGTTGCCCGCAACGTGCAGTCGTTTGGCGTCGTCATTCTGCCCGTCCTCATCGCAACCCGCGGCCACCGGCTTGAAGCCGGCCACGCGCTTGCCTTGGGCGGCCATGGCGTGCAGCAACGCGCAACTCACCAGCGTCTTGCCTACTCCCGTATCGGTGCCGGCAATGAAGTAGCTCACAATCTGAAATCCGTCCTGATGATGGCACGCCCATCCGCGGTCGCTTTCGGCGCCGCCTTCCAGGCATGGCCGTAGATGATCTCGAAGGTCGCGGGCAGCTTGCCGTCGCGGCGCAGCTTCTCGTAGTTCTCGGTCACGCGCCGCCAGGCGGCCTTGCCCATCATGCCCGGCGCCCGCCCTGTCGTGGCGTTGTGCGCGCCGATGCTCTTCAGGTCCTGCATCACCGCGCGCACGTCGTCATAGGTCAGCGTGATCCTTTCCATCTCCATCACCGGATCGGCGAAACCCGCGTTGACCAGCATGTCGCCGACGTCGTGCATGTCGGCGAAACGGCTGAGGTGACTGTAGCCATCCACGCCGTGAAAGGCCGTGCGCAGTTCCCGCAACGTATCCACGCCGAAGCTGGAGAACATCAGCAGGCCGTCGACCTTGAGCACGCGCTGCAGCTCGACGAAAGTGGCGGGCAGATCGTTGCACCATTGCAGCGCCAGATTCGACCACACCATATCCACGCTGCCGGACGCGATGGGCAAGGCCTCGACGTCGGCGCACAGATAGTTCTCGCGCCTCCCGGCGAACAACTTCTTCCACCAGCTCGAGGTTCCGCGCGCCGCCTGCAGCATGCCGATGGCGATATCCAGCGCAGTGACATCGGCTTTTGGATAGCGCTCGGCCAGCTGGCGCGTGCCCCAGCCTGTGCCGCTGCCGACATCCAGCACGCGTGCAGGTTGCAGCTTGATGACATCCAGCTTCTCCAGCATGCGCACGCACACTTCGCGCTGCAGCACCGCCGCCGCATCGTAGTCCAGCGCGGCACGGCTGAAGGCGCGGCGTACTTGCTTCTTGTCTATCTCGAATTCATTCATGCAGGAAACTCTTTACTTGTTCGATAAATATCTCGGGGTGAGAAAGGAACGGCGCATGCGCCGCGCCTTGCACTTCCACCACGCGCGCCGAAGGCATGACCTGGGCCATATAGTGCGAAGCCGCCGGCGGCGTGAGCTTGTCGCGCTCGCCTGCGATGAGCAGCGTCGGCCGGGCGATCTCCGGCAGTCCCGCGCGCAGATCGGCATCGCGCAGAATCTCCAGTCCGCCGCGCAGCGCGCCCATGTCCGGCTCGCCGCGACTGAACAGTCGCCCGCGCAGCAGCGCCAGCAACTCGCGTTCGTTCTCGCTGCCGCGCAGCTGCAGTGCGATGAAGCGGCGCAAGGTGGCCGCATGATCCTGTTCCAGTTCGGCGGCGAACTTTTCCAGCACCTGCGCTCGCCATGCCGAACCGCCAGTCGTCGCGCGCGGCGAAACAGGGAGTGCTCGTCACCAGCACCAGACGCTTCACCTTCTCCGGCTCGCGTTTTGCCCAGTGCAGCGCGACCTGACCGCCCAGCGACCAGCCGCATACGTTGAGAGGCTCGGGAAATTGTGCCGATAACGCCTGCACCAGGGATTCCAGGTTCGTTCCCGTCAGCGGCGCACTGGCGCCGAAGCCAGGCAGATCAACACTGTGCACACGGAAGTCTGCCGCGAGCCTCTGCGCGACATCGGTCCACACACCACCGTGCATGCCCCAGCCATGGATCAGCAGCAGCGGTTCGCCGCTGCCGATAGTTTCAACGTGCAAGCTCATGCAACGCTCCGATGAGTTGCTGCACATCCGCCTCCGCTATGCGCGGCAGACAGAGTGATGCGCAGGCGCGCCGTACCCTGCGGCACGGTAGGCGGACGGATCGCGGCGACCCAGATGCCGCGCTCGCGCAGTCCTTCGCTCAACTTCAATGCCTGCTGGTTGTCGCCAATCAGCAGCGGCTGGATGGCCGTATCCGACGGCATCAGTTGCCACGGAAGATCGGACAACCCGTTGCGCAACTGTGTGACCAGTTGCTGCAGATGAGTACGCAGTGCATCGCCTTGTGTGATCAGTTGCAGGCTCTGCGCCAGTGCGACGGACAATGCTGGCGGCGTTGCCGTGGTATACACATAGCTGTGCGCATGATTGATCAGCGTATCGATGACCACCTGCTCCGCCGCAACGAATGCGCCGGACACGCCCGCTGCCTTGCCCAGCGTCGCCATGTAGATGACGCGCTTTGATGCGATGCCGAAATGGGAAAGCGAACCGCGCCCCTGCTCACCCAGCACGCCGAAGCCGTGCGCGTCGTCCACATACAGCCACGCATCATGCTGCTCGCACAGCGCCAGCATCTCGCGCAGCGGCGCCATGTCGCCGTCCATGCTGAACACCGCATCGGTGATGACGAGTTTGCGCCCGCTCCTGGTCTGCTCCAGCAACTGCGCAAGCTGCGCCATGTCGCCGTGCCGGTAGCGTTTCATCTCGGCGCGCGACAGCAGCATGGCATCGTTCAGCGAGGCATGGTTGAGCTTGTCGGCGAACACTGTGTCGCCCTTGCCGACCAAGGCCTGCACCACGCCAAGATTCGCCATGTAGCCGGTGGAGAACAGCAGTCCCGCAGGTTTGCCGACGAAGGCAGCGAGCTGTTTCTCCAGATCGTGATGCGGCGCGAAATGCCCGCTCACGAGGTGAGCAGCGCCCGCACCCACGCCCCACTGCTGCGCGCCTTGTTGCAGGGCGGCGACGAGTTGCGGGTGACTGGCGAGACCGAGGTAGTCGTTGCTGCAGAAAGCCAGGTAGGGTTTGCCGTCGACCAAGATATGCGGCGATTGCGTGCTTTCCAGCGTGCGACGGCTGCGCAAAAGGCCCTGCGCTTTGCGTGCATCGAGTTCGGTTTGTAGTTCGGTGAATGGCACGTATGTATTCCGGTAGGTCGGATTAGGCCGCAGGCCGTAACCCGACATCGCACAAGTCGGGTTACGCTGTGCTAACCCGATCTACGTTCTAATGTTTCTCGGCAAACGGGTACATGCCCAACTTGTCCATCAGCTTGCGGTCGCGCTCGACATCGGGATTGCCCGTGGTCAGCAGCTGGTCGCCGTAGAAGATGGAGTTGGCGCCGGCCAGGAAGCACAGCGCCTGCACCGCATCGGACATCTCCTGGCGTCCGGCGGAAAGGCGCACGAAGGCCTTCGGCATGGTGATACGTGCCACGGCGATCATGCGCACGAAGTCCAGCGGGTCGATGTCTTCCGTCTCCGCCAGCGGCGTGCCTTCGACCTTGACCAGATTGTTGATCGGCACGCTCTCCGGGTACGGGTTCATGTTGGCCAGCTGCACAATGAGGCCGGCGCGCTGCGTCAGGTTCTCGCCCAGGCCGATGATGCCGCCGCTGCACACGTTCATGCCCGCCTTGCGCACGCGCTCCAGCGTGTCGATGCGGTCCTGATAGTCGCGCGTGCTGATGATGTTGCCGTAGAACTCCGGCGCAGTATCGAGATTGTGGTTGTAGTAGTCGAGTCCGGCCGCGCGCAGCTGCTCGGTCTGTTCGTCGTTGAGCATGCCCAGCGTCGCGCAGGTCTCCATGCCCAGCGCGCGCACCTCCTTGACCATCTCCACCACGGCCTTCATGTCGTTCTCGGAGGGTTCGCGCCAGGCCGCGCCCATGCAGAAGCGCCCAGCCCCGGCATCTTTGGCGGCTTGGGCAGCCTTCACCACCTCGTCCACCTCCAGCATCTTCTTGTTCTCGACCGTGGAGTGGAAGGACGACTGGGTGCAGTAGCCGCAGTCCTCGGAACAGCCGCCGGTCTTGATCGACAGCAGGGTGGACAGCTGCACCGCGTTCGGGTCGAAATGCTCGCGGTGCAATTCCTGCGCGCGAAACATCAGATCGGAGAAAGGCAGCCGGAACAGGGCTTCGACTTCGGCCACGCTCCAGCGCTGCTGCGCCGTTTCAGGTTTGGCCGGCACAGGGGATTCGATGGTTTGGGTTTGCATGGATGTATTAACACGTAGAATGACGGAAACGCATTCGCGACCCGGAACGGAAACAGGATCGGAACGACTTGTCCATTTTATCGCATCGCAGGCTTGACATCGGCTCAATATTTGAGCGCATGCTGCCCGCCCAACCCTGCCTGTTGTGCGGGGCCGACAGCCATGCCGGCCTGTGTTGCAGCGCGTGCGATGCCGACCTGCCGCGCCTGACCGGAGCACATTGCCCGGCCTGCGGTTTGCCGACGGCGGACGGCAGCGTATGCGGGGAGTGCCTGAAGCAGCCGCCTTCGTTCGATCACACCGTGGCCGCTTTCCGTTATGCCTTCCCGGTCGACAAGCTGATCCAGGCGCTGAAGTTCCATGAACGCCTGATCCTGGTCAACTACCTGGCCGATGCCCTGTCGCAACGCATCGCGCCCGGAGCCGACTGTATCGTTGCACTGCCGCTGCATCCCGCCCGCCTGCGCGAACGCGGTTTCAATCAGTCGCTGCTGCTGGCGCGTCGCATCGCGCGACGATTGGACGTACCGCTGCTCTCCGGCGCCTGCGAAAGGGTGCGCAACACGCCTCCGCAATCGTCGTTGCCGTGGAAGGAACGCGACAAGAACATGCGCCAGGCATTCGTCTGCAAACCCGGCGCCGATGTGCGCGGCAAGCATGTCGCCATTGTGGACGATGTGATGACCACAGGCGCTTCGATCGGGGAACTGGCGCGCGCGCTGAAAGTTGCCGGAGCAAGCGAAGTAAGCGCGTGGGTGGTAGCGCGGACGTTGCCGCACGACAGCTAAACTCAAAGCTCCCTGAGTTTCTTCTGCACGAATTCCTGCAGTTGCGGGCTCAGGCTGTTCGAGCCAAGCGCACGCCGATAGGCTTCGCGTGCATCCTCGTTGCGCTGCACCGCCTGCAGCGAGATGCCCAGCCCCATCAGCCACACGCCGTTGCCGGGCACTAGCTGCAATGCGATCTGGAAATGCGCGATGGCTTCTTGGTGGCGATCCTGCCGTTGCAGCAACGCAGCGACGAAGGCCTGGTATTCCGGCCGCCGCTCTGCATGCGGCAGATTCTTCTGCAATGTCTCCAGCGCCAGCGGTATCGCATCGCGCTCCACCTGCAGCCGCGCCAGGAGCATGGCGAACGACGACTCGTGCGAATCGCGCTTCAAGCCTTCCTGCAACACCCTCTCCGCATCTGCGTTACGCTTCGCGTTCAGAAACACGCCGACCAGGGCCCTGCGCGCCTCATGGTACAAAGGATCGAGCCGCAGCACGCCTTCATAGCCGGCGATGGCTTCGTCCGTCCTGCCCTGCTGGGCGGCCTGATTGGCCTTGCGATATTCGTTCTCGGCATGCTGGCGCGGACTGATCTGCTTGAACGGACTTTGGTCCGAACTCGCCGCTGGCGTTGTACCCGATCTGTCCGCGACCTTGCTGCGCGCTTGCTGCCGCTCGGGCTGCGCGGCGGCCTTCCGTACCGGCGCTGCCTGCGGCGCCGCATCTTTAGCCGAAGACGCCGGCTTGCTGCGCAGACTGGAAGGCAAGGGAATGGAACTCAATTCGAAGCTCAGCTTGGAAGCAGGCGCATCGATCTCGGTCATCGCGGCCACCGTTGAACCCTCCAGCGGCGTGGCCGTCAGCGCTGCTGCATCGGCCAGGGGGGGCGCAGGTTGTTGTCCGGGCCGGACCGGCACAATGATCGGCTCGATTGCCATGGTCTCCGCGCGCTCGACATACCATTTCGCCGCCGCCAGTGCGCTCAACAACAGCGCCACCGGAAGTCCGTAGCTCAGCAAATACGATGGCTTGCGCGGCGGGATGGCTCGTATCGTCGGCTCGCCCAGCGGCGCGTGCTCGCCGCGCCTCTCCAGGTCGTTCAACATCTCGTTGATAAGGCTCATCGCAGCCAGATTCCCCACACACCCAGCGCCACCAGCGCAAGCGATGCGACACCCAACCATACCCACACCATCCAGTCCCTGCGCGACTCGGGCGTGTCGGCAGCTGCCTTGCGCACGTGCCGCGCCAGCACTTGCTGGCGCCCTTCCGCATAAGCCAGCAGCATGGCCTTGTGCGCGATGATGTTGGCCAGTCTGGGGGTGCCGCGCGTGACCCGATGCAACAGGCCGGCCGCGCCCGCATTGAACAGCGTCTCGCCCTTGAATCCCGCCACCGCAAGGCGATGGCGCAGGTAGCGATCCATCTCGTCGCGGTGCAAGCCCTGCAACTGATACTGGAAGCTGATGCGCTGGCGCAACTGGCGCACCGAGTTCTGCCTGAGGCGCTCGTCCAGTTCCGGCTGGCCGAAAAGCACGACCTGCAGCAGCTTGCGTTTCTCGGTCTCCAGGTTGGTGAGCAGACGCAATACTTCCATGCTTTCCAGCGGCATGGCCTGCGCCTCGTCCAGGCACACCACGACGCGCTTGCCGTCGCGCGCGAAATTGAGCAGCGTAAGGGTCAATTCCTTCAACAGCCGGTGCTGGTCGATCGAGCTGTCCACCGCGATGCGGAATTCCTCCGCCAGCGCCAGCAACAGGGTGCGCGGCTCCAGATGGGGATTGGGGATATAGGCGGTGATGAAATTCGCCGCGTAACGTCCGCTGGTACCCCCGTCCTGCGTGCCGATGGCGGTCGTCGTCCTGCGGTCGCTGTTGAGCGTTGCGAGGAACTTGCGGCACAGCAAGGTCTTGCCGTTGCCGACCTCGCCCACGATCTTGATGAAACCCTCGCCGCTGCGCGCGGCGACCAGCAGGGTATTCAAGCCCTCCTGATAGTTGGTACAGGCGAAGAAGAAGCTGGTGTCGGGTGTCAGCGAGAAGGGGAGCTCGCGCAGGCCGAAATGCTCCAGATACATGATGCTTATCTCGAAAGGTTGTTGATGCGCTCGCGGCTGCGCGCGATATCGTCGGACCAGTCCTTGTCGCTGTCGACCACGGTCGGCTTGAGCAGGATCACCAGCTCGCGCTTTTCGGTGCGCCTGGCTAGTCTGGCCAAAGATCGTTTTCGGCAACATCGGCATGCCGGACTCGTCCTCAGCCGACGCCTGACGCATCAAGCCGCCGATCGCCACGATCTGCCCGTCCCTGGCGCGCACGACGCTGTCCGTTTCCGACACCGAACTGGAAGCCAGCGGCAGGTTGTAGGTGCCCATGGCTACGCCCAGATTGACGATCTTGTTTACCGTGGAAACCGTGCTCACCGACGGATGCACATGCAGGATGATCTCGTTGTTCTCGTCGATGCGCGGCGTCACGTCGAGCGAAATGCCCGAGAAGAACGGCTGCACCTTGACAGTCGGCGCCGTGCCCGCAATGGCCGTTGTTCCCTGTGTGCCGCCCTGCACCTCAGTCACGAAGAATTCGTCCGTTCCCACCTTCAGCACTGCCTTCTGGTTGTTCAATGTGGCGATACGCGGGCTGGACAGGACATGCACATCGCCCTGCGCCTCGAGGAAATTCAGCAGTGCGGCGAAATTGCTGGTCTGGAATGCCAGTCCGAACAGTGTCCCGGCGACTGCGCCGGCAGGAAGAGCGTCAGTTGCCGCCGAGGACAAGTTCGCTCCCGGAGTCGAGCTGATTATCCCGTTCGTCAGCGCACCGGTATTCCCCAAGGTGGTTCCCGGGGAAATGGCTCCGCCAGACAGGGCGCTGTTGGGCCCCGACTTGAAAGCGGACCAGTTCACCCCGGACTGGAAAGTATCGCTCAGCTTCACTTCGATGATCTTGGCTTCCAGAATCACCTGACGCTCGACGGAGATCTGCGACGCCTTGAGATAGGCTGCCACGTTCTTCAGTTCCTCCGGCATGGCGCGCACCACGATCACACCCGACATCGGGCTGATCACCACGCTGCGCCCCTTCTCGGTGCCAACGATAGCAGCCAGAGACCGGCTCAGTTCGTCCCAGAAATCGGTACTGCTCGTCATGGTGACCTTGCTGCTGTCACGGGTGCTGACGGTGGCTGCCATCGCTGCTGCAGCCGCAGCCGTCGTCGTTGTTCCCGTGTAACCCGTTGCAACATCGGCGACCGACCCGGACGCCACCCGCAACGATGATTTGCCCTCGCGCAGCCCGGTCAGATAGCTGACCTGGAAGATGCGCGTCTGCAATGTCAACGGCTGGATGTAGATGCGCGTACCGTCCACCTTGTAATCGTAGCCGTACATTTCGCGTATCGCTTCCAGCGCATCGAACACCGTCACGTCCTTCAGGTTAAGCGAAATGGAGCCGCTGACTTCCGGATGCAGCAGCACGCTATAACGCGTACCCGAGACGATGGCCATGAACACCTGCTGCGCGGCGGTGTTATTGACCGCCAGATCGAACTTGGCTTCCACCGGCTTACTATCGGTTTGCGGCAATACGACCGTCAACGGCGGCAACAACGCCTGATTTACCGTATCGGCTTTGCGCTTTCGTGCGAAGCGACGGCAGTGTCCATCTCCTGCTTGATCTTGTCCGCCGTGTCCCTGGAAGCGCCGCTCGCCGCACACGCCGACAGCAACAGCAACAGCCATCAATCCTGATACTCGTTTCATTTGTTTCCTCCTACCTCTTTCTCCGGGCAGGCCCGGCTGCCCGAAAACCTGCTCCTCGGCGCCGCTCGCTTGCGGCGCCGCCTCGATTACTTTGATTCCCACTCTGGGAAACAGCTCCATCACACGCCGCCCTTGCGCATTCTGCAATACCACGCTGTCTTCCCTGACCTCGACCAGTCTCGAGTCGCCCGACTTGCCGCCCAAGCGCACAGTCTCGCCATTGATGATCGCCGCGCGGTATTGCGGCGAAATGATGGTGGACTGCAAACCCCTTGGCGCCGCATCGGCCGGCGCACCATCCTCGCAGCACCCGCACTGCCGCTCAGGTCGATGGCGGGCCGGGTCGGGTCCGGCAACGATTCTGCCGCCGCGACCTGCGGCAAGCACAGCAGCAACGCTGTCAGCAGCATCCTCAGACCTGTAGCCATGTCTTGTCCAGACTCAGTGTGTAAAGCGTCAGCGTCAATTCCACGGTCGGGTGTTGCACGACCTTCATCTTCGCCGTGCCCCAGAACATGCGGGTCGGCAACTTCTCCAGCGCAGTCAGATATTGCACCAGATCGGCATAGCTGCCGCGCACGGTGATCTGCACGCCATGTTTGTACATTTGCCGCTCCTGCCCGACCGCCTGACCGATGGGCTACATCCGCCGCTTCCTCTCGATAAACAAAGTGACCGGCAGCGTGTTCATCGCGACCAATTGCAGGCGTCCGTTCCGCTTGAGCATCTGCTCGAGCAGGGCGGCCATCCTTTCCGGCGGAACCAGTTTGTCGCGGCGGTCTTTCAGATAGGCATCGCCGTCGGCGATCTGCTGCCGCAGTTGGCGGATACGCTCGCGTTGCGGCGAACTGTGCATCGGCCTGCTTGGCCTGCAACAGCGCGGCGAGCTGCGCCTGTATCTCCTTCATCTTCTCCTGTTGCTGAACGACTTGCGCGGAAAGTATCTTCTGCTTCGCTGCAGCAGCGGATTCAGGAACAGCGAGTCGATCAACGACACCACCAGGAACGCAGCCGCAATGAAAATCAATGCGCGCTCGCGCAACGACATGCCGTCGACTTTGGCGACGATCTTGTCGATCTGCTCCTTCATCTTCATTTCTTCGCCTCCTCGGATGCCGGAGTCGAACGCAGATTGAATTCGACATAGCGCGCCACCGGCCTGTCCGCTTCCTGCTTCGGCTGTTGCATCTGCAAGGTGGCGAACGTCTTGCCGCGCATGATCTTTTCCTTGCCCAGACGCTGGATATAGACCGGAACCAGTTGCGGATTGAGCACCGCACCGCTCAGGCTCATCTGCGCACCGTCGCCGGTGATGTCGAACGCGGTGAGCCACAAGCCGTTGACCGACTGCCGCGCGAAAGCGCGCATATATTCCGAATAACCCTCGGTATTGCCGATCGCGCCGCTCTTCAGCATGTTCAGCAGCGTTTCCTGCGCAGCCAGCCTGGCTCTCCAGGCTCTTCAGTTCCTCCTCCAGCATCTGGCTGGAACGCTGCGGCGAAAATTCATTGGCGAAATTGACCAAGCGCGCCTGCTCGGCGGCATAACGCTTGCCCATCTCTTCCGTTTGCTTTGGACATCTGGGCGACCTGATACAACGCATAGCCGTAGAACAGCGCGGAACCCAGCACGATCAACCCCAGCGCCTGCAGCATGGTCAGCACGGAGAAGTATTTCTTCTGCGTGAGGAAGACCGGGTTGAACAGATTGATCTGCTGGCTCATAGCGCCTTCTTCTCCTGACGCAGCGCCGCACCCAGCGCCGGCAACGCATAACAGGCGTACTCACTGTCGGACAACTCGGGCACGCCAACGATGTCCATGCCCTGCGCCAGATCGAGCTTTTCTACCGGAAGCCCCAGACTATCGGCCAATACCCGATCCAGCCCCAACGAATCCGGCGCACCAATCAGCATGCGGCTGACCGGGATGTGATGGAATTGGCGGTCGAAGTAGTCCAGCGAACGCTGCACCTCCAGTTCCACGCGATCAAGATATTGTTTCCGCAGATTCACGTCGGCATCCTGCAACTGCCCAAGCGTGATGTCGATACGGCGCGCCAGGAACAACTCGCCGTCGCAAGTGATGGTGAGCAGGCCGCCCTCGTCGCTGAACGACAGCAAGACCAGTCCGCGCGCCTCCGTCTCGAACAATGCGGCGATGTTGCGCTGCGCCATCTCGGGGATATCGATCACGTTCAATTCGATCCTGGCTTTTTCGAACAGCGCGATGCGCTTGCGTATCGTCTCGTTGGAGGCGGCGACCGCATAGAGGGATTGCGGACGATCGCCGCCGTATTTATGTGTCGGTATCTGCAGCACATCGATGGTGGCATCGTCGATGTGGTAGCTGAGCGCATCCTTGATCTTCCAGCGTATCGCGGTCTTCAGTTCATCGACGGGGACGTTGGGCGCATCCACCATCAATATCTGGTATTCGTTGGCAGACAGCAGCGTGGTGAATCTGGAAGCATCCAGTTGCGCTTCCTTGCATATCTTCTCCAGCGCGACAGCAGTCACTTCGGTGAGCGGATGGAAGGAACACCTCGTCACTTGCGGGCGAGTACCGACATACTTGGCTTGCGCGATGTGCACGCCTTTGTCGCTGAGAGTGATGGAGACCCAACCGCCATCGCGGGAAGTTCGTTTGAACAGCTTGGTAAACAGGGGCATTTCCATAATTAACGCGAACTTAAGTTACTAACCCTTTGCTGTCAAGGATATTTTTGACAGGATTCGCTGTATTTCCGGCACTGCATGACGGAATTCTGGCAGCTAGGCCGTATTCCAAATCAGACTGTCCATTCGCGATGAATGGCCGGCTGAGGCAAGCTGGACATCCGTCAATACATTTCGCGCAGATCGATCAACTGGTTGACGCCCTTATAGACGCCGACCAAAGGCTCACCTACGGCAAAAACCCCGAAGCCCTGCGCCGAAGTAATGCCCGTGGCCTGGATGGTTGTAGCAGTTCTGACACCCACAGGTGGGC
This sequence comes from uncultured beta proteobacterium, assembly GCA_963797045.1. Classification (GTDB taxonomy): domain Bacteria; phylum Pseudomonadota; class Gammaproteobacteria; order Burkholderiales; family Gallionellaceae; genus Sideroxyarcus. Next base: position 500,759 of record CAWCNZ010000001.1, on the reverse strand, counting down.
GCATCCACGGACCCGTAGCAACTGGAAATTTCTTGGCAATGATGAAATTTCCCGCCGCAGCGGTAGCATCGATGGCGGCACCGAATTGGAATGTGGCATCATAACTAACATAAGCCGCCAAGGTACCCGGAATCAGCGTCCAGTAACGATTGGCGCTCTTGGTCTGGTCGATGCGCGAGAAGTTGGCGATGGTATCAGGATGATCGCCACTGTCGACGCGGCCGATCAGTGTCCCCGCGGTTGCCCCTGTCAGCGCAACGGTGACCGGCGCATAGCCGAAGCTGTCCCCGAGATAGTAGTTACAGGTCGACGCTCCGACTGGGAATGCCAGCTGCAGGTTGCCAACTACGTGACCGCCGGTACGCGACAAGCTGGCAGGGCAGTTGGCGCTGGTGATCAGCGTATTGGTGCCGGTGGTAACCGTACCGCTTGTCAAAGTGAGCGATCCGTTGACAGTCACGTTATTCCCCAACGTAACACCGTTAGCGTTGCTGGTTTCCAGGTTGTTCAAACCGATAGCTGGCGAGGTAAGAGCGCTCCCGGCAAGATTCTGCGCATTCGTTCCGTTGCAGACCACCTTACCTGTTCCCGGATTGAAGATTCCATCTATCGTTGCATTTCCGCCTATGTTCAGCAACCCGGTCGCCGTGTTGGTGAAGATGCCAGTGGCACTGTTGATAAAGTCACCGTTTGCATTGACGGTACCTGTGGTAGCGAGAGTAACGATACCGTTATTGGTGAGAACTCCGCCCACAGTGACATTGCCGGTGCTGCTGACGGTGACGGCGTCCGTAGCCGCCGCATTGGTCAGGTTGCCGCTGACGTTGAGCGTGCCGGTTGAAACCATTGTGTTTGCGCCAATCGTGGCATTGCTGTTGGTGAACGTTGCGGCGGGGTTCGTCGCATTGAACGTGCCCGCACCAACCGTTATCAAATCTCCGTTGGTCACGCCCGCAGGGCCGTTGACATTGATTGCTCCCGTGCCGACTGTGACCACAGCACGCCCAGCAGTAGCCGTATTGCTAACAACGGCCAAGCCTCCGGCTATCGTGACCGTGCCCGTCGTGAGTGTCAGGCGACCATAGGTTTGGCTACGAGTTGACCCGTTCAAGGTAATGTTCCCGTTGACTGTCAGCGTGCCCGCATTGACCAGTATCTCCCTGTCTCTCCCTGCGGTAGTGCTGGTCGGTGCGGTGATAATGACGTTTGTGGTGACCGTGAGCGAGGAAGATGCTGCGTTGAACCTGAGGCTCGACAGCCTGCTGCTCGACCCATTGCCCACCGTGACCGAGTTGGCCGCTGCTGCGTAACCGGTGGGAATGGTGACAGTGGCATTAGTGCCAGCAACGGTCACGTTATCCGCAGCGCCTGGAATGCCACCCGGAGCCCCAATGCACCCAAGTGTATTGGTGCCCCAGGTTCCCCTTGAGTTCCAGTTGCCGGAGCTGTCGTTGGTACAGTTGACAGCAGAAACCGGGACGGCGAAGAACGCGGCAGTGACGGCGGGGATTAGTAATTTGGTGCAGTAATTCATCTTGTTCATATCTGCCTCACCTCGAAACTATGGGCCTATGGTCACCTGCATCTGCCGCTCGACATAATCCGTCGTACCCACAGTACCACGCGCTGCGGTGGACGTGATGTTGTATACCCATACGGTTGTTGCTGCCTCAACGGAAGAGGTGGCACCGCATCCCACAGTCACGCTGAAGCCAGTCAGCGTCCCCGCCAAGGCTACAGCGCTGTTCGTTGGCCCCGGACGACAGGCCAGTGCAAATCCCGCACCGGGATTTCGCAGCACCTGATAGGCGCCCCATTCGATTCCGGCCCGCGAAGCCTGGTAGGCGCGCGAACCCAGTACATCCAGTGCAGCGCTCTGATGCTGAGTGGTGGAAAGTGTCACAGAAAACGCGCCGAGCGCGGCAATGACCACCAGCAGAAAGATCGCCGACACCAGGCTGAAACCGCGCTGTAGTTTTGGCAATGTCGTCATATTCGGATCGACTCTCATGGAACGTTGCTGACATGGGTGGAGCTGTACAAGGTCACGCTCTCGCCACTGTCGGCTAGGGTCAGTTGCAGCGTCACCAGAGCGAGGCGCTGTCCCACAGCATCGTAGCTGAGGCTGCAAGCGCTCACCCTGTTCGCCAGCCGCGCGCGCGCACCTTGAACCGCGACAAGCGCATCCAACTCCGCAACAGAGTCTGTCTTGGTTTTTACATCCTGTATTGCATAACCCCAGTAGCGGGTCAGCGTACCGCCCACTCCACCGGCAACTGGCGCGCACACATAGGTCACTGGGGTGTCGATCACCTGGAAGCGGTTGCCCGGCGACTTGAATGGATACTGCTTGGCAGGACTGATGGTGATGGTTGTTGCTGCGCTAGCGGAATATACGCCTGTGTTATCACCTGCATATGCATCCACCCCCGCAATGCCTCGGTTGTATATCGCCACCCTGTCACCGGCAGCAAGAACCGGCATCGGCCCCAGCACCTCGAAACAAGTATCGGTAGCGGCGAAGTTCAGCACGTCGAGAGCCAGGCTGCCGCAACCCGCAGATGCCCCGGACGGTGCTGCATCCGCGCGGTACCGCCCGCTGCCTTTTGTGGGCAGGAACTCAAGATAAGTGGCCGTGCCGTTTATGGAAACACGCACGCTGTTCGGTAGCGCAGTGCGAATATCGCGCGACATGCGGCGCAAGGCGGTATCGGCGATGTCGGTCATCTCGGCGCGGCGCGCGCTATCGATATAACCCTGCACCGGCGTCCTGATGAATACCGCCACGATGCCGCCGATGATGCCGGTGATGACGATCACCACGATCATTTCGACCAGGGTGAAACCTGCTTGAGCTTTATGCATCATGGCAATCCATTCGGTGCGAAGCGGGTGCGGTAGCCTTCCAGCGTGACCGGGATATTGTCCGGCCCGGTCACGGTGACATTGATCAGCAGCGTTTCCGCAGCTGCGATTCCGCCCAATCCCGGCTGGGTCATCGTCACCGCGGCGCTATAGCCATTAAGTCCGATATTGGCGTTGGTGATGTCCACGATGGACCCTGCCGCCATGCTGAAACCGGCTAGTCGTTGACATTATCGAACTGCGGCGCCGCATAGCGACCTTCGCCCTCCGACCCCATTGCTTCCACTGTCGGCACAGCCGCCTGCTCCCACTACTGCGGATGCAGCCGTCGCGGCATTGGCATCATCCGGATCGCAATAAGTGAACGGCATCAACTCCACCTCTTCCAGCAGCGATTCGGCGATAGCCAATGCCTGTTTGTGGATGAGCGGATCTGCACTGCTGCGGGTGACGTGATTCATCACCATCAGAATGCCGGCCAACGCCACGCTGATGATGACGATGAACATGATCAGCTCGATCAGGCTGATGCCGCGCTGAGATCCGGCCGCCTTCCTAGTGCACATAGCCCGTCTCCGCCTCGATAGTGATTGCCGGAGCATCCTGAACCTGCAGTGTCGAATTTACCGCCAGCACGCCAACAACGTTTCCCGGTGCGCAGCTGGCTGCGGCATTGCCCACCGTGCGCGGCCTGCCCAGGCAATCGAAGCTGATGAAATTTCCGACTGCAGGCGCCGTGATCGAAACATTGTCACTGGAAACGGTATATGACGCCTCCCCTGTCGGACTGCCCAGAGTCGCCGCCGCACGCATCGGTCGAGCCTTGTGTCAGCGTGATGGTCTGTGCCGTCGTAATAGCCACGCACACGAAACGATGCTGCGCGATCGCCGCCTTCTGCGCGTAACGCAATGTCGAGCTCACCTGATCGTAAAAACCGCGACTCTCGAATACGTTGCGGTCGAAAAAACGCGGCGCCGCCACCGCCGAGATGATGCCCAAAATGACGATGATGGTGATCAGTTCCGTCAGCGTGAAGCCGCGTTGCATGCCCGAAACCGAACCGAACCGGCGCACCCCGTCCGGTGCGCCGGAGAAATTCACGGCTTCCTGCTTGAATCGCCTCGATTTGTTTTGCACTCAAATGCATGTTTTATAGGGCTTCATGGACGGAATCGACTGGGTACGCAGTGTAACAAAAAGCGCAAACGGCAGACGAAAAACAAGGGAGGCCGAAGCCTCCCTTGTTTTTGACTCACCATACGGCGCAATGCCTGGGTTATTGCGCCCTACGCGGGCTATCAGCAACCAGCAGTATTGGGCGTGATCGCCGGCACGAGCATTGCGCTGCAGTGGCTGCGCATAAGTCACATCGCAAGTAGCGGGCGTAGGCGCACCGGTCTGCGCGAACACACCAGCTGCAAAGGTATACCCTTGATAGCTGCTCAGCGCCGCATCGATGCCGCCGGCGGCTGTCGCGGGATAGCCGTTCACCAGAGTCACAGCTTGGCCTTCCATTGTCACCGTTCCGGTTGCGCCTGTCTGGTTTTGCACCAGCCCCTGAGCGTGGGCAATGGCGGCTGCCGATTGCACTGCCCGCAAACATCCCGTTGGCCGAGCCAGGCGCGCATCGTAGCCATGCCGGTGAAGCGCGGCAATGCCGTGGCCGCCAGAATGCCCAGAATCACGATCACCACGATCAGTTCGATCAGGGTAAAACCTTTTTGCTTGTTTCATTTTCAGTCTCCTTAAATTTCCAAGGCCGCAGCCCTGTATTTGTTGCTTCACTTGTCTGCTCTGCCCGATGCCGCAACACCAGCCTCGGCCGACTGATTTCAATCTATTGGAAAACAGGCCGAAAAGCAAGCAATACCATCTTGCGACAATGACTTACAGCCGGCTGAGCGAAGTCCATCCGGCGAACATCCCGGCTCATGCACCGTGATAACGGCTGAGCCAGAACGTCAGCAACACCAGGGTATACAAGCTGCCCAGCACCAGCAACATGCCGGCGCGACGGCATACTGAAAAACATATTCGTCCACGCCCGGGCGCGGGATCTCCACCGGTTTCAGGGCGCGGCGCAAGGACACCCACTGGTTGGCGCCCTGCTCGAAGTCGCGCAACATGCTGGGGCGCCACAGCAGGAACAGGCTGATGAAGGCCGCGAACATTGCGCCGAGCAAGGCGATCAACACCCCCGCATCCAGCAGGGCGCCGACCAGCACGACAGGCAGTTTGAAATACTGGGACAGGCCATTGATGGCGTTTGCCCTGTCCAGGCTCACGGTGAAGAAATACAGGATGTAGCAGGAACCCAGCAGGGTGAGCACACCGCTGGTGCGGCGATAGCGGTAGAACCAGGGATCGAGGCTGACGCTGCGCTCCAGCGACTGATCCAGATGACGCGTGGATATCCAGCGATTGAGTAAAGCGCTGACCGCACGCAGCCGCTGCGGACGCCACAACAGCAATGCGCCGACGACCAGGCCGGCCAGACTGCCCACCATCAGGAACAGCACGGCGGAACGCAACAACAGGGATTCAATGATGGGATCCATATGCACCTCCTTAATCAAACCAGCGGTAAGTTTCAGTCGGCTCGAGCAACGTGCCGACCAGTTCTTTCTTGCCTTCGGCTTGCGCACCGCCTCCCAGCACCGGTTCGTACTGGAAACGGGTGTGAAAGCGTATCCACTTCTTTCCATCCTTGCCCGGGAGTGAAATAGTCGCCATGATCCACCACGTAGATCAAGTCGCGCGACTTGAGGTCGAACATCCAGTTCCCCGGCGCAACCGCCCCCGGCGTCGGATCGTAATATTCGCCCGCGTAGTTGCGCGGCTTCTGCTGCAACCAGGTCATCGGGTTGTCGGTGGCCAGGATGCTCAACTCCTTTTCCGTTGCCGCCCCGCGCGCCATCAACGCCCCGTAGCGCAACACCAGCGCGCTTTGCAGCGCTCCCTCCACCTGCTGCATCGCGGCCTTCTCGGCCTGTTCCTGGTAATAAGGGACGCGGATCAGGAACGTCCCCGCCAGCACCACCACGATGATGATGACGACGATGAGTTCGATCAGGGTGAAACCCTTTGCGGATCGGGGATTGAGGATCGAGAAGCAAGGAATGTAGGGCGTGGCATCACCCTCTCCCCCGACCCCTCTCCCGCATGCGGGAGAGGGGAGTTCGATCCTCGATCCTCGATCCCCTATCCTCAGCTCATCGGCGCAACGCCGCCTGGCCCAGGTCCCACATCGGCAGGAAGATGCCCAGCGCCAGGACCAGCACCAGTCCGCCCAGCAGCACGATCATGATCGGTTCGATGTTTGCGCTCAGGGTCTTGACCTCGTATTCCACTTCGCGCTCGTACATGCCGGCGATCTCGAACATCAGGCCGTCCATGTCGCCGGTCTCCTCGCCCACTGCGATCATCTGCAGCACGGTAGGGTTGAACACGCCGGCTGCCGCTGCGGTGCGCAGGATGCTTTCGCCGCGCTCCACGCCGTCGCGCATCTGCTCGATGCGGCTGCGCATGAATTCGTTGTCCACCACCAGTCCGACCGAATTCAGTCCCTGCACGATGGGAATGCCGCTCTTGAACGACAGCGCCAGGCTGCGCGCAAAGCGCGCCAGGGTCGCTTTCATGATGATCCTGCCCGCGATGGGGATGTGGAACTTGTAGCGGTCCCACCTGTAGCGTCCGTTCACCGTGTTGATCCATGCGCGGAAAGCGACCACCGCGCCGATCAGCAGCGCCAGCAGGAGCGGCCAGAAGTCTCACCATGAAGTCGGAGAAGCCCATCAGCAGCCTGGTCATCAGCGGCAATTCCGCGTGGAAACCCGCAAACACCTTGGCGAAAGCGGGGATGACGAAGATGTTGACGATGACCATGGCGATCGCCATCGCGACCAGCACGAACATCGGGTAGCGCAGTGCGGACTTGATGCGCTCCTTCATCTCCCGTTCGAATTCGATATGCTCGTACAGGCGCAGGAAAGTCACATCCAGCATGCCGGTCATCTCGCCGACCTGCACCATGCTGAGATAGAAAGGAGAGAATATCCTGGGATGGCGACGCATCGCGGTGGACAGTTCGCGCCCGCTGTCCAGGCTCTCGCGCAGGTCCTGCAGCATCGCGGAAAAAGCCGGGTTATGCGTGGATTCCTGCAATCCGGCCAGGGCGCGCATGATGGGCACGCCGGCCTTGAGCAATGTGTACATCTGGCGGCTGAACAGCATCAGTTCCAGCGCATCGACCCTTCTTTCCATCGTGAGCCGTTGCCATATGCCGATCTCTGTTTTTTCGCCCGTCGCTGCGCGGGAAAGCGTGATCTCGGTCGGCGTGATGCCGGTGTTCAGCAACTGATCGGCTACGCCACCGCTGTCCGCGCCTTCCAGCGTCCCCTGCACCAGTTCGCCGCGTGCGCTTCTGCCTTTGTACGCAAAAACCGGCACGCTCAATCCTCTACCTGGTTGCTGACGCGCATCACTTCGGCAACGCTGGTGCGGCCCAGCTTCATTTCGCGCAGGGCTGCATCCAGCAGCGTCTTGCCTTTCAGGTGTTCGCGCGCGGCTTGCATGAAGAAAGTATTGTCTTCATGCGCGGCAGCTTCCACCAGTTGCTGCCCCATCTCCAGCATCTCGTACACGCCCATGCGTCCGTGATAGCCGGTGCCGTTGCAGTGCGAGCAGCCGCGCCCGTGCATCAGCGTGCCCCAGTCGTTGCGGGCGATGCCTTCTGCCTGCAGCCACTCGGCTTCCTGCGGCGACGGGACATGTGCCTCGCTGCAACTCTCGCACACGCGGCGCAACAGGCGCTGCGCCACCACCGCCTGCACCGACGAAGCCACCATGTATTTCGGCGCGCCCATATCCACCAGGCGAAACAGCGTGCCGGCGGTATCGCGCGTGTGCAGCGTGGAGAACACCAGGTGGCCGGTCATTGCCGCGCGCATGCCGATCTGCGCGGTCTCGGCATCGCGCATCTCGCCGACGAGGATGATGTCCGGGTCCTGGCGCAAGACGGAGCGCAGCACGCGCGAAAAAGTCAGTTCGATCTTTTCGTTCACCTGCACCTGGTTGATGCCGGGCAGACGATATTCCACCGGGTCTTCCACGGTGATGATCTTCTGGTCGACGGTGTTGATCTCCGCCAGTGCGGCGTACAGCGTGGTGGTCTTGCCGCTGCCGGTGGGGCCGGTGACCAGCACCATGCCGCTGCTGCGCTGGATGATCTCGCGGAAACGCTTGAGCATGTCGGGCGGCATGCCGAGCTTGTCCAGCGTAAGGAAGCTGCCGCTCTGGTTGAGCAGGCGCATCACCACCGATTCGCCGTATTGCGTCGGCATGGTGGAGATACGCACGTCGATCGCCTGGTCGCGCACGCGCATGTTGAAGCGCCCGTCCTGCGGCAGGCGCTTTTCCGAGATATCCAGGCCGGACATCAGCTTCAGTCGCAGGGCGAGAGAGGGGCCGATCTTGCTGTCCGCCTCGGTCTGCAGGTGCAGGGCGCCGTCGATGCGGAAGCGTATCTGCAGACGCGATTCCTGCGGCTCGATGTGGATGTCGGAAGCGCGCACCTGGGTCGCGTCGTCGAACATGGTCTGCAGCAGCCTGACCACGGGCGCCTCTTCGGCGCCGACCGTTGCGCTCAATGCGCCGAAGTCGATGTAGGTGTCGCCCAGTTCCTCGGAAACCGCCTTGGCCAGGCCGGTGATCTCTTCGGTGCGGCGATAGACGCGGTCGATGGTCTCCAGCAACTGCCCCTCGGTGACCACCGCGACATCGATGTCGCGCTTGAGCACGCGCCCGATCTCGTCGAAGGAGAACAGGTCGGTCGGGTCGGCCATGCCGACCAGCAACATGCCGTTGCGCTCCTCCAGCACCACTGCACGAAAGCGCCGCGCCTGGTTCTCCGGCAGACGGCGCACGATCTCGAGGTTGACGTTGTAGTACTTGAGGTTGATGTAGGGAATGCTGAGCTGCTTGGCGATGGCCTCGGAGATCTGGTCTTCGGAAACGAAGCCGTTATCCACCAGCACGCGCCCGAGCTTGCGGCCGCTGCGCTTCTGCTGTTCCAGCGCGAACTGGAGCTGATCCATTGAAATGAGTTTCTGCTGCACCAGCAGATCGCCTAAGCGGATTTTCTCCGGACGCGCCATAATTCCCCCTGCGTGACTTTTCCAGACACTGACCGATAAGCGGAAGTTAGCCGTTTTTCCCCATACTGACAAGCATTTCGACCGGATTCCTGATGTTCAACGTGATTCTTTACCAGCCGGAGATTCCGCCCAATACCGGCAACGTCATCCGCCTGTGCGCCAACACCGGCGCACAGTTGCACCTCATCCGCCCGCTCGGTTTCGACCTCGACGACAAGCACCTGCGCCGCGCCGGGCTGGACTATCACGAGTATGCGACGCTGCGGGTGCACGACAGCCTCGCCGCCTGCCTGCAAACTCTGCCGCAGGCACGCGTGTTCGCCTTCACCACCAAAGCGTCGCATCCATTTCACGAAGTGAACGTATCAGGCGCGGGGATGCGTTCCTGTTCGGGCCGGAGAGCCGCGGCTTGCCTGGGGACGTGTTGGCAGCATTCGTGCCGGAGCGGCGTCTGCGTTTGCCGATGCTGCCGGACAACCGCAGCCTGAACCTGTCGAATACGGTGGCGGTGGCAGTGTTTGAAGCGTGGCGGCAGTGCGGATTTGAAGGTTCGGCGTTAACCTGAAAGCGATTGGTCCACGAAATACACGAAACACACGAAATAAGTGACTCACCACCTTCGTTGCTCAATCAAGCATTCAAAGTACTGCCCAAGCTTTCCAGGCAGCATGTTCGTGCTTTTCGTGTATTTCGTGGATAAACCGTTTTCTCAGTTTGAATCGAACTCGCTGCCCGGCTGGCGATTGAGCAGCGCTTCGACTGCCTTGTCCGCGGCAAGGTTCTCGTACAGCACGCGATACACCGCTTCGCAGATCGGCATATCCACGGCCAGTCGCTGGGCGATGCGGTGCACCTCGCGCGCCGTGTAGACGCCTTCGGCCACATGCCCGAGTTCGTCGAGGATGGTGGAGAGCGAATTGCGCTGGGCCAGCAGCATGCCAACCTGACGGTTGCGCGAAAGGTCGCCGGTACAAGTGAGGATCAGATCGCCGACGCCGGACAGTCCGCCCAGGGTTTCGGCGCGCCCCCCATCTGCAGGCCCAGCCGCGTCATCTCGGCCAGTCCGCGCGTGAGTAGCGCAGCGCGTGCATTGAGCCCCATCTGCATGCCGTCGCTGATGCCTGCAGCGATGGCAAGCACGTTCTTGACCGCGCCGCCGATCTCCACGCCCACTACATCGGTGCTGGAATAGATGCGCAAGCGCGAATGATGCAAGGCGGTCGCCGTGCGTTGCGCGAACTCGCCGTCGCTGGAAGCCAGCGTCAGGGCAGTGGGCAGACCGCGCGCCACTTCCTGCGCGAAGCTGGGACCGGACAGCACGCCGCGCGGGAAATTCGCAGGCAGCGTTTCGGCAACGATCTGGTGGGGAAACTGCGAGGTGCCGCTCTCGAAACCCTTGCACACCCAGATCACTGAAACCGGAGACGGCAATGCGGCAAGCAGTTGCAGGGTGGGGCGCAGGGCGGCGACCGGAACGGCGACGATGACCAGTTCGGCGCCGTTCAATGTCTCATTCAGATCGGAGGAAAGTTTCAGTTCGGGCGGGAACGCAATATCCGGCAGATAACGCTGGTTGCGGCGGGCGCTGCGCATCGCTTCGACCTGTTCTGCATCGCGCGCCCACAGCGTGACCTGATGGCGCGGTGCGAAACTGGCCGCCAATGCCGTCCCCCATGCACCCGAACCCAGTACTGCGATATTCATTCAGTCGCCCCAGACGTCGTTCGACTTGAGATAGCCCATGCTGCCGTCGGCATGGCGTACCTTGACCCAGCCGTTGCCGGAGTTGCCCAGCCATTCCAGGCCGAGTTGCTGTTTGGCCTTGAACACCAACTCGGCACGCTCGTCCGGGCTGCGCCGAACGTTGGCTGAAGGAACCGTCACCATGACGTAGCGCTTGCTGCTCACTTGGCGCTTCTCCATCCAGAACAGCTTGCCCGCGTTGTCGCGCACCTTGACCCAGTTGTCCAGCACCACTACCTGTTCCAGCGGCAAGTAGCGCGTGGCAACGAACAGTTTCCTGGCCTTAAGCGAATTCGCGTCGTACAGGATGGCCGGCTCGGCGACCGAGATGAAGTCGAAAGCGTGCGATGCCTGGCTCACACCCAGAAGCAGCAGCAATGTCGCCAGGCGCATCAAGAATTGGACAGTGTCTTTCTCGTTCGCCTCCTCTCCCGCTTGCGGGAGAGGATTGAGGAGAGGGCATCCGAGAGTATGTCTCATCGCCATGCCTGTCAGTGTTTGACCGCTTCTGCAGACTGCGCTTGAGCCTGCGCCTGCTGTTTCTGCTGCTGATAGATCGATTCGAAGTTGATCGGATTGAGCATCACCGGTGCGAACCCCCCGCGCACGGCCGTATTCGACACGACTTCGCGCAGGTAGGGATAGAGGATGTTGGGGCAGACCACCGCCAGCACCGTCTCCACCTCTTCCTGCGGCAGGTTGCGAACCTGGAAGATGCCGGCCTGCTTGGCCTCGATCAGGAACATCACCTTGTCTTTCTCTGGCAGTTTGGCGGTTACGGTGATGGTGACGGTGACGTCGAACACCCCTTCTTCCACCGCCGCAGCCTGCGTGTGCAACTGCAGGTCGATCTGCGGATTCTCTCGCTCCAGGAAGATAGCCGGTGCGTTCGGGATCTCCAGCGAGAGGTCTTTCACATAGAGTTTCTCGATATTGAAGATCGGTTGCGTATTCGTTTGCGTTGCTTCGGTCATGCTGTTCCCCTGATTATTGTTCCGCCAACATCTTGTCCAGCTCGCCCGCCTGGTCAAGTGCCGCCATGTCGTCATAGCCGCCGACATGTTCGCCGTTGATATAGATCTGCGGCACGGTGCGGCGTCCGGTCCGCTGGATCATCTCCGCACTGCGTTCCGGATGCAGATCGATGCGTATCTTGTCGATGTCGTGGATGCCCTTGCGCTTCAGCAGATGCTCGGCGCGCACGCAATACGGACAGACTTCCGTGCAGTACATGATGACTTTCGCCATATTCACTTCTCCAGCGGCAGGCTGGCCTTCTGCCATGCCATCACGCCGCCGCTGAGGTTGTAAGCTTGTGCGAAGCCCTGCTTGCCCAGGAATGCGCACGCAGATGCCGAACGCTGGCCGCTGCGGCACACAACGACGATGGGGCGCTCGCGGTATTTTTCCAGTTCGCCGATGCGTTCGGCGAGCTTTCCCAGGGAAATGAGCTTGCTGTTCAGGATATGTCCGGTGTCGTACTCGCCCTGCTCGCGCACGTCCAGGACCAGCGCGCTCTTGTGATTGATGAGCTGCATGGCAGCGATGTGATCGACCTCCTTGATGCCGCGGATGCGGTTGCCGAAGAACGACCAGAACAGCATGGCGCCGCTGGTCAGCGCGATCAGGATGGTCCAGATGTTATTTTGCAGGTACTGCAGCACTTCGATACTCCTCGTAAATTTGAATTGCGGATTCTAACAGAGCTGAAAATCGCGCGGGATCCTTGCGCACCAGTTCGTCCAACTCTATGCGTGCCATTGCATAGTCCGCCGGATACGCCCAGATCGCATTTTCCAGTTGCGTGCGAGCTTCGGCCGGCTGATCGGACAGCGCCAGCAACCAGACATGATGATAGGCCAGGGTCGCGATCGGGACAAAATGCAGCGCGCGTTCGTTCAATTCGAACTGGTGGACAGCACTGGTCTCCACCATGCTGGCGATGAACAGCTCGGAGTATGAACTCAGCAGGGTGTACCGGTGCACCGCCAGCAATTCGTCGAGCGTGCGCTGCACATAGCTGCGATCCTTGGCCGCCATCCCGCGCAACGCCAGGGCATTTTCCAGCCGCTTGTATCCCTGGAACACCTGCACCAGCGCCAGCACGCCCAGCAACAGCATGGCGGCAACGGAGGCACGTCCGATGTTGCGCAACTCCAGACGATAGGTCGTGTTGTCAAAAATGCCCAGCGTGATGGCAGCGACACCGATGAAATAGGCGTACCACAGCGGATATTCGAGCAAGCTATGGATGCCCAGCACTGCCAGCATGGCATAGCCCCACCAGTGATAAAGCGTGAATTGCATGCCGCGCCCGACCGCTTGCCAGAGCCATAACCCCATTGTGGCGAAGAGGATGGCAACTCCGGCCAATCCGCCCTCAGCCGCGATCTGCATCACAATGTTGTGCGCGTTATTGTAGAGGCCGACGATAGCCGGATTGCGCAATTCCGCCGCAAGCTGCAGATGCTGGAAGGCGAACTGGCCGAAGCCCGCACCCAGCAGCGGGAACTGGGCAAAGATCAGCGCTGCCTCGCGCCACAGGTGCACGCGGATATATCCGCTACCGCCATCGCCGCCGAACAGGCGCTCCGTTGTGGTGACGCTGCCGGTGCTGCCTTCCAGCCAGGGAATCTGCACCACCAGATGCATCAGCCCGAATCCCAGCACCAGCGCCAGACAATAGTAAAACAAGGGCCGCAACGCCTTGTCGCGCCGCTGCCACAGCAAGGCCAGGCCGGCAGCGAACAACAGATACAGCCAGGAACTGCGTGAACCTGACAACGCCATGACGAACAGCATCGGCGCCGCAAGCAGGATGACTTGCCAGGCGCGCAGCGACAAGCGCATGTACAGCATGCCCAAAGAGATCAGGCCCAGCGCCAGGTAGTTCGCGTAATGGTTGGGCTGGGCGCTGTTTCCATATACCGCGTGCGAAATCTTGACGGTGATAACGGGGTTCAAAAAAGTGTTCCAGCGATAGTGCTGCAGGATGCCGGCCAGCGTGTTCAACTCTGCACCGACCAGCAGGAATATCGCCAGTACGGTGACCACTGCCGGCAATCCGAGTTCTGTTCGCAGACGTTGTCCCAGCATGAGGAGCAAGGCGGCGAACAGAAAGTACAAGACCAGCAGCATCATGTGATCGAAGTGCGTGACCAGACCGGCAAGGAACTGGATCATCACCAGCAGCATCAGGCCGATGGGCAACAATACCAGGCGCGGCACTTCGGGCACCTGCCAATAGCGCGACGTCAACAGCAGCGGCATGGCACACAGGCCGAGCATCCCGGCCCCCCACTCCTGATAGAAAGTGGTGAGCGGATAGGCGTGGTAGTAATACAGAAAAGGCAAAACCCACATCAGTCCGACGAAGGCCAGACTGATGTGGGCGAGATTGATTGAAAAGGGAAGGTGTTTTTTTAGCAACTGCCTTTGACGCCGAGCTTGGCGAGGATGTTATTCAAAGGACAGATCTGGGTGAAACCGCTCTGGAACAGGTTCAGCCCCACGAAGGCGGTGAAAAACAGGAAATATTCGCTGACGAACAGCGGGCTGGCGGCGACGCCCAGCGCTAACGACAACATAATGAAACTACCTGCAACAATCCGGACGATACGTTCTGCGTTCATGCTTGATACTCCTTTAAGGTTTAGTGCCTTTCTCGTTCACCTCTCTCCCGCGAGCGGGAAAGGGTTGGGGAGATAACCAACCACTTGGCAACCGTATTTTGGTTGCCTAGTGGGATGGCTAGGTGTTTCACCAGGGCATATTTTGGCTAAGAATTTTACTGGAATTTCTTGTACAAGGTTGCGTAATACAGCACCGGGATGACGATCAGCGTCAGCAAGGTGGAGACCAGGATGCCGAAGATCAGGGCCAGCGCCAGCCCGTTGAAGATCGGGTCGTCCAGGATGAACAGCGCGCCCAGCATCGCCGCCAGGCCGGTCAGGATGATCGGCTTGGCGCGCGCCGCCGCCGCGTTGATCACCGCGTGCTGCAGATCCACCCCGTCGCGCAACTGCAGGTTGACGAAGTCCACCAGCAGGATGGAATTGCGCACGATGATGCCGGCGAGCGCGATCATGCCGATCATCGAAGTCGCGGTGAACTGCGCGCCGAACAGGGCATGCCCCGGCATCACGCCGATGATGGTCAGCGGGATCGGCGCCATGATCACCAGCGGCACGACGTAGCTCTTGAACTGCGCCACCACCAGCAGGTAGATCAGAATCAGGCCCACGCCGTAGGCGATGCCCATGTCGCGGAAGGTCTCGAACGTCACCTGCCACTCGCCGTCCCACTTCAGCGCATAGCCCGCATAGGGATCGGAAGGCTGCTTGAAGAAATACGACTGCAGCGTGCCGCCTTGGTCCAGTTCCATGCCGGAGGTTTCGCCATTGATGTCGAACATGCCGTACAGCGGACTGTCCAGATCGCCGGCCATGTCGCCGGTCACATACACCACCGGCAGCAGGTCCTTGTGATGGATCGGGTAGTCGCGCTGCATCTTGCAGCACCTGCACCACTTCGGACAGCGGCACCAGCGCGCCGTCGCGTGCGCGCACCTTGAGTTTCAGCACGTCGTCGATGCGGCTGCGCTTCTCGGCAGGCAGGCCCAGGCGTAGCGGCGGCGCGTATTTCGCATCGGGATCGTGCAACGCCGTCACATCCTGGCCGGACAGCGCGACCTGCACTGCATCCACGATGTCGCGCTGCGCCACGCCAAGCAAGGCGGCCTTGCTCTGCATCACGCTCAGCACCAGCTTGGGCGCGATCTCGCTTACCGTATCGTCGATGCCGACGATATCGGTGGTGGCAGCGAACTGTTCATGCACCCTGCTCGCCACCTTGCGCGCGCCGTTATAGTCCGGACCGTAGATCTCGGCCACGATGGGCGACATCACCGGCGGTCCCGGCGGCACCTCGACGACCTTCACCTTCGCGCCCCACACCTTGGCGATCTTTTCGATCGGCTCGCGCACCGAGGTGGCGATCTCGTGGCTGCTGCGGTCGCGATTGTGCTTGTCCTGCAGGTTGACCTGGATGTCGCCCTGCTCCGGCGCGCTGCGCAGGTAGTACTGGCGCACCAGCCCGTTGAAGTTGATGGGCGAGGCGGTGCCCGCGTAAGCCTCGTAATCCGTGACTTCCGGCACGGTCGCCAGATAGGCGCCGATGTCGCGCATCACGCCCGCGGTCTGTTCCACTGCCGTGCCGCTGGGCATGTCCACCACCACCTGGAACTCGGACTTGTTGTCGAACGGCAGCATCTTCAGCACCACCAGCTTGACCACCGTCAGCGATACCGCGAACAGCAACGCGCCCAGTATCCCCAGCCACAGCTTGCGCCGTGCCGGCTTGCCGTGTTCCCTGTTCAGGAACGGCGTCAGGCGCTCGCGGAAGAAACGGGCGATCTTGGTGTCGCGCTCGTCCTTGATGACCGCATGGTGCGCGCCGGCCAGCTTGTGCGCCAGCCAGGGCGTGACGATGAAGGCGATGGCCAGCGAGATCAGCATGCCCATGCTGGCGTTGATCGGGATCGGGCTCATGTACGGCCCCATCAGGCCGCTCACGAACGCCATCGGCAACAGCGCCGCGATCACGGTGAAGGTCGCCAGGATGGTCGGGCTGCCGACCTCGTCCACCGCCTCGGGGATGATCTCGGACAGCGGCTGGTGCTGCGCCAGCTCGCGGCGACGGTGGATGTTCTCCACCACCACGATGGCGTCATCCACCAGGATGCCGATGGAGAAGATGAGCGCGAACAGCGACACGCGATTCAGCGTGAAACCGTAGGCCCAGGAGGCGAACAGCGTCACCGCCAGCGTCAGCAATCACCGCGATGCCGACGATTGCCGCCTCGCGCCGTCCCAGCGCGAACCACACCAGCGCGACCACGGCGAAGGTGGCGAAGAACAGCTTCTTGATGAGCTTCATCGCCTTGTCGTTGGCGGTCTCGCCGTAGTTGCGCGTCACCGTCACCTGTACGTCGTCCGGGATCACACTACCTTTCAGTTCGTCCACGCGCTGCAGCAGCTTGTCGGCCACATCCACCGCGTTCTCGCCCGGCTTCTTGGTCACCGCCAGCGTCACCGCGCCGAATTCGCCCTTGGCCGCGATACTCTTGTCGCCCGCCGCCGCACCCGTGCCCAGCCACACATAACTCCTGGGCTGATCCGCGCCATCTTTTATTTCCGCCACATCGCGCAGGAACACCGGCTTGCCGTCGGTCACGCCGACCACCAGTTGGCTAACCTCGTTCGCATCGCTGAGGAAATTGCCGGTCTGCACCAGCACTTCGCGGTTGTTCTGCACCAGGCTGCCCGCGCTATGCGACACGTTGGAAGCCTGCAAGGCGGCGCGCACTTCCTGCACCGACAGCTGGTGCGCGTTCAACGCCTCCGGGTCGAGCAGCACGCGCACCACGCGCGGCGTTGCGCCCAGCGTATCCACCTCGCGCGTACCTTGCACGCGCTTCAGCTCCGATTCGATGGCGTGCGCCACCTGCGTCAGCTCCACCGCACCGCCGGAAGCTTTTTCGCGCCACAAGGTGATCGCCAGCATCGGCACGTCGTCGATGCCTTTGGCTTTGATGATGGGTTGCAACACGCCCAGCGTGGGCGGCAGCCAGTCGGCATTCGAATTGATTACGTCATACAGTTTGACCAGCGACGGCACATGCTGCTCGCCCACTTTGAACTGCACCGAGATCACCGCCATGCCCGGCTGCGACACGGAATACACGTGATCGACACCGGCGATCTGCGACAGCACTTGCTCGGCCGGCGTCGCCACCGTGTTCGCCACATCCTGCGCCGATGCGCCGGGATAGGCGATCAGCACGTTGGCCATGGTGACGTTGATCTGCGGCTCTTCCTCGCGCGGCGTCACCAGCACGGCGAACAGGCCCAGCAGCATGGCGACCAGCGCCAGCAACGGCGTCATCTGCGAATGCAGGAAGACGCGGGCGATGCGACCCGAAATACCCATGCTCATCGCTTGCTCTCCGCCGCAACCATGCCTGCCTTCACCGCGTCACGCGCCACACGCTCGCCGACGTTCAAACCGGCCAGCACTTCGATCTCGTTCTGCGCATTCGCTTCGCCCAGGCGCACCTGGCGCAGGCGCGGCACATCCTTGTCGTCCACCACATATACCGCCACCACTTCGCTGCGGCGCACCACTGCGCTCACTGGAACCAGCATCTTGCTGACCTTGCCCACCACGAAGTGCGTGCGCACGAACATGCCGGGATAGAGATTGGCCTGGTTGGCCGGCAGGTCGACCCGCACTTGCGTGCTGTGAGTACGCACATCGGCGGATGGCTGCACCGTCACCGACGCGGCCTTGATCCAGCGTTCCAGCGACGGCACTTCCACCGTCACGACGGGCTGGCTGCCGATGTCTTTCAGCTTGTGCTGCGGCACATTGGCGATCACGCGCAGCTGCGACGGATCGAAACCGGTCATCAGCGGCTTGCCCACCGTGACCATCTCGCCCAGTTCCACCATGCGCGCCGAGACCACGCCGCCATAGGGCGCGATCACCGCGGTATAGCTCTGTGCCAGAGCCGATTGCTGGGCGCCCGCTTCGCTGGCCTCGGCCTGCGCCCTGGCCATCTCGTAATCCGACTTGGCCTTGTCCAGCGCGGCCTGGCTGATGAACTTCTGCGCGAACAGTTGCTGCGAGCGCTCGTAGTTCAGGCGCGCGTTCTGCAATGCAGCCTGCGCCTGCGACAACTGCGCGCGGCTGCCGGCCAGCGCCTGGTCGGCCTCGCGCTCGTCGATGCGCAGGATGATCTGGCCCTTGTTCACGCGGTCGCCCACGTCGAAGAATATCCCCTTCACGCGCCCGGAGATCTGCGCCGACACGGTGGATTGCCGCGTCGCCTCGACCACGCCGTCGACGCTGTAGGTCTGCTCCACTTCGCGCAACTGCACCGGCGCGGTCGCCAGCGGCTCTGCCGCAAAGGCGGACAAACCGAGCAGACCCGCCGCCAAACCGAACAACCAACCGAGATTTCGTTTCATAGCCTTACCTCACAAGACAATATGTTTGCATATTAGCATATTCTAATATGCATGCCAAGGTGGCCGATGGCGCTGGAAACGCAGGCCTAGATGGAGCAGAACACGTCGCGCATCATCCCCACCAGTTTGAGGGTACGCGGGTCGCCGATACGGTAATAGACGCGGTTGGCATCCTTGCGCGTGGACAGCACGCCTTTGTCGCGCAGGATGGCGAGATGTTGCGAGATGTTGCTCTGCGAGGTGCCGACGTTGTCCACGATCTCCTGAACGCTCAACTCGTTGCCCGCCAGCACGCACAATATCTTGAGCCGCAAGGGATGGGCGATGGCTTTCATCGCCAGCGACGCCTGCAAGATGTCCTCGTCTTTATCGATCAATTTTTTCGTCATGTTCGGCCGCCATCATCGGAAGTGGGGGCATGTCATGCCCCGAAATCGGCTAAAATTGCGCTGACAAACACAACTTTGTCCTGCGCAGAATTAGCAGCTACTTATATTGTGATATTTCCGTGAAGAAAAAGCCAGCATGACTGACCGTCCCACTCAAGCAATCACTCCCGTCCTCCTGCTCATCCTCGATGGTTTCGGCTATCGCGAGGATGCCGACTTCAATGCCGTCGCCCATGCGCGCAAGCCGAACTGGGACAGACTATGGAGTGAGTATCCGCACACTCTCATCAACACCTCCGAACTGTCCGTCGGCCTGCCCCACGGACAGATGGGAAACTCCGAAGTCGGGCACCTGAACATCGGCGCCGGTCGCGTGGTGTACCAGGACCTGACCAAAGTGGACCTGGCCATCGAGAACGGCAGCTTCTACGGCAACGCCGCCCTGATCCAGGCAGTGGAGGCCGCCAAACAGCGCGGCACGGCACTGCATATCCTGGGCCTGCTCTCACCCGGCGGCGTGCACAGCCACGAGGCGCACATCCACGCCATGCTGGAACTGGCGGTGCGCGCCGGACTGAAAAACATCTTCATCCACGCCTTCCTCGACGGACGCGACACGCCGCCGCGCAGCGCCGGGCAATCGCTGCTGGCGCTGCAGGAAAAATGCGCGCAGCTCGGCGCGGGACGCATCGCCAGCATCGTCGGGCGTTATTTCGCGATGGACCGCGACAACCGCTGGGAGCGCGTGCAGGCCGCCTACGACATGCTCACGCTGGGCCAGGCGCCGTTCACAGCCGCTGATGCGCTCGCGGGTCTGGACGCAGCCTATGCGCGCGGCGAAAACGACGAGTTCGTCCAGGCCACCGTCATCGGCGCACCTGCCGCGATGCAGGACGGCGATGCGGCGGTATTCATGAACTTCCGCGCCGACCGCGCACGCGAGATCACCCGCACCCTGACCGACGAGCATTTCGACGGCTTCGCCCGCACCCGCTTCCCCCGACTTTCGAACTTCACCACCCTGAGCAGCTATGGCGAGGACTTCCACCTGCCTGCCGCCTATACCGCCGAAGCCATCCACAACGGCATCGGCGAATACCTCTCCAATCTGGGATTGAAGCAGCTGCGCATCGCCGAGACGGAAAAATACGCGCATGTCACCTACTTCATGAACGGCGGCAAGGAACAGCCCTACCCCGGCGAAGACCGCGTCATGGTGCCCTCGCCCAAGGTCGCCACCTACGACCTGAAGCCGGAGATGAGCGCGTACGAGGTCACCGACAAGCTGGAGGCGGCGATCCGCAGCAGCCAGTACCAGGCCATCCTGTGCAACTACGCCAACGGCGACATGGTCGGCCACAGCGGCATCATGGAAGCCGCGGTGCAGGCCGTGGAAGCGCTCGACACCTGCATCGGCCGCGTGGTGAAAGCGATGCTGGAATGCGGCGGCGAAGTGCTGATCACCGCCGACCACGGCAACGCCGAACAGATGCTGGACCGCACCACCAACCAGGCGCACACCGCGCATACGCTCAATCTGGTTCCCTTCCTCTACATCGGCCGCCGTGCCGAGATGGCCAAGGCAGGCACGGGCGCCCTGCAGGATGTCGCCCCGACCCTGCTGGCGATGATGGGACTGCCGCAACCGCCGGAGATGACCGGCAAGCCGCTGATCCATATTCTGTGATCGCAACGCTGCGGGCCGTTCTGTTGCTGCCCCTGCTTCTCGCAGGGGCAGCGCACGCCACGCAACAGGATGACCTGGAGAAGCTGCGCAAACGCATCGCCGCGATGCAGCAGGACTTCGAGAAAACCAGCGAGTCCAAGTCCGAAGCCGCGGACGACCTGCGCGAATCCGAGCGCGCCATCAGCAACAGCAACCGCAAACTGCACGAACTCGGACAACGGCAACAGGCAGCCAGCCGTGAACTGGGACAGTTGCAGCAACGCGCATCCGCCATGGACAAGGAGATGCAGGGACAGCAGGTCATGCTGGGCCGCTTGCTCTACCAGCAGTATCTGGACGGCGGCGAACAGGAATATCTCAAGTTGCTGCTCAACAACGACGACCCCAACCAGGTCGCACGCGACCTGCACTACTATAAATACATCGCCCGCAACCGCGCCGACACGCTGCAGTCGTTGCGCAACAGCCTGGCCAGGCTGCAGGCGGTGACCGACCAGGCCCGCAAGAAGAGCGACGAGATCGCGGCAATGCGGACAGAAGAGCAGGAACAGCGACGCCACCTGGAGCAGGAAAAAGGCGCTCGTCAGCGGATGCTGCACAAGATCGCACTGCAACTGAAACAGCAACGGCGCGAGATCGGACGCTTGCAGCGCAACGAGAACCGCCTGTCGCAACTGGTCGAAAAGCTGGCGCAGGTGCTGGCCGAAGACAAAGGGAACGAAGCCGCCTTCAGGTCGCTCAAAGGCAAGCTGGCGATGCCGGTCAAGGGCAAACCGGGCAACAAGTTCGGCGCACGCCGCCCGCAAAGCACCCTGATCTGGACCGGCTGGTTCCTGCGTGCCCCGGCCAACCAGCCGGTCAGGGCGGTGGCCGCCGGACGCGTGGTGTATGCCGACTGGTTGCGCGGCTTCGGCAACCTGCTGATCATCGACCATGGCCAGGGCTACATGAGCCTGTACGGCAACAACGAGACGCTCTACAAACAGGTGGGTGATACCCTGCGCGGCGAAGACACTATCGCCGCCGTGGGTAGCAGCGGCGGCAACGAGGATTCCGGTTTATACTTCGAACTGCGTTTCGAAGGAAAACCATTCGATCCAAAACCCTGGATCAGGAAGCGCTAAACGAGAAAGGTCATACATGAGTAGTCGTATCGAAAAGATCGGGTTGGTCGGCGTCGGCCTGTTGGCTGGTCTGCTGGTCAGCCTGCATTTTGCTGCCGTCGCGGACAAGGACACCGAGTTGCCCCTGCCGGTGGAAGAACTGCGCGCCTTCTCCGAGGTGTTCGGCCGCATCAAGAGCGACTACGTGGAACCGGTGAGCGACAAGAAGCTCATCACGGAAGCGATCAACGGCATGCTGAGCGGACTGGACCCGCATTCCGCCTATCTGGATGCGGATGGCTTCAAGGATCTGCAAGTCGGCACGCAGGGCGAGTTCGGCGGCCTGGGCATCGAGGTCGGCATGGAAGACGGCCTGGTCAAGGTCATCTCGCCTATCGAAGACACCCCCGCCTTCTACGCCGGCATCAAGAGCGGCGACCTCATCATCAAGCTGGACGATACGCTGGTGAAGGGACTCAACCTGAACGACGCGGTGAAACGCATGCGCGGCAAACCCGGCAGCACCATCGTGCTCACCATCGTGCGCAAGAACGAGCCCAAGCCGCTGCAGATCAGCGTGACGCGCGCCGTCATCAAGGTGCAGAGCGTGAAATCGAAACTGGTGGAACCGGGCTACGCCTTTGTACGCGTCACCCAGTTCCAGGAACACACCGGCGAGAACCTCGCCACCGCGTTGGCCAACCTGCACAAGCAGAACAAGGGCAACCTGAAAGGCCTCGTGCTCGACCTGCGCAACGACCCGGGCGGTTTGCTGACGGGCGCGGTCGCCGTCTCTGCCGCCTTCCTGCCAAAAGATGCCCTGGTGGTCTATACCGACGGCCGCACCGATGACGCCAAGATGCGCCTCCACGCCACGCCTGACGACTATCTGCGCGGCAACGGCAAGAGCGACTATCTGAAGGGGCTGCCCGACATGTACAAGACCGTGCCGATGGTGGTGCTGATCAACGGCGGCTCGGCCTCGGCCTCCGAGATCGTGGCCGGTGCGCTGCAGGACAACAAGCGCGCCGTCATACTCGGTACGCAGTCGTTCGGCAAAGGCTCGGTACAAACCATCCTGCCGCTGGGCAACAACACCGCGATCAAGCTGACCACCGCGCGTTATTACACGCCCAGCGGACGCTCCATCCAGGCTACGGGCATCGTGCCGGACATCGTGGCGGAAGATCCCGCCACCGCGGGCATGGATAGCGCCTTCCGTCTGCGCGAAGCCGACCTGGACAGACACCTCTCCAACGGCCAGACCGAGGAAAAGAGCGGCGCGCCCGCCAAACCGGTTACGACAAAGACACCGCCGAAGACCAAGGAAGGTGACGAAAGCAAGGTCGAGATCGCCGAATTCGGCGCAAAGAACGACTACCAGTTGAATCAGGCACTGAATCTGCTCAAGGGCATGAGCATATTGCGCGGGAAGTGACATCATGAATCCTTTCGAACTGCAGAAGGAGCGCGTACTGGTGTTCGGCGACGACCCTTCCAACCAGCTCGAGCAGGCGTATCTGCTGCTCAGCGGGCTGGAGAATTTTCACGTCGAGAGAGGTGCGCAATCGAACAGTCTGCTGATCCGCTACAGCGTCCAGCATTACTCGCTGGAAGCGCTGGAGAAGGCGCTCGTGCGCGAGGGATTCCATCTAAAGGAAAGTTTTGGCGACAAGCTCAGGAAACAACTGATCCATTACTGCGAAGACGTGCAGTATCACAACCTGAAGACCCCGGAGCCGCGCACCAAGAACAATTCGCAGGAGATCTTCGTCAAGGCCTATGATCATCACCCCCACGGCAATCACGACGACACGCCGAAAGAACTCCGCGAATTCAAGTAACACGCATGGACGATAACCAGCTGCTCCGCTACAGTCGTCACATCCTTTTGCCGGAGATCGGCATCGAGCGACAACAGAAGCTGCTGGTTGCGCACGCACTCGTCATCGGCGCCGGGGGGCTGGGTTCTCCTGCTGCAATGTTTCTCGCCTCCAGCGGCGTCGGGCACATCACCCTGTGCGACGACGACGATGTCGATCTCACCAACTTGCAGCGACAGATCGCCCATCGCACTTCCAGCGTCGGCAAGGCGAAGGTCGTTTCGGCACAGGAGACCCTGGCCGACATCAACCCCGAGGTGAAAGTGACTGCGCTGAAGGAGCGCGCGGATGAGGCGCGCCTGGCACAACTTGCCGCCAGCGCCGACGTGGTGCTCGATTGCAGCGACAACTTCGCCACCCGCTACGCGCTCAACCGCGTGTGTCATGCCGCAAAAAAGCCGCTGGTCTCGGGCGCGGCGACACGTTTTGACGGACAGGTGAACGTATTCGATTTTCGCCGCGACGACAGCCCCTGTTACAACTGCCTGTACCCCGAGCAAAGCGAAGGAGAAGAGACGCGCTGCGCAACGATGGGGGTATTCGCGCCGCTGGTCGGCATCATCGGCAGCATGCAGGCATCGGAGGCGCTGAAAGTACTGGCCGGGATGGAGACCCTGTGCGGAAGGATGCTGTTGCTGAACGCGCTGAAAATGGAAGTGCGTACCGTGAAACTGGCCAAGGACAAGTTCTGTCCGGTATGCGCAAGCTAGCTGGGGGTTGAAAGACTGCTGCGGCAGTCAGCTATTGTTGCGCGGTTTTCGCACCCCACGCCTGGCAACGTTTGCAACACCCAGCTAGGCCGGCGCGCCCTGCGGCTGGCCTGATTCCATCTCCATTGGCGGAATCGCATCGAAATCCACCACCGCATCGCGTCCGGCCGCCTTCGCGCGGTACAGCGCATTGTCCGCATTCAGCAGCAAGCTGCTCGGCGTGATCTCGTTCAGATCGGAAACGCACCAGAAACCGGCCGATGCCGTCAGATGGCGATGCGGAGAACCCTTGTTCTCGATCTGCATCGAGCTGATGCCAAGACGCAGTTTCTCCGCGAATTTCCAGGCCTCGTCGCGGTTCAGCCCGGAAGTCAGGATGCAGAACTCCTCGCCGCCGTAACGGAACACGTAGTCGCCCGCGCGCTGTGCGGCATGCCTGAGCGCCTCCGCCACCTGTTCCAGCACGCTGTCGCCGTACAGATGGCCATAGTCGTCGTTGAACATCTTGAAGTAGTCGACATCCAGCATGATGACCGTCATAGGCTGGCCGGAGCGCCTGCAGCGATTGATCTCGCCCACCAGCACGTCTTTCAGGTAGCCGCGGTTGTATACATTGGTGAGCGGATCCATGATGGAAAGGTGCGCCAGGCGCTCGATGTTCTGCTCGTTGTGCCGTACCAGCATCATGGTGACGAAGGACAGGGTCAGATACACGATGACGAACACGAAAGAGGAGATCGCAGTGAACGGCTCCGGGCGCAACATCAACACCGAGGCGAGGCCCGCCGCCCCCATCGCACCCCAGATGATGCGCTCGCGCGCCGCGACGATGGGGGCAAAAGTGATGGGAAATATCATCATCCATACCTCCTGGTGCAGAGTCGCGTTGCTGATGTATGCCGCGTAGAGCATCAGGCACAGGATCGCCAGCACGAACCAGCTCGCATAGCGCAGCGTCTCTTCGCTATCGTGCGGCGCGCGCCACTTAATCCAGAGCGCGAACACGGCGAACGCGAGCGCTGCCAGTCCCTTGCTGGGGGTGATCGCAAGCACGTAATACAGCACCGACAACGGCAAGGTGACAATCACCGCGATGCGCAAATACATGTGCAGCACGGCGGCCCTGAAACGTTGAACTGAATAGCGGGTCATCTCCAGCCTTTCCGGGAGCAACGCGCATGGCAAAACGGACAGTCATCGCAGAATATCGCGTTTGCCAGCATCGGTGGTCTCCCTTGTACATCGTACGCAAGCAATCATATGCCTGAAGAAAAGGAAAAGCGACGCACCGTAGCATGGCGGGGGTACAACTCATATATGCCATTTGGTCTATATCTCGACCTATGCCTTACTGTTTTGGTCAGATCCCGCAGCCGCGCAGTCATCGAAAACGCATGCCGCCATAGCAGGCGCTAGCGCAGCGGCTGCTTGTCCAGCAGGCTGTGCCAGAGCGCGATCCAGGTCTCCCAGTCGTGCTCACCGGGTATCGCCGTCACGCGATGCGGGCGGCAGGCGTTCCGCCAGCAGGATGCTCGCGCCGCGATAATGGTCTTCGCTGCCATAACCCAGATAGACGGCAGGGAATTCTTCACTGGCCAGAGGGCTGAGCCGGATCCGTTCAAGCAGCGCGCGTTCATGGTCGCGGCTGCCGATCTCGCCGGGCCGCCACTGCTGCAGACCGCCCGCCGCCGCCACTTCCGCGATCAGTCCGCGCGTACCCAGGAATGGCGCCAGCAGAAACACGCCTTCGATCTCCGGCGTGCGTTGCGTGGCACAGATCATCGCGCCCGAGCCGCCAAGCGAGATGCCGAGCAGCCAGATGCGGCGGTAGCCGTGTGCGCGCACTTCATCCAGCGTTTGATGCAGCAGACGCTCGATATCGGCGCGGTCCAGGTACAGATCGACATGGGCATCCAGCGCCAGCGCATCTACCGGCAAGTTGCGTTCGCGCAGCGCGCGAATGAAGCCGTTGTCGACCAGTTGCTGCGGCGTGTTCCTGGCTCCCGGCAGCATCAGCAGCAGGATGCGTTCGCCTGCCACATCCGGGGCGACATCGTGAATGTCGTTCGTTTGCAGGCGCATCGTCAATCGGTCCTGCCCGGTTTCTTGCGCAACTCGAAACCGGAGAAAGCCATGCGCAATTCGCCACCCGACTTTTTCAGATGCAGCGTCTCGCCCTTGCCGCTGCCGATGCCCGCCATGACGAGTTCGCCCGTGGCGGCCGGCAGGAATGCGGTGCGGAACACGAAGCCGGGTTTCCCGGGGAAAGTGAACTCGCCTATCAGCAGGTCGCCTTCGCGCACCACGCGGATGTTCTCGGGCATGGGGCCGTCATGCTTGTTCACGATCTCGTATTCGCCGACATATTCGTTGAGATAGGCCGGCAGCGGCTGCGGATGCAACTTTTCGCCGATCAGCATGGCCTGCCCGTCCTTGCTGTAGGCCAGCACCTCGCGCCCATTGATGCGGTGCAGCGACAGGTTCATCTCCTTCATCTGCTGGTTCGCCACCGGAATGAAGCCCAACAGTTTCAGGCGCACGCCGAACTCGCCGTCCTCATGCTTCACCAGTTCGAAATCGAAGCCCATCAGCTCGGCGATGAGTTCGCCGTCGCGGTTCTCCACCTTGACCAGTCCGATCAGCGTCTCGAAGTAGCCTGCGTAATCGCGCAGATCGGCCTCGGCCAGCGGCACCCGCTTCGGCTCGACGAACGGCCTTTCGGGTTGTGTGATGCCGCGCTTGGCCTCCAGCGCGAGCTTGAGCGTCTCCTCTGTCACCTTGGCCACCACGCCCTGTGCGTTGGTCGAATTGGACAGCACCACCACACCGAGCTTGTGCTCGGGCAGGATCGCCAGCATGGTGTGGTAGTTGAGCGTGGTGCCGCCGTGGCTCGCCACGACACCGGCGCGCGGCACGTCCATTCCGCTCAGCATCCAGCCCAGTCCCATCCTGAAATCGAAATCCAGCGGCACATTCGTGTTCTGCGCCTTGAACATCTCGCGCAGTGTTTCCGGCCTGACTATCTGCCTGCCCTCGTATTTGCCGTCGGCGAACAGCATGCGCATGAAATGCGTCATGTCGTTCGCGCTCGAATTCAGGCTGCTCGACGGCAGGTCGCGCAACGGGATGGCCTCGACCTCCTTGCCGTCCTGGTAGGCCTTGCCCGGGATGCGCGCGGCGAATTCGGAACGTGTCATGCCCAGCGGCTGCAGCAGGTAATGGTTCATGTAGCTCGCATAGCACTCGCCGCTGAGTTCCCCGATGGTCGCCCCCAGCAGCGAAACGCCGAGGTTGGAATAGGCGAACACGGTGTTGGGCGGGGCGGCGAGGTATTCGTCGCGTACCGCTGTCACCTGCTGTTCGAAGGGCAAGGGATGGCGCTCGCTCATGCCGCGCACCCAGTAGCCCGGCAGTCCGGAGTGGTGCGTCATGATGTTGCGCGGCGTGATGCCGCTGGTATCGCCGTAGCGGCTCTTGATGGAGAACTCGGGCAGATATTTCTGCAGCGGCTGGTCGATGTCGAGCTTGCCCTGTTCGGCCAGTTGCATCGCAGCGGTGGCAGTAAACACTTTGGCGATGGAACCCAGTTGGTACACGGTGTCCGGCGTCGCCTTGATGTCCGCCGCCCGATCTTCATAGCCGAATCCCTGCGCCCACACCACCTGCTGGTCGTCCACCAGCGCGATGCTGAGCCCGGTCACATCGGCGTCGTCCATCTCCTGCTCGATCAGCCAGGTGATGTATTCCCGGGTGTAGGCGTAATCGCCGCGCGTCGTGGCGGCGGGTTTCTGCGGCGGCGTACTGCACGCGCTCAGGGCGGTGATGAACAGGGTGATGAGAATATTGCGCAGCAACACAGCGACTCCTCGAGTAGGGGGCATTCCATGGAAAGCGACATTGTATAATGCCGCACAAATTCCATTACCGTAGCCGCAACGATGCTTTTTCCCTGCCGCAACTGGAAACCGACGCTCGCCATCAAACTCTCCATACTGGTGCTCGCCAGTTGCATCATCGCCACCCTGTGGCAGCCTGCGCTGTGGCCGTGGACGCTCGGCATCATCTTCGCGAACCACTCCGTCATCACCATCGCCGGGCTGATCCCGCGCAGCACGCTGCTCGGACCGAACATCACCCGCCTGCCGCCGGATGCCGCGCAGCGCGGCGAGGTAGCGATCACCATCGACGACGGTCCCGACCCGGAAGTGACCCCGCAGGTACTGGACATCCTCGACCGTCACCGGCCAAGGCCACTTTCTTCTGCATCGGCAGGCTTGCCGCCCGCCATCCGGAGCTGTGCCGCGAGATCGTTCGGCGCGGCCATGCCATCGAGAACCACAGCCTGTCGCACGACTGGTATTTCTCGCTGCTCGACCCGTGGAGCATCCACCGCGAAGTGCGCAAAGCGCAAGAGTTGCTGAGCGATATCACCGGACAGCCGCCGCGCTTCTTCCGCGCCACTGCAGGCCTGCGCAATCCCGAACTCGAACCCGTGCTCGCCCACTGCGGGCTGCGCCTGTGCAGCTGGAGCAAGCGCGGATTCGATACGCGCGTGAGCGATGCCGATGCGGTGTTCGCCAGCTTGACGCGCAACCTCAAGGGCGGCGACATCCTGCTGCTGCACGACGGCAGCGCGGCCCGCACCGCCGAAGGCAAAGCCGTCATCCTCGACGTGCTGCCGCGCCTGCTGGATAATCTCGCGCAAGCGAATCTTCGTTCCGTCACCCTGCGTTCCGTTATCCCATGACCACAACTTTCCGCCGCGCCCTGCTGGACCGTGCCACGCAACCTTATCGCGCTGCGGGTCATTTTGCCTGGCACTTCGCCAGAGGCAAACTGAAGGGCGACCCGGCGTTCTTCGGCCTGCTCGAACACGGCCTGATCCCGGATGCCGGGCGTCTGATCGACCTCGGCTGCGGCCAGGGCTGCTCGCTTCCTGGCTGCTGGAAGCACGCGCGCTGCATGAATCCGGCGACTGGCCTGCGGACTGGCCCGCCGCACCCAAGGTGGAGAACATCTGGGGACTGGAGCTGATGCAGAAAGACGTGGATCGCGCCCGCGCCGCGCTCGGCGAGCGCGCGCAGTTCGCCCAGGGCGACATCCGCAGCTGCCGATTTCGGCAAGGCCGATGTGGCGATCATCCTCGACGTGTTGCACTACATCAGCTACGAAGCGCAGGAGGACGTGCTGCGCCGCATCCGCGCCGCGCTGCCCGCCGGCGGCACCTTCATCACCCGCATCGGCGATGCCGCTGGCGGCCTGCCGTTCCATTACAGCAACTGGGTGGATCGCACCGTGTTCTTCCTGCGCGGCCATCGCCTGGACCGCATCTATTGCCGCACGCTGGAGCGAATGGCTGGAAGTGCTGCGGCGCAACGGTTTCGCCGTCGAACCGCTGCCCATGCACCGAGGCACGCCGTTCTGCAACGTCATGCTGGTAGCGAAAGCGGTCTGACCCCCGGTCACCCACGTATGCGCCATTCTCTCGCCGCCACCGTCACACCCCGCGAGGCCTGGGCATGGGCCATGTACGATTTCGCCAACTCCGGCTACACCACGGTGGTCATCACCGCCATCTTCAACGCCTATTTCGTTTCGGTAGTCGCAGGCAACCAGCCCTGGGCGACCTTCGCCTGGACGGCCGCGCTGGCAGTCTCCTACGCCGCGATCATGTTCACCGCGCCGCTCATCGGCGCCTATGCCGACGCCTGGGCCGCCAAGAAGAAACTGCTGGCGCTGACCACCATCGGCTGCATCGTCTTTACCGCGCTGCTCGCGTTCAGCGGCCCCGGCAGCCTGTGGCTCACCATCCCGCTGCTGGTGCTCTCCAACTATTTCTACGGCAGCGGCGAGAACCTGATCGCCGCCTTCCTGCCGGAACTGGCGCGCGGCGACGCGCTCGGCAAGGTATCGGGATGGGGCTGGAGCCTGGGTTATGTCGGCGGACTGGTCAGCCTCGGCGCCTGCCTCGCCTATGTGACCTGGGCGCAGGCACAGGGCCAGCACGCGGCGGACTTCGTGCCGATGACGATGCTGATCACTGCCGCGCTGTTCGCCCTTTCCAGCCTGCCCACCTTCCTGTTCCTGAAAGAACGCGCCGTGCCGCAGCCGCACCTGCAAGGCAAGAACCTGCTGCAGGAATCGTTCGCCCGTCTCAAACAGACACTCGCTCACGCCAGGGATTTCCGCGACCTGCGCCGCTTCCTGATCTGCACCGTGTTCTATCAGGCCGGCATCCAGGCCGTGATCACCCTCGCCGCGATCTACGCGCAACAGGCAATGCACTTCACCACGCAGCAGACCATCATGCTGATCTTCGTGGTCAACATCACCGCCGCCGTCGGCGCCTTCCTGTTCGGCTTCCTGCAGGACCGCATCGGCCACATCCCGGCCATCGCGCTCACGCTGCTCGGCTGGATCGTCATGATCCTGCTGGCGTGGGCTGCGAAGGGCCGGACATGTTCTGGGTCGCCGCCAACCTCGCCGGCATCTGCATGGGCGCCAGCCAGTCCGCCGGGCGCGCGCTGGTGGGACTGCTGAGCCCGGCCACGCGGCGCGCGGAGTTCTACGGGCTGTGGGGACTGGCGGTAAAACTGTCGGCGATACTGGGGCCGCTGACCTACGGCGTAGCGAGCTGGGTCACGCAGGGCGACCATCGCTCGGCCATCCTGATCACCGGCAGCTATTTTGTGCTGGGATTGTTGATTCTGTATGGAGTGGATGCTCAACGCGGTCGCACGGTTGCGGAGCGCGTGCGCTGATCCCACCTGCGCTTTGAAGGCGTTACTGCGAAGTACCCGGCTTGCGGCAGGTCGATTCCGAGGGCACGAGGTCAGTCTCCTTCATTGTTTTGGAACTACACAAACGCGGGCGAACTGTTTGCCCAACTCCGTCACCCGCAACTGTTTTCGCTCGATGACTGGTTGTATTTCAGCATTACTCTTAATCGACGCCTTGGTTGTCTCTACCATCGGATCGTTTTCAAGGGCGTCGTACACACCTTTACTCGTGTACTCAAAAAATGGGGGAATTTCTGCCAAACCTAGACGGCACAAGTTATCTAGGTATGTTGGTGTCATATGAGGGAATTCACAGCCCGCAACGGTCCCAAGATGCGAATAATGAACGAGGACATCCTTGCCGCCTGTTTTGCCTTCAGGATTGGGTTTGAACTCCCACCGAAGATTTATCAATGGAAGCGTGCGGTCGTTTACGAAGAGAGCAACCAATTTCGCTTCGTCCGGGGTCAACTGTTTGATGATCTCTACAAATGCGGGGTGCGCTCCTTGCGCAGTGCTTTTATCCATTGCAGTGGCAAGCAGATTCGCATAAAGGTCACTCAGCGATGATTCATGGCCCGTGTAGCGCAGGGCTTCTAATGCTGGCCCTGCCACGTTAGGTGTCGGTGAAATCAAGTTTTCCGGTGGGATATTTTTCAACCTCTCGGCAACCTTTGTTGATACAAACTCTTTGATTTGATCGTATCCCCAGACAAGTGCGCTCACTGGTGCCAAGGCGACGTGGACTGTTTTAGCAACCGTCTGTAGAGCCTTACCCATTTCTTGGGCTGCTGGCTGAACAACGTCTTGATAGACGGGAACAGCCTTTGCCACACCTGTAACGGCGTCAACCACATCTCTGATTTTATTTTCGTCGCTCATAAAATATCCAAAGAAAGCTAACTAGATCGAGTGAAATGTACCGGAGACAAATGGTTTTTTCTACACCCTACTCCTCACTCATCTCCGCACTCTGCGTCGGCACATCCGCCGCCTTCTTCAGCACGCTCACCGGCAGGCTCACCTTCACCGTCGAGACCTTGTCGGCATACAGTTCCTCGCCCAGCAGCGGCACGAGGTTGGTGGGCTGGCGTGGGTGTTTGGGGAAGTTCTGCTTGATTGCTTCCAGGTCTTTCTGGTTGGACTGGAAGTAGCGGTTGGCCTGGATCACGCGCGGCAGGTTCTTGATGAGGTGCCACAGGCTCCAGCGGTGCTGCCACAAGCGTTTGGCGAAAGTGCGGTGGTAGGTCTTGCTGTTGTAGAAGCGCAGGATGTGCCAGTTGTAGAGCGCGTCCATCTCTTCTCTTGATTTGAATCCCTTGGGCAGGAACACGAAGTTGAGGCAGTTGAGCAGGCGCCAGTCTTCGATGAAGTCGCCCTCCTCGCCGCTCACGCATTCGTCCCAGATCGGCGCGCCGTAGAGCGGGCTGAACTTGGTCATGTTCATCTCGTCGAGATTCAGCGAGAGGATGAAGTCGCTGGTGACCTTCACCGTCTCCGGCGTCTCGCCCGGCATGCCGAAGATGAACAAGCCTTTGGCGCGCAGCCCGGCAGCGTGGATCTGCTCCACGGTCTTCTTCACCGCTTCCAGCGTGACGCCCGCCTTGTGCCGCTCCATCATCGCGGGGTCGGCCGATTCGATGCCCATGGACACCATCAGCGCGCCCGCCTGCTTGAGCTTCTGCAGCATCTCGTCCGAGGTGTGGCCGGTGCGGATGGCGCAGTTGAACTGCATGCCCAGCGGCTTCTCGATCAGCAGGTCGCACAGGTCGAACACGCGCTTCTTCTGCGCGGTGAACAGGTCGTCGTAGAAGTTGATGTGGTACACGCCGAACTTGTCGCGCAGGTGCTTCATGTGGTCGTAGATGTACTGCGCGGAGTTGACCTTGTACAGGCGCTCGAACACGGTGCGGTCGCAGAACGAGCAGGTGTAGGGGCAGCCGCGCGAGGTGATCATGGTGGCGCCGTGCTTCTTGATGTAGGAGAACAGCGGCAGGTGATAGGCGTCGGGGAAACCTTCCAACTTTTCGTAAGCGGGGAACGGCAGGTCGTCCAGATTGAGGATGCGCTGGCGGCGCGGGTTGGAGACGATGCGCGCGCCGTCGCGATACACCAGGTTGGATATCTGCGCGACCGGCATGCCGTTGGCGTAATCGAGCAGCGCGCCCTCGCCTTCGCCGATGCACAGGTAGTCGATCTCGGGAAAGTGCTCCAGCAGCGGCGCGCCGATGGAGGACGCATGCACGTTGCCGAACAGGATCTTGATGTCCGGGCGCTTGTGCTTGATGTACTGCGCCATGTCCACCGCGTCCATGAAGCCGGAGGTGGTGGCGGAGAAACCGACCGTGTCCGGATCGGTCGCCAGCACGATCTCGGCGTTCTCTTCGATGGTGGGCGGCGCGAACGGGCCGAGACAGTCGTGCACGAAGGTCTCGTGGCCGTGCTTGTCCAGCCAGGCGGCGAGCGACAGGATGCCGATGGGCGGCATGCGATTGGCCAGCACCGAGAAGTCCGGCTGGCCGGGAACGAAGTTGAAACCGGCCGGGTGTACGAAGGTGATGCGCATGACGTTTCCGATCTTTCGGCGTTAGCTGAAGGTGCAGTATGTCAGAACAATTTCCGCCATATCAACAAGGGCAATCGGAAGATGAAACCTGCGAACAGCCGCAAGTGCATGGAGGTCAGCAGCAGGTTGTCGCGCAGGTAGTTGAAGTGCGACACGCCGCCCTCGTTCGCCGCGAAATATTTCACCGGCGCATCCACGTTGATGGGCTTGGCACCGCACCAGCACAGGCGCACCGCCGCCTCGGGGTCGAAATCGAAATGGCGCATCCAGTAGCTGTTCTCCATCACGCCGAGCAGCATCTGCGCCGGATAGACGCGGAAGCCGTACAGCGAATCGCCGATGCCCTGCCACAGCGTCTCGAAGTTCGCCCACCAGTTGGAAACCTTGCGCCCGCGCACGCGCAGCAGCGGCGCGCTGGCATCGAACACCGGGCGGCCCAGCACCAGCCCGTCGGGGTTGGCCTGCGACACCTGCATGAACTCGGGGATCTTCTCCGGCGGATGCTGGCCGTCCGAGTCCATGGTCAGCACATGCGTGTAACCTTCATGCACCGCCGCGCGCAGACCGTGCAGCACCGCCGCGCCCTTGCCACGATTCTCTTTCAGCACCATCACGCGCAACTGCGGATCCTGCTCTGCCATCGCCAGCAGCCCCTGGTCGGTGCCGTCGGTGCTGCCGTCCACCACCACCCACACCGGCGCCCATTGTTCGCGCGCGGCGCGTACGGTCTGGTACACCTTCTCGCCGGTGTTGTAACTGGGAATGAGGACCAGATGGGTCGTGGATGGTGTCATGTCTGCGCCTGCGTCATTTGTTCGCGATAGTATTGTTCAAGGTCGGCGGCGAACGTCTTCGCATCGCCCTTCATTTCGAAACGCTCGCCCAGTCGCACCCGGTAGCGCAGCGGAAAATCGGGCTTGTCGAAGAACGACCAGTGCTTGCCGAGAAAGGGGCTGCTCGCCTCGATGAACACGGTCTGCACCGGCACGCCGGCCTTCTTGGCGACCAGTGCGAAGCCGCCCTTGAACTCGTTCACCGGCGGGGTCACGGTGCGTGTGCCTTCCGGAAAGATCAGCAGCTGTGCGCCGTCGCGCAGCGCCACCGCGGACTCGCGCACCAGCATGCCGGTCGAGTCGTTGCGCACGTAGCCGGCCATGCTGGCGCCGCCGCCGAGCAGGGGATTGTCGAGCAGCTTCGCTTTCAGCACGCACACGAAGTTGGGCAGGCGCGAACCGATCAGGACCACATCGATGAGCGCGGGGTGGTTGGTGGCGATGATAAGCGACGGATCCTTGCGCAACACGTCCAGCGCAGACAGGTCGCATTTCACCAGACCGCTGGCGCGCACCACGAACAGGTAAGTGCGGAACACCAGCATGATCGCGTAGCGCCCTACCCGCTGCGCGGTGCGATGCGGCAGCAGATGGCGTAGCACGCCGGCGGGAAGGCTCCACGCCAGGCAGATCAGCGCGAAGAACAGCAGCCCGCCGTACAGCACGCAGTATTCATATAGCGATTTCAATTGTCGCCAAGCCCACATCACGTCATCGCTTCCCCGAGTCTTTTTCCGTTCGCTCGCAAGCGTAGCACACGGTCATGCCTGTTTCATGAACACCAGCGCTTCAATCGTATTCCACTTCCACCATCTGGTCCGACTTGTCCAGGATCCAGGTGATGGCGAAGCCGACAGTGAAATACTCCGAACTCCTGACCAGCGGGCTGTCGGCAAAGGCGGCCCCCTTGAGGCTGTCCCACTTCATGAAGCCGCCGGTCCAGTAGCCTTCATGGCGCTTGTTGAAGGCGAAGATGAACTGCGTGCCGGCATAGCCGCCGGGAGCGTTGTAAGCCGGACGTTCCGCCGTCGCGTACTGCGGTTCGACGTCGTAGAAATAGCCGTGGTAGTGCCGGTCGGAATAGATCACGCCGCCCACCAGCCCGATGTTCCATCCGCTGTGGTCGATGTCATGGAAATCCAGGTTCAGCTGCGGCTGGAACACCCAGCCGGTGTGCCGAAAATGGGTGAAGTCGGAAGCAATGACGGCGCGCAACGGCATGCGC
The DNA here is from genome assembly GCA_963797045.1 of uncultured beta proteobacterium. GTDB lineage: Bacteria > Pseudomonadota > Gammaproteobacteria > Burkholderiales > Gallionellaceae > Sideroxyarcus. The sequence continues at coordinate 464,790 of CAWCNZ010000001.1, read as the reverse complement.
ATGTCGAAGGTATTGTGCTTGTCCTCCGAATACAGCAGATGGAAGTTGAGCGACGGGCCGATCTCCAGCGTCGGGTCGAGGTCGGGCATGCCCTCCCGTGCCTTGGCGCCCCTGGCGGGGACCGAGCCGTTCACGCTGACGTCCATCTCGATGCGGTCGCGCTTGAAGATCAGCCCGCGCACGCGCTCGCGGTTGACCTGCAAGGTCTCGCCGTTATAGACGAGATAGGGCGCCGGCAGCAGGTAGAACTTGCGCTCGTCCGAGCCGCGGTAAACCGGGAAGTCGATGGCCGCGAACCCGGCGCCGATCTCCCACAGCGGCCGGATCTCGGTCTGCGCATGGGCAACGGGAAAGACAGCAGAGCGACGAGAGCAACACGACGGACCGGAGCAGATTCTTCATGCGACTGAAATCCGGGCGCTACTGCGCAGCGTTGAAATAGGCGCCCTCGATCTCCAGCAGCAAGTCGGAACGGCAGATGTTGGAATGCAGGTAGACCGCCTTGCACGCCGCGCCGAATTCGGCCTGCACCTGGGCGCGCACCATCGCCAGATCGGCGTCGCGGCGCAGATAGACCTTGAGCAGCATGCGCCCCTGCGCCGGGTCGTAGTGCGGGATCTGCTGCAGCAGCGTGCGGATATTGAGCAGCGTCTCGGCGGTCTGCTTCTCCGCATCGCCCTGGTGCAGCGTCTCGTAGCCGACGATGCTGGCGGTGCCGGAGATGAAGAAGCAATCCTGCCCGCCCAGTGTCGCCGACAGGGCGCGCACGAAGATGGGGCTCTTCGGCCCGAACTGGTCCGGGTAATGGTAAGCGCTGACCTGGCGCGGATTCTCCACTGCCTTGCCGGGCTGCTTGCCGGCCATGAAATAGATGGTCAGCGAGCCGCTGTTGCTGCCCAGCGCGCTTGCCGCCGGCACGCTCTCTTCGCCGATGCTGCGCCCGTTGGCGACGAAGGCGGCATGCCGGCCGACGTTGAAACCGCGATAGCGCTCAAGGCCGTTCTCGTCGTCGTTGATCTGGGGGAAGTAATGCCAGACGCGCAACAGGTTGCGGTAGTCGTAATGATCGATGAACTCGAAGATGCGCGTGTAGGCCTGCGACGCCAGCACCTCCAGGGTCTTGCCGGCATGCTGCTCCAGGGTCAGGCTGGCGAACAACACCTTGCCGTCGGTCGTGCCGCAGATGCCCTGGTGTTCGCAGCGCGTCACCGGCGCATCGCTGGTCCAGACCTCGAAGCTGCTGGCGTTGCCGCCCAGCACCGGGATGTCCACCCACAGCGGGCGCACTTGCCGTCGCCGGCAAGCGCGAGCGGGCGGCCGAAACCGATCACGCTCAACACATGCCCGCTGTGACTTTCGAGATATGTGCCGATTTCCCCGGCATCGAGATATGCCAGTCCGAATTGCCTGCCGCTACTTCGCATATCAGCCCGTCACGCCCATCTCGACGACCTGGATCGAACGCTTGCGTTTGCGCCAGGCCATGAAGCTGGACTTCAGATGAAGCAGCGAACCGCCGTAGTACATGACCTTGAACATGAACAGCCAGAAGGCATAGCGATTGGTGCGGTACACGTCTCCGGTCAGGATGGAGATCAGCGCGCGCTTGACCTTGCTCTCGGTGCCCTTGTACATGAGCAGGTTGCGCATGGCCGGCGTGGTGATGCGGTAGATGAACCAGGAGAATATCCTGGGCCCCTGCATGATGGCCTTGTCGAATTCCTTCAGGGCGTGCTCCGCTTCCTGCGGCTTGCTCAGGCAGCGCTCGACCGCCGTCGGCGCCGGCGAAGGAACTGGCCATCGCCAGGAACACGCCGGACGAGAAGATCGGGTCGATGAAAGCGAAGGCGTCGCCCAGCAGGATGTAGTTCTCGCCGGAAGAACGCTCGGACAGGTAGGAGAAGTTGCCGGTCGCCGTCACCGGGGAGACCAGCTTGGCCTCCTGCATGCGCTCCATCAGCGCCGGACACATGGCGATGGTGTCCATGAAGAACTGGGTCATATCGGTCTTGCGCGTCTTCATGTAGTAGGGCCAGCAGGTCGCGCCGATGCTGGTGTTACCGTCGGGCAGCGGGATGAACCAGAACCAGCCGTGGTCGAACCAGAACAGGCTGATGTTGCCTTCCACTTCGCCTTCCAGACGTTTAACGCCGGAGAAATGGCCGAACATGGCGGCGCTGTTGTGTTTCTTGTTGCGGTGCTTCATCTGGAAATGGTTGGACAGGAAGGTGTCGCGGCCGGAAGCGTCCACCACGAACCTGGCGCGGATGCGCTGCGTGTTGCCGTCCTTGTCCTGCGTATCCACCAGCGCGCCTTCGCCCGGCAGAAACTGGATGTCCTTCACCTTGCATTCTTCGACCACACGCGCGCCCTTGGCGGCGGCATTCTTGAACAGCACCTCGTCGAATTCGTCGCGGCGCACCTGATAGGCGGAAGGCCAGGTGTTGTCCAGCGCATCGTTGAAATCGATCATCACCGGCGCCGGGTGCCAGGGCGAGACGAACTCCGCCCCCAGTTTCACGATGCCGATGCGCTTGATCTCTTCCAGCAGGCCGAGCTCTTCGAACATCGGCATATTCATCGGCAGCAACGATTCGCCGATATGGAAACGCGGATGTTTGGATTTCTCCAGCATCAGCACATCGCGCCCGCGCTGTGCCAGCAACGCCGCGATAGTGGAACCGGCCGGACCGCCCCCGATCACCAGCACCTCGCACGAATTCTCTTGCTCAACCATGATGACTCCTTATTTTGGCAATTCTGTCAGGCCCTCTTCGGCCGTGTTGACCTCGATGTGCGTCAGCAACTGTTCGCCTTCCGAATTGAAGGTCAACACGCCCTCGCCTTTGTAGGCATACTGGATCTCCCAGCGGTCCGGCCCGAAGTAATACGGGATGCGCGCCTTCTCAGTGGCGCGGCGCCATTGCCTGGTCGGCGCGCCGATCAACTCCTCCACCTGGCTCAAGGTCATGCCAAGCTTCAGCCTGGCGAACATGCTGTCCACGGAGGGCTTGCCGGCCTCCACGCTTTCGGCGTCAGGCGCTTTCCTGTCGCTCTCTTTTGCGGGCGCGGCCTTGGTGGCTGGCGCGCTTTCGGGAGGTTCCGTTTTCGGCGGGGGCGATGCGCAGGCAGTCGTCAACGCAGCGGCTAATGCAATAAGAACAGGATATGCATGTTTCATGTCAGTCTCCTTCCTTAGCCACGCGGGACGGGATCGTCAACCTCCGATATTCGCCGAGCATCTTAACCGACCCCCATGTACCGGGCAACCAAGGATGTAGCGTTTATTCCCCATCGTGCCTGACGATCAGGATGGCAGAAAAGACCAGGCTCAGCACGGCGCCGACCGCGACCGTGGAACCGATGGCGCCGAGCACCGGCGATTGCGAGAACGACAGCAGACCGAAGCCCAATACCGTCGAGGCATTGGCGAACAGCAGCGAAGTGACGGTGCGCTCGCGGTCCTGTGCCGAAGTACAGCGATGATCGAAGAACAGCGCATAGTTCGAGCCCACCGCCACCACCAGCAACAGGCCGATCAGATGGAAGATGGACAGGGTGTGCCCGCTGAGCACCAGCCATGCGGTCACCGCGACGACGGCCGCCACCAGCGGCAATGACACTTCCAGGACGCGGCGCACCGAGCGCAGGCTGACGAACAACAGGACGACGATGGCCAGCGCGCCGAGCAGGGCGTTCTTGCTGGCTTCGTGGCGGTAATCGCGGAACATCTGTTCGGATTCGTGCTTCATGTCGAGCAGCACAAACGTGACCTCGGACTCATGCCGGATGCCCTGCTCTATGCCCGGCGCGTCCTTCACCCCGCGCAGCGGCAGCAACACCGACCAGCCACCGTCGCGCCGCACCAGGAAGGTATCGAGCTTCAGGCCGAGTGCAGTGCCTTGCAGAGCTGTGCGGTCGAGCAGCGCCTGCTGTTTCGCGTCGGCGACCTCCTTGCCGAACGGCGCAAAGGTGCCGCTGCGGAACGGCATGCCGCGCAGGGCTTCGGTCATGTTGCGGCGCAACTCCAGTTCGCCGGGCAACGCCGCCTGCCGCGCCAGTTGCGCCTTGCGGCTGGGCAATGGCGGTGCATCGAATCCATCCAGCATGCCGCGCGCCACCAGGTCGCGCATGACGGGGGCGAGTTCTTCGCTCTGCTGCAGGGCGTTCTCTTCGTCGCTGCCGTTCAGCACCAGCATGTAGCGCACGTCCGGCGCGCCCATGTCGCGGCGCAACTGCTCGTCCAGCGTCAGCGATTCCTTCGCGATCGGGCTCATGCTCGACAGGCTGTCGTTCCACAACGAGTCGCGCTTGACCGCGATGAACACCACCGCCACTGCCGTCGCCGCGAGCAGCGCGATGCGTGCGCGCGGCGCGCGGCGCACCAGCGCCATCAGCAGTCCGCCCAGCCGCCGGGGAGGGTGCACTGCAAAACCCTGCGGCAGCAACTGCGGCAACACCCAGCGGGTGGTGCTCACCGCCCCGATGAGTCCGGCGATGGAGAACAGTCCCAGCTGGGCCAACCCGGTGAACCCGGAGAACAGCATGGCGGAGAAACCGCAGATGGAAAGCAGCACGCCCACCCGTATGGTCGGCCATATCCGCTTCAGGGTGCTCTGCGGTGTACCCTTCTGCTCGATCTGCGTGAACAGGTAAATGGCGTAGTCCACGCCTTCGCCGATCAGCGTGACGCCGAAACCGAGCGTGATGCCGTGCACGCTGCCGAACCACAGGCTCACCGCAGCCACACCCGCCAGCGCGCCGGTCGCCACCGGGAACAGCCCCAGCGCCAGCACGCGCGGCGAACGGTAAAGCAGCATCAGCATGCTCGCCACCAGCAGCGTGGCGATGAGCGAGAGCTTCGCCGCGTCATCCCTGATGGAGGCGCGCGACTGCACCGAGAACACGCCGGGGCCGGTCATGCGCACTTGCGCGGCTGCCGCCTCGGGCACGGCCTTGCGCGCATCGTCGAACGCGCCCTGGATCGCCTGCATGGCGCGTTCCTGCGCGTCGATGTCGTTGCCCGCACCTTTGGTGTGGGCCAGCAACATGGCGCGCTTGCCGTCGGCGGAGAACCACACGTCATCCTGCATCGCGGGATGTGCCTGGCCCTGCAACTGCTCCAGCATGTGGATCAGCTCGCCGCTGGGATCCGTGGGCAGCACGCTCTGCACCATGCCGCTCATCGGACTGGCGAGCAGGTCGAGATAGTTGTTCAGACTGTCGCGCAGCCCCTGGGCGGAGAAACGCTCGTGTGTGACAGCGTCGCTCAGCAGGTAGCGGTTGCGCTGCAGCAACTCGAGATCCTTTTCCATGCCGGCCTGTTCGCCGTTGTTCACTGCCGCCAGCTCCGGCGAAGTGCGCAATTTGGCCGCCATGTCCTTGCTGATCTGTGCCAGTTGCGGTGCCGGTGCACCTTCCACGCCGATCAGGATCAGGCGCGACACCACGCCGTCGCGCAACTGCTCCACCATGATCTTCTGCGTGGGCGTCGGGTCGCGCGGCATGAATGCCGACATGTCGGCGGTGAACCGGGAATTGCCGATCACCAGCACGCAGGCCGCGACGAACGCCAGCCAGACGGCTACGAAGACATATTTGCGCAGGTTCACGGCGCTTCCTCGGTCACCGTCATGGTCGAGTGATCGCCGTTCGCTTCGCGCATTTCGATGCTGGTCACGCGGTTAGCGCGTCCCACGAAGACGATCTCGCTGACCATCTGGTACGTCCGCTGATCGCGGGGCTGCAACTTCATGCGCCACTTCGATGCGTCGCCCTTCAACTCGACCTTGTAGAAACGCTCCAGCGTGGGCAGGTCGCCCGCCAGCGTGGAACGGATGCTCTCGACGAACGCCCACACCACCGGATATTCCTGCAACACCAGGGTGCGCTTGATGTTGCGCGCCTTGTTCTCGATGGTGAGTACGCCCTGGTCGAGCACCAGACTGTCTTCTCTGGGCGCGAGCGTGCGTTTTTCCAGATGGCCGGGCGCCTGGAACGACAGCGTGCCGGACGATGTCAGCGCCACGTCCAGCACCTTGAGGTGTTTGCGTTCGACGAACTTGCCTTGCGCACGCTGCACCTGCGCCAGGCTCTGCATCAGTTGCGGCAAACCCCAGTCAGTCGAAGGAACGGACGATACCGTCTCGGCATGGGCCATGGCGGAGGCGAGACACAGCAGCGTGAACAGGAAGCGCATCATGGTTTCCAGAAGTCGTAGAAATTGAACCAGTTGTAGGGAGCATTGCGGCAATGATGTTCGATGCGCGCCACATAGCGCAACTGCGCCTGGCGGATCAGCTCATTGCGCGGCAGTGCGGCTGTTGCCCATGTCCATCAGCTCTTCGAAGTACAGGTCGTAACGGTTGCCGCCGCGGTACACGCCCACCATGAGCAGCACCGGACTCTTCAGCATGTACGCCATGCGCAGCGGGCCGCTGGGGAATCTCGCCGGCGCGCCCAGGAACTCGCAGGTCACGCTGCCGCCGCCCTGTTCCAGGCCGCGGTCGGCGAGGATGCCGATGAACTCGCCGCGCTGCAGCGCCTGCTCCACCTTGAGCATGGAGTCCACCTTGCCCAGCGCGATCACCTGCTGCGCCAGATCGGGATTGATCGCCTTCAGGACAGAGTTGAGCTTGCGCGCATTCTCCTCGTACATCACCACACTGGCAGGCGGCCCCTGTATCTGGTCGGCGTAGGCGCGCATGATCTCGAAACTGCCGAGGTGCGCGCCGAGCAGGATGCAGCCTTGCTGGCTGGCGATCATCTTTTTCGCGGCTTCGTCCAGATGCACGCGGACATCGAACTTGTCGAAGCGGCCGTTGAGCAGGAACACCCGGTCCAGTATGGTCGAAGCGAAGGTATGGATGTGGCGGAAGCCGTCGCTGATACGCGCTTCGCGCCCCAGCACGCGGCGCAGATACTGCCTCGATGCGGCGCGCGCCGCGCCCGCGAACAGCAGGAAATAGAGGCAGATCGGGTACAGGAACAGGCGGGCAGCGGCCCGGCCCAGCGTGAGCGCCACCCAGACGATGAAGCGGATCGCCAGCGTGTTGCTGCGTTCCGGCCTGGCAGACCAGTCCGGTGCAGACTTCGCGCCGCTGTCTTCACGCAGCTGCAACGACGGCTCCCGATAAGACTTTGTTTCCCGCGACCGCACACTGGAACTCGATGGTCCCTGTCGCCGAACGGCCATACTCGATCTCCACGCGGTCACCCGGACGCGCCGGGTGCAGAAACTTCGCCGCTTTGACGTTGCATGAGGAAAAGCGCGCACCCTCCGCCTGTTCGATGCAGCGCAACACCTCGGCCAGCAGCAGCGCGCCGGGGATGATGGGATTGCCGGGGAAATGCCCGGCGCCGGTCGGGTGGTCAGCCGCGAACTGTAGAGTGAGTTTGTTCATCGTTTCGCGCATTGTTGTTTGAGCCGCAGCAGCGATTCGCGCGTCAGCTTGCCGGTGGCGTTGCGCGGCAGCACATCGACGAGATACAGCGGACGCGGCAGGAACACCGCGTCCACGCTGTTGCGCAACGCGTTGAGGATATGTTCTGCGCTCAGGTCCTGTGTCACCACGAAGGCCATGGGCCTGGTCACTGCCCCGTCGCCATCGTCGGGCATCAGGAACACGCCGTCCTGCACGCCAGGGATCGCGTTCAGATGATGGTTGAGGCTCGCCAGCGAGGTGCGCTTGCCCGCGATGTTCACCAGGTCCGCGGTGCGCCCGTGCAGCATGAACGTGCCGTCCGGGTTGCGTTCGATCACGTCGGAAAGCAGAGCTTCGATCTCGACGTGCCCGCCGCGCACGCGGCTGCCCTGCTCGTCCTGCAGCATTTCGACGCCGGGCAGCAGGCGCCAGGCCGCGCCCTCGGTCGTGCGCCGGCTCGCCACCATGCCTGCCTCGGTGCAGCCGTAGATCTCGTACAACGGCGCGGCAAAACGCGCCTCGGCTTCGCTCGCCAGCTGCGGCGCAAGGTGCGCGGTGGCGCACAGCACGAATTCGACAGGTGGAAGTTCAGTCACCTCGGACAACAGGGTGCGCAGATGCACCGGCGTGGTGATCAGGCAGCGCGGTCGCGGCAAGGCCGCCAGCCTTGCGCAGATATCCGCCGGATAGAACGGGCGCTCGGCGACCAGCGCCAGCCCGTTCTGCATGGCCAGCAGCATGCTCGATTCCAGCCCGTACATATGCTGCGCCGGAACCGTGCCCAGCACCGCCATACCGGAATCCTGCGCGATGCCAAGGCGGGCCGCCTCGGCGACGGCACCCTTGCACAGGCTGCCCCAGGATTTCTCGTGCGCCACCGGGTCGCCGGTGGAACCGGAGGTGAACACCAGCGCTGCGCGTTGCGTCTCCGCTATCAGCGGCACATCCGCCACTGCATCGCCGGAGAATGCTTCCGGGAACGTCGACGATCTCGACGCCGGGCAGATCGGTCGCGCCGTCCGTCAGGCAATAGGTATCGGGGTAGCGCAGATTCAGACGCGCGACGAAATCGGCGGTGTAATTGGGCGGCAGCAAGCTGACCTGCCCGCGCGACAGCGCAGCCGCGAAGCCGACCGCAAACCGGTAGCGGTCGGTGCACAGATTCAGGATATGGCGTTTGTCCGGCAGTTGTTTCGCGAGTTGCGCGACATCGCGCAGGAAGTGCGCGGCGGAGAGCGGCTGTCCGGCGCACCAGGCGAACACGCTGGCGGGATCGGTGTGGCGAATGAGCGGGATCGCTGCCATGGATCTGAAACCTCAGCGTTCGGTGTCCGCTCTCTTGGGCGCAGCAAAGTCCTTGCTGTACACCTCGATCGCCTTGAGGATGGAAGTCTTCGGATGGTTGGGAAAGCGCGCAGTACGATAGGCCTTCTCGGCCACGAACATGAGTATCAGCAGCGGCAAGTTCAATACGTTGATGAAGAATGACCACGCGGCGAGCGGCGCGAACGCGTACAGCAACGCCGAAGTGGTCACTTGCATCAGGAAGAAGATGCACCAGGCGATGGTCACATGGCGGGTGTATCCGGCCACCTCCGGCCTCAACTCGCCGTTGATACGGCGCGATATCTGCGAGATCAGCGGCTCGCGGTCGCGCAGCAGGGTGCGCCCGAACAGCCAGAGCAGGAACAGGTTGAGCGTGGCATGCGACAGGCCGTTCACGGCCAACAGGCCGATGCGCCCATAATCGCCGGTGGCGATGTAATAGATCGCCCCGGCAAAAGCCAGGCCCAGCAGCGGCCACCACGCCTTGCCCACCATGCGGAACGCAACCCATGCCGCCACGGCCAGCAGCGGCGCGAACACGAACAGCAGGTGCGACATCTCCACCTCGTCCTTGAGGATGAAGGCGTGCAACAGAATGGGGTAAGCGATGAACGCCGCCAGCAGCAGGATTTTGCCCAGATGCCGCATGTCACGCTCTCCGCAAGTGCGCTGCCCGCAGGGCCGGACGGCCTGCGAATTGTCTGAAGAAATGCACGGTGGTGTACAAGGTATTCCGTTCTGCGGCTGAGTCTTTTCTGTCGAACTGCAAGGCAAATCCCCGATTGCTTTCAGGCCGCCATTCTACCTTGAAACACGCAGCCCTGCCCCGTGCACCTGCCCCTGCCCGACCATTTCACGCGCGCCGCCGCGAAATTTCAGTTAGCATGCGCTGCACTGACAATCCGAGGTATGAATCCGAATCATGTCCAGCCCATCCAACGACGCATCCGGCAACATCGTCCACGCCCCGCACGCCCCGCTCACCGAATACTATCAACGCGAAGAAGACCGCCGCGAGTGGGTCGGCGAGCAGTTCGACAAGACCGCGCCCGATTACGACCGGGTGGAGAAGATCCTCGGCCTGGGCACGGGTCCGGCCTACCGCCGCAAGATGCTGGAGTTCGCCGGCCTGAAGCCGGGCATGCGCATCCTGGATGTCGGCATGGGCACCGGCCTGGTGGCGAAGCAGGCCGTGCGCATCCTCGGCGATGCCAGCCTGGTCACCGGGGTCGATCCCAGCGCGGGCATGATCCGCAACGCCAAACTGCCTGCCGGGGTGACCGTGATCGAAGGTCGCGCCGAATCGATCCCGCTGCCCGCCGCCGGCTACGATTTCCTCAGCATGGGCTACGCCCTGCGCCATGTATCGGACATGTCGGTCGCATTCGCCGAGTTCCACCGCGTGCTGAAACCGGGCGGCAAGGTATGCATCCTCGAAATCACCCCGCCCAAGGGCAGGATCGCCACGGCACTGCTCAAGGGATACTGCAAATACGCCGTGCCCATGCTGGCAAAACTGGTCGCCAAGGACAAGGACACCGCGCAATTGTGGCGCTATTACTGGGACACCATCGAAGCCTGCGCCGCGCCGGAGAAGGTGATGGCGACGCTGGAAAGCGCGGGATTCGTGAACGTGCGGCGCACGGTGGATGTGGGGATGTTTTCGACTTATCTGGCGGACAAGCCGCTGTAATTTGTAGGGTGGGCACGCTGTTGTGCCCACGCGGATTCAGCCAAATTCAAAACCAACACCGTCGGGGACTCAGCCGTAGGATGGGTGGAGCGTACCGATACCCATCGAAAACCGTCGGGGGTAGCCCGACAGCTAGTTACCTTTCTTGTCTTGCCAAGAAAGGTAACCCAAAGAAGGCGCCCCCGGCGCGCCGCCCCCTTCGGGGTTCCCTGCGTTGCTCAACCAGACAGGCCTCCTCATAAACTCGCACGATCCGCTACGCGGCCACGTGCTCAAACATATTCGTCGGACTGCCCCTGTCTGGTCTCCGCTACTCGGCGGCGCACAGGGGAAAGAAAGTCAAAAACCAGAAACCAGAAACCACAGCGTGGGCACTTCGTGCCCACGCTTCAAGGTTATTTCTCATCGGGCGCAATCATCAGGCCTTTGGGTTTGGCTAATTCGCAAAATTCCTCAGCGGAATATTTCATGATTAGCGCAGTAAGACCACTTGCAATCATTGGAATCCCAATCCTTAGATCACCCATGGATGTAATTACTGCCGCTGAGAAATAACCCTCATTGAAAACCTTTGGCACACGATTCGACCAAAGTTTATAAATAGGGCTTGATGGCTTGCAGAATGTTTTCCACGCAATTCTGCGAAGAATAGCAAAAGTAATTCGGCCTATTTGCTTTGGGTCTTCTGCCTTTTCAGGTGCTGGCAATAGTTTTCGATCGGGCGCAGGAAGCTGCTTAATTGAGTATGTGCGAACATCGCTTAAGAGCGATACGCTGGAAACCGGAACGCTATTCCCAATCAATTTGAATATTTCGTCGTCAGAATTTCGCTGGACTAAGAAAATTGCTTTAGCTTCTACCTCTTGGGCATCAAGCTCTTTCTCCCCTGCGCCAATTAGCTCCGCAAGAATGCACTCCTCTTCAATCCTTTCAATCAACCTTTTTTGAAACTGATGACGAGTACGATCTGACGTAATGTTATTGATTTTCGAAATAGCTTCATGAATAAGTTTTTTCGAGTCAGAGGTTTTTTTCTGTCTCAGAAGGCAAACAGCCAGAAGAGAGGTCGCTTCAAGATATAGACGGGTATTGGACTCAGACAATTTTCTGATGCCAATTAGGCCTGTTTCTGCGTAGGTTAAGCGATTAGCATCCAAGCATGCCTCATAAGCCCAAAGTTTTGCGCGCAATAACCGATGATGTTTGCGATCATAAGGAAAGAGATTCTGTATCTTCCCTGCCAGTTCAACCGCCAACTCGGATTCCGCTTGTTGCACTGCCTCCCGAAGTTTACGTTCGAGCGGTCTTATTTCGGTCAGTTGCCATTCTGTTAACTTGGTATTGGACATATTAGGCAGCCACAGTTATGAACCCCCAATGTACCGGAGTCGAATTGTTTTGACTATGGTGGGCAACTTGTTGCCCACCATGCGGTTTGGCTTTTGACCTTTCCTTCCCCTGTGCGCCGCCGAGTAGCGCAGGCTGGTCAGGGGTAGTCCGACGAATATGTTTGAGCACGTGACCGCGTAGCGGGTCGTGCGAGTTTATGAGGAGGCCTGACCAGTCGAGCAACGGAGGGAACCCCGAAGGGGCGGCGCGCTGGGGGCGCCCTCTTTTGGTTACTTTTCTCGGCAAGACGAGAAAAGTGACTTGCTGTCGGGCTACCCCCGACGGTGTTGGTTTTGATTGATGGGTATCGCTACGCTCCACCCATCCTACTCATCACTCGAAGGGTTGATTCTGGAATTGAAGTATCAGCGTGGGCACAGAAACGTGCCCACCCTACTACTGGGTGAATCTCAGGCCACTGCTTTCTTCAACGCCTGAAAAAATCCCTTCTCATCATCCGCCTGCTTGTGCAGCATCTGCGCCAGCAGTTTCGGATCGAAGGCTTCGCGGCCTTTGATCATGCGCACCGCCTTCAACGCGAACTCGCGCCAGCCGTCGCCGATCACGTTCAACTTCTCAGCCAGCATCTTCAGTTCTTCACGTCCGGTGATATCCGCCGCTTCCTGCAAAAAAGCGGCGTAGAGGAAACGGAACCCCGCGCCGCCGGTGCCGATCTCTTCCTGCATGCGCACGATGTGGCCGACGTAGTTGAGGCTGAGCTTGTCCGATGTATCGAGTTTGCCAACGCGATTGGCGAGCATGTGCATGCCGCGAACGCCGACGATGGGCACGGGGCCCAGCATGACGCGCACCGTCTTTTTGATGGCGCGTAGTACGGCTTCCGCCGTCACTTCTTTCTGGCCGATCTCTTCGGGGTAATACAGCAAGCCCTTGGGCGCCATCAGGCCGGTGGCGAAGCGCGCCTTCTGCAGGTTTTCCGCATCGCAACGCTGGGGTGTTTCGGCGACCGGATCGCTGATCAGGTAGTCGTTGCCTTCCTTGCCGTAGACGATGAGGTTGTGCGCGTTGAAGTGGAAGCGCATGTCGGCGGGAAAATACGGCAGCCAGAACGCCGAGGTCTGGATGCCGACGATGTGGCCTTCGGCCAGCAGTTCGTCGAGACGCCGCATGCCCTTGTCTTGGTCGCGGAAGGTCTCGAAATGGAAACGCATCTTGAACGGCTTGACCATGCCCTTGAGGATGGCCTTGGGCGGCATGCGGAAAGCGATGAGCGGGAATCCGGCGAACTTGACGAAGGGCAGATAGGCGAAGGCCATCGCGGCCGACAGACCGAAGGCCATCGCCTCGGAAATCTTTGCGCCGTGATGCGACAGCATGGACGAAGCCACGCCGCTCTCGCAATGCGCCGCGTGGCGGTGCTGGAACTTTTCGATGAGCATGTTCATGGCAGTGTTCTGAGTTGTTCGACAGTGATGCCCATCACGTCGGCGTAGCGTTGCAGGATGTCGCCGGAGAGTTTGGCGAAACGCTGCGGCTGGAAGTGGCGGCGGATGCGCCATTGCCAGAAGCCGGTGACCTGCGACATTTGCGGCAGGTCGAGACGCTGCGCGTACATCCAGTATTCCAGCGGCGAGGTCTCGCCCGCTTCGACGCGCTTGCGCGCGGCTTCGGTCATCTCGCGGATGAACTCCAGCGCTTGCAGGGTGACGGTCTCGTCCACCTCGCCGCCCGCGGAGGCGACGATGACGATGCGGCCGTCGGCATCGCGCGCATACATGGCGCGCTTGTGGCCGCCCATGGTGCGGTTGCCTTCCTGCGGTACGTCGTTCACATCCATCAGACCGCTTCCATGAAGATGAAGCCGCTGGAGAAACGCCCGCTCTCCGGGATGTACATCAGCAACTTGTGGCCTTTCTTGATACGGCCGGAATGGAACAACTCGTCCAGCATGATGTAGGGCGAAGCGGAGCCGGTGTTGCCCTTCTCGATCAGGTTGGTGAACCAGTTCTCGCGCGGGATGTTCAGGCCCGCTTCGGCCACGCCCGCCGCGACCAGTTCGGCGAAGTATTTGGAAGAGTAGTGCGGCAGGAACCAGTCGATCCTCTGCGCCGCCAGATTGTGTTTCTTCACCAGCTCGCGCAGGGGATCGGTCAGCGTGGCGCGGATGACGTTCTCGTTGAGCAGCTTCACGTCCTGCTTCACGGTGAACACCGAGCGCGTCGCCCAGTCCTGCGGCGTGAACTGCTGCCAGCCGGTCAGCGTGTCGTCGGCGTTCTTCTCGGCGCCGGAATACATGCAGGCCGGCAATTCGTGCGCGGCCGACGAAAGTTCCACCCAGTCCACTTTCAGGCTCAGCGGCCCGCTCGGCTTGTTCTCCAGCAGCACGGCCCCGGCGCCATCGGACAACATCCAGCGCAGGAAATCCTTTTCGAAGGCGATCTCGGGACGCTCCTCCAGTTCTTTTACCTTGTGCTCGGCCTCGGCATCGAAGTTGCGCGCATGCAGGCCCACCGAGGCCAATTCGGAGGCCACCGCCACTGCACGCTGCGCGTCGCCCGCGCGCACAGCCAGCCATGCGTGCTTGAACGCCGCGGCACCCGCCACACAGATGCCCGACAGCGACACCACTTCCAGACGCGGCCAGCCCAGTTCGCCATGCACCATCACGCCATGCCCCGGCATGAGCTGGTCGGGGCGCGAAGTCGCCGCCGCCAGACTATCCACTTTGCCGACATCGCCCAGGGCTCGCACCGCTTTGGCGGCCATCTCGGCATTGGTCATTACCGGCTCGCCGCTGACGCGGTCGAGCGCATAGTGGCGATGCTGGATGCCGTTGTTGCGCAACACGATGCGGCGCGCCTTGGATGGCTTGCCGCCGACCATGCCGAGCACGGACTCCATCTCGTCGTTGCCTACCGGCTCCAGCGGCAGGAACGAGGCAGTGCGCGTCAGAAATACATCACAACTCATACTGGTGCATCCTCTCCGTACCCGAACCCGACGGCGAATCGAACTGCTGCTTCAATGCCGCAAAGCGCCGCCGCATGAACGGGCGCAACAGCGACTGGATGAGCAGGCTCACCGGCACGACCGTCGAGATCAGGGTAATCAAAAACATCACATACAAAATCAGGAATGGATAACGGCGCAACTGGCCGGGTTTGCCCGCCGCACGCAGCAGCTTGCCCCAGACGAAGAAGCTGCGCGTGGCGGCCTTCTCACTGAACAGCAGATGCGGATTGGAATCCGCCGCCTTCAATCCTGCGAGCAGCGGCACGCTGCCGCGCTCCTGGCCCTCGTGCAACGCGTCGCGCAGCGCCAGGCCGAAGCGGCGTGCGGCCTGGATGCTTGCCGCATCCACGCCTGCCGGAGGCAGGAACTTGAGGAAATCCTTCTTGCCGCTCAGCAGCCAGAACGGCGTACTCCACAGGCTGGCCATGGTCGGGCTGGGATCGACCAGCGCGACGTTGTCCAGCAGGCGCGCGCCGCAATCTTGCAGCATGGCTTTCATTTTTTCCTGCGCCAGCATCCACATGTTGCGGCAGGCGATCACGGTGACCACCGGCTTGCCCGCCAGCAGTTTCTTCGCCAGCGGATGTTTGAGGAAGGCAGTGACCGGCTGCGACGGCGCAAGGAACCAGACTTGATAGGGCAGGATCACCAGATCGAAGTCCTCGTCACCGGTCAGCGACAGCGGCTGCAGCGGCGGCGGCGCCATATGCGCCGATTCCGGAAAGGCATCGAGGAAGCTGAAGAAACCCCACGGGAAGGGAAACGGCGCGGCCGGCCGCAAAGTCTCGATATGCACCCGGATGCCGTCGTCCTGCTCCAGCGGAGCGGCGATGCGCCGGGTGATCTCGGTGAGCTGTCCGGTCTGCGAATAGTTCAGTATCAGTACGCGCTTGATCGGATGGGAGGTCGATGCTGTGTTCAATGCGGCCACGCAACTAATTGAGGTAAATTGAAAAACGTTTTGATTCTATCATCCCGCCCCCGACTCTCCAAGGTTCGCCTGCCCCGCAAGGCTCCCTCGCAAGCCCATGGCATCGATGTGCAGAAGGGAATGCCCTTGCGAGAACACCTTATCCGAAGCAAGAGGAGCGAGATCGCCTGCCGCTGCCGCAGACGGGCGCAGGCGCAACCAGTTGGTCGATCCGCCGTCCATGTCATCGACCCAGCCGAGCAGAACCCCGCCGATCGCGGGGTTCTGCAGCAGCCAGACGCAGCAAACCCTAGGGGATCGCCTCCAGCGACAAAACAGGCATGACCTTTCCACTCCAGCTGCGCTGCCAATAGCGCCAGCAGCTGGCTTGGCTGCGTCTGCAGGAACGCCAGCGGCATGGGCAGGTCGTCGCGCAGCTGATCGAGCACGGCAGCCGTCGCAGCGTGGGTACCGCGCTGGCTGCCCAGCCATATCTGCGCATCCTGCGGCAGCGTCGTCTCGCCTGCATCTGCCATGCAGCGCAGCGCGCCATACAAGCCCAGTTCCGCCCAAGTGCCGATGCGGCGCGGCTTGGCACCCAGCCTTTGTGCCAACTGGTCACGCCAGTCTGCCGGCGGCGGGGTGGCGATGCAGCGTCCCTGAATGGCAAAAGTATTCATGCGCGCTCCACTACAACTGTCGCGTGACTGCCGCCGAATCCCAATATCGTCGCCATCATCCGGCGCACATTCTTTGGCGGAACGGTCGCCAGTGTGACGCCCAGTTCCGGGTCGGACTCGTACGAATAGCGCGGCCATGCGTCCTGTTCCAGACAGGCGGTGAGCAACGCAATCTCCGCAGCACCGGAAGCGCCCATGGTGTGTCCCATCGCCGCCTTGAGCGACACCAGCGGCGGCACGACATCGAACGCAGCCCGCAAACCTTGCGCTTCGGCCGCGTCATTGCCGGGACTGCCGGCGGCCTGCACCTTGATAAGGTCGATGTCTCCTGCGGTCACGCCACTGTCGGCCAATGCCTGACGGCACATCTCGCTCACTGCCGTCGCCGCAGCACCGGTCGGTTGGCTGCCGTCCACCACGTTCGCCCCGCCCGCCAGCCGCCAGAGGCCGGTCTCGCGCGTCGACAGCCTGAGCGCAGCGACGGCTTCGCCCAGCACCAATCCGTCGCGCTGCGCGCCGAAGGGCTTGCTGCTGGTTCTGGAAAGCAGTTGCAGGGCGGCAAAACCGCACAAGGTCAGGCGATTGTCCAGTTCGATTCCGAGCACCAGCACATCCGTCGCTGCGCCACCACGCAACAAGGCTTGTGCCGTCAACAATGCATTCAGGCTGGAGGTGCAGGCCGTGTTCACCACATGTACCGGCCCGGTCCACTCCAGCCAGGCGGCGACCTTGGCGGCGAATGCCTGATAGTCCATCTGGGTCACGCCGCGCTCGACCGCGCCGATATCGAAGGATGAGGTGGCGATGAGCAATACGCCGTCGCGGATCTGTTGCGCGCCAGCCTCGGCGGCGACGTGTTGCACCAGATCGCGTGCGCGTTCGTTCCAGTCGGTTCGGCTTAAGGGAATGGCGTGGAAGGGATAGTCGCCTGCCATCGCGCCGGGCAAGGTCACCTGGGTGATATGCGCCCCGCCCTGTCGCAAGTTCGCGAGCGCCTGCGCCACGCCCAGCCCGAGCGAACAGGCCAGTCCGCGTCCGGCAAGATGGATGGGGCTCATTTTGCGTTCTGCAGGTGTTCGGCCAGCGTCGCCAGCGAACTCAGGGCGCGGCGCGTCTCTTTGCTGTCCGGCATGCGCACGCCGTATTTCTTCTGGATCGCCATCGATATCTGCAAGGCATCGAGAGAATCGAGCCCCAGCCTGGCATCGTCGCCGAACCAGGCTTCGTCGTCGCGCAGCCCCCCCTCGGGCTCGACCTTGTCGACGGCGGCAAGGATGAACGCTTTGAGTTCAGCGATGAAAGCGGCGTTGTTGTCGTTCATGGAATGAAAGCGCCCGCCGGGCGGCGGGGCCTGGATCACTTGGGACGATGCTGCTGGATATGCTCGTTCAAACTGCGCAGCGAGCTGAATATCTTGTTGTTGTCGGCGTCGTCGGACTTGAGCTGCACGCCGTAGGCCTTGGAGATCGCCAGCGACAGTTCGAGGATGTCGATCGAGTCCAGCCCCAGACCTTCGCCATACAGCGGTGCATCCGGTTCGATCTCGTCGGCCGAAACTTCGAGGTTCAACGAGGTGACGATGAGTTGTGCCAACTCTTTTTCTTGTGCGCTTGCTGCCATGATGCTCCCTGTCGTTTATTTCACCGGGCGCATTTTACCCCATTCCCGTATCGACTCTAGCAGGGTATTGAAAAACGTAGCGAGGACAGCCAGATGCAAGGCGCACGGAACGCAGGAACCGGAATGTATAGTTGATACATGAGGATTCCGAGTACCGCGCAACGCAGCAGATGACTGCCGCAGTAGTTTTGCAATACCCTGCTAGATCATCGCGCCATTGATGGAGATGATCTGGCCGGAGATATAGGCAGCCTTGTCGGAGGCGATGAAGGCCACCAGATCGGCGACCTCCTCGGGCTTGCCCGCGCGGCCCACCGGCACGAGCCGCTTGATGGCGTCCTTGTCGAACACGTTCTCTGTCATGGCCGATTCGATGATGCCGGGAGCGATGGCATTGACGGTGATACCGCGGCTGGCGACTTCCAGCGCGAGCGACTTGGTCGCGCCGTGCAGTCCGGCCTTGGCCGCCGCGTAGTTGGTCTGGCCGCGGTTGCCGGCGATGGCGGCTACCGAGGAGATATTGATGATGCGGCCCCAGCGCTTGCCTATCATCGGCAGCAGCAGCGGCTGGGTCACGTTGTAAAAGCCGTTGAGCGAGACATCGATCACACGGTGCCACTGCTGCGCGTTCATGCCCGGCAGCACGGCATCGTCGTGGATGCCCGCGTTGTTGACCAGTACCTGGATCGCGCCTTCGGCCAACACGGTTTGCAGTGCGTTTGCAGTCTGCTCGGCGTTCGCCACATCGAAGCTGATGGCTTGCGCGCTGCCGCCGGCGCCTCTGATCTCCGCGACGACGTCCTCTGCCCGCTGCAATCCGCTGTTGGCATGCACATAGACGTGGAAGCCATCCGCCGCGAGCTTGCGGCAGATCGCAGCGCCGATGCCGCCGCTGCCGCCCGTGACCAGCGCGCGCTTCATGCGGCCACCTTGTCTGCATCCAGCACCACCGTGGCGCGTCCGCTCATGATCCTTGGTCGGTCCCGCGTGGATATTGAACTGGTAGATGACGCGCGCCTCGTCGCCCATCACTTTCTCCGCGTCGATCATAAGATCGTCGCTCAGGTCATCCAGCCGCATCACGTGGCAGGAGACATCGCGTAGCGCGGCCAGGTAACCGGCGCGCGGCTTCTGGTCGAATTTCGCATCCCATGCACCGTGCACCGCCATGGCCTGCGCCGCGTATTCGATGCCGCACAGGGCAAGCAACGCGTCGCCCGAGCGCATGGGGTTGTCTGCGTCGCGATGCGTTCCGCTGGTGCAGCGGATGCGCTGTGCGTCGCACTCGAGCACGGCGTCGAGCAGGCACATGCTGCCTGTGTGGGGAATGACTTTGGCGATCGCCGCCTTGTCCGCTAGCATGGCGTCACGCGAATGTTGAGGTGATTGTCGTCGAAGTAGTCGATGCTGATCTGCGTTGCCTTGCCGCCGGCCAGCGCCGCCAGCAACGGCAGGCTGCGCGCTGCAGGTATGCCGCGGCGCAGCGTCTCCAGCCCCGGTTCCGGCATGGGGGTTTCGTCCGCTTTACCAGACACGAATTCCACTTCTATCGCGGCCAGGGATCTTTCCGTCTGTCGCGGCGCAAGGATCAGGGCCATGCCGAATGCCGCGGCGATTGGGCGCACGGTATGCAGCGGCTCGGGATAGGGGTGGTCATAGGCGATCAATGCCACGACGGCATCGTCCACCGTCACTTGCGTGGCAGACTCCAGCAGCCCTGCAGCAAAACTTGCATCGTAAGCGCACAGGCTGGTGGATGGTTCATGCGAGCCTGCCGCGATGCACCAGTATCCCGCCGCACGCGTTGTGCACGGAATTGTGGAACCGGGTAGGCGACACTTCGCGCGGCGCGGTCGCCAGAATGCCGTTGATGGCATGCACGTTGTCGTTGTCGCCTCCGGAAGAAGTGAATACTGTCGCCGCAGTACTGGCGTCGCGCCCGGACTGCAGGAAGGCCTCCTGGCCGACGGCCAGCGCCAGCTTGATCGGCACGCCGGCACGCCGGCGTTCCGCCGCAGGCAGCATGTCGCTGGCGCGCAGGTTCGTCGGCGCAGAAAGATAGGCGACGTCGCCTGTCAGCGCGGCGCGGCTGGCCGGCCAGCCGTCCAGGGCCGGCCCAAGCAATCCGATACCCTCGATGAAGCAGCGCATCATGCCTTCCTCCCCAGCACCAGACTGCAATTACTGCCGCCGAAGCCGAACGAGTTGCTCAGCACGCGCTTTATCTTCGCTTCGCCGTTCTCTATCCGGTAATCGATCGTCATGGCGGGGTCGAGCCTTTGCGTGTGCATGCTGCCCGGTATGAAGCCATGCTCGACCGCCAGCATGGCGATGATGGCTTCAGTGATTCCCGCGGCGCCCAACATGTGCCCCGTCCAGCCCTTGGTCGAACTGCATGGGACACTGGCGCCGAACACATCGGCGACTGCCTTGCCCTCGCTGGCATCGTTAGACTTGGTCGCAGTTCCGTGCAGGTTGATGTAGTCGATATCGCCCGCCTTGAGGCCTGCAGAATCGAGGGCACGCTGCATCGCCAGCTTCGCTCCCAGCCCTTCGGGATGCGGTGTGGACATGTGGTAAGCATCGGAGCTTTCGCCGACACCCAGCAACATCATCGCACCGGATGAGTTATCAGGAGTTGCTCGTTCGATCAGCACGAAGCCAGCCCCCTCGCCGACGGAGATGCCATCCCGGTCGGCGTCGTACGGACGGCATGGGAAGCGGGAAACCAGGCCCAGCGAATTGAAGCCGTACAGCGTGCTGAGACACAGGCTGTCCACTCCGCCGACCACTGCTGCATCGCACACGCCCGCGGCCATCATGCGCATCGCATTGGCGAACACTTTTGCGCTCGACGAGCATGCCGAAGACACCACGAAGGAGGGGCCGGTCAATCCCAGGTAGTGCGTGACGAAGCCGGCAAGCGAATACGAATTCTGCGTCTCCGCGTAATGAAAATCCGCTGGCAGCGCGCCGGTCTGTGGATCCAGATGGCGATAAGCCAACTCCGTCTGCAATATGCCGGAGGTACTGGTTCCGAGGAACACGCCGATGCGTGCGGCACCGTATTTCTTCCTGGCGGCTTCAACCGCATCGACAAAGCCGTCCTGTTCCAGACACAGTTGAGCCAGACGGTTGTTGCGGCAGTCGTAGGCGGAGAGATCGGGCCTCACGCGGTAGCTGTCCAGCATCTCGACCTTGGCGATGTACGCCTCCAGATCGACGTCTTCGAAGGCGCATGGAATCAAGCCGGAGCGGCGGGATCGCAAGGCATCGAGCGTTGCCGCTGAGCCCAGGCCCAGGCTGTTTGCGAGTGTGATGTGGCTGATGACTAAAGGTTGCAAGTTGGAGTTCGCTGATATAACAAGGAAAGTATGCTTTTGGCGTGCGCGATTCTAGCACATGCCAAAACGGCAGTTTCCCATGCGCGCCGTGCCATATCCTTCGCGCATCAGGTCACTCCATCCCCACCAGCGGCGTCTTGGTGTTGCGTATGGTCTTGTAAGCCTGGTAGTTCCAGGAAAAGGAGATGCCGGTACTGAACAGACTGCGGGTGTTGCGGAACGTCCGCACGCCGCGCACAAAAGATGACTTGAACGACGAGACTTCGGCGTACGCGTCCAGCAGGCCCTCGTATGCCTCAGTCGGCGTCATGCCGTTCATCTTGAAGACCGGCTCGAAGATCGTGTAATGGCGCCAGTCGTTCGGATAATCGGTCAGCAGCAGACGGTTCTCTTCGACCATCTGCTTGTAGAACGCGGTTCCCGGCAGCGGCGTTTCCAGCGACATCTGCACTGCATCGATCTCGTTCTCCAGCACGAAGTCGATAGTGCGGCGGAACGCATCGCTCTTTTGCCCTTCGGTCCCGAAGATGAAGCAGCCCACGACGGCGATGCCGTGATCGTGCAGCTTCTTGATGGCATCGCGGAAATTCCGCGTGTTGGGACGCAGGTTGACGGACTTGTGCATGGAGTCGATCGTGACCGGATCCAGCGACTCGAAGCCGATCAGCAGGCCTTTGCAGCCGCTGCGCTGTGCGGCTTTCAGCACATCGTCGTGCTCGACGATGTTGAGGCAGGTCTGCCCACCCCATTCCTTGTTGCAGTCCGCCATGCGGTCGAACAATTCCTTCGCGCGCCTGATGTATCTCGGCCCCTGTCCGACGATATTGTCGTCAACGATGAAGATGCGCTTGGACTTGATGGAGTTGATCTCGTCGATCACGCTGTCGATGTTGCGCACCCGATAACGCGAACCGTTGAAGGCAGTGACCGAGCAGAAATTGCAGTTGATGGGACAACCGCGCCCGGTCTGCACGGTCTCCACGAAATATTTCCCTTTCAGCAGATCGCGGCGCGGCGCGAGCAGATTCTCTACCTCGGGCGGCTCGCACATGCGATACACCTTCTGCATCTGCCCGCGCTCGAAATCCTCCAGCAGCTTCGGCCAGATGTTCTCCCCCTCGCCGACCACGATCGCATCGGCGTACCGTAACGCTTCATCCGTCATGTACGAAACATGGATCCCGCCCATCACCACCGGAATGCCGCGCGCGCGAAAGCGGGCCGCGATCTCGTAGGCGCGTGGCGCAAGCGGGGTCATGCACGTGATCCCGACCAGATCGACTGCCGCATCAAAATCCAGATCTTCCATCGCCTCATCGACGATCTGCACATCGTAGTGATCTGGCGTGTAGCGGGCGATGATGGCCAGATTGAGTGGCGGCAGCGCCAGCACTTTGATATTCGAATGCAGACTGTCCTTGTACGCCGGATTGATGAGGAGGATTTTTTTCATGCTCGCTTCCTTCGGGTCGTTCGCCACTCTTTTGACAATTTTCCAAGCATATCAGAAATCATCCGTTGGGGCCGCGAGCCTTATTCGATATGGTTTTAGCCCCTGAAGCAAAAAACCCTCGCCGGGATTCCGGGAGGGGTGTTTGTTTTTTTCGAGTACTGGAAACAACAAAGCCCTCACGAGGAGGGCTTTGTTGTTTGTAAGGAGTCTGACGATGACCTACTTTCACATGCGGATGCACACTATCATTGGCGCGAAGTCGTTTCACTGTCCTGTTCGAGATGGGAAGGAGTGGGACCAACTTGCTATGGTCGTCAGACATAACTGTCGGCGAACTGAGCGCTCTTAATCGAGCGGTCAATCTGCCATTATCTTGGAAGAAGTAAAGTGTGTTCTGATTGTTGCGAGGCGTTACAACTTGCAACTGAACCTAATGTTATAGGATCAAGCCGCACGGGCAATTAGTATCGGTTAGCTTAACGCATTACTGCGCTTCCACACCCGACCTATCAACGTGGTGGTCTTCCACGACCCTTCAGGGCAATCAAGTTGCCAGGGAAGTCTCATCTTGAGGCGAGTTTCCCGCTTAGATGCTTTCAGCGGTTATCTCTTCCGTATATAGCTACCCGGCGATACGACTGGCGTCATAACCGGTACACCAGAGATACGTCCACTCCGGTCCTCTCGTACTAGGAGCAGGTCCCCTCAAACTTCCAGCGCCCACGGCAGATAGGGACCAAACTGTCTCACGACGTTTTAAACCCAGCTCACGTACCACTTTAAATGGCGAACAGCCATACCCTTGGGACCGGCTACAGCCCCAGGATGTGATGAGCCGACATCGAGGTGCCAAACTCCCCCGTCGATATGAACTCTTGGGAGGAATCAGCCTGTTATCCCCAGAGTACCTTTTATCCGTTGAGCGATGGCCCTTCCATACAGAACCACCGGATCACTATGACCTACTTTCGTACCTGCTCGACTTGTCAGTCTCGCAGTTAAGCATCCTTTTGCCATTGCACTATCAGTACGATGTCCGACCGTACCTAGGATACCTTCGTACTCCTCCGTTACACTTTGGGAGGAGACCGCCCCAGTCAAACTGCCTACCATGCAATGTCCCCAATCCAGATAATGGATCTAGGTTAGAACCTCAAACACACCAGGGTGGTATTTCAACGTCGGCTCCACGATGTCTGGCGACACCGCTTCAACGCCTCCCACCTATCCTACACAGGTCTATTCAAAATCCAATGCAAAGCTACAGTAAAGGTTCATGGGGTCTTTCCGTCTAGCCGCGGGGAGATTGCATCTTCACAAACATTTCAACTTCGCTGAGTCCCGGGTGGAGACAGTGTGGCCATCGTTACGCCATTCGTGCAGGTCGGAACTTACCCGACAAGGAATTTCGCTACCTTAGGACCGTTATAGTTACGGCCGCCGTTTACTGGGACTTCAATCAAGAGCTTGCACCCCATCATTTAATCTTCCAGCACCGGGCAGGCGTCACACTCTATACGTCCACTTTCGTGTTTGCAGAGTGCTGTGTTTTTATTAAACAGTCGCAGCCACCATTTCACTGCAACCCCATCGAGCTTCGAGAGCAAGTCTCTACACTCTATCGGGGCGCACCTTTTCCCGAAGTTACGGTGCTAATTTGCCGAGTTCCTTCACCCGAGTTCTCTCAAGCGCCTTAGAATTCTCATCCTACCCACCTGTGTCGGTTTGCGGTACGGTCTCAATATAACTGAAGCTTAGTGGCTTTTCTTGGAAGCTTGGTATCAGCAACTTCGCGCCCGAAGGCACTCGTTATCACGCCTCAGGATTGACCTCCCGGATTTGCCTAAGAGATCTCCCTACACGCTTCAACTGGGACATCCAACACCCAGCTTGCTTAACCTTCTCCGTCCCCACATCGCATTACATTGAGGTACAGGAATATTAACCTGTTTCCCATCGACTACGCATTTCTGCCTCGCCTTAGGGGCCGACTCACCCTGCTCCGATGAACGTTGAACAGGAAACCTTGGGTTTTCGGCGAGGGAGCCTTTCACTCCCTTTATCGCTACTCATGTCAGCATTCGCACTTCTGATACCTCCAGCATGGTTCACACCACACCTTCGCAGGCCTACAGAACGCTCTCCTACCATATGTACAAGTACATATCCGCGATTTCGGTGCATAGTTTGAGCCCCGTTACATCTTCCGCGCAGGACGACTCGATCAGTGAGCTATTACGCTTTCTTTAAATGATGGCTGCTTCTAAGCCAACATCCTGACTGTTTTAGCCTTCCCACTTCGTTTTCCACTTAACTATGTCTTGGGGACCTTAATCGGCGGTCTGGGTTGTTTCCCTTTTGACACCGGACGTTAGCACCCGATGTCTGTCTCCCATGCTCGCACTTCTCGGTATTCGGAGTTTGCAATGGTTTGGTAATCAGCAATAGACCCCTAGCCATGACAGTGCTCTACCCCCGAGAGTGATACATGAGGCACTACCTAAATAGTTTTCGGAGAGAACCAGCTATTTCCAAGTTTGTTTAGCCTTTCACCCCTATCCACAGCTCATCCCCTAGTTTTTCAACACTAGTGGGTTCGGACCTCCAGTGAGTGTTACCCCACCTTCATCCTGGCCATGGATAGATCACTTGGTTTCGGGTCTACGCCCAGCAACTATCGCCCTTATCAGACTCGGTTTCCCTACGCCTCCCCTATTCGGTTAAGCTCGCTACTGAACGTAAGTCGCTGACCCATTATACAAAAGGTACGCAGTCACGGAACAAGTCCGCTCCCACTGTTTGTATGCATACGATTTCAGGATCTATTTCACTCCCCTTCCGGGGTTCTTTTCGCCTTTCCCTCACGGTACTGGTTCACTATCGGTCGATTACGAGTATTTAGCCTTGGAGGATGGTCCCCCCATGTTCAGACAGGGTTTCTCGTGCCCCGCCCTACTTGTTCCAAACCTAGTTCCACTCCTGAATTTTCGCGTACGGGGCTATCACCCACTATGGCCAGACTTTCCAGACTGTTCCACTAATTCAGAAGCTAAAGTTTGCAGGCTGCTCCGCGTTCGCTCGCCACTACTAGCGGAATCTCGGTTGATTTATTTTCCTCCGGGTACTTAGATGTTTCAGTTCTCCGGGTTCGCTCTACCTGACCTATGTATTCAGTCAGGAGTGACCCTTGCGGGCCGGGTTTCCCCATTCAGATATCTGCGGATCAAAGCTCTATTGCCAGCTCCCCGCAGCTTTTCGCAGGCTTACACGTCTTTCATCGCCTGTAATCGCCAAGGCATCCATCATATGCACTTATTCGCTTGACCCTATAACGTTAAGCCCTCGATCTTTCGACCAAGGAACGTCACAAGTTTGTTTCAGTCTCGCGTTTGTGACCTCCTCCATCCGACTTGAATGGATTCGGTTTGATACAATCAAAACCCATGTTTTTCATGCTTCCACCGCAATAGATTTCTCCATCACCGCTTCCGCGTGAATCACTTTCTTTACTTCTTCCAAATTGTTAAAGAACTGCATTTCTATCAGCAAAAGCCGATACCGAAGCCTCCAGGCTTGAATATCGATTCTCGCTGCTTTGTTTCAAGACACGCCCAGTCCAAGGTGTTGGTGGAGGTTGACGGGATCGAACCGACGACCCCCTGCTTGCAAAGCAGGTGCTCTCCCAGCTGAGCTAAACCCCCATTTACTTCCTTGCTCTGGTGGGTCTGGTTGGACTCGAACCAACGACCCCCGCGTTATCAACACGGTGCTCTAACCAGCTGAGCTACAGACCCGATCTTGCTTGTTTCGGGCCTGCGTCGTCCGTCTTCGAGCCAGTTTCACTCGTGACTTCCAACTCGTGTCTCGAAACTTTAAAAACAACCGATAAGTGTGGATACCTGCACCAGGACCTACTCTAGAAAGGAGGTGATCCAGCCGCACCTTCCGATACGGCTACCTTGTTACGACTTCACCCCAGTCACGAACCCTGCCGTGGTAATCGCCCTCCTTGCGGTTAGACTAACTACTTCTGGCAGAACCCGCTCCCATGGTGTGACGGGCGGTGTGTACAAGACCCGGGAACGTATTCACCGCGACATGCTGATCCGCGATTACTAGCGATTCCGACTTCATGCTCTCGAGTTGCAGAGAACAATCCGGACTACGATCGGCTTTCTGAGATTGGCTCCCCCTCGCGGGTTGGCTACCCTCTGTACCGACCATTGTATTACGTGTGAAGCCCTACCCATAAGGGCCATGAGGACTTGACGTCATCCCCACCTTCCTCCGGTTTATCACCGGCAGTCCCATTAAAGTGCCCAACTGAATGATGGCAATTAATGGCAAGGGTTGCGCTCGTTGCGGGACTTAACCCAACATCTCACGACACGAGCTGACGACAGCCATGCAGCACCTGTGTCCAGGTTCCCTTTCGGGCACCAATCCATCTCTGGAAAGTTCCTGGCATGTCAAGGGTAGGTAAGGTTTTTCGCGTTGCATCGAATTAATCCACATAATCCACCGCTTGTGCGGGTCCCCGTCAATTCCTTTGAGTTTCAACCTTGCGGCCGTACTCCCCAGGCGGTCAACTTCACGCGTTAGCTGCGGTACTAAGGAAGTCTCCTCCCCCAACACCTAGTTGACATCGTTTAGGGCGTGGACTACCAGGGTATCTAATCCTGTTTGCTCCCCACGCTTTCGTGCATGAGCGTCAGTGTTGACCCAGGGGGCTGCCTTCGCCATCGGTATTCCTCCGCATATCTACGCATTTCACTGCTACACGCGGAATTCTACCCCCCTCTGCCACACTCTAGCCTTGCAGTCACAAACGCAGTTCCCAGGTTAAGCCCGGGGATTTCACGCCTGTCTTACAAAACCGCCTGCGCACGCTTTACGCCCAGTAATTCCGATTAACGCTCGCACCCTACGTATTACCGCGGCTGCTGGCACGTAGTTAGCCGGTGCTTCTTCTTCCGGTACCGTCATCCACCACTCGTATTAGGAGTGGCGATTTCTTTCCGGCTGAAAGAGCTTTACAACCCGAAGGCCTTCTTCACTCACGCGGCATGGCTGGATCAGGGTTGCCCCCATTGTCCAAAATTCCCCACTGCTGCCTCCCGTAGGAGTCTGGGCCGTGTCTCAGTCCCAGTGTGGCGGATCATCCTCTCAGACCCGCTACAGATCGTCGCCTTGGTGAGCCTTTACCTCACCAACTAGCTAATCTGATATCGGCCACTCCGAAAGCGAAAGGTCTTGCGATCCCCTCCTTTCCCCCTCAGGGCATATGCGGTATTAGCGTAACTTTCGCTACGTTATCCCCCACTTCCGGACATGTTCCGATATATTACTCACCCGTTCGCCACTCGCCACCAGGGTTACCCCCGTGCTGCCGTTCGACTTGCATGTGTAAAGCATGCCGCCAGCGTTCAATCTGAGCCAGGATCAAACTCTTCAGTTCAATCTAGCAATTTTTTGTCAGTCCTTGCGGACCAACAGATCTCACTCAAAGCGAATTTACTTTCGTATCTTCGATAAGTGTGAGGTACTTCTGTATGTCTTGAGTCGATCTCACCAGCCTAAGCAAGTGATCTCTGCCCCAGTACAGGTACCCACACTAATCGGTTGTTTCTTCTATCTTTTAAAGAACTTTTTACTGCTTTTCTCTTGCTGCCTCAGCAGCGAAGAGGTGCGCATTATAGAGACTAAAATCTTGCTGTCAACTAATCTTTTGCACTAATTTCTTGCCAAGTCGGTTGAGAAAACGCAATCATGCTGCTGATCGTTAAGCGATTTTTAACTGCCAATCTCGCTTCGTTTCAACCCCGCCTCAGCGAAGAGGCGCGCATTATATAGAACGAAAACTCTTCGTCAACTAATTTTTACGCGCCGTTTAAACCGTTTCCAGACGTTTGGTTGCGGGGGCAGGATTTGAACCTACGACCTTCGGGTTATGAGCCCGACGAGCTGCCAGACTGCTCCACCCCGCGTCTGAGAAGGGGGCGAACTTTACAGAAAACCAACGAGGCCGTCAACAGAAGTTTGGGGTGGATTGCTTATATGGAGTCAATCAGTCGCTCCGCTCGGTTCAATCCGCATCGATTTGAGCAAAACGCACCTGGTCTTGCCCCCCCCAATACCTATATATGCAAGGCGGCCAGTTTTTTGTTCGCGGCAAGCCCTGCTCAGTACAAAGACCCTTCCGCCCAGCTGTACTCGCACAATATATGTAGCATTTGCTCGCTCCAAAAGAATTTGCCCAACCCTCTATTTTTATGGATAATGCGCCCCCTTAATCGGTATCCGTGCGCGTACAAATGCCGCGCCCAACTTTAGCTAGGAAGACAAAATGAAAGCCGCTATCCACCCTGAATACAAAGAGATCGCAGTAACATGCAGCTGCGGCAACAAGTTCAACACCCGCTCCACCATGAGCAAATCGGAACTGCACGTCGAAGTGTGCTCCGAGTGCCATCCGTTCTACACCGGCACCCAGAAGATCGTGGACACCGCGGGCCGCATCGAGAAATTCCGCAACAAGTACAACACCGGCGCCAAGACCGCCGCTTGATGGAACTTCGTTAGGCACAAAGATCAAAAGGCAGCGTAGGCTGCCTTTTTCTTTTCCGGATCGACATCATGCGAAACCCCTGCACACTCCTGATCGTCATCACCGCCTTAATGCTGGGCGGATGCGCGACCAACCCCGTCAGCGGCGGGAAGGATTTCGTGATGATGTCGGAGGCGCAGGAGATCGCACTGGGGCGCTCTGCCGATGTCGAGGTGCGCAAACAATACAAGGTCTATGCCAACCCCGCCCTGCAAAGCTACGTCAACCGCGTCGGGCAAAATATCGCCGTCCACAGCCACCGTCCCAACATCCATTACCGCTTTACCGTACTCGACTCGCCGGAGATCAACGCCTTCGCGCTGCCCGGCGGCTACGTCTATATCACGCGCGGCATTCTGGCCTACCTGAATTCGGAAGCGGAGATGGCGGCGGTGCTCGGGCATGAGGTCGGGCACGTCACGGCACGCCACGGCGTGCGCCAGCAAAGCGCTGCACAAGCCGCCAATATCGGCATCTCCATCGCCTCCATCTTCATACCGGAACTCAACACCCAGCTGGGACAGGATCTGAGCAACCTTTTCGGTGGCGCATTGCTGTCCGGCTACGGGCGTGAGCACGAACTGGAATCCGACCGCCTGGGCGCCCAATATCTGGCGCGCACCGCATACGACCCGCAAGCCATGATCCGCGTGGTCGGCGTGCTGAAGAACCAGGAACTGCTCGATGCCGAGATTGCCAAGCAGGAAGGGCGTGAACCGCGCCGCTATCATGGCACTTTCGCCACACACCCGGACAACGACACGCGCCTGCAGCAAGTGGTGGGTGAAGCCGGCAACCTGACCGTCGCCAACCCCAACGAAGGCAAGAGTGAATTCCTGAAACAGACCGAAGGCCTCGTGTTCAGCGACAGCGTCGAAGAGGGCATCGTGCGTGATAACCGATTCATGCATCGCGACCTCGGCATCGCACTCACCTTTCCGCCGGGCTGGAACGTGAAGAACTCAACTACTCAGCTCGTCGCCCTCAGCCCCAAAGTCGATGCCGCGATCCAACTGAAGATCGACGACAAGCCCACCGGAAATGTCACCGAATACACCCGCCGCGTGCTCGGCAAAGATGCCCGCATCGAAACGCTGGAAATCGAAAAATTGCATGCCGCCATCGGCAGCACCAGCAAAGTCGTGCTCGGCATCATCTATTACGATCGCAAAGCATTCCACATCGTGGGGAAAGCCAAGACTCCGGAAACGCTGGAGACACAACGCGACGCGATGAAGGAAGCGATACGCAGCTTCCATGTGTTGACGGACGATGAGAAGAAAACCATCAAGCCGCTGACCATCAAACTCATCACCGCCCAGAAGGGCGAAACCTACGCCAAGCTGGCGCAACGCTCGCCGTTAGGTAAGAATGCGGAAAATTATCTGCGCCTCATCAACGCGCAATATCCCCAAGGCGAACCCGTCGCCGGACAAACGCTAAAGATCATAGAATAGAACCGGATGTACGCCTACTACACCAAGTTAAAAGAACCCGAGATCACTCCGGTCAAAGCAGGATTCCTGTTCCTGCTATGCGCCGTGTGGCTGCTTACCGGCCTGATCGGACACGACCCATGGAAACCGGACGAGGCCTACAGCTTCGGCCTGATCTACCACATCATCCAGAACCACGACTGGATCGTGCCCACACTGGCGGGCGAGCCCTACATGGACAAGCCGCCGCTGTTCTACTGGACGGCAGCGCTGTTCGCCCAACTGTTCGCCCCCGTCCTGCCGCTGCACGACGGCGCACGTCTGGCGAGCGGTTTCTACACCGCACTGACCCTGCTTTTCGTCGGCCTCACGGGACGCGAACTGTTCGGCAACAATCGCGGCTGGCCCACCGTCGTCATCCTCATCGGCTGCCTCGGCATGCTGGTGCGCGCGCACGAGATCATCACCGACACCGCCTTGCTCGCCGGCTGCGCCATGATGCTGTACGGCTACGCGCTCAGCCTGCGCCGCGCCAACCTGGCGGGGGTGTTGATCGGCATCGGCATCGGCATCGGTTTCCTCAGCAAAGGTTTCATCGCGCCGATACTGTTTCTGTTCATCAGCGCCGCGCTGCTGCTGTTCCGCGAATGGCGCACGCGCGCCTTCCTCACCACGTTCGGCATCGCCTTCGTGTGCATGCTGCCCTGGCTCACCGTGTGGCCCTGGCTGCTGTTCCAGCGCTCGCCGCAACTCTTCGTCGAATGGATGTGGACGCTCAACATCGGACGCTGGTTCGGTTTCGTGAAAGGCGGCGACTACAGCGATGTCTTCTACTACGTGAAGATATTGCCGTGGCTGGCATGGCCCGCCTTGCCGCTCGCCGCATGGGCAGTGTGGGAAGCGCGCAAAAAAGTGTGGCATGAAGCGGAGTTCCAGCTGCTGCTGGTCAGCTTCATCGTCATGCTCGTCACCCTGAGCATAGTGCCGGACATCAAGGAAGTGTTCGCGCTGCCCATGCTGCTGCCGATCGCACTGCTCGCCACCGCCTCGCTCTCCACCCTGCGCCGGGGAGCGGCCAACGCGCTCGACTGGTTCGGCATCATGACCTTCGCCCTGCTCGCCATTGCGCTGTGGTGGGGCTGGGCCGGCCTGCTGCTCAACAACAACGCCAAGATCACCCACTGGCTGAAGGACTACCAGCCCGGCTTCGAACCGGACTTCCACGCCGTGCCGTTCTGGATCGCTGTCATCACCACCGTGCTGTGGACCGTGCTGGTGTGGCGCGTCGGCCGCTCCGTGCGCCGCTCCCTCATCAACTGGGCCGCCAGCGTCACGCTGCTGTGGATACTGCTGATGACCATCTGGCTGCCCTGGCTCGACACCGGCAAGAGCTACCGCCACATGGTGGATGACCTCAAAGAGAATTTGCCGAAGAAATACAAGTGCATCGCCGGCGTACGCATCGGCGACAGCCAGCGTGCCATGCTGCAATATTTCGGCGACCTCAACCCGAAGCGCAACGCATCGCGCGTATGCGACCTGCTGCTTGTGCAGGGCGACCGCATCGCCAAGCCCATCGAGGACGAGATTGGGTGGGAGAAGATGTGGGAGGGGGGGCGCAAGGGGGATACGAAGGAGAGGTTCAGGTTGTATCGGAGGGTGAAGGAGTGATTCTTTGTCTCCTCAGCCAGGCCGTTCGTCCTGAGCCTGTCGAAGGATGCGCGAGCCCGCTGGTTTTCTAATTCAACCCCAGACGGTTTTCGATGGGTGTCGCTACGCTCAACCCACCTTACGCCTGCAATCTATTATTCATCGCAATATCAAAAGCAGCTACATCAGTTGCTTCTTCTATAGGAACCGCAAGAAACTCGGCAACTACTAGAACTTTATTTCGCAATCCCCGCTTTGAAAAAGCCACCAGCTCTAAATGACATCGCCCTTTCTCTCCTATAAGAAAGGCATGATACTGGTCGTTCGTAGTTGGAACGCGCACTTGTTGTAACAATATCTTCTTGAAATCACCCAACTCGTAAATTTTCTTTTTCTTTCCTTTCTGGATTGAGACAGACCTCAACGCGCGATCAACAGTAGCGCATGTGTTCAAGGCTTGCCAGCACAGCTTGGGCAAAATAACCATTGAGGCAAGGAAGCCGGTCAGCATTATCAAAAACACTGGTGTCTTCCAAGAAAACGGCTCGTAAACCACAAGGAGAATACCCAAGAATGTCCCCACCACGAGCAATGGGGTCACAACGAGAGTAAGGGCAAGCATGAAGCCTGCGTTTGCGCTGCAAACGGTTATCGAATGTACATCCGTAACGACTCTCGACATTCTTTCAACTACCGCAATTTAGGCGTCTCACAAACCACATCCCCATTCTGCCCTCTATGCCTCAACGCATGGTCGATCAGCACCAGCGCCAGCATCGCCTCGGCGATCGGCGTGGCGCGGATGCCGACACAGGGATCGTGGCGGCCTTCGGTGGAGACCGTCACCGGTGCACCCGCTTTATTGATGGAGTTGCGGCCGATGCGGATGCTGGAGGTGGGCTTGATGGCATAGTGCGCGACGATGTCCTGCCCGGTGGAGATGCCGCCAAGGATGCCGCCCGCATTGTTCGACAGGAAACCTTCCGGGGTGAACTCGTCGCCGTGTTCGCTGCCGCGCTGCGTGACGCAGGCGAAGCCCGCGCCGATCTCCACGCCCTTCACCGCGTTGATGCTCATCAGGGCATGTGCGATGTCGGCGTCCAGCCGGTCGAACACCGGCTCGCCCCAGCCCACGGGGACGTTGTGCGCGATGACCGCCAGCTTCGCTCCGATGGAGTCGCCCGACTTGCGCAGCGCGTCCATGTATTCTTCCAGTTGCGGGACATAGCTCGCGTCGGCCACGAAGAAGCTGTTGCCATGCGCGTTTATGTCGTCCCAGCTCCTGAACGGGACTTCGATCTCGCCCAGTTGCGCGAGGTAGCCGCGCACCAGCACGCCGTAGCGCTCGTACAGCCATTTCTTGGCGATTGCGCCGGCCGCCACGCGCGCCGCCGTCTCGCGCGCGGAGGCGCGACCGCCGCCGCGGTGGTCGCGGATGCCGAATTTCTGCCAGTAGGTGTAGTCGGCGTGGCCGGGGCGGAAGGTGTCGGCGATGCTGCCGTAATCCTTGCTGCGCTGGTCTTCGTTGCGGATGAGCAGCGCGATGGGCGTGCCGGTGGTCTTGCCCTCGAACACGCCGGAAAGTATCTCCACCGTATCCGTCTCGCGGCGCTGCGTGACATGGCGCGAAGTGCCAGGCCGGCGGCGGTCGAGGTCGGGCTGGACATCGGCTTCGCTCAGTTCCAGCCCCGGAGGGCAACCATCGACGATGCAGCCGATGGCCTTGCCGTGCGATTCGCCGAATGTGGTAACGGTGAAGAGGTTTCCGAGAGTGTTTCCAGACATGATGTTATCTCGCTAAATCAGTGGGGCAAGTTTAACATAGCAGCCAGCGCCATTTCCCCGAAAGAGCCACCATGAAAGCCATCCTCGCCACTGCTCCCGGAAGCGCAGAAGTGCTGCAACGGCGCGACATTCCGAAACCCGAACTGTCCTCGCCGCATCACCTGCGCGTGAAGCTCGCCGCTGCGGGCGTGAACCCGGTGGATACCAAGCTGCGCGCCAAGCCGGTCTACTATCCGGACAAGCTGCCCGCCATCCTCGGCTGCGACGGGGCTGGCATCGTGGAGGCGGTCGGCAGCGCGGTGACGCGCTTCAAAGTCGGCGATGCCGTGTTCTTCTGCAACGGCGGCCTCGGCGACGAGCCGGGCAACTACGCGGAATTCACCTCGCTGCACGAGGACTATTGCGCACGAAAGCCTGTCAGCCTCAGCCTGCAGGATGCCGCCGCGCTGCCGCTGGTTCTCATCACCGCCTGGGAGGCACTGTTCGAGCGCGCCCACCTGCAAGCCGGTCAGACCGTGCTCATCCATGCTGCCGCCGGCGGCGTGGGGCATGTCGCACTGCAACTGGCGCATCACTTCGGCGCACGCATCGCAGTGACCGTCGGTGACGAACATAAGGCCGAAATCGCCCGCAGCCTCGGCGCCGACAAGATCATCAACTACAAGACGCAGGACTTCGTGCAGGAGACCCTGAACTGGACCGGCGGGCGCGGCGCGGACGTGGTGTTCGATACGGTGGGCGGCGAGACTTTCTTGCGCTCGCTGAATGCGGCGCGTGTGAGCGGCAAAGTGGCGAGCCTGCTCTCCACTCCGCTGTCGCTGGCTGACACGCAACTGGCGCGCCTGCGCAACCTGTCGCTGTGCTATGAACTGATGCTCACCCCGCAGGTGATGCACCTGCACGACGAGCGCGTGCGCCAGCGCAAGATACTGGAACAGGGCGCAGCGCTGGTGGATGCCGGCAAGCTGGCCGTGCTTGTCTCGCACAGGCTGCCGCTGGAACAGGCGGCCGAGGCGCACCGCATGATCGAGGCGGGCGGCATGATCGGCAAGATCGTGCTGACGATGGACTGACGTGTTCATCGACACCCACTGCCACCTGGACGCCGCCGAATTCGGCGACAGACAGCCCGACATCCTGCGCGATGCCGCAGAAGCCGGTGTCAACCGCATCGTCATCCCTGCGGTGGCATGCGGCAATTTCGAGGCAGTGCGCAAGCTTTGCGTACGCTATCCGAACTGCGCCCCCGCTTACGGTATCCACCCGATGTACACGGACGATGCCGCACAAAAGGATCTGGACGTACTCCGCGACTACCTGAAGCAACACCAGGCCGTCGCCGTCGGCGAGATCGGGCTGGATTTCTTCATCCCGCACTACGACCAGACCCGGCAGGAACATTTCTTCGTCGAACAGCTGAAACTGGCGCGCGAGTTCGACCTGCCGGTGCTGCTGCACATCCGCCGCGCGCAGGACACTATCCTCAAGCACCTGCGCCAGATCAAGGTGCGCGGCAGGCATCGCCCATGCCTTCAGCGGCAGCCGCCAGCAGGCCGACGAGTTCATCAAGCTGGGGTTCAAGCTGGGATTCGGCGGCGCGATGACCTACTCCCGAGCCACGCGCTTGCGCGAACTTGCGGCCACCCTGCCGCTGGACAGCATCGTGCTGGAGACCGATGCGCCCGATATCCCGCCAGATTTTCTGGAACGGGGACTGCCGAACGAACCGAAGTACCTGCCGCGCATCGCACAGACCCTGGCGGAGGTGCGCGGCATGTCGCTGGAAGAAGTTGCACAAGTGACGACAGCGAATGCAATCGCAGCGATACCCAAACTGATAACGATTTAATATTCGGGTGGGCTAATTAATTCAACCAGGAAAGGGCTTGGCATGAAAGCGCATACCGCTTTATCGGCAATATTCACTGTTGGTTTGCTTCTTGGAGGAATGGTAACCACAGACTCTGCAATTGCCGCACCTTTACCCAAAGGGAATTGCGTAGACCCGAAGCCCTACACCGACCTAAGTCAGTGCAAACTTAGGGGGGCGGATTTGAGAAATAGAAACCTTGAGGGTGTTGACTTGCGAGGTGCCGAGCTATATGCGACACAACTTCAGGGGGCAAATCTGACAAATGCGAAAATTGACGGAAGAGGGATTACATATGCATCTCTTGACGGGGCGACCGGTCTATCAGGGGAAGCTTTGGCAATTTTGAAGACAAGGTATCTTTCAACTCCCGCCAAGAATGGTGGATTTACACTCCAGGCGCTGCCACAGGACTACAAGGGCAGCCCAGAACATGTCGCGGGGCTTGATAATATAAATTTGGCAACAAAAATAGCTGGATCACAAAGTACCATTGCTTTGCTGTCTTATCCCATATATGGCGATTCCCAGCTCGCCCTCATCGTGGCGCGTTTTGACAATGACAAATTCGGGCAGCCGGCTTGCTACCAAAGTGCCAATCCTTTTGATGATGGGAATGCCTACTACTGGGGTCGTTTTGACTCATTGAAAGTCAAACCTTTGAAACAAGGTGGCTATCTGATTGGAGTGCGTGCAAGCGGCAGTGATGGCGACGACATGGGACTAAGCGAATGGTTCAAAGTCGTATTGTTGGAGCTTTCCCCGACATGCAACTTATCGGTTCTGCATGAAGAGTACTTGAGCCGATATGGCGACTCCGTACTCAAGAATGGAAAATACCTTGCGGAAATGTGTGGTGGCGAATTGGACTATCATCTCATCGATGACCAGACTGTTGAGATCAAAACAATCTTTCCAGCATCTTCGAAAAAGACATGCGGTGCCGACGCGAATCCCCACGAGAAAATCCTTACCAAACAAATCAAAATCAATTTGAATCACTAATTAGAACTCTAACCTTTCCCGAATCATGAACACCCCACCCCAATTCACCCGCACCCACATCCTGCTCGGCGACGCCGGAATCGCGAAACTCGCGAGCAAACATATCTTTGTCGCCGGCATGGGCGGCGTCGGCTCATATTGCACTGAAGCGCTAGCCCGTGCCGGTATCGGACGATTGACGCTGCTCGACCACGACGTGGTAGTAGCCAGCAACATCAACCGCCAGTTGCCCGCGCTGCTTTCCACGGTCGGGCAATCCAAGGCGGAACTGATGCGTGCGCGCATCGCCGACATCAACCCGGATTGCCAGGTCACGCTGCTGCGCACATTCCTTACCACGGAGAACGTGAACGAACTGGTGCCCGCCGATTGCGATTACGTGATCGACTGCATCGATTCGCTGGCGTGCAAGGAGGCGCTGGTAGCCGAAAGCTTCAAACGCGGATTGAAGGTCGCTTCCAGCATGGGGGCGGGCAACCGCCTCGATCCGACGCGCATCAAGGTGGCGGACATCGGCAAGACCGAGATGTGCCCGCTGGCCAAGCAGATGCGCCACCGTTTGCACCGGCATCACGGCATCCGCAAGGGGGTGTTGACGGTGTTCTCCGACGAGGCTCCGAGTGCACCGCTGCCGCCGCAGCCCACGGACCGCGGCCGTCCGCGCGCAGTGAACGGCACCATTAGCTACATGCCGCCGCTGTTCGGCTACATGCTGGCCGGGGCAGTGCTCAAGCGACTGGTCGAGGCGTGACCGGCTACTTCAGCCAGCCTTTGCGGTAGAAGAACCAGAACGGGGCCGCCACCGTGAGCAGCATCAGGAATAGTGCGAACGGATAGCCCAGCTGCCAGCCCAGTTCCGGCATGAACTGGAAATTCATGCCATAGATGGAGGCGATCAGCGTTGGCGGCAACAATGCAGCCGACACCACCGAGAACATGCGCACGATGCGGTTCTGGTTGATGTTGATGAAGCCCACCGTGGTGGCCATCAGGAAGTTGATCTTGTCGAACAGGAACGCGGTGTGGCCGTCCAGCGACTCGATGTCGAGTTGTATCTGGCGTACCTCTTCGATCTGTGCCGGCTTGAGTGTCTTGCTCCGGATCAGGAAGGAGAGCCCTCGCTGCGTATCCATCACATTGCGGCGGATGCGCCCGTTCACATACTCGGCGCTGGCGATCTCGGCCAACGCCACGCTGGCCTGCCGGTCGCTCAGGGGCGCGCCCAGCACGCTCCCGCCCACCCGGCCCAGATCGGCATACACCGTTTCCAGCGCATCGGCGGAGTATTCGACATCCATCGAGTACAGGTCGACCAGCACATCGCGGCTGTCCCCGACGCTCCCGGACTCGGCATGCATTCTCAGGCGCAATAAGCGAAAGACGGGCAGGTCTTCCTCGTGAACGCTGATGAGCGTCTCGCCGGTCAGCACGAACGCCACGGCCACGCTGTGCGAGCGGCTGTCGGTGCCGGAGAGGAAATCGGAACGCAGATGCAGGTCGCCTTTATCTTCGTAGAAGCGCGCGCTGGCCTCGATATCGCGCAGGTGCTCCGGGTGCGGAAGTTGCAGATCGTAGACCTGCTCCACCCATTCGAACTCTTCGGGTACCGCGTCGACCAGGTCCACCCAGACCAGTTGTTCGTTGCGCAGATCCTCCGCCGCGTCGACCTTGATGCGGTTGAGATACCCATTCTTCAGCGTGAAGGCATACAGCATGATGTCCCTTGTTAGATGCGCGAACTCATTCTAATGCCGATTCCTCGAAGCGCGCCAATACCTTATAGCGCGCCCCCTGCTCGTCGCTCAAGGATTGCACCAGGGCAAAGCTGCGCACCCGCCAGCGCACGCCGGGCATGGGCGGCAACTCGAGTGTCAATTCCGTCCAACCGGAGGTTGGCAACGGATTGCCTGCCTTTGGTGCATCGCTCCATTTCGCGTGGCGCAGCAGGGTGATATGCGGCTTGTACGCACGCTGTTCGAAGCGGAAACGATGGCGGCGCAGGTTCTGCCCCAGTTCGCCCACCAGATCAGCGAGTTGCGGCGGAATCACATCCGGCGCGGCATAGACGATGTGGTTATGCCCCCAGTAGTGGGCCGTCGTCAGGTTCAGCGCAAAACCCGTGAATTCCGTCTCTTGCGCCGCCAGATACAACGCCTCCAGGCGATGCTCGGCCACGTCCCCCAGGAACACCAGTGTGGCATGCAGGGTATCGGCGCGCATGGCGCGCCCGCCGCACCGTTCGCGCAACGGCGGCTGCCATGCCGCCAGGGCGGCACGTTCGGCAGCGCTCGGCCAGAGCGCAAAGAACAACCGGAGGGAAGGTTCCTTTCGTTCCATGTTTTCAGCTTAACAGGTCGCCTTTGTTCCGTCAGGGTCGAGAACCGCCCCGGGTTGCGGTAGAATACGCGCCTTGTTGAACGGCAAAACATCATGACCGCACGACTGCGCGAAATCCCCTACAACTACACCTCCTTCTCCGACCGCGAGATCGTGCTGCGCATCCTGGGCAGCGAGGCGTGGGACATCATCAACACGCTGCGCGAAGAACGCCGCACCGGCCGTTCGGCGCAGATGCTGTACGAAGTGCTGGGCGACATCTGGGTGCTCACGCGCAACCCCTATCTGGAAGACGACCTGCTCGCCAACCGCAAGCGGCGCGAGGCGCTGATCGGCGCATTGCGCCACCGCCTGAACGCCATCGAGGCGCGGCGCGTTGGCGTCCGAAGGCGCTTCCAGCACCAAACAAGATCACAACGAAAAAGTAAAACGCCTGCTCGATCTCACCAACGCTGGCGGTCGACCAGTTCGCCGCCGAGTTCGAGCACACGCTGCAACTGCGCAAGCGCGTGCATGCGCGCCCTGAGCCGCATCACGCGCCGCGACAACATCCAGTTCGACGGCCTGGCGCGCGTCTCGCACGTGACCGACGCGACCGACTGGCGCGTGGAATATCCGTTCGTGGTGCTGCACCCCGACACCGAAGAGGAAGTCGCCCCGCTGGTGCGCGCCTGCATCGAACTCGGTCTGACGCTGATCCCGCGGGGCGGCGGCACCGGCTACACCGGGGGCGCGATCCCGCTCACCAAGCATGCTGCGGTCATCAACACCGAGAAACTGGACGCGCTCGCTCCCGTAGAACATCTGACACTGCCCGGTTTGAGCGAACCCTACGCAACCATCCACTGCGGCGCCGGTGTGGTGACGCGCCGCGTGATGGAAGCGGCGGAAGCGAACGGCCTGGTGTTCGCGGTCGACCCGACCTCGGCGGATGCCTCCTGCATCGGCGGCAACGTGGCGATGAACGCGGGCGGCAAAAAGGCCGTGCTGTGGGGCACCGCGCTGGACAATCTCGCTTCGTGGAAGATGGTGACGCCGGACGGACTGTGGATGACGGTGGAACGTCTCGACCACAACCTGGGCAAGATCCACGACGCGGAAACCGCGCGTTTCCGCATCTCGCGTTTTGCGGCCGACGGCAAGACTCCGCACGGCGAGCCGGAGATACTGACCATCCGCGGCAGCTCGTTCCGCAAGGCTGGGCTGGGCAAGGACGTCACCGACAAGTTCCTGTCCGGCCTGCCCGGCATCCAGAAGGAAGGCTGCGACGGCATCATCACCTCGGCGCGCTTCATTCTGCACCGCGAGCACCAGTTTACGCGCACCGTATGCCTGGAATTCTTCGGCCAGGTGCGCGAAGCGGTACCGTCCATCGTCGAGATCGTGGACTATTTCGACCGCCGCAACGGCAATTCGCCTGCGCTGCTTGCCGGCCTGGAGCATCTCGACGAGCGTTACCTGAAGGCGGTGGGTTATGCCACCAAGGCCAAGCGTAGCGGACGCCCGAAAATGGTGTTGATCGCCGACGTGGTGAGCGACGATGAGCGCGCTGTCGGCGAAGCCGCTTCTGAGATCGTGCGCATGGCCAACCTGCGCCACGGCGAAGGCTTCATCGCCGTCTCGGCCGAGGCGCGCAAGAAATTCTGGCTGGATCGCGCGCGCACCGCCGCCATCGCCAAACACACCAACGCCTTCAAGATCAACGAGGACGTGGTGATTCCGCTGCCGCGCATGGGCGACTATTGCGACGGCGTGGAACGCATCAACATCGAGCTGTCGCTGCGCAACAAGATCAAGCTGCTGGAAGCGCTGGACAGAATTCTTCGCCGGCGAACTGCCGCTCTATTACCAGGACGATGCGCAGCTGGGCGACGCCGAACTGCTGGGCAACCGCCCGCAGCAGGCGCGCGATCTGCTGACGGAAGTCAGTGCGCACTGGCAATGGCTGCTGGACAACCTCGATGCGCCGGCCGGCAGCATCCCCGGTTCCAGCGGCCTGAACGGCAGCGTGTTCCAGGCACTGCAGGACCGCAACGTGCGCGCCTCCTGGAAGCGCGAAGTGCGTGAACCGCTGCGCCAGCTGTTCAACGGACGCACCTACCAGACCATACTCGAACAATGCGAAGCCATCCATGCGCGCGTGCTGAAGAGCCGCGTGTTCGTCGCGCTGCACATGCACGCGGGCGACGGCAACGTGCACACCAACATCCCGGTCAACTCCGACGATTACGCCATGCTGCAGCAGGCTTACGGCGCGGTGGACCGCATCATGCAACTGGCGAAGGACCTGGGCGGCGTCATCTCGGGCGAGCACGGCATCGGCATCACCAAGTTCGATTTCCTCGAAGAACAAGAGATCGCCCCCTTTACCGCCTACAAGCAGAAAGTCGATCCGGAAGGCCGTTTCAACAAGGGCAAGCTGCTCAAGGGCAGCAACCTCGAACGCGCCTACACCCCCAGCTTCAACCTGCTGGAGCTGGAGAGCCTGATCCTGGAAAAGAGCGAACTGAACGACATCTCCGATTCGATCAAGGACTGCCTGCGCTGCGGCAAGTGCAAACCGGTGTGCAACACCCATGTGCCGCGCGCCAACCTGCTGTATTCGCCGCGCAACAAGATCCTCGCCACCTCGCTGCTGATCGAGGCCTTCCTGTACGAGGAGCAGACGCGGCGCGGCGTCTCCATCGCGCACTTCGACGAATTCGACGATGTCGCCGACCACTGCACGGTATGCCACAAGTGCGAAGCCCGCTGCCCGGTGGATATCGATTTCGGCAACGTGTCGATCGCCATGCGCAACTTCCTGCGCAAGCTGGGCAAGAAGAAATTCAACCCGACCACCGCGCTGTCCATGCTGTACCTCAACAGCAGCAAACCCGCCACCGTCAAATTGCTGCGCAAGCTGCTGCTGCAGTGGG
Organism: uncultured beta proteobacterium; assembly: GCA_963797045.1. Lineage (GTDB taxonomy): Bacteria > Pseudomonadota > Gammaproteobacteria > Burkholderiales > Gallionellaceae > Sideroxyarcus. The sequence continues at coordinate 422,370 of CAWCNZ010000001.1, read as the reverse complement.
CTACCCGGCGCAGCGCATCGGCTACCGTCTGGCCAGGTATCTGGGGCTGTTCCGCGCGCAGACTGCGCGGCCGCCGGCCACCGTGGGCAAGCCGCCCATCGTCGCGCAGGTGATCCATTTCGTGAACAAGCCCATGCCCAAGGTGCCGAGCAGGACAGCGCGTGCGCTGCTCGACATCGAGGACAACACCGTCGTTCCGGTGATCCGCGACCCGCGCAAGGCGGGCGAAGACAGCGAGGCGGTGTTCTATTTCCCCGGCTGCGGCTCGGAGCGGCTGTTTTCCGAGGTCGGCCTGGCGACGCAGGCGATGCTGTACGACCTCGGCGCGACCACGGTGCTGCCGCCCGGCTACCTGTGCTGCGGCTACCCGCAGACCTCGTCCGGATTCGAGGACAAGGGCAACCGCATCACCACCGATAACCGCGTGCTGTTCCACCGCGTGGCGAACACACTGAACTACCTGGACATCAAGACCGTGGTGGTGTCATGCGGCACTTGCATGGATCAGTTGCTGCAATACCAGTTCGACAAGATCTTCCCCGGCTGCCGCCTGCTCGACATCCACGAGTATCTGCTGGAAAAAGGGGTCAAGCTGCAAGGCGTGCAGGGTACGCGCTATCTGTACCACGATCCCTGCCACACGCCGATGAAGACCTACCAGCCGATCAAGGTGGCGAACCAGTTGATGGGCGTGGATGTCGCGTTGAACGACCGCTGCTGCGGCGAGGCGGGCACGTTCGCGGTGAGCCGCCCGGACATCGCCACCCAGGTGCGCTTCCGCAAGACAGAGGAACTGCGCAAGGCCACCGCCGTCCTGCGCGCCGACGGCAACACCGACAAGGTGAAGATACTCACCTCCTGCCCGGCCTGCCAGCAGGGCTTGTCGCGCTATGTCGACGATGTGCATGCCGATGCCGGTTACATCGTGGTGGAGATGGCAGAGCATCTGCTCGGCCCGGACTGGTTGACGGATTATGTTGCCAAGGCCAACGCCGGCGGCATCGAGCGCGTGCTACTGTAAAGGATGATTATGCTGCCACTGGAACCGACCGACGATCGTGCTCAACCCGCCTTCAAGGATGCGGCCTCCTGCGCGAAGTGGCTAGGCCAGTTGCAGTTGACCAACTTGAACCTGGCGCAGGGCGCGCTACGTGCGCAACTGGACGAGTTCAACCGTTACCCCCTGCGCGGCAAGGATCGACTTGCACACGCTGGAGGCGCTACGCGAGACGGTCGCCACGGTGCAGGCCGATTATGCCAAGAAGCTGTTCGGCAAGAAGCTGCCGCTCGCCGATGAGGAGTTCGCCTCGCTCCTGGCGCTCGCCAATCTGTGGCAGAGCATGCTCAACGGCTATCTGCGCTGCCTGCAGTCGCTCGCAGCCGGCGATTCGTCACTTGCTTCCGAGAAGGCGCTCCTTGCTCACCACTGCCTGCTGTACAGCGGCTTTCAGATCGGCGAATTCCTGCGCGTCGGATGCGAACCGGACGGCAAATCCTGGCAGCGTCTCCACGAAATCTATGCCTACGCCGAGGAGCAAGGACTGCAACAGCAGCCGGTTACCGACAAATTCAGCCGCTCCGGTCGCGCCATCTCTTGCCGCACACTGTATGTCAAGATCCTGCTGCTGCATCGTGCACGGCTGCTCGGCCTGTCGCGCAACCAGTGGCATATCGTGGGCAATTGGCTGGATCACTGGGGCGACTCCTTTACCATCGAGCCGCGCTGCAGCATGAGCCGGGGGGACGCGCCGCCGCTGGCGGTCGACCTCGCCGGCACACGCGGGTTCGTGTCGGTACAACGCGCCACATCCGCCGCCAGCATGCGTTTCATGGCGATGGTCCCGCTGTCCAAGCTTATCCGCGTGAAGACCATCCTGCTGCAGCAGGGGCAATCTCCACGGCAGCTGGAGCTTGGCGACGAACTGAACAGCAAGGATTGCGTCGACCTGCTCAACCGGCTGCATGGCTGCTGGTGCGAGGATCGCGGCGAAGCACTGGCTGACGAGCCGCGCGACGCGCCCATCGTGCAGATGTGCAACGGCCTGGAGAGCATTTACGCGCACGTCGCGCGCAAACCATTCAAACAGCCGGGCAGCGCCGGTATCGCAGACAAGGAAGCGCAGAAACAGATCGAGACCTTCGGCCGCGTGCTGGACGAGACGGACCGCCACAACCTCAATCAGCTCGGTTTTCTGGTCGATGAATGGCTGGTGGAAAAAGACGACTTGCTGCATGCCCGCCTGCTGCGCAAGACAAAATCCAGCGCACGCCTGGGCGTCAACCAGATCGTATGCACACACCAGCCGGATGCGGCCACTTACAGGGTCGGCGTGACCACGCTGGTCAGCGTCGCGCGTAGCGGGCAACTCTATATCGGCATGCGTTATCTGCCGGGCAACCCGCAAGCTGCGATAGTACGCGGGAGTCCGAGCGGCAACCTGCTCTCCGGCGCGGCAGCGGCACTGGTACTCCCGGGGATGGATAACCTGCGCATACCCGCAAGTCTTCTCCTGCCGCGCGACTGGTTCGCCGCCGGCCGCCCTCTTGAACTGGCGCTGCATGACAATCCGAAACAGAACATCACGCTGGGCATCAGCGTGGAAAAAGGCAACGACTACGAGCGGGTGAGCTTCACTATCAGGAGTTAGCTTCCAGCCACTGGCGTTTCGCGGGGAAGACGATGCTGAAGGTGCTGCCTTTGCCTTCCTCACTGACGATTTCGAGTTGCGCCTGGTGGCGGATGGCGATGTGCTTGACGATGGCCAGCCCCAGACCGGTTCCGCCGGTCTCGCGGGAACGGCTGCGGTCCACGCGGTAGAAACGCTCCGTAAGCCTGGGGATGTGTTGCGGCGCGATGCCGATGCCGCTGTCCTTCACGCTGAACCTCAAGTGCCCGTCCGCCGTCTCTTTCCAGCACAACACGACTTCCCCGCCGGGAGGGGTGTAGCGGACGGCATTGGTGACGAGATTGCCGAAGGCACTGTGCAGTTCGCGGCTGCTCCCCCTGAGCTGCGCTTGGCTTGCCACCTCCAGCCTGAACTGGTGCTGCCCCTTGCTCAGCGACTGCCCTTCCCCGAGCAGGGTGCGCATCAGCTCCGTCACTTCGACCCTTTCTTCCTGCACGACGTTCTGCGCGTTCTCCAGCCGCGACAGAGTAAGCAGGTCGTCCACCAGGCTTTCCATGCGCACCGTCTGCTCGCCCATCAGTTGCAGGGCGCGGCGCGCCATGTCGTTCTCCAGAGTCGGCATGTCCTGCAGGGTCTCGACGAAGCCGTTGACCACGGTGAGCGGGGTGCGCATTTCGTGCGAGACGTTGGCGACGAAGTCGCGGCGCATGGTCTCGACGCGCTCGAACTGGGTGATGTCGCGGCTGATCAGCAGCCGTTTGTTGCCGCCATAGGCGATGAGCTTTACGGATAGCACCGTATTTTCATGGCGCAGATCGCGCAGTTTCAGCGGCTCGGCAAAGTTATGCAACGCAAGATATTGCACGAACTCGGGCTGGCGGGCGAGGTAGGTGATCTGCTGCCCGACGTCGCGCTCGCCATCCAGCCCGAAGTGGCTTTCGGCCTGGGGGTTGCACCATTCGATGCGGTCTGCCTCATCCAGGATCACCACGCCTTCCGGCAAGGCCGAGGTGGCCTGTTCCATCTGCTGCAGGGCAGCTGCGTGTTGTTCGCGCTCCTTGCGCTGCTGCCTGGTCAGCTTGTTGAGTTGCGAAAATGCATCCTCCCACAGGCCGGAGGCGTCCGGCACGTCCTGCGTCTCGGGATCGGCCAGCCAGCGGTCGAGCCGTCCAGGTTGCGCAGGTGCAGGAACAGCCGCAGCAATATGCCGATGCCGAAGAACAGTGCAGCCGGCAGCGCGCCGGCCACCGCCCAGACCAGCAGGGCGAGCAGAAACAGGAAGAACGGATAAACGAAGGCGCGTTGCCAGAAATCGCTCACTACAAGACCTCAATGATTTGAGGGCGGCATTATACGTGGTGCAGCGGAACGCGAGTTCGCCGAAAGGTCATTCCCGCGAAAACCGATACCCGCTCCCGCGCACGGTCTGCACCAGACCGTCCAGACCGGAGGACTCGAGCGCCTGGCGCAGGCGGCGGATATGCACGTCGACGGTGCGCTCCTCCACGAACACATGGTCGCCCCACACCTGGTCGAGCAGTTGCGCGCGGCTGTAGACGCGTTCGACATGGGTCATGAAGAAATGCAGGAGACGGAATTCGGTCGGTCCCAGTTCGACGTTCTCTCCCTTGGCGCTGACGCGGTGCGTGGTCGGCGACAGCTCCAGCCCTTCGACGCGCACTGTCTCGTCGCTCATTTGCGGCGCGCGGCGGCGCAACACTGCGCGGATGCGCGCCATCAGCTCGCGGGGCGAGAACGGCTTGGTGATGTAGTCGTCGGCCCCCGACTCCAGCCCGAGTATCTTGTCGCGCTCGTCGGTGCGCGCAGTCAGCATGATGATGGGAATGTCGCGGGTGCGCTGGTCGGCACGCAGGCGGCGCGCCAACTCCACTCCGGAAGCGCCTGGCAACATCCAGTCCAGCAGGATCAGGTCGGGCAGGGCACGGTTGATGTGCGCCAGCGCTGCCTCGGAATCATATGCCTGGATCGCGCGAAAACCGCATTGCGCCACGTTGAATGCCAGTAATTCCTGGATGGCCGGTTCGTCTTCCACCAGCAGAATGTTCGCTGTCGTCATCTTTTTCCCCATCTCTCGTTGCAACCCGCTTGCGATGGTATGAAAGAATTGTGACAGTTGTGTGACATTCGAAGCTCAGTCGCCGACACCCATTTGCGCCCCGACGCCGATCCGGTGATTGGGATGGCGGTGCGGTTCGGCATGTTTACCGACGAAGTTCGGCAGCAGCGACCCCGCCAGCATGCCGAACATGCTCAGCAGCAAGCCGACCAGTTGCGGCGGCCAGACTTCGGAAGGCTGGAATACTTCCAGCAGGATCCAGCTGGACAAGCCCATCACCATCGCGGTGAGCGCGCCCTGCGTGTTCGCACGCTTCCAGTACAGACCGAAGGCCAACGGCGTGAAGGCCGCGACCAGCGTGATCTTGTAGGCATTCTCCACCATCTTGAAAATGCTGACTTCGGAATTGAGGGCCACAAACAGCACCACCGCGCCGAAGCCCCACAGCGTGATGCGCATGGCGCGCAGGAACTGGTGGTCGCTCATGTGCTTGAGCACGAAGTGCTTGAGAATGTTCTCGGTAAAGGCAACCGAAGGCGCCAGCAGCGTGGCCGAGGAACAGCTCATGATGGCAGAGAGCAATGCGCCGAAAAAGATGACCTGCGCGAACACCGGCGTGTGCTCGAGGATCAAAGTGGGCAACACCAGTTGCGAATCCTGCTGCAGCAGATCGCCGAACACCTTAGGGTCGATCAGCGTGGCGGAATAGGCGAGGAACATGGGCACGAAAGCGAACACGAAATACAGCGAGCCGCCCAGCACCGATCCGCGCACGGCCGTCTTCTGGTCCTTGGCCGCGGTGATGCGCTGGAACACGTCCTGCTGCGGGATGGAGCCCAGCATCATGGTCAGCCATGCGCCGATGAAGGGCACCCAGTGCGTGTAATCGCCGCGGGGAAAGAAGTCCAGCTTGCCCGCCGCCTCGGCATGCGCCACCACCGCCCCCACGCCGCCGGTCATGCCGCTGACGAACCAGGCGATGAACAGCATGCCGCACATGATCACCGTCATCTGCACGAAATCGAGCAAGGCCACCGACCACATGCCGCCGAAGGTGGTGTAGGTCAGCACGATCAGCGCGCCGATCACCATACCCGTCTCCTGCGACACCGCGCCGCCGCTGACTACATTGAACACCAAACCCAGCGCCATGATCTGTGCCGACACCCAGCCGAGATACGAGACCACGATGCACACCGCCGCGATCAATTCCACCGCGCGGTTATAGCGCACACGGTAGAAGTCGCCGATGGTCAGCAGGTTCATGCGATACAACTTGTTGGCAAAAAACAGACCGGCAAGAATCAGGCACAGGCTGGCGCCGAAAGGATCGGCCACCACTCCACCCATACCCTCCTTGACGAAGGTCGCCGAGATACCCAACACCGTCTCCGCGCCGAACCAGGTGGCGAACACCGTCGCGGTGACGATGGGCAAAGGCAGATGGCGTCCGGCAACCGCGAAGTCCCTGCGCGCTATGCACGCGCGTGGCAGCATACAGACCGATACCGATGGAAACCAGCAGATAGAGAACGACGAACCAGATCAGCATGGGAACATCCCGCAAATTCAAGAATGGCGGCTATTCTAGCAGCGTTCCCCGAAACCAGAAGGCCGCCGAGGCGCGGCCGCCTTCCAGTTTAGCTACCTGTCCTTCGGATTTCAGCGCAAATAAAAAAGGCTCCCGCGGGAGCCCTTTTTGTTGATGCCGTCGAAACCAGTTTACAGTTCCTGGGCGTGCGAAGCGAGATACTTCGCCACGCCGTCCGGCGACGCGTTCATGCCGGCTTTGCCTTTGCTCCAGCCTGCCGGGCAGACTTCGCCGTGCTCTTCGGTGAATTGCAGTGCGTCGACCATGCGCAACATCTCGTCGATGTTGCGGCCCAGAGGCAGGTTGTTCACCACCTGGTGTTGCACCATGCCCTTCTGGTCGATCAGGAAGGAACCACGGAAGGCGCACCCCGCCATCCGCTTCAACGTCGTATGCCTTGCAGATCTCATGCTTGATGTCTGCGACCAGCGGGTAGCGCACGTGGCCGATGCCGCCCTTTTCCACCTTCGTGTTCTTCCAGGCCAGATGAGTGAAGTGGGAATCGATGGAGACCCCGATCACTTCGACGTTGCGCGTCTTGAATTCGTCCAGACGGTGATCGAAAGCGATGATCTCGGACGGACACACGAAGGTGAAGTCCAGCGGGTAGAAGAACACGACAGCGTACTTGCCCGCGATGTGCTTTTTCAGATTGAAGGTTTCGTTGATCTCGTTGTTGCCCATGACGGCAACAGCGTTGAAATCGGGAGCTTGCTTGCCTACGAGTACGGCCATGTTGATCTCCTAAATATAGAATGGTTGGGCTTTTCTTGAGTGAATCGCTGGGTTATGGAATTTACCAGATAGGCCATCAGTGTCAACCAGCCGATTTGAATTCTCCCCGATTGTCTCATTTCGTTCCCCATGTATCGTAAAACATACGGTTCGGAAAACCCCTGGTTTTGTTATGGTATATTTTCCTGAAGCGGTTTGGCTATGCAAATGGCTGCTCCGCAGAGGGGTGGATTCTGTTGTTCAAATTTTTTCAGGGGTGCATATGTCCGATGATGAAGTTTTTTTCAAGTGGCTTCCCGAATACAGCGTCGGCATCAAGACCATCGATAGCCAGCACCAGGAATTGGTCAATATTCTCAACCGTTTGTTCGTCGCCGTGTCCAGGCGCGAAGGCGACAAGGCGATTGGCGAGATTCTGGACGCGCTGATGGCCTACACCCAAAAACACTTCACGCTCGAAGAACGCCTGATGCAGCAGGCGAAATACAAGGACCTCGAAGCACATAAGCTGGAGCACAAGAAACTGATCGAACAACTCGACCAGTTGATCAAGAAGCATATGCTCGAAGACAAGCCGATCTATTTCGAAATGATGCACTTCCTGAAGTCCTGGCTAAGGGATCACATTCAGAAAGTTGATACGCGCTACAGCGCGGCCCTGAGGGAAGCCGGGTTCTCGGTGTCCGAATGGGAGCTGGAAGCCACCGGAGAATTCGCTGCAATGGTCGAAAAGACCGACCGCTGGTGGAAAATCTGGTAACAGCCTTTATCTTGCGGGAACGGCCTAGCTGGCGCTTTCCCGCACCGAATCGTGCCACTCGAACTGGATGCGATGCAATTGGGCATATATGCCGCCCTTCGCCAGCAGTTCGGCATGGGTGCCGCTCTCGACGATCTTCCCCTTTTGCATGACGACGATGCGGTCCGCCTTCTCGATGGTCGAGAGGCGATGCGCGATGACCAGCGTGGTGCGGCCCTGCATCAGGGTCTCCAGCGCGGCCTGCACATGACGCTCTGACTCGCTGTCCAGCGCCGAAGTGGCTTCGTCCAGGATCAGGATCGGCGCATTCTTCAAGATCGCCCGCGCTATGGCGATGCGCTGGCGTTGTCCGCCGGACAAGCGCACGCCTTTCTCGCCGACCAGCGTATTCAGGCCTTGCGGCAGGTCGCGGATGAATTCCATCGCATGCGCTGCCGTCGCTGCCGCGACGATCTCTTGCTCCGGCACTTCGCGCATCTGCCCGTAGGCGATGTTGGCGGAGATGGTGTCGTTGAACAGCACCACCTCCTGGCTCACCAGCGCGATATTGGAGCGCAGGCTGGCAAGGGTAAGGTCGCGGATATCATGCCCGTCCAGCGTGATGCGCCCGCTCGTGGGGGTATAGAAGCGCGGCACCAGATTGGCCATGGTGCTCTTGCCGCTGCCGGATGCGCCGACCAGCGCCACCGACAGGCCGGCGGGAATATCAAGACTGACGTCGTTCAGCGCGAGGCGCTCGTCAGATTGATACGACAGGCTGACGTGCTCGAAGGCCAGCGCGCCCGAGGCGCGTTTGATCTCCGTCTTGCCGGTATCGGTTTCGCCGGGGGTATCGATCAGCTCGAACACGCTTTCCGACGCCGCCAACCCTCGCTGCAGGTATTCGGTGACGCTGGTGATGCGCTTCAGCGGCGCCGTCAGCATCAGCATGGCCGCGACGAAAGAAAGGAAGCCGCCGACGGTGGTGGCATCGCTCTTGGCCTGCGCAGTGGCGAGATAAACGATGACCGCCAGCGCGATCGCCGCAACCATCTGCACGATAGGCACGTTCGCCGCCGCCGCGGCCGCCTGCTTCATGGCATGGCGGCGCAGCCAGTTGGTCTCGTCGTGAAAGCGCCGTTGTTCGTAGCTCTGTCCGCCGAACAGCTTGACCACCTTGTGCGCGGTCACGCTCTCCTCGATCACCTGGGTGATGCTGCCCATGACACGTTGCGATTCACGGCTGGAGGAGCGCAAGCGCCGGTTGATGGTGCTGATGACCAGTGCGACGATCGGCGCGATCAGCAGCGACAGCATGGTCAACTTCCAGTCCAGGTACAGCAGCCAGCTCAGTAGCCCGATGATGATGATGGTGTCGCGTATGACGATGGTGACCACGCTGGTCGCGGCGGCAGTGACTTGCGTCACGTCGAACGTCAGTTTCGAGATCAGGGAGCCGGTGGCGTGGTCGTCGTAGAAGCGCGTGGGCAGGGACATGAGCTTGCGGAACATCTCCGCGCGCAGATCCATCACCAGCTTGTTGCCCACCCAGTTGATGGCGTAGGTGCCGATGAACCCGGCCGTGCCGCGCACAAAGAAGATGACGAGGATGAGCAGCGGAGCCCAGCGGATCACGCTGTCGTCCTTCTGTATGAAGGTACCGTCCAGAAAGGGCTTGAGCAAGGCGGGAAGCAGCGGCTCGGTGGCGGCAGTCATTGCCATGCCCAGAATGGATATACCGAACGCCTTCCAATAGGGCCGGACGTAAGAGAGCAGACGCAGGTAAAGCTGGGTGGAGGTCAAATTCATGGCGCGCACTTTAACAGAAAGGGCAACCCGAAACACTGTGGACAGGCGCGATCAGCAACAACAGCAGGGCCGCACTTTCGACCAGCTCAACGCCCGCACCCAGCAGATCGCCCGTCATGCCCCCCAGTCGACGCAGCAGGAATTGCCGCCAAAGCAGAACCAGTAACGGTGCGCCGCACAGCATGGGGAAGCACAAGCTCAGAACGATGAGCACCGCGCCCCACAGCCAGATTGCAGGTGACTGGATTTGCCCGCGCAAACGCTCGCCCATGCCGGGCTTCAAACTGGGCAAGCGCGCCCACACCAGCACGCCCCAGCGCGCCCACGCGGGGACTAACAGCACTGCCCAGTACTGTCCGCTGCGCGCCAGCAGCATCAGCACGATCAGCTTGAATGCCAGTTGCAGCACCAGGCTGACCGCACCGAACGTGCCCAGGTGCGGGTCGGCCAGCACGGCCAGAAATCGTTCGCGGTCGCGGTGGGACGCGCCCAGCGCATCGCTCATGTCGGCCAGCCCGTCGAGATGCAGTGCGCCGGTGATCCAGACCCAAAGCAGCAAGGTCAGCAGCGCGCCCAGCCACGGATCGATGCGGCTGCCCAGCCACAAAGCGGCCGCCAGCAACGTGCCGATGAGCAGACCGACCAGCGGGAACCAGTGTGCGCTGCGCGGCAGATTCGCCGCATCGAGGTCGCGCAACTGCGGTGTGGGAAGCCGCGTCAGGAATTGGATCGCCAGGATCAGACCACGCATCGCCATGTCGCCTCAATTGATGGAAAGCAGAAAGGGCGGCTGTCCGTGCAGCCAGGAAATGCGCAGGCTCGCCGCTTCCGGCAACGCCACCTGAAAGGCTTGCGCCGCAGTAAAACCGAACAGTTCCATGAGCAAGGCGCGCATCACTCCCGCATGCGTGACGAGCAGGCGGTTGGCACCACCGTCCTGCCCCAGCCATTCGTGCCACCCCCGACTGGTACGGGCGCGCAATTGCGCCAGCGATTCCCCGTTGGGCGGGGCATGCTCGCCGTGCGTGGACTGGAACGCCCGGCATTCGGCCGGATGGAGGATGACCGCCTCCTCCGGAGACAGCCCTTCCCAGTCGCCGAACGCCAGTTCGCTGAACTGCGGCAACACCTGCAAGAGCACGCCGTGGCGTGCGGCATAAGCTGCGGCGAACTCATGACAGCGCCGGAGCGGCGAAGTGGCGACCACATCGAAAACAGACGGCGAAAATCGCCCGAGCGCCTGCTGCATCTGCTCCATGCCCTGCGCGCTGAGCGGGTCGTCCAGTGCGCCGCGAAACACATGCGCGCGTCCCGCCACCGCGCCGTGGCGCAGTACGGTCACGAGGATGGGATCAGCCCTGTTCACTGACCCCGGCCTCGGCAAAGGTAGCCATGCCGCGATGCAGGGCACACGCCAGCTGCAGCAACGGCACGGCCACCGCCGCACCGCTGCCTTCGCCCAGACGCATGCCCAGTTGCAGCAACGGTTGCGCCTCCAGCGCCGCCAGCACGCGCTGATGTCCTGGCTCGGCGGAGGTATGCGCGAACAGCAACCATGCGCGTACCGCCGGGTTGATGCGCACGGCAACCAAAGCCGCCACCGAACTGATGAAGCCGTCCACCAGCACCGGCAGCCCGTTTTGCGCGGCAGCGACATACGCCCCCGCAAGGCCTGCGATCTCGAATCCGCCCACGCTGCGCAACACTTCCAGCGGCCGGTCGGCCGCGACGCGATGCAGGCTTAGCGCTTTGGCAATCACCTGTGCCTTGTGCGACACGCCCGCGCTATCCAGCCCCGTGCCCGGCCCCGCCAGTGATTCTGGCGCGGCGGACAGCAGCGCGCAGGCGATGGCCGATGCCGAGGTGGTATTGGCGATGCCCATCTCGCCGCCGATGAAGAGTTGCGCCCCTTGCTGCTTCGCGCGCAACGCCGCATCGCGTCCGGACTGCAGCGCAGCGGCGCATTGCTCTGCGCTCATCGCGGGTTGTCTGGCGAAGTTGGCCGTGCCTGCCGCGATGCGTTCGTCGCGCACGCCGTCCAGAGGCTCGACGACGGACACCGTGCCGAGATTGATGACTTCCAGCGTGGCGTTCAGCTGCCGCGCCAACACGCTGATGGCCGCCCCGCCGCGCGCAAAGTTGCGCACCATCTCGGCGGTGACTGCTTGCGGAAACAGCGACACGCCTTCCTCGGCCACGCCATGATCGCCGGCAAAGATGGTGATGTGCACGCGTTCCATCGCGGGTTGCTCCAGCCCCTGCCATGCGGCGAGTTGTATCGCCATGTCTTCCAGGCGCCCCAATGAGCCGGGCGGCTTGGTGAGTTGTCCTTGGCGCGCCAGAGCAGCAGAGCGCGCCGTTTCATTCGATGCCGCACAGGGTCGTGCCAGCCAGTCCATCGCCATCTTCAACTTCCTTTCACAATCAGTGGCAGTCCTGCCACGGTCAGAATCACACGTTCACATAAGGCACCCACTTGCTGGTGCAGGCGCCCCGCTTCGTCGCAATAGCGCCGCGACAATTCGCCCAAGCGGGACGACGCCCATATTGGTTTCGTTGCTCACCAGGATGATCTGTCCGGGCAGGTGGGCAGCACGGCCAGCACGGCATCCACTTCGCGGCGCAGTTCGGCCTCGCTCAGATCGCACAGCAACTGCGTGAGCCACAGCGTCAGGCAATCCACCAGCACGCAGCGCCCGGCACCGGCCTGCTGCTGCAGCACCTGGGCCAGATCATGCCCGGCTTCGACTACCTGCCAGTGCGCCGGACGGCGCGCCTGATGGTGGGCGATGCGCTGCTGCATCTCGGCGTCGCGCACTTGCGCGGTCGCCACGTACACCACGTCGAGACCGGAATCGTTGGCATGCTGTTCGGCCAGGCGGCTTTTGCCGGAGCGCACGCCGCCCAGGATCAATTCACGCATCGCATCCCTTCCAGTTCCAGAAGTTCGCATAACTTTGCCGTATCCAGATAACCCTCCACCGCATCCGCCAGCCGCTCCAGATCGGCTTCGCAGCGTGCCCGGTAATCCGGCGTCTGCACCTCGCGCAGTCCTGCCCAGCGCAACAATGCGCTGCACGCTTCAGGGGACTCGAACAAGCCGTGCAAATAAGTGGCGAATATCTGTCCGTCGGCGAGATCGCGCCGTCCGCGCCGTGTTCGAGTTGCAGCGCGGGGGACTGCAGGGCGGTTCCAGTGGAAATCCCTGCGTGAATCTCATATCCAGCCACGGGCGCATCTTCCAGCAACAACTTGCCGCGCACATTGCGCAGCTGTTTTTCTGCGGCGAGCGTGGTGCCCAGTTCCAACAAACCCAGCCCCGCACTGCTGCCTGCCTCGCCTTCGATACCCAGCGGATCGTGGATGTGATCCCCCAGCATCTGCAGCCCGCCGCAAATGCCGATGACTTTGCCGCCATAGCGCAGGTGTTGCTTGATTGCGACCTCCCACCCGGCGGCGCGCAGGGCGGCCAGATCGCTGCGCACGGATTTGCTGCCGGGCAGGATGATGAGGTCGGCGTGAGGCAGCGGCTCGCTGATCGGCACGAACTTGAATTCGATCTGCGGGTGCAGACGCAGCGGATCGAAGTCGGTGTGGTTACTGATATGCGGCAGGACGGGAACGATGACGCGCAGCCTTCCCCTCTCCCCTGCCCCGTCTCCCGTGAGCGGGCGAGGGGAAGAAAATGGCACGGCGTCTTCCGCTTCCAGATGCAGGCCATGCATGTACGGCAATACGCCAAGCACCGGCTTGCTGGTGTGCTGTTCCAGCCAGTCCAGCCCCGGCTGCAGCAACGCCAAGTCGCCGCGGAAGCGGTTGATGACAAAGCCGACCACGCGCGCCTGTTCGCTGGGCGAGAGCAGCGCCAGCGTGCCCACCAGATGCGCGAACACACCGCCGCGGTCGATGTCGGCGATCAGGATCACCGGGCAGTCCACCGCCTCGGCAAAGCCCATGTTGGCGATGTCGCCCTCACGCAAATTGACCTCGGCGGGGCTGCCCGCGCCTTCCACCACCACGACCTGATACTGCGCGGACAGGCGCGCATGCGACTGCAGTACCGCCGCGCGCGCCGTGCTCTTGTAGTGGTGATATTGCAGCGCTTCCATGTTGCCGATGGCGCGTCCGTGAATGATCACTTGCGCCCCGGTGTCGCTGTTGGGTTTGAGCAGGACCGGGTTCATGTCGGTGTGCGGCGCGAGGCGCGCGGCCTGCGCCTGCACGGCCTGCGCGCGGCCGATCTCGCCGCCGTCATGCGTCACCGCGCTGTTCAGCGCCATGTTCTGCGGCTTGAACGGCGCGACCGCCACGCCCTGCCTGACCAGCCAGCGGCACAGCGCCGCGACCAACGTGCTCTTGCCCGCATCCGAGGTCGTGCCCTGGACCATCAGCGTGCATGCACTCATCGCCGCACTTCGCTCACGGCACTCGCCGACAATGGGGTTCGCACAAAAGGGGGCATGGGAGTGGGTGTGCAGCGTGTTACAGGTCTATGCCCGGCTGGGCGCGCACGCCGGCGCGGAACGCGTGTTTGACGTCGCGAATCTCGCTCACCGTATCGGCCAAATCCAGCAGCGATTGCGGGGCGGCACGACCGGTGATCACCACATGCTGCATGGCCGGGCGCGCAGCCAGATCGGCGCAGACCTGCTGCGCATCGAGGTAACCGTAGTTCAACAGGTAAGTCAGTTCGTCCAGCACCACCAGATGCAGGGATGCGTCGCCGAGGAAACCCTGCGCGACCTTCCAGGCGCTTTGCGCGCTGGCGATATCCGCGGCGCGATCCTGCGTGTCCCAGGTGAAACCGGCGCCCAGCACCTGCCATTGCACTCCGGGCTGCTGGCCGAAGAACTTTTCCTCGCCGGTATCGCGGCGGCTCTTGATGAATTGCACCACACCGACTTTCAGGTCGTAGCCCAGGGTACGTGCAACCATGCCGAAGGCGGAGCTGGATTTGCCCTTGCCGTTACCCGTCAACACCAGCAGCAGGCCCTTGTCCTGATCGGCATCGGTGATCGCCGCATCGATCACGGCTTTCTTGCGCGCCATGCGCTGCTGGTGCAGGGTGGCGTTGTCCTGCATGGGATGCCTAGTGAGCCCCGGAATGCTTCGCGCCGGTGCGCTGCGTGAACAGCACGTACAGCAGCACTGCCGGAATCAGGTACAGCGCGGCGCCGCTCATGTATTGCACATAATATTGGGATACACCGTTGGCATACTCGGCCAAACCCATGTCGGGGAAGCGTCCCGAGAACAGATAGAACGCGCCGTTGGAGATGAAGAATGCCACGCTGGTCGCTGCAAGGGACAGGCCGGCGAATATGCCCAGGCTGCGCAGGCTGTTCTGATGGATGCGCGCGTAGAAGCGCCCCGCGTACCACAGCACGGCATAGGTCGGGATCAGGAACCAGTAGGCTGGCGTGATGCAGTAATCGCTCACGCCGAACTGTGTGATCGCGAGATAGTCGATCAGGCCGGCTTCGACGAGCAGCGCGCCGAACAGCAGCGGGCTGGCGATGAGAAAACCGGCCAGCAGGAACACGGCCAGCGAGGCGTCCGGCAAATGCAGCGCGCTGCCGAAATGGTGCGAGCGCGTCGCCGCCATCAGCGCGACCAAACCCAAAGCAATCAACAGCGGTCGTTGCGTCAATATCTTCATGTCTTTCTCCTTGAAAAGTCTTTGTGATGCGGATCGGGCTGCTGCAGCCCGATCCGGGAAACCTGGTTCCTGCCCCGATGATTCGGCGTCAAGTATACCCGCGCCTCCCTGATTCAAGTACTGCGGTGCGGCGGCATATCAGTCTTGCGGCTGGTAATGGATGCCGACAAACACGCGGCGGCCCAATGGACTGTAGGCGTAGGCACTGCTGTCGTTCTGGTCGGTCAGGTTGTCTGCGCGCAGGGACAGCCGGGTATCCTTGTTGATGGCATAACCGGCAGTCAGATTGAAGACATTGTATGCGGGCAGGGTCTGGCTTGAAACCGTGAAGGTGGACGGATCGAAATAATTGTCCTGGCGTTTGCCGCTGTGCAGCCACTCTCCACCCACCTGCCAGGCACCGATCTGCTGCGCCAGCCCGAGACTGCCATGCAGTTTTGCGCGCCGGATCAATTGCTCCCCGGTGATGTCGTCGCGCGGGTTCTGGGAGGTCAGGGCCGCCTTGACGCCGGTATCGCCGAATCGACCGGCATAGCCGAGTTCGACACCGTCAATGCGCGCCTTGTTGATGTTGGCTGGCGGCCAGCTGGAGATCAGATCGCGAATGCGATTGTCGAAGTACACCGCATCGAATAGATGCCCTCTCGTTGCGTAATGCAATCCTGCCTCCAGGTTACGCGAGCGTTCCGGTCTCAGCGCCGGATTGCCGCCGCCGAAGCCGGTATCTGGCCAATACAGCTCGTTGAACGTAGGCGCCCGGAACGCTGTGCTGTAACTGGCGCTAGCTCGCCAGGTTTCAGTGAGCGCGTATCCATAGCCCAGCAGGCCGGTGGTATTGCCACCGTATTGCGAATTGTTGTCCTGGCGCAGGTTAAGCTGCGCCTGATGCGCGCCATGGGTTCCTGTGTAGCCGGCAAACAGGCTGTTCACCTGGCGCGTATCTTGTACATAGCCGGGGTTCATGTCGCTCGACACCTTCTGCCGCAGCGATTCCGCCCCCAGCAGCAGCTGCTGACTGTCGTCCAGTTGCAGCGTATTTTGCCAAGTCAATTGGTCGCTGCTGGTCTGGTACAGCGCGCCGCCCGCCACAGGCTGCCCGTTCAGGAAATCACGGTACTGGTCCACGCCATTCGCCAGTTGCAGCCTGCTGTGCCAGACATCCGTGATCTGGTCGTCCGAGGCCAGCGAGAACTTCCACATCTGCGCGCGACTGCTGTTCGCATCGGCCTGGTTCAGATTGAAGGCATTGTCATACTGGTTGTTGCCGTTGCTGCCGAACAGCGAAGCCGAGACACGGTGGTCGGCACTGAATGCATGCCCCACGTTGGCCGACAGGCTGTTGTTCCGATAGCCATCCAGATCAGGGTTGGCGGTGGATACCCGTGCCGGGTTCAGGGCTGACACTCCGTCCGTCCTGAAGGTGGAAAGCTGCACACTGAAATCCGTCCCCTCCACCGCGCCGCCCAAACCCGCAGACAAGCGCCGCGTGCCCTGATTGCCGAAACCGGCACTCGCATTCGCGGCCGGCGCGCCATGGCCGCGCTTGGTGAATATCTGGACGACGCCGCCGATGGCTTCGGAGCCATACAGACTGCTGACGTTGCCGCGCACGATCTCGATCCGCTCGACCTGGTCCAGCATCAACTGATCCACCGCGGTTGAACCGGTGGTCGCGGAATTGACGCGCACGCCATCCACCAGCACCAGTACATGGCTGCTGTCCGTGCCGCGCAG
This sequence comes from uncultured beta proteobacterium, assembly GCA_963797045.1. Classification (GTDB taxonomy): domain Bacteria; phylum Pseudomonadota; class Gammaproteobacteria; order Burkholderiales; family Gallionellaceae; genus Sideroxyarcus. Next base: position 405,399 of record CAWCNZ010000001.1, on the reverse strand, counting down.
AAACAGTCCGGCGGTCTTGCCCGTTCCGCCGTTCTGGTCGATTTCGACTCCGGCAACACCGCGCAAGATGGTCGCCACGTCGGGCGCCTGCGAGTTGCGGATGTCCTGTGCGGTGATGACCGTCGTGCTGGACAACGATTGCTTGAGCGGCTGCTCGAGACGGGTCGCGGTCACCACGATCTCGCCCGAGCTTTCGTCCGCCGCGGCATAAACAATGGAGGGTGCCGCGCAGAGAATGGCGGCCAGTAGCTTGCTTCTGTTTTGCATTTAGAGAACTTCCTGAATGATTCCAAACGACCCCGCTTGGAACATTGAACAAAATCAGGAATGCGGCGAGAAGAAAGAATGACTCTTGAAGGACGAGCATCCATGCGCCTCCCGCGCATATCCTGAACCTCGCCCAAGGCCGGTATCCGGGCTCACAAGTCTTGATGCGTCGCCTTCCCATGATCTCTCACAGTGGCTTACTGACGCGTCCACACTCGCTTACCGTTGCGGGGGCAGCACAGGCTTCGGAGTTAATGCTTCCTCACCTGTTTCCCGTTTAACTGAAAGGCTCGCACCTTTCTGCACCTTGAAGCAGACTAGATTCTACCAGAGCTTGAATCTTTGTTTACCCCATAAAATTCCAAAACACTTGCAAAACACTCCGTTACCGATTGACTTAACAGACTTTTTAAATTTATAGTTCGGGCATGCATAGCGAACTCGACGCCCTCGACGAAAAACTGGCCCATTTGGTTCAGCTCACTCAGCGCCTGCGCGCCGAGAATCTGCAATTGCGCCAGGAAGTCGCGGCGGCGGTGAGCAAGCAGCGCAAGAGCCAGGACAAGATCGACGAGGCTGCCAAGCGCCTGGAAAAACTGCTCGCCCAATTACCCGAGAACGCGCAATGAGCAAGATCAGTTCACTGGATGTGACCATCCTCGACCGCGAACTGCGCGTCGCCTGCCCGGAAGACGAGCGCGCCGAACTGCTTGACGCAGTCGCCTATCTTGATAAAAAGATGCGGGAAATTCGCGACGCCGGCAAGATCGCATCGGTCGAGCGCATCGCCATCATGGCCGCACTCAACATCACACACGAACTCCTCACCACACGTCTCGGCGGCGGATTTGACCTCGCCGAATTCAAGCGTAGAATGCAAGCCATGCAGGCAACCATCGATGCCGCGGTAGCGGAGCAAGACGAGTTGTTTTAGAACCTCCATTAACCCGCAGTGGATTAGTGAGAATTTTCAAGGTTTGTCCCCTGCGGTGTTCGTCAGACTCATAATTCTTTGAACCAATGAGCTAATTGCTTAGGTTGCGCCCCATTCAAGTTACTGTTGTGAGCATCCCCCGCGGATGCACCTGATGTAACCGGGAACCGACCCTCTTGAACCCCGGTTCAAGATATTGAGTCAACGGCACAGGCGGAGGACTCTATTCCAGTGCGATCTCTCGGGATCGCACTTTTCTTTTGTGGAGCGGGATCATGCGTTACTGGTTGATGAAATCCGAGCCTTCCGATTGCAGCATCGACGACCTCGCGGCGATGAAGGACCAGACCGTGGCGTGGTACGGCGTGCGCAACTACCAGGCGCGCAACTTCATGCGCGACCAGATGAGTGTCGGCGACGGCGTGCTGTTCTACCACTCCAACTGCAAGGAACCCGGCATCGCGGGCATCGCCGAAGTGGCGAGCCACGCCTATCCCGACGCCACCCAGTTCGACAAGAAGAGCAAATATTTCGACGAGAAAGCCACGCAAGAAACACCGCGCTGGATGAACGTGGATGTGAAACTGGTAAAGAAGATCGCGCTCATCTCCATCGAGGAACTGAAACGCCATCCCGAACTGGAGCACATGCGCACCCTGCAGCGCGGCAATCGCCTGTCCATTACGCCGCTCGACCCGGCGGAATGGAAGTTCATCACGACAAGATTAGCGCACGAATGTTGAACTACTTCGTCATTCCGGCGCAGGCCGGAATCCAGCAAAAACAAACACCCCGCGTAGCGGACAAAAGGCTTTGTTGTCCCGCTTTCGCGGGTGATATTTAATCAACTGGATTCCGGCCTGCGCCGGAATGACGGCATATTTGAGGTGACCTGATGGAATGGTACCTGGCCTATCTGACACTCGGCGCAATCGCCGGATTCCTCGCCGGCCTGTTCGGCGTCGGCGGCGGACTGGTGCTGGTGCCCGTACTGCTGATGCTGTTCGACGCGCAGCACTTCTCCTCCGAACACATCATGCACCTCGCCCTCGGCACCTCGATGGCGACCATCATCTTCACCTCGCTCTCCAGCCTGCGCAAACACCACCAGCACGGCGCGGTGAACTGGCAGGTCGTGCGCCGCATCACCCCCGGCATCTTGATCGGCACCGCGCTCGGCGCGTTGTTCGCCTCCTCCATCCCCGCGCGCGGACTCGGCATCTTCTTCACCCTGTTCGTCTATTTCGCCGCCGCGCAGATCCTGTTAGGCCGTGCCCCGCACGCTTCGCGCCAGTTGCCCGGCCCGGCAGGCATGACGCTCACCGGCACACTCACCGGATGGATCAGCAGCCTCGTCTCCATCGGCGGCGGCACCATCGTCGTGCCCTTCCTCGTCTGGTGCAACGTGCCGATTCGCCACGCCATCGGCACCGCCTCCGCCATCGGCTTCCCCATCGCCGTCGGCGGCACGCTCGGCTACATCGCGGTCGGCTCGCACATCGACGGCCTGCCGGAACTGCACCTGGGCTACGTCTACCTGCCCGCCCTGTTCTGGGTCGCGTTCGCCACCGTACTCACCGCGCCGTTCGGCGCGAAGGCCGCGCATCGCATGAAGGTGGAATTGCTGCGGAAGTTGTTTGCGGTGATGCTGATCGTGTTGGCGACGAAGTTGCTGTTGAAGGTATTGGGTTGACCGGAAATTGTGCGGATAGCCAAAACAATACGACTCCGGTGCATTTCATTTTTCTACTATTGAAAGGATTTTGTTATGACCAGATTTATTCTTTCGATTAGCGCTTTGTTAATACTTAGTTTCGCAATACCTTCCTATGCGGATTCAGATGACTCACTTATCGATGAAATTGCGAAAAGAGAAAAAGTGAGTCCAGATGATGTAAGGAAATCTTTTGAAGAAGGCTGTAGTAGTGGCAATACTGCATTGATGAACGAATGTGCCCACTACCATGAAGTAAGTGTAGATATCGAGCTTAATCGCGCTTATCAGTCACTTATGAAAAAATTAGGGACCAAGGCTGCAAGAACAAAGCTGATAAAAGCACAACGTGCTTGGCTAGCCTTTCGAGATGCAACTTGCGAGTATGAGAACGACGGTTGGGCTGGTGGCTCTGGATTTTCAGTACGTTATATAAGTTGTTTAACATTTGAAGCTAAAGAAAGAACAAAAACACTGAATGAGTATCTGAAGTGCGAAGATGCTTGTCCTGGTACTGGTTACGAATGACGCAACCATATTGACTGTGAAGTCCGCGTAGGGTGCAATAAGCGTAGTGCATTGCGCCCTGCATTTGGATTTTGATTCATAGTCGATAAGGGTGGGCACGAAGTGCCCACCCTTTGTTTTTGAATTTTGCTTTTACTTTCCCCTGTGCGCCGCCGAGTAGCGCAGGCGGTCAGGGGATTTCGGCGAGGACTGTCTGAGCGCGTTAGCGCGAGTTCCGCAGCCGCCTGACCAGTCGAGCAACGCAGGGAACCCCGAAGGGGCGGCGCACCGGGGTCGCCTTCTTTTTGGTTACTTTTTCTTTGGCGAAGCAAGAAAAAGTGACTAGCTGTCGGGCTACCCCCGACGGTTTTGGTTTAAAGCAAAGTTCTATCAAGCCCCCAGATACGCCCGCTGCACCGCATCACTCCCCAGCAACTCACTCGCCGCACCCGACAAGGTAATCGCCCCGCTCTCCAGCACATAGCCGCGTTGCGCGGCTTCCAGCGCCAGTTTGGCGTTCTGTTCGACCAGCAGGATGGTGACGCCCTGCGCGGAGATGTCGCGAATGGTCTCGAAGATCTTTTCCACCATCAGCGGGGCGAGGCCCATGCTGGGTTCGTCGAGCATGAGCAGGGTGGGGTGGCTCATCAGCGCGCGCGCCATGGCGACCATTTGCTGTTCGCCGCCGGAGAGGGTGCCTGCGAGTTGGGTGCGGCGTTCGGCGAGGCGCGGAAATAGTTCGTATTGGCGTTCCAGGTCGGCGGCGGTTTCGGCTTTGTCGCTGCGCACGTAGGCGCCCATCAGCAGGTTCTCTTCCACGGTGAGGCGCGCGAAGATGCCGCGGCCTTCCGGCACCAGCGAGATGCCGTTGGCGACGCGCTGGTGGGCGGGGACGTGCAGCAGCGATTTATCCTGATAGTCGACTTTGCCGGAGGCGGGATGCAGCAGTCCGGCCAGTGCTTTGAGCGTGGTGGTCTTGCCCGCGCCGTTGCTGCCGATGAGGGTGACGAGTTCGCCTTGGGCGATGGTGAGGCTGATGCCTTTGAGGGCCTGGATGCCGCCGTAGCTAGACTTTTAAGTTCTCTACTTCAAGAAGATTGGTTTGCGTCATACGTCGGCCCTCACCCCCAGCCCCTCTCCCGCCTGCGGGCGAGGGGAGATGAGTTGCTGTAGGGCGCAATAACCAACGGGCATTGCGCCGTATGTTTCGGATACTTCCATCCGGTGCAATGCGCTACGCTTATTGCACCCTACGCAAATTTTCCTCATGCCGCCTCCCCGCCGAGATAGGCGGCAATCACGGCCGGGTCGCGGCGCACTTCTTCGGGTGCGCCTTCGGCGATCTTTTTGCCGTAGTCCAGCACCGCGACGCGGTCGCACAGGCCCATGATGAGTTTGACGTCGTGTTCGATGAGCAGCACGGTGATGCCGCTGGCGCGGATCTTTTGCAGCAGGGCTTTCAGGGCCACGGTCTCGGTGGCGTTCATGCCGGCGGCGGGTTCGTCGAGCGCGAGCAGTTTGGGTTCGGTGGCGAGGGCGCGGGCGATCTCGAGGCGGCGCTGTTCGCCGTAGGAGAGATGCTTGGCCAGCGTCTGGTGCGCGGCGCTGATGCCGACATAGTCCAGCAGTTCGCGCGCGCGCTGCACGGTGGCGCGCTCTTCGGCGCGGGCGGCGGCATTTCGTGTGAGCGCGCCCCAGATGCCGGTGCGCGTGCGCAGGTGGCGGCCGACCATGATGTTTTCCAGCGCGCTCATGTTGGCGAACAGGCGGATGTTCTGGAAGGTGCGCGCGATGCCGGCTTGCGCGAGCAGGTGCGGCTTGCAGCGCGTGTAGCGCTGGCCGGCGAAATCGAACGAGCCGCTGTCCAGTTGGTACAGCCCGGTGACGACGTTGAACAGCGTGGTCTTGCCCGCGCCGTTGGGGCCGATGAGGCCGTAGATGTCGCCGTGGTGGATGTGCAGCGAGACATCGGCCAGCGCGGTGACGCCGCCGAAGTGTTTGCCGACGCTGGTGAGTTCCAGCAGACGGTTACTTGCTTGCGTCATACACCGTCTCCTGTTCCTGATGCAGCACGCTGTCGTCGGCATCGAATTCGCGGCGGCGCTGCGTGGACGGCCAGATCCCGGCAGGACGCCACAGCATGACCAAGATCAACGCCAGTCCGAACATCAGCATGCGCAGACTTTCCGGATCGACCACGACCTTGCCCAGCAGCGCCTGCTGCACCGGCCCGGCCGCATTGCGGAACAGTTCCGGCAGCGCCACCAGCAGCACGCCGCCCAGCACCACGCCGCCGACATTGCCCATGCCGCCCAGCACCACCATGCACAGCACCATGATGGATTCCATCAGGCTGAAACTCTCGGGGCTGACGAAACCCTGAAAGCCCGCGAACAAGCCGCCGGAGATGCCGCCGAAGGTGGCGCCCATGGCGAAGGCGAGCAGTTTGATGTTGCGCGTGTTGATGCCCATCGCCGAGGCGGCGACCTCGTCTTCGCGTATCGCCACCCAGGCGCGGCCGATGCGCGAATCTTCCAGGCGGCGCGAGACGAAAATCACCAGCAGGGTGAAGCCGAGGAACAGGTAGTAGTGCAGGTGCACGTCGTCCACGCGCAAGCCCATCCATTCGTATGAACTGCCGAAGGAGAAGCCGCCGATCTGCAGCGGGTCGATGGCGCTGATGCCCTTGCGGACCGTTGGTGATGTTGACCGGCGCGTTCAGGTTGTTGAGGAAGATGCGGATGATCTCGCCGAAGCCGAGCGTGACGATGGCGAGATAGTCGCCGCGCAACTTGAGCGTGGGCGCGCCGAGCAGCACGCCGAAGCCGCAGGCGATCAGCGCCCCCAGCGGCAGCACCACATACATCGGCCAGTGCAGGCCGAACTGCGGCGAACCGAGCAAGGCGTAGGTGTAGGCGCCCACGGCGAAGAACGCGATGTAGCCCAGGTCGAGCAGGCCCGCATAGCCGACCACGATGTTGAGGCCCAGCGCCAGCATGATGTAGAGCAGGGCGAAATCGGCGATACGCACCCAGCCGTGACCGAACAGCGCGTCGATGATGAAGGGCAGCGCCAGCAGGGCAATGGCGAGGGTGAGGTGGCCGGATGAGCGGTGCAGCTTCATGCGCGCTCCGCCAGTTTCTCGCCGAGCAAGCCGGACGGACGGAACACCAGCACCGCAATCAGCACGAAGAACGCGAACACGTCCTGATAGTGACTGCCGAGGAAGCCGCCGGTGAGGTCGCCGATGTAGCCCGCACCCAGGCTCTCGATCAGGCCCAGCAGCACGCCGCCCAGCATCGCGCCGCGCAGGTTGCCGATACCGCCGAGCACCGCGGCGGTGAAGGCTTTGAGGCCGAGCATGAAGCCCATGTAGTAATGCACGATGCCGTAGTTGGCGCTGACCATGAAGCCGGCGATGGCGGCGAGCGCGGAGCCAAGCATGAAGGTGACGGAGATGACGCGGTTGATGTCCACGCCCATCAGCGTGGCGGCGGCAGGATTCTCGGCCACGGCGCGCATGGCGCGCCCGGTACGGGTGTGATGCACCAGCCACATCAGCCCCGCCATGATGACGAGCGCGACGATGACGATGACGATCTGCACGTCGTTCATCACCGCGCCGCCGATCTGGTGCGAGGTGCTGGTGAACGGCAGGGTGAAGGAATGGTATTCGCGCCCCCAGATCATCATCGCCAGATTCTGCAGCACGATGGAGACGCCGATGGCGGTGATGAGCGGCGCGAGGCGCGGCGCATGGCGCAGCGGACGGTAGGCGATGCGCTCGATGCTGTAGCCCAGCGCCATGCACACGGCGACTGCCACCAGCAGGCTGAGCAGCACCGCCAGCACGGGCGCTATCGCCGCCGCCAGCAAAGCCTGCAAAGCGGCCAGCGCGACCATCGCGCCTATCATCACCACTTCACCGTGCGCGAAGTTGATGAGGCCGAGGATGCCGTACACCATGGTGTAGCCCAGTGCCACCAGCGCATACACGCTGCCCTGCACCAGGCCGTTGATGATTTGCTGGAGGAAAATGTCCACTGTTATTTGCTGCGATCTATACAAAGAAAAAGCGACACACAGAGTGTCGCTTTTTATCACTGCCGACTGTCTCACGGCTTGGCCGCGGGCGCGCCGCCCATGGTCTGCACGACTTGCCATTTGCCCTGGCGCGCCTGGTACAGGGTGACTGCGCCGCCCTTGATGTCGCCCTTTTCGTCGAACGCGAGCTTCGCGGTCACGCCGTCGAGCTCGACCTTGCCGATCTCGGGCAGATATTTTGCAGGCTCGGCGGAACCGGCTTTCTGCATGGCGGCGATCATCACGTTGACGGCGTCGTAGCAATACGGCGCGTAGAGCTGGATGGGTTGTTTGAATCGCGCCTCATAACGTTGCGAGAAGTCGCGCCCGCTCGGCATCTTGTCCAGCGGCACGCCGGGCAGGGAGGCATAAGTGCCTTCCACGGCCGCACCGGCGAGGTCGATCAGCTTGGGCGTATAGCCGCCGTCGCCCATCATGAATTGCGTCTTCATGCCGAGTGAGCGCAACTGCTTGACCATGGGCACGCCCTGCGGGTCCATGCCGCCGAAGAACAGCAACTCGGGCTGCTTGCCCTTGATCGAGGTCAGCACGGCGGTGAAGTCCACGGACCTGTCAGTGGTGTATTCGCGCGCGATGATCTTCGCGCCGTTGGCTTCGGCCGATTTGACGAACTCGTCCGCCAGCCCCTGGCCGTAAGCGGTGCGGTCGTCGATCACCGCGATGTTCTTCAGCCCCAGCACCTTGACGGCGAACTCGCCCAGCGCCTTGCCCTGCTGCGCGTCGTTGGTCATCACGCGGAATGCGGTGTTGTAGCCCTGTGCGGTGAATTTGACTGCGGTGGCGGAGGGAGATATCTGCGGGATGCCGTTCTTGAAGTAGATGGAGGAAGCGGGGATGCTGGTGCCGGAATTGAGGTGGCCGATGACGCCGTTCACTTTGGCATCGACCAGTTTCTGCGCCACGATGGTCGCGGTCTTGGGGTCGGTCTGGTCGTCTTCGCTCAGCAGTTCGAAACGCGCCTTCCTGCCGCCGATGATTACGCCCTTGGCGTTGGCATCGTCGATGGCCATGCGCGTGCCGTATTCGTTGTCCTTGCCGATGTGGGCCTGCGGGCCGGTGAGCGGGCCGGCGGCGCCGATCCTGATCACCAGTTCATCGGAAGCGGAAGCCGGTGCCGTTTCGCTCTTTCCGCAGCCGGCAAGCGCGATGCCGAGGGCGGCAAACAATGCAAATTTGTTGATCGACATATCGAAACTGGGCGAATTCAAGGAATTTTTGGATTATGCGGAGACCACTATCCCTTGTCAATTAAGCCCCTCCGGGGCAACAAAAAAGCCGACTTGCGTCGGCTTTTTTGAATTCTGAGCAAAGCCCGGTATTACAGAGCCAACACCCACTTAACCAGTTCCTTGATGTCTGCTTCCGGAACTTTGGGGGCGTTAGGCGGCATGGGCATAGCACCCCAAACGCCGGAACCACCCTTGGCAACCTTGGCTTCCAGCTTGGCCGCTGCGCCAGCATCGCCCTTGTACTTCTTGGCCACGTCCTGGTATGCAGGGCCAACCAGCTTCTTGTCGATAGCGTGGCAAGCGATACAGGCGTGCTTCTTTGCCAAGGGCGACATTTCGGCTGCCATTGTGGAACCGGCAACCATCAGGCCTGCCGCAGCGATCATGCTAATAACGATAGACTTCATATTCTCTCCATTTTCTAGGTTTGACTACATTTGCAACATGCGGAGCTCTAACCCCGCCGGCATTCTAAACAACCCCGTGCGAATTGCAAACTCGCGGCCCGGTCACCCAACAACGCGGCGCCAAGTGCCGCGTTGACACACTCACATTATGGTTATTTGAGGTTCAGGATGAAGCGCACCAGGGTTTTGATGTCACTATCGCTGACCTGGGGCGAATTTGGCGGCATGGGTATGGCCCCCCACACGCCGCTGCCGCCCTTGGCGACCTTCTCGATCAACTTGGCTTCAGCGCCCTTCTGTCCGCGGTATTTCGCGGCAACGTCAGTCCAGGCCGGGCCGACGAGTTTCTTGTCGACCGCGTGACACGCCATGCACTTGTTCGCTTGGGCCAACTGAAGTTCGGGCACAACGGGCGGCGCCGCCTTTACTTCCGCCACTGCCGGAACAGGCGCAGGCGCCGCGACTTCCGGGGCAGGAGCAGCCGCCTGTTGCGTTGGGGTATCCGGCTGACAACCATAAAGCGCAGCCGATAACGAAATCAAAAACAGCGCTTTGAAATGTATCTTGCTCATGTCGCTTCTCCTTTGCGTTGTTGATCAATCGGATCGTTCCAACCAATTGAGCAGGTAGGCCCATTGTTCAAGCTCGCGTTGTGCTTGCGAGGGCGGTAAGTCGAACAGGGTCTTGCCTTCGAAGGCCGCATTGACGTAGGCCTGCGCCTCGCGCAGATATGCCAGCACGGGCAGATCCAGGCCTTTCAGGAATTGCTCCAGAGTGAGCGCAGCGCGCGTGCGCGGGTCCATGCGCATGCCGACCACGCCGATGAATATCTTGCCCTTGCGCACCATCTTCTCGTGATGCAGCACTTCCAGAAAATCGCGGCTGGCCTGGATGTCGAAGGCCGAAGGGGCGATCGGCACGATCACCTTGTGCACCAGTTTCAGCGCATGTTCCAGGTTCTTGCCGTGCAATGCGGCAGGCGAGTCGATCACCAGGGTGTCGAGGGGCGCCTCCGTTTCGGCCCCGGACTGCATCAACTCGATGGCGGGGAGGTTGCGCGGACGATTGGACAGCCATTGCGTCGCCGATTTCTGGCGGTCCAGATCGAGGATCGCCACGCGCTTCCCGCGGGATGCCAAGTAGCCCGCGATGTTGGTGGAAAGCGTGGTCTTGCCGCTGCCGCCTTTGGGATTTGCAATCAGTATGGCTTTCATGCAACCGCCCCCTCACGATTTGTACTGCCGGTTATTTCTCCACTTGGGAAACGTCTCGCACCGCGCCTTTATCGGCGCTGGTCACCATTGCCGCGTAGGCGCGCAATGCCGCCGACACCTTGCGCGGGCGCTCGGCGGCCGGCTTCCACGCCTGCTTGCCTTTGGCCTCCATTGCGGCACGGCGTTGCGCCAGTTCGGCCTCCGGAATCGCCAGATTGATGCTGCGGTTCGGGATATCGATCTCGATGCGGTCGCCTTCCTGCACCAGCCCGATCGCGCCGCCGCTCGCCGCTTCCGGCGAGGCATGGCCGATGCTCAAACCCGAGGTACCACCGGAGAAGCGGCCGTCGGTGAGCAGCGCGCAGGCTTTGCCCAGTCCTTTCGATTTCAGGTACGAGGTCGGGTACAGCATTTCCTGCATGCCGGGACCGCCCTTCGGGCCCTCATAGCGAATGATGACCACGTCGCCGGCGACGATCTGGTCGCCGAGGATGCCGGCCGTCGCCGCGTCCTGGCTCTCGAACACGCGTGCACGACCGCTGAACTTCAGGATGCTCTCATCCACGCCCGCGGTCTTCACGATGCAACCGTCGAGCGCGATGTTGCCGTGCAGCACCGCCAGACCGCCGTCTTTGGAATAGGCATGTGCCTTGTCGCGGATGCAGCCTTTGGCGCGATCCGCATCCAGTTCCGGATACAGCATGGATTGGGAGAAGGCGATGGTGGTGGCGACGCCACCGGGCGCGGCGCGGAAGAACTTCTTCACCTCTTCGCTCTGTGTTTGCCCTATATCCCATTGCTTGAGGCCGTCACGCAAAGTCTTGCTGTGCACAGTGCCGACCTCGCCATGCAGCAAACCGGCACGATCCAGTTCGCCCAGGATCGCCGCGATGCCGCCGGCGCGATGCACGTCTTCCATATGGTATTCGGACGACGGCGCGACCTTGCACAAGGTCGGCACATGGCGCGACAACCGGTCCATGTCCTTCATGGTGAAATTGACGCCCGCTTCCTGCGCCACGGCCAACAGATGCAGCACGGTATTGGTCGAACCGCCCATGGCGATGTCCAGCGTCATGGCATTCTCGAACGCGTCGAAGGTCGCGATGCTGCGCGGCAGCACCGATGCGTCGTCCTGCTCGTAATAGCGTTTGGCCAGTTCGACGATCAGGCGTCCGGCGCGCAGGAACAATTGCTTGCGTTCGGCGTGCGTCGCGACCAGCGAACCGTTACCCGGCAAAGACAGGCCCAAGGCTTCGGTCAGGCAGTTCATCGAGTTGGCGGTGAACATGCCGGAGCAGGAGCCGCAGGTCGGGCAGGCGGAACGCTCGATGGCCGCCACTTCTTCATCGCTGATCCTGCCATCCGCCGCCGCGACCATCGCGTCGACCAGATCCAGCCCCTTCACCTTGCCCTGCCAGTTGACCTTGCCCGCTTCCATCGGGCCGCCGGAGACGAACACCACCGGGATGTTCAGGCGCATCGCGGCCATCAGCATGCCGGGCGTGATCTTGTCGCAGTTGGAGATGCACACCAGCGCGTCGGCGCAGTGCGCGTTGCACATGTATTCCACCGAGTCGGCGATCAGGTCGCGGCTGGGCAGCGAATACAGCATGCCGTCATGCCCCATGGCGATGCCGTCGTCGATGGCGATGGTGTCGAATTCCTTGGCGATGCCGCCCGCCTTCTCGATCTCGCGCGCCACCAGTTGCCCCATGTCCTTCAGATGCACGTGGCCGGGCACGAACTGGGTGAAGGAGTTGGCGATGGCGATGATGGGCTTGCCGAAGTCGCCTTCGGTCATGCCGGTGGCGCGCCACAGCGAGCGCGCGCCGGCCATGTTGCGGCCGTGGGTGGAAGTGCGGGAGCGGTATTGAGGCATGATGTCTTTCTCAAGCAACGTATAATCAGGGCATTAATTCTAACTCATCAAGGCTATGCTCGTTCACCCGCAATTCGACCCCGTCGCCATCCATCTCGGCCCGTTCGGCATCCACTGGTACGGGCTGATGTACCTGCTCGGTTTCGTCTGCTTCATCTGGCTGGGCCGGAAACGGGTGCGCCGCCCCCTGCCGTTAAGAAGCCCCCTCCCCAACCCTCCCCCGCTGCGCGGGAAAGCTAGCGAACGTGAAAAACAATTTTTAATCCCCGACGAGAAGTTTCTCGACGACCTGCTGTTCTATGGCGTGCTCGGCGTGGTGCTGGGCGGCCGTCTGGGCGAGGTGCTGTTCTACAACCCCGGCTACTATTTCTCGCACCCGCTGAAGATCCTCGCGGTTTGGGAAGGCGGCATGTCGTTCCACGGCGGCTTTCTCGGCGTGCTGGCTGGCGATGGTGCTGTTCGCACGCCGCCGCAAAATCGCAGTGGCTGGCGCTGATGGATTTCATCGCCCCGCTGGTGCCGCCCGGCCTGGCCTTCGGCCGCATCGGCAATTTCATCAACGGCGAACTGTGGGGACGCCCGACCGATGTGCCATGGGGCATGGTGTTTCCGCAGGTGGACAATATCCCGCGCCACCCCTCGCAGCTTTACGAGTTCGCCCTGGAAGGCCTCGCGCTGTTCGCGTTGCTGTGGCTGTATTCACGCAAGCCGCGCCCCATGGGTGCAGTGTCCGGGCTGTTCCTCGTCGGCTATGGCAGCTTCCGCTTCCTGGCGGAGTTCACGCGCAACCCGGATGAGGGCATCTTCGGCCTGATGACCTTCGGCGTCAGCATGGGACAGTGGCTGAGTCTGCCGATGGTATTGGCAGGCTTTGGACTGATGACATGGGCGCATCGTCGCGCCCGATAAGAGCCCGCCAATGCGCCGCATCCTTGTCTTCCTGATGACATGTGCATGCATCCCGGGTTCCGCGCATGCCGAGATCCCGGACATGGAAGCCTGTTCCAGCATCGTGAACAAACAGGATCGCCTCCAGTGCTACGACCAGGCAGCGACCATCAAGCCGCCGCCACGCAGCTACCTGACACGCGCCTGGGACCTGGATGGGCAGGGAAATCCGGATGCAGGCGGCATCCGTCGCCTGGAGCCCTATCGCAAGAACTATGCGCTGATCCGTTACACCTCGAACGTCAACAGATCGCCAGCTTCGCCGTCGCCCAATCACTCGGCCCCGACCCCCTATCCCTACAAGAAGCTGGAGACGAAATTCCAGTTCAGCGCCAAGTCGGAGATCGGCAATTACCGCGATCTGGAGTTCCTCGGCTTCAGGAACTTCCGGCTGTGGGGCGCTTTCACGCAGCAGGCCTTCTGGCAGGCATTCAATTTCGGCAACTCCTCGCCCTTCCGCGAAACGAACTACGAACCGGAACTCATCGGCACCTTCGGCACGGGCAATGCCCGGGGATGGAAGCTGCTCAATGTCGGCTTCTCCCACCAGTCGAACGGCCGCAACGAACCCGATTCGCGCAGCTGGAACCGCCTGTATCTGCAGGGCGGCTGGGAATGGGATGACGTCTATGTAATGGGCCGCGGCTGGTGGCGACTGCCGGAAAAGGCGTCCAAGGACGACAACCCCGATCTCACGCGTTACGTAGGGCGCGCCGAACTGATCGCCCACTGGCTGCCGGAGCGGGACGACGAGATCATCCTGCTGTTGCGCAGCAATCTCGATCCGCACGGGCACAAAGGCTATGTGCAACTCGACTGGGCGAGCCCGTTCAAGATCGGTCGTTCTTCCCAGCTCAATTTCCAGCTCACCTCCGGTTATGGCGACAGCCTGATCGACTACAACCACTACCAGACGACCATCAGCATCGGCATCGTATTCAAGGAGTGGTGACGCTCCGCGCGGTTGACACTGCCCGCCCCCGCACCGATACTCCGCGCATCGCATCACTCAAGACTGTATTTTGGACGACCTTTCAATAAACGCCCTGCTCGGCATATTGCTGTTGCTGGTCGTGCTCGGCGCCTGGTTCTCTGCGGCAGAGACTAGCATGATGGCGATCAATCGTTATCGGCTGAACCACCTTATACGCAAAGGCAACCGCAGTGCGAAGCTGACCGGGCGACTGCTTTCCAAGGTGGACAAGCTGCTGGGTTCGATCCTGTTCGGCAACACCCTGCTCAACGTGGCTGCGGCCGCCATCACCAACATTCTCATACTGCGCCTGTTCGGCGCCAGCGAACTGGCCATACTGTTCGGCACGCTGGCGATCACTTTCGTGCTGCTGGTGTTCAGCGAGATCATGCCCAAGATCATCGCGGCCACTTACCCGGAACGCGTCGCACTGCCATCCAGCTATCTGCTCGCGCCGCTGATCACCCTGTTCCATCCGGTCGTCTCGGTCGCCACCGGGCTGGTAAGGGCATCCTCCTGTTGTTGCGCATCAACATCCAGACCGACCAGAGCAAACACAAGATCACGCTGGAGGAACTCCGTGGACTGGTGCTGGAGGCTGAGCATTTCCTGCCGCGCAAGCACCAGAAGATGCTGCTGAACCTGGTCGATCTGGAGCGCATCACCGTTAACGACGTGATGATCCCGCGCAACCAGATCGAGGCATTGAACATTACTGCCGATCCATCCGAATTGCGCCAGCAGATCATCACCTGCCATCACACGCTGTTGCCGGTGTACGCCGAAACTCCCGGCAACGTCATCGGCATCCTGCACATCAAGCGCGTCTTGCCGCTGCTGCAGGAAGAAGCATTCGATGCAGCGCAATTGCGCGAGATACTGCATGACCCCTACTTCATCCCGTCCGACACCCCCTTGCTCATGCAACTGCAGCAATTCCAGGAGCGCCAAACCCGCATGGGGCTGGTAGTGGACGAATACGGCGAGCTGCTCGGTCTGGTGACGCTGGAGAACATCCTGGAAGAGATCGTCGGCGACTTCACCACGCAGTCGCCCTCGCAGACGGGAAAGTTCCTGCGCCATGACGACGGCAGCCTGTTGCTGGAAGGCAGCAGCAGCCTGCGCGAGCTGAATCGCAAGCTTGGCCTGCATCTTCCGCTGGGCGAAGCAAAGACGCTCAACGGCCTTATCCTCGAACATCTGCAGGACATTCCGGAAGCCGGAACCAGCCTGAAGATCGGCGATTATCCGATCGAGATCATCCAGACTCAGGATCGTGCAGTAAAGGTCGCGCGACTGTTCCCGGCACAGAAGCAGCCGCCTTTACAAAGGGGGTAAAGCCATGCATCATGCAAAATCCCCTTATAATCTGGCGTGTCGGAAGATATCAACGTTACAGGACTCCGCCATGACGGCGTCTAATTCGAGGTCACAGGATGGCAACCCAGAAACCTGAAAAAACCAAAGAGTACCAATACAGTTGGGAAGGCAAGGACAAAGCAGGAAAAATTGTCAAAGGGGATATGCGCGGCGCCGGTGAAGCCAGCGTTTCAGCCCATCTGCGTCGTCAGGGCATCACTGTCACCAAGATCAAGAAGAGCTCCTCCCGCGGCGGCAAAGTCACCGACAAGGACATCGCCCTGTTCACGCGCCAGCTCGCGACCATGCTGAAATCCGGCGTGCCGCTGCTGCAAGCTTTCGATATCGTCGGCAAAGGACATGACAATCCCGCGGTTGCACGATTGTTACTGGACATCAAAACCGACGTGGAAACCGGGAGCAGCCTGGAACAATCGTTCCGCAAATTTCCGCTCTACTTCGATGATTTGTACTGCAACCTGATTGGGGCGGGCGAAGCTGCTGGTATTCTGGACACCTTGCTGGATCGTTTGGCGACCTACAAAGAGAAAATCCAAGCCATCAAGGGCAAGATCAAGTCGGCGTTGTTCTATCCGATTTCCATTATCGTCGTCGCCTTCGTCATCACCGCCGTGATCATGATCTTCGTGATTCCGTCATTCAAAGAGCTGTTCACCAACTTTGGCGCCGATCTGCCATACCCCACGATGGTGGTGATAGCTGTCTCCGATTTCTTCGTCGCGTATTGGTGGGCGATTTTCGCCGTTGTCGGCGGCGGCCTGTATGGATTCTTCTACGCATGGAAACGCAACAAGGCCTTACAGCGACGCATGGATCAGTTGATGCTCAAAATCCCGATATTCGGCCCTGTGGTGCGCAAAGCTTCCATCGCACGCTGGGCACGCACCTTGTCCACCATGTTCGCAGCGGGCGTGCCACTGGTTGAAGCCTTCGATTCAGTGGCCGGCGCTGCGGGTAATGCGGTGTATTACGACGCCACCAAAGATATCCAGCGCGAGGTGACTAGCGGCAGCAGCCTCACCGTTGCCATGCAGAACACTAACGTATTTCCCAGCATGGTGCTGCAAATGGTTGCCATCGGCGAAGAGTCCGGCGCGCTTGACGCGATGCTAAGCAAAGTCGCGGACTTCTTTGAAGCCGAGGTTGACGATGCCGTAGAAGCACTGTCCAGCCTGATGGAACCTCTCATCATGGTGGTGCTGGGCTCGCTCATTGGCGGCATGGTGGTAGCGATGTACCTGCCCATCTTCAAGATTGGCGAAGTAGTATAGAAATATATTATGTATCAAGGCGCGGCAAATGCCGCGCCTTTTTTATGCAAGGTGACTCGATGCTGCTTCTGTTGCAATCTTCTCCGCTAGCCTTCGCAGTACTCGCCGGCGTTCTTGGCCTGCTGGTCGGCAGTTTTCTCAACGTCGTCATCTATCGCTTGCCCAAGATGATGGAGCGCGACTGGCATGCTCAATGCGCCGAGCTGAGCGGACAGACACCGGAAAAGTCCCCGCCCTTCAACTTGCTGGTGCCACGCTCCGCCTGCCCGCATTGCGGCCACGCCATCAGCGCGCTGGAGAACATCCCGGTGCTGAGCTACCTGTTTTTGCGCGGCAAATGCAGAGGTTGCGGCGCCGCTATCTCGCCGCGCTATCCCGTCGTGGAGGCGCTCAGCGGCATCCTGTGCGCCTATGCCGCCTGGCATTTCGGCTTCGGCTGGGCCGGGCTCGCCGCCATCGTGTTCGTGTGGGCGCTGATCGCACTCACCTTCATCGACTTCGACACCCAGCTGTTGCCCGACGACATCACGCTGCCGCTGCTCTGGCTGGGGTTGTTGCTCAACCTCAATGAGGTGTTCACTTCTTTGCCCAACGCCGTCATCGGCGCGACCGCCGGTTATCTTGCGTTGTGGAGCGTGTACTGGCTGTTCAAGCTCGCCACGGGCAAGGAAGGCATGGGCTATGGCGATTTCAAGTTGCTCGCCACCATCGGTGCCTGGCTGGGCTGGACCATGCTGCCGCTGGTCATCCTGCTCTCTTCGCTGGTCGGCGCCGTCGTCGGCGTCATACTCATTGTCTTCGCCAAGCATGGCCGGCACATTCCCATTCCTTTCGGCCCCTATCTCGCGGGTGGCGGATTGATCGCGCTGTTCTGGGGACAGACCCTGACGCAAAGCTATCTGCAGCTTCTGGCTCCGTGAACTATCTGGTTGGACTGACAGGCGGTATCGGCAGCGGCAAGAGCACGGTCGCGGCGTTGTTCGCCGCGCAAGGCGTGCGCGTCATCGACACCGACCTGATATCGCACCGATTGACGCAAGCCGGAGGAGAAGCCGTTCCGGCGCTACGCGACGCCTTCGGCGCCAGTTATATCGATGCGCAAGGCGCTCTGGACCGCAGCAGGATGCGCGAGCTTGTCTTCGGGAATCCCTCCGAGAAAGAGCGCCTGGAGGCCATCCTGCATCCCTTGATCCTCGCGCAGGTTAAACAGCAGGCATCGCTTCCCACCGACGCGCCCTACACTCTGGTCGTCGTACCTCTGTTGTTCGAGAGCGGACGCTACGCCGACTGGTTGCATCGCGTCGTCACCGTGGATTGCACCGAAGCACAACAGGTCTCCCGCGCCATGCAGCGTGGCGGATTAAGCGAGTCCGACGTGCGCGCAATCATGGCACAGCAACTCGGCCGTTCCGAAAGGCTGGGGCTAGCGGACGAAATCATCAATAACGATGGCAGTCTGGAAGACCTGAAAGAGCGAGTCTTTGACATGCATCAACGTTTGGCCGCTTTGGCTGCGGAAAGCGATTGACGTCATGCGGTGCTGCCTATATCTTTCGCAACCAATAAAATCCCACCTTACCAGGCGAAAGTGATCAGTTACGAGTTCCCTCTCAACGAGCGAGTGCGCACCATGCTGCGACTGGAGGATCTCTTCTTTCGCTTCAGCCGCTTCATCAAAAGCACTGACAGCCCGGATCACCATGCCGCACTTGGCATCCTGTTCGAGATACTCGAGGTCGCCTGCCGCGCCGACCTTAAATCCGACCTGCTGCAGGAACTCGAACGCCAGAAGAAGGCCCTGAACGGGCTGCACAACAATCCGGAGATATCGGAAGATGCGCTGGACGCCATCATCGGCGAGATCGAATCCGCCAGCACCGGACTGCTGAAAGCTGAGCGGCAAGATCGGGCAGTACCTGCGCGACGACGAATGGCTGATGGGCATCAAGCAGCGCGCCGTCATCCCCGGCGGCGTATGCGAATTCGATCTGCCGTCCTATCACTACTGGCAGCATCAATCCGACGAAGTGAGACAGAATGCGCTGAACGCCTGGATCGGCCCGATGCTGCCGTTGCGCGACGGCATCTCCATCCTGCTCAAGCTGCTGCGCGAGAGCGGCAGGACGCACCATTTCACCGCCTTCCACGGCAGCTTCCAGCAGATGCAGGGCGGCCGCGTGGCGCAGATGTTGCGCGTCTCGCTCGACCCGGGCCTGCCCTGCATCCCGGAGGTCAGCGCCAACAAATACGCCCTCAACATCCGTTTTGTCGAAGCGGCATTCACCGCCAAGACCACGCTCTACGATCAGGATGTCGCATTCGACCTGACCTTCTGCTCCTGGCAATGAACAAGAAACCTGTCGTCGCCTGCCCGACCTGCGGCAAGGAAATCGAGTGGGATACCAACAACCGCTATCGCCCGTTCTGCAGCGAGCGCTGCAAACTCATCGATCTGGGGAAATGGGCGAACGAGGAATATCGCGTCGAACAACGCGAACGGGACGCCGGCGATCAGGAAACCCAGGCCTGACGCAATAAAGCGATGCC
The DNA here is from genome assembly GCA_963797045.1 of uncultured beta proteobacterium. Taxonomy (GTDB): domain Bacteria; phylum Pseudomonadota; class Gammaproteobacteria; order Burkholderiales; family Gallionellaceae; genus Sideroxyarcus. Next base: position 386,022 of record CAWCNZ010000001.1, on the reverse strand, counting down.
GTGCGCGCCATGTTGCCAGGCGCATTGCATATCCCCATGCGCCAACCCGCCCAGCGCATACACCGGAATGGACGAACCTGCCGCGATTGCGGCGAAATTGTCCCAGCCCAGATGCGGCGCACCCGGATGCGACTGTGTCGGCAACACCGGACTCAACAACGCGAAGTCGCAGCCCAGCTCTTCCGCCCGGCGCAGCTCTTCTGCGTTGTGGCAAGAAGCCGCGCACCAATCGATAGCCGGGCGCTCCTGTAGTTCGGCCAGCTGCGTCGCAGTCAGCTGGACACCATCCGCCCCAGTCTCCTGCGCCAAAGCCACATCGCCGTTGAGCAGCACTTTCGCACCGCGTGCATGCGCCATTGCCACGACGCGTAGCGCCAACTTGCGCAACTCGTCGCGCGCGAGATGCTTTTCGCGCAACTGCAGCAGCCGCAGGCCTGTATCCAGCTTTGTCTGCAGCCTTGCCAGAAATAGCTCCACGCCAAGTTCAGCGGTATTGCTGATGGCATATAAAGCTGGCAATTCCAGCGCACGCAGGATGGGGGCATTGGCGGGAAGGACTGGCGCTACCAGCACTTCGGCCGGGTGTTGCCAGGAGAATTGCTGGCCTTCATGCGGATGCAACTCGCCGCTCCATGCGGTCACGCGGAAGAAATTCAAACGCACCGTTGCATGCGGGTAGGTGAACACGCGTGTGAGCCAGGGAAAGGCCGTCTGGACATCGATGCCGAGTTCCTCGCGCAGTTCGCGCACCAAGGCATGGTGCGGGGTTTCGCCCGACTCGATCTTGCCGCCCGGAAATTCCCAATAGCCGGCCCATATCTTGTCGGGCGGGCGTTGCGCAAGGAGGAATGAGCCGTCCGGGCGCTGCAGGACAGCGGCGGAGACTTCGACGTATTTACTTTTCGACATGACGTCCGCACCAGTCTCTCGCAAACTGCCCCGCCACTCGCCCGCTCCGCGCCCCCCGCAGCAACGACCATTGCAGCGCCTCAGTGCGGATCTCGTCGGTCATGCCTTGCTTCCACCCGTGATGCGCCAGCCAGTGCGCCGCTATGGCCAGGTATTCATCCTGCGTGAACGGATAGAAAGATATCCACAAGCCGAAACGCTCGGATAAGGAAACTTTCTCCTCCACGCTTTCCGCCGGATGCACCTCGTCGCCGACGTATTTTGTGGCGAGGTTGTCTTGCATGGATTGCGGCATCAGGTGGCGGCGGTTGGATGTCGCGTAGATGAGCAGATTGTCGGAGAAAGCCACCAGATCGCCGTCCAGCGCGGCCTTGAGCGACTGGTAACCGGGCTCGTCGGCGTTGAAGGAAAGGTCGTCGCAATACAGGATGAAGCGCTCGGCGCGTCCCTGCACAAGGCCTACGATATGGGACAGGTCGATCAGGCCCTGCTTGTCGATCTGGATCACGCGCAGACCTTGCCCGGCGTATTCGTTCAACAACGCTTTCACCAACGACGACTTGCCTGTGCCGCGCGCGCCGGAGAGCAGCACGTTGTTCGCCGTACCGCCGCGCACGAATTGCTGCGTGTTCTGGCGGATACGCTGCTTCTGGTCGTCGATGCCGAGCAGGTCGGCGAGCGCGATGCGCTGGAAGTTGGGAACGGGATGCAGAGCGCGTTGCTGGTGATCCCAGCGGAAGGCGGCGGCAGACTGCCAGTCTGGCGCCTGCGGCTGCGCACCGGGCAGGATGTTTTCCAGTCGGGAAAGCAGCCCCTCGGCACGGGTGAGGAAGCGGTCGAGTTTATCCATGGTCAAATGATTAACTTGCATTTATTGTCTGCGCCCGATCGAGCCCTGCGGCCTATTCCGTCTGGCTCTTCAGCGCGAATGACACCAACGAATGCAATTTGGCGGGTCGCACCGGTTTGTGCAACAGGTGCCAACCCTGCGCTTTGATCTCTTTTAACACCTCGGGGGCGGTGTCTCCGCTTACCAGTATGCTGGATAATTTCCTGCAATAGAACTGTTCCGCCCTCCGGATAACGTCCAAGCCACTGCCGTCCGGCAGGCGGTAATCGCAAATCAGCAGATCGATGTCGATGCCGGGAAACAGTTGCTGCGCCTGCTGCAACGAAGCTGCCACTTGCACCTCATGCCCCCAGGACGAAAGTAGCCGGCGGTGCCGATCAGCACCAACGGGTCGTCTTCCACGACCAGTACCTGAGCCTGGCGCGTCCCTGCCGTTGCCATGCCGACAGGGACGTATTCGCCGCTCACTGTCGTGTCCGGCACGGTTTGGGGCACGGTTTCGGCCAAGGGTATCTCGACGGCGAATACCGAGCCTTTGCCCGGTGCCGAACGCACTTCAAGCGGGCAGTGCAGCAAGCGGCATAGTCTCTGGACGATGGAGAGTCCGAGGCCTAGCCCTTTGCTGCGGGAACGTTCGGCATTACCCAGTTGTACGAACTCGCGAAAGATTTCCTGTTGTTTATCGAGGGGGATGCCTATGCCGTTGTCGCGGACTTCGACACGCAGACATTGTCCGCGCCTGCGGCAGACCAGAATTACCCGCCCGCCTTTCGGGGTATAGCGTATGGCGTTGCCGAGAAGGTTCAACAGGATGCGTTCGAGCAGGATCACGTCGCTCTCGACCGTCGCAGCGGATGGCCGAAACGTCAGTTCGATGCCCTGCTGTGCGGCCAGCGGCACATATTCCTGCTGCATGCGGTCGAGCAAGGGGGCGATCGGTAGCGCCTGCATGCAAGGAGTCACCAGCCCCGCATCCAGTTTGGAGACATCCAGCAGCGAGTCGAGCAGGCCGGACATGGCGTGCGCGGATTCTTCGATCAGTCTGGCCAACTGGCTTTGTCGCGGGGTGGTCGCTTCGCTGCGCAGCTCTTCGACGAACAGGGCCATGGCGTGCATGGGCTGGCGCAGATCGTGACTGGCCGCCGCGAGAAAACGGCTTTTGTCGAGGCTGTCGCTTATCGCCCGTTCCTTTTCGGCGCGCAGTTGTTCGAACTGGTGCCCCAGCACCAGCGCGAGCAACAAGACCTCTACGGTGACCGCGAGCAGGCCGAGATGTTCCACATAGAAGGTGTATTCGTTCTCAAGGCCGGACAGGAGCAGCGACAGCGTGCCCATGACAAAGAAGGCGAGCACGGCAACCAGGTACATCCGTGCGGACGTCTGGCGCTGTCTGGCCCGCACGATGCCGGCGGTCAATCCGTAGCTCAGGAACAGCGCTACGCCCAGTCGGTCCAGTTCCAGCGACCAGTTGGGTTTGAGCAGCGCCAGCAGGATGAAGGCGGCGAGCAGCGTGAGTATCGCCCGCGCGGCGCGGTGCAACCGGGGGGCGGTGTGGCGCGTGATATCCAGCAGGCGCATCACGAACAGGATGTATACGCAATTGGAGAACAGGATGGGCACGCTGATGAGGTAGAACCAGTGCAGCCCGAACAGATCCGGGAATATCAGCAATGCGGTTCCGTTGTAGAGCAGGTTGCCCAGTATGAACAGTGCGTACAGCGCATCGGTGCGTTTGCGCTTGATCGTGGCGAGTGCAGCGTAGTAGAAGACCAGCCCGAACATGACACCCATGCAGAGCAGCACGATGGCATTGCCCGGTTTAATGGTCTGCCGGTAATGTTCCAGCGTGTCCAGATAGGGCACAGGTCTCGCCAGCAGGAAGGGGGAGGATATTTCGGTGTACAGGCGGTAATGCCCGACAGGTAATTCGAGTTCCCGGCCATGCCTCAGAAAGAAGGGGTTGGGTGATGTACTCTGGATACCGCCTTCCACGTCGACGACCAGATGATCCAGGTTGTCGTATATCCGGTGACGGAAACGGCCGATCACGCTGGAATTCTTGAAGTCCACGACCACAGGCGTGTCTTGCACGATGTCGAAATCCGCCCGATAGAGGAAGCGCCCGCCGGTCCGGTCCGGCTCTTCGATCTGGATCAGTCCGGATTCAAACTGCCCGCCTGTACTCCGAATCCGCAGACAACTGAAACCACAGACCGCCGAGCGGCATCGGCTGCGCATGACAGGGCAGCCAGGTAAACAACGCCAGCAGCATTGCCACAACGGCAAAGTGCCGGCTCGGCGTTGCCCGATGTCTGTCGATCTCAGGGCGTGGATTTTTCATCGCCGAGATCGCTGTCGAACCCGAACAGCTTGCCCGCCCAGATGAAGAACACCCAGACCAGAATGCCGAACGGCAGGTAACCGAAATAACCCAGGATGGGCATTTCGGAGAAGAGATGGATAACGTTGACGTAGGGAACGTCGTATATCCAGTAGTTCGGATTGGTCGGAGCGAGGGGAGCGGAAGGCGATACCGGATTGCTGTTCTCACTGCCGTGGTTCCACATTTCCCAGAAGAAGCCGTTGCACAGCGAGGCCAGCGCCACCAGCAGAATGGGGCTCCAATTGCCTTGCGCCATGGCGCTGAACGGTGTCCATATGTCCTTGCGGATAAGCTGGCCGGCCAGCACGATCAACGGGCCGACCCACATCGCCCAGAACAGCGGATAAGGAAAGAACACCGTGAGCGCGATCAGCGCCAATCCTCCCCACAGCAACAGACTGCCCGGCAACGCCAATCTGGGGCCGTTGCTGAAACGCACGGCCAGCGCGGGGAAGGTCAGCAGCAGGGTATACCACTCGAAGATAGCCGGCCACACCGTCGTGTAGGCGAGCAGGAACAACGCTACGATAGTGGCGTGCGAAAGCGTCGCCATGTGGCCGTTCGGGTAATACCAGTTCGACAGCACGAAGTAGTCGAAATACTCGAAGAAACACCAGCCCACCACCGACACCAGCGTGCTGATGAGAAAGGTCTTCGGTCTGCTCGCCAACAAGGACTTCCCGCCGCTGCGGCGGTAGGTCAGGCCGTCCAGCATCAGGATGAATCCCCACCACATCGGCGTAAACGCGTAATAGACCAGGCTGCCGAACGCGGTCACGCGCGCCCACATCAGCCACCAGAAAAACAAGGTCAGCACGGTGCCGATCCAGAACCAGAACGGAAGTCTGGCGGTCGGCATCGGTGCCGGCGGCGTTAAGGGTTTGAAACCGAACAGCCCGGGAAAAATCAGCAAGGCGCTGATCGCTCCGCACGCAAGCGCGATCAGGCAGAACACGGCCAGATTGAACGGCGGCACGCCGGCAATTTGTTCGGGCGGGAACACGCCGAATTTCGGCGGCAGGTGATCGACAGGATAGGCGAACCAGGCCGCAACCAGCGGCAACAACAGGCAGGCCAGGAACGGCCAGATCAAGTCTCGTTTCGATCGCATAGAAGTAGCGTGCTTCCCAGGTCCTGGTTCAACAACCCTTCAAACGGTGCGGAACACCCGGAATAGCGGCCCGAGACGCATATCCTCGAAGACCGCTCTCATCCACCACCTGCCCCGGCGCGCAGGAATCAGCTTCGGTAGCTGGCGTTGATCTTCACGTAGTCGTACGAGAAATCGCAGGTCCACAGCGTGGCATTCACTGCGCCGCGGTTCAGCACCACGCGGATGGTGATGTCGCTCTGCTTCATCACGCGCTGTCCGTCTTCTTCCTGATAGCTCGCGGCGCGTCCGCCGTTCTCGGCCACCAGCACATCGTCGAGATACAGCTTCAATTTCTCGACATCGAGATCGCCGACGCCGGCATAGCCAATCGCAGCGAGGATACGTCCGAGGTTGGGATCGGAGGCGAAGAAGGCGGTCTTGACCAGCGGCGAGTGCGCGATGGCATAGCCGATCTTTTTGCACTCGGCTTCGTCGCGGCCACCCTCGACCTTGATGGTGATGAACTTGGTCGCACCTTCGCCGTCGCGCACGATGGCTTGCGCCAGCGCAGTGGCGACTTCGGTGACCACGGTTTGCAGAGCCGAGCGGTTCGCCGCATCGATGCTGACGCCGCTCTTGCCGGTGGCAATGAGCATCAACGCGTCGTTGGTGGAGGTGTCGCCATCCACCGTGATGCAATTGAACGAACGGTTGGCGGCTTCGCTCACCATCTGCTGCAGCAACGGCTGCGCGATGGCGGCATCGGTGGCGATATAGCCCAGCATGGTCGCCATGTTGGGGTGGATCATGCCGGAGCCTTTGGAGATGCCGGTGACGGTGACGGTCTTGCCGCCGATCTGCACCTGACGCGACACGGCCTTGGCGACGATGTCGGTGGTCATGATGGCATGGGCGGCGTCGAACCAGTTGTCTGCCTTCAGGTTGGCGATGGCTTGCGGCATGCCGGCGACGATCTTGTCGACCGGCAGCGGCTCCATGATGACGCCGGTGGAATACGGCAGCACCTGCTCTGGCGCGCAGCCCAGCAGTTTGGCCAGTGCGGCGCAGGTGGTGCGCGCAGCATGCATGCCCTGCTCGCCGGTTCCGGCGTTGGCATTGCCGGTGTTGACCACCAGCGCGCGGATGCCTTTACCGGCAGCCAGATGTTCGCGCGCGACGGTAACCGGGGCGGCACAGAAACGGTTGGTGGTGAACACGCCCGCGACGGTCGCGCCTTCATCCAGTCTGATGACCAGCAGATCCTTGCGCTCGGCGCGCTTGATGCCCGCTTCCGCAGTACCCAGAGAAACGCCCGCAACGGGCAACAGTTGTGCCGCAACGGGCGCAGAGAGATTCACCGGCATGGCTTAGAAACGCCCCCCTTTGTTGTAGAGGTAGTTGGTCATCTCGACCGATTGCGCGTTCATGCGGCGCACGATGCCGTGAGTATGGCGCACGATGCCGCGCATCACGTAATAGACGATGGCCGGCTGCGTATTCAGCAGGGATTCGAATTTTGTGCGGTCCAGCAGCAGCACCTTGCAATCGGTCTTGGCGACTATCGTGGCGCTGATCTCGGAGACGTTCCCGCCCACGAAGGTGATGATGCCGGCCAGATCGCCGGGCTGCAGCAGATGCAGGGTCGCCTGCTCGCTGCCGATGATCGCAGTTGCCTCCACCTCGCCGCTGGCCAGCATGACCAGGGAGTTCTTCAGCTGCTCTTCACCGGGGCGCAACAGACTTGCGCCCGCCTTGTATTCCCTGACCTCGAACAAGCGCCCCAGGATCTCGATCTCTGCATCGCGCAACTCCTCGCACAGAGTCGAGTTATGCAAGGTTTGGATAATCAGGCTGTTTGTCGGCATTTCCTTCTCTCCCCAGGTTTTGGTTTGTTCAATTCAACTTGCCATGGCACTGCTTGTACTTCTTGCCCGACCCGCATGGGCATGGGTCGTTACGACCGACCTTTTCACCGCCGCGCACAAACGGCTTCTGCTCGGCAGTTGTTTTGTCGGCCTGCCCCAGTGCCTCTTCATAATCGGAATGATGATACTGCACATTTTCCGGCGCATGGGGCACTTCCGCCGCCGCCACCTGCTCCTCGCTGCGTATCTGCACATTCAGCAGCGTCTGGGTCACGTCGCGCTTGATCGCTTCCAGCATGGTCGAGAAAAGTTCGAACGCCTCGCGCTTGTATTCCTGCTTGGGGTTCTTCTGCGCATAGCCGCGCAGGTGGATGCCCTGGCGCAGGTGATCCAGCGCCGCCAGATGCTCGCGCCAGTGCTGGTCCAGGCTCTGCAACATGACGATGCGCTCGTAGCCGTGCATCACCTCGCCGCCGACCTGGTCCACCTTGGACTGGTACTGCTGCTGTGCGGCTTCAACCACCTTGGCGCGCAAGCCGTTCTCGTCCAGCCGCTTGTCCTGTTCCAGCCACTGCACCACCGGCAGATGCAACTGGAACTCGGCCGCCAGCGCCTTTTCCAGGCCCGGCGCGTCCCACTGCTCCTCCATGCTGCCGTGCGGGATATATTCGGCGACGGTGTCGGACAGCACACCCTCGCGCATCGCAGCGATGGTCTCCGAGATGTCTGTGCTTTCCAGCAATTCGGCGCGCTGCTGGTAGATCACCTTGCGCTGGTCGTTGGCGACGTCGTCGTACTCGAGGATCTGCTTGCGCATGTCGAAGTTGCGCGCTTCCACCTTGCGCTGCGCGTTCTCGATGGCGCGCGTCACCCAGGTATGCTCGATGGCCTCGCCCTCGGGCAGCTTGAAGCGGTTCATGATCGCCGCAACGCGGTCGGAAGCGAAGATGCGCAGCAGCGGATCTTCCAGCGACAGGTAGAAGCGGCTGGAGCCGGGGTCGCCCTGGCGGCCGGAACGGCCGCGCAACTGGTTGTCCACGCGGCGCGATTCGTGGCGCTCGGTGCCGACGATGTGCAGACCACCGCTGGCGATGACTTGCTCGTGGATCGGCTGCCACTCGGCGCGCAACTGGACGATGCGTTGCTCTTTGGTTGCCACGTCCAGGCTGTCGTCCATGCGCACCAGCTCGATTGGCTTCTCCACGTTGCCGCCCAGCACGATGTCCGTACCGCGGCCCGCCATGTTGGTGGCGATGGTGATCATCTTGGGGCGACCCGCCTGCGCCACGATCTCGGCCTCGCGCGCATGCTGCTTCGCATTCAGCACCTGGTGCGGCAGCTTTTCCTTGTCCAGCAGGCCGGACAGCAGCTCGGAGGTCTCGATGGAAGTCGTGCCGACCAGCACCGGCTGTCCGCGCTCGTAGCAATCGCGCACATCGGCAATGACCGCCGCATATTTCTCCTGCGCGCTGAGGTAGACCTTGTCCATCATGTCCTTACGGACGGTCGGGCGATGCGGCGGGACGATGACGGTCTCGAGGTTGTAGATGGACTGGAACTCGTAAGCCTCGGTGTCCGCCGTACCGGTCATGCCGGACAGCTTGTGGTACATGCGGAAATAGTTCTGGAAGGTGATCGAGGCCAGCGTCTGGTTCTCTTTCTGGATCGCCACGCCTTCCTTGGCCTCCACCGCCTGGTGCAGACCGTCCGACCAGCGCCGCCCCGCCATCAGGCGTCCGGTAAACTCGTCCACGATCACCACTTCACCGTTCTGCACCACATAGTGCTGGTCGCGCAGGAACAGGTTGTGCGCCTTCAGGGCTGCGTACAGGTGGTGGATCAGCGTGATGTTGGCCGGATCGTACAGGCTGCCACCCGGAGGCAGCAGTCCGGCTTGTGCCAGCAATTGCTCGGCATGTTCATGGCCAGACTCGCTCAGCAGGATCTGATGGCTCTTTTCGTCGACATGGTAATCACCCGGCGCATTCTCATCTGCCTGGCGCGTCAGTCGCGGCGCCAGCTTGTCCATCGCCAGATACACGTCGAGGTTGTCTTCCGCTTGGCCGGAGATGATGAGCGGGGTACGCGCCTCGTCGATCAGGATGGAATCCACCTCGTCCACGATGGCGAAGTTCAGGCCGCGCTGGAAGCGATCCTCGGCGCTCGCCGCCATGTTGTCGCGCAGGTAATCGAAGCCGAATTCGTTGTTGGTGCCGTAGGTGATGTCGGCAGCGTAGGCGGACTGCTTGTCCGCATGCTCCATGTTGGTCAGGATGACGCCGACCGACAGGCCGAGGAACTGGTACAGCTTGCCCATCCATTCGGCATCGCGGGATGCCAGATAGTCGTTCACCGTCACCACATGCACGCCCTTGCCCGACAGTGCATTCAGATAGGCCGGCAAGGTCGCCATCAGCGTCTTGCCCTCACCGGTGCGCATCTCGGCGATCTTGCCGTAATGCAGCACCATGCCGCCGATCAGCTGCACATCGAAGTGCCGCATCTGCAATGAGCGCTTGCCGCCTTCACGCACCACGGCGAAGGCTTCCGGCAATAACGCATCCAGCGCTTCGCCCTGCTGCGCGCGTTGCCTGAACTCTGCCGTCTTGGCGCGCAAGGCCTCGTCGGAAAGCGCCGATATCTCCGGCTCCAGCGCATTGATGCGCGCGACGGTCTGGCGATACTGCTTGAGCAGGCGGTCGTTTCGACTGCCGAATACGGACTTCAATATTTTGGAAATCATGCTTTTTTCTTCTGCCGCTGTTACGAACAAATAAAAAAGGGTGAGGCACACACCTCACCCTTCTGACAAAACCTGTTGCTGTCAACTGCTGCGCTCGTTCCAGGAAGCGTACCGGATTCTGGGCGATGCCCTTGTATCTCACTTCAAAGTGCAGGTGGGACCGGTGGAGCGGCCCGTGCTGCCAGACAGCGGCGATCTCCTGCCCGCGCCGCACCATCTGCCCAACCTTCACCAGCAGCTTGGAGCAATGCGCATAACGCGTAATGACCTGGTTGCCATGGTCGATCTCGACCATATTACCATACTGCGGATGCAGTGTCCGCATACACCACCATGCCGCCAGCCGAAGCATGGATCGGCGTGCCCGGCGGGAACCACGTAATCGACGCCTTCATGCATGGCGCTCCGCCGGTAAAAGGGTCGATGCGCCAGCCGAAATTGGAGGAATACCAACCCTCGGTGATCGGCGCTGACGGACGGCAGCAGCTTCTTGCTCAACTTGTCCTGCATCAGCAGGGTTTCCAGCGCCACCAGTTTGTCGCTGCGGTCGCTCAGCAGTCGCATTCAAGTCCGCCATCTGCTGCTCCATCGCCGGTCAGCGAGATCTCCTGATGCAGGGATGCCGGCAGATACGGACCGCCTTGTGCAGGTGGCTGTCCGAACGAAAACTCCTGCGGCTTCATGCCGGTCAGTTTGGCCAGCCGCGCGCCCAAGCCATCCAGGCGCAGCAACTGCGCCTGCATCTGCCCCAGACGCATCGCCAGCGTATCCATGCTCTTGCGCAGATAGGCCTGCTGTTTCTGCTGTTCATCCTGTTGCGCGCTGGCCAGCCAGGCACGCAACTCGTTGCTCATCATGCCTGGCTGGAAACGCACGATGGCATACTGTGCCGCCAGCACGGCTGCAACGAACAAGGCCGAAGCCAATATCGCCAAGCCCGTCAGATGCATTCTCGTCAGCGTGATGCTGCGAGCTTTTGCAAACCGATTGGAAACTAGAATAATATTCACGCAATCCCCTTAATGACACGATTTCTGTGAACCTACTGTGCCGCACCGCCTGAACGCCTTTCTGGCCTCCAATCCGGAGCTGCGGCAACTTTCGAGCAAAGCCCGCCAACTCGCCACCTTGCAGCAGCTCTATGAGTCCTTTGTCCCGCCCGCTCTGCAACGCAGCAGCCAAGTACTGCAACTGCACCAACAGACATTGTTCATCGCTGCCAACAATGGCGCGGTGGCCGCCAAACTGCGCCAGATGACCACCGAACTGATTTCCCTTTTTCAAGCAAGGGGATGCGAGGTTACTGGAATTCAAATCAAGGTGCAAGTCACGTCCGCGCCGCACCCCATCCCGTCCGAACCGCGCCGATTGGGCAAAGAGGCACGTGATGCGCTCGGCGAGCTGCAGGAAAACCTGGCCGATTCCCCGCTCAAGACGGCCCTGAAGCGCCTGCTTCGGCGCAGTTAGACGAACACCTTCCAGGCGACCAGCCCGTAACGCTCGAGCAGGTACAGCACGCCGAACACCAGCAGTACAGAAGCCATGAAACGCACCACCTGCCAGATCAGACGCGGATAACGCGGATCGCGGGTAAGCAGATACAGGACTGCGGATGAAGCAATGAACAGGATGGAAAGCAGCAAGAGCGAGGCGGATCAGCATCGCTGGCCGCAGGCTAGGCCGTCTGTAATTGCAGGCGCAGGAAATCCGGCGCCTCTTCCGGCTTCTCGAACGTGGTGAACTCCCATGCCGTCTCGTCGGCCAGCAACGCACGGCACAGGGCATTGTTCAGGGCATGGCCGGATTTGTAGCCGGAGAACGCGCCGATCAGCGGATGTCCGAGCAGGTACAGGTCGCCGATCGCATCCAGCACCTTGTGCTTGACGAACTCGTCCTCGAAACGCAGCCCGTCCGGATTGATTACGCGGTATTCGTCCATCACGATGGCGTTGTCGAGGTTGCCGCCCAGGGCCAGCCCCTGCGAGCGCATGTATTCGACTTCCTGCATGAAGCCGAAGGTACGGGCGCGGCTCACCTCTTTTATATAGGACTGTGTACCCAGATCGACGGTGACGTTCTGTTTGGTGTTGGCAAACACCGGATGGGAGAAATTGATGGTGAAGTTCAGTTTGTAGCCGTTGTAGGGCTCGAAGCGCACCCACTTGTCGCCGTCCTTCACTTCCACGGCCTTCTTGATGCGAATGAATTTTTTGGCGGCAGTCTGCTCGACGATGCCCGCCGATTGCAGCAGAAATATGAACGTCCCGGCACTGCCGTCCATGATGGGCAATTCCGGACTGGTCAGTTCGACGATGGCGTTATCGATACCCAGCCCTGCCAGCGCCGACATCAGGTGTTCCACGGTCGCGACGCGCGCGCCATGCGCCTCCAGGCAGGTGGACAAGCGCGTGTCGTTTACCGCATGCGCCTGGGCATGGATATCCACCGGATGCGGCAGATCGACGCGCCGAAACACGATGCCGCTGTCGATGGCTGCCGGACGCAGGGTCAGATAGACCTTCTCGCCGGTGTGCAGACCGACGCCGGTCGCCTGCACTGTCGTCTTCAATGTGCGCTGCTTGACCATTTGATATATGAACCCGCAAAACAGGTGCGCAGTTTAACACAGGCGAACGGCAAGCCCGTCCCTGTGCCCCGGCTCAGCCTGCAGTCAGTCGGCCTGTTTGCGCAGGAACGACGGGATATCCAGCGGATCGACGCCGGATTGCTTCATCGCCTCCACCGCCTCGCGATGGCGTCCGGTGCGTATCACCGCCGGCATATCCAGCTCGTTGTAGTTCACCATCGGGGCATCGTGTGTGCCGGTGCGCAGTTGCTTCTCATAGGCCAATACCGGCTTCGGCTGCTTGCGCGCCAGCGGAGCGCCCAGCCCGGTGGCCACGATGGTCACGCGCATCTCGTCGCCCATCGCCTCGTCGAACACCGAGCCGACGATCACCGTCGCCTCCGATGCGGCGAACTGGAAGCAGTTCATCACTTCATGCAGTTCTTCCAGGGTCAGGTTGCTGCTGGAGGTGATATTGACCAGCACGCCGCGCGCGCCCGACAGATCCACATCCTCCAGCAAGGGGCTGGCGATGGCCTGCTCGGCGGCGCGCCGCGCACGGTCTTCGCCGGATGCGGAAGCCGCCCCCATCATCGCCATGCCGTTCTCGGACATCAGTGTGCAGACGTCGGCGAAGTCCACGTTGACCATGCCCGGCACGTTGATGACTTCGGCGATACCTGCCACCGCACCCTGCAGCACGCCATTCGCGGCCTTGAACGCTTCCGGCAGCGTGGTCTTGCCGCCCAGCACCTCCATCAGCTTGGCATTCGGCACGATGATCAGCGAATCGACATAGCCGGCCAGTTCTTCGATGCCGCTCTGCGCCAGCGTCATGCGTTTGCCCTCGAAGATGAACGGCTTGGTGACGACTGCAACTGTCAGGATGCCCAGTTCCTTGGCCACCTGCGCCACGATGGGAGCGGCACCCGGTACCGGTGCCGCCGCCCATGCCTGCGGTGATGAACACCATGTTCGCGCCGTTGATGATCTCGGCGATGCGGTCGCGGTCCTCTTCCGCCGCGGCCTGGCCGATCTCGGGCTTGGCGCCTGCCCCCAGCCCCTTGGTCAGGTTCGCGCCGATCTGCAACTGCACGCGCGCCTTGCTGCGGCGGAGCGCCTGCGCATCGGTGTTGATGACGATGAACTCCACGCCCTGCACCCCCTGGTCGATCATGTGATCGACGGCGTTGCCGCCGCAACCACCGACACCCACCACCTTGATCACCGCGCCCTGCGGCTGTGCGTCCATTAGTTCAAACATAGTTTTTCTCCTTTTCTAAAATGCATACCGGCCCTGAACCGAATCCCTAAAAATTGCGCTGAAACCAAGTCTTCATGCTTGCCAACACGTCACCGAACGAACCCGAATTCACGCGCGCCACTTCGTCGCGTTGATGCTGATCCAGCCCGTACAACAGCAAGCCCACGCCAGTGGCGTAGCGCGGCGTCCTCACCACATCCGACAAGCCCCCGATGTTGCGCGGCACGCCCATGCGCACCGGCATGTGGAATATCTCCTCGCCCAGTTCGACCATGCCCTGCATGGCGCTGCTGCCGCCGGTAAGCACGATGCCGGAAGACAGCAAATCCTCGAAACCGCTGCGGCGCAGCTCCTGCTGCACCAGCGAATACAACTCCTCCACGCGCGGCTCGATCACCTCGGCCAGCGTATGCCGCGACAGGGTGCGCGCGCTGCGCTCGCCCACGCCGGGCACCTCGATCGGCGCATCGTTCGCCAGCTGACGCAGGGCGCAGCCGTACTTGATCTTGATGTCCTCGGCATCCCTGGTGGGCGTGCGCAGGGCCATCGCGATGTCGTTGGTGATCTGGTCGCCCGCGATCGGGATCACCGCCGTATGGCGGATCGCCCCGCCGGTGAAGACCGCCACGTCGGTGGTGCCGCCGCCGATATCCACCAGGCACACGCCCAGCTCCTTCTCGTCGTCGGCCAGCACCGCCTTGCTCGACGCCAACGGCTGCAGAATCATCTCGTTCACTTCCAGGCCGCAGCGGTGGATGCACTTCAGTATGTTCTGCACCGCCGACACCGCACCCGTGACGATGTGCACCTCTACCTCCAGGCGCATGCCGCTCATTCCCAGGGGTCTCTTGATGCCCTCCTGTCCGTCGATGCTGAACTCCTGTTCCAGGATGTGCAGTATCTGCTGGTCGCCCGGAAGGCTGATCGAACTGGCCGTCTCCACCGCGCGCACGATGTCGGTGTGCGCCACTTCCTTGTCCTTGATCTTGATCATGCCGTTCGCATTGGAACTGCGGATGTGGCTGCCCGCGATGCCGGTATAGACCTCGCGTATCTTGCAGTCCGCCATCAGCTCCGCCTCTTCCAGCGCGCGCTGGATGGCCCCGACCGTTGCATCGATGTTCACCACCATGCCCTTCTTCATGCCGGAGGACTGGTGCATGCCCGCGCCGATCACCTCCAGCGTGCCTTCCGGCCTGATCTCGGCGACGATGCACGCGATCTTCGACGTGCCGATGTCCAGCCCCACGATCAGATTCTTGCTTTCCCTGTTCTTGCTCATCGCTGTCCCCTTGCTACACCTTCAAACTTTGCCGCCTGGCAGATAGGCAGCAAAACCGTTGCGGTAACGCAGATCCACATGATTCGCAGGACGCGCCAGCGCCGCCAGGCTGTACGAATAAACCGCCGCGAAGCGTGCCAGGCGTTCCCGCATCTGCTCGCGCCCCAGTTCCAGCACCATGCCGTTGTCCAGCTTCACCTGCCAGGCGAAGCGCGGCGACAGGCTGATCTGCGCGATCTGGCGCTGCGTCGGCAGCAGTTCTGCATTCAGGTCCGCGTACATCTGCGCCACCTGTGCCGAGGTATCCGGCTGGCCGATGAAGGCGGGCAGCGTTTGTTCCGATGCCGCGCTGAACACCTCGCCATGGGTATTCACCAGCGCCGTATCGTTCCAGCGCGCCAGCGCGACATGCTCTTCCACCTCCAGCTCCAGACTCCACGGAAACTTTCGCCGCACGCTCACCTTGCGCACCCACGGCAACTGCTCGAAGGCCTCGCGCGTATGTTCCAGATCGACGGTGAAGAAATTGCCGCTCACCTGTTCGCGCGCCGCCTTTTCCAGCAACTCTGGCGACACGCGCTGCGGCGCCGCGGTCAGCTCCACCGCGCGTAGCGGGAACACCGGCAAACGCAGCACGTAGCGCACCACGCCGTACAGCACCAGCACGATGCTGAGGCCGAACAGCGCGTTGGCGATACTGCGCAGCAGCGGTGCGTTATCCCACATGTGCCCCCTCCAGTATCTGCACCACCAGTTGCTCGAAGCCGATGCCTGCCTGGCGCGCCGCCATCGGCACCAGGCTGTGGTCGGTCATGCCGGGCGAGGTGTTGATCTCCAGCAGGTACGGCCTGCCGTCTTCCCCGCGCAGGAAGTCCACGCGCCCCCAGCCCTGGCCGCCGACCAGCTGGAAAGCATGTCAGAGCCAGCTCCTGCATCGCCGCCTCGTCTTCCGCACTCAGGCCGCTCGGGCACAGATAGCGCGTGTCGTCGCGCAGGTATTTCGCTTCGTAGTCGTAGAACTCGTTGGCCGGCTCGATCTTGATCACGGGCAGGGCGCGTCCGTTCAGGATCGCCACCGTGTATTCGCCGCCGCTCATGAAGCTCTCGGCGATCACCACCTTGTCGTGCTTCGCCGCCTCGGCATAGGCGGCAGGCAAGTCTTCCACCGTCTTCACCTTGGTCACGCCGACGCTGGAGCCCTCGCTGGCGGGCTTCACGAACAACGGCAGGTCGAGATGGTCGGCCACCGCATTCCAGTCGGTCGGCGCAGTCAGCGCCTCGTATTCGGGTATCGGCAGACCGGCCGCCTGCCACACCAGCTTGGTGCGCCACTTGTCCATGGCGATGGCCGACGCCATCACGCCGCTACCGGTGTAGGGGATGCCCAGCAACTCCAGCGCGCCCTGCACCGTGCCGTCCTCGCCGTAGCGCCCGTGCAAGGCGATGAACACGCGTTCGAACTTCTCTTTCTTGAGTTCGGAGAGATCGCGTTGTGCCGGATCGAACGCGTGCGCGTCCACGCCGCTGCGCTGCAGTGCAGCCAACACTGCCGAGCCGCTTTTCAGCGACACCTCGCGCTCCGCCGAACGCCCACCGAACAACACCGCCACTTTTCCAAACTTGTTCAAATTCGCTCTCCTACGATTCTTACTTCCGGATGCAATTGCACTCCGGTCCTGGCTTCAACAGTCGCCCGCACTTCCTCGATCAGACCCTCGATATCCGCCGCCGTCGCACCGCCCGCATTGACGATGAAGTTGGCGTGCTTCTCCGACACCTGCGCTCCGCCGATGCGTTTGCCTTTCAATCCGCAGCTCCTCGATCAATTTCGCCGCATGACCGCCCGGCGGATTGCGGAATACCGAGCCCGCATTCGGTTGCTGTAGCGGCTGGCTGGCGCTGCGCTTCTCCATCAGGGCCTTGATCTCCTGCCGCGCGGCCTCGACATCGCCCTGCTCGAACTTCAGCCACGCGCCGACGAAAAACTCCTCGTTTGCCTGGTTCAACGCCACGTGGCGATAACCGATCTCGTATTCCTGCGGCGTGCGTTCCAGCAGTTCGCCGCTGCGCGTCAGCACCTGCACGCGCTGCACCTTCTGCCAGGTCTCGCTGCCGTAGCATCCGGCGTTCATCGCCAGCATGCCGCCCAGCGTGCCGGGGATGCCGACAAAGAATTCCGCGCCGCACAGATTGTTGGTCGCGGCGAAACGCGCCAGCTTGGCACCCGGCACGCCGGCCTGCGCGTAGATCAGGTCACCGTCCATGCGCAATTCGGTCAACGCGCCGACCATCTGCACCACCGTGCCGCGATAGCCGCCGTCGCGCACCAGCAGGTTGCTGCCGAGGCCGACCGCGAGCAGCGCTTCGCTTGCCGGCGTCTGGCGCAGGAACTGCTGCAGGTCGGCGAGATCGGCCGGCCGGTACAGGCGCTGCGCCACGCCGCCCGCACGCCAGCTCACGTGGCGCGACATGGGCTCGTCGTGGAGCATCTCTCCACGCAACCCCTCGGCACTGAACTGTGTCGGCTCGCTCATGTTCATTTTTGCGCCATCTGCTTCACTGAATTAGGTACGCCGCCGATGGAGCCCGCGCCCATGGTCAGCACCACGTCGCCATCGCGCGCCATCTGCATGATGGTCTGCGGCATGTCGGCGATGTTCTCGACAAACACCGCTTCGCTCTGTCCCGCCACGCGCAGCGCATGCATCAATGCGCGCCCGTCTGCCGCGACGATGGCGGATTCGCCTGCCGCATACACCTCGGCCAGCGCCAGCGCATCCACCGTGCCCAGCACCTTGACGAAGTCCTCGAACAGGTCGCGCGTGCGCGTGTAGCGGTGCGGCTGGAAGGCCAGCAACAGGCGCTTGCCGGGGAAAGCGCCGCGCACCGCGGCCAGCGTCGCCTTCATCTCCACCGGGTGGTGGCCGTAATCGTCGATGAGCGTGAACGAGCCGCCGGCCGCCAGCGGTATTTCGCCGTAGCGCTGCATGCGCCGTCCCACGCCCTCGAATTCGGCCAGCGCCGCGACGATGGCGGCAGGCTGCACGCCGACTTCCAGACCGACCGCGATGGCGGCCAGCGCATTGAGCACGTTGTGCACACCGGCCAGATTGAGCGTGATGTCGAGGTCGAGCGGCTTGCCGTCGAACAGGCATTTCTCGTCGTGGCGGCATTGCGCCGTGAAGCACATCCTGCCGCCCTCGTGGCGCACGTTCACGGCGCGGATCTGCGCCTCCTCGCTGAAACCGTAGGTCGTGATCGGCTTGCTGATGCGCGGCAGGATGTCGCGCACATTCGGATCGTCCACGCACAGCATGGCGCGGCCGTAGAACGGCAGGCGCTCGATGAAATCGACGAAGGCCTGCTTCAGTTTGTTGAAGTCGTGGCCGTAGGTCTCCATGTGGTCGGCATCGATATTGGTGACCACCGCAAGTATCGGTGTCAGGTACAGGAACGAGGCATCGGACTCGTCCGCCTCGGCCACGATGAATTCGCCGGTGCCCAGCCGCGCATTCGCGCCGCTGCTGTTAAGCCGCCCGCCGATGACGAAGGTCGGGTCGTAGCCGCCCTTGGCCAGCACGCTGGTCACCAGCGAGGTGGTGGTGGTCTTGCCGTGCGTACCGGCCACCGCGATGCCCTGGCGCAGGCGCATCAGCTCCGCCAGCATCACGGCGCGCGGCACGATGGGGATACGCCGCTCGCGCGCCACGATCACTTCCGGGTTGTCTGCCTTGACCGCAGTGGAAGTCACCACCGCATCGGCATCGCGCAGGTTCTTTTCGCTGTGCCCCTGGTACACGGTCGCACCCAGCGATTGCAGACGCTGCGTGACCGCACTGTCGGCCAGATCGGAGCCGCTGACCTTGAAGCCCAGGTTAAGCAGCACCTCGGCGATGCCGTTCATGCCGGAGCCGCCGATGCCGACGAAGTGAATGTGTTTGATCTTGTGTTTCATCTTGAAGCCTCATTTGTCCACGAAAGACACGAAAGGACACGAACAAACCCTGTGCCATTCACAGCAGGTTTCGTGCTTTTCGTGCCTTTCGTGGACATTATGTTTTTCATAACCCCGCCAACTCCATGCAGACTTTTGCCACTTGCGCAGTCGCATCCGGTTTTGCCAGGCTGCGCGCGGCTTGCGCCATCGCCAGCAGCTTTTCACGACTCAGTCCGCGCAGCAGTTGCGCCAGTCCTTCCGCGCTCAGTTCCGTTTGCGGCAACAACACCGCCGCACCGTGCTCGCTCAGGAAGCGCGCGTTGTGCGTCTGGTGATCGTCCACCGCGAACGGGAACGGGATCAGTACGCTCGCCACACCCGCCGCCGCCAGTTCCGCGACGGTCAGCGCGCCCGCGCGGCAGATCACCACGTCGGCGCTGGCATACTGGTTCGCCATGTCGTCGAGGAAGGCGCGTATGTCGGCGCCCACGCCTGCCTGTGCATACGACTTCTGCACAGTCTCGAAATGTTTCTTGCCGGTCTGGTGCAAGACGTGCGGGCGCTCGGATTCATTCATCATCGCCAACGCCTGCGGCAAGGCCTCGTTCAATGCCTGCGCCCCGAGGCTGCCGCCCACCACCAGCACGTTCAGCTTGCCGCTGCGGCCGGCGAAGCGAGCCTGCGGTTCGGGCAGCGCGGCGATGTCGGCGCGTACCGGATTGCCGCACCACGCCGTGCCTTTCAGCACATCGGGAAATCCGCTCAACACGCGCGTCGCCAACTTCGCCAGCACCTTGTTGCTCATGCCTGCGATGGAATTCTGTTCATGTACCACCAGCGGGCGGCGCAGCAAGGCTGCCATCAATCCGCCCGGCATAGTGATGTACCCGCCCATGCCCAGCACCACATCCGGACGGTGACGGAAGATTGCTGCCGCACTCTGACCCAACGCACGCAACAGCGTGAACGGCAGCGTCAGCAGACGCAGCATCCCCTTGCCGCGCACGCCGGTAAAATTCACCCACGCCACCGGATAACCATGTTTGGGCACCAGCTCCGCCTCCATGCTGTTGGGCGCGCCCAGCCAGACGACTTTCCAGCCCTGCGCGCGCAGCGCGTCGGCCACCGCCAGCCCCGGGTAGATGTGCCCGCCCGTGCCGCCCGCCATGACCAAGATAGTGCGCACACTCATATCGGCAACCCTCGTGCGACTCGCCTATTCTCGTAATCAATTCTCAACAGCACCGCGATCGCCACCAGATTCACCACCACCCCGCTGCCGCCGAAACTCAGGAACGGCAGGGTCAGCCCCTTGGTCGGCAACACGCCCGTGTTCACCCCGATGTTGATTATCGCCTGCACGCCCAGCCACACCGCGACGCCCTGTGCCACCAGCGCGGCGAACAGGCGGTCCGACATCGCCGCCTGGCGTCCGATGGCAAAGGCGCGCACGATGAGCCAGCCAAACAGGAGGATGACGCTGCACACGCCGAACAGTCCCAGTTCTTCCGCGATCACCGCGAGCAGAAAGTCGGTGTGCGCTTCCGGCAGGTAGAACAGTTTTTCCACGCTGCCGCCAAGTCCGACGCCCAGCCATTCGCCGCGCCCGAAGGCGATCAGCGCATGACTGAGCTGGTAGCCCTTGCCATACGGATCGGACCACGGGTCCATGAAGCCGATGACGCGCTGCAGACGGTATTCCGAAGAGAAGATCAGCGCGGCGAACGCCAGCGGCAGCAGCACCACCAGGCCGCCGAATATCTTGAGGTTGAAGCCGCCCAGCCACAGCGTGCCCATGGCGATGGCGCAGATCACCACGAATGCGCCCATGTCCGGCTCGAGCAGCAGCAGCGCGCCGACCAGCGCCATCACCCCGAACATCGGCAGGAAGGGTTTGAGCAAGTGATCCTTCACCGCGCCCTTGCGCACGGCATAGTCGGCCGCATACAGCACGGCGAACAGCTTCATCAATTCGGATGGCTGCAGGTTGATCGCGAACAGCGACAGCCAGCGGCGGCTACCGTTGACCGCGCGTCCCACGCCGGGAATCAGGACCAGTATCAGCAGCACCACGCCAAGCACGAACAGCCAAGGTGCGTATTTCTGCAGGACCTGAGTCGGCACCTGGAAGGCGACCACCGCGCACACCAGTCCGACCAGAATGAACGTGCCGTGGCGCATGAGGTAATAGGTCGCCTGATGCCCGGTGTACTTGCCCGCTTCGGCGGTTGCGATCGAGGCGGAATACACCATCACCAGGCCGATGGCGAGCAGCGCGGTGACGATCCACGTCAGCACGGTGTCGTACTCCGCCAGAGCGCGGCGCGGGGGGTTCAGTGCTGTGCTGAACATGCCGCCTCCATTTTCTTGACCGCCGCGATGAACACTTCCGCACGGTGCAGATAGTTCCTGTACATGTCGAAGCTGGCACAGGCGGGGGACATCAGCACCGCATCGCCCGCCTGCGCATTCGCTGTCGAGATGCGCACTGCCTCATCCATATCGCGCGCTTTCAGCGTCGGTTTGCCGCAACCCTGCAATGCCCTCTCTATCAGCGGAGCATCGCGCCCGATCAACACCACGGCGCGCGCATGCTGCGCTACCGCTTGCTTCAACGGCGAGAAATCCTGCCCCTTGCCGTCGCCGCCCGAGGATGACCACGGCCGGCTTGCCCAGACCCTTCAGCGCCGCCTCGGTCGCGCCGACGTTGGTGCCCTTGGAGTCGTCGTAATAAGTGATGCCCGCGATCTCCGCGACTTTTTCCACGCGATGCGGCAGGCCCTTGAATGCGCGCAACGCATTCACCAGCGGCGCCAGCGGCAGGTTGAGTGCGCGGCACAGCGCCAGTGCAGCCAGCGCGTTCGCCACGTTGTGCAGACCGCTCACCTGCAACTCGTCGGCACGCATGACTTTCTCCTTGCCTTGCGCCAGCCAGGTAGTCGCGCCGTCCTTGACGATGCCCCAGTCGTTGTCGCCCGGCGGCGGATTCAGTCCGAAACTTGCCTGTTTGCGTCCCGCGATCTTCATCGCCGCGCTGCGCTCATCGTCGCGGTTCAGCACCTGCACTCCATTGCCCTGGAAGATGCGCGCCTTGGCTGCCGCATAGGCGTCCATGCTGCCCGCATAGCGGTCGAGATGGTCCTCGGTGACGTTGAGCACCACGGCCGCATCGGCATCCAGCGTGTAAGTGGTTTCGAGCTGGAAGCTGGAGAGTTCCAGCACCCACACCTGCGGTTGGCGGTCGCGTCCGCGCAAAGCATCCAGCACCGCAGGCGAGATGTTGCCCGCCACCTGCGTATCCAGCCCCGCCGCCGCGCACATCGCACCGACCATGCTGGTGACGGTGGTCTTGCCGTTGGCGCCGGTGATGGCAATGACTTTGGTGTTGCGCCGGTAGTCGTTGGTGGCCAGTTGCTGCGCCAGCAATTCGATGTCGCCTTCGACCGGGATGCCGCGCGCGATGGCGCGCTGCACCAGCGGTTCGGCCACCGGCACGCCCGGGCTGATGGCGATGCGATCTATGCCCTGCAGCAATTCGTCACCGAACGGGCCGCAATGCACCTCGGCCTGCGGCAGTTCGCTGCGCAAGGTGGCGATGCCGGGCGGATCCAGGCGGCTGTCGGCTACACACAGCTTCGCACCCTGCTCATGCAGATAACGCGCGAGCGACAGCCCGGTCTCACCGAGACCGAGTACCAGCACTGTTTGTCCGCGCAATTTGTTCATCGTTTATCTCAGTTTCAGCGTCGCCAATCCGATGAGCACCAGCAGCATGGTGATGATCCAGAAACGGACGACGACCTGGGTCTCTTTCCAGCCCTTCTGCTCGAAATGGTGATGCAGCGGCGCCATCAGCAGGATGCGCTGGCCGGTGCCGTATTTCTTCTTGGTGTACTTGAACCAGGACACCTGCAGCATCACCGACACCGCTTCCACCACGAACACGCCGCCCATGATGAACAACACCAGTTCCTGACGGATGATGACTGCGACCGCACCCAGTGCCGCGCCCAGCGCCAATGCACCGACATCGCCCATGAATACTTCCGCCGGATAGGCGTTGAACCAGAGGAAAGCCAGACCCGAACCGGCAATAGCCGCGCAGAAGATCGCCAGTTCGCTTGCACCGGGAATGTACGGCTCGCCCAGATATTTTGAGAACTCGGCGTGTCCCGCAACGTAAGCGAAAACCGCCAGCGCGCTCGCGCACCATCACCGTGGGCATGATGGCCAGGCCGTCCAGACCGTCGGTCAGGTTCACCGCGTTGCTGCTGCCGACGATGACCAGATAGACCAGCACGATGAAGCCGACCATGCCGAGCGGGAACACCAGGTTCTTGAAGAACGGCACGATGAGTTCGGTCTGCGCGGGCAGCGTGGCGTGCGACCACAGGAAGATGCCGACGGCCAGCGCAATGAGCGATTGCCAGAACATCTTGGCCCGCGCCGACAACCCGTCCGGATTGCGGTGCACCACCTTGCGATAGTCGTCCACCCAGCCGATGGCGCCGACCCCAAGCGTGGTCAGCAACACCACCCAGACGTAGGCGTTGTGCAGGTCGCCCCAAAGCAAAGTGGTGATGGCGACCGAAGCCAGGATCAGCGCGCCGCCCATGGTCGGCGTGCCCGCCTTGACCAGATGGGTCTGCGGGCCGTCGCTGCGCACCGACTGGCCGATCTTCATCGCGGTCAGCTTGCGGATCATCCACGGCCCCAGCATGAACGAGATGATCAGCGCGGTCATCGCCGCCAGCACCGCGCGCAACGTGATGTAATTGAAGACACTGAACGTGCGCACGTCCTGTGCCAGCCATTGGGCTAATGCGAGCAGCATGTTTCCTCCTTGTGGATCGCGCAAAATTGCACGACCCGTTCCATCTTCATAAAGCGCGACCCCTTCACCAGCACGGTGGTCTGCGCATCCAGCTCTTTATCAAGTACCGCATATAGTTCTTCTATGTCCGCGAAGTGCTGTGCGGCGGCGCCGAATTCGCGCACCGCCCCCGCGCTCAGCTCGCCCAGGGCAAGCAGGCGCTCGATGCCCAGTTCGCGCGCCGCGATCCCGATCTCGCGATGAAATTGCGCGGCAGCATCGCCCAGTTCGCCCATGTCTCCGAGCACGAAGATGCGCTTGCCCGGCGCCTGCGCCAGCACTTCCAGCGCCGCGTGCATCGAGGCCGGATTGGCGTTGTAGGTGTCGTCGATGAGCGTCGCGCCATGCAGTGCCTGCTTGCGCTGCAGCCGTCCCGCCACGCCGCCGAATCCCTCCAGTCCCCGGGCGATGGTCGCCAGCGGCACGTGCAATGCCAGTGCCGCAGTCGCTGCCGCCAGGGCGTTGCGCGCGTTATGCTCGCCCGGCACTTGCAGCAGGACGCGCAACTCGCCCGCCGGCGTGCGCGCGTGCAACGCGCCGCCATAGCCCTGCGCCTTCCACTCGCCCTGCACCGCCGCCGGGTGCTCCAGCGCGAAATCGAACACGCGATGCGCTGTCTGCCAGAGTGCGCCACAGGGCGGCATATGCATCGTCGGCATTGATGACAGCCGTGCCTCCGCTCGCCAGGCCCGCGAATATCTCGCCCTTGGCGCGCGCCACGCCTTCCACCGAGCCCAATCCCTGCAGGTGCGCGCCGGTGGCGTTGTTCACCAGCGCCACATCGGGCCGTGCGATGCGCGTCAGGTAGTCGATCTCGCCGCGGATGGTTCATGCCCATCTCGATCACCGCATAGCGATGCGTCGCGCGCAGCCTGAGCAAAGTGAGCGGCATGCCGATGTCGTTGTTGAAGTTGCCCCTGGTCGCCAGCACGCTTTCTTCGTCGCCCGCAGCGGCACGCAGGATCGCGGCCAGCATCTCCTTGACCGTGGTCTTGCCGTTGCTGCCGGTAATGGCGACCAGCGGGATGTCGAACTGTCTGCGCCAGTGCGCGGCCAGCTTGCCCAGCGCGATGCGCGTATCCTCCACGAGCAGGATCGAGGAACGAGGAGCGAGGAGCGAGCGTATCTGCGTCGTAACCTTCGCGCGTTCACCAGGGCAGCAACCGCACCGCGCTTGCGCGCGCCGGCGCACGAATCTCGCACCGTCGAAGTGCTCGCCCTTGAGGGCGATGAAGAGATCGCCTTGCTGGATCGTGCGGGTATCGGTAGAAACGGCGGCGAAACGCACATCCGCACCCTCCATGCTGTGCGTGCAGCGCCTGCGCAGCTTGGGAGAGCAGCATCATAGCCAGCGCTCCTCTGGCTTCCACACGCTCAATGCGCGATGCGCAATCTCGGCATCCGAGAACGGATGACGCACGCCTTTTATCTCCTGATAGTCCTCGTGTCCCTTGCCCGCCAGCAGCACGGTATCGATCGCGCGCGCCTTGGCGATGGCGTGTGCGATGGCCTTGGCGCGATCCTCGATTACCTGGTAATCGCCCTCCATGCCCATGACGATGGCGTCGATGATCGCGCGCGGCTCTTCGTTGCGCGGATTGTCATTGGTGATGATGCACACATCGGCGAACTTCGATGCCACCGTCCCCATCATCAGGCGCTTGCCGCGGTCACGGTCGCCGCCGCAACCAAACACGCAGATGACATCGCCGCCGGAAGGGGCCGTCACCTCGCGCAGTGTCAGCAGCACTTTCTCCAGCGCATCCGGCGTATGCGCGTAATCCACCACCACCGAGGGCACGTCCTTGCCGCCCATGCTCTGCATGCGTCCTGGCACAGCCTTCTGCAAGCCGAGTTCGCGCACCGCATCTTCCAGCTCGACGCCGCTGACCAGCAGCACCGCCAATGTGCCGAGCAGATTCGCGGCGTTGAAGCGCCCGATCAGTTTGCTTTCCAGCTGCGCCATGCCCCAGCTGGTATGCAGATGCAGGGCCATGCCCTGCGCATCCATCTGCGTGAGCGTGCCGTGCACCATGCGGATACCGAGACGCGCGGCCAACTGGCGCGACTCGTCGTCCAGGCCGTAGCCGATCACCTCCACGCTCGCATCCTGCAGTTGTTCGGCCAGTTCGGCGCCAAAGTCATCGTCGAGATTGAGCACGGCATGCTTGAGTTGCGCCCAGTCGAACAGGCGCCGTTTCGCGGCAGCGTAACTCTGCATGTCGCCGTGATAGTCGAGATGGTCGCGCGTCAGATTGGTCAGCAAGGCCACGTCGTAATGCACGCCGTTGACCCGGCCTTGCGTCAGCGCATGCGAAGACACTTCCATCACTGCCGCCTGCGCGCCCTGTTGCACATATTCGGCCAGCAGCCCGTGCACCAGCAGCGCATCCGGAGTGGTGTTCGCGGTCGCCTGCAGGGCGCCGGGAAAACCGTTGCCCAGCGTGCCGAGCAGTGCGCTCTTGCGCCCCAATGCAGTGAATGCTCTTGCCAGCCAGTGACTGCATGAGGTCTTGCCGTTGGTGCCGGTCACGCCGACCATCCAGAGTTTTTGCGACGGCTGGCCGCAGACGCGGTCGGCGATCATCCCCGCCCGATGGCGCAAGTCATGCACCGCAAGATTGGGTACGCGCCATTCGCTGTTCCACTGGAAGTCGTGCGCCTCCCAGATCACCGCGTTTGCGCCCTGTGCGATAGCCTGCGCGATGAAACGGCGGCCGTCGGCCTGCGTGCCGGGGTAGGCCAGAAAGGTGTCGCCGGGCTGCACCATGCGGCTGTCGGACACCAGGCGTGCGATGTCGACGCCCAGTGCTTTCAGTTCGTCGAGGCGGAAGGCACTCATACTTCCTCCCTGATGATCTCTGCTGGCGCCTGCATCACGTTATCCAGCGGTGCGTCGTTCGGCACGCCGAGCATGCGCAACGACGCGCCCATCACGCTGCCGAAGACCGGGGCTGCGACCAGACCGCCGTAATATTCGCGCCCGCCTGGCTCGTTGATCATCACCGCTACGATCAGGCGCGGATCGGATGCCGGCGCCATACCGACGAAGGACGCGACATAGCGGTCGACATATTTTCCGTTCTCGAGCTTGTGCGCCGTGCCGGTCTTGCCCGCCACGCGATAGCCGGTGATCTGCGCCAGCGGCGCGGTGCCGCCCGGCCGTACCACCGTTTCCATCATGTCGCGCACCGCTTGTGCTGTGGCATCGGAATAGACTTTGACGCCCACGGCGGGCGTCTCCTGCTTGAGCAGGGTGACCGGTTTCAACTCGCCGCCGTTGGCGAACACGGTGTAGGCGCGCGCCAGTTGCAGCAGATTGACCGAGATGCCGTTGCCGTAAGACATGGTCGCCTGCTCGATGGGACGCCATTTTTTGTAATCGCGCAGCTTGCCCGCCGCCTCGCCGGGAAACTCGGCGCCGGTCAGCGCGCCGAAACCGTTCTCGCTGAGGCTGCGCCAGAAGGTCTCCGGCTTCAGCCCCAGCGCGATCTTGGCGGTGCCGATGTTGCTGGATTTCTGGATCACCTGCGCCACAGTGAGCGAACGTTCGGGGTGCGTGTCGTGGATCGTGCGTCCGTTCACGGTGAACGCCCCGCCCGCCGTGTCGATGATCGTTCCCGGCTTGACCTTGCCCGCCTCCAGCGCCGCCGCTACGGTGAACGGCTTCATGGTGGAACCCGGCTCGAACAGGTCGGTGACTGCATGGTTGCGCAGCACCGACATGCCCGGTTTTTCGCGATTGTTGGAATTGTAGGAAGGCCAGTTCGCCAGCGCCAGCACTTCGCCGGTCCTGGCATCCAGCACCACGATGGAACCGCCCTTGGCGCGGTGTTTCTCCACCGCCTGTTTGATCTCGCGGAACGCGAGCGACTGGATCTTGCTGTCGATGCTCAGTGCGATATCGCTGCCCTCCTTGGGCGCGCGCAGGCTGGCGACGTCCTCGACGATGTAGCCGCGTCTGTCCTTGATCACCTGCTGGCTGCCCGCCTTGCCGCCGAGCTGCTCCTGCAGTGCCAGCTCGATGCCTTCCTGTCCGTTGTCATCCACATCGGTGAAGCCGATGAGGTGCGAAGTGACCTCGCCGCCGGGATAGTAGCGGCGATATTCGCGCTGCAGGGACACGCCGGGGATGCCGAGCTTGACGACCTTCGCCGCCTGTTCCGGCGGCAACTGGCGTTTGATATAGACGAACTCGCGCGAGGTGTCGGTGAGGCGGCTCTTCAACTCCTCGGGAGTCATCCCGACGATCTTCGCGAGGTTCAGGAGCTGGTTCATGGAGAACTCGACATCCGCCGGGCTCGCCCATACCGATTCCACCGGCGTGCTCACCGCCAGCGGTTCGCCGTGACGGTCGGTGATCATGCCGCGATGGGCATGGATATCGACGACGCGGCCGTAACGCGCATCGCCTTTCTGTTGCAGGAAGTCGTTGTTGATCCCTTGCAGATAGATAGCGCGCACCAGCAGCGCCGCCAGCGCTGCCAGCAGCATTACGAACAGCACGCGCGAGCGCCAGGCTGGCAGGCGATCTGCCCGGTGGTCTGGATGGCGGCGGCATAGTTCATGGTTGCGTCACCACACCGCTGCCCGAGCGGATATAGCGGAGCTGGCTGGACTGCGGCATCTGCATCTGCAATTGACGGGCGGCGATCTTCTCCACGCGCGCGGGCATGGCCAGCGTGCCTTGCTCAAGTTGCAACTGCCCCCACTCCACATCCATCTGCTGTGCCCTGTCTTTTTCCTTCTGCAATTCCACAAATAACTTGCGCGCCTTGTGTTGGGAAGTGACTACTCCTAACGCGCATGCGATGACCAGGCAAAGCAGCAGGACATTCAGCCTAGCCACCTCATCCCCTTGATACGCCGACGTCGCATGCGCTCCGCCACCCGCAACACCGCGCTGCGCGCGCGGGGATTCGCCGCCACTTCTTCCGCCGAGGCGTAGATCGCCCTGCCGACCAGGCGCAGCTTGCCCTGCGGCACGTCGGCGGCGCGGATCGGCACGCTTTTCGGCAGCTTGTCGCCCTGCGCCATGTCGCGCATGAAGTGCTTGACCATGCGGTCTTCCAGCGAATGGAAACTGATCACGGCCATGCGTCCGCCCGGCTTCAGGTGATCCACGCACTGCGGCAATACGCTCTCGAGTTCTTCGAGCTCGCGGTTGATATAAATCCGTATAGCCTGAAAGGTGCGCGTAGCCGGATTCTTGCCGGGTTCGCGCGTGCGTACACTCTGCGCGACGATGTCGCTGAGTTGTTTCGTGGTGTGGATCGCCCGTTCCTGGCGCGCAGCAACAATCGCCCTTGCAATCTGCCTAGCAAACCGTTCTTCGCCGTAATCATGTATCACCTCCGCCAGTTCGCCTTCGTCCACCGCTGCCAGCCACTCCGCTGCCGTCTGCCCGCTGCTGGTATCCATGCGCATATCCAGCGGCGCATCGAAACGAAAACTGAAACCGCGCTGCTCATCGTCCAGTTGCGGCGACGACACCCCCAGATCCAACAGCACACCGTCCACCTGTTCCGCACCGAGCTTGCGCAGCACCTCGCCCAGATGCTCGAAGCCGCTATGCTCCAGCTGAAAGCGCGCATCGCCGATTGCTCGCCCCGCCGCCACCGCAGTCGGATCCTTGTCCAGCGCGATCAGCCTGCCGCGCTCGCCCAGCCTGTCCAGGATCAGGCGGCTATGCCCGCCGCGTCCGAACGTACAGTCCACATAGACCCCGTCCGCCTTTACATGCAACGCTTCGACTGCTTCGTTCAACAGGACGGTCGCGTGAGCCAGGCTCCTCGCTCACAGCGTGAAGCCCTCCAGCTCGGGCGGCAGATTGTCCGCCGTGAAGCCGCGTCATCTTCTCGTTCTGCGCCTGCCAGCGCGCCTCGTCCCACAGCTCGAACTTGTTGCCCTGCCCCACCAGCATCACGTGTTTGTCCAGCGCCGCGAAGGTGCGCAGCGTGGGCGACACCAGCACGCGACCGGCAGCATCCATCACCACGTCTTCGGCGTGACCGACCAGGAAACGCTGCAGCGCGCGGATGCGCGGATCGAAGGCGGAGAGCTTCATCAATTTTTCGCGGATAGGCTGCCATTCGGGCTGCGGGTAGACCAGCAGACAACCGTCGGCATCGGCAGTCAGCACCAACTGACCCGCGCAATGCGCAAGCAGCATGTCGCGATACCGCGCCGGTATCGCGAGCCTGCCCTTGCTATCCAGATTGAGTTGCGTCGCTCCCTGAAACATCCTAATTCCCCACGTTTACCCACTTTTTACCACTTACAACCACTATATTGAAAAATATCAAGCCGGTCAAGCAGGAAAACGGGATTTTTCTTTACGGGACAATGGGTTAGCTCGCATCGTTAATGCAAATTAAATAGGCTTAAAAAGCAATGAATTGCACTGGCAAGCTAAAGTTGTTTGTAATGGAAGTGCGTAGAAGGCCTACGTACTTCTGGGGTGGCAGGGAATTCCACCTGCGGCGCAAACATTTCATGGGGACAAAAATCAGAGGAAGCAATTTGGACTGCGTTGACGATCGGAATGGCTATGTAAAGGCGTGGCGAAACAATTCGAACACGGATTTTTAATCCGCAATATCTGGTGAAGCCAGCCGATAAGCCGGGTTCTGTCGTGGACAGTCATTCCTCTAGGCGTTTCGTTACCTGACGCTCAAGCAACCTACCCGCAAGCGACGCGAGCCACGTCATAGCTTGCCTATTTGGTCTTGCTCCGGATGGGGTTTACCCTGCCGCTGATGTTGCCACCAGCGCGGTGAGCTCTTACCTCGCCATTTCAACCTTGCCGTTTCCCGAAGGAACTTAGGCGGTATATTTTCTGTGGCACTTTCCATCGCCTCACGGCGTCCGGTCGTTAACCGGCATCCTGCTCTGCGGAGCCCGGACTTTCCTCTACGCAGCACGAAGTGCGCAGCGACTGTCTAGCCAGCTTCGGAACGGAGTTTAGCACGGCAGGATGCATGAAGGCCGGGTACCGCGGCTTTGGATTCCGCACAAAAAAGCCGTTCATGTTTCGACAAGCTGTGCGTGTGCTGTTGGGGCGAATGCCCCTTACAGCCACGCCCCCCCCTTGCGGGTACAACACGAACGGCTTTTTCTGTATTACTTCGCTTTGTCCTGCAATGCCTGTCCGGTCTTTTCCAAGGCCTTGCCGCCCTGTTCCAGCGTTTCGCCGCCCAAACGTTTGGCGCGATCCATCAGCGATTCCTGTTTTGCGAACGGATTGGAGAGCAGCGGTTTTTCGCGGCCGATGTTGACGCCGAGTGCCAGGCCGACCAGCAGGCCTATCACCAGACCCAGCAGGATAGATTTGATTTGCTTCATCTTGATACCTCCGGTTAATTGCCAAATGGGTTGCGTATTCTGCCTCATGCTTCGACTACTTGCAGGCTCATACCCAGATCTTTCCATTGCTTCGATTCTTCCAACAGCGCCGTTTCCGTAAGCGGGTTCTGCACCAGCCATCCCGGCGCGAGTATGAGGTGGAACTTGGTGCCGCTGAAACGCCCAAGAATGGGGGGCAGCGCAACGTCGCTGCGGTTGCGATAGATCAGCGCAGCAAGGCGCAGAGCCATGACCTCCGCGAATTGTGCAGGCGTGCCCAACAAGCCGCGTAACTTTTCCAGACCGCCGCGATGCGCCAGCGCAAGCAAGCTCAGGTGCGTTTGCTCTTTTTTCGAGAAGCCGGGCATGTCGGCATTGGCGAGGATATAGGCAGTGTGTTTGTGGTAGCCGCTATGGGCGACGCTGATGCCGAGTTCGTGCAAGTTGGCCGCCCATTTGAGTTGCTGCAGACCGTCATCCCCGATGTGTCCCTCCAGAAACTGCCGCGCAAGCAGCTCGGCCAAATGCGTGACGCGCTCCGCCTGGCGCATGTCCACGTGATAACGGCGCATGAACTGCTGCACCGTGACTGCGCGCATATCCTGGTTGTGGATGCGTCCGAGCAGGTCGTACAGCACGCCTTCGCGAAGGGCGCCGAGCGCGGGTTGCATACGCTCGATGCCGAGTTCGCAAAAGGCGGCGTACATGATGGCAAAGCCGCCTGGCAGCACGGGGATGCGGTCCGGCCGCAAACCGGGCAGATCGAGTTTGTTCACATCACCCGCCCTGAGCAACTGCTCGCGCAGCAGCTCCAGCCCTTCACGCGTGATGCCGCTGTCGCTGTAGCCGCTTTCTTCGAGGATGTCGCACAGCTGGCGCGCCGTGCCGGAAGAACCGAGGGCCACATCCCAGTGGTCGCGCGAAAATTCGGTGACGATGGCCTGCACTTCGCTGCGGGCGGCGAGTTCGGCCTGTTTGAGGCCGGATTTGCCGACCTTGCCGTCGGGGAAATAGCGCACGCTGTAGCTGACGCTGCCCATGTACAGGCTCTCCAGCCGGAGCGGTTGCAGGCCGTTGCCGATGATGAATTCGGTGGAGCCGCCGCCGATGTCGATCACCAGGCGCCGACCTTCCGCCTGCGGCAAGGTCTGGGCGACACCACGATAGATGAGGCGCGCCTCCTCGCGTCCGGCGATGACCTCGATGGGGAAGCCGAGCGCCGTCTCGGCCTGTTGCAGAAATTCCGGCGCGTTTTTGGCGACGCGCAGCGAGTTGGTGCCGACCGCGCGCACCGCCTCGCGCGGCAACCCGCGCAGGCGCTCGCCGAAACGCTGCAGGCAGGCGAGTGCGCGTTGTTGCGAGGGTTTGTCGAGGCGCTTGTCCTCGGTCAGTCCGGCGGCCAGACGCACCGTTTCGCGCAGGCCGTCCAGCATGTAGAGCTGATCGTCCACCACGCGCGCGATCTGCAGACGAAAACTGTTCGACCCCAGATCGACTGCCGCAAGGATGGGTTGGTGATGCACGACAGCGGTGTCTACTGCTGGACTTCGCGCTCGATCTCTTCCACGGTGACGTGACGCACGTCGCGGCCCTTGACCATGTACACCACGTATTCCGACATGTTCTTGGCATGGTCGCCGATGCGCTCGATGGCCTTGGCCACGAACAGGATTTCCAGCGAAGTGGAGATGGTGCGCGGATCTTCCATCATGAAGGTGATGAGGTAGCGCATGATGGCGCGGAACTCTTCATCCACCTGCTCGTCCTGGCGCACCACCTGTGCGGCGGTGGAAAGGTCGAGGCGCGCGAACGCATCCAGCGATTTGCGCAGCATGTCCAGCGCGATGTCCGATGCATGCTTGATCTCGTTGTAGCGCGGCAGGAGCAGGCGATCTGTCTGCGACAGCAGCTTGGCCATGCGCGCGATCTTTTCCGCCTCGTCGCCGATGCGCTCCAGGTCGGTGATGGTCTTGATCACGGTCATCACCATGCGCAGGTCGCCCGCCGCCGGCTGGCGCCGCACCAGGATGTGGCTGCAGCTTTCGTCGATCTCCACTTCCATCGCGTTCACGCGGTGGTCGTCTTCGATCACACGGTTCATCAGCGCCACGTCGCCCGTACTCAGCGATTCGATGGCCAGGCGTATCTGGCTCTCCACCAGACCGCCCATCTGCAACACGCGGGCGCGTACCGCTTCGAGTTCCGCGTCGAACTGTTTCGAGGTGTGTTCGCTACCGGCCATGATTGTTCCTTAAAGATTGTCGCAAATGAAGGATGCTACTGATGCCCCGTTAAACTTTTGTTACGCCGCCTCAGGCGGTGAGCGTCTTCACGCCGTCCGGCGTGCCCAGCAGCAACACGTCTGCCGCGCGACGCGCGAACAAACCATTGGTCACCACGCCCGCCAATTGGTTCAACGCGGTTTCCAGTTCCACCGGGTTCATGATGCTCAGGCCGTGCACGTCGAGAATGACATTGCCGTTGTCGGTGGTGAAACCCTCGCGCAACTTCGGCTGCCCGCCCAGCTTCACCAGTTCGCGCGCGATGTAACTGCGCGCCATCGGGATGACTTCGATTGGCAGCGGGAACTTGCCCAGCACGTCCACCAGCTTGCTCTGGTCGCACACGCAGATGAATTTCTTGCTGGCCGCCGCGACGATCTTCTCGCGCGTCAGCGCGCCGCCGCCGCCCTTGACCATGTGCATATGGCGCGTGATCTCGTCTGCGCCGTCCACGTACACCGGCAGGTCGCCCGCCTCGTTCAGCGACAGCACCTCGATGCCATGCCCTTGCAGACGCTTGGTCGATGCCTCGGAGCTGGCAACCGCGCCGCGTATCTTGTGCTTGATCTTGGCCAGTTCGTCGATAAAGAAATTGGCCGTGGAACCCGTGCCCACGCCCACGATGCAGTCATTCGGCACATAAGCGATTGCCGCCTGGGCGACTGCGCGTTTCAGATCGTCTTGCGTCAAAGCCATTTCTATTTTCCCCGATTCGATAATATCCGCTAGTCTTGGGATTATTGCAGGAATTCGCCAATTTAGAAACCTTCCCGACTCTTTCTGTCAGACTCTTTCCAAACTGGCGATTTGCCTTTACGATTCGCCTGCCGTGGGGGTGTAGCTCAGTTGGGAGAGCGTCTGGTTCGCAATCAGAAGGTCGTCAGTTCGATCCTGATCACCTCCACCACTTACCCAAAGGCCGGACTACGCTCTGGCCTTTTTCATGCCCTGAATGGCGCAGTGGCTTATATAGTGGATCGCACGTATTGACACTCCGGAAGCCGGCTTCTAAGGTCCTGCCCTCATAAACGAAAGGAGGCGGTATGGATTGCGCTGCTGATCTCTCGACGATGCCGGCAAGGCGAAACACAGCAGGGGAGGAGGCGCGATGTCTAACCGTTGGCTTAAGGCGTTATGCCGTGCATACGTCATGCTGGTTGTCTGTTTGCCACTACCGGGCCGGGCAGACAGCCTAGCCGGGCCACTGACAGTTGGTTCCGAGCGAAATTTCCCCCCTTACGCAGATGTCGATTCCGAGAACCGGGCGACGGGATTCTCGGTGGAGTTGTTTGCCGCCGTAGCCAAGAATCAAGACCTGCCGGTCCGGTTCGTTCTCGGCGACTGGAATGCCGTCTGGACCGACCTGGTTGAAGGAAAAATCGATGCCCTGCCGCTCGTCGCCCGCCTGCCCAGCCGCGAAGGACTGGTCGAATTCACCCGCCCGCACACCTACGCCTACGACACCTTCTTCAGGCGCAAGGGAAGCGCCCCGATCCGGAACATCGAAGAGGCGCGGCCATTCAGCATCATCGTCCTGCGCTCGGACGCCGCCCACCACGCCCTGACGAGTCGCGGCTTCGCTGCCCAGCTCAGGCCAGTCGATACCCTGGCCGACGGTATGCGCCTTCTCGCCTCCGGGGAGCATGATGCGCTGCTTGCCCCGCATGTTCTGGGAATACGGCTGAACCAGACGCTGGGGCTGTCCGAAGCGATCGAGCACGGCCCTTTGCTGAACGAATACCGGCGCGAGTTCAGCTTCGCGACGAAGAAAGGCGATTGGGCTTTGCGCGACAAGCTGGAAGCCGGGCTTGAGGCAGTCAAGCAGAGCGGGGAATACGACCGCCTCTATCGCAAGTGGATGGACATCGACGAGCCTGTGACGCTCTCCCGCACGACTGTGCTGGGGGTTGTGCTGGGCATACTCGCGGCCGTCGCGCTGTTGGCCGTCTGGAACCGGGCATTGCACCGCCTGGTCGCCAAGCGCACGGCGGACCTGCGGGAGCACCAGGCGCATCTCGAACAAACGGTCGAGGAACGCACAGCGGCGCTGACTGCCAGCGAGACGAAGTACCGCGGCCTTGAACGCCGCTACCGCACATATCTGGAGCTCACCAACGAATGGACCTGGGTGACGGACGCGGCCGGAATGGTGACCGAGGACCTTCCCGGCCTGCGGCGTTTCACCGGCATGAGCCTTGAACATATTCTGGGCGCCGCCTGGCTCGAGACGCTACACCCGGACGACCGGCAGAACGCCGCCGCGGTCTGGAATCAGGCGGTCGCGGAAAAGTCTCCATACGAAACAAATTTCCGCATGCGCCGCCATGACGGCGAATACCGCTGGGTGCTGACCCGCGGCGTGCCCATCTTCGACGACCGCGGTGAGATCGTCGAATGGGCCGGATCCTGCCTGGACATCACCGAGCGCAAGCAGGTTGGGGATGCGCTTCGCGAGAGCGAGGAGCGATTCCGGCTCTTCATGGACAACAGCCCCGGCATCGCCTGGATCAAGGACGAAGAGGGACGCTTCGTATATCTCAGCCGCACCTTCGAACAGCGTTTTGGCGTCACGCTCGATGCCTGGCGCGGCAGGACCGATCATGACGTGTGGCCGGCCGATATCGCCCGGGCCTTCCGCGACAACGACCTCGCCGTCCTGCGCGACGGCCAGTCCCGGCAAGTCATCGAGCAGGCCCGCATTGCCGACAGCTTGCCCAGCTGGTGGTTGATTTCGAAATTCCTCATCGTAGACGCGGCCGGCCGACGCTACGTCGCCGGCACCGGCGTGGACATCACTGCCAGCAAACAGGCGGAGGAGGCGCTGCGCGAAGCCGACCGCCGCAAGGATGAGTTTCTCGCCACCCTGGCCCACGAGTTGCGCAATCCGCTCGCCCCGATCCGCAACGTGATGCACCTGTTCAGGCAGCAGGGCCAACGCGACCCGGCCCTGCGCACCGCACAGGACATGGTCGAACGGCAGCTCGATCACATGGTGCGGCTCGTCGACGACCTGCTCGACGTGAGCCGCATCACGCACGGGCGGCTGCAACTGCGTCGGGAGCGCGTTGCGTTGGCGACCGTCCTGACTCACGCAGTCGAATCATCGCGGCCGCATCTCGATCAGGCCGAGCACGAACTCACCATATCGCTCCCTCCGGAGCCCATCCACCTGGACGCGGACCCGGTGCGCCTGATGCAGGTGTTCCAGAACCTGCTCCACAACGCCTGCAAGTACACCGAGCCGGGGGGCCGTGTCGGGATCACTGCCGGACTGGACGGCGGCGAGATCGTGGTGACGGTCAGCGACAACGGCATCGGTATTCCCCCCGAGCGCCTGCCGGACCTGTTCGAAATGTTCTCCCAGATCGGGGTGGCCCAGGAGCGGGCGCAGGGCGGCCTCGGGATCGGCTTGGCGCTAACCCGGGGCCTGGTGCGGATGCACGACGGCCGCATCGAGGTGAGGAGCGGAGGCGCCGGGAAGGGGAGCGCGTTCTCCGTGCGACTGCCCGCTGTTGCCGGGACATCGCCGCCCGTGGGTGAGTCAGGGGAAACGCAGTTCAAGCCGAAGGCCGGACTGCGCATCCTGGTGATAGATGACGACCGGGACGTCGCCGATTCCCTCGCGATGGTGTTGCGCATAGACGGCTTTGAGGTGGAGACGGCATACGGCGGGCACGAAGGGATCGATGCGGCGCTGCGTTTTAATCCCGACATAATCCTGCTAGACATCGGCATGCCCCGGCTGGATGGATATGGCACTTGCCGGCGCATCCGCGAGCTAAGTGGCGCACGCCCACCGCGCATCGTCGCCGTGACAGGTTGGGGACAGGAGAATGATCGCCGCAGGGTCAAGGAGGCGGGGTTCGACGGCCACCTGGTCAAACCGGTCCCTGTGTCCGCTGTACTGGCCCTGCTCGCTACAGTCCCGAGATGACGCCAGGTCAGGACGGCGCCTGCAGGCCGGGAGTAATGGCCCGACTTGCCATGAGCGGATCCAGCCGGTTAACTCGGCGGCGGGCATCGGCTCGGCAATGTAGAAACCCTGGGCGATATCGCATCCTTGTTGCTGCACGAATTCCCAGTCGCTGCCATCCTCTACCCCTTCCGCCACAGCCTCCATCCCCAGTTGCTTTGTCAGGCCGATGCTGGAATCGAACATCGCCCGCAGCTTGGCGTTGCCGGCGCCGTAGATGCGCTACGGACAGCTGTAGTTGGGGTGGTGTTCGTGCGGGGTAGGAATGACGCTCAAAGGGTGAGCATTCGGTTTGAAGCTGCCTCTGCAGGTGCGAATTTATTCGCACGCAACACCTCAACTGCGGTTCATCCCCGCGGGTGATGATCGTGATGCAGCTTCTTCAGCCGCTCCCGCGCCACATGCGTGTATATCTGCGTCGTCGAAATATCCGAGTGCCCCAACAGCATCTGCACCACGCGCAAATCGGCGCCGTGGTTGAGCAGGTGAGTGGCAAAAGCATGGCGCAGGGTGTGCGGCGACAGCGGCTTGTGCAGCCCGCCCTGCTTCGCGTGTTTCTTGATGAGATACCAGAACATCTGCCGCGTCATGCCTTCACCGCGCTGGGTGACGAACAGTGCGTCGCTCAACTTGCCTGAGAGCAAGGCAGGACGGGCTTCGGCGAGGTATTTCCTTACCCAGTCCAGCGCTTCTTCGCCAAGCGGCACGAGACGTTCCTTGCTGCCCTTGCCCATCACGCGTGTCACGCCCATATCCAGGCTCACCTGCGCCACGCTCAGTCCGACCAGTTCCGACACGCGCAGGCCGCTGGCATACAGCACCTCCAGCATGGTGCGGTCGCGCATGCCGAGCGGCGTATCGACATCAGGCGCGTTCAGCAGCAGCTCGACATCTTCTTCGGTGAGGCTCTTGGGCAGGCTGCGCGGCAGCTTGGGTGTGGCGATCTGCAGGGTCGGATCGGCGGCGATCCGGTTCTGCCGCAGCAGGTAGCGGAACAGGCGCTTGAGGCTGGAAATGGCGCGCGAGGTTGAGGTGGCTTTGGCTTTCTGCCCGCTCATCAAATGCGCCAGAAATCCCTGTATGTCGGCATGCGTGGCGGCCGGCAGCCCGCATCCGCGCTGCGTCTCCAGCCATTCTGCGAATTTGTTCAGATCGCGCCGGTAGCTTTCCAGCGTGTTGCGCGACAGGCCGTCCTCCAGCCACAGCGCATCGCTGAATTCGTCCAGCAGTTCGATGTCGCTCATTAATTCCCCCCTCGCCCCATGGGGGAGAGGGGATGGGGGATAACCAGCGGCTTGGCCTTCGTCTTTTGAAGGCCTAGTCGAATGGCTAGCAGTTCCTTCAGAGGGGCTGTTGGAAATTGGATCGGCCCCAACATTTCTACCCTCTCCCCAGCCTTCTCCCTTCAAGGGAGAGGGAGTGACCGCCTTCATGAGCCAGCAACCAGCGCTTGATGTCGAGCGACTCGCCTTCTACATGCTTCATGAATCCGCCCAATCCTGCTTTACCCACCACGCGGTGACAGGGAATGACGATGGGAATCGGATTGCTGCCGCAGGCCTGTCCTACCGCTTGCGCGCTTGAGCCGATTTTTTTCGCGAGCTCGCCGTAGGTCAGT
Source organism: uncultured beta proteobacterium (assembly GCA_963797045.1). Classification (GTDB taxonomy): domain Bacteria; phylum Pseudomonadota; class Gammaproteobacteria; order Burkholderiales; family Gallionellaceae; genus Sideroxyarcus. The sequence continues at coordinate 347,040 of CAWCNZ010000001.1, read as the reverse complement.
GTCTGCCCGCAGGGTATGTCCAGCATCGCCTGCCACACATCGAACTGATGATGCGTGCCATCGAGCGTGAAAGGCAAGTCGATCTCATGGGTTGCATCGGCCAGATAGGCTTCCAGTTCGGCACAGATCGCTTTCGCCATTTCGCCCGCCGGCGGCTGCGTTTTTGTTTTCCCCGGCAGGAATTCGATACCGAGCAGATCCGTGCCCGAACAACGGATACCGAGTTTGCCGAAGGGTGCTGAAATGATGGCTTGGAATTTCATGCGCACATGATAGCCGAAATGCTTGCTATGCTTCGGTGCAGGCTCATATCGGCGTAACCGATGTGAAGCCGCGAAGCGGCGGCCGAAACTAAAAACGGGAGCCGAAGCTCCCGTTTCCGTGTTGCATAATGCCGCCGTTTAAGCTTCGGCTTTGCGGGCAGGCAATTTTTCCTTGATACGCGCCGACTTGCCGGAACGGTCGCGCAGGTAGTAGAGCTTGGCGCGGCGCACATCGCCGCGACGCTTCACTTCGATGCTGGCGATGCTCGGGGAGTAGGTCTGGAAGGTACGTTCCACGCCTTCGCCCGCGGAGACCTTGCGCACGATGAAGCTGGAGTTCAGACCCTTGTTGCGCTTGGCGATGACCACACCTTCAAAAGCCTGGGTGCGCTTCTTGTCGCCTTCGACCACGTTTACGCCAACCACAACTGTGTCGCCGGGGGCGAAGTTGGGGATGGTCTTGCCCAGACGGGCGATTTCTTCTTTTTCGAGAATTCCGATCAGATTCATTTTGTTTCCTCTTCTTGTGCGGAAGCTTGTTCCTGCTGGTACTCTGCCAGTAGCCGAGCTTCCTGTTTAGTCAACTGGCGTGATGCCAGCAAATCCGGGCGACGTTCCGCAGTCCTGCCTAATGCCTGCTTCAATCGCCACTTCTCTATCTCGGCGTGGTGCCCGGACATCAATACTTCCGGAACCGCCTCGCCGTTATAAACCTCGGGCCGCGTGTAGTGCGGACAATCCAGCAGTCCCTGCACGAAGGAATCCTGCTGCGCCGATGCGTCATCGCCCAATACGCCGGGAATTTGCCGCACCACGCTGTCCATCACCACCATCGCTGCCAACTCGCCACCGGACAACACATAGTCGCCGATGGAAAGCTCCTCATCCACTTGCTGGCGCAACAGGCGCTCATCCACGCCTTCGTAACGACTCGCCAGCAATATCAATCCCTCGTCCCGCGCCAGCAGTTCCATCACCACTTCGTGGGTGAGCTGCCTGCCTTGCGGCGAGAGGTGGATCACGCAACTCTTCTTTACTCCGCTGACCGCCTGCGCTGCTTTCGCTGCGCTGATCGCCTTTTCCAGCGGTTCCGCCAACATCACCATCCCGGGGCCGCCGCCGTAGGGACGGTCGTCGATGGTGCGGTAGTTGTCGGTCGTGAAATCGCGCGGATTCCACGTCTGCAACTCAAATCTGCCCTGCTCTGCTGCCCGCCGCGTCACACCATATTTGGTGATCGCATCGAACATTTCCGGAAACAGGGTTACAACATCGAACCTCATTTGAGGTAATCCGCCTGCCAATCCACCCGGATCGTTTTGTCTTTCAGGCTCACCTGCTGGATGACGCTGGCGATGAACGGGATCAATGTCTCGCCGCGTTCGCCCTTGACCACCAGCACGTCGTTCGCGCCCGTCTCCAGCAACGAATCCACGATCCCGAACTTCTCACCCGTCAGGTTCTCCACGGACAAGCCGATCAGGTCGGACCAGTAGTATTCGCCTTCTTCCTGCTCCGGCAACTCCGCGCGGGGAACCGCGATCAGCTGGCCTTTGCATTTCTCGGCTGCCGTGCGGTCGGTGATACCTTGCAGTTTGGCGATTACCACCTTGCCACCGTGCACGTTCGCTTCCAGCACTTGCAGCGGACGCCAGGCTTGTTCGTTGCCCACATACCAGGTGTCGTAATCGAGCAGGCTGTCCAGATATTCGGTAAAGGTCTGCACCTTCACCCAACCGAGGATGCCCTGCGCCGCCACGATCTTCCCCATGACGACCATGGGGCTTGCCTCATCAGGCCTTGGCTGCTGCACCGGCTTTTTTGACCAGACGGCCTACGGTTTCGCTCAGTTGCGCACCGCGCTCTTGCCAATGAGTCACGCGATCCAGCTGGATGCGCAGACCTTCGGCGCCTTCGGCGGCCAACGGGTTGTAGAAACCGACGCGCTCGATGAAACGGCCGTCACGACGATTGCGGGAATCCGCCACCACCACGTTGTAGTACGGACGATTCTTGGAACCGCCGCGAGAAAGACGAATGACTACCATAATGATTACCCAATAATTTAAGTTTCGGCCAATGCCAAAAGGGCGCGAATTCTACGATACCTTGCCGATCTCTGGCAAGGACTGTTTTGACAGGAAAATCCCGAGGGGGAAATCAGCGGTGCAGGACGACTTCCAGCACGAATTGGGACCCCAGATAAGCCAATACCAGGAAGCCGAAGCCGCTCAGCGTCCAGCGTACCGCCGTATGGCCGCGCCAGCCGTAGAAGTGGTGCCCCCACAACAGCACGGCGAAAATCGCCCAGGAGGCTATTCCAAACAAGACCTTATGGTTTAACTGCAGTGGATGGCCGAATATTTTCTCGGAAAACAGCATGCCGGACGCCACGGTGATGGTCAGCAGCACGAAACCGACGCCGATAACGCGGAACAGCAGGGTCTCCATGGTCAGCAGCGGCGGCAGGTTCTGCAGCACCTTAGGCAGCTTGGCGTGGTGCAGGCGCTTTTCGACCAGCGACATCAGCCCGGCATGCAATGCCGCGATGGTGAACAGGCTGTAGGCCAGCATCGCCATCAACACATGGGTATCGAACAGGCCGGATGCGGGTTGCGACAGGATATGCGCATCCGGGAAGATCGCAGGCAGCGCCGTACTGACGGCGGCCAGCGGCAATACCAGGGTCTGCAGACTGGACAAGGGATAGAAGTAGCGCGCCAGCCAGTACACCAGCACGGTCAGCCACAGGATCAGCGACAGCGCGTATACCAACCCTAGGTTCAGCGCACCCCATATAAAGAGTGTGTCGTACAGCAGCCAGCCGTGCAGCGCGAGGGGCACGACCACCGCAAAGCCCAGCGCGCCGCGGTTTTGCTGCTCGGCATCGCCTGCCGCCTGCGCGCGCCAGAACAGAATAGCCAGAACGGCATAAAGGGCAAACGTGAGCAGATGCAGAGCTTGGTTCGACATGGGGAGTGCAGATGTTTTAGACTGTGCGGATTCTACAGGAAGCGCCGCAAAAGTGTCTGCAACGGCGCTCGCTAAAATCACCAGGACTTGAATCATGTTGGACAACCTCACACAACGCTTCTCGGGCATCGTCAAGAATCTGCGCGGCCAGGCGCGACTGACCGAGAGCAACATCCAGGACGCCCTCGGGAAGTGCGCCTCGCCCTGCTGGAGGCGGACGTCGCACTGCCCGTGGTCAAGGAATTCATCGCCAAGGTGAAGGAAGCCGCGCTGGGGCAGGAAGTCATCGGCAGCCTGACGCCCGGACAGGCGCTGATCGGCGTGGTGAACCGCGAGTTGACCAGGCTGATGGGCGAGCACAACGATGCGCTCAACCTCGCGACCGTGCCGCCCGCCGTGATCCTGATGGCCGGCCTGCAAGGCGCGGGTAAAACCACCAGCAGCGGCAAGCTGGCCAAACTGCTGCGCGAGCAGAACAAGAAGAAAGTATTGCTGGTGAGCTGCGACGTGTATCGCCCCGCCGCCATCGAGCAACTGCGCACGCTGGCGCAACAACTCGACATCGACTTCTTCGCCTCAGACGCCAGCCAGAAACCGCTGGACATCGCCCACGCCGCGCACGACTTTGCGAAGAAGCACCACCACGACGTACTGATCGTGGACACCGCCGGCCGCCTCGCGGTGGACGAGGCGATGATGGCCGAGATCAAGGATCTGCATGCCGCCCTGAAGCCCATCGAGACCCTGTTCGTGGTCGACGCGATGACCGGCCAGGATGCGGTGAATACCGCCAAGGCTTTCGGCGATGCGTTGCCGCTCACCGGCGTCATCCTCACCAAGCTGGACGGCGATGCGCGCGGCGGTGCGGCGTTGTCGGTGCGGCAGATCACCGGCAAGCCGATCAAGTTCGTCGGCGTCAGCGAAAAACCCAACGGCCTCGAAGCCTTCCACCCCGAACGCATGGCGCAGCGCATCCTCGGCATGGGCGACGTGCTGTCGCTGCTGGAAGAAGCGCAGCGCAACGTGGATGTTGGCGAAGCCCAGAAGCTGGCGAAGAAGATGCAGACCGGCAAAGGCTTCGACCTCAACGACTTCAAGATGCAGATCGTGCAGATGAAGAAGATGGGCGGCATGTCGGCGCTGATGGACAAACTGCCCGCGCAGCTCGCCCAGGCGGCGGCGAACGCAAAAGTCGACGAGCGCCAGATCAACCGCACCGAAGGCATCATCAACTCGATGACCCCCTGGGAGCGCACCCACCCCGAGCAGATCAAGGCCTCGCGCAAGAAGCGCATCGCGGCTGGCGCAGGCGTGCAGGTGATGCACGTCAACCAGTTGCTGAACCAGTTCGAGCAATCGCAGAAGATGATGAAGATGCTCAGCGGCAAGGGCATGATGGGCAAGATGATGAAGGGGATGGCCGGGAAGTTTCCGGGGATGCGGTAGGCAGACAGATCATAGAACTCCATGAACAATGCTCTCTTAAGGACTCTTCTGCCGTGGCTTTGGGGGCTTGCGTTTTGTGTCTTGCACTAATTATTTGCATCCCTCAACTCAGAATACATTGGGGATGTCCAAATGGGGAAAAGATTGTTCCGCCTTGTTACATCGAAGGCTACGACATCACACCTCTCGCCGAACTATTAGGATGGACTAGTGGCTTTGCTTTTATTCCCATACTTTATCTTGCGATTGTTGCCACAATCGCTACGGTTATGACTAACAACAAAACTATCAAAGCCATCATCTTCGACGTCGACGGCACGCTCGCAGATACCGAGGACGCGCACCGCATCGCCTTCAACCAGGCCTTCGCCGAGAACGGCCTGCCTTGGAACTGGGACGTGGCGCTGTACGACAAGCTGCTCAAGGTGACCGGCGGCAAGGAGCGCATCAAGCATTACGTTGAAGACTATCTCAAGGATTTCAACAAGCCGGCAGACTACGACGAGTTCGTAAAGAAGCTGCATGTGCAAAAGACCGCGCATTACACCGCCATGCTGCGCGACGGCCATATCCCGCTGCGCCCCGGCATCAGACAGCTCATCACCGATGCGCACAAGGCAGGCATCCGGCTGGCCATCGCCACCACCACCTCTCCGGAGAACGTCTCCGCCTTGCTCGAAGTGGGCCTGGGCAAGGACTGGGCGAAACATTTCGACGCCATCGGTTGCGGCGACATCGTGCCACTGAAAAAACCGGCGCCGGACATCTACAACTGGGTATTGAACGAACTCAAGCTCGCGCCGCAGGATTGCATCGCGCTGGAGGACTCCTACAACGGCCTGCGCTCGGCACTGGCTGCCGGCATCAAGACCTACGTCACCATGAACCCCTACACCCACAAACAGGATTTCAACGGTGCGGCGGGGGTGTTCGACGACCTGAGCGACCTGCCCCGTTTCTACAGTCTGACCGGTCTGCGTATTCAGAAGCCCTGAGCAGTTCAGTACGTTTCCTGCTAACCTTGCGGGAAATCCAATTGTCCGCGAAACATCATGCAAAATTATCTCAAACGTATCCTGACCGCCCGCGTCTATGACGTGGCGGTCGAAACACCGCTGGAACTCGCGCCCAACCTGTCGGCGCGCATCGGCAACGACGTGCTGCTCAAGCGCGAAGACATGCAGCCGGTGTTCTCGTTCAAGCTGCGCGGCGCTTACAACAAGATGGCGCAGCTCACCCCCGAGCAATTGAAACGGGGAGTCATCGCCGCCTCGGCGGGCAACCATGCGCAGGGTGTGGCGCTCAGCGCGCATCGCCTCGGCTGCAAGGCCGTCATCGTGATGCCGACCACCACGCCGCAGGTAAAGATCGATGCGGTCAAGCATTTCGGCCAGCGCGCGGTGGAGATCGTGCTGCACGGCGACAGCTACAGTGACGCCTGCAGCCACGCGTATGCACTGGAAAAGGAAAGACAGCTCACCTTCGTGCACCCGTTCGACGATCCCGACGTGATCGCCGGTCAGGGCACCATCGCCATGGAGATCCTGCGCCAGCACCAGGCGCCCATCCACGCCATCTTCTGCGCCATCGGCGGCGGCGGGCTGATCGCGGGCGTGGCCGCCTACGTCAAACAGGTGCGCCCCGACATCAAGGTCATCGGCGTGCAGACCACCGATTCCGACGCGATGGCGCGCTCGCTCAAGGCACGGAAACGCGTCACGCTCAACGACGTCGGCCTGTTCTCGGACGGCACGGCGGTGAAACTGGCAGGCGAGGAGACCTTCCGCGTGTGCAAGCAATATGTGGATGAAGTGGTGCTGGTGGACACCGACGCCGTGTGCGCCGCGATCAAGGACGTGTTCCAGGACACGCGCTCCATCCTCGAGCCTGCCGGCGCACTGGCGATCGCGGGCGCCAAGCTCTATGCCAAACGCGAGAAACTCAAGGGCGAGACACTGGTGACCGTGTGCAGCGGCGCGAACATGAACTTCGACCGCCTGCGTTTCGTCGCCGAGCGCGCCGAGATCGGCGAAAAGCGCGAATCCATCCTCGCCGTCACCATCCCGGAGACGCCCGGCAGCTTCCGCAAGTTCTGCTCGCTGCTCGGCAAGCGCAACATCACCGAGTTCAACTACCGCTACGCCGACCCGAAAGCGGCGCAGGTGTTCGTCGGCATCCAGGTCAAGGACCAATCGGAGACCGCCGATCTGGTCGACAAGCTGCAGCGCAGCAAGCTGCCGACACTGGATCTGTCCGACAACGAGATGGCCAAGCTGCATCTGCGCCACCTGGTCGGCGGCCATGCGCCCGACATCCACGGACGAAATCCTGTTCCGCTTCGAATTCCCGGAACGCCCCGGCGCGCTGATGAATTTCCTCAACAGCATGGACCACAGACTGGAACATCTCGCTGTTCCACTACCGCAACCACGGCGCGGACTACGGCCGCGTGCTGGTCGGCATGCAGGTGCCGCGCACCGACAAGAAGGCGCTCAAGACCTTCCTCGACACCCTCGGCTACCCTTACTGGGACGAGAGCGACAACCCGGCTTACCGGCTGTTCCTGGGATAAGCCTGCGTCATCTCAGCCGACCTCGGCGATCAGAGGTCGGCCCAAGCCATCACTTCTGATCCCAGCGCACCCCGGCCATGATCTGGTTGCGATCATAAGCGTAGCGCAGGTCGGATGAATCCCGCTTGGTGAAGATCGCTTCTGCCCAGAACGAGAGCGCCTTGGTATAGGCGAACTCCCCCTTGAAACGCAGGTCGTTTCCGCTGTATGTCTTGGCGGGTTGGCCGGCGACATCGTAAGCGAAGGCGTGGGGATAGTCGCGCTTCCAGTGATGCAGCGCCACTCTGCCCTTCAGTGCGCCTTGTTCATACATCAGACGCCCACCGAAGCGGTGCGATTTGTAGTCGTTGTAATTCACAAAGCCATCCATGCGCTGCGAGTAGTCGTAATCCACATAGAACAGCCAGTCGGAAGAAACCCGGTTGCGTAGCGTGACCCCGAGATCGTTGTAGGTGTATTTGAGCAAGGGGTTGGCCGTACTGCTATAGACTCCATTGGCATTGCGCGCATGGCGATCAGAATATTCCCTGGTGGAGCGGGCGGCCGAGAACTTCAGCTTGGTGCGCTCTTTCATCTGGTAGTCGATCTCTCCACCCACGGTGAAATAATCGTGATCCAACTGCGACACGACTACCGGGTCCGAATAGTCGTTCACCAGGTATTGGGCCTTGATTGCATAATCGATGCGATCCATCTTGTGCTTGTATTCGCCTTCCAGGCCGACACTCGTATAGTTGTAGCGAGCAGAGATATCGCTTCCGCCCGCGGTGGTCTTGCTCGCCCCGGAGTCATGGTCCACGTACACCTGTTGGTGCTGTTCATAGACAGCGCCCACATAGGCGGTACGTTTAGAACCCGCTCTGCCGATATCGAACTCGGAGCCGCCGTTCGCAGCAAAATTGAATTCGTCCGCTTTGCCCAAGCCCCCCAGATAGAACCTTCCGTCTATGGTTGCCGAGCCAACCAGGCGGCCATTCCTGTCGTGTCGTTTCCCCACCTCCACGCCTGCTTTGTACGGCACGAAGAATCCTGATTTCGCCTGCGGCACCACCGTCGGATTGGAACCCAAAGGTATCGCCGCATAATCGGTATAGGTATTGCGAGGAGCTCGAAAGGCGTTGCTGTCGTAGCCGAATCCCGCCTCAGCGAGCCATGAAACATTCCCTTGCTCATCTTTTGGCGCAGCCGCGGCGCAAGCCATGCCAGACAGGGTCATGGAAAGCGCAACCATCGCCGGACGCAACATCATTTTTCTACGCATGTTTTACCTCTCTGGTTGATTGACAACATCATATTTTTAACGGCCTCCCAACTTCTGCACTTCCTCATCCAGCCCCTGCAATGCGGGATCGAGCTGTCTGGCTTTTGCCAATTCCTTGCGCGCATCGTCCTCACGCCCGGCTTCGCGCAGGGCGCGGGCAAATTCCAGCCGCAATCGGGCGTCGCTCGTGTCGGCAGCGACAGCGCTATCCAGCACCCGCACCGCTTCAGGCACCTGCCCGTTCAGTAACAGCGCACGCCCCAGAAAGCGCAATGTCTTGGTATTGCTCGGATCGAGCGCGTCGGCACGGCGCAGGGCCGTCACGGCATCGGCGAACCTGCCGTTCTCGATATAGGCGTTACCAAGATTGAACCAAGCCAGGGAGTAGGTATCGTCGCGCTTAACGATCGCTCGATACAGCCTGATCGCCTCGTCGTATTCCTTGCGCTTTGCGTGACGCACAGCCAGGTTGAGTTGTGCCGCCTGATAGTCCGGACGAATGCTCAGTGCCTTGCGATAGGCCTTTATCGCCTCCTCGTCGCGATCCGTGTTCCCGTACACCACCGCCAGGTTGAACCATGCCTGTTCGTAATCGGGTCGCTGACGTACTGCGCTGTTGAACGCGGCTTCGGCATTCCTGTTGTCCTTCAGGCGCAGATAGGTGATACCGATGTTGTACCACGCCTCCGGATATTGCCGACGAATCTTGAGCGCCGCTTGGTAAGCAACCAGTGCTGCCTTGTAGTCACCCTTGGCTGCATAGGTCAACCCGAGATTGACCTGCGCCTCCGGATGATTCCCGGAAGATTTCTTCAGTGCCGTCCGGTATTCCAGGATCGCCTTGTCGTAATCCTTTTCGCCATAAGCGACCCTGCCCAGATTGAAATGGACATCGGCGCGCTCGGGGGCGCGCTGCAATATCCATTCGAATTCGCTGCGAGCGTCCGCCCAGCGTTTCTCCGCCAGCAACAACGTTCCCAGGGTGGAGTGAGCATGGACGAATTCCGGATCGATCTGGATCGCCTGCCGCAACATCTGCTCCGCCTCGCGCCGCTTATGCTGCTCATTCAGTATCGATGCCATATTGACCAGCGCTGGTGAGTAATTGGGCGCCAGTTCCAGTATCTTTCGGTACTGCATCAAGGCGCGCGCCTGGCCGTCCGCCGTATCCGGTTCAAGCGCAGCGAGCGCCACTCGGGGCGCCGGATCGCCTGGACTCAGACGCGTCGCCGAGTTGAATGCCTTTGCCGCCAGTTCGGTCTGCCCCAATCTGCGCCGTGCCATACCCAAAGAGTAGAGCGCATGCGCCTTGCGGTCGCCACTACCCAATTGCACGGCCTTTTCCAGTTCCATAGCGCCGGCGGCATGATCGCCCCGGTTGTTGAGCAGGACACCCAAGTTGTACTGCGCCTCGAAATGTGCGGGTTGCCGCGCCAGCAATTCGCGGTAGCCCCCGATGGCCTGGCTGGTCTGTCCGCTGCGTGAAAGGGCCAAAGCACGGTTGAACAATGCACTGGTATCAGCAGGGTCGGCTGCCATCGCCCGGCTGAAATAGTCGAGCGCCAATCCTGCGTCGCCCTTCTTCAGATATAGCACCCCAAGGTCGTTGAGCACCTTGGCTCGCGGTTTTCTTGCCAGTTCCTTAAGGTATATCTGCTCTGCCTCGCGCCATTTTCTTTGCTCCACCAGGATGCCGGCGCGTTGCATCTCCGAATCGATCGCTACGGAGACTATCGGAACGGCATCATCGGATGCGGAGGGCGCCCCCACCTCGTCTGCCACCGATGCGGCAGACTTGATCTTGATCACGGTCACAGCGTTGGCATCGTATTCGGCGCGGAAGCGCACATACAGCAACGTCAGAAAAATCCCCAGAATCACGATCACCACAGGAACGAAACTCTCCCGGAACAACCTCATCCACCCGACGCCGCTATTCATCCCTGACTTCCTCATTTGCCGTGATGGCCTCGAGCACCGGCAACATGCCGCGCCCGTTCACGTTCTGTATCTCCAATCCGGGCCGCACGTTGATCTCCAGCAGCAACGGTCCGTCCGGCGAGATGGAGATATCCACGCCCAGATATTTGAGCGGCACGGCCTGTGCGGCGCGTTCCGCCAGTTCGATCACTTCTGTCCAGAACGGCAGCCTCCTGCCCAGCACCGCTATACCGGTATCCGGATGTTTTGCGATGGGTTGCCCCAGGAATTGCGCATGGGTAGTGATGCCGCTTGCGATGTCGATCGCGACACCGAGCGCGCCCTGATGGAGGTTCGCCTTGCCATCGGACTGGCGCGTCGGGACTCGCGTCATCGACATCACCGGCTTTTCGTCACACATGATGACGCGCACGTCCGCCAGACCGAGCGGACTGAGTTCGGTCATTTCCGCGTGCTGGACGATACGGCTCTCGATGATCGCGCGGTCGCCCAGGTCGAACGAATAGATGCCGAAGATGATGTCCGAGATATGCTTGCGCAGGTCGAACGCGGTATATATCTTGCCGCTGATACCGACCCAATCGTCGCCTTTCCTGCCGACGATGACGATGATGCCGTTGCCGCCGCTGCCCTGCGCCGGCTTGATGACGAAATCCTCGTAAGCGCCCAGATCGGCCTCCAGCTCGCGCAGTTCGTAGAAGTAGCTGTAGACGCGGTGGGTCTTGGGCATGCTCACGCCCGCCGCAATCAGCACTTCCTTTGCCAGCAGCTTATCGTCCGCCAACGGAAAATGCTTGCGCTGGTTGCGCGTGTAGATGTAATGCAGGTTGCGCCGGTTCATGGCAAGCACCTTCCCCGCATGCTTGCGCACCTCCTCCAGTCGCGACCACCAGGCGCGCAACGACATCATTTGGCCTCCAGGATCAGACGGCGGAAGCGCATGAACTCCAGCACGCGGATGCCTATCCATTTGCCCAGCCACAGATTCAATGCGACCGCCACCAGCAACAGCTCGGGGAAGGCCAGCACCAGGCTCTGCATGAACAGTGAATCCATCACCGCGTAACACGCGGCGATCACGATCAGCGTCATCAGGGTGATGCGCGCCACCTTGAGCGCGCCCTGCTCCGCCTCCATCAGCGCGACACGCTCGGCGGTGATGGCAAGGATGGCGATCGGGAACAGGGTCACATGCGCCAGTTCGAACAAGCCGAGCTGCACACCGCCCACCGTGGTTGCCATCATCACGATCACCACCGTGGTCAGCACGATGGCCATCTTCGGCGAATGCAGCAACTGCATCCAGTCGAGTCCGCGACGTATGACCGCCGACACCAGCACGATGCCGAGGAATCCGACGACACCCCACATCAGGCCGGTCTCGCGCGCCGCCGCCGCGATCAGCGCAGGCAGGAAGGTGCCGAAGGTCTCCAGACCGACCACGTTGCGGAATACCACCGTCACCAGCGCCCCCAGGGGCAGCATGAGCAGTATCTTCAACAGGTTCTGCGAGATACCGACGCGCTCGAAATGCGCGTACAGGTTGGTGATGTTCAGCGCGGATTGGCTCAGGGCATCCTGCGCATCGCGCTGCGGCACCAGCTGTTTGGTGGTCTTGAACATGTACTGGAAGTTCACGTTGGCCGTATGCTTGAACAGCACCTGATCGCCGTAATAGAGCGTCAGGTAGTTGGCCGGGATCTCGGCGAAATGATCGTTGATGGTGTCGAACGGCACCCAATGCCCGTTGACGTAGACCTCTACCCACTGGTGGCTGGTACGCTTGCTGCCCTGCTCCATCACGAAACCGCCGATCAGGCGCGCCGGGATGTTCAGTTTGCGCGCCATCGCAACGAACAGACGGCTCTTGCCGTTACAGCTCGCCTCACCGAGCTTGAGCGCGGTCAACGAATCGGTGTAACCCGAAAAGTTCCGGTTCGCGATGTTGTCCTGCAGATGCCGGTGGATGCGGGTCAGCACGTCCAGCACCGTGCGGTTCTCGGCCGGCACGATACTGTTCAAGGCACTTTCTATCTGCGGGTCGTCTTTATGGACGCCGGGTTCGTCCGCCAGATAGGGAGCCAGCGCCCCGGGATAGGATTCGGGAATAGGCATTCCTTCAGGGATCTCGAAGCGTACATGATGCGCACGAACCGAGTAGGCGTAGCGAATGTTGTGCTGCCCCACCACGTTCTCGGCATTCCATGTTACTTCGCGATTCAATGTATCTGAATGCATATTGGGGACAAAGACGCCGCTCGAACTCTCCTCGTTATCGACCGACTGGCGGCCGTCAGTCTTCGGCAGGTAGGTCTGAATACGGATGTCTTCCCCGTGACCGTCCACTTGCATGGTGACTTCGACGGTATAGCTCGGCGCGGGAATCAGTCCTGCGAGCGGATAATCAAGCACGTACAGCTTGTAGGCTGCCACCGCCATCGGAACCAATGCCATTACCGCAAGCAAGGCGATATATGCGCCGCGTCTTGTTTTGACGGAACGTTGGTTGCTCATTGTTGTTTGAGTCCCCTGAATTGAGTACGTGTTTCGGAAGCTTCCCGTTGAGCTCTCCCCAGCAACATGCGTTGCGACCGGCCTGCCCGTGTTTTAGTTCCAAATAGCCCGATCTGTAACTAATGTCTTTTGGCGTTTATTTCGAGCGGAGCACACTTTGGGCGGTCAGGTGCCGACAAAGGGCAAGACGTCGAAAGGTCTATATACTTTGCCAAATGAACGCCTCCTTCCACAAGACAAAGTGCCAAAAGAAACACCTCGCCTCCCGACTGGCAAGTGCGGCTGTTATGGAACGTTTGCCAGTCACGACTTGCGCTTCAAATGCATGTCCGGCGACTGTACCTTCGGTTCCGGCAAAATCATTCCGCGCTTGATGGGTCTGTGCTCAATTTTTAGGCTCGTGAGTGAATTTCACGGCAGATAATGCCAGTTTATTGACTTCACTCAATAATAATTATTGAGAAAACTTGAGCGACGTTGGCGCACTTATGATTAAAAATATCGGCAAATTAGCAGCTAAAACGAGGAAGGCGGCGCAGAAATGAACATCCAAGCTAGAAAGCAGGCACTCAGGCAAAGTATAATCGCCGCCCGCGAAAAGTTGCCCGCGCCGGAAAATCTGCGTCTAAGCCGCGCCGTTGTTGGCTCTGTGTGCGATTTGCCTGCCTACCGGCAGGCTCAGACGGTGCTGGGTTATCTGAATTTCGGGGCGGAACTGGCTGCTGAATTGTGGGTTCGGCAGGCCTTGGCCGAAGGCAAGCGGGTGTTGTTGCCGCGCGTGAACCGGGCCAGCATGCACCTGGACTTATATATGGTGCGCAACCTGGAACAGGATGTGGCGCCCGGCTTGTGGAACATACGCGAGCCGGTGATGGAACGCTGCATAAAAGAAGAAGCGCTGGGAACGGTGGATTTCGTCCTGTTACCCGGCGTGGCGTTCACCCGCGAAGGTGGGCGCCTGGGATACGGCGGCGGCTTTTACGACAAGCTGCTGGCGCGCATGCCGCACCGGCCGGCTTTGGTCGCCGGGGCGTTCGCGCTGCAGGTGGTGCAAGAGATTCCGTTGGAGAGTACCGACCATAAAGTGGAATGGCTGGTGACGGAGAATGAAACGATACATTGCAACTGAGGGAGAGAGTAAGCGATGGCAACACAGCAACCAGAGAAACTGGATCACGATCCGCTAGAAACCCAGGAGTGGCTGGACTCGCTCCAGTCCGTACTGGAGAAGGAAGGCGCAGCGCGCGCCCATTTCCTGCTGGATCAGTTGATCCACCACGCGCGCATGGCCGGCGACGACATGCCGATCAGCGCGACCACGCCTTACCTCAACACCATTTCCTGCGACAAGGAAGAGCGTTCGCCGGGCAACAAGGAACTGGAGCACCGCATCCGCGCATTGATGCGCTGGAACGCGATGGCCATCGTGATGAACGCCAACAAGGAATCGTCCGAGCTGGGCGGCCACATCGCCAGCTTCGCCTCGGCAGCGACCTTGTATGACGTGGCTTTCAACCATTTCTTCCACGGCAAGACCGACGATCACGGCGGCGACATGGTGTATTTCCAGGGTCACTGCTCGCCCGGCATCTACGCCCGCGCCTTCCTCGAAGGCCGCTTGAGCGAAGAACAGCTTTATAAATTCCGCCAGGAAGTGGACGGCGACGGCCTGTCCTCTTATCCGCACCCTTGGCTGATGCCGAACTTCTGGCAGTTCCCCACCGTATCGATGGGCTTGGGCCCGTTGATGGCGATTTATCAGGCGCGCTTCATGCGCTACCTGCAACACCGCGAACTCGCCCAAACGAATGGACGCAAAGTCTGGGCCTTCCTCGGCGACGGCGAGACCGACGAACCGGAATCGCTGGGCGCGATCTCCATGGCCGGGCGCGAGAAACTCGACAACCTGATCTTCGTGATCAACTGCAACCTGCAGCGTCTCGATGGCCCGGTGCGCGGCAACGGCAAGATCATCCAGGAACTCGAAGGCGTGTTCCGCGGAGCCGGCTGGAACGTCATCAAGGTGGTGTGGGGCGGCAAATGGGACCGCCTGCTGGCCAAGGACAAGACCGGCCTGCTGCTGAAGCGCATGGAAGAAGTGGTCGACGGCGAATACCAGACCTACAAGGCCCGCGACGGCGCGTATGTGCGCAAGGAATTCTTCGGCAAGTATCCGGAGCTGCTGGAACTGGTCGCCGACATGTCGGACGACGAGATCTGGCGCCTGAACCGCGGCGGCCATGACCCGCTCAAGGTGTTCGCGGCCTACACGGCAGCCAACAAGCACAAGGGCCAGCCGACCGTGATCCTCGCCAAGACGGTGAAGGGCTACGGCATGGGCGCATCCGGCGAAGCGCAGAACCCGACCCACCAGCAGAAGAAGATGGACGAAGAGTCGCTGCGCAAATTCCGCGACCGCTTCAACATCCCGGTCAGCGACGAGCAGTTGCCGAAGCTGCCGTTTGTCCGCCCGGCCGAAGACAGCCAGGAAGCCAAGTATCTGCGCGAACGCGGCGCGGCGATGGGCACCATCCCGGCGCGCAAACCGGTCGCCACCAAGCTCGACATCCCTGCGGTCTGCCGCGTTCGATGCCTTGCTGAAGGACAGCGAAGGCCGCGAATTCTCCACCACCATGGCGTTCGTGCGCCTGCTCGGCATGCTGGTGAAAGACAAAAACATCGGCAAGCAGATCGTGCCCATCGTGCCGGACGAATCGCGCACCTTCGGCATGGAAGGCATGTTCCGCCAGCTCGGCATCTTCTCGCAGGTGGGCCAGCTGTACACCCCGCAGGACGCCGACCAGCTCATGTTCTACAAGGAAGACAAGAGCGGCCAGATCCTGCAGGAAGGCATCAACGAGGCGGGCGGCATGGCCGACTGGATCGCCGCGGCGACTTCCTACGCCAACCACGGCGTGGCGATGATCCCGTTCTACATCTACTACTCGATGTTCGGCTTCCAGCGCATCGGCGACCTGGCCTGGGCGGCGGGCGACCTGCGCGCGCGCGGCTTCCTGCGTCGGCGGCACGGCGGGTCGCACCACGCTCAACGGCGAAGGCCTGCAGCACCAGGACGGCCACAGCCACCTGATGGCTGCGACCATCCCCAACTGCGTGTCCTACGACCCGACCTTCGCCTATGAACTGGCGGTGATCGTGCAGGACGGCATGCGCCGCATGTACCAGGATCAGGAAGACGTGTTCTATTACCTCACGGTGATGAACGAGAACTACGCCCACCCGGCCATGCCGAAGGGCGCCGAGGAAGGCATCATCAAGGGCATGTACAAGTTCAGCGCAAGCAAGGCCAAGGCGAAAGCCCAGCGTGCAATTGCTCGGCAGCGGCACCATCCTGCGCGAAGTGATCGCCGCCGCCGAATTGCTGGAGAAGGATTTCGGCATCGCCGCCGACGTGTGGAGCGTGACCAGCTTCAACGAACTGCGCCGCGACGGCATCGATTGCGAACGCTGGAACATGCTGCATCCGGAAGCCAAGCCGCGCGTCGAGCTATGTCGAGCAATGCCTGGACGCCAAGACACCGGTGATCGCAGCGACCGACTACATGCGCGTCCTATGCCGACCAGATCCGCCCCTTTGTGCAAGGCGCGTTACAAGACGCTGGGCACGGACGGCTTCGGCCGCTCGGATACGCGCAAGAAGCTGCGCGACTTCTTCGAGGTGGACCGCTACTACGTCGCCGTTGCCGCATTGAAGGCATTGGCGGACGAAGGCACCATCCCGGCGAGCGAAGTGAGCAAGGCGATCAAGCTCTACAAGATCAACCCCGACAAACCGAACCCCGTTACGGTTTAAGCCGAGGAGAACAGCGTGGCAGAAATCAAGAATGTATTGGTGCCGGACATCGGCAACTTCAAGGGCGTGAGCGTCATCGAAGTCGCGGTGAAGGCTGGCGACAAGGTATCCGCCGAGCAGACGCTCATCACGGTGGAGACCGACAAGGCGACCATGGACGTGCCCGCGCCGTTCGACGGCGTGGTGAAGGAAGTGAAGATCAAGGTCGGCGACAAGGTGTCCGAGGGTGATCTGATCGCCCTGATGCAGGCCAGTGGCGGTGCGGCGCAAGCCGCCGCTGCCGCTCCGGCACAGGCCGTTGCTGCGCCAGCCGCTCCTGCAGCGGCGGCAAAACTGGCGCCGGTCGCAGCCCCCGTTGCCGCCGCTCCGGCAGCGCCTGTTGCTCCGACCGGCAGCGCGCACGCGAGCCCGTCCATCCGCCGCTTTGCGCGCGAACTGGGCGTGGACCTGTCCAAAGTCAGGGGCAGCGGCGAGAAAGGCCGCGTCACCAAGGATGACGTGCAGAACTTCGTCAAGCAATCGCTGGCTGGCGGCGCAGCAACTGCCGGTGGCGGTGCGCTGCCCGGCTTGCTGCCGTGGCCGGAAGTGGACTTCGCCAAGTTCGGCGCGGTCGAGACCAAAGCCGCTGTCGCGCATCAAGAAGATCTCCGGCGCCAACCTGCACCGCAACTGGGTGATGATCCCGCATGTCACGCAGTTCGAAGAGGCCGACATCAGCGAGATGGAAGCCTTCCGCAAGGAACTGGGGGCGGAGTACGCCAAGCAGAACATCAAAATCACCCCGCTCGCCTTCATGCTCAAGGCCTGCGCGATCACGCTCAAGCACTTCCCCGACTTCTGCGCTTCGCTGGATGCCAGCGGCGAAAATCTGGTGCTGAAAAAATACATCCACATCGGCGTGGCGGTCGATACGCCCAACGGCCTGATGGTGCCGGTGATCCGCGATGTGGATCAGAAGGGCATCGTGCAATTGGCGAAAGAGCTGGGCGAAGTCAGCGCCAAAGCGCGTGACCAGAAAATCACCGCCGCCGACATGCAGGGCGGCTGCTTCACCATCTCCAGCCTGGGCGGCATCGGCGGCACCTCGTTCACGCCGATCATCAATGCGCCGGAAGTGGCCATCCTCGGCGTGTCGCGCTCCAGCATGAAGCCGGTGTGGAAGGACGGCGAGTTCGTGCCGCGCCTGATGCTGCCGCTGTCGCTGTCCTACGACCACCGGGTGATCGATGGCGCCATGGGCGCGCGCTTCACCACCTACCTCGCGCATGTGCTGTCGGATATGCGCAGGCTGGCGCTGTGATTTTATAGAAACCATTTCGCCACGGATGGACACGGATGATTCCGTCG
The DNA here is from genome assembly GCA_963797045.1 of uncultured beta proteobacterium. Lineage (GTDB taxonomy): Bacteria > Pseudomonadota > Gammaproteobacteria > Burkholderiales > Gallionellaceae > Sideroxyarcus. The sequence goes on along the minus strand of CAWCNZ010000001.1, from coordinate 328,909 downwards.
GCCATCTCCCTCTCCCTTGCAGGGGAGGGATTGGGGGAGGGAGTAGTAGCATCCCATGTAGCCGCTCCCGCCCCCAAGGCGCTTACAGCATGCGGATGGCATATTTGGGGTAAACTCGACCCTGTTTTTATCTGTGTTTCATCCGTGTCCATTTGTGGCTAACAGTTTTTCTTCTCTAAAAACGAGTACCGCCCCCATCGGCATCCTGGGCGGCACGTTCGACCCCATCCACCACGGGCACCTGCGTATCGCGCAAGAGGCGCTGGAGCAGTGCGGTCTCGCGCAAGTGCGCTTCATTCCCAGCGGCACGCCGCCGCATCGCGCCGCACCGCTGGCTGCGGCGCCGATGCGCCTGGAGATGGTGCGCCTAGCCCTGAATGGGCATCCCGATTTCATCGTCGATGAGCGCGAGGTATTCCGCACCGACCCCTGCTACACGGTCGATACGCTCTCCGGACTGCGCGCCGAGCTTGGCGCACAACGACCCTTGTGCCTGATTCTCGGTGGCGACGCCTTCCTGCAGTTGCACACCTGGCACGAGTGGCAGCGCCTGTTCGAACTGGCCCACATCGTGGTGCTGCAGCGCGCCGGAGGTCTTCCGCTGGGCAATGCCATGAATAAAGCCGACAGCGCACTGCAGGCCGAATACCGCACGCGCCTCGCGCCCGGCGCGCGTGCCTTGCACGAGGCGCCGACCGGGACCATCTTCGTCGCCGACATGCCGGCGCTGGAGATTTCCGCGACCGACATCCGCCGCCGTTGTGCGCGCGGCCACGACGTTCATTACCTGCTGCCCGATGCGGTAGCCAAATACATTCAAACCCACGAACTTTACGATGCTGAACATTGAAGAAAAAACCCAGGCCGTAGTGGCCGCGCTGGAAGACGTCAAAGGCCAGGACATCCAGGTCATCGACACCAGTAAACTGAGCTCGCTGTTCGAGCGCATGGTGATCGCCAGCGCCCAATCCACCCGCCAGACCAAGGCCCTGGCCGACCACGTGGAAGAACAACTCAAGGCGCTCGGCGTCTCGGTGCTCGGCATCGAGGGCGGCGACAGCGGCGAGTGGGTACTGGTCGACCTGGGCGACGTGGTCGTGCACATCATGCAGCCGCCGGTGCGCGCCTACTACAACCTGGAAGAACTGTGGGGCGTGCAACCCAAGCTGCGCGCGCCAGCCGCAAAATGAAACTGCTGATCCTGGCGGTGGGCAACAAAATGCCATCGTGGATCACCGAGGGTTTCAACGAATACGCCAAGCGCATGCCGCGCGAAGCGAAGATCGAGTTGATCGAGATCAAGCCGGAGCCGCGCAGCAGCGGCAAGACCGCCGCGCAGATCATGGAAGCCGAGGCGCAGCGCATCCGCGCCGTCCTGCCGGCTGGCGCGCTATGCATCGCGCTGGACGAGCACGGCGCCACCCCCACCACAAAGCAACTCACGCAGCAGATGCAGGACTGGATGCAGCAGGGGCGCGACGTCGCCTTCGTCATTGGCGGCGCCGACGGCCTGAACGAATCCGTCAAGCACAAGGCGCAGCACCTCATGGCGCTGTCTGCGTTCACCCTGCCGCACGGTATGGTACGCGTGCTGTTGGCGGAGCAGCTTTATCGGGCACACAGCCTGATGCACAATCACCCCTACCACCGTGAATGACGCCGGATTTTCCCGCTTATCCCTGTTGCCATGATCAGACATCCCCGCATCTATCTCGCTTCGCAAAGCCCGCGCCGGCGCGAACTGCTCAAGCAGATCGGCGTCTATTACGAATTACTGCTGTTACGCAGCGACCCGCGCCGCCAGATCACCGTGGACGAAACTCCATTCGACGGCGAGGCCCCGCTGGATTATGTGCAGCGGGTCTGCCGCGCCAAGGCAGAGGCCGGTTGGGACACGCTGCTGCTGCGCAACCTGCCGCGCCTGCCCGTGCTGGCAGCGGATACGACGGTTACGCTGGACGACAAGATCATCGGCAAACCGGACGACAAGGAGCATGCCGCCGAGATCCTGCGCATGCTCTCGGGGCGTCAGCATCAGGTGCTGACCGCCGTCGCCGTCGCTTTCGAGGAACGCGTGGAGATGCGCCTGTCGACGACGATCGTCACTTTCGACACGCTGAACGAAGAGCGTATCCGCCGCTACCTGCTTACCCATGAGGCGCACGACAAGGCGGGCGCCTACGGCATCCAGGGCCAGGCGGGGGCGTTCGTGCAGCGCATCGAGGGCAGCTACACCGGCGTGATGGGACTGCCGCTGTATGAAACGGTAGAATTACTGAGACTATTCGGATATCCAGCGCCATGACAGAAGAGATACTGATCAACGTCACCCCGCAGGAGACGCGCGTCGCGGTGATGCAGCAAGGTTCCGTGCAGGAACTGCATATCGAGCGCGGTAGCCAGCGCGGCCTGGTCAGCAACGTCTATGTCGGCAAGGTGAAGCGCGTGCTGCCCGGCATGCAGTCGGCCTTCATCGACATCGGCCTGGAGCGTTCCGCCTTCCTGCATGTGGCGGACATCTGGGAGAACCGGGCCAACGGCGACGACGCCGCCAAGCCCATCGAGAAGGTGCTGTTCGAGGGGCAGAGCCTGCTGGTGCAGGTCATCAAGGACCCCATCGGCACCAAGGGCGCACGGCTTTCCACGCAACTGAGTTTCGCCGGGCGTCTGCTGGTCTATCTGCCGCAGGAATCCCACATCGGCGTGTCGCAGCGCATCGAGAACGAGGAAGAACGCGAATCCCTGCGCAGCAAATTGCAGCAGGTGCTGCCTGCCGGACACAAGGGCGGCTACATCATCCGCACCATGGCGGAATCGGCATCCGACAGCGAGCTGCGCGCCGACGTCGCCTATCTCGACAAGCTGTGGAGCAACCTGCAGCAGCAGTCGCAGAGGGTGGCTCCGCCCGCGCTGCTGTACAAGGAACTGGACATCGGCCTGCGCGTGCTGCGCGATTGCGTGAACGAAGAAACCGTGCGCATCCTGGTCGACTCGCGCGAAACGCACGAGCGCCTGATGGCTTTTGCCGCGGATTACATCGCCGCCGCCGTGCCCAAGCTGGAGCGCTATGTCGGCGCCCGTCCGCTGTTCGACCTGTACAGCGTGGAAGAGGAGATCGAGCGTGCGCTGTCGCGCCGCGTCGACCTCAAGTCCGGCGGCTACCTCATCATCGACCAGACCGAGGCGCTCACCACCATCGACGTCAACACCGGCGGCTTCGTCGGCGGGCGCACCTTCGACGACACCATCTTCAAGACCAACCTGGAGGCGGCGCAGGTCATCGCCCGCCAGCTGCGCCTGCGCAACCTGGGTGGCATCATCATCTGCGATTTCATCGACATGGATACGGCCGAACACCGCGACGCCGTGCTGGAAGAATTCAAGAAGATGCTGGCGCGCGACCATACCCGCATCAGCGTCAGCGGTTTCTCCTCGCTGGGACTGGTGGAGATGACGCGCAAGCGCACCCGCGAAAGCCTGGCGCATGTGCTGTGCGAGCCCTGCCCCACCTGCCAGGGACGTGGCGAAGTGAAGACCGCCCAGACCGTGTGTTACGAGATCCTGCGCGAGATCGTGCGCGAAGACCGCCAGTTCGGCGCCCGCGAATACCGCATTCTCGGCTCGCAACAGGTCATCGACCTGTTCCTCGACGAGGAATCGCAAAGCCTCGCCCAGCTTTCCGACTTCATCGGCAAGCCGGTTTCCCTGCAGGTGGAAACGCTTTATTCGCAGGAACAATACGATGTTATCTTGATGTAGGCTTGACGTTCCTTTGACATCTGCTTTGCTAGACTCCCCGCGCGTTTCAAACGCACAAACCAACTAAACACGCTCGGGAGACAAGTATGTTGAAAAAGATTTCGGCCGGCCTGCTGGCCGCCGCCTGCATCGCTACACCCGCTTTAGCCAACGAACACGAGCACGGCGACGCCGCCGTGGCACAAGCCATCATCAAGGAGATACAGGCGAACGACAGCGCCTATGTCGCCGCGCACAACGCCGCGTACTTCCAGGAACTGGCCAAGGGCCAGCATCCGCGCGCGACCGTAGTGACCTGCTCCGATTCGCGAGTGCACACCAACATGCTGGACAATACGCCCGAAGGCGACCTGTTCATGGTGCGCAACATCGGCAACCAGCTGGCGACCTCCAAGGGCTCCGTGCAATACGGCGTGAACCATCTGGCTTCTTCGCTGCTGATCATCGTCGGCCACTCTTCCTGCGGCGCGATCAAGGCAGCCAGCGGCGACTATGCCGGCATCGAGGCTGATATCAAGAAGGAGCTGGATACCATCAGCATCGCCAAGGGCGAGGCCAGTATCGAAGGCGTGAAGACCAACGTCAACAACCAGGTCGCCGCTGCGCTCAAGGAATTCGCCGACAAGGTGAAGGACGGGCAATTGCTGGTGGTGGGTGCGGTGTATGACTTTGCCGACGACATGAAGCAAGGCGCCGGCAAGCTCAACATCATCAACGTCAACGGCGCGACCGATGCAGCCAGGATCGCAGCGGCATTGAGCCCCACCAAGGTGGCTGCCGCAGAACACGGCAACCACGGGGAACACGCGCACCACTAAGGCGGCGCAAACCCGATGAAAAAGAGCGGCTATTGCCGCTCTTTTTCATCGTCCGGCCCAAACTGCCGCAAGCAGATGGAGGATAGCCAAACGTCGGGCGGAAAAAAGGCCGGTCATGGACCGGCCTTTTCATCATCCAACGTGCCTTTGATTATTACTTCTTGGCACCGTTGACGACGGCCTTCAAAGTAGCGCCGGCCTTGAATGCGGGCTGCTTGGAAGCCTTGATCTTGATGGCTGCGCCGGTAGCCGGGTTGCGGCCGTTGCGGGCTGCACGCTTGCGGACTTCGAATGTGCCGAAGCCAACCAGTGCAACGTTGTCGCCCTTCTTCAGGGTAGCGGTGATGATATCGATCAGTCCTGCGATATTGCGGTCGGCATCAGCCTTGCTGCTGCCTGTCTTTGCTGCCAATGCGTCGATCAGTTCTTTGCGGTTCATAAGTAATGCTCCCTTGGTTGTGGTTGAAGTACCGTGTTGTCAAAGTACCGGTGCGGATTGTTGTGGATATTTCGCCCGCTGGCAAGAGGGGATGCACAAATCGTTTGTCAATCCTGCAACAGGCTCTCCGGCCCGACCCGGCTGCCGGTGACCGCCACCACCTTGTGGCGTGACTGCCCGCCCTGCTTGAGTTCGACCTGGCGCAGGGGAACGTCGAAGGATTCGGCGACGAATTTGAGCAAAGCCTCGTTGGCCCGACCTTCGATGGGCGGGGCGGCGAGGCGGATCTTCAGCGCTTCACCGTGCAATCCCGCCACCTCGGTGCGTTTCGCACCGGGCTGGACGTGCAGGGTGAGGGTGAGGATGTCGCCGTTGCGGCGATACCACTCGCTCACAACAGTCTCGCCACGGCCTGTTCCAGCCCGCCGATCGGCACGATGAGTATGAGTTGGCAGATGATGAACAGTATCAGCACCGAGAGGTCGACATTGCCAATCGGCGGGATGCGGCGACGCAAGGGCTGCACGAAGGGGCGATTGAGCGCGCCCAGCATGGGGGCGAGCGGCGTATGCGGGTTGACCCAGGACAGGATGGCTTCGGCCAGCAGCGTGGCGATGAGCAGGTAGATGCTGATCTTGAGCATCTTGACCGCCGTCCACGCCAGCAAGCCGGCCAGCGGGAAGCTATCGTAAGGATAGCTCTGCACCCACAGTGCGGCGCCGAGATAGATGAATTCGACCACGAAGGCCAGCAACAGCGTGGAGAGGTCCAGCCCCCAGGCGGCGGGAACGTAGCGCCGCGCAGGCAACACGATGAAGTCGGTGATCGCCATGACGAACTCGCCGATGGGGTTACGCATCGGCGCTTGCAGCCACACGGCATGGAAACGGAACAGCAGCACGGCAGCGAACGGCTGCACCAGCGCGTCGATCAGGAACGAAAGACCTTCCCCCAGCATTACGCGTCCTTCCCCAGTTCCTCGCCCATCTCTTTCGAACGTGCCGCTGCCGCATGCACAGCCGCGACGATGTCCATCTTCACTTCGTTCGCATCCATGCAGTGCAAGGCGCGCTCGGTGGTGCCGTTTTTGGAAGTCACGCGCGCGCGCAAGGTCGCGACATCTTCATTGCTGCTCTCGGCCAGCTTGGTAGCGCCGAGGAAGGTGTCCAGCACCAGTTGCCGCGCCTGCGCTTCATCCAGGCCCAGTTCATAAGCAGCCTGCTGCATCGCCTCGATGAAATAGAACACATAGGCCGGTCCGCTGCCGGAGATCGCCGTCACCGCATCCAGCATCTGCTCATCCTCGACCCACAGGGTGCTGCCCACGGCCGCGAGTATCGATTCGGCGCGGTGGCATTGCTCCGGCCGCACCGCAGGCATGGCATACAAGGCGGTGACGCCGCTGCGGATGAGCGCGGGCGTGTTGGGCATGCAGCGTACGATGTTCTGGGTGCCCATCCAGCGCGAGATGTCCCGCGTGCGGATGCCGGCTGCGATGGAGATGACAAGCTGCCCTCGCAGGACAGGAGCGAGCTGCGCGGCAACCTCCCGCAACTGTTGCGGCTTGATCGCAAGGACGACTGCCTCGCTGTGCTCCACCGCCGCCGCCAGTTCGGTGGTCGCCCTGACCCCAAACTCGTTGTGCAGCTCCACGCAATGCTCCTTGCTCACTTCCACGACGCGCATCTTGGACGAAGAGTAGCCGCGCTTGATCAGTCCCCCGATCAATGCCTTCGCCATGTTGCCGCCGCCGATGAATGTTATGTTCATTTGTGTTCCCCGTAATCTCTGGCACCGAATATCGCCGTGCCGATGCGCACGATGGTCGCACCTTCCTGTATCGCTGCCGCATAGTCGTACGACATGCCCATCGACAGAGTATCCAACATTATTCCCTGCGACTTCAACTGTTCCAGCAACGCCCGCATCTGCGCGAACGGTGCGCGCTGCACCGCCTCACCGTTCGCCGGGGCCGGGATCGCCATCAATCCGCGCAGCCTGAGGTGCGGCAGGCGCGCGACCGCCTGCGCGAGTTGCATCACTTCCGAGGGCGCGACGCCGCTCTTGCTCTCCTCGCCGCTCACGTTCACCTGCAGACATACGTTGAGCGGCGGCAGGTGCGCCGGCCGTTGCGCCGACAGGCGTTCGGCGATCTTCAACCGGTCCACGCTGTGCACCCAGGCGAAGTTCTCGGCGATGGTGCGCGTCTTGTTGCTCTGGATGGGACCGATGAAGTGCCATTCCAGCGGCAGGTCGCGCAGCGCCCCCATCTTCTCCAGCGCTTCCTGCAGATAGTTCTCGCCGAACGCGGTCTGTCCGCCGCGGTACGCTTCGCGCACTGCCTCTGCCGGAAAGGTCTTGCTCACGGCCAGCAGGCGCACGTCCGCAACGCCCCGCTGCGCCGCCCTTGCGGCCTGTGCAATGGCCTCGCGGGTCGCTTGCAAGTTGGAGAGGATTGCAGTCATAATCGGCCGGCCAGTCGCACTTTCAATGCGGTTATCAATGCTCAGGGATTATATATGGATATCACCGAACTGCTCGCCTTCGGCGTGAAGAACAAAGCTTCCGACTTGCACCTTTCCGCCGGCCTGCCACCGATGATCCGCGTGCATGGCGACATGCGCCGCATCAACCTGCCCGCGATGGAGCACAAGGAAGTCCACGCCATGGTGTACGACATCATGAACGACGGGCAGCGCAAGCATTACGAAGAGAACAAGGAGGTCGACTTCTCGTTCGAGGTTCCGAACCTGGCGCGCTTCCGCGTCAACGCCTTCATCCAGAACCGCGGCGCGGGCGCGGTGATGCGTACCATTCCTTCCAAGATCCTGACGCTGGAAGACCTCAAGACCCCGGCCATTTTCAAGGACATCTCCGAATTCCCGCGCGGCATGGTGCTGGTGACCGGCCCGACCGGCTCCGGTAAATCCACCACGCTCGCAGCGATGGTGAACCACATCAACGAGAACGAGATGGGCCACATCCTGACCGTGGAGGACCCGATCGAGTTCGTGCACGAATCGAAGAAGTGCCTGATCAACCAGCGCGAAGTCGGCCCGCACACGCTGTCGTTCAACAACGCCTTGCGCTCGGCCTTGCGCGAAGACCCTGACGTGATCCTGGTCGGCGAAATGCGCGACCTGGAAACCATCCGCCTGGCGATGACCGCCGCGGAAACCGGCCACCTGGTGTTCGGCACGCTGCACACCAGTTCGGCGGCCAAGACGATCGACCGTATCATCGACGTATTCCCTGCCGACGAGAAGGAAATGGTGCGCGCGATGCTGTCCGAATAGCTGCGCGCGGTCATCTCGCAGACCCTGCTCAAAACCAAAGACGGCAGCGGCCGTGCCGCGGCGCACGAGATCATGATCTGTACCCCGGCGATCCGCAACCTGATCCGCGAAGCGAAGGTGCCGCAGATGTATTCCGCCATCCAGACCGGCGGCAACATCGGCATGCAGACACTGGATCAGTGCCTGCAAGAACTGGTGAAAAAAGGCACCGTAGCTTCTTCAGAGGCGCGCGGCAAGGCGACGAACAAGGACCTCTTCCCGGGTTGAACCCCCAAACGATCAAGCAGCGCTGTTGCATTAGGAGTACATCATGGAAAGAGACCAGGCCACCCAGCTAGTCCACAATCTGTTGCGCGGGATGATCTCGCAGAAGGCGTCCGACCTGTTCGTTACCTCCGGCTTCCCGCCCGCATTCAAGGTCGACGGCAAGCTGACGCCGGTCTCCAGCCAGGCGCTGACCTCGCAGCATACGCAGGAGCTGGCGCGCAGCATCATGAACGACCGCCAGGCGGCCGAGTTCGAATCCACGCACGAGTGCAACTTCGCCATCAGTCCGCCCGGCATCGGCCGCTTCCGCGTCAACGTGTTCATGCAGCAGCAGCGCGTCGGCATGGTGCTGCGCACCATCACCACCAAGATCCCGACTTTCGAGGAGATGGGCCTGCCGCCCATATTGAAGGAGGTGGTGATGACCAAGCGCGGCCTGGTGATCCTGGTCGGCGGCACCGGCTCCGGCAAATCGACCTCGCTGGCCGCCATGCTCGGCCACCGCAACCACAACAGTTACGGTCACATCATCACCATCGAAGACCCGGTGGAATATGTGCACGATCACGACAAGTGCATCGTCACCCACCGCGAGGTCGGCGTGGACACCAACGACTGGCATGCCGCGCTCAAGAACACGCTGCGCCAGGCGCCCGACGTGATCCTGATCGGCGAGATCCGCGACCGCGAGACCATGGAATACGCGGTGGCCTTCGCCGAAACCGGCCACCTGTGCATGGCGACGCTGCACGCCAACAGCGCCAACCAGGCGCTCGACCGCATCATCAACTTCTTCCCGGAAGATCGTCGCGAACAACTGCTGATGGATCTCTCGCTCAACATCAAGTCACTCATCTCGCAGCGCCTGATCCCCAAGCGCGACGGCAAAGGCCGTGCGGCGGCCTTCGAGATCCTGCTCAACTCGCCGCTGATCTCCGACCTCATCTTCAAGGGGCAGGTGCACGAGATCAAGGAAGTCATGGCCAAGTCGCGCGAGCTTGGCATGCAGACCTTCGACCAAGCGCTGTTCGACCTGCACGAGGCCGGCATGATCAGCTATGAAGAGGCACTGAAGAACGCCGACTCGGTCAACGACCTGCGCCTCAAGATCAAGCTGGAAGGCCAGGCCACCAAGGACCGCGACATGATGAGCGGACTGGATAACCTGAAAATGACCTGAGCGGAGGTCGGCGCTGGATGTTGCGCTAACCCTCCGTTTTTTACCTTGCCCCGTTGGGGATTACCGATACAACTCCGGAAACTGTTTGCGCAACCGTTCCAGCTTGGGCATATCGTGGAAGACGATATAGGGCTGGTAGGGATGCAATTCCAGATAGTTCTGGTGATAGTCTTCGGCGGGATAGAACTGCTGTAGCGGCACGACCTGTGTCACGATAGGAGCGGAATAGATTCGCGCGGCGGTGAGCTTGCGGATGTAGTCTTGCGCGACCTTCTGCTGTTCTGTGTCGGTGAAGAAGATCGCCGAGCGGTATTGGCTGCCCACGTCCGGGCCTTGGCGATTGAGTTGGGTCGGATCGTGCGCCACGCTGAAGAACACCTGCAGCAATTTTTCGTAGGACACCTGTGCCGGGTCGAAGCGCACGCGCACCGATTCGGCATGGCCGGTATCTCCCCGGCTTACCAGCTCATAATGCGCAGTGGCCGCACTACCGCCCGCGTAGCCGGATGCGACATCCGATACGCCTTTGACGTGCTTGAACACCGCATCCACGCCCCAGAAACAACCACCTGCAAACACGGCGATCTGTTCGACGGCCACGGCGGCAGTCGACGCTGCAGCCAGGCTCAACATGAGCGCAGTGCCGGCGAACAAATTGCTGCGAATACGTTTGATGGTCGACATGATCTCTCTCCTCTTTCCTAACCGAACGTGAAGGCGAACGCCTCTGCACCACCATCCAGAAACTCGATGCGGAAGGTCCTGTCCTTGATGTTCCCGCTTTGGCGGACAAGCTGGTACAGCCGCTGCTCCCAGATCACCCCGTTGCCCGCCGCATCGATGTCCACGCCGCGATCGTCACCGGGCGCAACTCCATCCAGGGTGACTTTGAAGCGCACCGGCTTTCCGCCCTGCGCGCCCAAGACCAGATGAAGGTCGCGCCCGCGAAAATGGAAGCCGATGACTCCGCCCTTTGCCCGTAGCACTGTCGATTCCCGGGCTATGTGCCAGCGTCCGCTCAACGCCCATTCATGCAGTTCGAGCGTCCGCGGAAAGCTGTATTGCGCATCCGTGTCCCACTGGACCGATTCGGGTGAGGCAAAATTCTCCTGGCGCGCATAGCCCAGGTAAGTTTCCGGAGATCCCCTGATGCCGGCCGCCGGTGCCGTCGCGCCGGCCCCCTGCACCTGCACGAAGCGCTCGCCTAAATCCATGTCGCGCACTTCCTTGAGCAGATTCCGGATCATGAGCTCGGTCTCCTGATAAGCGCCCTCGCCGAAATGCTGGTGACGAATGCGCCCTTGAGCATCGAGCAGGTAATGCGCGGGCCAGTATTCGTTCTCGTATGCGTTCCAGATCGCATACTGGTTATCCAGCGCGACCGGATACTTGATGCCCAGGTCGCGAACCGCGCGCTCGACATTTTGCAGGTCCTTTTCGAAACTGAATTCCGGAGAATGCACGCCGATGATAACCAGTCCCTGCGCGCGGTACTTTTCGTCCCACGCCTTCAGGTATGGCAGTGTGCGCAGACAGTTGATGCAGGAGTAGGTCCAGAAATCCACCAGCACCACCTTGCCGCGCAGCATGGAGTCATCCAGCGGCGGGGAATTCAGCCAATGTGTCGCGCCGGTCATGGGAGGGGCCATCCGGGAATCTGCTGCCTTGCCGACGCGCGGCGTAAGGCGCTCGATCAGGCGCTGCTCGGCGGCGGAAGTGCTGAGCGAAGGGAACTGTGCCAGCAGGCGCGTATCCCAACCCATCGCGATGACGACGACGCCCGCGACGACCAGAACGCCCAACGCGCGCCGCACCCACTCCTCGACGCCGAAGCTGCGTTTCATCCAGGCGATCACGCGTCCGCTGGCCAGCAACGCCACGGCCAGCGAAGTTGCCGCGCCCGCTGCAAACACCAGCAGCAGCGCCGCGCTGTAGAGATTCGCGCCCTGCAATGCCGCACCCGCAAGCACCAGCCCCAGGATGGGGCCGGCACATGGCGCCCACAGAAAGCCCACTGCGACGCCCAGCAGCAACGAACCCTTGACGCTCGCCTGCTGGTCGGCCCGTCGCTGCAGTCGCTCGCCCAGTGCAACGAACGGTCGCATCAGGCGCTCCGCCCAAGCCGGAGAGATCAGGGCGAATCCCAGCGTCAGCAGCACCAGTATCGCCGCATAACGCCCGTACTGGTTCACCTCGACCAGCCAAGCTCCGCTCACGGTCGCGAGACTGGCGAGCGTCGTGAAGGTCACGGCCATGCCGAACAGGATAGGGAGTCCGGAACGGCGGAACGACTGCTCCGAACGCGCAAACACGAACGGCAATACCGGCAGCACGCACGGACTGAAGATTGTGAGCACGCCGCCGAGATAGGCGAGGAGGAAGATCAACATTTTTGTTTGATCCGTCGTAAGTGGTTAATCCAGATTACTGGTCCACGAAAGTCACGAAACAACACGAAAAGGTTTAACCCGAAATGATTTCTATTCAATCCTTTTCTGCGTGTGTTTCGTGCGTTTCGTGTTTTTCGTGGACCGTTTGCTTTCCGAATTACTTGGGCCGGGGCACGAAGCGCAGCGCCACCGTGTTCATGCAGTAGCGCAAGCCGGTCGGTTTCGGACCGTCGTCGAACACGTGGCCGAGATGCGCGTCGCACAGGGTGCAGCGCACCTCGGTGCGCACCATGCCGAGCATGCGATCCTCGATCTCGCGCACGTTCTCCGCGGCGATGGGTTGCCAGAAGCTGGGCCAGCCGGTGCCGGAATCGTATTTTGTGCCGGAATCGAACAGGGCGTTATCGCAGCACACACAGCGGTACAGCCCAGGATCGTGCCGGTCGTAGCCCGGCTGGGAATACGCCCGCTCCGTGCCGCCTCGGCGCGTCACTTCGTACGCCAGCGGCGACAGTTGCTTCCTCCACTCCGCGTCAGTTTTGCGGACCTTGGCCAAGGTGACGCGTCGCAGCGGCTTGCCGTCGTCGGAGAATTGCATGACGGTCACTTGCTCGGCGGCCGGTGCGGATCCGGCAAAAGCACGCACCGTGTAGGCCACGCCGATTCCGGACAACAGGGATAAGAATTGTCTGCGTTGCATGATGTCGGCCTCCTGTAGAACGGATGAAGGATCCTGATGGACGTTCGAACCTCCACCTTCCTGTGACTAAGACCGCCCCCATGTCGCGAGCGTTCCTTGTGAGCGGGAAACTCGCAGTCATTCGACCCTACTGACCTTATATGTATGCGGGCTTGTGGCCGGAAGTGATGCCAAGTGGAGCGTGCGGTGCGACACCGGCAACGCATGCTGGACTATTGCGAACTATCCTTGGCGCTGGCCTGCATAACACCACTGACCGCATGCTCCGACCATGCCCATAGTCGCTGTGCCAGTTGTCGATCCAGCGCCTGCGCTGCCGGCTCGGTCTCGCTGCGTTCGACAAAATATCTACCGGTCATGATGGCCACTTCGGGCGAAGTAGCGAGATACACCGAGGTGCGTGCGCCGATCTCCACCGGATCGCCTTGCATGTCGAATCCAGCATGCAGCAGCTTGGTGCCGATCACCCCCGGATGCAGGCTGTTCGAGGTGAGCCAGGGTTCGCGGCGCGCCAGTTCGTTCGCAAACAGCGCGTTGGCCAGTTTGGAATTGGCATAGGCGTGATAGCCGTCGAAGCGCTTTGCGCTGTTCATGTCGTCGAACACGATGCGCCCGCTCGTGTGCACCATCGAGCTGACGGTGACCACCCGCGGCGCGGCAGATTCTTTCAGCAGCGGCAGCAGCAGGTTGGTGAGCAGGAAGTGCGCAAGGTGGTTCACCGCCAGTGTCATCTCGAAGCCGTCGCGCGTCGTCTTGCGCTCGGTCATGTAGACCCCGGCGTTGTTGATCAGCACATCCAGCCGCGGCAAACGCCTGGTCAGTTCATGCGCCATGCGCGCCACGTCGGCAAGATCGCCCAGGTCGGCATACGCCATATGCAGCAATGAAGCATGGGGCACGGCTGTGCGTATCGCAAGGCAGGCGTGCATCACCTTTTCCTCGTTGCGCCCGTGCAGCACCAGTTCATGCCCCTGCCTGGCCAGTTCCTTTGCGGTCGCCAGGCCGATGCCGTCGGTCGCACCCGTGATGAGTATCGTCTTCATGGTCAATCGATAACCTCGAAGCCGGAGTAAACGCCCCCGTCCGGTTCGGTATCTACCCGTTCCACATGCGCCCGCTCCGGCCCGCGTTTCGCCCAGCGCACGATGGCCTCCACTGCCGCGGGTTCGCCCTGCACCACGGCCTCCACTGCGCCATCGCTGCGGTTGCGCACCCAGCCCGAGATGCCCTGAAATTGCGCTTCGCGCTGCATGGACTGGCGAAAGAACACGCCTTGCACGCGACCGTAGATCAACAGGTGCAAGGTATTTCGGCTGGAAGCGGTCTGGATGGGCATTTTGGTTTTCCTGCAACAGTTCACACAGCTCATTATCCGGGCAAGACCAAATCTTTACCCCATGCTATCAGGCGGATAGCCTCTATGGAATACAGTGTTCTACTCTCGGCGGTTTCGTCCGGTAAAATAAGTCGGTCAATTGCAATAAACAACCAACAATTCGAAGAATGGCTACTTATAACGAAGCAAGTTTCAAAGTCCTGCGCGGACTCGACCCGGTGCGGCAACGCCCGGGCATGTACACCAACCTCGAATCGCCCAACCACATCATCGCCGAAGTCGTGGACAACGCCTGCGACGAGGCGCTGGCCGGTTTTGCGAAGAACATCTTCGTCACCGCGCACACCGACGGCTCCATCTCCGTGCTGGACGATGGCCGCGGCATCCCGGTCGGCATCCACAAGGAAGAAGGCCGCTCGGTGGTCGAGGTCGCCTTCACCGTGCTGCACTCCGGCGGCAAGTTCGACAAGGAAGGCGACGGCGCCTACAAGTTCGCCGGCGGCCTGCACGGCGTGGGCGTGGCGGTGACCAATGCGCTGTCGAAGAAGGTCGAAGTCATGGTGTACCGCGAAGGCGGCCAGCACGAGGTGCGCTTCGTCGACGGCGTCGCCGAAAAGCCGCTGGCGAAGACGGCGAGCTGCCCCAAGAACCAGACCGGCACCGCCGTGCGCGCCTGGCCCAACCCCAAGTATTTCGACAGCCCCGGCGTCAACCTCAACCAGCTCGAATTCTCGCTGCGCTCCAAGGCGGTGCTGCTGCCCGGCGTCACCATCACGCTGAATTTCGAAAAGTCCGGCGAGACCAAATCGTGGAACTACCCCGACGGCTTGCGCGGCTACCTGGCCGAAGCGCTGTCCGAATTCGAACTGGCCACGCCCATCCTGTTGCAGGAGAAGTTCACGCGCAAAGGCGACGCAACCGGATTCGCCGAAGGCGAAGGTGCATCCTGGGCGCTGACCTGGTCGGCCGAAGGCAACGTGGTGCGCGAATCCTACGTCAACCTCATCCCCACCCCCGCCGGCGGCACGCATGAGGCGGGCCTGCGCGACGGCGTGTTCAACTCGGTAAAAGCGTTTGCCGAGTTGCACGGCCTGCTGCCCAAGGGCGTGAAGCTGGTGCCGGAAGACGTGTTCTCCCGCGCGAGCTTCGTGCTCTCGGCCAAGGTGCTCGACCCGCAGTTCCAGGGCCAGACCAAGGAGAAGCTGGTGTCGCGCGAAGCGCTGCGCCTGGTCTCCTCCATGATCAAGGACCCGCTCGACCTGTGGCTGAACGAACACCTGGAGCCGGCGAAGAAGATCGTCGAGCTCGCCATCCAGCAGGCGCAGGCGCGTCTGCGCTCGGCGCAGAAAGTGGAGAAGAAAAAAGGCTCCAGCGTCGCCGTGCTGCCCGGCAAGCTCACCGATTGCAGCTCCAGCGATGCCAGCCGCACCGAACTGTTCCTGGTCGAGGGCGATTCCGCCGGCGGCTCGGCCAAGCAGGGACGCAACAAGGAATTCCAGGCGGTGCTGCCGCTGCGCGGCAAGGTGCTCAACACCTTCGAGGTGGAGAAGGACCGCCTGTTCGCCAACAACGAGATCCACGACATCGCGGTCGCCATCGGCGTCGATCCGCATGCGCCGACCGACGACGTCGACCTGTCCGGCCTGCGCTACAACGCCATCCTGCATCATGGCCGACGCCGACGTGGACGGTGCGCACATCTCCACCCTGCTGCTCACGCTGTTCTACCGCCACTTCTACCGGGTGGTCGAAGCGGGCAAGGTGTACATCGCGCAGCCGCCGCTGTACCGCATCGATGTGCCTGCCTCCGGCAAGAAACAAGCGAGCAAGATCTACGCGCTGAACGAAGCCGAGCTCACCGCCACCCAGGACCGCCTGCGCAAGGAAAAAGTGCGCGAAGGCAGCTGGACGATATCCCGCTTCAAAGGCCTGGGCGAGATGAGCCCGGAGCAACTGTGGGAGACCACGCTCAATCCGGATACCAGACGTGCGCTGTGCGTGAAGGCGGACCTGGCTTCATTCAAAGAGACGATGAAGATATTCAACATGCTGATGGGCAAGCAGGAGGCTTCGACACGGCGCGCTTGGCTGGAGTATCACGGGAATGAGGTTGAGGCGGATATTTGATAAGCCCCTCGCCCGCGGTTTGCTTCCCTCGCCCGCTGGCGGGAGAGGGACCGAGGGAGAGGGTCGAGGCTCCGCAATGTAACTTTGCGATACGCACAGACCCTCTCCCTAGCCCTCTCCCGCTTGCGGGAGAGGGGACTGATGCAGAGTTCTAACTAATTGACATAGCACGAACAAAGAATGACAATGAACGAAATCGACCCACAAGACACACCGAACTCGAAGCCCCTGCCGAATCCAAATCCGGCAAGCCCCAATTCGCCCCCCTCGCCCCCCTCCCCGATGCCGACGAAGTGCTCATCGCCGACTACGCCGAGCGCGCCTATCTCGAATACGCCGTCTCCGTGGTCAAGGGCCGTGCGCTGCCGGAAGTGTGCGACGGCCAGAAACCCGTGCAGCGCCGCATCCTGTTCTCCATGCTGCGCATGGGCCTCACCCACGGCAACAAGCATGTGAAGTCGGCGCGGGTGGTGGGCGATGTGCTGGGTAAGTATCACCCGCATGGCGACTCTTCCGCGTATGAGGCGATGGTGCGGCTGGCGCAGGATTTTGCGATGCGTTATCCGCTGGTGGATGGCCAGGGCAACTTCGGTTCGCGCGACGGCGACAATGCGGCGGCGATGCGTTACACCGAGGCGCGGCTCACGCCCATCGCCGACCTGCTGCTGTCCGAGCTGGACAAGGGCACGGTGGATTTCATCCCCAACTATGACGGCGCATTCCAGGAACCGGCGATGCTGCCCGCGCGCCTGCCGATGGTGTTGCTCAACGGCGCATCCGGCATTGCGGTGGGCATGGCGACGGAGATCCCTTCGCACAATCTGAAAGAAGTCGCCAAGGCTGCCGTCATGCTGGCGAAGAACCCCAACCTCAAGGACGACAAGCTGATGTCCTACATCAGCGGGCCGGACTTCCCCGGCGGCGGGCAGATCATCTCTTCCGCTGCCGACATCCGCGATGCTTATTCCAGCGGACGCGGCTCGCTGAAGATGCGCGCGCGCTGGACCATCGAGCAACTGGCGCGCGGCCAGTGGCAGGTGGTGGTGAGCGAATTCCCGCATGGCGTTTCGGCGCAGAAGGTGCTGGAAGAGATCGACGAGCTGACCAACCCCAAGGTCAAGGCCAACAAGAAATCGCTCACGCCGGAGCAGACGCAGAACAAGCAACTCATCCTCTCGGTGCTGGATGCGGTGGCCGACGAATCGGACAAGTCGCAGAAGATCCGTCTGGTGTTCCAGCCCAAGACCTCGAAGCTGAACCCGGACGACATGATGGCGGTGCTGCTCACCCACACCAGCCTGCAGAACTCGGTGTCGGTCAACCTCACCATGATCGGCCTCGACGGCCGCCCGCAGCAGAAGTCGCTGGCGCAGGTGCTGCGCGAGTGGGTGGAATTCCGCCTGCGCACCGTCACGCGCCGCTGCGATTTCCGCCTCGGCCAGGTCAACGACCGCCTGCACATCCTCGACGGCCGCATGGTGGTGTACCTGAACGTGGACGCGGTGATCAAGCTCATCCGCAATTCGGATAATCCGAAGGAAGACCTGATGAAGAAGTTCGACCTGAGCGAACGCCAGGCCGAAGACATCCTCGAGATCCGCCTGCGCCAGTTGGCGCGTCTGGAAGGCATCAAGATCGAGAAAGAGATCAAGGAACTGAAGTCCGAAGCCAAGGAGCTCAAACGCGTACTCGGCAGCGAAGACGCGCTGCGCGAACTGGTGGTGGGCGAGATCGAAGCCGACGCCAAGACCTACGGCGACGAGCGCCGCACGCTGATCGAAGAAGCGCAGGTGACCAAGGTGACCGCGCAAGTGAGCGACGAACCGGTGACGGTATTCATCTCGCAACGCTTCTGGGTGCGCACAAGACTGGGCCACGGCATCGACGCCAGCAGCATCGCCTTCAAGGACGGCGACAGCATCGCCGCCACCTACGAAGTGCGCACCACCGACAACGTCATCGTCATCTGCAGCAACGGCCGCGTGTGCAGCATCCCCGTCTCGTCGCTGCCCTCCGGCCGCGGCGACGGCGCACCGCTCGCCACCTTCATCGAGATCGCGCCCGGCGCCAAGATCGCGCACGCCTTCTGCGGCAAGGCCGAAACGCCCGTGCTGCATCTCCACCAGCGCGGGCTACGGCTTCCCCTGCTTCATCGGCGACATGGTCGGCCGCACCAAGGCGGGCAAACAATTCATCAGCGTGAAGGAAGACACCATCCTGCCGCCGGTCATCGTGACCCCGACGCAGAATTCACTGGTCGCCGTGGTGAGCAAGCAGAACCGGCTGCTGGTGTTCATGCTCTCGGAACTGAAACTGCTGCAAGGCGGCGGCAAGGGCATGATGCTGATCGACCTGAAGGAAGGCGACGAGCTGACGGCTTGCACGGTGGTGAATCAACCGGCGGTGACGTTGAGCGGCACGGCGGGCAGCAAGGTGCAGCAGTTGAAGATTGGCGGGAAGGAATTGCAGACTTACTTTGGAGCTAGGGCAAGGGCTGGGAAGGTGGTTGAGACTAAGTTGAAGGGGTTGAGGTTTGAGTAGGCAAAGTAGTTTGACTACAGTACATTTCATTTCCTATTGAGCTATAGAGGTGCGCACTATGAGCTTTACGCCATTCGATCCACTCGATGCAAAGAACAACAACCTCAGCGATGCCACAAATATACTCAAAAGAGAAATTGAGAACATTCTCAGCTCATATGTTGGCTGGTATGACCCCTTCTGCGAGTTAATCCAAAATGCGCTCGATGCTGTGGAGGCACGAGCTGAAAATGAGAAAGCCGCTGGTAAGGGTGATGCCTATAAACCTGCTATCGATATTCTTATCGATTTGGATGCGAACACTCTAACTGTTACCGATAACGGCATTGGTTTAGATCAAGATCAATTCAAGCTATTTCTCGCACCAAGCCTCTCATTTAAATCGGGTAATACTCGCGGGCACAAAGGCGTTGGCGCGACTTACCTTGCATACGGCTTCAACTATTTGCGAATATCAAGCAAAGCACCGGGTTTTGAGGTGTCTGGCCGCATCGTCGGCGCCAGGAACTGGATCAAAAATAGCGCTGTTGGTGGAAGTCCAAAGGTCGAGCCTGACACATCACAACATGACGACCCTGCATTTATCGGCAACGATAGAGGTGTTTCTATTACCGTTCGCTTCGACGAAAGCACTCATCCAAAACTACTAAGCTGGTTATGCGCTGATACAGCCGAAAAGTGGTTAAAGATACTCTCAATAAAGACCGGGCTAGGCTCAATCATCCCTGACAAGGCAATACTCGTAAATATTAAGGTACTTCTCAATAACAAAGTAACCACAGCATCTTCGCAGGGCACAGCATATCTTTGGCTACACGATGCCGCAGGCAAGAAGGCGTCGTTTCGTGAGTTAACGCATGAACAAGAAACCCTCCTGAAAAAGTTTGGCGCAGGCCGCAAAATGCCTGACAAGTATAAGAATTTGGATTTTATCTACGATTCATGGAGTTCCAGCGAGTTAACAGCCTTGCTTGGAGCCGCGCTTGACGATGAAGAACTTGAAGTGATTGCCAATCACACGCCTACAGTAAGCGTGGAATTCGGATACACCGCAAAATTATGGAACCGATTCAATGAGTCCCTAGGTATTCGCACAGGCCGCAAAGTTCTCACAAGCGGTATTCAGCTTGCCGCGAACAACATGCCTCAAGGTGAAATAATTCAAGTTCCTCTCAATAGGAATATCGGCCGACAAAACCAAGTTCACTTTCTCATCCATTTCAACAATTACACCCCGGACTTGGGCCGGAAGGGCTTTCACCGTGAACTGACAGACTTTGCCAAAAGTGTTGCGCGAATGATTACCGAATCACACTTGTCGAAATACCGCACTTCTCTAAAGGCAAATACAGGAGTTGCACCAGACTTAGTAAGGGAACTAGAAATAAGCGACTGGAAAACTGCCATGCTGGCTCACGAGACTGAGGCGCCATTGCTGTTAACAAACCACCATTTTTTTAAGCCTGTTGAACGTGTATCAATCACGTCCGTTCCAACACGAGAGCAAGATGTAATCGCGTTATTTCATCAATTAATCGCAGGTGGTGTAATTCGTGGCATCAATGTAATGTCCACGAATGAACGGTTCGTCTACGATGGCCTTTTTAAAATATCCTTTGATTTGGATGTCAACTTATACATTTACGACAAGGAAAAAAACCCATTGGGCGTTCCCTCCGAAACCGCACATGCACTCAGCGGAAAAACGACACCGCCTCGTATTCTTGAGTACAAGCTATGCCTTGACGGCTTAGTTGAGGATGTCGACAACCAAGACAAGAACATTAAAGACATTGATTTGTCCGTTGCATGGAGCACAGGGGACATGTACAAGGAACGCTATGGCATAACATCATTGCTGCTGCCCGAGAATGCGGATCAGCGTCAATACCATGGTGTTACGCATGTATTGAATGACCTCGAGTCTGGAGCAAAGCTTTGCGATTTGATTATCCTTGAAGAGTTGATTGCGTATTTGAACGATCCTGCCATGACTGCTGAAAGACAGCGCAAAAAATACGAGTAGGGAGCTATATGGTTGCATTGCCAACACCAAATAACTTTATCAAACCATCATGACCAAGTTAGAAAGCGGCGTCCGATTCCAAGCAGCATCAAAGCTAAAGCCACTAAGAAGAGTTCTCGACAACTGGACCAGTTTGGTAAGTGAGTATTCAAAGTGCATCGAGGACGATGCCTGCTGGTGGTATACAGAGCGTGCCAATATTGGGGTGCTGGCAGCAGCAGCGTGGCGAACAAAGGGCTGGGTTGCATTGGAGGAGTACTCAACGCTTAAACGTGGCGATGAGAAAGAATCAAAAAATGGCCGATGTGATTTGTACATTGCAAAAGGAAGCCATAATTCCTCGTTTGCCTTCGAGGCAAAACAAGCGTGGCAAACAATTAGAAACCCCGAGCATCAAGTAGTAGCCAATCGATTAATTGGCGCTTGGAATGATGCGGGAAAACTGAATAAGCAAGAGGCTGGCACACGCGTTGCCGCTTGTTTCATTATCCCAAGAATTCCAATGAAACTAGCATCTGACGATTTCGATGCACAGCTAAATTTGTGGGTTAAGGATGTCCTTGCCAACATTCAATGGGATGCCATCGCATGGTCATTTCCCAGAAACTGTCGACAGCTGAAGAACGAGAGAGGCCGCATTTTCCCAGGTGTAATGCTCGTATTGCAAGAGCGTAAACGCGCTGCATGTAACACCAAGAAATCAAATTGAACGCAACTAGATACTTAAGGGCGCAGTTTCGATTTTGCTCAACTAGCCCTTGCTGCCAATACTATTGTGATGTTGACCCCATAGAATTCTTATGACTTACTCCACCACATCGAGCAGTTACCTAGATCGTGCAAAAGTGCACCTCGAAGTAGGGACTGAAGCCGCTCTAATTTATGCCGCTCTTGAACTTCGCTGTGGAGTTGAAGCCCGATTAAAGGAATATATCGAGACCATCGATCATATCCCGAAGAATCAGAAAAAGGAGTGGGCTGTCGCAAAGCTTGGCCGGTCGATTGAATCCGCCTACAAGACCGGAGACAAAATCATGATCTTTACGATTCACTTTCCGGAGGATGGCGAGCAATTACAGTTGATGTACACACCGGTAACCAAGCGACTTCGGGAATTAGCAGAACGTTTCGGTGATTACTTGCATGCGCCTCGTGATGAGGCTGTGAAAAACACAGTGTGGTGGGGACAATTGCGTAACCTGCTCCAGGAAGCGTACCCATTACTTATGCTCGCCAACGGAGGAGACCTGATTGGACTTCCATTAATTCATCTTCCAACAAAGCGCATGAATGTAAGAACAGTAATTAAGAATGAAGATCCACGAAGCAAGCTACTGACACGGTTTACTCAGGGCGCTACCCACACAGTATCTGTTATTTATATCGACCCCATCCCCGGCAGCTTTGTTCTCTATGAATGAAGGCAAGTTCGAATTAAAGGTGTCATGTTCGAATTTGTTTTTCAAACAGCTTTACTTGGGAATATTT
Organism: uncultured beta proteobacterium; assembly: GCA_963797045.1. Classification (GTDB taxonomy): domain Bacteria; phylum Pseudomonadota; class Gammaproteobacteria; order Burkholderiales; family Gallionellaceae; genus Sideroxyarcus. The sequence goes on along the minus strand of CAWCNZ010000001.1, from coordinate 306,542 downwards.
CGAAGGAACGCATAGATGAACGAAAATAATATTAAAGCAGAGCTCAAGAAGTTAATTACTGAGGCAGAAAAATTAGCTCGAGATGTAGCGCGCCATCAGCACGATTGGACTCAATGGCAAATGGAAGGTGCCGAGCCCCCCCCAACTGGCTATCTATCGGTGATGATGAGCTTGTTAGGCCATTTGAATATTTGGCTATGTCATTGTACCTAACTACGGTTTGTCTTCTCGATTCGAAGGGCTTGCATGCTTATCTTAAGCAGTTCTATATCAAATTTGGAGAGAAATTTGACGTGAAAAATGCCGCGGAAATATATGACCTCGATCATTACTGGTCTGGTGAGCCATTTAACGTTTTCATTAACGATCTTAAACAATTCCTCGCACCGTTTAATATCGTAGGTGATAGCTCTAGATATTTGCAGTTGTCTGGTGTGCAATATTTGGAGACCATTTTGCGCAATACCGCCACGATACTTCATAAAGCAGAAATAACACCGACGGCCGAGCCAGAAGTCTACAAAGCTGTTAGGTCAGTACTTGAAGCAATATTCCCAACAGCCATATCTCCCGACAAAGCAAAGTTCTTTAAAAATTTCAAAACATATAAACCCGACATTCTAATTCCAGAGTTGTCAGCGGTCGTTGAGTACAAATATGCGAATAGTGAAGAAAGGTTAAAATCTGCTCTCGCGGAAATTGCCGATGACGTAAAAGGATATACAGGTGATTCTGACTACAATCTGCTTTACGCCGTGTTTTATGTGAAGGCGGATTTTTGGGGTGAAGAAAAATTTATTGCTGCATGGGCTGAAAAACAATTTCCGAAGAATTGGCAGGCATTTTACGTGGTTGGCAGTTGAGTAATCGGGGACAGACCACGGTTTCCACTGCAATGTATTTGAAACCGTGGTCTGTCCCTAATTACACTTGCCAGTTTGTGCTGGCACAAACCCCTTTGATTTGCTTGATCGGAAATAAAGCGCCTGCGGGCGCTTTTTTCATTTCCGCTTGCGGGGTTTTGCGGGAGTTCGCGTAGGCAGCCCAAGGGCGCTGCGGGAAAGAGAGTCTGCCTCTGTATTGCGGTGCTGCGGAATCCAGCGTAACTCGAATTGGTCAAAACACTTTATCTGCGCGCGGATTTCGGCGAATAAGGGAGCGAAGCGGGCAGCTTCGGTGCTACTGGCATTTTGCGCGAGGCGTACGACGACGTCGCTATCGCAGTGAATGAGCAAGGCGCTGGCTTGCAGTGTGCGTGCGAGTTGCAGGGTGGCCAGCAGGGCGCGGGCTTCGGCTTCGTTGTTGCAGCCGCTGTGCGGGCTGCGTTGCGAGAGTTCGTGGCGGCTACCATCCGGTTGCAGCAGGAGGGCTCCGAGGCCGATATGGCCGGGGTTAGGGCGGGCGCAGCCATCGCACCAAGCTTGCCAGAGATGCTTTTCGTTCATGCCGACATGGTAGCGAGCACGGCGGTGTTTGTGCTGATTTTGTGCTGATAAAAAAGAATCAATGGTGCCAGGCTCGAATTGATTTTGCACGAGCCCCCTTCAGCCCTATCCTCGAAACTCAAAGGGGTCGGGTTCGGAATACTTTCAGCAACTGAATCCGTCAGTCTTTTTTAAAGTCCCGCATAGCCAGCCTCTTGCTGACTGCGCACGGCAAGGATAAAGACGGTGTCAACTTCGATCACGTAGCGGTACAAAGCCACATAGCCGTGCGAGCGATGCCCGATCACCAGCTCTCGTTTGTCGTTGTTTGCGGGGCGACCAATCATGGGGTTGTACTCCAGCACGTTGAACGCTTCGATGATCTCCCGAATGCGCAATGCCGGGTTCTCGACCTGATATTGGGCAAGGTGATCGAGGATGCGATCAAAATCATCCCCCACTTCCGGTGCCAGTTCGATGCGCGACATTTTCAGCGCGCCAGTTTGCGGGCAACCGGGCGTTTTACCTCTTTACCGGCAAGACGCTCTTCCAGATAGCCGCGCATTTCCTGCCAGGGAATCGTCTTGCCGGTGGCAACGATACGTGCATAACGATCTTCGGCTTCTGCATCAAAAGCGGTGCGCCTATCTACCTGCTCGGCCTTTTCTGCAATGGCTTCAAGAATAAAGCCGTGCGTTGTTGTACCGGCGCGTTTCGCCGCCGCTGCAACGCGAGCTTTCAGGTTTTCCGGTAAACGTATGGTGGTCGTGGACATGGCCGTCTCCAGGAATTAACAGAACGCGCTTACTGTAGCACAATGGTGCTACATCTAACAAACATCGAATTACGCCATTACAGCGTGGAATGTTGGTCGGCGAACGAGCCGAAGCGCTCGTTGAAAGAGTTCCAGGTTTTCGCAGCGACTTCTGCGCGCTTGATCGGTTTGTCTGCCGGTGCGCCGCAGCGCTTGGAGAGGAAGTCGACGACTTCGAAAACCTCTGCCTGCTTCTCGCGCGGCAGCGCTTCCAGCTTGCTGATCAGTTCTACGTATCCCATCACACACCCCGCTTGAATCGTATGTTGTGCAAAGTGTAACCCGATGAAATCGGGCATACCATCCCCCCATCGGGCTCATAGATACGCAGCCAACGGATTGCTACGCCACGTGGAGCCAAAGGAGTTGGAGCCGAAGGGGTCGGGTTGACCCCTTTGATTCCGTTCATTTACAGCCCAGTGCTTCAAACGAGGCGGACGCCTTGAAGAACTTGGCATAGCCGCAGGCATCTTCGTTGTACAAGTCCTTGCGCATGGGGTCGGCGCCCAACTCAAGCAAGACTCGAATCGCCTGCACCTGCCCATATTGAGCGGCAAGCATCAACGGAGTCGAGCCGCGTGCGCCGGAAAATGGTTCGTCGATGCCGACGCCATGGCGGTGCAAATACCGGATCGACTTTACTGCGCCTAGATAAGCTGCATAGTGCATGGGCGTCCAGAACTGGTTGGCCTTTGCATGCGTGTCTGCGCCAGCCCTGACAAGTGCATCCGCGACATCCACTGCATCCTGCCGCATCGCATCATGCAAGGCGGTATGCGCTCCCCTGCCCTCTTGATCGACGGCGGTTTTGGCATTGACCTGCGCGCCGTGCGCCAACAACAACTCCACGCTCTTCAAGTCGCCGCGATCAGCCGCGCGCATAAGCATGGTTTGGCCTTCCGCATCGAGCGCATTTGCATCAGCACCTGCCTGAAGCAGCTGCTGCAAGTCCACAAATCGTCCCTCGCGCACCGCTTGTTGCGCCTGCCCCAGAAGCTGTTCCATGCCTGCGGCAAGTTGCAGTTGTGCCGGCTTCTGGTTCGGCTCGGGGGACAATGATTCGGAATGGGTATACCAGCTCGCGGGGGTGAATTTCCCTTCTTCCTTGATCGCGCCGTTGATTGCCAGCGTCAGTCTCAGTCCTGCCAGCTGATTCCTGTCGGTGAACTTGAGTTTGATTGGAAGACGGTCGGTTGGAATATTGATGGCGAGGGGCGGGCCATTGGGCAATTCTTCAAGTACTGGAATCTCCGCGCTTTGAGAAAGGACAGAAAACGAGTCGCTGCCTTGCTTGCTCAACAAAAAGGCAATCGAACGGATCGTGGGACAATCGGGCGCGCAAGCGCCGAATGAACGCAGTTCGATGGACTCGGGAAACAATTGCACCTCGCTATCGCCGATGTCCATATTCCCGGACACCCTCCCCACCACGCCAAATCCATTGCCCGCCCAGGAATCCAGCCGGATAGGCGCATGAACAGGCGGTTGTTGCGCTTGCTGGTTTGCCGGCGACGATTGCGTATCGGTTTGCGATTTCTGACGAGTGGATTGGTATACGGGAATGGCGAACTGGGTAACCGCCATCCACAAAAAGAAGGCGGCAAAAGCAAACGAGAATGCTTTGGCCAACCAGCGCACCCTGACAGCGACCTTTGAAGCGTTGACCGGCAATTCGTCGGCGAACTGCGGCGGGAATACCTGCTGCCCCGGAAATGCGGCTGCTTGCACGGCGTCTTCCGGCAGCCTGAACTTGACTGTGCCGCCCAATGTCTCCAGCACGATCCGGAAATATTGCTGCCCCCAACTGCTTGCAGCGGATGCCTGCAAATCCGCCGGCAAATCGAATTTGAAATTCAGGCTTTGTGTGCCACGCACCATTTTCGCCTGCATGGCTTGCCCTTGCCACAGCGTTGTACTGCTGCCGTCTTCTCCGCGCCTGTTGTCGCGGACATGTTCCACAGTCACTTTCACATCATGCGTCATTTCCGCAGAAACCAATTCTGCACCGAATGCTGGGTTGAATCGTATTCTTCCTTGCAGGGGCATCGACCCCGGCGAGCCCGGTCCGTCAAGCGTCAGGATGGGTTTTCCTATGCGCCGCTGGGCGCGCATGATCTTCAAGACATTGAACAGGAGCACCAGGCCGATGGCGGGAAAGATCGAGACTATTGCAGACACCCACCATGTCGCCGCTTTGGCACTGCTGAAGAAGAGAATCGCGATAGGCCAGCTGAGGATGTTCCAGAAAGTGCAAACAACCCAAAAGCCAGTCACCCCGCCACCATCCCCCTGGATCACCCATGGCGCGTTGGGCGAAGTAACGGAGTGGCCGCCCTTGAACAGGCGGGCAATGGAATCCCGGGAGACATCGTTGTTCCGCCAGATGCGCCATATCACCCACCATGCACCCAATCCCACTGCCGGGAACAACACGGCAAAAGGGATCAGGAAGACGACCAGCATCCAGCGAATCGAACGGTCATATACCGCCTCGTCCGGCTGCTGCGGATTAACCCACAAGGTCACGGGCGACAGACTGTCGCGCGCCTTGCTCAGTTGCCCATGGATATCTTCATGATAGCCGCCGACGTTATCGTAGCCGCCATCGTCCAGCCGGATCCTGCGGCTGAGGTGGCTGCTGCCTTGGTATTCGTAGGAAAACTCCGCCTGGACACGGTAAGTTATCCCCGATCGGCTGCTGCTGCGGGATTCCAGCTCCGTACTCACCACCATTGCCGGGACTGGAACAAAAGAACCGGCCTTCCACCAGCCGGACAACTGCTTGTACATGGGAAGGACGCCTCCCGCTATCCCCCCTGCCGTAAATCCGAGCGCAAACACCAGCGCAAACAAGGTCCCTAAGATTTTGGACTTCGAACTATCCGGTTTTGTCATTGGAATCCAATAGGCTGATTGTGTATCGAGACCGCAATGATACCGAATCATTCATCCTGACCGGGATGCAGCTGTTCCCAGTTTCGCTCTGCCGGAATTTCATTAAGAGCCAGTCCCACGGGTCAAGCGCGGGGGGCCAGTTCCGTCAACCCCTTCTCAATCTTCACCCTGAGCTGCCCCGCAGCACTTCTTGTACTTTCTTCCGCTGCCGCAACTGCAAGGTGCATTGCGGCTTATCTTTGGAATCTCATTTGCAGCGGTTTTGCCACTGGCGCTGTCTGCCGCACGGCGTTGCGGCGCCCAGAATTTGTAAATCCAGCCGATGCTTGCCGGGATCTGTTTTGAAAGCTCTTCGCGCTGCAGCCGGTGTCTTTACCAGTTCTTCTTCTGCCTCGGTGATCTCCGGCGCACCCAGCAGGTAGATCGGCCGCAATGCCACGGGGCCGTGTTTGGATTCGAACATGGGCTGCCAGCTATCTCGCTGCATGTCGATGCCGGTCATGAATCCGTGCGCCCACATCTCGCCGTCCATGTATTCGCGCTCGTCGCCTTCGAAGACTTGCAGATCAAAGACGGGCTCGAAATGCTCCGCGTCCTGTTGCAGGCTCCAGACGATGGCGTTCATGTGGCGCGTCATCAAGTCCGTGATTCGCTCTGCCTGGGCAGCGGATGCAAATGTCGGTGCGTCTGCTGCTGTCGGGCCCCACACGCGCGGGATCCATTCTTCCGGTTTTGGCATGGCCGGGCCGGAGGCAAGGGCGGTGAGGAATCCATCCAGGCAATCGAGCAGCATGACTTCGTTGCTGGTGGCATCGGACATGAGGAAGCTGTCGAGCTCGTCCATCTCTTTTTCGGAGAGCGCGAGGGTTACTTCATTTTCGAATGTTTCTTGTTTTGGCATGGTGGCTTTTATTCCAATTCTATTTCGATACTTGAATTTACTCCTTCCCCCGCAAGCGGGGGAAGGGCTGGGGATGAGGGACTGTGCGCTAAATCAAAACTATTTCAACTCAACGCCCCTCACCCTAACCCTCTCCCGCCTGCGGGAGAGGGGATCTTACGTGGCATCTTGAAATGCTGATTTGTCCGTTCGCCCTGAGCCTGTCGAAGGGTCACCACGAACGGAGGAATGGATCAGCAGTTACTTAGGTTCAAGTATCTTGCCTTGAGTGCGCCGTAGAGTTCGTCGCGGAGATCGGCCGAATCCAGATCGGCGACTTCCAGCACCTCGACCAGGTGTTCGTTGTCCTCCCGACCATCCCATATCTTGATGTACGTTCCGGCCTTGTAGCCGTGGTCCTGGCGGAACACGTTGAGCACGTTCTTGCCGATGTATTGTTTGAACAGGTCGTTCCATTCCATATCGCAGTCATGCAGCAGTGACTCGAATAGCGCCAGGCTTGTGCGTCCGGCTGCCGCCAGCCCCACCAGCAAGTCGAGCTTGTCCAGCAAACTTAATTGGGCGAGTACGTAGTTTCGGTTATCGAACTGAACCGACCTCTGGTGAAGATCAAGCTCGGTCTGCATTTCCGTCTTCGCCAGAGCGATGTTTCCGAGTTTGCTCTGTATGGATGCAGACAGGATGAAGTGCCAGATATCGACCAGCTCCATGCGCAGTTGGGCCAAATCGCATTCCTGCTTCTTCCACCACTTCCAGCCGTGGTGTTCGATCGCCTCAACTCCTTCGACTTGGATGGCGCGATGCCAGTTATTGCTGGCTGCAACCCAGGCGGGGTTTACCTTGCTGTTCATGCCATCCTGCAATTCGAGCATGGTGATGAGCTGGATCTCTGAGATCGTCATTGTTTCTGGCCTTGGGTAAAACGACTATTTTACAGTATGGACACCCCTGCAATTTCTGCTGAATTCGGCGGGAGGTAAAGGCGGCGAGCGGTCGTTTTGGTCAACACTACGTTACCCACAATTGCCGTGGATGCATCTGTGGGTGAGTTGTGGGTAACTCGATCAACGCCAATTGAAACAGGATGCTGGCGTGGCTGTCTTGTTTTTGTGCTCCGGCAAAATCGCTGCCCAAAAGGAATTTGGCCAGGCGACTGACAGAGGTTGCGGGGGATAGCTCAGACTGACACTCTTATTCTGATTAGCCAAATACGGGAAATGGGGTGAACACCTCAGTGGAAAAGGCGGCGAGATACTCTATGATGCAGCCCCACCCTGGATCCGGACCGCAGATAGTTCCGCCCGGTCTTCCTTGACCACGAAAGGAAGGTAAATCATGCCGCACCCTGAATACGATCAGGACGGATTTCTTACTGATCCATCGAATTGGGACGAAGATTTGGCACGCAGCATCGCTGCTGAGGAAGGCATAAACGAACTGGGTGCAGAGCACTGGGCGATCATACGCTTCTTGCGCGAACACTACGCCGCAGGTGGGCTGCCAGCCGTCAGCCACGTCTGCCACGTCAATAGACTCGACGACCTGTGCATGACGGATCTGTTTCACAGCATCAGGGTTGCCTGGCGCATCGCCGGCCTCCCCAATCCGGGCGAGGAAGCGAAGGCATATATGTAAGTCGCAAAGCACCGGCATACGTTCATCGCGAAATGAACGTAGCGCTGGTTTGGGAATCAAGCAGAAGAGCTGCCGCTCCCTGCAATCAATGCAGGTGATGCGAGATCGGTCTCGATATTTCAGAAAGTGCCTGGGCAGCCGGCTTCATTTCCGAAGCAAGATCGCCCAGCGACACGATGCCGACCAGTCGCTTGGCTCGATTGACTACCGGCAAACGCCGCACTTGGTGCTCGCTCATTATCGCGACCGCCTCTTCGACCGTTTCGTCTTCGAAAGCCCAAGCAATGCCTTTGGACATCACGTCACGAACCTTGGTGGTGAGGTCCATGCCTTCTGCGACAGCGCGAATCGCGATGTCGCGATCGGATATCGTCCCGATCATGCGATCATTTTCCTCGACCGGCATCATTCCGAAATTCCCATCGCGCATCATCTTCGCAGCTTCCCTGATGCTCGTATCGGGAGTGATGACCTTCACGTCGTGGGTCATAAGTTCTTTGAGTTGTGTCATGTCAATTCTCCTTGCGTTAGGCGTATCTTCTAGGCGCGATCGCGCAGTTCTTTCACGCCTGAAAGCTCGGCGCAGTGTCCGCAGCAAAACATCCTTTCCTTCCGCCCTTTTCCATGCCGTGGCTACAACCTGAAAGGATTTGTCGTAATCGTTTCCGCACGCATCACATTTGGCCATGGTGATCGGGGGCGGGCCATATGACTGAACGGCCTGGGGAAATTAGACAATCAGCATCGAATTGGTTCCGGCAACTGGAGCGGTCTTTGGGTACCCCAATTTGTTTGAAAGAAATGGGTGCCTCCCTAAATGCACCTACTTTTGGTTAAAGTGTCCACGAAGTGCGGGCTGCTTCATACTGACCCCGTATCGCTCAATACCTTTTTTGGAGAACAAGATGAAAACCCTCCTTTGCATGCTATCGGTCGCAGCCTTTTTGTCGGCATCACTCGTCCGCGCTGAAGAGACCGCCGCTGACGCACGCAAGCACATGGTGCGCGGTGTGGCGGCAATAGAGATGGCGAAGAGCGACTCCGAACTGGAGCTGGCTGCGAACGAATTTCGCCGCGCGACGGAGCTCGATCCGGCAATGCCTTCGGCCTGGTTCAACCTGGGCTCCGTGCAGTCGAAGCTGGGCAAGTTCGATGAGGCGATCAAGAGCTATCGCCGTTATCTGGAGCTGTCGCAGAAGGCGGAAGATGCGATGAAGGTGGAGGACGATATCATCAAGCTGGAGTTCCGCCAGGAACAGGCGGCCAAGCTCACCTCCATGATCGGCACCTGGATGGCGGCGGACGGCACACCATACCGTTTGAACATCAAGGGCAGCCGCGTCACGCTGGCGACCGATGATCACAATGTGACCGAGAAGGAAGTGCTGTCCACCTACACGCTGGTTGGCTCGGTGCCAGTCCAGACCCGGGAACAGATCGTCTTCCGGCTGGAACGGAGCGGCCAGAACCTGAGCGGCACCTGGTGGCACAGCGCGATCAAGGCGGACAAGTGCAACATACCTGAGGAGACGGGTGAAGTGACCGGCGAGATCAGTGCCGACAACCGCTCCATCGTGCTGCGCTACACGCGGAACAGGTATCGCGCCTCGACGCAGATCTCCGTTTTTACGGATGACTTTTGCAGCGGCGTCTCGGTGATGGAAAAAAGCAAGATCGAACAAGTGTTCAATGGTCCGCTTCCGCGGGGAGCGCTGACCGGGCTGGTGTTCGCCGGAAGCGAGTTCAACCATGTGCCGGCGATCGAGGTGTATTCGGTCGAAGCGAACTCCGCTGCTGCCGCCGCCGGCCTGGAAGAGGGCGACAAGATAACCGCCATCGACGGCGTGGAGGTCAAGACCCTGTCTGCTGCGGAAGTCTGGACGCGATTGCGCGGCGATGTGGGGAAGGAGGTTGTTCTGTCGGTGCTGCACGACGGGGCGGAGCAGCCAGCTGAGATGCGGGTGAAGCGAGGCGAGGTCGCGGAGTATCTGCCCAAGTCGGCCGACTGAGCTGTCACGCGATCGTCCTGTGCCAGAACACTCGCAGACAGCCGCACGAACCACCGCCAATACATGCGTGCTTACCATTGTTATCAGTCCTTCCTGTGAAACTTGCGGGGTGCCGATGCACTCAAAGGTTACGAGAGATCAGGAGCGGTGGCTTGTCGCAGGCTACCTAGTACGACATCGTGGTCGATTGCGACTCGCGTCCCTTGTTTCAGCGGCCCGCGCTCGATCACGCATCAGAAGCAGGAGGACTATCATGAACACACTAACCCGTTTCAATCCACGTAGCGAGATTGCGCGTCTCGATCCGTTCTGGGACACGCAGGATTTGTTTGATCGGTTCATGCGGACTGCTTTGCGTCCGTCCATGCGAGAGTGGCAGGAGGTAGAGCCGGAGATAAGGATGGACGTTTCCGAGGCCGGTAGCGAATACCTGGTCAGGGCCGAGATACCCGGCGTGAAGAAGGACGATATCCATGTAACCATCGATGGCAACATGGTCACCATCAGCGCCGAGGTCAAGCATGAGAAGGAAACGAAGGAAGGCAGCAAGACGTTGCTGAGCGAGCGTTGCTACGGCAAGACCATGCGCAGCTTCAGGCTGGACGAGGATGTCGTTGAGGACAAGGTCCAGGCCAAGTATGCGGATGGCGTGCTGGAATTGAAGTTGCCCAAGAAGGCCGGCGTCACCCATCACAGGGAGATCGCCATTTCCTGAGCGGTTCCAGCCTGCCGGAAACAGCCGGCATGCCCAGTGTTGGGTGTGCCGGTTTTTTTACGTCAGCGGGGCGGAAATTGGACCCAACTCGAAATTTCACTTCATCCTGGAATCCGGACCAGTATTCCAGACGTAGCAGGCTAAAATATGCCCATGCACACACTCACCGCCATGCTTCGCCATTTTCTGAAGCTCGTCCTCGTCGCACTCCCCCTGCTCGCCCAAGCGGCCCTGCCGGAGTCTTCCAACGTGCCCGGCGGGGTGGTGGTGATCCCGCTCGGGAGCGTCACCGCCATCGCCGACAAACCGCAGGCATGGTTCGAAGAGCGGCCCGTGCTGGTCACCGCCGAGCAAGGGCAATGGCACGCGGTAGTGGGCCTGCCGCTGGATAGCACGCCGGTGATGCATGAGTTGAAGGTGCAGTTCGGCCACGAGACGATGATGTTGCCTTTTGACGTGCGGCCGAAGACTTACCCCGCGCAGCACGTCACGCTCAAGGACAGGAGCAAGATAGAGCTATCGCCCAAGGATCTGGCGCGGGCCGAGCGCGAGATCGCTGCCATCACGGAGCTCAAGCGCTACTGGCGCGCCGCGCCGGATACCGATCTGGAGTTGCTGCTTCCCGCCCAGGGGGAACTGGGCGGGCGCTTCGGCGTGCGCCGGTTCTTCAACGGCGAGCCGCGCTTGCCGCATGCCGGCCTGGATGTGGTGGTGAAGCGCGGGACGCCGATCAGGGCGAGTGCGCAGGGTGTGGTGCTGGCGGCGGCGGACTATTTCTTCAACGGCAAGACGGTCTTCGTCGACCATGGCAACGGTTTCATCACCCTGTACTGCCACCTTGACCGCATCGATGTGCGCCCCGGCCAGGCGGTGCGCAAGGGTCAGCGGGTCGGGCTTTCCGGCCAGACCGGCCGCGCCTCCGGCCCGCATCTGCACTGGAGCGTGGTGCTGAACGGGGTGATGGTGGATCCGGAGTTGTTCATCCCGGCAGAACGTCCGCCTCAATGAAGAATTAGTCCGCTCAAAAGCGGCGACGCTACTTGCCCACAATCGCCGTGGATGCTTCTGTGGATGAGCTGTGGGTAATCCAATGGACGCCAGTTGAAACAGCGGTTTAGTGTGCCTGATTAATTTTCGTACTCGACAATCGGAACCACATCTTCCATGCACTTCATTTGACCAGCTTCGAGAGTCTCTTGAACGACTCGGTCCCCGCGATCTTCAATAACTGAAACACGACCGACTCGGTGCTAGTGGGCACGGCCCCGGCCAGCACCATGGCTTCGATCGCGGTCTGCTTGTTGTCACTGCTGCGGCTCAGCACCGCATCCTTGACGACATGCACATCGAAGCCGTCAGCCAGCAGTTCGATGACGGTCTGTAGCACGCAGACATGGGTCTCCATGCCGCTAACGATGACCTGCGTTCTGCCGCTCGCTTTCAGTTGTTTGACGAAGGCCTCGTTACCGCAGCAGCTGAAGGTCAGTTTCTCAACGCCGGGCGCTACAGGCGTTCTTTGCCTCAGTTCGCTCAGTGTCGGGCCCAGGCCTTTGACGTACTGCTCGGTGAAAATCACCGGCAGCGCCAGTTCGTTCGCGCTTTCCAGCAGGATGCCGGCATTCCTGGTCAGTTGCTGCAGCGCGGTTTGATCCATGGCCGCGCAGAGTTTTTCCTGCACGTCGATGACGACCAGCACGGCTCTTGCAGGCTCCAGCAGAAACTTGTTTCGGATAGACATCGTTTTTTGTCCTCTACTATGCATCTCGCACAAAAATACAGTGTATTGCTTATGACAAACCCCCACAACAAGAGGACTGCTGGTAGTACCCTAGTCACCAGCATGCCATTAGCAATTCGCATGCTGCTTAATACTTCAATTCATAAATATCAGGAGGATCATATATGGCCAAACTGACCTGGAGCGCTGAGTTGGATACCGGCATCAACGTTATCGATAAGCAGCACAGGGTGATTGTCGACTACATCAACCAGTTGGACGACGCACGCGCCAACGGACACAAGAGGGCGATTGTCGGAAATGTGATTGAAGACCTGATTGACTACACCATCTCGCACTTCGGTTTTGAAGAAAGCATGCAGGAAGAGGCGAATTATCCTTTCTCCAAGGCCCACAAGAGGGTCCATGAACTGTTCATAAGACGCGTGAGCGATTATCAGACCCGCTTCAAGCAGGGGGAGGATGTTTCCGAAGAGTTGCACCAATTGATGTTCCACTGGCTGTTCAGCCATATCCAGGGCGACGATGGAGATTATGTGGATTCGGTAAAAGACAACCTGGCGGAGCAGGATGATTTCATCGCAAGAAAAAAAGGATTCTTCGCCAGCCTGTTTCACTAAAAACTGAAAGTCACGTTATGTGGCCTCCCATTTCCTGAGAGAGATGGGAGACTATCAGACGACTGATTTCGCCACCTTTCTGTCGACTCCGAACCGGTTTGGCGGCAAATCCCGATTGACGCCTGTTTGCCCGCACAGGTAAATTCCGCCGCTCCTGCCAGCATCAATCACCCTCAGCGAGCCACTGAAATCGACAATGGACGATCTAAATTTTCTTGTTCCGCCGGCAAAGCCCAGCTACGACACGAGCGTCGCGCTGAAGTATTTCAAGGCTTCCGGTAGCGCAATGGATGTGGGGGCAGGAAAGACCATCTTCGCCGAGAACGAAAAGAGTAATCCTTTCTTTCTGCAGCGCGACAAGATGTATTTTCTGGTGGAAGGGGAAGTTGTCCTTACGGTGAACAACAGGCCGGTAGGCGCGGTGCGCAGCGGCGAGATATTCGGCGAGATGGCGTTGATCTCCAAAATGCCCCGGACTGCGACAGCCACGGCGAAAACGAACTGCCGCCTGTACACGTTGGATAACGGACAACTTCAGACTGCGCTGAGTACGGCACCCGAGTTCGGGCTGCTGCTGATGAGTATCATGATCACGCGCCTGCGCGATTCGATAGCTTCGTTGAATGTAGGTGGCATGCTAGTCAGCCACGAAGCATTGAAGGACTCGGAGATATTCGACAAGAAGATGCTGGACAAGCTGGTGGACGAGCTCGACGACAGCGCGCGCGTCCGTTATCCGGCAGGCAAGGTCATCATGCAGGAAGGCCAGACCGGCGTGCTCATGTATGTGGTGCTGGAGGGCGCCGTCGAGATCGCGGTCCAGAACAGGGTGGTGGGCAAGATCGAGCGCGGCGGCATGTTCGGCGAGATGGCGCTGATCACGCGCGGTGAACGAGTGGCCAGCGCCATTGCGAAAACCGATTGTGTGTTGCTGGCGATCAATCGCAATGTGTTTCTCGATCTGGTCGGCGCCAATCCCAGGTTCGCCGTTTCCCTGCTCAGCGCGGTGGGAAATCGCGCCAGGTTCATGGCGTCGTTGCGCGCGCAAGGCTAACGCCGACGCGTGGCGGGCAATTTCCCGTTCGCATATGAAGCCGCCCAGTTAGAACGGGTAGTCGACACGATCTTCTCCAGATTCCTGGCCATCGGGGACTGCGCGCACGGTTCTTCGTCATCGTATATTTCCCGAACCTTTCGGCTGCGCGCAGACGCTTCATTCCGCCACGCCTGCGTCAGTTCCCGCCATAACAACTCGTCGGATGCCTTCGGGGCCGGGTAAGCGCTGAGGACAGCCATCAGCGTTTGCTGGTTCATGTTCGCTCCTTCGGTGAAGTAATGGAGCGCAGCATAGCGATGGTGTGTTACCTGAGTATTTCAGTCAGATTGCGATTTGGCACAGACATGGGCAGACCATCCCACTCGCACAACATGGGTATTGACGCAGTTGCTTGCTCCGTCTTAGGCTTTGCTCCGGATGGCAGGTTCGCGCAATTCAGGCTCTGCCAGAAAGTGCTCTTTTGAAAAGGAGATTAGCGATGGCGATGATCAGCAGGGAGGCCGTTCTGCAAACGCTGCAATGCAGCCAAAACCAATACCCGCAAATGCTTGAAGAGCGATTTCCGCATGTTCTGGAAAAGATCATCCAGCTCTGGAACTCGCATGAAGGGGAGCACTATATGGCTGACTTGCTGCAGCCGAATGGCCGCGGCGGGGGCAGGTTCGATCGCGAAGGATTTCCAGAAAGGGCCTGGCAGGAAATCTTCCTGCTGAAGCAGCTCTATCACAAGCCTCGCCCCAAGCTGAAAAAGTAAACTGCGCAGCCCGCCTTGAACCGATCTACTCGTTCGGAACGAGCTGCAGCGAGCAGGACAGCACGCCCGAAACGAATATGTTCTCGCTGTGCACTTCAGGGGCGCCATGCGTCAACTTGAAACAGACCAGGGTGGCGATCACCTTGCGGACCTTTTGTCGTGTCATCAATTCCCAGGCGGCATCGAACTGATCCTGCTTGAAGACCAACTCCAGATCTACGCCACTCTGGTTCGGCGCCTCGATGATGTACATCCGACCGATCTCGCCGCTGCTGACCGCTTTTGGAGCGGCGAGATAGCCCGAAGCGCCAGAAGCGATATTGACCCTTGAGGTATCTACCGTCGCATGCGTCGTCAGATAGGCAAGGAGTTTGTCATCGAACTCGGTGTCGGTTTCGGCCTGAGCCTCGCGTTTGCTCGAAGAACCCAGGAACTCGAAGTCGGCACTCGGTTTGTTACCTGCGAGTCGTCGCGCGGAAGCGATCTTCGCGCAAGACAGTCTCAGCGCCCTGGCTGACATCTGACTCGACAGGTCCTCGGATTCCCCCATGCTGTTAACAATGAACGAATCGAGTTTGAGTTCAAGCGAAACTTCGATCATTTTGGCCGATTGCTCCCTGAAACAATCTTGTACTCGAACAACCTGCACTCGATTGCGCCGTTATAAAGCGGCGTGCGTCTGGATGGCGCCAGGCGCATCAGTTTGGCGATGCGCAAGTCGGCAGTGAACAGGTAGGCGTTCCAGCCGCCGAACTTCTTCTTCAGCACGTCGCCCAGTTGCGGATACAGCTCGGCCAGTTCGTCCTCGTCGCCCATGCGTTCGCCGTAAGGCAGGTTCGCCACGAGGATGCCTTCTTTCTCGGGCGGCGAGGCTTCGAGCGCGTTGCACTGTTTCAGGTCCACCGTCTCGCGGATGCCTGCCTCTTCCAGGTTCTGGTGCGCGGCCTTGAGCGCATCGCCGTAGAGGTCGCTGCCGTAGATAGGCAGTTCGCTCACCGGCTTCTGCGCGGCGAAGGCGGCGTCGCGCATAGTGCTCCAGGTCTTGGCATCGAAGTTCTTCAGTTTCTCGAACGCGAAATGGCGCGCGATGCCGGGCTGGATGTTGAGCGAGATCTGCGCTGCTTCGATAAGGAAGGTGCCGCTGCCGCACATCGGGTCGAGCAGCGGGATGCCGGGCTTCCAGCCGGTCATCTTCAGGATGCCGGCGGCGAGGTTCTCGCGCAGCGGCGCGATGTTGGTGTGGGTGCGCACCCCGCGCTTGTACAGCGCATCACCGGAGGTATCCAGGTACAGCGTGAATTTCTCGCCCTCGAAGAAAGCATGGATGCGCATGTCCGGATCGAGCTTGGCCACGCTGGGGCGCGCGTTCTTCTCGGCACGGAATTTGTCGCACACTGCATCCTTGATCTTGAGCGTGATGAACTCCAGGCTCTTCAATGGACATTTAATTGCGGTGACCTTGACCAGGATGGTGTTGCTCACATCGAACCAGCGCGCCCACGGCAGGTCGTAGACAGCCTTGTACACATCCTGCTCCTCGCGGAACGGCGTAGGCTCTTTCACGCGCCACAGGATGCGCGAGGCGAGACGACTCTGCAGGTTGGCGCGGTAGCACAGCGGCCAGTCGCCCGCGAAGCCGACACCGCCGTCGGTGGGTTGCACATTGGCGGCGCCGAACGACGTGAGTTCGTCGGCGAGGAGTTTTTCCAGTCCGCGCGGACAGGTGGCGAAGAAATCAGGCATATCAGAACGGCTTCACGACGACGAGGATGACAACAGCCAACAACACCAGCACCGGCACTTCATTGAAGAAGCGGAACCACACGTGGCTGCGGGTGTTGCGGTCTTCGGCGAACACTTTCACCAAGTGGCCACAATAGAGGTGATACGCAACCAATCCCGCAACCAGGGTCGTTTTCACGTGCAGCCAGCCGCCGCTGAAATCGAATGCGAACCAGAGCCATAACCCGGTGATGACGGCCAATGCGCCAATGGGCGTGACGAACTTGTACAGCTTGCCTTCCATCAGCTTCAGGCGTTCGCGCACAACCTGCTCTTGCGCCATCGCATGATTGACGAAGATGCGCGGCAGATAGAACAAGCCGGCGAACCAGCTGACGACGAAGAAGATGTGAAACGCTTTCAACCACAACATGATTTACCTCAAACTTTATTTGACCGAAATGAAATCGTTGATTTTCCAGCCGCCATTCATTCCATCGCTGTCTTCTTGAAGTCTAATTGTCAATGTGCGAATTGATTTTTCGAACTTTCCAGTTATCACACAAATAGCATATGTGTGCTCGACATCAGAATATGCATCCTTACCTTGTTGAAGACTGCATTCAGGTGTTTCAGCTATTTCAACTAGATTTCCAAAATCCTGACTCGCCAGATTGGTTATCTCCGCTGGCCGCAACCTCGATTTCTCTCTCAGCCACCATGAAGATCTGTTAGCAAGCCTCTCAGCGCTCCATGGTTTTGCTATATCCAATAGTGCCACCTCAATATACTTTTCCGCCGCACTTTCCCATTGATGGGCACGAAAAAAGATACTTCCAGCATATAGAAGGGCAATAACGCCGATAAGCATAAGAATCTTCATAGACGGAGACTATCTGGACAATCTTCTGCGGAACAACACCAAAGAAATATAGAACCCGGCCAGCGTATACGCCACCAGCACCGCAATGTGCATCAATGCCTGCGGAGGCACGACGCCGTTCATCAACGGTCGCGCCAGGTCCACCGCGTGCGTCAGCGGCAACACGCTGGCCACGACCTGGATGCCTTGCGGCAACTGGGTGACCGGAAAAAACACGCCGCATATTAGCATCATCGGCGTGATGACCAGCGTGAAGTAGTACATGAAGAAATCGTAGCTGGGGGCGAGTGCGGTCATGATGAGGCCGACCGAGGCGAACACCAGTCCCACCATCAGCGCGAGCGGCAACATCCACAGCGACAGGAGCGAATGCGACAGGCCCATCAGCCAGATCACCGACAGCACGGCAGCACCTGACATCAGGCTCTTGGTCGCAGCCCACAGGATCTCGGACATCACCACGTCGTCCAGCGTCACCGGCGTGTTGAGGATGGCGTCCCAGGTGCGCTGCTCGTGCATGCGCGCGAAGCCGGAATACAGTGCCTCGAAGCTCGCGCTGTTCATGGTGCTGTAGCACACCGTGCCGGCGGCGAGAAAGGCGATATACGACATGCCGCCCATCTCCGGCAACAGGCTGCCCAAACCGTAACCCAGACCCAGCATGTAGATCAGCGGGTCGGCGAGGTGCCCCATGATGGAAGGTGCGGCGAGCTTCTTCCACACCAGGAAATGGCGCTGCCAGATGGGGTAGAAACGCAGGCTCAGGCGTGGCAATGCAAAGTGACTCATTCGCGCATCTCCCTTCCGGTCAGTTTCAGGAACACGTCTTCCAGATTCGACGGGCGATGCAGATAGCGCAACCCGTTCTGCGTATGCAGATGCGCGACCAGAGCGCGCGCATCCTGCAAGTAGCAGAACACCGTCTCGCCGCTCACCTCGAAGCGCTGCGCATAAGCCGCGGCATGCTCGCGCGCCCAGGCCGCGGCGTGCTCGCCAAATACCTCCACCACTTGCGGCTCGATGTTGCTTTCGATCAGTTCGCGGGGGCTGCCTTCGCTGATGAGTTTGCCGTTGTCCATCACCGCAAGGCGATGGCACAGACGTTCGGCCTCGTCCATGAAGTGGGTGGTGAGCAGCAAGGTCTTGCCCTGGTTGGTCAGTTCGCGCAGGCGCTGCCAGATCAGGTGGCGTGCCTGCGGGTCGAGGCCGGTGGTCGGCTCGTCGAGGAACAGCACATCCGGATCGTTCACCAGTGCGCGCGCCAGCGTGAGGCGGCGCTTCATGCCGCCGGACAGCGTCGGCACCTTGGCATCGCGCTTGTGGGTGAGGCTGGCGAATTCCAGCAATGACGGGATGCGCGCCTCGATCTCGCTGTCCTTCAAGCCGAAGTAGCGCCCGTACACCAGCAGGTTCTCCGCCACGGTGAAATCGGGGTCGAGGTTGTCCATCTGCGGCACCACGCCGACCCTGATGCGCGCCTCGCGCGCGGCCTGCGGCACGGGCAGATCGAGCAGATGGGCCGTGCCGCCATCCGGGGCGATCAACCCCAGCAGCATGCGCAGCGTGGTGGTCTTGCCCGCGCCGTTGGGGCCGAGCAGACCGAAGCACTCGCCCTTGTTGATGGACAAGTCGAGGCCGTCCACCACGCGCACCCCGGCGTAGGATTTCTGCAATCCGCTCGCGCGGATGATGGCGTTCATAGTTCAACTCCGCTGAAATGTCGCTTCACGATGTCGCGCAATTGCGTCAGACGTCCGTGGAAGAAATGTTCTGCCTGCGGCAGCACCACGATGGGCAGGTGCTGCGGGCGCGCCCAGTCCAGCGCGTCGGCCAGCGGCACGACGTCGTCGTGTTCGCCGTGGATGACCAGCGTGTCGGGCGACACTGCCGGCATGGCGAAACGCCCGACGGCAGGCGCGGCCAGAACCAGATGCTGCGGCTGCAATTGTTGCGCGGCGCGTGCGGCGACATACCCGCCAAAAGAGAAACCGGACAGCACCAACGGCAGCTCCTCGCCGAACTGCTCCTGCGCATAACGCGCGACGGCGATCAGGTCCTCCGTTTCGCCGTCGCCGCCGGTGAATTCGCCCGCGCTCGCGCCAACGCCGCGAAAGTTGAAACGCAGCGCGACGCAGCCCAGCTCGGCAAAGGTCTTGGCCAGCATCACCGCCACCTTGTTCTCCATCGTGCCGCCCATGGTCGGCAGCGGATGCGCCACCACGGCGATGCCGCAGGGGATGTCATCGGGCACGTGCACGAGACCTTCGAGGTCGCCTGCCGTACCCGTTACCGAAAACTTCTGCAGTGCGATGGCCATCAGATCTTCAGGCGCTCCACGACGCGCCCGTGCGTCAGGTGCTCTTCGATGATCTCGTCGAGATCGGCCTGGTCGACATAGGTGTACCAGACCGCCTCGGGATAGACCACGATCACCGGGCCCTGATCGCAGCGACCAAGGCAGCCTGCGGAGTTGATGCGGATGGTGTTCTTCTCGGTGGAGATGCCCAGCATCTTGACCTTGTCCTTGACGTAGTCGCGCGCAGCCTGCGCATGGAAATTGTTGCAGCAGTCCTCGCCCGCGGGACGCTGGTTCACGCAAAAGAACACGTGTTTATCGTAGTGACTCATTTCTTTCCTTCTTCACGATGAGCGGTGGCTCGCGACCACCAAAGATAACCGCCCAGCAACAGCGGGAACAACGACGATACGGTCTGCGACAAGGTGTTGTAGTTGCGCAGATGGCCGTAATGCCAATAATACAGCCGCATCGAGGCGGACGGCGTACCGCTGTCCAGCACCCAGTGTACCAGCACGAGGTAGCTCAACGCCGCCAGCGCCGTGGCCCGGAACAGCCAGGGACGCGACAGCCAGCCGATGCCCGCCATCAACAACAAGCCGGCGACGATGCCAAGCATCGCCTCGCCGTTGAGCCACAGCAGCAACGCCCATGACTTGAGCAATGCCGCCGCCGCGACGAACTTCGCCAGCGCGACCACGCACAGCATCAGCACCACGCCGACCACGGCATGACGGCGCTCGCGCAGCAGCGTGAGCAGCAGCAAGCCCGCCATCATCAGGTTCAGTGCGACCGCCACGCTTTCCCATGGGTTGAAGGGTTCCGATGGCATGGCGGCGAACATGCGGTACGCGGGCTCGGTGATGAACACGTTGCCCAGCATAGGCAGCGACGGGTTGATCTGCGCGAACATCCACAACATCACCAGCGCCAGCCCGAAGTCCACGCCCGCCTCTTTCCTGAACAGGCCGATGCGCCACGCCGTGATGCGCGCGAACCAGGAATGACGCACCATGACGACCGCCAACATCGAACCTAGCAACATCCCGATGCCGTTGGCCAGCATGTCCGAGGTGGAACTGGCGCGGCTGGGCAAATACATCTGCAGGTATTCCATGCTGACGGAGAGCAGCATCCCGCCCAGCGTCGCCCACAACACGCTGCGCTTTGCATCGAGATGCACATGCAGGGTCAGGCCGAGCAAAGTGCCGAACGGCAGATAGGCCAGCAGATTGCTCAAGGCATCGAACGCGGTATAGCCCTGCGCGAACGGAGAAGAGAGCACTTCCTGGAAGGTGAGCCCCTGCTCGCGCCAGCCGGAGAACGGAGACAGACTGGCGTATATGATGAACAGGGCGTAGCCCGACACCAGATAGCGGCGCAGCAGACTGCGTGACTTGGCGGGTAAGGAAGTGCTCATGCGTGGGACCCGATGGAGTCGTTCGAACTTATTGTGATTGACTCAGGGGGATGGGTAAGAAACAATGCCCCCGCGGCAAAAATCAGACTATTATAAAATGGTCGCATTAGGGGGAATTATGTCATACCTGCACTGGTCCAGTGATTTGGACACCGGCATCGAAAGCATCGACCAGCAGCACCGTCGTATCGTCGATTACCTGAACGAGCTCAGCAACGCCAACAGCGCCGGCGACATGGCGGTGACCAACCACGTCCTGAACGAACTGGTCGATTACACCGTCACCCATTTCGCCTTTGAGGAAGAGCTGCAGGAAAGAGCCGGCTATCCGTTCCTGAGGGCACACAAGCGCGTGCACGAGATATTCACCAAGCGCGTGGAGGAATTCCAGAAACGCGCCGCCGCCGGCGAGAACGTCGCGCCGGAAGTCCTCTCCATGCTGAAGATCTGGCTGGTCAACCACATCAAGGGCGACGACGCCGACTATGTGCCGAGCGTCAAACAGATGCTGGGAGTCGAAGAGACCAAGGACACCACCGGAGGCTGGCTGGGCAGCGCGCTGAAAAGATTTTTCGGCTGACTCAATGCGAGGCAGCGCCCTGCTGCTTCGCAATCACCGCCGGCAACTGCTTCGGCGCCTTGATACGCAACTGCTTGTTGACGTTGTATACCCCGAACACGACCGTGATCGCACTTTCGGGAACGTCGAACTCCCCCGCCAGAAATGTCACCAGATGCGCCGTCGCCCGCCCGCGCACCGGGTTCTCGGCCACATGCACCTCCAGTTGATGGCCGATGACCTTGCCGATCTTGGTCTTTTTCGCGCGCGGACGCCCGAGGATATTGAGCACCAGGGTATCTCCCTCCCATTGGCAAAACGATTGCATCTCCACTCCTGATTTAGAACTTTTCATACGGCAGCAAGTAGCGCCATTGCGCCAGCGGTAGTTTGGACATCGACACGCGCCCGATACGGATCCGCTTCATGGCCAGCACCTGCAGCCCGACCGCTTTGCACATATGCGCGATCTGGCCGGGCTGCACGCCCTTGAGCGCAAAGCGCAGATGCGTCTCGTTCTGCCAGCTGACCTTTACCGGCGGCAGCGGCTTGCCGTTGAAACTCAGCCCGTGGTTGAGCAACTTGAGTCCGTCTGCGATCAGTTCGCCCGCGACCTCGACGATATATTCCTGCTCGACCGTGGCGGCCTCTTCGGTCAGCTTGCGCGTCACGCGAAAATCCTGCGTGAACACCGCCAGGCCGCTGGCATGCGGTTCCAGCGGCAGACACTGCGTCAGGCGCACGAAATGCTGCTTGAGCAGGCGGATGCCGGAATGGTCGTCCGCCGCGCGTGTGTCGGCGTGGATCAACCGCTTCACGGCGTCGGCGGTCATGTCCGTGTCGGGCGGCCGATGGAACAAAATGGTCACCGGCTCAATTGGCACCAGCGTCGCCGCAGGATCAAGCTCCACTTTCTGCTGCGCCACCATGAACTGCGGCTCTTCCACCACCTGCCCGTCCACCCTCACCCAGCCGCCCGCGATATACAGCTCCGCCTCGCGGCGCGAACAGTGCACCAGTTCGGCAAGGCGTTTGGCGAGGCGGACGGAATCGGTCATGGGATGTGTATCTGGAAACAAGGTGCGCATTGTAAACGCTCAGCCCCGGCGTTCGCCTGTAAAATCCGGACATGGACACCGACAAGAAACCCGCAAACCGACCTCCGCTGGAGGGCGTCACGCTTGAGATGATGGTCACTCAACTTTCCGAGAGCATGGGATGGGAGGCGATGGGGGAGGCTATACCGATTCGCTGTTTCACACATGACCCGAGTGTCAAATCGAGTTTGAAGTTTTTGCGGAGGACGCCTTGGGCGAGGGCGAAGGTGGAGGAGTTGTATTTGTGGTCGATTCGGTCGCGCTAAGCATGTAGGGTGGGCACGTTTCTGTGCCCACGCAGATTCAGTCAAAAACAACTTCGTCGGGGGTAGCCCGACAGCTAGTTACCTTTCTTGTCTTGCCAAGAAAGGTAACCCAAAGAAGGCGCCCCCAGTGCGCCGCCCCTTCGGGGTTCCCTCGATATTTCGCCAACAAGCGGGGCTGCGCAACTCGCCCTAGCGGGGCACACACCCCGTGCCCCACCGCGGAGCTCGGACAGTGCTCGCCTAAACCTCCGCTTGTTGGCGAAATATCGAGGCGGTGCACAGGGGAGAGAAAATCAAAACGTAAAACCACAGCATGGGCACTTCGTGCCCATGCTGGTTGACTCAAGCAAACGGAGTATTCAATCCGAGACGGTTGTTCTTGTAGTCTAAGTTCCTTCCAAATGCATCAGCCTTGTAGTGCTGGGTTATGTGCCCCATTAACTCGACATGCTGATGTTCTGGAAGGTTCAAGGTCATATGCTCAAAAAACGCATAGCGCTCTATCAATAACTTGTACGAGTAATACGAATCGGCTTCATCTTCTGAATAACAATTGATCGCCAGAAGAAAGTAGATTGTTTCAGGCAGGAACGCCCTGACGAGATTTGAGTAGAATTTTTCTGTATCAGTCGCTATCGAAGTTTTTAGTTCATAGTTTGTAAAGCCTTTTGTTAGTGACGTACCAGGACTATTCGTAGCAATCAGTTTTAGCAGTTGATATAGCACTCTGAAATATTGATTCAATAACGGATCAAGTTTTAGCAACTCAATTTTCGCTTCCTTCAAGGTTATGCCGAGCTTGACTGCTGGATTACTTCTAGCAGTGCCAAAAAAGAATTCTGCTGCTCGCTTAGCAATTGCTTGGCTTCTTGATTGAAGGCCAAGCGCGTTATAGCCTGTGTCATCAGAAAGTATCTTTTCAGACGCTCGATTAAGCTGGTCGAGCATTGCAAAGAACGTATCCTCAAAGCGCTGTTTTTCCAGAGTCGTTGCCTGCGCTCCAAGTGCTTTGTTTGACTCTCTTAGTTCCTGCCTCGATAACTCAAGCTCTCGTTGGTTTTGAATCAAAGTAACCAACAGCATTAGAAGACCAAGAATTGAAAATAGCGGATTAAGGACGCCTCCAAAAAAGTCCCCCATTACCCCCCAGTCAGCCCGATTTCCAGGCGGAGGTAACGCATTTCCAAAAGCTGATGTATAAATTGAGAAAAGGTGCCAAGCAAACCAGATCGCCACAAGCAACACGCAGGCAAAAAAGGCAAGAATCCACTTTGTTTTCAAAATAACTACCCCCCTCGTTCAATAAATCCCAATTCTCCTCATCACCCAGCCCCACTTCCAGCGGCACTTTCAACTCGGCCGTATTTGCACATCGGCGAGGCAGGGTGAGCACGAAGTGCCCACCCTGCGGCTCTGTGTTTTTCGTCTTTCTTTCCCCTGTGCGCCGCCGAGTAGCGCAGGCTGGTCAGGGGTAGTCCGACGAATATGTTTGAGCACGTGACCGCGTAGCGGGTCGTGCGAGTTTATGAGGAGGCCTGACCAGTCGAGCAACGCAGGGAACTGCGAAGCAGCGGCGCGCTGGGGTCGCCTTTTCTTTGGCTACTTTCTTTTGGCGAAGCAAAAGAAAGTAGCTTGCTGTCGGGCAACCCCCGACGGTGTTGGTTTTGACTGGATTCCGGCCTCCGCCGGAATGACGGAGCGCTAATGCGCCTCATCCCAATTCCCACCCTCACCCAACCCTACCTCCAGCGGCACCTTCAACTCCGCCACATTGCACATCAACTCCCGCACCTTCTCCTTCACGCGTGAGAGTTCAGCCTCTGGCACTTCCAGCACCAGTTCGTCGTGCACCTGCATGACGAGCTTGGTCTGCAGCTTCTCTTTCTCCAGCCAATCCTGCACCGCGATCATCGCCAGCTTGATGAGGTCGGCGGCGGTGCCTTGCATCGGCGCATTGATCGCGGCGCGTTCGGCGCCCTGGCGGCGCGGGCCGTTGGCGCCGTTGATTTCGGGCAGCCACAGGCGGCGGCCGAACCAGGTCTCGACGTAGCCCCGGCTCTTCGCCTGTGCGCGGGTGTCGTCCATGTAACGCTTCACGCCGGGGTAGCGTGCGAAGTAGAGGTCGATGTATTGCTTGGCGGCGCTGTTCTCGATGTTGAGCTGGCTGGCAAGACCGAACGCCGACATGCCGTAGATGAGGCCGAAGTTGATGACCTTGGCGTAGCGGCGCTGCTCGCTGCTCACTGCTTCCAATGAAACGCCGAACACTTCGGCGGCGGTGGCGCGGTGGATGTCCTCTCCCAGTGGCGAACGCCTTGAGCAGGCCTTCGTCGCCGGACAGGTGCGCCATGATGCGCAACTCGATCTGCGAGTAGTCGGCGGAGACGATGCGCGATGCCGGCGGGCGCGATGAACGCTTCGCGGATGCGGCGGCCTTCCGGTGTGCGGATCGGGATGTTCTGCAGGTTGGGATCGCTCGAGGCGAGACGCCCGGTCACCGCCACCGCCTGCGAGTAGCTGGTGTGCACGCGGCCCGGTCTGCCGTGTTCACCATCTGCGGCAGCTTGTCGGTGTAGGTGGATTTGAGCTTCGCCATGCCGCGATGCTCAAGCAGTATCTTGGGCAGCGGATAATCGAGCGCGAGTTCCTGCAGCACCTCTTCGTCGGTCGAGCGCGAGCCGGTGGCGGTCTTTTTCTTCGAGGGAATGCCGAGCTTGTCGAACAGGATCTCCTGCAACTGCTTGGGCGAACTCAGATTGAACGGCTGCCCCGCCAGCTCGAACGCCTGCTTCTCGATGGCCATTATTTTTTCGCCCAGTTCGCGGCTTTGTCGTGCCAGCTTGCCGCTGTCGACGAGCACGCCGTTGCGCTCCATCTTGAACAACACTTCGCGCACCGGCAGTTCGATGTCGCGATAGACCTCGTTCAGGCGGCCCTGCAGTTGCGGCGATAGGGTCTGGTGCAACTGCAGCGTGATGTCGGCATCTTCCGCGGCGTATCTGGTGGCGGTCTCCAGATCGACCTGGTCGAAGCCGATCTGCTTCGCGCCCTTGCCCACCACGTCGGTGTAGCTCATGGTGGAAAGTCCCAGATGACGCAGCGCGAGGTTGCCCATCTCGTGCGGCTTGTGCGATTCGAGCACGTAGGATTGCAGCAGCGTGTCCTCGGCGACGCCTGCGAAGGCGATGCCGTGATTGGCGAAGATGTGCTGGTCGTACTTGAGGTTCTGCCCGAGCTTTTTGTGCGCCGGACTTTCCAGCCAGTGCTTGAGTTTCTTCAGCGCATGCTCGCGCCCGAGCTGGTCGGGCGCGCCGGGGTAGTGGTGGGCCAGCGGCAGGTAGGCCGCGTGACCGACTTCGATGCAGAAGGAGATGCCGACCAACTGGGCGGTCATCGGGTCGAGGCCGGTGGTCTCGGTGTCCATGCTCACCAAGGGAGCCGCCATCAGCTTTTCCAGCCAGGCGTCGAGCTGGGCGTCGGTGAGGATGGCTTCGTAGCTGGAGGTGTCGTTGGCCATTGACGGCAAGGCGGCTTGCTCGAATTGGCGCGCTACTTGCCCCCTCTCCCGCTGGCGGGAGAGGGTTGGGGAGAGGGTGGATTGGACACTCTCTGCTCCGTCGAACAAACCCTCTCCCCCGGCCCCTCTCCCGCCAGCGAGCGAGGGGAGAGAACCATCGGAGAGTTCGCGCAGCCAGCTCTTGAACCCGAAGCGCTCGAACAGCTCCTTCATCTTCTCGTTGTCCGCTGCCGGCGCGACCAGTTCATCGTAACGTCTATCCAGCGCCACATCGCACTTCACCGTGACCAGTCTCCTGCCCTGCGGCAGCCAGTCGCGTGCCGCGCGCAGGTTCTCGCCCACCACGCCGCCGACTTTGTCGGCATTGGCGATCAGGTTATCCAGCGTGCCGTATTCGGTGAGCCATTTCACCGCGGTCTTCGGGCCGCATTTGCTCACGCCGGGTACGTTATCCACCGTATCGCCAACCAGCGTCAGATAGTCCACGATACGTTCTGGTGGCACGCCGAACTTGGCCAGCACGCCCGCTTCGTCCAGCACTTCGTTGCTCATGGTGTTGACCAGCGTGACATGCGCGTTGACCAGCTGGGTGAGGTCCTTGTCGCCGGTGGAGACGATGCAGCGCACGCCCTTGGCTGCGGCCTGCTGCGCCAGCGTGCCGATCACGTCGTCCGCTTCCACGCCGTCGACCATCAGGATGTTCCAGCCCGCGGCCGCCACCACTTCGTGCAGCGGCTCGACCTGCAGGCGCAGGTCGTCCGGCATCGGCGGGCGGTGTGCCTTGTAGTCGGGATACCAGTCGTCGCGAAACGTTTTGCCCTTCGCGTCGAACACGCAGGCGCTATAATCCGCGGCGTAATCCTTGCGCAAACGGCGCAGCATGTTGAGCACGCCGTAGATGGCGCCGGTCGGTTCGCCCTGCGGGCTGCGCAGGTCCGGCATGGCATGGAATGCGCGATACAGGTAGGACGAGCCGTCCACCAACAACAGGGTTTTCATCATTAGGAATCCGAAATGAACAACGATCTGAAACTTCCGCCCACGCAATCGCCTGAATTGATGCAATCAAAAGAGTCCTGGCGGGTGTTCGGCATTATGTCAGAATTCGTGTCGGCGACCGAACGCCTGCGCGATATCCACCCCGCGGTCAGCATCTTCGGCAGCGCGCGCACGCCGCACGACCATCCCTATTACAAGCTCACCGAGGAAATCGCCCGCCTGCTGTCGGATGCAGGCTTCGCGGTCATCTCCGGCGGCGGCCCCGGCATCATGGAAGCGGCGAACAAGGGAGCGTTCTACGGCAGGTCGCCCAGCGTCGGCCTCAACATCCAGTTGCCGCACGAGCAGCACAACAACCCCTACCAGAACATCAGCCAGACCTTCCACCACTTCTTCACGCGCAAGGTGATGTTCGTGAAGTTCGCCAGCGCCTATGTGGTGATGCCCGGCGGCTTCGGCACGCTGGACGAGCTGATGGAAGCGCTGACGCTGGTGCAGACCGGCAAGACCCGGCGCATGCCCATCATCCTGGTCGGCAGCAAGTTCTGGGGCGGGATGGCCGAATGGTTCAAGACAGCATTGCTGGAGGAGAAGATGATCGCTGCCGACGACCTGGATCTGATCAAGGTCCTGGACGAACCGGAACAGGTGGTCGATGCCATCTTCAAGCACTACGAGACGCGCGGCTTCGAGCCTTCTGCAGCCGAGCGCGAAATGCAGCTCAACCTGTGACGCGTATCGGATAGAATCAACCCAACCATTCCAACCGGAAAACATCATGCGACCCATTCCCTTTATCGCCCTCGCCTGCCTGAGCTTCAGCGCCTACGCCGCGCAGCCCGAAGCTCCTGCCAGAGCCGAACCCCCTCCCCCGCCGCCGATGAGCGCGGACGATGCCGCCGACGAACCGCAGGTGACCATCATCAAGGAGACCGAACAGACGGTGGAGGAATACCGCATGCACGGCAAGCTCTACATGATCAAGATCACGCCCAAGCATGGCGTGCCTTATTACCTGGTGGACGACAAGGGCGACGGCAAGTTTGCGCGCCAGGAAAGCATGGACTCCGGCCTGCGCGTGCCGCGCTGGGTCATCAAGCGCTTCTGAATCAGGACTTCGCATGGCTGTCTTTACTAGTGTTTCCGAGGCGGATGTCACCGCCTGGCTCTCCAACTATTCGCTGGGCACGCTGATCGAACTGCAGGGCATCCCTTCCGGCATCGAGAACACCAACTATTTCGTCACCACCAGCAACGGGCGTTTCGTGCTGACCCTGTTCGAGAAGCTCACGGCGGACGATCTGCCGTTCTTCCTCAACCTGATGTCGCACCTCGCGCGCCACGGCATTCCCTGCCCGGCTCCGGTGGCGGATCGGCACAACCACTTCCTGGGCGAGCTGAACGGCAAGCCGGCCTGCATCGTCACCCGCCTTTCCGGCAAATCGGTGATGCAGCCCAATGCGAACCACTGCGCGGCGGTCGGCGCGATGCTGGGGCAGATGCACAGCGCCGGGCAGAGCTTCGGCGAACAGATGAACAACCCGCGCGGCGCGAGCTGGCGCGCTGACGCGGCGCAACAAGTGAAGAGATTCCTGTCCCCAGCGGATGCGGCACTGCTGGACAGCGAGGTCGAACTCCATGCCAAACATCCGCTGACCGGCATTCCGCGCGGCATCATCCACGCCGACCTGTTCCGCGACAACGTGCTGATGGACGGCGAGCGCGTCGGCGGCCTGATCGATTTCTATTTCGCCTGCAGCGGCAACCTGCTGTATGACGTCGCCATCACGGTCAACGACTGGTGCATGAGCGCGGAGGGCAAGCTGGATGCCGAGCGCACGCGCGCCATGCTGCAGGCCTATCACGATGCACGGCCGTTCACCGCGAAGGAAGCCGAGGCATGGCCGCAGGCGTTGCGCCTGGCTGCGTTGCGCTTCTGGATATCGCGCCTGTACGACCTGCACCTGCCGCGCGACGGCGAGCTGGTGAATGCGCACGACCCGGAGCAGTTCAAACGCATCCTGCAGAATCATATCGCCACGGCACAGCCCGTCTGGCTCTAAGCGAGGACATCATGGAAATCAAAAGACATAGCGCCGCACGCGGCTGGATCTGGGTGAAACAGGGCTACCAGCTCATCATGCGCAATCCGCTGCTGAGCATCACCCTCGCGCTGGTTGGCGCATTAAGCATGTTCGTCGCGCTCATGATCCCGCTGTTCGGCCCGCTGCTCGTCCTGATGCTGATGCCGGTGGTGCTGGCGGGTTACATGCGCGTCTGCCACGCACTGGAGGAGGATGAAGAGGTCGAATTGACCCATCTGTTCGCCGGATTCGAGAAGCACACTGCGCGCCTGACCGCGCTCGGCGCGTTCCTGATGCTCGGGCTGCTGTTCTCCTCGATCGTGATGGTCACGCTCGGCGGCGAGGCACTGCGCACCCTGCTCGAGAACGTCAACGCCGCCAACGATCCGCAGATCCTGATCGACGCCATGTGGACCGCGGGCTCCGGGGTGGCATTCAGCCTGCTGGTCGGCTTCGCATTGATGTGCGTGCTGATGCTGGCTTTCCAGTACGCGCCGATGCTGGTGTTCTTCAACGACGTGGCGCCGTTCGCCGCGATGCGCGCCAGCCTGGCCGGCTCGCTGCGCAACATCATCCCGTACACCGTGTACAGCCTGATCATGCAAGTGGTCGCACTGCTCCTCAGCCTGCTGCCGTTCAACCTCGGCCTGATCGTGCTGCTGCCGCTCGGCCTCACCTCGCTCTACGTCAGCTACCGCAACATCTTCCCGTTCGCGCATGAACTTGCGCGCGATCGAACCAGTTACACACAATCCAGAGGCCTAGACCATGCAATATCCCAATGCGACCCCTGACGAAGTCAAACGGGCGCAAGCCCCGCACAACCTGTTCATCTCGGGCGTGTTCCTGTTCGATCTGCTGATGACGCCCGCGATACTGGCGTTGAAGATAGGCATGGTGGGTTTGCTCATCCCGCTGCTCTGCTCGGGTGCGCTCATCGCCTGGATCTATCTGCGTAGCAAGAAGACCTCGGCCTGGTTCGTGGACATGCACTGGAAGATCAGCTTCTCGCGTTGCAAGCTGCTGATGCTGGCTTATGCCGTCTCGGCGACGCTGATCTTCCTGGCCTGGCTGATCAGCATCTCGACCAAGGACCACAACATGAGCCACATCATATGGACCGCACTCACGCGCGTCGCGCTGATGCCGACGGTGATCATGGTACTGGTCACTGCGGTGATGGAATTCAGTTCCTTTGCCCAAGCCGCCAAACGCGAAGTGCCGGACAAACTGGCGGCCAAATTCCCGCCGCCCGCCGCCTGATCGACGGGGTGCTGCAAAACTACTGCGGCGGTCATCTGCCGCGTTGCACGGTACTCGCTTCCTCGTCTACCTACAGGTATGTCTCGGTCGCTCCGTGCCGTGCGCCTTGCATCTGACCGTCCTCGCTACGTTTTCCAACACCCCGTCAGGGCTGAGAGAACTCTTCGAAGGCGTGCATCACCTCGCCCGCATACATCAGTGACGGGCCGCCGCCCATATATACCGCGACAGCCAGCACTTCGTTGAGCTGCTCGCGGGTGACGCCCAGACGGACCAGCGTTCTCACGTGATAGGCGACGCAACCTTCGCAGCGCGTCGCCACCGCAATGGCGGTCGCGATCAATTCTTTGTCCAGCGCCGAGACCACGCCCGCAGTCATCGCCGCTTTCGACATCGCATCGAAGCCGCTCATGGTAGCCGCCGCTTCCTTGCGGAAGGTGGCCAACGGCGGGTTCAGGTGCTGGATGAGTTCCTTGTAAGAATTGCTCATGGGTATCCTTTCCTCAACTGATTGATGATTCGCTACGGCTCTCGATATATCAGGGTGCAGCCACAAACACCGCAGCTTGCCCCCGGAGTTTGCCTTGCTCATCGACAATGTTCCACACCGTGCCGTCCGCGATCATGAAGCGTTTGCCGCTCCTGGCGATGCGCATGCCGGAATAGCCGTCCACGTACCCCTGGCGCGTCACCTTGTCCAGCAGCAGCGCCCGCTCCTCCCGCGCCAGCGGCTCGGCGGAGAAGCGCGAAGGCAGGCGCGCGAATTCGTCGAAGCTCATCTCGAATAGTTGCAGCGCGAGACGATTGCCGTAGAAGAACACCGGATCAGCCTCGGTGCCGTGCGCCACGATGGCGCGCGGAGCGTTCCAGAGGGCAGAGCGCAAAGCGGCCATCCCTTCATCCCCTCCCCCTTGCAGGGGGAGGGTTAGGGTGGGGGTAGAACTAGTAGAATCAGCCAACTCTACCCCCATCCCATCCTTCCCCCTGCAAGGGGGAAGGCCGTGTTGTTCGCCAATCAGCGCCTTGCCGGTCAGCCTTTGGTAGCTCTCCACGATGAGCCGCAAACGCTCATCCAGTGCGAAATCATATGGCGGTGAGTTTTGCATATTCCAGCGCCAGCCATTTGCTGCCCGCGCGCTTGAAGTTGACCTGCACGCGACCGTCGCTGCCGCCGCCTTCGGTGTCGGTCACCACGCCTTCGCCGAACTTCTGGTGGAACACCTGCTGACCTATGCGCCACACCGAATCCGGCGCCGGCGGCGCTTTTTCCATCGGCGTGGAAGAGAACGCCTTGACGTAACTGCCGGTCTCGTAGCTGCCGGCGTGGAAGGTCCTGCGCGCGCTCACGCGCGGCGTCAGCCAGTGCAGCAATTCTTCCGGCAGTTCGCGCAGGAAGCTCGATGCCACGCCGTAATGCGTCTGGCCGTGCAGCATGCGGCTCTGCGCGAAAGTGAGATAAAGGCGGCGGCGCGCGCGGGTGATCGCCACATACATCAGGCGGCGTTCCTCATCGAGGTCGCCGTTGTCGATGCTGTTCTGGTGCGGAAACAAGCCTTCTTCCAGCCCGGTGATGAACACGGTGTGGAACTCCAGGCCTTTCGCGGCATGCACCGTCATCAGGTGCAGCGCGTCTTCGCTGTCGCCCGCCTGATGCTCGCCCGATTCCAGCGAGGCGTGGGTCAGGAACGCAGTGAGGCTGTCGTCCTCGTTCTCGTGCACGAACAGGGTCGCGGCGTTGATCAGTTCGTTCAGGTTCTCCAGCCGCTCTTCCGCTTCGCGTTTCTTCGCGCCGGTCTCGTTCTTGTAGTGATCCACCAGACCGCTGTGCTGCAGCACGTGATCCATGATCTCGGGCAGCGGCAGGCCTCTGCGTCGCGCTGCGCAGCGATTCGATCAGGCCGACGAAGGCGGTGACCTTGCCGCCTGCGCGCGCCGCCGCATCCCACAGCGTGGTGTTGTTCATCTTCGCCGCTTCCTGCAGCTGCTCGATGCTGCGCGCGCCGATGCCGCGCGTGGGAAAGTTGATGATGCGCAGCAGCGCGTTGTCGTCGTCGGTGTTCTCCATCAGGCGCAGGTAGGCCAGCGCGTGCTTGATCTCCTGCCGCTCGAAGAAGCGCAGCCCGCCGTACACGCGATACGACAATCCGGCGGACACCAGTGCATGTTCGAGCACGCGCGACTGCGCGTTGGAGCGGTACAGCAGCGCGACCTCGGAAAGCCGGACGCCTTCGCGATTGAGTTGCCTGATCTCCTCGACGATGAACGCGGCCTCGTCCACGTCCGTCGCCGCCTCGTATACACGCAGTTGGTCGCCGCCGCTCTCCGCCGTCCACAGGTTCTTGCCGAGGCGGTTGCGGTTGTGCTGGATCAGCGCGTTGGCCGCCTCCAGGATGTTGCCCATGCGAGCGGTAGTTCTGCTCCAGCTTGATCACGTTCTCGACGTGGAAGTCGCGCAGCAGCTCCTGCATGTTGCCGACGTTGGCGCCGCGGAAGGCGTAGATGGACTGGTCGTCGTCGCCGACGGCGAACAGCGCATTGTCTTGCTCCGGCCAACAGCTTCAGCCAGCGGTATTGCAGCGGGTTGGTGTCCTGGAACTCGTCCACCAGGATGTGCTTGAAGCGCTCCTGGTAATGCTCGCGCAGCGCTGCGTTGCGCGACAGCAGCTCGTAGCAGCGCAGCAGCAATTCGGAAAAATCCACCACGCCTTCGCGCTGGCACTGCTTGTCGTATTCGGCGAACACCTCCACCTTGCGCCGCGTGTAGGGGTCGTAGGCCTCCACCTCGTGCGCGCGCAGTCCCTGCTCCTTGCTGCCGCTGATGAAGTTCTGCACCTCGCGCGGCGGGTATTTCTCGTCATCGATGTTCATCGCCTTCATCAGGCGCTTGATGGCGGAGAGCTGGTCGCCGGAATCGAGGATCTGGAAGGTCTGCGGCAGGTTCGCCTCGCGGTGGTGCGCGCGCAGCATGCGGTTGCACAGGCCGTGGAAGGTGCCGATCCACATGCCGCGCGTGTTGATCGGCAGCATCGCCGACAGGCGCGTCACCATCTCCTTCGCCGCCTTGTTGGTGAAGGTCACCGCGAGGATGCCGTGCGGACTGGCCTGGCCGGTGCTGATGAGGTGGGCGATGCGCGTGGTCAGCACGCGCGTCTTGCCGCTGCCGGCTCCCGCCAGGATCAGCGCGGACTGGGCGGGAAGTTCGACGGCGGCGCGTTGTTCGGGATTGAGACCGGAAAGCAGGTGGGAATTCATGGGCGAATTATCCCACAGGAGGCCTCAGCGCCGCCGGGGAACTCCGCCTACTTCGACATCATTTCCAGTCTCTTCTTTTCTTCCTTGCCCGGCTTGTGGTTGATGCCCAGGACGATCCCTGCCAGGTCGCGCACCTCGGCCGGCGCCGACATATCGCCCGTCACTTGCCTGAGCTTGTCCGCATCCGCCGCCGCCACCTTGTGCTCCAGATTCGAGATCGCAGTCGCGATAACCCGCTCCTGCTCGGTATTGCCCATGTCCGCGGCGATCGCCTTCAGCCTGGCCTTCTCCGCATCGCCGGGGTAATGATTGAGATGCATCATGATTCCCGCCATCTCTTTTACGGCGGCGCTGGCCGCCAGTGCAGACTGCGCTCCCAGCATCAGGCCCGTTGCCGACAGCAGAACCCAAAGATATTTGCTCATGGCTGCCTCCTTGGTGTGAATTGGACGAACAAGCGCCCGCCCTGCCAATGGCATCCTAGACTTCTGCCGGAAAAAAGATATGGGGTATTGCAGGGAGGCCGAAGTACAGGGTTCGACAACGTTATCCGAGGATCGGAAAAGCGGGACGGCAATAGATCAAAGGATTGGGCGGAGCTCCCGTGCCGCCACCCTCAACTGCGCGTCTCGAACTCCGTGTATTTCTTCGAATTGCCGCGCGCCTTGTCTGCCGGATACTTCTGCGCATTGAGCGCCAGCTTCTTCTGCGCGGCGCCGACCAGATCCAGTTGCAGCTTCTCCGCCAGGCTGATGAGGTAGATCTGGATGTCGGCCAGCTCCAGCTCGACTTCGGCCAGTTTCTCCGGCGGCAGGTTGCAGCTCTGCTCTTCGGTCAGCCACTGGAAATGCTCGACCAGTTCGGCCGCCTCGACGATGAGCGCCATGGACAGGTTCTTGGGCGAATGGAACTGGTCCCAGTCGCGCTCGACCACGAACTGGCGCACCTGCTTCCTGATCCGGTCAAAATCGCTTTCCGCCATCATCACCTCCTAGTCGTAGATGGATTCATCCTGGAAAAAAATCGCTGTCCACGAAATACACGAAAAATCACGAACAAAACCGAAGAGCGCCAAATGAATGCCCCCTTTGTTCATTTCGTGCCTT
This sequence comes from uncultured beta proteobacterium, assembly GCA_963797045.1. Lineage (GTDB taxonomy): Bacteria > Pseudomonadota > Gammaproteobacteria > Burkholderiales > Gallionellaceae > Sideroxyarcus. The sequence continues at coordinate 271,516 of CAWCNZ010000001.1, read as the reverse complement.
TCGTGTTTTTCGTGGACAAAATAGAGTCTTCAGGCTCATTGTATTGCGCCGCCAAGCAAAACGGGGAAGCGTTTCCGCTTCCCCGTTTTGTTGATTACCGCAACCCTTACTTCTTCTTGTTCTGGATCATGTCGTGCATGATCGGCGACAGGATGATCTCCATCGCATAGCTCATCTTGCCGCCGGGCACCACCAGGGTGTTGGCGCGCGACATGAACGAGTTGGGGATCATCTGCAGATAGTAGGGGAAATCCACGCCCTTGGGATCGCGGAAGCGGATGATCACGAAGCTTTCGTCCGGCGTCGGGATGTCGCGTGCGATGAAGGGGTTGGAGGTGTCCACCGTGGCCACGCGCTGGAAGTTGATGTGGGTGCGCGAGAACTGCGGTGTGATGTATTTGATGTAGTCGGGCATGCGACGCAGGATGGTGTCCACGGTCGCTTCGGCGGAATAGCCGCGCTCGGCCTTGTCGCGATGGATCTTCTGGATCCACTCGAGGTTGACCACCGGCACCACGCCGATGCCCAGGTCCACGTGACGGCCGGCATCGACGCCCTTGGCCTCGTTCTGCACCAGACCGTGCAGACCTTCATAGAACAGCAGGTCGGTGCCGGATTCGATGTCTTCCCACGGGGTGAACACGCCGGGCTTGAGGTCGGTCAGGTTGAAATGCTTGTTGTGCTCTTCGGCTTCGACATCGCTGTGCACGTAGTAGCGGCGCTTGCACATGCCGGTGTCGCCGTACGTCTTGAACATATCTTCGATCTTGTCGAAGTGGTTGGATTCCGGGCCGAAGTGGCTGAAATGGTTGTTGCCGTTCTTGCCGGCTTCAGCAGCGGCAGCGCGGAACGCCATGCGGTCCAGGCTGTGCAGGCTGTCGCCTTCGACGACGGCGGCCTTGATGCTCTCGCGGCGGAAGATGTTCTCGAACGCGCGCTTGACGGTAGTAGTACCGGCGCCGGACGAACCGGTAACGGCGATAACGGGGTGTTTACGGGACATTTGCCACTCTCCTGATCGAAATGAATAAAATTTTTAGACGGCGATTTTAGCAGAAGCCCAACTTTGTCGCTAACAGGCTGATATCGGGCAACTTAAGGGCACGCCTTACCGATATAATGTCGGCCTAATTTCGCCAAGCATCCATAAACGACGTTCATCATGCAACAAAACTATTCACCCAAAGACATCGAATCCGCCGCCCAGCAACAGTGGGAAACCGCCCAGGCGTTCCGCGCCGCCGAAACCAGCGACAAACCCAAGTATTACTGCCTGTCCATGTTCCCCTATCCCTCGGGCAAGCTGCACATGGGGCATGTGCGCAACTACACCATCGGCGACGTGCTGTCGCGCTACCACCACATGAAGGGCTACAACGTGATGCAGCCGATGGGCTGGGACGCGTTCGGCCTGCCCGCCGAGAACGCCGCGATGGCCAACAACGTGCCGCCCGCCGCCTGGACCTACTCCAACATCGAGTACATGAAGCAGCAGCTGAAGTCGCTGGGCCTGGGCGTGGACTGGTCGCGCGAAGTGACCACCTGCAAACCGGACTACTACCGCTGGGAGCAATGGCTGTTCACGCGCCTGTTCAAGAAGGGCGTGATCTACAAGAAGACCGCCGTGGTGAACTGGGATCCGGTGGACCACACCGTGCTGGCCAACGAGCAGGTCATCGACGGGCGCGGCTGGCGTTCCGGCGCCATCGTCGAAAAGCGCGACATCCCGATGTATTTCTTCCGCATCACGCAATACGCCGACGAACTGCTGCAGGACCTGGACACGCTGTCCGGCTGGCCGGAGCAGGTGAAGACCATGCAGGCCAACTGGATCGGCAAGAGCTACGGCGTGCGCTTCGCCTTCCCCTACGATTGGACGGCAATGACGAGAAGCTGTGGGTGTACACCACGCGCGCCGACACCATCATGGGCGTGACCTTCGTCGCCGTGGCGGCGGAGCATCCGCTGGCGACCCAGGCCGCACAGGACAATGCCAAGCTCGCCGCATTCATCGAAGAATGCAAGCAGGGCGGCGTGGCCGAAGCGGACATCGCCACCATGGAAAAGAAGGGCATGGACACCGGTATCAAGGTGACCCACCCGCTCACCGGCGAACAGGTGCCGGTATGGGTCGGCAACTATGTGCTGATGGGCTACGGCGAAGGCGCGGTGATGGCGGTGCCGGCGCATGACGAACGCGACTTCGGGTTTGCCAAGAAATATAACCTGCCGATCAAGCAGTCCATCGCCGTAAAGGATCAGACCTTCAGCGATGCGGCCTGGCAGGAATGGTATGGCGACAAAGAGAACGGCGTGTGCGTGAACTCGGGCAAATACGACGGCCTGAATCATGCAGCAAGCCGTGGATGCCATCGCCGCCGACCTGAACGCCAAAGGCCTGGGCGAGAAGAAAGTGCAGTTCCGCCTGCGCGACTGGGGCATCTCGCGCCAGCGCTACTGGGGCTGCCCCATCCCCATCATCCATTGCCCGAGCTGCGGCGATGTGGCGGTGCCGGACGAGCAGTTGCCGGTGAAGCTGCCGGAGAACGTGGTGCCGGACGGCGCGGGTTCTCCCTTGGCGAAGATGCCGGAATTCTACGAATGCAGCCTGCCCGCAATGCGGCGGCAAGGCGCGCCGCGAGACCGACACCATGGACACCTTCGTGGAGTCGTCCTGGTACTACGCGCGCTACGCCAGCCCGCAATGCGCCACCGGCATGGTGGACAAGGCGGCCGCACAACAATGGCTGCCGGTGGACCAGTACATCGGCGGCATCGAGCACGCCATCCTGCACCTCTTGTATGCGCGCTTCTTCCACAAGCTGATGCGCGACGAAGGGCTGGTGCAGGGCGACGAGCCGTTCAAGAACCTGCTCACGCAAGGCATGGTGGTCGCGCCGACCTTCTACCGCGAGCTGGAAGGCGGCAAGAAGCTGTGGATCAACCCGGCCGAGGTGGATGTGGAAATCGATGCCAAGGCGCGCCCCATCGGCGCGAAACTGAAAGCCGACGGCCTGCCCGTGATCATCGGCGGCACCGAGAAGATGTCGAAGTCGAAGAACAACGGCGTCGATCCGCAGGCCATCATCGACGAATACGGCGCGGACACCGCGCGATTGTTCATGATGTTCGCCGCGCCGCCCGACCAGCAACTGGAATGGTCGGACGCAGGCGTGGAAGGATCGTTCCGTTTCCTCAAGCGCGTGTGGAAAGCAGTGCACGACCATGTCGAACAAGGCGTAGTCGCGGCATACAGCAGCGGCGAGTTGAGCGCTGCCGCCAAGGCCTTGCGCCTGCAGTTGCACCAGACCATCCAGAAGATCGACGACGACTACGGCCGTCGCAAGACCTTCAACACCGCCATCGCGGCGACCATGGAGCTGCTCAATGCGCTGGGCAAGTTCGACGAGGACACGCCGGTTGCGCGCAGCGTGGCGCAGGAGGTGCTGGAGAACACCGTGCTGCTGCTCTCGCCCATCGTGCCGCACATCGCCGAGACACTGTGGACGGAACTGCGCGCCGGCAGCAAGCTGCGCGACCAGGCCTTCCCCAAGGCCGATCCGGCCGCGCTGGTGCAGGACGAGATCGAACTGGTGATCCAGGTGAACGGCAAGTTGCGCGGCAACTTGCGCGTGTCCAAGGATGCCGACAAGGCAACCCTCGAACAGCTGGCGCTGGCGCATGAGGCGGTGCAGAAACAACTCGCGGGCGGTGCGGCGAAGAAAGTCATCGTCGTGCCCGGCCGCTTGATCAACGTGGTGATCTGATGACGAACGCGACGCGCATACTTTTGTTGTTAACGGCGCTGGCACTCGCCGCGTGCGGTTTCCACCTGCGCGGCAGCAACCTCAAGGGCATGGAGTTCGCGTTCAAGTCCCTGTACCTGAAAGCCCCCGGCGAAACGCCCTTCGTCGCCGACCTGCGCCGCGCGCTGACTGCCAACAAGGTCAACTTCGCCGCCGCCGACCAGGCGCAACTTGTGCTGGAAGTCGTCTCCGAACAAGCCACCAAGCAGATCCTGTCGCTTTCCGGCAGCGGTCGCGTGCGCGAGTACCAACTGTTCTATCGCGTCTCGTTGCGCGCTTACGACAGCCAGCTGACCGACTGGCTGCCAGCCGAGGAGATCTCGCTGTCGCGCATCATGACTTACGACGACGAACAGGTGTACGCCAAGCAGCAGGAAGAGGCGCTGCTGTACAAGGACATGCGCAACGACGCGGTGGCGCAGGCCATGCGCCGCCTGAGCCGCGCCAAGCCGCAGGAATAGCCTGATGCGGATATCCAGCGAAGACCTGCCGCAGCATCTTTCCAGGGGGTTAGGCTCGCTGTATGTCATCCACGGCGAGGCGCTGCTGCTGGCCATCGAGGCGGCCGATGCCGTCCGCGCCGCCGCACGCGATGCCGGCTACAGCGAGCGCGAAGTGCTGATCGCCGAACAGGGTTTCAAATGGGCGGAATTGCGCAACAGCGCACAGAGCATGTCGCTGTTCGCCACGCGCAAGGTGATCGACCTGCGCATCCCCTCCGGCAAACCGGGTGTGGAAGGCGCGCAGGCGCTGCAAGACCACTGCGAGAACCTGAACCCGGACACGCTCACGCTGGTCTCGCTGCCGCGCCTCGACGGCACAGCCATGAAGAGCAAATGGTTCGCCGCCTTGGAGCAGCACGGCACGGTCGTCAGCGCCGACGAGATCCCGCTCGCCGCATTGCCGGCGTGGATCGCCGCACGCATGAAACGGCAGGGCCAGTCTGCCGAGGCGGATACGCTGGCATTCCTGGCGCAGCGCGTGGAAGGCAATCTGCTCGCGGCGTTCCAGGAGATACAGAAACTCGCGCTGCTGTTCCCGGCCGGCCCGCTCTCCTTCGATCAGGTGAAGGATTCGGTGATGGATGTGGCGCGCTACGACGTGTTCAAGCTTTCCGAAGCGATGCTGGCCGGCGATGCCGGGCGTTATGCGCGCATCCTCGACGGTCTGCGCGCAGAAGGCACGGCGACGGTATTGATTTTGTGGGCGGTCGCGGAAGATATCCGCACCCTGGCGAAAGTCTCGCGCGCCATGCAGCAGAGCGGCAACCTCGCCGGTGCTTTGCGCGATGCGCGCGTGTGGGGTGTGCGGCAGAAGCTGGTGGAGCGCGCGGTGCGCCGCTTCACGCCGGCTTTCGCCGAGCGCGCCTTGCGCCAGGCCGCGCAGATCGACCGGCTGGTAAAAGGTCTGCGCCAGGGCGATGTGTGGGACGAATTGCTGCAACTCGGCGTGCGCTGCGCGCGGGCGGGGACACGATGAACGAAGTGCTGCTGGTGCTCACCAACCTGCCGGACCGCGCTACCGCGGAACGCATCGCCGACGCCCTGGTCACACAGGGAGTCGCCGCCTGCGTGAACGTGCTGGCCGAATGTGCGTCGGTGTATCGCTGGCAAGGCAAGGTCGAACGCGCCAGCGAAGTGCCGCTGCTGATCAAGACCACGCGCGCCGCTTACCCGCAACTGGAAAGCGCATTGCGCAAGCTGCATCCTTATGAATTGCCGGAAATCATCGCACTGCCTGTCAGTGCCGGCTTGCCGGAATACTTGAACTGGGTCGCACAAGAGACCTCATCGAAGAAAGAAAAATGATACGTCGACTGTTTCCGCTATTGCTGCTGCTGTGCCTTGCACCCCTGGCACACGCCGACTTCCTTTCCTTCGGCAGCAAAAAATCGAGCTTCCTGCCTGCCGATCAGGCCTTCGCGCTTGAGGTGCACTCCATTGACCAGCGCACGCTGCTCGCCAGCTTCAAGGTAACGCCCGGTTACTATCTCTATCGCGACAAGATCGGCTTCAGCATCGCAGACGGCAAAAACCGGATCGCGCGCGTCGCGCTGCCCAAGGGCGAAACCAAGGACGATCCCAACTTCGGCATGATCGAGGTGTATCACCAGTCCTTCCAGGCCGAGATCACGCTGGACAAGGTCGACGTCAGGCAGCCGCTGGTATTGAACGCGAGCTACCAGGGATGCAGCGACAAAGGCCTGTGCTATCCGCCCATCGAGAAGACGCTCACCGTGACCCTCGCGCAGACTGTCAGTGCGGCGCCCTCGCTCGTGGCAACTGCGCCGGCCGACAGCGAGGGCACCCGCATCGCCAGGCTGTTCGAGGGCGGCAGCTTCTGGCTGATCGTGTCGTTCTTCTTCGGCGCCGGCTTGCTGCTCGCCCTCACCCCCTGCGTGTTCCCGATGATCCCCATCCTGTCCGGCATCATCGTCGGACGCGGCCACAAGATCACCCACATGCACGCCTTCGTCCTGTCGCTGGCCTACGTGCTGGGCATGGCGATCACCTATGCCATCGCCGGCGTGGCGGCGGGCTATTCCGGCAACCTGATCTCCAGCGCGCTGCAGACCCCCTGGGTGCTGGGCAGTTTCGCAGCCTTGTTCGTGCTGCTGTCGCTGTCCATGTTCGGCTTCTACGAATTGCAGCTGCCTTCCGCGCTGCAGAGCAAGCTCACCGACACCAGCAACAAACTGCACGGCGGCCATCTTTCGGGCGTGTTCGCCATGGGCGCGCTGTCCGCCGTCATCATGGGGCCGTGCGTCGCCGCCCCGCTGGCGGGCGCACTCCTATATATAAGTCAGACGCATGATGCGGTTCTCGGCGGCGTCGCACTGTTCGCGCTGGCGCTGGGCATGGGCGCCCCGCTGCTGCTGATCGGCAGCTCGGCTGGCGTGCTGCTGCCCAAAGCCGGCGCCTGGATGGAGGCGGTGAAGCGCTTCTTCGGCGTATTGATGCTGGCCATGGCGATCTGGATCGTCTCGCCGGTGATTCCGGTCGGCGGCGCAGATGCTGCTGTGGGCAGCGCTGCTGATCTTCTCGGCGGTCGGATTGCACGCGCTCGACCCGTTGCCGCACAACGCCAAAGGCTGGCACAAGCTGGGCAAGGGCCTTGGCATCCTCGCCCTGCTGCTCGGCGTGGCCTACCTGATCGGCGCGCTGTCCGGCGCGCGCGACATCCTGCGCCCGCTCGGCAACATCGGCCGCTCCACCGGCGAAACGCCCGCCACCTTGCGCTTCGAACGCGTGAAGAGCGCGGCCGAACTGGATGCGCGCATCGCCCAGGCGCAGGGCAAGCCCGTGATGCTGGATTTCTACGCCGACTGGTGCGTGTCGTGCAAGGAGATGGACCGCTTCACTTTCAGCGATGCCGCGGTACAGGCCAGACTGAAGAACGTCCTGTTGCTGCAGGCCGACGTCACCGCCAACAACGCCGACGACAAGGCCCTGATGCAGCGCTTCCAGTTGTTCGGGCCGCCCGCGACGCTGTTCTTCGACGCGCAAGGCAGGGAACTCGCCGACTTCCGCGTGACCGGCTTTCAGGATGCGCCCCAGTTCCTGCAGTCGCTGGAGAATGCCGGGTTGTAGTCGCCTTATATAAGGAAGACCATGTCCGACTTGAACGACCCAAGAGTCTTCTTCGCTGCCGAGCGCACCCTGCTCGCCTGGAACCGCACCAGCCTGTCCCTGATGGCATTCGGGTTCGTCATCGAACGTTTCGGCCTGTTCGTCTCCCTCCTGATGCCGCAGCACAACATGCCCCTGCAACGCGGCATCTCCTTCTGGACCGGCCTGGTTTTCGTTCTGTTGGGGGTGTTTGTTGCACTCTTTTCCACCCTGCAGTTCAGAAAGGTACTGCGCACCCTGAAACCCATCGAGATCCCGGAGGGCTACCGGACCTCTCCCGGCGTCATCACCAACCTGATGGTGGCCGCATTGGGCATCGTTCTGACGGTCTATTTCTTTCACGGCGTCTAACTCCCTGCAAACAAGCCGTTTTTTAGCAATTCCTCCGAAAAGGTAGACAAACTCACCCATTTTCGGCAAACTTCGCCCCCCATGAAAAACATCCTGGTATTACACGGCCCCAACCTGAACCTGCTCGGCACACGCGAGCCGGAAGTCTATGGTCGCGTCACGTTGGACGAAATTAATACCAAGTTGGCAGCACAAGCGCAAAAGAACGGCGCAAAGCTGACGCACCTCCAGAGCAATGCCGAAGCGGCGCTGGTGGAACGCGTGCAACAGGCGCGAGGCGACGGCACCGACTTCATCATCATCAATCCGGCGGCCTTCACCCATACCAGCGTCGCCCTGCGCGATGCGCTGGCGGCGGTCGCCATCCCGTTCATCGAGGTGCACCTTTCCAACGTGTATGCGCGCGAGGCGTTCCGCAAGGAATCCTATTTCTCCGACCTCGCCGTCGGCGTCATCAGCGGCCTGGGCGCCAAGGGCTATGAACTCGCTCTGGAATACGCACTGCAATAACCAAGACAAACTATTGAGGAGGACTGACAAATGGATCTGCGCAAACTGAAGACACTGATCGAACTGGTTGAGAACTCCGGCATCGCCGAGCTGGAAATCACCGAAGGTGAAGAACATGTGCGCATCTCGCGCGCCAGCTCCGTCGCCGCCCCCGTGCAGCATGTGTATGCCGCAGCTCCGCAGGCTGCGCCCGCGCCAGCCGCAGCTGCCGCTGCGGCAGCTGCGCCTGCCGCACCCGCCGTGCCGGAAGGCCATGTAGTCAAATCGCCGATGGTCGGCACCTTCTACCGCGCGCCTTCGCCCGGCGCCAAATCCTTCGTCGACATCGGCCAGAGCGTGAATGCCGGCGACACCCTGTGCATCATCGAAGCGATGAAGCTGCTGAACGAAATCGAAGCGGACAAGGCTGGCGTGATCAAGGCCATCCTGGTCGAGAACGGCCAGCCAGTCGAATTCGGCCAACCTGTTCATCATCGGTTGATCCGTCATGGCCGTGTTCGAACGCAAATCCCGAACCCCAGCACCGCCGGAGACTCCCGTCATGTTTGAAAAAATCCTCATTGCCAACCGCGGCGAAATCGCCCTGCGCATCCAGCGCGCCTGCCGCGAAATGGGCATCAAGACCGTCGCCGTGCATTCCGAAGCCGACGCCGACGCCAAATACGTGAAGCTGGCCGACGAATCGGTGTGCATCGGCCCGGCGCCTTCGAGCCTGAGTTATCTGCATGTCCCCGCCATCATCAGCGCGGCCGAAGTGACCGATGCGCAGGCCATCCATCCCGGCTATGGCTTCCTGTCCGAGAACGCCGACTTCGCCGAGCGCGTGGAGAAAACCGGCTTCGTCTTCATCGGCCCGCGCCCCGAGACCATCCGCCTGATGGGCGACAAGGTCTCCGCCAAGAACGCCATGAAGAAGGCCGGCGTGCCCTGCGTGCCCGGCGTCGGACGGCGCGCTGCCGGACGACCCGGACGAGATCATCCGCATCGCCAAGACATCGGCTATCCGGTCATCATCAAGGCCGCCGGCGGCGGCGGCGGGCGCGGCATGCGCGTGGTGCACACCGAAGCGGCGCTGCTGAACGCGGTGACCATGACCAAGACCGAAGCGCAGGCGGCGTTCAACAATCCCATGGTGTACATGGAAAAATTCCTGGAGAACCCGCGCCACATCGAGATCCAGGTGCTGGCCGACGAGCACGGCAATGCGGTGTACCTGGGCGAGCGCGACTGCTCGATGCAGCGCCGCCACCAGAAGATCATCGAAGAAGCGCCGGCGCCGGTGCTCAACACCAAGCTGCGCGACAAGATCGGCGAACGCTGCGCCGAAGCCTGCCGCAAGATCGGCTATCGCGGCGCCGGCACCTTCGAGTTCCTGTACGAGAACGGCGAGTTCTTCTTCATCGAGATGAACACCCGCGTGCAGGTCGAGCACCCGGTCACCGAAATGATCACCGGCATCGACATCGTGCAGCAGCAGATCCGCATCGCCGCCGGCGAAAAACTGCCGTTCAAGCAGAAGGACATCCAGTTCAAGGGCCATGCCATCGAGTGCCGCATCAACGCCGAGCATCCCTACACCTTCGTGCCCTCGCCCGGACGCATCACCACCTACCACGCGCCCGGCGGCCCCGGCATCCGCGTCGATTCGCATGTGTACCACAACTACTTCGTGCCGCCGCATTACGACTCGATGATCGGCAAGCTGATCGCCTACGGCGACACCCGCGAGCAGGCCATCGCCCGCATGCGCACCGCGCTGTCCGAAATGGTGGTGGAAGGCATCAAGACCAACATCCCGCTGCATCAGGACCTGATGCACGACGCCGCCTTCGTGCGCGGCGGCACCAGCATTCATTACCTGGAACACAAGCTGGCCGAAAAAGCGAAGGCTAAGTAAGCAGTGGCCTGGCTCACGCTGTCGCTGAAAGCTTCGGCCGACTACGCCGAAGCGCTGAGCGATGCGCTGCTGGAGCACGGCGCGCTGTCGGTGGACATGCTGGACGCCGATGCCGACACGCCCGACGAGCAGGCCATCTTCGGCGAGCCGGGCGAGCCCACTCGGCAGTCTGGCAACACAATCTCGTCAACGCCCTGTTCGAAAGCGGCGCCGATGTCGCCGGCGTCCTGCAAGCCTGCTGCACCGAACTCGGCCTGACCGCCATTCCCGAGCACCGCATCGAGACGCTGGCAGAGAACGACTGGGTGCGCCTGACCCAGTCGCAGTTCGACCCCATCCGCATCTCGCAGCGCCTGTGGATCGTGCCGACCTGGCACGAACCCACCGACCCCGCCGCCATCAACATCATGCTCGACCCCGGCCTGGCCTTCGGCACCGGCAGCCACCCCACCACCCGCCTGTGCCTGCGCTGGCTGGACGAGAACATCAAGGGCGGCGAAACGGTGCTGGATTACGGCTGCGGCTCGGGCATCCTCGCCATCGCGGCGATGAAGCTGGGCGCGGGCAGCGCCGTCGGCGTGGACGTGGATGCGCAAGCCGTGGTCGCCAGCCGCGACAACGCCGAGCGAACCAGGTCCGCGCCGACTTCTACCTGCCCGGACGGCGCTGGCGCTCGGTCAATATGACGTCGTCGTCGCCAACATCCTCACCAACCCGCTCAAGCGCTGGCGCCGTTGCTGGCAGGCGCTACCAGTCCGGCGGACGGATCGTGCTGTCCGGCATCCTCGCCGAACAGGCGGAGGACGTCATGCGCATCTACGCGCAATGGTTTGACCTCGCGCCCGCCGTGCTGGAAGATGGCTGGTGTTGCCTGTCCGGCATGAAAAGATGAATTTCCCGAGGCGTTCAGATGACTGAGATCACCCAATGCCCAGAATGCCGCACCCGCTTCAAAGTGACCGATGCGCAACTCGACGCGCACGACGGTCTGGTGCGTTGCGGACATTGCCATGATGTGTTCAACGCGCGCGAACACCTGCACGACGACGAACCCAGCCCGCAACTCACCCTGCCCATCGACATTGAGTCGCCCGCGAACCAGCCCGACCTCGCGCCTATCCCCGAGGTTCGGGAACCCGGGGAGAACCGACCACACTGGCGCAGCAGGTACAGTTTGTCGAAGAACTTACCGACGAAGTACCGGAGCTCCCGCGCCGCAAGACCAGTTGGACCGGCATCGTGATCGCGCTGACCTTGTCGCTTGCGCTGCTTGCGCAGGCCGCCTACCACTTCCGGGTCGAGCTCGCCGCGCGCCTGCCCGGGCTCAAACCCCTGCTGACGCAATACTGCGAGCTGCTTGCCTGCACCGTGGCATTGCCGCAAGAAGCGGAGCTTATCGTCATCGAGTCGTCGGAACTCGAATCCGACCCCAGCCACGGCAACATCGTTACCCTGCACGTCCTGGTGCACAACCGCGCCCCGTACGCACAAGCCTACCCCAGCCTGGAGCTCACGCTCACCGACCTGCAAGACCAGGCCGTCGCCCGCCGCGTATTCCGTCCGGCTGATTACCTGAAAGCAGGAACCGGCGATCATCTTGGGGTGCCCGCCAACCGCGACCTCGATATCCGGCTGCGTCTGGATACAACCGATCTCAAGCCGTCAGGCTACCGGCTGTTTTTGTTTTATCCTCTATAGCTGTTTAGGACGGGGTTAGCCCCTCTGTTCGTCGCCTCTTCCGGCACTACGAAATGGCTCTCCGCCCTGCCATCCAGGCGAGCCAGGAATACACACTTGTGAAGTTCGCTGGATATTGGGGACAGCGCCGAAGAGACAGCGATTTGTGCAGAGCTTAACTTGAGCCAAGGTTGCGGCTCAGAGTTCTGCGTCAGAATGAAAAAAGGCAACGGCCGAAGCCGTTGCCTGAACACCTCAATGAAACGATGAAGCGGGTTGTTTCGCTTTACTTGCCTGCCGGTGCTGCCGCAGCAGTCACTGTCCGGTAGTCGGGCAGTCTGGACAGGTAGCTGGCTACCGCTTCCAGATCGGATTGCGAGAACTTGGCGATCGCCTTGACCATTTCGGGGTGCGAGTTGCCGCGCACACCCTGTCGGATCCACTTCATTTCGCGGATCAGATAGTCATAGTGTTGCGCTGCGACCGCCGGGAAGGATTTTGCTGCATCGCCTTCGCCGTTCACGCCATGGCAGCGCGAGCACTTGTTGTCGGTGTATATCTTCTTGCCCTTTGCCGACATGTCTTCTGCACCCTTGCCGTTCTCGCGAGCGGATGTCAGGGTGTTCAGATAAGCCGCGATATCGCCGATCTCTTCCATGGAAATGGCCGGATCCTCGACGAACGGCAGCATCTTCGGGTTGAGACGGATGCCTGCGCGGATCTCGGTGATCTGCTTGATGAGCACGCTGGCATGCTGGCCGGTCAGGCGGGGGTATACACCCTCGCGCACACCTGCCGCATCGGCCTTGTGGCAACCCTGGCAGCCGCGGAAGGATTCCTTGCCCTTCACCGGATCTCCGCCACGCTTCAGGACCTCGATGCGCTCAGGCGTCATCTCGTCCCAGACGTAACCCTTTTTGCCATAGACCTTGGGGACATAGGCGTCGGCAGCTTCCACCACTGCCGCCTGCATGGAAAACAGCGCGACAATAACGATAGAGAATAGATTTTTCATTATTCAGCTTCCTTCAAGGTAACGATATACTCGGCCACGGCGTTGATCTCCTCGTCGTTCAAGCGCTTGGCAACTGCGCGCATGACAGCCTTGGGATCGTTGGTACGCGCACCGGTCTTGAAATTCTGGAGTTGCTGGACGACATACGCAGGATTCTGTCCGTTCAGGCGCGGGAACTTGTCGTTACCTGCACCATCCGCACCGTGGCAGCCGCCACAGGCTGGCGCTGCAGTAGCCAGGACGCCTTCTTCGTAAATCTGTTTGCCCTTCTCGACCAGATCGACTTTATCAGATGTGCCGGGCAAACGCTTCTGTTCGCTGAAATACTTGGCCAGCGCCTTGAATTCCGACTCATGGACCATCGGAATGATGGTACCCATGACCGGGCTCGCGCGGTTCCGCTCTTGAAGTCCTCCAACTGGCGTGCCAGATACTTCACATGCAGGCCGGACAATTTTGGATTTTCCGGAATGACGCTGTTGCCGTCAGGATTGTGACAGCCGCCACAGAGTAGCAGCCGCTCTTCGAGCGGCGCCGGCGCAGCAGGTGCTGCCGCCACTTCCGGTGCGGGTGCCGCCACTTCCGGTGCAGGTGCCGCGGCTGGAGCGTCCTCTGCCTGGACCGCTGTCGCCGACAGCAACAACATACCGAGCAGCACAGCAGCATGCTTGTGCATGCCGGTGCGATTGTTCTTATACATCATGTGAATCCTCCCCATGGAATCCGTGACGCAATGAAACGCGTCTTGAGAAATCAAAAAAGGAAGGCCTTGCGGCCTTCCTAATTATTGTTACTTTGTTGCTACGATTACCATGCAGCTTCGAGCATCAGGGTCAGCAGGTTCTTGGAACCCTTTGCACCTGTCAGCGGATCAACGGTAGTGGCGTCGTTGGTGCCACCAGCGTCGTAGGACGAGCCGTTGCGCATGCTGTAGTTGGCGTGCAGAGCGACGTTCTGGAACAGGTCGTACACAGCGGTGACGGTCAAGGAATTGTCCTTGTCGCCGGCACCAGCCGTTTGTTCAGCAACTGTCAGGCCAGTGTTGGCAACGCGGTATGCAGCGCCCACGTGCAGGGTATGCGGGATCACGCTGAAGTCAGCACCAACGGTAATTGCCTTGCGGTCTGTTGCATCAGCGCCGTTGAACTGGTTGGCGATACCACCGGAAGACTTGGGAGCCACTGCGTATTGTGCATACACGCTGGTTTCCATTTCGCCGATCGCGCCTTGAGCCCTGGAAGTCAACCACAGTACCTTCGGTCTTCACTTGGCTGTGGGTTGCCGGTGCTACAGCCACCGCCGGAGACCCAGCTGGTGCCGCTCGCCTTGCCGACGCCGATGTGCATCGCCCAGTCAGCAATGGTCGGGGTCACAGCGAGGCGGACCCAAGTGGAGCTCATCTGGATGCCAGTAGCACCGCCAGCGTAGGCGAATTCAGGAGACCAACGGCTCACGTTGAGATAGCCCATCTCGTGGTTCACCACATAAGCGATACCGGAAGCAGTACCGGAACCCAGACCGGTGTATTGCGCAGCGGAGATGTCGGTGCGGTGTTCAGCCCAACGCACGCCGCGGGTCATGCCGGTGCTGGATTGCTCGAAGCCGTAGGCCATGCCCAATGCATCGGTGCATGTAAGGAATCACTTGAACGGTGACCGGATCCAGCGCGATCGCGACCGGAATCTTGAAACCAGCGACGATACCGCCAGGGCCCCAGCATGTTGTTCTCGTTCATGAAGCCGATCTTGATGGTGCCGTTGTCAGCGACGCGGCCGCCGAAGAACAGGCTGAGCTCGTCGGGGATCTGCCACTGGCCGCTGTTGGTGGTCTCACCGGAAACCGTGCCGGTTGCGTCGGTGCCATCGGTCTTCTGGTAGCGAGCCTTCAACAGGATAGCGGCGTTCAGTGTGTCGGGGATGGACAGGTCGTCACCCTTGAACTTGCCCTTGGCGCTCACTTGAGTGTAGGCACCGACCTTGAATTCCTGGCCGGTTGTGCTCAGCACGGGGAAGTGCTGAAAGTGGCAAGAGCTGCATGCCAGGCCGGTTTGACGGGCAAACGCCGGGATGGCGGATGCTTCGGGGGCGAATGCTGTAGCTGCCAGCACGCCTGCCAAAGACAGAACGATCTTCTTCATTGCGCTTTCTCCTCTTAATTTCTTGATTATGAGCGTGAGCTCCCTAAACAAATGTCCCTTGTGTGACGGTGCATCGCTGCCTCATTGCACAAGTTGGAGGGCGATTCTAGTGATGGCTATGTGAAGCGTGCGTCAATGAAATGTGAAGAAAACGTTAATTTGTGTTTTTTGCAACAACGTGCGAAAACGTGTGGAAAATGCCGTTTGTTCGTGTCAGGCCATGGATCCAACGGGCCGGGGCCTGCACACGCTATGCGCGGCGTTTTCTTCACCAACCCGCAGTACCCTTCACGATTCGACCGGCTCGCCACTGATAGCACCGTGCGCCATATCCCGCCTGACGGGCAATCCGGGATTCTTTCGCCGCAGAAAATATGATCTCCGCCGTGGTGCCCAGCCCTTCCTGGCTGTCGAGTGTGATGCGCCAGCCGTAACGCTCGCAGATCCTCTTCACCAGAGACAAGCCGACGCCCGAACCGGCGCTCGAAGGGCCCTTGTAATAGCGATCAAGGGCGCGCGCCAATTCATCCGGGCGCATGCCGACCCCGGTATCCTGAACCACCAGCCGGTCCTGTTCGAGGCGCAGCAGGACGAATCCCGACTTGGTGTTGAACAGGGCGTTCCGGATCAGGTTGCCGATCACAATCTCAAGCAGGGGACGTTCGAACAGCAAATTGGGCTCGGCGATCAGTTTCACTTCCATGCGTATCGGACGCCCGTCGATCAGGGGCAGGTGTTTCTCGACGCAACTGCGTACCACTTCGCCGACCTGACCCGGCGATTCGTCCGTCTCGTATTGCTGTTCGCGCGCCATCAGCAGCAGGGCCGACGTGAGCTCTATCATGTCCTGTGCGGCGCGGCGGATGCGCGCGATCCGTTCCCTCTGTTTTTCCGACAGCGTCGCATCCTGTTCCAGCACTTCGACCGTACCCAGCATGATGGCGAGCGGCGTGCGCAACTCGTGGCTTACGTCCGCGGTGAAATAGTTCTCGCGTTCGATGAATTCGTGCAGGCGGCGCAAGATAGCGGTCGAAGGCGCGCGCCAGTTCGCCCACTTCGTCATTGCTGGTCAGCTTGATCAGCGACAGGTCGGCATCGCGCGGATCGGCCTTCCCGACCTCTTTGGCCAGCCGCGAAACCGAGGAGGTGACACGGCTCGCAAGTATAACCCCGCCGATGGATGAGCTCACGATCATGAATATCGCGAAGAAGATCACAAAGCGAATGAACCTGGTTTCCTGAAGGTGCTGGCTCGCCGAATCGAACAACATGAAATAGCGCGCACCCTCCAAGTCGGCGACCAGACGCCCGGTAGTCGCCCTCCCCGATCGTTATGTTGTGGGTTCCCGGCTCAAGCTCCCTGATCTGGGCAGGGATATCCGGGCTGGTTTGGGTAGCGGAAAGGACGTAACCCTTGATGGATGCAGTATTGGGCGGCTCGAAAACATCTTCGCTGGCATGCTCGTACAATTCCACCAGCAATATCTGGTCCATGAGCCGATGGCCGAGTTGCTCCACGGTGAAATACACGACGCCGGAAAGCAGGATGCTGAGCCCCGCCCCGAACAGTGCGTAATAAAAGGCGACGCGAAAACGCAGGCTATTGGTCTGGAACATCCGGGCTTACCAATTGATATCCAAACCCGCGCAAGGTACGCAACAGCTTGCGCTTGAACGGCTTATCGATGATATCCCTGAGCAAGTGCACATGCGCCCGCAGCGAATCGCTGTCCGGACGTCCTTCCCCCCACACGACATGCTCGATGTCATCGCGGCTCACCACTTGCGGCGAACGGGACATCAGCGCCTCCAGTATCTTGTAGGGGATGGGCGGCAATTCGATGTTCTTGTCACCGCGCTTGACCGAACAGGTAGCAGGATCGAGCGTGAGATCCTCCACCACCATCTTCTTGAGTTTCTGCGTGTGGTCCCCGCCGCGCCGGTGCAACACGCGCAAACGCAGTTCGACTTCGCGCAACTCGGCCGGCTTGACCAGGTAGTCGTCCGCCCCCGCCTCCAGGCCGGCGATCTTGTCGTCCAGCGAGTCGCGCGCGGTGATCATCAGCACCGGCGTGGTCTTGCCGCCCTCTTCGCGCAGCTTGCGGCACAGCGTGATGCCGTCCATCCCCGGCAGCATCAGGTCGAGCACGATGGCGTCGTATTGATTGACCAGCGCCAGGTGCATGCCGGTGATACCGTCCCCTGCCGCATCGACGACGTGCCCCTTGGCCTCCAGGAAATCGAACATATTGGAGGCAAGGTCACGGTTATCTTCGATTATGAGTACACGCATTGCTCATTTACCCATTGTGTATTTGCAACTGTCTGAATTATTACACACCATACCATTTACCCCGGCCACTCCGCTAGGTCTTGCGCTGGCCGCGGCAAGAACTTTGGGTATAATCCGCCCGCCGTTCAAGCCGACCGGGAGAGTGTGCCGATCTCTGGCACCGCCGAAGGCGCAACACCCGCAACCGCTCAGGCACAAGAACCGGTCGGAACAGGCGAATCTGGAGAGCGTCAGGATCAGTTATTAGTCGCTGGTCGTTAGTCGTTAGTTAAAGCAACCGCGAAGCGGACAGCGCCAACTAGCTACTAGAGACTGACTACTAGCAACTGGTGACCGACCACCGAAGGGGCAGGCGGATCATCCGTAATCTCTCAGGTACCAAGGACAGATGGGGCGAAGCAGCATATGCTGCTTCGCCTTTTTCATCTTCAGAGGAAAGAAAAACATGACGCTCAAGAAGACCCCCTTGAATGCAGCCCACCGCGCCATGGGCGCCAAGATGGTGGATTTCGGCGGCTGGGACATGCCGGTGAACTACGGTTCGCAGATCGAAGAGCACCACCAGGTGCGCCGCGACTGCGGCATGTTCGACGTGTGCCACATGCGCGTGGTGGATGCCAGGGGCGACGGCGTGCGCGCCTTCCTGCGCTACCTGCTGGCCAACAACGCCGACAAGATCACCCTCCCCGGCAAGGCGCTTTATTCCGCCATGCTGCGCCCCGACGGCCACGTGATCGACGACCTCATCATCTATTTCATGACGGAGCAGTGGTTCCGCATCGTGGTGAATGCGGGCACGGCGGACAAGGACATCGCATGGATGAAGCAGCAGGCTGCCACACATGCGCCGCAACTCACCATCACTTCACGCGCCGATCTGGCGATGGTCGCCATCCAGGGCCCCAATGCACGTGCCAAGGTGTGGGAAGTGCTGCCGCAGACCAGGGCAGCAACCGAGGGCTTGCAGAATTTCCAGGCGGCCGATTGCGGCGAATACTTCGTGGCGCGAACCGGCTACACTGGCGAAGATGGCTTCGAGGTGATGCTTCCGAAGGAAAAGGTCGAGAAGTTCTGGCATGACCTGAACAAGGCCGGCGTCAAACCTATCGGCCTCGGCGCGCGCGACACGCTACGCCTCGAAGCAGGCATGAACCTGTACGGACAGGACATGGACGAGACGGTCGGTCCGCTGGAATCCGGCCTCGGCTGGACCGTGGACCTGAAGAGCGAACGTGACTTCATCGGCAAGGCGGCGCTACTTGCGAACCCGCCGAGCAGGAAACTGGTCGGCCTGGTGCTGCTGGATCGCGGCGTGCTGCGCGGCCACCAGAAGGTGCACACCGCACACGGCGAAGGCGAGATCACCAGCGGTTCTTTCTCGCCGACACTGGAAAAGTCCATCGCGCTGGCGCGCGTGCCGAACGGCGTGCAGATCGGCGACACCGTACAGGTCGCCATCCGCGACAAGATGCTGTCGGCACAAGTAGTGAAGTATCCGTTCGCGCGCAACGGCAAAGGGCTAATTTGAGAATGTAGGTCGGACTTCAGTCCGACATGTCGGGTT
The DNA here is from genome assembly GCA_963797045.1 of uncultured beta proteobacterium. Classification (GTDB taxonomy): domain Bacteria; phylum Pseudomonadota; class Gammaproteobacteria; order Burkholderiales; family Gallionellaceae; genus Sideroxyarcus. Next base: position 252,637 of record CAWCNZ010000001.1, on the reverse strand, counting down.
AAAACCCGACCTACCATAAATTGATTTACTAATTGGAGAAACACATGAGCAACCCATCCAACCTGAAATACACCGCCACCCACGAGTGGGTCAAAACCGAAGCTGACGGAACGATCACCATCGGCATCACCGAGCATGCGCAGGAACTGCTGGGCGACATGGTGTATGTCGAAGCGCCGGAGGCGGGCCGCAAGCTGAAGGCCAAGGAAGAATGCGCCGTGGTGGAATCGGTGAAGGCCGCCGCCGACGTTTATGCGCCCGTGTCCGGCGAAGTCGTCGCCGCGAACGGCGAACTGAATGACGCGCCGGAGAAGATCAATGGCGACCCTTATGGCGCGTGGATATTCAGGATGAAGCCGGACAATGCGGCGGATGTTGCGGCATTGCTGGATGCGGCTGCATATCAGGCGGTTGTGGATAGCGAAGCCCATTAAACAGGATTGAGGAGCGCGGAATGAGGAGTGAGGAAAAACCCGCTCTTCGATCCTCGATCCTCGATCCTCAATCCTGAGGTTCAAAATGCCCTTCATCCCCCATTCCGAAGCCGACATCCGCGAGATGCTCGCCAGCATCGGTGCTGCGAACATCGACGCGCTGTTCGAAGAGATCCCGCCCGCCTTGCGCAGCGGCAAGCTGACCCAAGTGCCTGCGGGCATGAACGAGATGCAAGTAACGCGCCTGATGAGCGAGCGCGCTGCACAGGATGCGCCGCTGCTCAACTTCATCGGCGCCGGGGCGTATGAGCACCACATCCCCGCTGCCGTGTGGCAGATCGTCACGCGCGGCGAGTTCTACACCGCCTACACGCCGTACCAGGCCGAGGCCAGCCAGGGCACGCTGCAGGTGCTGTACGAATACCAGACCATGATGGCCTCGCTCACCGGCATGGACGTGTCCAACGCCAGCCTGTACGACGGCGCCTCGGGCCTGGCGGAAGCGATCCTGATGGCGGTGCGCGCGCACAAGACTTCGCGCAAGGTGCTGCTGCCGGCCACCGTGTCGCCGATCTACCGCAGCGTGGTGCACAGCATCGTCAGGCTGCAGGGTATCGAACTGATCGATGTGCCTTTTGATGCCGCGAGCGGCACCACAGACATGCAGGCGCTGCAGCAGCACGCGGGCAGCGACCTTGCCGCGCTGGTCATCCCGCAGCCGAACTTCTTCGGCGCGCTGGAAGACGTGGACGCGCTGACCGACTGGGCGCATGCGCAGAATGCGCTGGCCATCGGACTGGTGAATCCGCTGACGCTGGCCCTGCTCAAAGCACCGGGCAACTGGGGAAGCAAGGGGGCGGACATCGCGGTGGGCGACGGCCAGCCGCTGGGCGCGCCGCTGTCCAGCGGTGGCCCCTACTTCGGCTTCATGTGCTGCAAGCAGGCGCTGGTGCGCCAGATGCCGGGACGCATCATCGGCCGCACTGTCGATCTCGACGGCAAGACCGGCTACACGCTGACGCTGCAGGCGCGCGAACAGCACATCCGCCGCGCCAAGGCCACCTCCAACATCTGCTCCAACCAGGGCCTGATGGTCACGGCGGCCACCATCCACATGGCGCTGCTCGGCGTGGACGGATTGCGCCGCGTGGCTGCCGCCTCGCATGCCAACACTGCCGCACTCGCTGTGCAGGCGGGCGGCGTGCATGGCGTGAAGCGCTTGTTCAGCGCTCCGCACTTCCATGAGGTCGTGCTGCACCTGCCCAAGTCCTCCGCCGAAGTGCTGGCGCGCATGGCGGAGCAAGGCGTGCTGGGCGGCTACGATCTGCAGCCGCACTACCCGCATCTCGGCAACGCCATCCTGGTGTGCTCCACCGAGACCAAGACCGCAGAAGACCTGCAACGCTACGTGGACGCACTGCGCCACGCCCTGAGTTAAGCGAGGCCCACCATGCTGATATTCGAACGTTCCCATCATGGCCGTCGCAACGCGGCGCAGGCACCTGCACACCTCGCCGAGATCAGCGGCATTCCCGCCCACCTGCTGCGCAAGGAAGCGCCGCTGCTGCCGCAAGCCTCCGAGATGGATGTGGTGCGCCACTACACGCGCCTGTCGCAGAAGAACTTCTCCATCGACACCCACTTCTATCCGCTCGGCTCGTGCACCATGAAGTACAACCCGCGCGCCTGCAATTCGCTGGCGATGCTGCCGAACTTCCTGGCGCGCCATCCGTTCGCGCCGGAGAGCACCGGCCAGGGCTTCCTCGCCTGCCTGTACGACCTGCAGGAGATCCTGAAGGACGTGACCGGCATGGCCGGCGTATCGCTCACGCCGATGGCCGGCGCACAGGGCGAGTTCGCCGGCATCGCGATGATCCGCGCCTACCACGACGCGCGCGGCGACAAGGCGCGCACAGAGATCATCGTGCCGGATGCGGCGCACGGCACCAATCCCGCCACGGCGGTGATGTGCGGCTACACGGTGAAGGAGATCCCGACCGACGCCAACGGCGACGTCGACCTGGCCGCCTTGCGCGCCGCAGTCGGCCCGCAGACCGCGGGCCTGATGCTGACCAACCCTTCCACGCTGGGCGTGTTCGAGAAGCGCATCACCGACATCCAGAAGATCGTGCACGACGCCGGCGGCCTGCTGTATTACGACGGCGCCAACCTCAACGCCATTCTGGGCAAGGTGAAGCCGGGCGACATGGGCTTCGACGTGATCCACATGAACCTGCACAAGACCTTCTCCACCCCGCACGGCGGCGGCGGGCCGGGCGCGGGCGCGGTGGGCGTGGCCAAGCGCCTGCTGCCGTTCATGCCGATCCCGCTGGTCGGCAAAGAGCCTCACCCAGCCTCTCCCAGTGGGAGAGGGCTCTATCGCTGGCTGACCGAAAAAGACCTGCCGCAATCCATCGGCCGCCTGTCGGCGTTCATGGGCAATGCCGGCGTGCTGCTGCGCGCTTACGTGTATGCGCGCATGCTGGGCGCGGAAGGCATGCACCGCGTGGCCGAATTCGCCACGCTCAACGCCAACTACCTGATGGCCGAACTGCAGAAGGCCGGTTTCACCGTCGCCTTCCCGCAGCGCCGCGCCAGCCACGAGTTCATCGTGTCGGCCAAGGAACTGAAGGACGCCACCGGCGTGTCCGCGATGGACATCGCCAAGCGCCTGCTGGACAAGGGCTTCCACGCGCCGACCACCTACTTCCCGATGCTGGTGCCGGAATGCCTGCTGATCGAGCCGACCGAGACCGAATCGAAGGAAACGCTGGACGGCTTCGTCGCTGCGATGAAGGAAATCCGCGAGGAGGCCTTCCGCGACGCGCCGACTGGTGAAGGGCGCGCCCTACACCCAGCCGGTGCGCCGTCTCGACGACGTGAAGGCCGCGCGCGAACTCGACCTGACCTGGAGGCCGGCATGATCCACAAACGCATCATCGGTGTCTGCTGGCTGGTGATCGGCGCATTGATCGTTTCCGTGGTCGTGCTGAACTTCGCCGGGCTGAAGACCCACATGTTCATCGCCGGCCTGCTGATCAGCCTGGCCTATTTCGCGGGCGGGGTGGCGTTGCTGGCCAACGTGCAGCGCCTGACATGGCTCTACCTCACCTGCGCGGTACTGTCGCTGTTCACCTTTCCCATCGGCACGGTGGTCGGGGTGTATTACCTCTGGTACTACTTCGCGCTGGAAAAGTCCCGCTGAGCGCAAGCAATCTAGCCATCGGCGTGCCGACGCCGGTGAAAACTGCTCCGTCCCGGCGCAGTCGTTGTACCATTTCGTCGTCATGACTCGCACCAACCCATCCCGTCACTCCGAGGTCCCGCGGCGACTTCCGGCATCGCGTGGCACAGCCTGCCTGCACAGGAGGTGCTGGCTGCGCTCGATGCGGATTCCGGCGGACTCTCTTCGGGCGGGGCGCGGCAACGTCTTGAACGGTACGGCCCCAACCGTCTGCCTGCCGCGCGCAAGGACGGACTGCTGGTGCGTTTCGCCCGCCAGTTCGACAACATCCTGATCTACGTGTTGCTGGTGTCGGCGACGATCACTGCCCTGCTCTCCCATTGGGTAGACTGCAGCGTGATCGTCGGCGTGGTGATCATCAACGCCATCATCGGCGTGATCCAGGAAGGCAAGGCAGAACGCGCGCTGGACGCCATCCGCAACATGCTGTCGCCCAGCGCCACGGTGCTGCGCGATGGACAGCGGCGCGAGATCCCGGCGGAACAGGTAGCGATCGGCGATATCGTGCTGCTTGCCTCCGGCGACAAGGTCCCCGCCGACCTGCGCCTGATCGAAGTACGCCAGTTACGTGTCGAGGAAGCTGCGCTGACCGGCGAATCCGAGCCCGTGGAGAAGCGCATCGAAGCAGTGGATGTGTCTGCGGTGATCGGCGACCGCAGCTGCATGGCCTACTCCGGCACGCTGGTGGTGTATGGACAGGCGCGCGGCGTGGTCAGCGCCACGGGGGCGACGACGGAGATCGGCCGCATCAGCGGCATGATCGCGTCGGTGACCACACTGGAAACGCCGCTGCTGCGACAGATGGCCGGGTTCGGCAAGCAACTGACCGTCGCCATCCTGCTGCTGTCCGCCCTCACCTTCGTGTTCGGCGTGTGGGTGCGCAGCTACGACTGGTCGGAGATGTTCCTCGCCGCCGTCGGCATCGCGGTCGCCGCGATCCCGGAAGGACTGCCCGCGATCATGACCATCGTGCTGGCCATCGGCGTGCAGCGCATGGCGCGGCGCAACGCCATCATCCGCCGCCTGCCGGCGGTGGAGACGCTGGGCTCGGTGTCGGTGATCTGCTCCGACAAGACCGGCACCCTCACCAAGAACGAGATGACGGTGCAGCGCATCCTCACCGCCGAACGCGTGTTCGAAGTGAGCGGCAGCGGCTATTCGCCGCATGGCGGCTTTTCCGTCGCCGCTCGCGAAGTGTTCGTCGAAGACCATCCCGAACTGATCGAACTGGGGCGCGCCGCCCTGCTGTGCAACGATGCCGAACTGCATTCGCACCCGTCTCTCGATGCGGACTGGCGCATCGAAGGCGACCCGACCGAAGGCGCACTGCTCACACTGGCCGCCAAGACCGGGCTCGACATCGCCTTCGAGCGCGAAGCGCTGCGCCGCACCGACCTCATCCCGTTCGAGTCGCAGCACCGCTTCATGGCCACGCTGCACCACGACCTCGAAGGGCATGGCTTCATCTTCCTGAAAGGCGCGCCGGAACGCGTGCTGGAGGTATGCCAGTTCGAGCGCGTGAGCGGCGAAGACCGTCCGTTGCGCTTCAACGACTGGCAACAGGCCATGCAGGATGCGGCGCGGCAAGGGCTGCGCCTGCTCGCCGTGGCGATGCGCACGGCCGACCGCGAACAGCGCGAGCTCAGCCTGACCGATATGCAGGCCGGCTTTTCCCTGCTCTGCATCTTCGCCATCGGCGATCCGCCGCGCGACGAGGCCCTGCTCGCCGTGGCGCGCTGCCGCAGCGCGGGCATCGCGGTGAAGATGATCACCGGCGACCATCTCGAGACCGCGTGCGCCATCGGTGCGCGCTTTGGGCTGCGGCCGGATAAGGCATTGACCGGGGCCGAGATCGAGCGCATGGATGCGGCGGCGTTGCGCATTGCCGTGGTCGAAGCCGACATCTTCGCCCGCGCCAGCCCGGAACATAAGCTCGCGCTGGTCGAAGCGCTGCAGGCCAACGGCGCCGTGGTGGCGATGACCGGCGACGGCGTGAACGATGCGCCCGCGCTGAAGCGCGCCGATGTCGGCGTGGCGATGGGCAAGAAAGGCACCGAGGCCGCGCGCGAGGCCGCCGAGATGGTGCTGGCCGACGACAATTTCGCCTCCATCGACGCAGCGGTGGAAGAAGGGCGCACCGTCTACGACAACCTGAAGAAATCCATCGTGTTCGTCCTGCCCACCAACGGCGGCGAGGCGATGGTCATCGTCGCGGCGATCCTGCTCGGCCTCACGCTGCCGATCACGCCGGTGCAGATCCTGTGGGTGAACATGGTCACCGCGATCACGCTTTCGCTGGCGCTCGCTTTCGAGGCGCCCGAGACCGACGTGATGCGCCGCCCGCCGCGTGCGGCGAACGCGCCGCTGCTCGACGGCTTCCTGTTGTGGCGCATCCTGTTCGTGTCCGCGCTGATGGTGGTGGGCGGGTTGGGTTTCTTCCTGTGGGAACAGGCGCGCGGTGCGAGCGTCGAGGCCGCACGCACCGTAGCCGTAAATGCGCTGGTGATGGGCGAGATCTTCTACCTGTTCAACAGCCGCTTCCTGCTCGCGCCCTCCTGGGGACCTGCGCAGCTTCATCGATTCGCGCCCCGTGCTCATCGCCATCGCCTCAGTCGTCGTGCTGCAAGCGCTGTTCACCTACGCACCCCCTATGCAGAAGCTGTTCGGCACAGTGGCACTGGATGCCACTGTGTGGTGGCGCATCGTGGTGTTCGGTGCATTGCTGTTCGGCGTGGTGGAGGTCGAAAAGATGCTGTTCAGGCGTCACGCAGAAACGGCTCTCCTCTCCCGCCTGAAGATCATGAAATCCGTTGCCGAAAACATTTACTTCCCTGTCAAAGCATGAGCGCTTCCGTCGTACCCGCAAAAGTAGCCCGCCCCGAGAATCTGCTGTTCCGTTCGCGCCTGGAGATTTGCCGCATCTTCCAGCTTCTTGCGCAGGAACAGAGTCCGCTATCCGCGGAGATCGGCAACGGGCATTCCTTTGCGTCACGCATTCTTTCCGTCGATCCGGCAACCGATCACTTCGCCATCGCCTATTGCGCGCAAAAAGCGATCAACGCCATGCTGCTCGATTCGCCCGCACTGGAATTGACCGCAACCGATCGTCAAGGCCTGCACTTCAGCTTCGAAGCGTCGGCTCCCGAAGAGATACAGTTCGAAGGCCAGCCTGCCATCCAGTTCGCCCTGCCGAAAGCGCTCTTGCTGCACAACCAGCGCGAACATGCTCGCCTCCCTGTTCCTGCCGATCTTTCACTGCGCTGCATCGCCGATGCCGCAGGCGTCATCCCCTTCGAATCGCACATCACCGATGTCAGCCACGACGGGCTGGGATGCCTGATCTACGATCCCGACATCAACCTCGAAGCAGGAGCGATACTGCACGGCTGCCGTATCATCCTGCCGAATGGGGGCGCCGTGCTTGCCGATCTTGAGGTGCGCCATATCGCCACGACCACGCTGCCCGACGGCACGACAGCTCACCGTGCGGGCCTGCGTTTCCTGCAAAGGCGGGACGAGATCGTGAAGCTGGTGAATCTGTTCATTCAGAACCTGGACAAGAAGTAAGGCTTGGCGCGGTTATAATCGGCCTTCTTCACTTCTACTTTTCGATAACGGCATGAAGACTCTCATCTGCGGCTCCATGGCCTACGACACCATCATGGTGTTCAAGGACCAGTTCAAGAAGCACATCCTGCCCGAACAGATCCACATCCTCAACGTCGCCTTCCTGGTGCCGGAGATGCGCCGCGAATACGGCGGCTGCGCGGGCAACATCGCCTACAACCTGCAACTGCTGGGCGGACATCCGCTGATCATGGCGACGGTGGGCGACGACTTTGCGCCGTATGCGCAGCGCCTGAGCAACCTCGGCCTGCCGCAGGCGCACATCCGCCATGTGCCGGACACCTTCACCGGCCAGGCCTTCATCACCACCGACCTCGACGACAACCAGATCACCGCTTTCCATCCGGGCGCGATGGGCCACTCGCATCTCAACCATGTGGCCGAGGCCAAAGAAGTCACGCTCGGCATCGTCTCGCCGGACGGACGCGACGGCATGCTGCAGCATGCGCGCGATTTCGCCGAGGCCGGCATCCCCTTCGTGTTCGATCCGGGCCAGGGCATGCCGATGTTCTCCGGCAACGAACTGCTGGATTTTGTCGAACAGGCCACCTACGTCACGGTGAACGATTATGAAGCCAAGCTGCTGCAGGACAAGACCGGCAAGACGCTGGCCGAGCTCGCGCAGCGCGTGCAGGCGCTGATCGTCACGCTTGGCGGCGACGGCTCGCTGATCTACGCCGATGGCAAACAGATCGCCATCCCCACACCCAAGCCCGGCGCCATCGTCGACCCGACCGGCTGCGGCGACGCCTACCGCGCCGGCTTGCTGCACGGCATCCAGCAAGGCTGGGACTGGGAGACCACGGGACGCCTGGCTTCGCTTATGGGCTCGCTCAAGATCGCCAGCCGCGGCGGACAGAACCACAAGTACACACGCGCCGAGCTTATGGATCTGTACCGGAAACACTTCGGCTCTTCCATCAGACTCTGAGCCATGGCTGTGTGGGGCATCGTCGCATCCGCCATCAGCGATGCGACGCATCGCCCCTTCAGCCTGCGCTCTCGCACCCCGGTCGGCGGCGGCAGCATCAATGAATCCTTCCGACTGGCCGGCGACGACGGTTCGTTCTATTTCCTCAAGCTCAACGATGCACCGCATCACGCGATGTTTATCGCGGAAGCCGCCGGGCTCGATGCCATCGCCGCGACGAACACCATCCGCGTGCCGCGGCCCGTCGCGCACGGCATCGCTGACAGCCAAAGTTACCTGGTGCTGGAAAATATGGAGTTGAGTTCGCGCGGCGATGCGCGCCTGCTCGGCGAACAACTGGCGGCGATGCATCGACACTCATTCCCTCTCCCTGCAAGGGAGAGGGTTAGGGAGCGGGTGGAATTTCAAGCATCAGGCAACAACGTTTCTATCCCCTCCCCAGCCCTCCCTGATGGAACTACTAGCCAATCGACTAAGCCCGCAAGCGGGCAAGTCGCTGGTTACCTGCACGGGGGAAGGAGTGGTGATGCAGCAACCCAGTTTGGCTTCCCCTGCGACAACTTCATCGGCACTACGCCGCAGCCGAACGCGTGGACCGACGACTGGATCACGTTCTGGCGCGATCAGCGCCTGGGATTTCAGTTGCAGCTGGCGGCGAAGAATGGCCACGGCGGACAGCTGCAGCGTTTGGGAGAGAAACTGCTGGACGTACTGCCCGCGTTCTTCGACGGCTACACGCCACAGCCGTCACTGCTGCATGGCGACCTGTGGGGCGGCAACCACGCGTATCTGACGGACGGCACGCCGACCATCTTCGACCCCGCCGCCTATTACGGCGACCGCGAATGCGACCTCGCGATGACCGAACTCTTCGGCGGCTATCCCGCGGACTTCTACGCCGCTTATCGGGCCGCGTGGCCGCTGGATGCGGGCTATGCCGGGCGGCGTGACCTGTACAACCTCTATCACATCCTTAACCACGCCAACTTGTTTGGTGGCGGGTATGTCAGGCAGGCTGAACAGATGATGCGCGTTCTGCTGTAGGTCGCTGCATATTCTCATTGCTATTCCCCCCGATACAGTGCATAGTGCGCGCCAGCGAGTCTCAAGTGCTGTTGTTGCTGTCTGGTTAGTCTGCGTTCTCTGCGGTATCGTCCCTTCATCTTCTTGCCGTCTTGACCTTCGCCCTAGTGTGGGGCTTCGTCCCCTGTGTATGTTTATTAAGGAGTTTCAAAATGGCAACAGGTACTGTTAAGTGGTTCAACGATTCCAAGGGCTTCGGCTTCATCACCCCGTCCAACGGCGGCGATGATCTCTTCGCTCACTTTTCCGCGATCCAGAGTTCGGGTTTCAAGACCCTGACCGAAGGTCAGCAAGTCACTTTCGACGTCACCGCCGGCCCCAAGGGTCAGCAAGCATCGAACATCCGCGCAGCGGAATAATAGAACAGGCAGGCATGGCTTTGGCCATGCTGTCAGCCCTGACTATGAGCCCGGCATCCGCCGGGCTTTTTCTTTCTGAATTCCCCCGGGAGACCTGGCCATGGCCAAAGAAGAATTGCTGGAAATGAACGGCGTGGTGGACGAGATCCTGCCCGACTCGCGCTTTCGCGTGACGCTGGATAACGGTCACAAGCTCATCGCCTATAGCGCGGGCAAGATGCAGAAGCACCACATCCGCATCGTCGCGGGCGACAAGGTGTCGCTGGAGCTCTCGCCCTACGACCTGAGCAAGGGTCGCATCACGTTCCGCCACATCGAAGGACGCGGCCCCGCTGCGCCGCAGCAGAAGCGCAGATATTAATCGCCTGGTTGTTGTAAGAAACTTTTGTTACCAGTGCTTCGCTACCGGGTTGTTGCATGCGACCTGGAAGAGTCGCCTGTCCTCGATCCGGATGGCCGTCATCGGGCCGCCCCATAGGCATCCGGTGTCCAGCGCGACGACCCTGGGCGTGACCTTCAGGCCCAGTGCCGACCAGTGGCCAAAGATAATGGTGCTATTGCGGCTCTTGCGCGCAGGCACCTCGAACCACGGCAGATAGCCTGCCGGGATGTTCTCCACTTCACCCTTGAACTTGAATTCCATCTCGCCTTGCGGGGTGCAGATGCGCATGCGCGTGAAAGTGTTGGTGATCACGCGCAGCCGTTTGTAACCGTCGAGGCCGTCATCCCAGGCGTGCGGAGTATTGCCGTACATGCGATGGAGGAAGGTGGCGTAGTCATCACCGCGCAAGGCGCTTTCCACCTCGCGCGCCAGGCTTGCCGCCTGCTTGACGCTCCATTGCGGCAGCAAGCCCGCATGCACCAGCACATGGTCGCCTTCCGCATGCAACAGGCGTTGCTGGCGCAGCCAGGCAAGCAGTTCGTCGCGATCGGGGGCGTTCAGCACCTCGTCCAGCGTATCGGTGCGATGCAGTTCCGCCGCGCCTTCGGCCACTGCCAGCAGGTGCAGGTCGTGATTGCCGAGCACGGTGATGGCGCTGTCGCCCAGCGACTTCACCAGCCGCAGCACTTCCAGCGAACCCGGGCCGCGATTGACCAGATCGCCCACCAGCCACAACTGGTCCTGCGCCGGATCGAAGCGTATCTCCTCCAGCAATTGCCGGAATTCGTCGTAACAACCCTGAATGTCGCCTATTGCATAGGTAGCCATTGAACCTCTGTCTTCGTGTTGATCCAGTGTTTTTCGGAATCGGGGCTACTGCTACACCGAGTTGGCTCCCCCCGCATCCGAATGTTTGGCAACAGCAAATGTCGTACAATGAGAGCGTTTAATTCCGTAACGTCACATGCTCCCACCGAACAATCTCTTCACGCTGATGAAGAGCGAGCCCATCCGAAATCGCATAATCATTCTGATTTTGCTATGTTACCCGTCCCTTGTGTTGACCGTCAGGGGTGGCATGGGTGTTTTGTTCTTTTTGTTGTTCATAGTCTCCCTGGGTTGCTTATATCGCATGCGCGGAACACTTTCGGCATCGCACTGGGATAGTTACAGCATTGCATTTGCGCTCGCGATGGCGTCACCTGTTGTGGCGATCTTCCTGAGTCAGGCGTACCACGGACAATTCCAGGCATCCTCCTATGATTGGGCATCCCGTTTTCTACTTTCCGTCCCGATCTTTCTTGCACTTCGCCAAACGAATCTACGCGTAATAGCGATTACGCAATTTGCATTTCCACTAGGTGCACTGGCCACTCTCATCGCGTTGATGCTGCATCCTGCACCCTGGGGAGAAGGGCGCTCTACGACCTCGTATGCGTTTAATCTGATTCATTTTGGCGATACCGCCTTGATGCTCGGGTTTCTTTCTCTGTTCAGCATCAACTGGATTCGCAAGGACCCGTCGCCGATTTTGATCCTCAAACTCGCTGGTTTTCTGGCAGGCCTCTATATGTCTATCCAGTCGGGGCAGCGGGGGGGGTGGATCGCAATTGCCCCGGTATTTCTGCTGTGGGTGGTTTCTCATAATAGGGAGCGGTTATGGCTTAAGCTTGCCATAACCGCCGCAGTCATTGTCTGTGCCACCTGGTTGAGTTATGCCTTTGTCGATATCGTTCATCTCAGGTTCAATAATTTCTGGCAGGATGTCAGCAACTTTACTGATGGCAACAAGGACACATCTCTTGGGACACGCCTGCAACATTGGCGGGCTGCTGTTTTTCTTTTTTCGGAGAATCCACTATTCGGAGTCGGGCCGGGCGGCTTTTCACAGGCCATGCCTGCGCTCAGCCAGCAAGGGCTGCTGACACCAGCGGCCGCCAGCATGGGTAATGCCGAGGTACACAGCGAGATTTTTGCCAAGGGAGCTGAAACAGGAATATTCGGCCTGCTGTCACTTCTGTCGATCTACGTTGTTCCGACCGCCATCTTTCTGAAGACGGCAAAATCTGCCGCGCCACAGCTCCGACATGCCGCTTTCATGGGTATGTGCCTGGTTGTCGGTTTCTTCATCTTCGGATTGACCGTCGAAATTTTCAACCTGAAAATGACCGCAAGCTTTTTCAGCCTGACACTAGCGGCGTTAATGGCTGCCGCTACAAACAAGACTACCCGCCAGGAAGATATCTCTTAATGTTTACCATCGTCATCCCCACCTGGAATAACCTGCCATATCTCAAGCTGTGTATCGACAGCATCCGCAAATACTCACAGCTGGACCATGAGATCATCGTCCACGTCAACGATGGTGCCGACGGCACGCTGGACTGGGTGAAATCGCAAGGGATCAGGTTCAGCCATTCCGAAAAGAACGTCGGCGTTTGTATTTCATTGAATCACCTGGTCTCGCTTGCCAGCCATGATTGGGTGCTCTACATGAATGACGACATGGTTGCATGCCCCGGTTGGGATGCCGCATTCAGCCAGGCCATTGCATCTACGGACACGGATCTCGCCCTGTTCTTCGCCACCCTGATCCAGGCGGACAATGGCAAGAGCGCCCATATCATCAAGAAGGATTTCGGTTCTTCCCCCGCAAATTTCGATGAAGCCCGCTTGATCGACGAATTCATGTCGGTTGATAAAAAGGATGCCGAAGGGGTCGGGTCACAGCCGACGCTGTTCCACAAGAAATGGTGGAACATCGTTGGCGGCTATAGCGTTGAATTCAGTCCGGGGATGAGCAGTGACGACGATCTGCTGATGAAATACTGGGTCATCGGCTGCCGACATTTCAGGGTGGTAGGTGCAAGCCGTTTCTACCATTTTTCGTGCAAGAGCACGGGGCGCATCCGCCACAACATGGGGGGAAAGATCTTTGCCATGAAGTGGGGCATCACCCAGAAGGAGTTCTTCCAGAACTACCTGGCAACATTAGGCAAGGCTGCGCGCGCCAGCTCAGATGCGGACGCCGGAGAGTCCGTCCTTTTCCCTCACACCACCTTCAAGGGAAGGATCCGGCGTGCGGGATATGGCTTGTTTCATGAATACCCTCTGGGCGATATCAAGGCATGGGATGTCGGTGCGTGCACGGGAAACTGGAACATAGTTGGCGGCACCACCAGCAGATCCGAAGAACCGCCCGCGACGCGCTGTGACAACGAACAAACCTGGTTGATACTTTCCCATGCATTCAATATGGATGGCCGGGCGGCAAGTCAAACCATCACCGACAAGATACCCCACCTCATTGACCTCGGCGTTGAGCCGGTCATCATAAGTGGCGCATTGGGAAAGAAAGAAGAAGTGCTTGAGCACCACCAGGTACTGTCAGCCTTTCCGGCGGGCCTGCGCTTCGACCTGCGGCATTATCTGAAAAGCCGGATCCCAAATCAGCTTGCCTACCAAGCTGCGATGCTGGCTGTCACGTTGGCCCTGCTCCCCATCTATCTGATCGAAAAGATTCTTATCCCCATCGAGACTACCTGGTCGTGGGCGATCTCGGCCTACTTCGTTGGACGACGCGTCATCAAGAACAGGCGCCCCGCTCTGATCTATTCGACAGGTGGAGCGTATGCCGCACATATCGCGGGGTACTGGCTCTCAAAGCGTTTCGGTATCCCCTGGATCGTCGAGATCCACGACCCCATGGTCATCGAGTCCAATACTCTGCCGAATATCCGCGAGCGATTCCTGATGTGGCTGGAAAAGAAGATCTGCACGCATGCTGACATCGTCTGGTGGTTCACCGAAACGGCGATGCAGCGCGCGCTGAGAAGACATCCCCAACTCAACGGACGCGGGCATTACGTATTGCCCGGCGTGGATGCGCCGGACTTCGACCGAGCCCCGTACCAGCGCCATGAGCAGTTGGTCATCAGCCATTTCGGCTCTCTCTCGCCCACGCGCAATCTGCAGGTCTTCCTGGAAGCACTGCGCGGATTCATCGGACAAGACACCAGCCGCGCAAGCAAGATCCGGCTCCACATATTTGGCGCGAATCTTGATGCGATCTCCGCGCAGGCGATCAAGGAGTTCCCTTATCCTGAAGTCATCCACAATTTCGGGCGACTGGAAGCAGATCCAGTTACCGGTGAAAGCGGTCGCACCCAGGTGCTCAAGCGCATGAACGAGGCCGACTGCCTGCTGCTTCTGCACGGAGCCGAGCCGGCATGCGAGGAATACATCCCGTCGAAAGCTATACGAATACCTCTGGACGCAACGACCGATACTCGGGTTGATACACCGCAATGCCCAACTGACCGGGCTTCTGCACGAGTTCAACCACTGGTCGGTCGAATCGCAAGACGTCAATGGCGCCACCCAAGCGCTGGAAGAGATCTACAAGCGTTGGGAGCAGGACCAGCTTAAAGACAATCAAACCAGCTCTCCCTACACGACACGCAGGGCAGTCGAGGTGATTCTCGGATGGACGAACAAAATGGTGGCTACACAAGCCGCGCGCAACTGATTGGAGCATCCCACAGAAAGCTACGAGGTGCAGGGTAGGTGGCTTTTCGTAGGTCGGGTTTTAACCCGACGGGGTTGGCAAATCGAAGCAAAACGTCGGGTTAAAACCCGACCTACGAAAGAACACTACGCAGCAAGCGGCGGGTAATTGAACCCAAAGAGATTGAATCAGATGCTTACTTGCGGTAACGCTGCAAACGGCGCTTCAGCTTGTAGGCGATCCGCTTCAGGAACTTGAGCCGGTGCGGGTACCAGTTCGACTGGTACACCACGCCCAGATAGAACCGCGCAAGCTCGGCCTCAGTCATGCCGTCGCGCCGGTCGCGCTCATATTCTTCGAAATAGAGATATGCCTTGAAGATCGGCTCCCGCGGCAGTAGCGGGACAGACTTGTACTTCAGCAGCGCCTCGCCATACCAGGACGACTCGTAGGGATGCGCAACGATGGCCTGCATGATGTTGCTTCCTTCCGCCTCCAGATTCGCCGCCAGAGCCTGCCACACCTTGCTGCTCCATATCACCGGGAAGGGGTTGAACGCATACGACGGGCCGACGCGCCCAAAGAGTCTGCGCATCTCGTCCGACATCGCCTCGAAATGGCGCTCGGTCTCACGAATGCCATGCGTCAGGCAGAACTCCATGAACGGCTTGCTTTCGTGAAGGATGGTGTAAGGATTGCCATCGGGGGCAAGAAAGTCGCTCGCAAAAAAATCGCGGATGAAACGCGAATCGGAGTCTATGCAGACGCAGTTCTGCGCCGGATTCACGCGCCAGAACTCGGCTTTGACGATCTGCTGCGAGATATGCCCCGGCAATGCGCGATAGGCATCGAGATCGAGCGCGGGATTGGCGCGGATGACGTCCTCGTCGCACAGCCAGTTCACGCCTTCGTCGCCGATTCGCTGCCGGAACATCTCAACGTCCGCCTGCGGCACCGAAATATAGAGCGGCAAACCATCACGGTTGAAACGCCGCACGCTGTCGGCCATCACGACCGCGCGCTCAAGATCGCGGTGGTAACTCTTGCAGAAGATGACGATGTCGTCCATCTCACTCGACCCCGCGCAACAACTGGAACCCGCATGCCTCATGGATGGGTGCCTCAATCGCACGATCCTTGCCGCCAAACCACTGCTTGGGCAGTACCACCAATGCCCGTTGATTAAGCAGGGCGGCGATCAAACTGAACTGGCTGTTGGAGCAGATCAGCACGCGCGCCTTGCGCATGATGCAATGTGAAGCATAGGCATCGATATCATCCAGGAACACCGCCTGCTCATACCCGGCAGAGATGGTCTTGCGGAAAGCCTCCTCGATGGGCGAGTCCGACACCACTACTAGATTCCTCACCAACCCGCCGAACTTGCCTGCCAGCTCGAAGAACTCGCGGTCGGACACCAGGTGACTGGCCACATTGACGTAGTCCCCGCGCCTCACATGGATGCACAGGTACTCACCTGCAAACCCGGCGGGTAACACCCCGGGCGGCACGCCCGGAACCGGGAAACGGTCCTGCATCCCCCTGGTGCGCAATGCCGTGACACCCAGCGTCATCTTGCGCGGGCCATCTTCAATCAGATCGACATCACGTTTCGAGTATGTACCCGCTTCATCGAACGAACTTCGGTCCAGGCCAAAAGGCTCCAGTTGCCACGCCCAATGCGAGACCTCCCCGGCATTTCCCGATGTCGCGACGCGTTCGCGCTTGTCGAAGTACGAAAGATCTGCCCGCACCTCGTGCCCGCTCTCCTTGAGATACCAATAGATCGCAGCACTGATGATCTGCGCGCCCATGCCGCCGGTAAATGTGACAATGCAAGGCATGTCGCGCGCATCCCACATAACTCGAATTTTCCGAAAGAAGGCCATATTGTCCTCAACTCCGCCTATGTTTCGGCACGCGGCGCCTGGTTCCAACCAAGCTTACGCATCAGCTTTTCTCCAGCAAACTTCAAGATCGGGAAAAACAGCGAGGTATTGGACCTTGCTGTGAAATCGCCTAAGAATTTTGACGGACGCATCAGACGCTTCGGCCTTGAATACTGGCAAGCCCTGTACCATGAGTAGACGAAATATCTCTTCAATTCCTGTTCATCAAGATACTGCTCTGCGAACCAGATCGTCGCTTGGGTGTAGTATCTGCCAACTTCATTCGATGCCGTTATCGATCCTTTGTGTGACCTGAAGAAACAAAGGGGCTCCTTGACGAAGGCAAACGAGCGATATGACTTTGTCACCAGCAAATACAACAACAAGTCAGGGCCTGCACCCAACTCAAGGTAGCTCTTGATCGTTGGAGAGGGTATTTCTAGCATCAGATTTTTTCTCAAATCGGACATGCGAAATAGCGCATTCCCGGGGGACGGGGCGACTTGTCCGCCATACAATGAAGCTTCTACGAAATCACGCATCGGGTACTTGCCCGACTTATCAGCAAACACTGCCACCAGACGAGCGGTTGATGGGGTTGCCCCCAGATTGATCGCCGTAATGACAAAACCAATTTCCGAATCATCGGTCAAGTAAGGAACAGTCTTTTCCAGGAAATCCTCTGTCATCAAATCGTCCGAAAAGAGGATCTTTCCGATCGTTCCGCGTGCTTCATTTATACAACGTTGCCAATTCAGCACCGGCCCTATGTTCTTGTCATTGCGAAAGACCCTGACCCGGCTATCAGCAGCAGCAAAACTCTTGCACACCTCCCAAGTCCCATCGCCACTGCAATTATCAACCACGACGACCTCAAAGTCCGAAAAAGTCTGGTCAAGCGCAGACTGAATGCAATCTGCAATCAGTTTTTCCCGATTGAAAACGGGGATCAGGATACTAACGAGAGGTGCTTTCATTTTCGGGATCCCTGCCAATTCAAAGTTCGTATCATAGCAAACGAATGACTCAGACCTTTTTCGATTTAGCGCCATGCAATCCGCGTTCTTAGCTGAAATAGTGGCATCACATAAAGTCCGCTTTTGAAGTATTCAGGATCCACTACTCTGCAAAAAGGAAATGCAAAAACACGGTTTGTCGAGTGGGCATTGAAAGGATTACGGTAAATCAACTTAGTTTTTAACTATTTCTCTGACTATCGTCGAAACGAAGCATTCCGTACTGAATTTCTTTGCTTCTTCACTCATCAAGAACCGGAGGATATTTGACTGGTAGCCTGCGTATTCCGATGGTGATATGGAAAGCAAAAACTCGTGGACCTCTGCTGTGTCTCTGTATCCACGTCTATCGACAAAGCACTCTTTCGGAATATGTTCCAAAACGTTGTTTGCGCCCCAGTACACCGGCACACAACCACTCAGGAAACTGTCGAAAATCTTTTCGGTGATGTAGTTGTCCGGTCCGATGGTGTTTTCGTAGCAGTATGCAAACTTGCTGCGGCGCAGGACCGAGCTTTTGTCGCGCACTTCGCCGCGATAGCTCGGGAACGGTTTGTATCCGTAGAGCTTGACGCGCAGACTGGAAAGACTGCGTTTCAACTTACCCCGCAGATCGAATGCAGGGGACGGTTTGTGCCAACCCATACCATATAGTTCAAAATACTCCGGCGCATTGCGTTCATACCAGCGAATCGTGTTGATGCGCTCAAGGTACAGGTCATTCGGCAAGGACTCGCGAAATACCTTGTTGGCATTGATAAGGCAACTGAATATGTCGCGCTCGGCAAAAACGGGGAAGGGCTCAAACTCCAAGCGGTTCGGCACCATGATCTTCACGACATTGGGCAGATCATGCAGCCGTTTGTCCCATGCGAATACTTTGCGAAAGCGTTTGCAGTAATCCCGGCTCTCATTCAGGCGGTTGATGTTTGGATTCTCCAGCGCGATGAGATATCTGGGAATACCGTCCTCGACAAACTCTCTCGCATCGGAAAAAAGTTCAAACGCGATCGTGCGCCCCTGGTTCACGTCCGGCGTATTGAGTTCGACGCCATGTTTGAGGAAAGCTTCGCGCAGCATCCTCGGCATATACGTGGGATTGAAGCGATGGACGCTATCTTCCATCGCAAACATGGAATTGTTGGTGTGCCCTGCGGCATACAGGTTCGCGTAGATCATTGAGCCACCCCCTTGATGAGCGCGCGCTTCACCAGCGCGATATATGAACTGGCAGTCGTATAGCGCGACCAACTGTAGTATTTGAGGAAACGCCTTGCCGTCTTGCGCCGCGCTTCCGGAACGGACTGATTTCTCGCCATGCGCTTGTAGATAAAGGAACAACGGTAGTCCGCCAGCAGGTCTTTACCTAACACCCTCAGATTTCGCTTTATGTAGCCCAAGAAACGAAGACGATCACGCAGGCTCTCGCCACTACCTACGTTGCCACCATGCATACGGTATGTCATCAAGGTCTCATTAAGCCAGACCACCGGTCCTTTCATTGCCACATCCAGCAAAAACGTTACATCGGCATATTTCCCCCCCTCAGGCAGCAAGTGAACATCGCCCACTGAAGATCGACGATAGACATATGCGGGGAACGGCGCAATTCCGGACTGCGCTCGGGAAAAATAGCGCCGTGCCAGATCGCGCGGCGAAGTGATCCACTCCAACCTGCCGAGCGCGCAGAACGAGGTACGCGGCTCGAGCTTACCCATGGTTTCGACCTGCGCATTGCAGCTGCATGCAGTCGCTCTTGGATTTTCGTCGAGGACGCACTTCATGTGCCGTACGAAATCCGGGTGCATAACGTCGTCGTCATGGAACAGGCAAAAATAGTCGCGCCGAGCTTCATCGATGCAACGATTAAAGTGCGCCAGATAAGGAAGCATCGGCACTCTGCGTCGATAGCTTATTTGCGGAAACTCGGACTTCACCATGCGCTCGACCTCGTCGTTGCTGGAATTGTCCGAAACGATCAGGTCAAAATCCTTATCCGTCTGGGCAAGGATGGAACGCAGCGTGAGCCGAGCAAAGTCAGGGCGGTCGTGGCACAGGACAAAAAGTGTGAAAGAACTCATGCAATATGGAGAGTTACAATATCGCGAGGTATTTTATAGCAACTTGTAGCATTATCCCGCCCCAATTCATCCTCACCCGGCGAAACAATGGAAAGTCCAAAAAAGAGCAGCATCCATTTCGAATTCAGTCGTTTTCTTCTGGTGGGAGCGACCAACACCGCGATCAGCTATGTGATCTACCTGTTGCTGCTCGAATTCATGGCCTACCTGTACGCCTATTCCATCGCGTATGGCATCGGCATGGTCGTCTCATATATCCTGAATTCGCACTTCGTGTTCAGGCAGCCGCTGTCCTTGGGCAAATTCCTGCAATTCCCGGCCGTTTATGCCATTCAGTACGGCGTGGGAGCAGCAATCCTCTGGCTGCTGGTCGGACAGGCTTCTCTCTCCCCCGAGCTGGCGATGCTGGCCATAGTCGCCGCGACCATACCCGTCACCTTCCTGACCAGCCGCTTCATCCTGAAACGCTAGTCCCCCCGGCACAAATGCGCGAATTCGTGTAGGTCGGGCTTTAGCCCGACATGTCGGGTTAAAACCCGACCTACAACGCTTCATCCTGAAACGATAATCCGGTAGAGGGCCTCGTATCCCTGCGCCACTTCGCGCCAGCCGTGCACGTATGGCGGAGGGGGAGTGTCGCGCTGCAACTGGGCGCGCACCGCAGCCACCCATTGCTCCAGCGGCGCAGCCAGCGGAACGGCCACCCCCGCATCGGGCTTCACTTCCGATACCGCCCCGCACACATCCGACACCACCACGCGCGCCCCTGCCGCCATCGCCTCGGTGATGACCATGCCGTAGGGTTCTGCGCGCGCCGGATGCAGCAACACATCGATCTGCTGCAAATGGGCGGTATCGCTACGCCAGCCGAGCAGCTTGTAGCCGCCACTCCAGCCCGCGAACAGGTGCTGCACTTCTTGCGGCTGGGGGCCGACCACCCACAGTTCCAGATTCTGGCGTTCGCGCCGCAGCTGAGCGACGATCTCCACCGCCAGCGGCAGTCCCTTGCGCTGCCATTCCTTGCCGACGAAGCCGACGATGCCGCCGTCGGCCGGTGCAGCATGCCAGGCGCGCGGTGGCATCGCCGCCACGCCGGGAACGATGGGTGCGGTCAGCTTGTGTGCATATTCGGGGTAGTAATGCGCGAGCTGTTCTTTGATGAAGATGGAATTCGGCACGATGAAACGCGCCGCTTTCAGTTCGCGCCGCTCCAGATAGAACTGCATGGCGATGCGCAAAGATATCTTCTTCCACCAGGGCTTGTCGCGCACGGTGGCGAATGGAGGGCCGTGGAAGGTGGTCACGTCGTGCGCGGCGAGCCGCTCGTTGCTGTGCACGACGAAGCCGGGGTGCGGGTTCAGCGACAACCAGTGCGCAACGCGCTTGCCGAAGCGCAACAGCGACAGCCAGCGCGGCCTGGGGGCGATCTCGCCGAGTTCATGCACGACGATGCTCCTGCGGCTTTTCGGCATGGCAGTGCTCGCACACCACCACGACCTCATGGCCGAGGGCGGCCAGTTCGCGCGTGATCTCCCACACGTAACGCTCCATGCCGCCAACCGGACCGTAACGGCGCACTACGTGCAATATCTTCATTTACGAACCCCAGGTAACTCGTCACACCGGCGGACGCCGGTGTCCAGTTGATTAGATGCACTGGATTCCGGCCTTCGCCGGAATGACGTTGCTGAAGTTTGTTTTGCCTTCATAGATACTGGTCCACGCCCTTGAGCGCGCGGGTATGCGTGGCATGCAGCACCTGCTGCAAACGCAGACGGTTCTCTTCCAGATGCGAGCGATCATTCTCCTTGTGCCACAGATGCAGGACCGGCGCGGAAAAGCGCGCGCTCTTGTTGATGATGCCGGCGCGGATCAGGCGCACGACCAGGTCGGAGTCTTCCAGCCCCCAGCCGGTGTAGCTTTCGTCCAGCCCGTTGACGCGCAGCAGGTCGTCGCGGAACGCGGATAGGTTGCAGGTCTTCGCGCCCTGCCAGCGGCGCGGAGAGACTTTGCGGAAGGCCGAGTCGGGCAGGCGCATCAGCGGCAACAGGCGCGAGATATGCCCTTGCCGGTAGGCGCGCAGCCAATCGCCGAAGCGCCAGAGATGAACTGGGAATCTTTTCGCTCAAGACTTGCCGCGTGAATTCCTGCGACAAGAGCAGGCGATTGCCGGAGAGGAAGCAACCTTTCTCGCTCAACAAGCGCTGGCGCGCCACGAAGTCGGCAGGCGGGATGCAGTCGCCGTCGGTGAAGACGATGTACTCCGCCGTGGTCGCAGCCAAGGCGCGGTTGCGTATCGCGGCGGCGCGGAAGCCGATGTCTTCCTGCCATACGTGGCAGATGGGGAAAGTGGCGCGCGCCTGGAATTGCTGCACGACCTGTGCGGTGTCCGGCGTGGAGCCGTCGTCCGCCACCAGCACCTCGAAGTCGCGGTCGGTCTGCGAAAGATAACCTTCCAGCACGGCTGAAAGCGCATCTGGGCGGTTGTAGGTGGTGACGATGATGGCAATGCGCATTTCAATCCTGAAGCAGAGTCGGCTTTTCGATCATTCATGGTTCTACACGCTCACCACGAACGGAGGACGCAATCATCTCATTTCCTGTTCAGCAGCATCAGCTTGAGATAGCGGTAATAAGTGCCCTCGGCGTTGGACACTGCGAGCATGAAACCTTCGCGCCCGTCGAGGAAGCCGCCGCGCAGCACGTAGGTGCGCATAAAACTCCACAGCCCGCGCAGTACTGCGCCGCTGAGCGACGCTTGCCTGCCGCGCCGCTGCATCATCGCGGCACCCGCGGAAGAATACTGGTTGACCTTGTGCAGCACCTCTTCCAGATCGTCGAAGGCATAGTGCAGCAGCATGCCTTTAAGTTCCCCGGTGTCGCCTTCGATGATCAGCCGTTCATGCACCAGGTCATCGCTGAAACGCGCCTTGCCACGCTTGAACAGGCGCGGCAGCAGATCGGGATACCAGCCGGAGTGGCGCATGAAGCGCCCGCAATAATTGGACAGGCGCGGTACAAGATAGGCATCGGAAGCGCTTTCGCTACGCAGGATGGTTTCGATCTCCGCGCGCAGTTCCGGCGTCACGCGCTCGTCGGCGTCCAGCGACAGCACCCAGTCCTTCGTGGCATAGCCCAGCGCGCGATTCTTCTGAACGCCGAATCCCGGCCAGTCGTGCACATGGACGGTCGCGCCCAGCTCCCTGCAGATCGCTCACGGTGTCGTCGGTGCTGCCGGAATCGACCACGACGATCTCGTCCGCCCAGGCAACCGATTCGAGGCAGGCGCGGATGTTCGCCGCTTCGTTCTTGGTGATGAGAATGACGGAAAGACTATGCATGCTGCACCTTCTGTTTCAACGACGTGAAACAACACAACGCGCTCATGTGGGCAAAGAACTCGAACAGGCCAATCAGCATCGGCAGTGCCCGCAGTATATTATCGAGCGCTGTCGATATGGGGATCGTCGACGCCCGGAACAGCATACTTGTCTGCGCAATGGAGCCCCCGGCCAGACGAGGAGAGACTTCCATAACCGTGCGGTCAATGACCATTCGATGTCGGCACGTACTCAGGCACCCAGCGCTGCAAACGTTCGCGCACGACCTCGTCGGTATGCGACCTATCGGTGTTCACCCATTCCAGTATCGAATGCAATTCGCCGACAGCGACCTGGCGCGCTTGCGCGATGCGCAATTTTGGATGCGGTGTCGGCAACGTATTCTCATCGTCGGCGAGCAACTCTTCATACAATTTCTCTCCGGGACGCAGGCCGCTGAATTCGATCTTGATATCGTCCTCCGCAAGACCGGAAAGACGGATCATATCTTTGGCCAGATCGACGATCTTCACCGGCTCGCCCATGTCGAGCACAAAGATCTCGCCGCCTTTGCCCATGCAGCCTGCCTGCATGACCAGCTGCGCAGCCTCGGGGATGGACATGAAAAAGCGCGTGATCTCGGGATGCGTCACGGTGATCGGCCCGCCCTGGGCGATCTGTTCGCGGAACTTGGGGATGACACTGCCGTTGCTGCCAAGCACGTTGCCGAAGCGCACGATGACGAAGCGCGTGCCGTCGGGTCGTTGCAGGCCCTGACACACCATCTCGGCCATGCGCTTGGTGGTACCCATCACGTTGGTCGGATTGACCGCCTTATCGGTGGAAATCAGCACGAATTTCTCAACGCCGTGTCTTTGCGCGCAACTTGCCACGCGCCAGGTGCCAAACACGTTGTTGCGCACCGCCTGCCAGGCGTTGTGGCGCTCCATCAACGGCACATGCTTATAGGCAGCGGCATGAAACACCGCGCTGGGCCTGCATTCGTCGAATACCTGCTCCAGACGCATATCATCGCGCACATCGCCGGCCAGGTAGGCGATATCGAGGTGCGGAAATTTCATCTGCAATTCCTGCTCGATGTTGTACAGCGCAAATTCGCTGGATTCGAACAGCACCAGCTTCCTAGGCATAAAGAACGCAATCTGGCGGCACAGCTCGGAACCGATGGAACCGCCTGCGCCCGTCACCAACACCACCTTGCCGGTCAGTTGTTCCTGCAAGAATGGCATCGTCCAGTTCAACCGGGTCGCGCCCGAGCAAGTCGTCCAGCTCCACCGCACGCAGCTGCGAAATCGCGACGCGTCCGCTTAACAGATCTTCAAAGGCCGGAACCATCAGCGCTTTTATTTCGTGATGATTTGCCAGCTCGATGGCATGTCTGCGCACTTGATGTGAAGCAGAAGGCATGGCAAGAATGATTTGACTCACGCCCAGGCGCTGCGCCCAGTACGGCAGGCTATCTATCCGGCCCAGCACTTTGATGCCGTTGACCAGCCTCCCGTGTTTGCTGCTGTCATCATCAAGGAACCCTACCTGATGCCATTCACGGCTACGGGCAAGGTCTTTAGAAAGTCCGATGCCCGCCCCGCCCGCCCCCAGCACCAGCACGGGCTCGCCCCGCAAATGAAAATCGCCGTACAGCAGATTCTCTTTCCAGAGCCGGTACAACAAGCGACTCCCTCCCATGACAAGGATAAGCAGCATAGGGTCGAGGACCAGCACCGAACGCGGAACGACGGCATTGACGCGGAACAAACCCAGCACCAGCGGTATCAGTGCGGCGGCCGCGATCACTGCAAAAAAGATGCGGCGCAAATCGGCCACACTGGCGTAACGCCAAATGCCCCGGTACAGACTGAAAGCCCAGAAAACGAGTCCCTGCAATGGAACGACCCACAGCGCGGTCCGCCATAATTCATCCTGAAAATGCGGGGGCAGCTCAAAATTGAAACGCAATAGATAGGCGAACCACCATGCGACTGCTGCAGCAATCAAGTCATGCAGAATTGCCACGCCAGTATTTCGATTTGCTTTAAGCATTATTTTTCCGCTGAAATTTCTTCCATTTCGCATCCACCATCAGCATCAACATGGCGTAGATTCCAGCCCACGCAATGAACACCGACCATGGAAAGGCCTGACGCGACACCAACAGCGCAGAGCCCCCCGCCGCCAGCATCAACGCATACTCGGCCAGCGCAACGTCACGATGCTTCCAGCCAGCTTGTACCAGGCGCTGATAATAATGTTCGCGATGCGCCTCGGTAACCTTTGCGCCGCGCAGGGAACGTCTCAGCAAGGTCACGCTCGCATCCACGAGGAACGGTGAAAACACCAGCAGCGGGAACCATGCCGACCAGCAGCCCTCCTGCCAGCCCCACAGCCCCAGCGCGGCGGCCAGAAAGCCGAGCGGGATGGAACCCGCGTCGCCCATGAAGATCCTGGCGGGAGGGAAGTTGAAGAAGAGGAAACCGAGCGCCGCCGCGGCGACAGAGAAGTTCAGCATGGCGAACGCCTCATCGTGCACGAACAGCGCTGCGATGCCATAAAAGGTGAAGCCGAACAGCGCCATGCCGCCCGCCAGCCCATCGGAGCCGTCCATGAAGTTGTAGAGGTTCGTCATCCATACCGTAAACAGCAGCACCACCAGCGCGGTCACCACGCCGTAACGAACGAACAGGCCGGCGCCGGCGACAAGGATCGCCGCTGCGACCGCCTGTGCAAGCAGCCGCTGCGTCACCGGCAGGTTGTGCATATCATCGAGCAGCGAAACGGCGAACAGCAGGATCAGCGGCAACAACAGCCACCATGTGAGCGCCCCGGACAGCAGCGCCCACCCGGACAACACGCCCAGCATGAGGCCGACGCCGCCGATGCGCGGCGTCGGTGCCACGTGCAGCGAACGCTCGTTGGGAATATCTTGGACTTTGGTGCGCAGCCTGCTGGAAAGGATCGCCGCGATCAGCGACGCGGAGACCAGTGCTGCAACGGCGGGGGAGTAATAGCTCATAGACGGCTGTTCCAGTACCACTCGGCGGTCGCTTGCAGCCCTTGCTGCAAAGTATAGCGAGGCGTCCAGTCGAGTTCGCGGCGGATTTTACCACTGTCC
Source organism: uncultured beta proteobacterium (assembly GCA_963797045.1). Lineage (GTDB taxonomy): Bacteria > Pseudomonadota > Gammaproteobacteria > Burkholderiales > Gallionellaceae > Sideroxyarcus. The sequence continues at coordinate 226,634 of CAWCNZ010000001.1, read as the reverse complement.
ACCTGCAGCGAACCGAGCAGGCGCTCGACTTGGGCTGCCCGGCCCGTCAGCCGCCCCGCGAGATTCAACAAAGTGGGCGGGCATGGAAACAGGCGTGCCGGGGCGCCCAGCGCATTTCCCAGGCTGCGCAGCAGTTGGGAGGTGGAGATATCCTCCCCGTCGCTGACCAAGTAGGTCTGGCCCGCCGCCGCGGGGTGGATCGCGCAAGCAATCAGGGCATCGGCTAGGTTCTCGACATAGACCAGGCTGCGCCGGTTATGCACCGAGGCCAGCGGCAAGGGAACACCTTTCGCAAGCACCTTGAGCATCTGGATGAAGTTGCCTTTCACGCCTGCACCGTAGACCAGCGGGGGGCGAACGATAACCACTTCCAGCCCCGTTTCTTCTGCAATGCGATGCAAGGCCTGCTCCGCCTCGTATTTGGACACGCCATAGGGATCTTGCGGACATGGAGAATCGACTTCAGAAAACTTGGCGCCACCATCGGTCGCCTCGCCGTTCACCTTAATGGAGCTGACATACACCAACCGCTTCACTCCGCTTGCGACGGCGGAGCGCGCGAGGCGCTCCGTCCCGGCGACGTTCACGCGACGAAACTTTGCCAGCGGGTCCGCGTCCACGTCATGCATAACGTGAACACGGGCCGCGAGATGGATGACCGTCGTCACACCCGACAATGTTTCGCGCCAGTCGGTGGCCGCGTCCAGCATTGGCACTCTGGCGGTCGCACAGCCGGCGATCGCAAATCCGACAGGATCGCGCAGTGCGGCGCAGACCGTATATCCTTTCCTGACTAACGCATGACACAGCGCGCTTCCTACGAAGCCATTTGCTCCCGTTACCAGCATGCGATCATTACTCACGTCGGTTTGGACCACACCGTGCGGTTCACATAGTCGACGTAACTCAGCACGACACGCAGCACCTGCTTCGATACCGGGCCTGCCTCGTAATCTTGCACCGGCTGCATCACGCGCTGCGTCTTGTCATACTGGGAAATGATGACCCGCACCGCATCCAGCACGCGCGCTTTCTTCAGCCCGCTCATGATCAGCGTACCGACATCCATGCCTTCCGGACGCTCGTGCGCGTTGCGGATGGTGATGGCGGGCAGGTTCAGCAAAGAGGCTTCTTCGGTGATGGTGCCGCTGTCGGATACCACGCACAGCGCGTCCATCTGCAGCTTGATGTAATCGCAGAAACCGAAAGGCTTGAGGAACTGGATATGCGGATCGAGCTGGCCCAACTCCATCGTGTCCAGGCGTTTCTGCGTGCGCGGGTGAGTAGAGACGATGACGGGGCAGTCGTAGCTTGCGGCGAGCGCATTGAGTGTCTCGATCAGGTCCCGCATGTTCTGCGGAGTATCAACATTCTCTTCGCGGTGCGCGCTGACGATGAAGAACTTGCCCGCCGTCAGTCCCATGCGCGGCAGCACATCCGACTTCTGGATCTTGGGCATGTAATGATCCAGCACCTCGCGCATGTGCGAGCCGGTCTTGATGATGGTCTCGGGGCGGATGCCCTCGGCGAGCAGATAGCGGCGCGCATGCTCGGTCAGCACCATATTGATGTCGCTCAGGTGGTCGAGTACCTTGCGGTTAAGCTCTTCCGGCACGCGCTGGTCGAAGCAGCGGTTGCCCGCCTCCATGTGGAACACCGGGATCTTGCGGCGCTTGGCCGAGATCACGGCCAGGCAGGAGTTGGTGTCGCCGTACAGCATCACCGCGTCGGGCTCTTCCTTTTCCATGACCTCGTCGGACTTCTCGATCACGCGCGCGATGGTCTGCGCTGCGTTCTCGCCCACCGCTTCGAGAAAATGGTCCGGCTTGCGGATGCCCAAGTCGTCGAAAAACACCTGATTCAATCCGTAATCGTAATTCTGGCCGGTGTGCACCAGCACATGTCTGGTGTGCTGATCGAACTCGGCGATCACGCGCGACATCTTGATCAGTTCGGGGCGCGTGCCCACGATGGTCATGACCTTAAGCATCGAGTTCTTCCTGGATGTAGTCCAATTTCAGCAGCAGGGCCTTGATCTGCTCCACGTCCAAACGGTGGGTGTTGTGCGAGGTGTAATCATCGAGGCGCGAGATCTTCTCCTCGCCCTCGCTGAAGTATTTCGCGTAATTGAGGTCGCGGTTGTCCGCCGGGATGCGGTAATAGCCGCCCATGTCCTGGGCATGCGCCATCTCCTCGCGCGAGATCAGCGACTCGTACAGCTTCTCGCCATGGCGCGTGCCGATAATGCGCACCGCATTGTCCTTCCCGAACAATTCCTTCAGGGCCTGAGCCAGATCGGCGACGGTGGAAGCGGGTGCCTTTTGCACGAAGATGTCGCCTTGCTTGCCGTGCTCGTAGGCATACAGCACCAGATCCACAGAGTCTTCCAGCGACATCAGGAAGCGCGTCATGTTCGGGTCGGTCACCGTGAGCGGCTTGCCCTCCTTGAGCTGCGACACGAACAACGGAATGACCGAACCGCGCGAGGCCATCACGTTGCCATAGCGCGTGGCACAGAACACCGTCTCGGTCTCGCCCTGCATGCGCGACTTGGCGACCACCAGCTTCTCCGCCATCGCCTTGGAGATACCCATGGCGTTGATCGGATACACCGCCTTGTCGGTGCTCAGCACCACCACGCGCCTGACGCCGTTGGCGGTGGCCGCGTTCAGCACGTTCTCGGTGCCAACGACGTTGGTTCGCACCGCCTCCATCGGATAGAACTCGCACGAGGGCACCTGCTTCAGCGCCGCGGCATGAAACACGTAGTCCACGCCCCTCATCGCCTGATACACGCTGTCGTAGTCGCGCACGTCGCCAATATAGAACTTGAGCTTGCTGTTGTTGAGCGCGATGCGCATGTCTTCCTGCTTCTTCTCATCACGGCTGAAGATGCGAATCTCGCGCACCTCGGTGGACAAAAAGCGCTTTAGCACGGTGTTCCCGAAGGAGCCCGTGCCACCGGTGATCATCAATACCTTGTCTTTGAACATAATCTCAATCCGTTTATGAAGCCGGGGAAACACGGGTAATGCCGCTCGCCCTGAGCCTGTCGAAGGGTTTGCCACCCAGCATATTCAACATACCGCGCCGTTCGCGGTTCGACAGGCTCACCACGAACGGAATCTGTGTTTTTTCTATTTATATGCGTGCATCGATTCGATCAGCTCCGGCCAACCCGGCGCCACATAGCCCGTGGCATCGCGGAAGCGGTCGGCATTGAGCGAGCGGTCGATCGCCAGCTTGTCGTCCGGGACGATCTCGATCTGCTTGCCGTACACCCTGGCGACCAGCTTGAGCAGATCGTATTTCGAGATCGGCTGCGCGGCGACATGATACACGCCATGCAGCTCGGGACGCGGGATCACCACGTCGCGGATGACCTTGGCCAGCGCGATGGTCGGCAGCCCGGAGAATATCGCCTTGGTATAGCCCTGCAGCTCCCTTGCTGCGACAGGAACCAGCCGACCAGCCCATGCGCGCTCTGCAGTTCGTGTCCGATGATGGAGGTGCGCAGGGTGACGGCGTGCGAATAGTCCACTTCGCCCAGGAATTTCGAACGGCCGTAAAGATCCTTCGCATCTGACGGGTCGGATTCGCGATAAGCGCCCTTGGTGCCGGAGAAAACACAATCCGTGCTCATATGCACCAACCGCGCGCTCGTCAGCTCGCACAGCCTGGCGAGCCGGTGCGGCAGCAGCGTGTTGATCGGAACCGCCTGTAGCGGATCGTCCGCCTCAGCCAGTTGCTTGACGAGTCCCACGCAGTTGATCACTGCGTCCGGTCGGACGCGGGTAAACGCCTGCACCAGCGAGTCGTGCTGCTCGACATCCACGCCCGCAAGCAATCGCCCGGCAATATCGGGATGAAAATGGCGATTCGCCCCTTCCGAGCGCACCGTCCCGTAGACCTGCCAATCGGATTTTTCACTCAGCACCCGGATCACCGCATTTCCGAGCATGCCGCTGGCCCCCAAAACCAATATTTTCATTCTGATCTCTTTTTATTCTGGCATGCGGATTGTAGATGACCGATCAATTGGTCGATCAGCATGTCATGCGCAAAATGCTCCGCATAGTATAAACGACCGCGTGCGCCCATCGCCTCGCGCTCTTCTGGGGACAGGTGGTACAGACACAGGACCGCGGCTGCCAAGGCCCGCGCATCCTCCGCCGGGACAGCCAACCCGGCGCCGGCCTTGGTAACCAGATCCGCTCCCTCGCCATTGAGGCACGCCAGAATCGGACGTCCCGCCGCCAGATAGGCCTGCACCTTGCTGGGGATGGTGGCCCTGAATATCTCATGGTCTGCCAGGGTCACCAACAATGCAGAAGCCTTCTGCATGAATCCGGGCATGGTCTCGACCGGAAACCGGCCCGGCAGATGCAGATTGCCCAATCCGTTTTTCTGCGCCTGCTGGCGCATCCACTCCCAGCGGCTCCCCTCGCCCAGCACGACGAAGTGGATGTCCGCCTGTTCCTTTAGCAGCACGGCTGCCTCCACAATCACTTCCACCGCCTGCGCGGTCCCAATGTTGCCGGCAAACATGACCGAGAACCCGTTGCCAAGCCCATTTATCTCAGGAGACTCACTGCGAACGAGCTGTGCAAAGGTGTCATCCACAGAGTTGGGAAAATACACGACGGGCGTTGCCCCTGCCAAAGCACGAACCGGTGCCTCGAACCCATGCGACTGCACCAACAGCAGATCGCTGTGCCGGTAGATTAAGCGCACCACCCGTTCCACAAGTTTGAGCACAATGCGGTTCCGTACATGCCCGGTCGCCGACAGACTTTCCGGCCATAGATCCTGCACCCACAGCACCGCCGGGCATCCTTTCAGCCATCCCAGGAAGATAGCCGGGATAGCCTGTAGTATCGGCGAAGGCGCGTAGATAAAAATTGCATCGAACCTTTTCCCGCGCAACAGCCAAGGGGCGAACAGCAGCCCCGAAGCGACGAAAGAAAGGTAGTTCAACACCAAGCGGCGTCCTCCATTCCCTCTGGAAACTAACGGGACGCGATGAGTTGCAATGCCGTGATAACTTTCTAGCTTGCATCCCCATGCACGGTAACCAGCGTACACCTCTCCGCGTGGGTAGTTCGGCTTGCCAGTCAACACTTCGACCTGCACCCCCTTTCCCAACAGCGCTCTGGCGACATCATTGATACGAAAACTTTCCGGCCAGAAATATTGGCTGACAATCAACACACGCAAGCTATTCCGCCCTTCCCAAAATGGATGCTATGAACTGGGCGGCATCCAGTAACGGCAGCGGTGGCTCCTCGGCCCCCAGGAATCGCTTCACCGCCCTCGCGATGGAGACTGCTGATGCGGGATCAAATGTCTGCTCCGGATCCAAAACATCGCGCACATAATCCAACTCCGGAGCCACCACGGCCAGTCCCGCCTGTCTGGCCTCAATCAACGGCAGGCCAAACGACTCGAAGGTCGAGGGGTAAATCAATGCTCCCGCCTGCCCATATAACTGCAGAACTTGCTCATGCGGCAGATTTCCCAGACTCTTCACGTGCAGCCGGTACTGGTCGGTCTTTTGCTCTATCCAGGAACACAGTCCCACAAAGCGCTCCCTGTCCAGCGTCAGCCTCAATGATGGGAACAATCCTTCCTTTGCCAGCAAACACCAAGCCTCGATCAATTGCCGATGATTCTTGTGCGGCTCGCCGGATGCGACATACAAAAAATCGAACCTCTTATCTTTCTGTATTTCAGACGACCGTGGCGTTCGGCCATAGCCTCCGCGGTTCGCCGTGTACGGTAACACACGCACAGGCACTCTTTGTTTTGTCCGGGCTTCCAGCAAATTCCCCATCGAGGGCGTTTGCACAACGAACTCATCAGCGTTCATCATCCTGCTGGACAGCCAAAGACGCTCCACAGCGAGCCTCAATCTCGTCTTGAGTGGAAATTTACTTAGTTTTTCATCATCGACCAGATATCGATTCTGAACAAATACCAGTGTCCTTCCGCGCAACTTGAACAAGGGTGGCAGATTACCGAAACACAGCACGGTATCTTGCGCTTGCACATGCTTCGAAAGCCACCATTCCGCACAGAGACGTTGCCAAACGTTAGGTTCGACTTTCTTCAGTATCGAATACTTCGGCGGGAAAGGCGGGTAAGCCATACGACTGTCAAGCAGCGCTATTGTTTGACGGCCATCTGATACGGCATCAAGTAAAGCCGACAACAATGCCCCACCACCACCTTGGTGAACATTTGTGGCATGAATGAATAAATATTTCACGTTCGAGGTGATTCGGCGCGCACCAGCGGGCTTCCCAATCTCCAATTCATTATGTTGAAACATTCGGCCATCCTTGTGCTTTTGGCAGCCTTGGCAGGCTCGCGGGACTGCGGCATTCCCTTCAAGCGCGTCACACAATTGCTTTGTGCCGCTGGACCAATCTTAGAGATCATTAAACCGGGGCCATCAGGAAACCGCATTGGCAGTCCGCGCCAACAGTTCCTATGAGCCTTTGCCCCAGAAATAAGTAATCGCTAACGCAAATACCGCCTGTAAAACATCCCCAAACTTGCCCGGCAAACAAGATAACCATAAATCATTCGAAGTCTCCACTTGGACCCCACAGAATTCATTCTTCTTGCTCTATGCCATTCCGCAATACATCTATATGGGCTGACTTTGCTCATGCCACCATCCCGCATATATGAAATTAGCAGCGGGATAAACTCTGCGGCGATATTAGGCCCTGCCCTCAAGAAGAGCTCATAGTCACTTGCCAGCCTCAACTCCTCGGAATATAGACCAACCCGCGAAATGAACTCTCTGTTTATGAATGCGCCTTGATGCGGAATCGTATTCATATGCATAAACCTGCCCCAATCAAATTCACGCCCATATGGTCCGCCGATAACGTGCTTCCAGTTGTCCCTTTCTACAACTGCAACTTGACCGTATATCACGTCTGCGCACTTATTCTCCTCTATATGTTTCGCGACCAGCGAAAGGACCTGCGGCCCTGCAAGGCAATCATCCGAATTCAAGAATAACAGCCACTTACCGCGACTATGTTCGATTCCAAGGTTAAATGCGTGACTCAATCCGCGATCCGGCATTGAATGCCAATAAGCCAAATGATTGGCGAATCGTTCAATAAGGCGCTGTGTTCCATCGTTAGAATCCCCATCAATCACTACGTACTCGAAATCTTCGAATTGTTGAGTGATCACGCTTTCCATACATTGACAAATATATTCGGAAGCATTTCTGCACACAGTTATGACTGAAATAAGCGGCTCACTTTGGGTTTTCGCTGGGTTAGGAAATATCAATTAGCTCTCCTGCAATATCTGCTAACCAACCCCATCAAAGAAATCGTGCCCAACATTTCAATTACGTATACTCCGTGCGCCTTTGGCGTCGTAAATTGCATCAGCATATTCGCAAGCGAGACCCCAACAAAGATCACAAAGTACGGGTTATCACTCACTACGAAACTAGTTATCCTTTCTATAACCACAGCCACCGATACAATTAGACAAACCATCATTACCACAAACCAAAATTTTCCACTATAAAACAAAAACCCCACCAGCCCCGGCTCAGAGCCCATGATTCGTTTTTGTTGATATCCCTCTTTATAAGTCACAGCAAACGGTGATTGCGCAATATGTTGATACATACCAGCTGAGCCCAAGGTGCGTGATTCTATCAGCCCATCTCTCATCAGCGCCCAGCCGCGCTCGGGATATGAGGAGGTAGCTGCCACGCCTTCAAAACCTATCCATCTATCGACGAATAGGAGGCTCAATTGAAACCAGTATGTTCGTACGTTGGCAATTCCAACCTCGAAACGTCCAACTGCCAAACCACCCGCGCCGTCGCTTCCCGCAGCCTCCATGCCAGGAGCCTGCGCTGCCGACTTGGCCACAGGAGCGCTGGCCACAGGAGCGCTGGCCACAGGAGCGCTGGCCTCATATGCAGTTGCCCGAAAAAACGACACAATAATGAGCGCAAAACCCATCGCCAGGCAATATGCAGCAATATACTTAGCAATTTGCCCATATCCCAGTGATTTTTCTCTGCTTAATTTACTTAGAAGGACATAGAGTAACGGAGCTGCCAAAAAAATAAATGGTCCGCGACTGAAAATTGATATTGAGACCAAGAATGCAGTGGCAAGAATGAGCGCAACCATCTCGTTGGTTCGTTGCTCGCTTCCAGCGGCAAATCTCCAAAGAATAAACGTCAGCCATGCGGGTACGCCAAAATTAAATGACCAAAATACCAAACTCGTGAGCTTATATGGAAGAACTGTTTGAGCTGCCAGGCCGACGTGGAATATTCCCAAGTAAATATTCGCAATCGATAGCGTCAGCGACACGACAATAAACCCTGCAACTTCTAGTCGGGATGCTTCCAGCAAAATTCTTGGCGACGTCTTTTTTGCTTCACTTTCCACTCTTATCAACAGCAGTGCTTTGGCGAGCAACAAGCCACACGCGCCGCAAATTGCGGTCACAAGGGCTTGGTCATACGCGGCTGCTGTATATCCAAAGTACCCGATCGGCTCGGCATAATAATTTCCGGACAGCAAGTGTAGCGCTACCTTTATCGGATAACCCAAAAACCAGAACACTGCCAAACAGGAATAAACCCAGCTAAATCTGCCATACGGTATTGCAGCCACCGCTAGGGCGAACACCACACAAAATATCGCATAGACAAAAGTGTTGCCTGGATATAGAAAGCCTCCCCAAACCAAGCCTATTGATATTGCAGCCAATAAAGCAGCGGACGCGTATTTGATGACAGCCCAATCACGCTCAATAATGGGCAGTTGTTTAGCCGGCGCGACCAGCTTAAGGCGTTTGAAATAGTCCATGCTCTTATCCAATTTCATAGGACGGGATCCTCAAGCGCGTCAGGTATCGTGAAAATTCTAGAACGCATGTGGTGATTTGCCAAAATCTCAATGAAAAATCCGGCGTCAATGCAAAGGGTATGGAGCGATCTCATCTGCTCAAGAATATTCACGGCACCTATGCCGGCTCCAACAAGTGCAATATCTACTTTGCCATGCAGATTGGAGAGATCTATCCGATCCAGTATTGCTTTCGTAGGAGACACATGAATAAATTCGACGTTAGAAGCTCCTAGCTTGTGCAATGAAGATCGTATTGCATCTCGTTTTTCTGTATTTGCTGAGGTTACAACTAAAATGCGACGCTCTTGAATTATCCTTTTTGCATCAGGACCGCATAGGAGGGCGTAAATAAAATAAAATGGGGCGTAGTTCTGTTCTGATAGCTGAATGTCATTGGCATCAAACCACTTGCACATCAAGGGATAATACTGTTCTGAAAATCGGCCTGGGGACCTCGTAAAATGAAGTGCCAAAAAACCGTTAGTTGAGACGGTGCGAATGCAACGCAAGTAGTGTTCTCGTCCCGATTTGCTTTTTCCGATAGCCACCTCCTCTTCAACCCGCTTCTTCTGCGAAACATCGTATTCATTGAGCAGGCCGCCCTTAGGCTTACGAAGAAATTCGAGGATAAATGGTGGGCAAGCAGCCTTTACAATATGGCGTATTTTCTGTTGCCATGTAGCTCCCACTGGCAATAAATCCAGTCTGCGACCAACGCAAAAAATAAATTCGCCATCGGCCATCCGGTAAATTGGCAAATACCGCTTGCCTATTGCCGAATCAATTTCAGACAAAAATGAGCTGTACCACTCAAACGATGTACGCCGAATAAGATCAAGTTGTCCAACGCTCCCCGGTGGTACTGATTTTAGGAATCCCGGAATTCGAAGATCGGTTATATAACGAAATTGGCCAATCAGTTTGGAATTTCCTTTTTTCTTACCCATTACTAAAAAGCCTCCTCAACAAATATATTACACAACCCTGATATGCGATACGCCACGGAGAGCAATCCCACAACAAACTTCTTCGGTACCAGCTCAGCCGCCTTAACCGCATTAGGCGCCATAAATGAGCCGCTCTGAAATGCTCAATCCCGGCCTCCTTCTTTTCTAAATAATAAAGCGCGCCAAACCATGCCTTGGCGAGGGCATAAGCCAAATTTACTTTCCCCAATTTTGACAGGTTGTTCTCGTGCCAGCGAAAGTAGGCCTTCTTTTCATTTACATGAGCAAAGAGGGGATAACGCAGCGCGCACATTAAATACATCATCAGATCTGGGCCGGCACCATGACTTATAAATCCCACGTCAAACTCGTCCGGAATAGCCTGCCGAAGATTACTTTTCATGTCATCCGTACGAAACAGCGCGCATCCTGGGGAAAGAGGATATAAGTCAGCCCCCAAAAGCAGATGGCCAGACACGAACTCGCTCATTGGAAATCGACCACTTTGCGAAAGTTTATAAGCAATCTCTTTTGATTTTTCATTACCGTCTTGGTCAATTGGTGCAACGGCGGAATATACAAATCCGACTGCAGGATCCAATAAATATGGGAGCGTCAACGATACGAAATCGGGCGCCAGCACGTCGTCGCTGAACAATAGAACCGCAAAATCACCCTTTGCAAGCTCTGTACAGCGACGCCAGTTGTTCACCGGCCCTAGATTGGTTTCATTTTGATATACGTAAATATTGGAATTGTTTGAGGCGTATTCACTGAGTATCGCCATCGTCTCATCAGTACTGGCGTTATCAACGATGACTATCTCGACAGTTTTATATGTCTGTGAAAGCGCACTCTCGATTGCATCTGATACAAACCTTGCGCTGTTATAGGTTGGAATAAGGATGCTGACTAAAGGATTTACATTTTTATTCATTGGAAGGCTCCGCCGTCAACACGTCAAATAGCGTATTCAACCTACTTTCCCAAGTGTGATCACGTAGCGATCGCAGCAACGCGGCACTTCTAATTTTTGTTTGTTTCTGTGTATCGCGAAGAGTCCAATCCAGAATTTCAACACAGTTTTGTGGCGAGCTATAACAAAGAATCTCTTCGCCGATGGCATACCAGTCAGCAAGCTCGGGGTTATAACTCGTCAGATACACTGCTCCGCACATAGGCACTTCGAAATCCCGCCCTTTTAGGTGTTGCACTGTATCTAGGTGACCAACACCACCTATACCCAACACCACTTTTGATCTGCTGATCAATTCGATGCTCTTTTCAAAAGAGACATATTCGTTTGGCCAACCTCTGCCATAAGCTTCGACGCCATAGCCCTGTTTGCGGAGGTATGAAACCATTTTTTCTCTTGTTCCATATTTGGCCCCAAGAAATAAGACTTCGATATCTCGCTCCAATTCGATTGGATGGTGAAAATTTGGATCCGCTCCCTCTGCTAAATAGAGCGGTCGCGCACCGATCTTCCAGAAAAGCGGGATTGCGCTCTTCCAAGTGGTCCAATATATATCCACTAAAGGCGCGATCAGAGCTTGTCCTGTTTGCATGCCAAATTGCATTCTCGTCGCTAAACGATGCTTGTCATCCAATCCCATCAGCACTGTCCAAATGTTCCGCTCTGCCAACCCCTTGAGCATCGCTGGATCAAGAAATGATGAATCCGCGTAGATGAACACTAATTCAACAGGAGATTCTCGATCAAGTGCGTCTATTGCTGCGAGCACGCGCGCCCCTTCTCGGCTACGCAAAGACTCGTTCCAGGTACCGTCAACAAGATCTAATGGAATCAAGTGAAAGTCTGCCAGACTGGAGAAGGTTGGCCAAAGTCCGTATTGCTCCCAAGCATTGTGACCTAAGGCAACGACACGAGGCCTGGATGACAAAGCACGACGGCGCAGGGCAAGAGCCGCCAACTCCTTTGCCAAGGAAGGTGTCTCGCCCTGCGTTTGTGCCACATCACGCAAAAGCCGGTTGAATTGTTGACGCTGTCCAATCTGCTGAAGGGCGACCCAGCCATTGTAGACAGGGGTCCGAGCAAGAATCGATTTAATAATGCGCTTTGCTTGCATCTAGTGAATTTCCCTCAACAAATTTAGGCGAGAAGCAAATTTGCGGTAGAAGTTTGCGCACTCCAGCCTGAAGGCTGATGAAACTACCGATAGAGCCACACCATAACCTATGGCGAACATCATCACGTGAGCGATAAATCCAGCTATGGATTCCGTCCCCACAAAGGCAAACAGCAAACTAACTGGTACGACTGCAATCGTCGACCTGATAGCCTCGTAAATGAGCACTCTGCTCTCATCAGCGCTAACTTGCAGTTGATCCGCAAAGGCTTGGGGAAAGTACCACGCCCCAATCAATCCCATAGCTAGCAGGGGCGCTAACGTCACCCCAACAAGTCCGAAATATTTCGCCCCGACAACGACGAGCAGCATGAAAATTATGCTTTGCACCAAAGTGGCGATGCTCGCTCCCTTGATATTTCCGAGAGCCATACAGAGATTGGATAAACTCGTTGTTAGCACCCCAAGCAGGAGTCCAGCGCATAGCAGTGTATTTATCACACCGCCGGCGAATAAATTGCTACCCACCCACAATCGGACAAACTCCTCGTTGAAGCTCATCAGGCCGCTCGCGACCAATAGCAGTAGCCATATCATTATTCGAACAAGCCGAAAGAGGACTTGCTTTGCCTTTTCTGTCTCCCCGGTCCCGACAAGATGGGATAGCGAAGGTGCGAACGCCATAGCTGGGCGCGAGACGAAGGTTCGACAGATTTCGATAGCCTTGCGAGTCAGTACCAGTACAGGCACAATTTCCGGCCCCAGGAAACGAGCCGTCACAAAAGCGTCAATGTTATTGGCAACCACACCGCTCGCCTGCGCCAGGAATGTGAACGGCATCAATCTGCTCAGTTCACGCAATTTGTTTGTTGAAAATGAGAAACCGATATTTTCCTTGGTTAATCGCCAGGCAAGATAAGCGGCATTGCCCAACAGCATTCCCATCCCCCGGAATAAGGCCGAGTACGCCAGGGCCATCAAACCAAAACCGTTATATATCAGCACGAGGATCAGGATGATATCCAGAGCGTGCACGACCACATAAATGCTTCCTATTCCCAAACTGCTTTGCAGGCCTTGATTGATTGCCGTTATGGAATACGAGAACAGCAATAGGCAGCTTCCAATAACTGCGACCCCGAAGGCATGTAGCAGGATATTGGTGTCTTCGTTATTGGCAAGATTGAGCCAACCCGGGATGTGCCCTTCAATCAAGTTGCCTAGCAACACCAGGATGAGAGTGGCACCGGCCGACAAAAGCAAACCTGCAAAGATGAAGCCGCGCACAGCTTGATGGTCGCGCTGCCCATAGGCGCTGCCGATTCGCTGCTGAAGAGCTGCAGACAACCCGGGATCCACTGCCGTCAGCCACATCAGCACGTTCCCCGTAGCAAGCCATGCACCATAAAGGGCCAGTGGGATTTGGTGCAAGTAGATAGGAACTAATAGAACGCCCGATACCATCATCAGCGCAATGGAGACATAGTGAAAGAACAAGTTCCATTGCGTAGTCCGCGTTCTACTTATCGTCATCTTACTCTTGAGCGCGAAAATAGTTTAAGCCAGAGCGGAACCAAACCAAGCTTCAAAAAACACATTTGTCCCAATGACCTTGGCTTCTGTAGAAGCCAGTGCCAGCGTATCTCCAAAGCATCGATGAACTGGTCATACGTCACCATGTCCGGAACTTCTAGCGCGCCGGCCTTGACTGCCACTAGAGCCTGAATTTGGTCGTAATACGCATCCCGGCGTTTTACTTTCTCCAAGCCAGGCGCCACCTTTCTGACGTAGGGGTGTTGGAACACGACCCAAGCATTTCCCCAAGTTTCCGGACTAAATCTAATTTTGTTGAAATCTTCGTCACAACCTGCAAGAGGAGTAGAGATCACGCACAATTTAGGCGCAGTCGATTTCTGCAGAAGAGTGTAGCCAACAGCAATAAAATCGTAATTCGTGCCCAGGAACTGACGCAGCCCCTCCCAGTCATCTTCTGAGAGCTGCAGTCGCCTATATATGTAGATGCTTAATTTGGGATACCGGGCCAGTAATTCAATCATCTGCGCCGGATCGTTGACGACCGCCACATCTTGTGGGAAATCGAATGTACGAATTGTGGAGCCGACGGGTTGCACAAAAGAAAACAGAAGCGCATCTGGCGAGTAAGTTCTCAGTGCACCGAGAACTCGATCTATTGAATTTGGAAATAGAACGTCATCATCAGAGAAGTACCAGACGTATTCAGCATCCGCATGCTGATAGAGAAAACGCATATTCCCATCAAGGCCCAAGTTTTCTTGCTGCCGAATCCAGCGGTACCGCATACTTCCGCTGTTGAATGCCCTCAGAACATTTGGCGTATCGTCAGTTGATCCATTGTCACTCACCAGAATCTCAACGTTTTCTCGCAAGAGCGGCGAGGCCTCAATCATGGCCTTGATTCGGCCCAACGTCGCGGTCAACTTTTCCACCCGGTTATAGGTGGGAATTGCGATTGTCAAAACAAGGCGGCTAATTTTTCTTACTCCCATCCAAACAGATAGCGACTACCAGAGAGATGTTGAATCTTCTCGTTCATCGACTGCGGGAACACGTTAAATTCTGGCTGACGGGCAAAATAGTCGACATTGTCAACTTCACCAAACACATCCTGATATGCAATTAATTGAGATTGACATAGCCTAATTTGGGGAATCACCCGCGAACGAACATGAATCGGCGTTTCGCTAAATGACCATGTAGCGATAAATAAACTCCCTTCCCCGCCAACTTGCGCTCGTTCAAGATCGCTAATGGTGTCTACGCAATAGATGCCATTAGCCTCACCAGCCTGACCTTTCGACTTCACATCCAGCCCTAAGCTTTTTAAGTAGTATCTCTGCAAATGCGAAAAATGCGGAAGATCAAAAATTACATATTTGCCTCGAAATCCGAGTTTGTGGACCAGCCGACACATACTTCCGTATCCCCCCCCGAATTCGAAAATAGTATGAAATTTGTCTATGCGTAAACCTGTCTCATCTTCGAAGCGCGCCAGATGATACGCATGGTGAATGAGATTGCCGCTACTTTTCAGGTAAGAGTAATACGGGGGCGGACAACCCTGCTCTTCTTCCTGAATAGCTTTCTGCCATCGCCCTTGCCACTCTCGGTGATTTTTCAAGTAATTCAATTCGACTTTTACGTAACTGGCGTTGCCCACAAACATAGTTTCGCGAACAACGTCCCAGCTCAGAAAACGACGGGGATCTTCGTGGAGTATTTTAGTTTTAAGACGATTCAGATTTTGATGCCAGACCTTTTCGGCCTCAGAGGAAACCGTTTCATCAGCATCAGGAAGTGCCAAAAAAACATGCCTTAATTGCTCAATCTGAGCTTGCTCCAAAGCTGACGGTTGCTTTAGCCCTCTGGAATAAAGCAGAATGAAAATGCGCCATGCAGCAGCTTTAAATTTTGGTATTAGCATAAGATACCTTTGTGTTTTTAACCTTTAGAATACTGTCTTGGCCAACTCATCCACTAATGGCACCGATGGTTCGATATAGAATGAAAAAGCTACGTCATGCCGCATGAACTCGAAATATGCCTTGCTCAGCAAGTGAGCAATTATTTTCTTCTGCTCCACCAGGCACTAGCACTTTCTTACGACTGGTTATTTTCATTTTGTTCCCCAAATTCTATTAAACCTGCATATTAGATTTCTGCCACCCAGTCGATCATCTTCTTAACGCCGCTGGCAGCATTTACCTCGGGATGCCACCCCAATACTGTTTGGGCTTTTGCAATATCTGCAACAAACACCCGCTGATCGCTCTCGCGCACTGGCAGTTGGGTGTAGTTCAACTTGACGCCAGTAATTTCCTCCAGCAAAGAGAACAGTTCCAGCAACGACAGGCTGTTCTCATGGCCACCGCCGATGTTGAAGGACTGCCCCTTTGCTTTATTAATGTTATTAACGGCGGCCATATACAAGCGTTTCATATCGTCGGCATGGAGCACGTCGCGCACCTGCTTACCAGTGCCGGAGATCGTGAACGGCTCCTTAAGCAAGCCTTTACTAGTTTCGATGGCCTTTTGGCAGAACCAGCCCACCCAGCCTTGGTCATAGGTGGCAAATTGCCTGCCGCCGTACATCGAAGAATGGCGGAAAACGACTGTCCTAAGGCCGAAGATACGGGCGTAGTCGAGCATATACTGGTCAGCGGCCCCCTTGGAACAGCCATACGGAGAATGGAAGTCCATCGGCGTCTTTTCGTCGAATCCTTTCGGGTGTTCGACACACTCAAATCTGGTTGCGGTTTCCCGGTAGGAATATTGTTCCAGATCACCGTAGACCTTATTGGTCGAAGAATACACAATGATCGCCTCGGGAGCGCAGTTCCGAACCGCTTCAAGCAGATTGTGCGTGCCCATGACGTTCACTTCGAAATCCATCCTGGGATTGGCGATCGAGGTGGTCATTGCAACCTGTCCGGCCAGATGAAAGATCGCATCCGGCTTGAATGACTGGATGACGCGGGTGATATCGTTCTGGTTACGAATATCCCCGTGCTCGAATTTGAACTTCCCTTGTGCCTGCAACCAGGCAAGGTTGTCTCGCGAGCCGTTGCGATAGAGACTGTCGAAAACGACCAGTTCGTCTCCGCGCGACAATGCGTCCGCCGCCAAGTTGCTTCCCAGAAAACCACATCCGCCCGTAATCAACAGTTTCATTGTTTGTATCCTTCTATAACCAGTTTTAGTCCCTGTTCCAAGGTATGGCGGCAACGCCAGCCCAACTTCCGCAAAGGCTCCACATCGGCTTGCGAGAGCATTACTTCTCCCGCCCGATAAGGCTGAGCGCCAAAGTTCAGATATGTGTTCGATGCGGTCAGCTGTTGGACCAACTCAACGAACTGCCTGACCGTAACTGCCTCGCCACTGCCCACATCGAATTCCACAAACCAGTTGGGCTGCGATTCTTGTTTCTCCAGCAGCAACATGTAGGCGGCAACCGCATCGTCAATGTAAATAAAGTCGCGCTTCTGTTCGCCCGGGGTGAGTTTCAGCTCTGACGCATTCTTCAGGCAGGTATTGATTACATGCGTCGTAAATTTGCTATCGTCATCGCCGGGGCCGTAGAAATGTTCGAGCCTCAGATTGAGAAAGCGGATTTTCTTTTGCCCTGCAAAATGGCGTCCCCATTCTGCAAACTGCGTCTTGGATAACGAGTACGCGTTCAGGAACTTGTCCAGCGCGGTGTCTGTGTTCATAAACACAGGGACCCCCGCTGCCACAGCGGCATCCAGCAGCTTGAGCGGGAAGTTCAAATTGGTCTCCGCTATCTGGCTTGCGCTTTCAGCGTTTCTGCCGTAGGTGGTCGCTGCGTGAATGACTGCATCGATCTTCCCATGCTCCTTGAACAGCATTTGAAAATCGAGGCCGTCCACGTCCAGCAAGGTGACCCTCGGCAGGATTGACTCAAGGCGGCGCAGCGAGGAGGTCTTTCGCTTGAGCACCACGACACTGTGCCCGGCGTCCAACAGCGCCTCTGCTAGGTGGCTGCCAAGATAGCCCGTAGCCCCTGTCAGCAATATCCGCTTGCTCATCAGACTAAAAATTCACACCGAAGAACGCTTCGATCTTCGCGATCATGAAATCCAGCATTTCCTTGTTCAGGCCTGGATACACGCCGATCCAGAAGGTGTCATTCATCACGTTGTCGGTATTGGTCAGTTCGCCGGCTAATTCGGAAGTTGCGCCCTTCATATACGGCTGGCGCGTCAGGTTGCCAGCAAACAGCAGGCGCGTGCCGATCTTGTTCTGGTCAAGGTATTTCAGCAGGTCGACGCGGTTGACGCCTGCACGCTCCCTGATCGTGATGGGGAAGCCGAACCAGGAAGGATCGCTGTTCGGTGTCGCTTCCGGCAACAATCAAGAATTCTTCGCAGCTCTTCAGGCGCTCCTTCAGGAAGGCGAAGTTGCGCTTTGCGCGCAGCGATGAATTCTGCCACGCGATCCATCTGCGCCAAGCGCGCAGGCGGCCTGCATGTCGGTGATCTTGAGGTTGTAGCCCAGGTGCGAATAGGTGTATTTGTGGTCGTAGCCATAGGGCAAGTCGCCCAGTTTCTGGCAGAAACGCTTGCCGCAGGTATTGTCCTTGCCCGGCGCGCAGTAGCAGTCGCGGCCCCAGTCGCGGAACGATTCGATGATCTGCCGCAGCTCGATCGTCGTTGGTGAACACTGCATGCCGCCTTCACCCATGGTGATGTGGTGCGCGGGGTAGAAGCTGCAGGTGGCGATGTGGCCGAAGGTGCCGACCATGCTGGCCGTTGTAGGCGAGCCCAGCGCATCGCAGCAATCTTCGATGACCCACAGGTTGTGTTTCTTCGCCAACGCCATGACGGTGGTCCAGATCGATAGGGATTGCCCAAGGTGTGGGCCACCATGATGGCCTTGGTCTTGGCGGATGATCGCGGCTTCAATCTTGTTCGGATCGATGTTGTAGGTGGCGAGCTGTCCACATCCACGAATACCGGCACCGCGCCGTTTTGCAGCATGGGGTTCACCGTGGTCGGGAAACCGGCCGCCACAGTGATGACTTCATCGCCCGGCTTGATCGCGCGATCGCCCAGCTTGTGCGAGGTGAGCGCGGTGAACGCCAGCAGGTTGGCCGAAGAGCCGGAGTTGGTGGTCAGCGCATGCTTACGCCGACGAATTCGGCAGAGCGCTTTTCGAATGCCTCATTGAAACGCCCGGTGGTGAGCCAGCCATCCAAGGATGCTTCGACCATGTTCTTCAGTTCGGCTGCGCCCAGCACCTTGCCGGAAGGCGGGACGACGCTAGTGCCTGCCTGGAATGGCTTTGGCTGCATAATGCAGCGCGCTGTATTGCTCGACCAGATTCAATATCTGTTGTTTCAGTTCCGTCTTGTCCACTTCAAACTCCCACTCAGCGTTTTTGAATACTATTGTTGTATGCACTGATCTGACGCAGTGTCAGTTCACGCATGCCTTTCCCATCGCGATGCGCGCGGTGCCACTCGATGATCGCGCTCAGCGCGTCCTCCAGATGCCAGCGCGGATGCCAGTCCAGCCGCATCTTCGCCTTGGAGCAGTCCAGCTTCAGGTAATGCGCTTCGTGCGGGTGATCGCCGCCATCCAGCACCCAGCTCGCACCCTCGCCCCAGGCCTTGGGTCAATTTCTCCACGATCCATTGCACCGGCTTGGCATCCTCGTCGTTCGGCCCGAAGTTCCAGCCTTCCGCATAAGCAGCACCTTCTTCATACAGCTTCTGCGCCAGCACCAGATAACCGGAGAGCGGCTCCAGCACATGCTGCCAGGGACGGATCGCATGCGGGCTGCGGATGTTGACCGGCTTGCCCTGCATGATGGCGCGCACGATGTCCGGGATGAGCCGGTCACCCGCCCAATCGCCGCCGCCGATGACGTTGCCGGCACGTCCGGAAGCGATGGCGACGCCATGCGTTCCATATTTCTCGGGATGGAAATAGGAATTGCGGTATGCCGATGTCACCAGTTCCGCACAGCCCTTGCTGTTGCTGTACGGGTCGTAGCCGCCCATCGCCTCGTTCTCGCGGTAGCCCCACACCCATTCGCGGTTCTCGTAGCATTTGTCGCTGGTCACGTTCACCACAGCCTTTACGCTGCCCGTGCTGCGTACCGCTTCGAGCAGGTTCACCGTGCCCATCACGTTGGTGGAATAGGTCTCGACTGGCTCGATGTAGGAATAACGCACCAGCGGCTGTGCTGCCATGTGGATCACGATCTCCGGCTTATGCTCGGCGAACACGCGGCGCAGATGTTCCAGATCGCGGATGTCGCCAATGATGCTGGTCATGCCCTTGGCGACTTCGGCCACCTCGAACAAGCTGGGGTTGGTCGGTGGTGCGAGTGCATAACCGACCACCTGGGCGTCCATGGACTGCAGCCACAGCGACAGCCAGCTTCCCTTGAAGCCGGTGTGCCCGGTCACCAGGACGCGCTTGCCCTTCCAGAATGCCGGACTCACTTCCACACCTTCCACGGTGCCTTGCCGGATTGCCACAACTCCTCAAGGTGGATCTTGTCGCGCAATGTGTCCATCGGTTGCCAGAAGCCGTTGTGGTGGTACGCCGCCAGATCGCCCTCTTCCGCCAAGCGCTCCAGCGGGTCGCGCTCCCAGATCGTCTTGTCGTCGCCGATGTAGTCTATGACCTTGGGCGACAGCACGAAGAAGCCGCCGTTGATCATGGCGCCATCGCCCTTGGGTTTCTCCCTGAAGCTGTTGACCTTGTTGCCCTTCATGTCCAACGCCCCAAAACGGCCGGGCGGAACGGTTGCGGTCAAAGTTGCTTTGACTTTCTGTGCCTTGTGGAAAGCGATGAGTTCGGTGATGTTGACGTCACTCACGCCGTCACCATAAGTAAAGCAGAACGCTTCTTCATCTTTGACGTAGTCCGCCACGCGCTTCAGACGGCCACCAGTCATGGTCTCTTCGCCGGTATCCACCAGGGTCACTTTCCACGGTTCGGCGTAACGCTGGTGCACTTCCATCTTGTTATGCTCCATGTCGAAGGTGACATCCGACATGTGCAGGAAGTAGTTGGCAAAATATTCCTTGATGACATAGCCCTTGTAGCCGCAGCAGATCACAAAGTCATGGATGCCGTGGGCCGAATAGGTCTTCATGATGTGCCACAGGATCGGCTTGCCGCCGATCTCAACCATAGGCTTAGGACGCACCGATGTTTCTTCGCTGATTCGCGTACCCAAACCGCCTGCAAGAATGACTGCTTTCATAATTTCTGATTTCCCCTTTTCTCAGTCTTTTCCGAACAAATCCCGACTATAAACCTTACCCGTTACATCACGGATGTCGTCTGTAATGCGGTTGGCGACGATGACATCCGCCTCTTTCTTGAATTGCGCGAGGTCGTTTACCACTCTGGAGTGAAAAAACTCAGGCTCTTTGAGGGCAGGCTCGTACACGATGACTTCGATGCCCTTGGCCTTGATGCGCTTCATGATGCCCTGGATGCTGGAGGCGCGGAAATTGTCCGAACCGGCTTTCATGATGAGGCGATGGATGCCGACCACCTTGGGATCGCGCTTGAGGATGCTGTCGGCGATGAAGTCCTTGCGCGTGGTGTTGGATTCGACGATGGCGTGGATGAGGTTCTGCGGGACATCCTGGTAGTTCGCGAGCAATTGCTTGGTGTCCTTGGGCAGGCAGTAGCCGCCGTAGCCGAACGAGGGGTTGTTGTAATGGTCGCCGATGCGCGGATCGAGGCTGACGCCCTGGATGATCTGCCTGGTGTCCAGCCCGTGCGTGGCCGCGTAGGTGTCCAGTTCGTTGAAGTAGGCCACGCGCATGGCAAGGTAGGTGTTGGCGAAGAGCTTGATCGCCTCGGCCTCGGTGGAGTCGGTGTACAGCACCGGGATGTCCTGCTTGATCGCGCCCTGCTTGAGCAGGTTGGCAAAGGTCTCGGCGCGCTTGGAGCGTTCGCCGATGACGATGCGTGAGGGGTGCAGGTTGTCGTACAGGGCGCGGCCTTCGCGCAGGAATTCGGGCGAGAAGATGAGGTTGTCGCAGTTGAACTGCGCACGCGCCTTGACCGTGTAGCCCACCGGGATGGTGGATTTGATGATCATGATCGCCTTGGGATTGATGCTCAGCACGTCCTTGATCACGGCCTCGATCGACTTGGTGTTGAAGTAGTTGGTCTCGGGATCGTAGTCGGTGGGCGTGGCGATGATGACGTAGTCCGCCCCCGCATAGGCCTCGGCCTTGTCCAGCGTGGCGTTGAAGTTGAGCTTCTTGTGCTGCAGGTAGTCCTCGATCTCGACGTCTTCGATGGGCGATTGCCTGCGATTCAGCATCGCCACCTTTTCGGGGATGATGTCGAGCGCCACAACCTCGTTGTGCTGGGCCAAGAGGATGGCATTGGAGAGACCTACATAACCGGTGCCGGCGATTGCGATTTTCATGATGACAGGTTCAAGGTTAAAGGGAATAGGTTCAAATCGAGTTCTCTATTTGATCTTGCCCAGCATGTCCTGGTAGGACAGCGTGATACCGTCTTTCAGCAGCATCGTGCGCTTCCAGCCCAATGCGTTGATGCGCGACACATCCATCACTTTGCGCATGGTGCCGTCGGGTTTGCTGGTGTCGAAGGTGAGGCTGCCCTTGAAGCCGACCACTTCCGCGACCAGCTCGGCCAGTTCGCGGATGGTGAGATCTTCGCCGCAGCCGATGTTGACCAACGGCGGCTGCTCGTTATTGAACAGGCTGGCAAGCTTGCCTTCCGGCTGCTCCAGCAGGTAAATGCAGGCATCGGCCATGTCTTCGCTGTAGAGGAATTCGCGCTTGGGCGTGCCCGTGCCCCACACGACCACGTCCTTGTCGCCGCGCTGTTTGGCCTCGTGCATCTTGCGGATCAGCGCCGGCAGGACATGCGAGTTGTTGAGATCGTAGTTGTCGTTGGGACCGTACAGGTTGGTCGGCATGGCGGCCATGTAGCGGGTTCCGTACTGGCGGTTATACGACCAGCACATCTCGATGCCGGCGATCTTGGCCAGCGCATAGGGCCGGTTGGTCGGCTCTAGCGGTCCGGTCAGCAGGCATTCTTCCTTCATCGGTTGTGGCGCAAGCTTGGGGTAGATACAGCTCGATCCCAGAAACAATAAACGCTCGACCTTGTTCTGCCACGCGCTGTGGATGACGTTAGACTGGATCACCAGATTGTCGTGGATGAACTCTGCCGGGTAGGTGTTGTTGGCATGGATGCCCCCCACTTTCGCCGCAGCCAGGATGACGTATTCCGGCTTTTCCTGTGCGAAGAAGGCCTGCACCGCTGCCTGGTCGCGGAGCTCCAGTTCGGCATGGGTGCGCGTCACGAGGTTGTGGTAGCCGCGAGCCTTGAGGCGGCTCACCAGCGCGGAGCCTACCAGCCCGCGATGTCCGGCAATATAGATCTTGGCGTCTTTGTTCATAGTTGCTATTTCCACTCCAATTTCCTTGTCAGGCTGAAGCCTGACCTACATTCTTCCTGCGCCGACCCTTGTAGGTCGGTTTCAACCCGACGGTTTCTTTGTCGGACTGAAGTCCGACCTACGTTCTGTCCGCGCATTCTCGTAGGTCGGGTTCCAACCCGACTGGTTCCTTTGTCGGACTAAAGTCCGACCTACGTTCTGCCGGTGCATTTCCCGTAGGTCGGGTTTTAACCCGACAATGTCTCATCCAGCCAAACCGCATCCCATAGCGGATATGCTTCTATCCGCTCTACCAGTCCCGCCCGCAGCGGGTTGGCAACGATGTAACGCGCCATTTTCTGCAAATCTTCGTCATGCCGCACAGCATGGTCGTAGTAATTCGGTTGCCAGATCGCAGTCCCGATCGCTCGGGCGGAGCGCCCTTTCAGCAATTTCACGGCATCCGGCAATCTACCTTCATGCAATATCATCAGCCAGTGCAAATGGTCCGGCATCAACACATAGCACAGCGTTTCGGCACGACCCTCGCGCTGCAGCACCATCAACTCACGAACCACCTTGCGCCCGTTTTCGAGCGATGCAAAGCAGTCGATCCGGTCGCGCGTTACGGTTGTGACGTGATACGCCATTCCCGTATGTTCAACACGCCCCTTGCGAAGATGGTTATAGGTCATCGACGCTCTTTCTGTTTTGTCGGGCTGAAGCCAGACCTACTCAATTCCTTGTAGGTCGGGTTTTAATCCGACGGGTTGTCTGTCGGACTGAAGTCCGACCTACATCGACCGGTGCATCCCTGCAGGTCGGGTTTCAACCCGACGGTTCCCTTGTCGGACTGAAGTCCGACCTACAGCCAGTCCTTATTCGTGATAATCGTATGCCGCAAAGCCGTGCTTCTTGACCAGTTCGTCGCGCTCGGCACTCTTGAGGTCTTCACGCACCATCTCGGAAACGAGTTCCTGGAACGTAGTCTTGGGAGTCCAGCCGAGTTTTTCGCGCGCCTTGGTCGGGTCGCCCAGCAGGGTCTCCACTTCGGTGGGACGGAAGTAGCGCGGATCGACTTGGACGATGCATTTGCCGGAAATGGAGTCATAACCCTTTTCGTCCACGCCTTTGCCTTCCCAGCGCACTGTGATGCCAAGCTCCTTGGCTGCGGCATCGACGAACTGGCGCACGCTGTATTGCACGCCGGTGGCGATGACGAAGTCTTCCGGCTTTTCCTGTTGCAGCATCAGCCATTGCATCTCGACGTAATCCTTGGCATGACCCCAGTCGCGCAATGAATCCATGTTGCCGAGATACAGGCAGTCCTGCAGGCCGAGTTTGATGCGCGCCAGCGCGCGGGTGATCTTGCGTGTGACGAAGGTCTCGCCGCGAACGGGCGACTCGTGGTTGAACAGGATGCCGTTGCAGGCATAGATGCCATAGGCTTCGCGGTAGTTCACCGTGATCCAGTAGGCGTACATCTTGGCGACCGCATAGGGGCTGCGCGGATAGAACGGCGTGGTTTCCTTCTGCGGGATCTCCTGCACCATGCCGTACAGCTCGGAAGTGGATGCCTGGTAGAACCGTGTCTTCTTCTCCAGCCCCAGGATGCGGATGGCTTCGAGGATGCGCAGCGTGCCGATGCCGTCGGCATTGGCCGTGTATTCGGGCGTCTCGAAGGAGACGGCCACATGGCTCATGCGCAGCGAGGTTGTAGATCTCGTCCGGCTGCACCTGCTGGATGATGCGGATGAGGTTGGTGGAGTCGGTCAGGTCGCCGTAGTGCAGCTTGAAGTGGGCGTTGCTGACATGCGGGTCCTGATAGAGATGGTCGATGCGGTCGGTGTTGAACAGCGATGCGCGGCGCTTGACGCCATGCACTTCGTAACCCTTCTTGAGCAGCAGTTCGGCCAGATAGGCGCCGTCCTGGCCGGTGATGCCGGTGATCAATGCGACTTTCTTCTTTTGAGTCATTTCAACATTCCCTTAGTACAAAGTTGGTGATTATCTGCCGTAGTTGTCTTCATAACGCTGGATATCGTCTTCACCCAGATATTCCCCGACCTGTATCTCGACGATATGCAGCGGCTCGCTGCCCAGATTCTCCAGGCGGTGTTTCGTGCCAATGGGAATATAGGTGCTCTGGTTCTTGTGCACAGTGATGACCTGCTCGCCATTGGTGACCGTGGCCGTGCCGGACACCACCACCCAGTGCTCGGAACGATGCGCATGGCTTTGCAGGCTGAGTCTTGCACCCGGCGCAACTTCGATGCGCTTGAGCTTGAAGCCCTCCGGGTCCTCTTCCAGCACGGTGTAGCTGCCCCACGGGCGGTTCACCTTGGTGTGATAGATGTGTTCGGTCGCACCCTTCGCATGCAGCGCGTCCACCACTTCGCGCACGCGCTGGGTCTGGTCGCTCTTCGAGATCAGCACCGCATCGGCGGTCTCGATCACGCACAGGTCTTCCACGCCGACTGCTGCGACCAGGCGTTTTTCGGCACGAATCAGGCTGTTCTTGCAGCCCACCGCGATGACGTTGCCCTGCAGTGCGTTACCGTTCTCGTCCTTCGCTGCAATGTCATGCACCGCCTGCCAGCTGCCGACATCGTTCCAGCCGATGTCGCAGGGAATGAGCGAAACGCGATCCGATTTCTCCAGCACGCCGTAGTCGATGGAAATCGACGGCATGGCGGCGAAATGTCTTTCCACGGCCTGCTGAAAGTTCACTCCGGCACGGCTTTCGGCAAGGATGGTCTGCACGATCTGATGAACCGCAGGCAGGTAGCGCTTCATCTCGGCCAGGATCACCGAGGCGCGCCACACGAACATGCCGGAGTTCCAGTAGTAGCTGCCTTCCGCGAGGAAGCGTTCGGCAGTTGCGAGGTCGGGCTTCTCGGTGAAGCGCTCGACCTCATACACTTGGGCATCATCGCCATGCCGCGCCTTGATGTAGCCGAAGCCGGTATCCGGACGCGTGGGCTGGATGCCGAAGGTAACCAGTTTGCCGTTTTGTGCGGCCTGGATGGCGATCTGCAGATGTTCGCGGAAGCGGCCTTCGTCCTTGATGATGTGATCGGCGGGCAACACCACCATCACCGGGTCGTCCCCGCCCGCCATGAGATAGGCGGCAGCCAGCGCTATCGCCGGCGCCGTGTTTCGTCCGATGGGTTCGTACAAGGCCTGATAAGGCAGCAAGGCATGGTAGGCCTCTCCCTTTGCATGCGCCTCCTGCGTGACGATCAGCACGCTCTGCGCATCGATGGTCGGCGACAGGCGATCGATAGTAGCCTGCAACAGCGAGGCATTTCCATCCAGCGCCAGGAACTGCTTGGGCAGATGCTGGCGCGACAATGGCCACAGCCTGCTGCCGCTGCCGCCGGCCAGAATTACAGCATGTACCTTACTCATGTTTACTCTCCAGCAAACCCTGTTGTTCCGCCTCTCGCTGTAGTTCAGCGATCTCATTCTTCAGCCTCTCGTATTCCTGCAATCTTGTACTTGAGAAACTGCACGGTCATGCGCGCCTTTTGCTCCACTCCGCTTGGGGTGAGCAGATAGGCGTAAGCCAGTTTGTTGCCGCTGTTACGGAAGTTGTTGATCTTGAGGCTGCCCTTTGCGACAAGCGCATTCAGGCAGAAATTGACTTTGCCGAGGCTGATGCCCAGTCTTTTCGCCAAATCCCTTTGCGAAAGTCCGGGGTTCTCTTCCAGGGTCTTGAGCAGACCGTAATGGGTATTTTCGTCGAGCATCGAAAGTACGTTCAATCCGTGAACGGCGCGCATTACAACAGTGCAACCCAAGACTGTCAAGCTGGGATTTCCGCTCGTGTATCATTGCGGCCTTGTCTCGTCCGAAGCCCGCGCATGCAAAAAGCATCAATCAACATCGTCCTGATTAAAACCTCTTCGCTGGGCGACGTGCTGCACAATCTTCCAGTCGTTACCGATATCCGCAAACACCTTCCCGAAGCGCGCATCGATTGGGTAGTAGAGGAAGAGTTTTGCCGCCTTGCCTGCGCTGCACCCCGCTGTCCAGCGTGTGATCACGGTCGCCATGCGGCGCTGGCGCAGATCATGGTGGGCTTCGCGTGTCGAGATGCAGAGCGTTTGCCGCGAATTGAAAGCTCGGAATTATGACCTCGCGCTGGATACGCAAGGCCTGTTGAAGAGCGCACTCATCACGCGCTGCACCCAGCGCCAAACGCTGCGGCTACGACAGGGACAGTGCGCGCGAACCGCTGGCCAGCTGGTTCTATGACAGCACCTATGCCGTAGCCAAGGGGTCAGCATGCTGTAGAGCGCAACCGCCAGCTAGCCGCTGCCGCGCTCGGCTACACCGTGGAAGGCGCGCCAGACTACGGCATCCGCACCCCGGATGTCCCCCTGCCCTGGTTGCCCAACAGGCCCTATGTCGTGCTGCTGCACGCCACCAGCCGCGACGACAAGCTATGGGACGAACGGAACTGGATCGCCTTGGGCGAACACCTGCACCAAGGCGGATTGGGCGCGGTATTGCCTTGGGGCAACGAACAGGAAAGAGCCCGCGCCGAGCGCCTGAGCGCCGCCATCCCCGCTGCCGTATGCGCGCCGCGCCTGAACCTGAACGAGGCCGCCGCCCTGCTGGGCAGGGCACGCGCCGTGATTGGCGTGGATACCGGCCTGAGCCACCTCGCTGCCGCGCTGGATGTGCCTACCGTCGGCATCTATACCGCCACCGATCCGGGACTGACCGGCCTGTATGCCGGGGCACGCGCCGTCAATCTCGGCGGCAAGGGCGCGCCGCCCACGGTGGATGAAGTCATCATGAAACTGGCGGAGCTCGGCGCTCATGCCTAGGCCGCGCTTCTTTTACACCCTGGGGCTGTGGCTGCTGCTGCCCTACGTCCTGTTCCATCTGCTGTGGCGCGCGCGCAAGCAGCGCGAATATCTGCAGCACATAGGCGAACGTTTCGGGCGCTATGAAGCAAGCACTGACAAGCCGGCCATCTGGCTGCACACCGTGTCGGTCGGCGAGACGCGCGCCGCCGCGACCCTGGTGCAGCAGTTGCGCGAGCGTTATCCCGACCACCGCATACTGCTCACCCACACCACGCCCACCGGGCGCGCCGCGAGCGAACAGCTTTATGGCGATGACGTGGTCCGCGTGTACCTGCCTTACGACTATCCTTTCGCCGTTCAGCGTTTCCTGAACCATTTCCGGCCACGCGTCGGCGTTCTGCTGGAGACCGAGATCTGGTTCAACCTGATCCACGCCTGCTGTCAGCGGCATGTTCCGCTGCTGTTGCTCAATGCGCGCCTCTCGGAAAGGTCAGCGCGGCGTTATGCGCGTTTCCCCAGGCTGACCCGCGCGGGACTGCACGAGCTGCACCTTATCGGCGCGCAGACCGAGGATGACGCGCTGCGCCTCGCCAGCCTCGGCAACCTCGCCGTGCCGGTGATGGGCAACCTGAAGTTCGACATCGCGCCGCCGCCCGCCATGCTGGAATCGGGGAAACGCTTGCGCGCACTGTTCGGCGAACAGCGCCTCGTCTTTCTGGCCGCCAGCACGCGCGAAGGCGAGGAAGAGCTGCTGCTGGATGCCTTGCGCCATGCGAATGTGGAACGCTTGCTCACCGTGATCGTGCCGCGCCACCCGCAGCGCTTCGACGAGGTCGCGGCGCTCATCGACCGGCATGGCCTGCGCCTGCAGCGCCGCAGCGCAAACGAACCCGTCGCCGCCGATACACAGGTAGTGCTCGGCGACAGCATGGGCGAGATGTTCGCCTACTACGCCGCGTGCGATATCGCGTTCATCGGCGGCAGCCTGTTGCCGCTCGGCGGACAGAACCTGATCGAGGCTTGCGCCGTCGGCAAGCCGGTGCTGATCGGACCGCACACTTTCAACTTCGCGCAGGCGACCGAGCTGGCCGTTGCCAGCGGCGCGGCGCTGCAGGTCGGCGATGCCAACGAACTCGTTCGCCAGTTGAACATCCTGCTGCAGGACACGGCCAGCCTGGCAAGGATGGGGCAGGCGGGACTGCAGTTCGTCAGCGATAATCAGGGTGCGACGGAACGCGCCGTGACGCTCATCGGGCTTGCGCTCAAGCAGGCCTTGTATAACGAAATCGTTTCCAGTCAGGTAAAATCGGCGCCATGAAAAAAATCCTAATCACCGGCGGCGCGGGATTCATCGGCTCCGCCGTCATCCGCCAGTTCATCGACGATACCGGTCACAGCGTAATCAATGTCGACAAGCTGACCTATGCGGGCAATCTGCAATCGCTGGCTTCGGTATCGGACGATCCGCGCTATCGTTTCGAGCAAGTCGACATCTGCGATGCCGCCGAGGTGGCGCGCGTGTTCCGCGAACACCAGCCGGATGCGGTGATGCATCTCGCGGCCGAGTCGCATGTGGACCGCTCCATCAGCGGACCGGCGGCCTTCATCCAGACCAACATCGTCGGCACCTATACGTTGCTGGAAGCGGCACGCAGCTACTGGAACGACCTGGATGCCGCGCGCAAGACGGCGTTCCGCTTCCACCATATCTCCACCGACGAGGTCTACGGCAGCCTGGGAGAGACCGGCTTCTTCACCGAGGACACGGCCTACGAACCCAACTCGCCCTACTCCGCCAGCAAGGCGTCGAGCGATCACCTGGTGCGCGCTTGGCATCACACCTACGGCCTGCCGGTGCTCACCACCAACTGCTCCAACAACTACGGCCCCTACCATTTCCCGGAAAAGCTCATCCCGCTGGTGATCCTGAACGCGGTCAACGGCAAGCCGCTGCCCATTTACGGCAAGGGCGACAACATCCGCGACTGGCTCTACGTCGACGACCATGCACGCGCGCTGCGCCTGGTGCTGGAACGCGGCACGCCGGGTGAAACCTATAACATTGGCGGCTGGAACGAAAAGACCAACCTGGAAGTGGTGCAGTCGATCTGCGCCATTCTGGACGACCTGCACCCGCAGGGCGCGCCGCACAACAGACTCATCACCTACGTGGCCGATCGCCCCGGACACGACAAACGCTACGCCATAGACGCCAGCAAGATCGCGCGCGAACTGGGCTGGAAGCCGCAGGAGACCTTCGAGTCTGGCCTGCGCAAGACCGTCGCATGGTATCTCGCCAACGACGCCTGGGTGCAAGGCGTGACCAGCGGCGAATATCAGCATTGGCTGCAGAAGAACTACACCAACAGGGGGGCAGCATGAGCAGCAAGCAGGGGCCCCGCAAAGCGGGGATGTGCGCGTCCGCGTATGCGGCCGGCCACCGACACACAGCAGGCATGGCTGACTGGAAAGATAAGGAGGTGGCGGCATGAAAGGCATCATCCTCGCCGGGGGCTCCGGCACGCGTCTCTACCCGGTGACGCAGACCATATCCAAGCAACTCCTGCCGGTGTACGACAAACCGATGATCTACCATCCGCTCACCACGCTGATGCTGGCGGGGATACGCGACGTGCTGGTCATCTCCACTCCGCAGGACACGCCGCGTTTCGAGCAATTGCTGGGCGACGGCTCGCAGTGGGGCATGAATATTTCGTACGCGGTGCAGCCTTCACCGGACGGGCTGGCGCAATCCTTCATCATTGGTGAGTCCTTTATCGGCAACGATGCCTGCTCGCTGGTGCTGGGCGACAACATCTTCTACGGGCATGCCTTCGACACCCTGCTGGCCCCGGCCGCCAGCAAGACCAGCGGCGGCACAGTGTTCGCTTACCACGTGCACGATCCGGAGCGTTACGGCGTGGTCGAGTTCGACGAATCCGGCCACGCGCTCAGCATCGAGGAGAAGCCGCT
Source organism: uncultured beta proteobacterium (assembly GCA_963797045.1). Lineage (GTDB taxonomy): Bacteria > Pseudomonadota > Gammaproteobacteria > Burkholderiales > Gallionellaceae > Sideroxyarcus. The sequence goes on along the minus strand of CAWCNZ010000001.1, from coordinate 195,942 downwards.
CAAGCCGAAATCCAACTATGCCGTCACCGGGCTGTATTTCTACGACAACGATGTGGTGCAGATCGCCAAGTCGATCAAACCTTCGGCGCGCGGTGAACTGGAGATCACCACCGTCAACCAGATTTATCTGGAACGGGGCAAACTCGACGTGCAGGTGATGGGGCGCGGTTATGCCTGGCTGGATACGGGGACGCACGAGTCGCTGCTGGAGGCGTCCATGTTCATCCAGACGCTGGAGAAGCGCCAAGGGCTGAAGATCGCCTGCCCCGAGGAGATCGCTTATCGCAAGGGCTACATCACCGCAGATCAACTGGAAAAGTTGATCATTCCGCTGGCAAAGAATGGTTATGGGCAATATTTGCAACGTCTGTTGCAGGAGGAGGGGCGCTGATGCAAGTCGTTGCTACCGCTATTCGCGATTTGCTCATCATCGAACCCAAGGTGTTCGGCGATGAACGTGGTTTCTTCTATCGAGAGCTTCAATCAGCGTCGCTTCACCGAATTGACGGGGGTATCGCGATCCCTTCGTGCAGGACAACCATTCGAAATCTGCTCGTAATGTGTTGCGCGGCCTGCATTACCAGATTCGACAGCCGCAGGGCAAGCTGGTGCGCGTCACGGCGGGCGAGGTCTGGGACGTTGCGGTCGACATCCGCCGGAATTCGCCCAGTTTCGGAAAATGGGTCGGCACGCATCTGACCGCCGAGAACAAGAAGATGTTGTGGATACCGCAAGGGTTTGCGCACGGCTTCGTGGTGCTGAGCGACACGGCCGAGTTCCTCTACAAGACGACCGACTACTGGGCGCCCGAACATGAGCGCTGCATCCTCTGGAATGATCCCGACCTGGCGATAGACTGGCGGCTTGGTGGCGCGACACCCTTGCTGTCGGCGAAAGACCAGCTGGGCAAACGCTTCCGCGACGCCGAGACCTTCGCATGACCCGGATCCTGCTCACCGGCAAGAACGGGCAGGTGGGCTGGGAACTGCAACGCGCGCTTGGAACCTCCCGCGAATTGACCGCGCTGGATTCGAAAGAGCTGGACCTTGCCGATGCGGATGCGATCAGGCGGATGGTGCGCGAGAATCCGTCCCGACATCATCATCAACCCCGCCGCCTACACCGCGGTCGACAAGGCCGAGTCCGAGCCCGAGTTGGCCATGGCGGTGAACGGGATCGCACCCGGCATCCTCGCCGAAGAAGCGTGCCGCCTCGGCGCCGTGCTGGTGCACTACTCCACCGACTATGTGTTCGACGGCAGCAAGCCCTCTGCCTACACCGAGGAGGATGCGCCCGACCCGCAAAGCGTCTACGGCAGGACCAAGCTGGCGGGCGAAAGCGCGATACGCGTAACAGGCTGCAAGCACCTTATCCTGCGCACCAGTTGGGTGTACGGCGTGCATGGCGGGAATTTCGTGAAGACCATCCTGCGACTGGCGAAGGAGCGCGACGAACTGCGCATCGTCGCCGACCAGCACGGCGCGCCGACTTGGGCCAAGGACATCGCGAGCGCGACGATGAATGCGTTGATCGCGTGGGAGATGAGCGAGTGGAGCGAAGAACTGGGCGGGACCTATCACTTGACCGCAGGCGGCCGCACCAACTGGCACCAATATGCCGAAGAGATCGTGCGCCAGGCCCGAAAATACGATGCCGCTCTCGCCGACAAGCCGCTCGTCATCAAGCCCATCGCCACGCATGAATACCCTGTCCCCGCGAAACGCCCAGCCAACTCGGTACTCTCAAACACCAGGATAAAGGAGACCTTCGGGATCAAGATGCCGGAATGGCAGGAGAGTCTTGCCGCATGCGTGCGGTTAATCTACGAACAACCCGCGAGTTAATCAGCAACTCCCGGAGGAGCCAGCTTGCTGCGGAAGGGTCGCTGCGCAGCAGCGGGGCACCCGCCGCGTACCCCTTGCGGATGCCGGCGAATGTCATTTGAACAGATATCGCCAGCAAGCTGGCTCCTACAGCCGAGCGCCGGGTTTTACTCAGCACTCAGCACTCGGAACTCAGCACTCAGCACTCAGCACTCAGCACTCAGCACTCAGCACTTTATCAATGCAACGCCCGATTGACCTTGCCCAGATCTTCCTCCGCCAGCCCGCCCACCGCCGCCTTCAAACGTAGCTGGCTCAGCAGGTAGTTGTATTCCGCCTGATACAGGTCGCGGCGGGTGGAATAGGCCTGTTGTTGCGCGTTGAGCACGTCCAGGTTGGTGCGCACGCCGACTTCGTGCCCCAGCTTGCTGGCTTCCAGCAGGCTTTCGCTGGACTTGAGCGCCTGTTGCAGCGCCTGCACCTGGGCGATGCCGTTCACCACGCCGAGATAGGCCTGGCGGGTCTGCAACTCGACGTTGCGGCGGGCGTTGTCCAGTTCATGCCTGGCGCGCTCGCGATTGGCCGCGGCTTCGCGCCATCTGGACTGGGTCGCGCCACCCTCGAACAGCGGCATGTTGAGTTGCACGCCGACGGTTCTGCTGGTGGTGTCCGCGGCCGTACCGGTGAAGCTGTAGTACCCGGTGGTGTTCTTGCTGTAGTTCGCCACCAGATCCACGGTCGGCAGGTGCCCGCCGCGATTGCGGTCCACTTCCTTGTCGGCCAGTTCGGCTGCGGCCTGCGCGATGGCAACCTGGTGATTGTGCAGTTGTGCTTCTTCCACCCATTTGTCCTGATTGGCCGGTTGCGGCGCTTCGAGCTGGAAGGCGGCGCCGAGCGGGTTCAGTTCGCCGGGGGCGGCGTTGATGAGCTGCTGCAGTGAGCGGCGATTGACTTCCAGGGCGCTCTGCGCCGCAATTTCCTGCGCGACGATCAGGTCGTAGCGTGCCTGTGCTTCGTGTGTGTCGGTGATGGTGGCGGTGCCGACCTCGAAATTGCGCTTGGCCTGTTCGAGCTGTTCGGCGATGGCGGTCTTTTGCGCGGCGGTCAAGTTGCACGCTGTCCTGGGCGATCAGCACGTCGAAATAGGCCTGGGCGACGCGCAGTACCAGATCCTGCTCGGCGACCTTGAACTGAGCCTCGGTCTGCACCACCTGCAATTCGGACTCGGTGTACAGCGCCCAGTTCTGTTCGCGGAACAGCGGCTGCACCAGCGTCGCGCCGTAGCCGTGGCTGTTGTACTGCTTGTTGACATTGACAGCGGTGCCCGAGCTGACCGTGACGTCGTTCCAGGTCGTGTTGGCATTGAGGTTCACGCTGGGCAGCATCAGGGCGCGGCCCTGGGTCAGCTTCTCCTGCCCGGCGTCTCTTGCGGCGCGCGCTGCGGCGAACACGGCATCCTGGCCTTGCGCGGCATGGTAGATTTCGAGCAGATCGGTTGCGTGCGCCAAAGGGTTGATACCCAAGGCCAGGAGTACGCCGAAAGCCGTTTTGGATAATTTCATCGCCTGCTCCTAATATTAGAATTTACTAATATTACATGCTGCGACTACACATTTCAAGTCAGCGCCGGACCCCGGGGCGCGTTCGGGCGGCTCAGAACACGAAGCGTTGCGGCTGCGGCGCGTTCGTCAGCGGTGCGACGTTGGTCTCGAACAGGGTGGTCGTCTCGAAGACGCCCGGCGCCACGCAGGTCACCAGCATGGCCTGCATCGCCGGCGCATCGCCCACGATGGCGAACAGGCGGCCGCCCGCGTTCAGCATCTGGTAGAAGGATTCCGGCGCCAGCGGCACCGACGCGGTCAGCACGATGGCGTCGTACTTCTCGCTGCCCCAGCCCTTGGCGGGAACGGATGCATCGCCGACCTCCAGCGTGACGTTGTCGTAATGATGCGCCGCCAGATTGCGCGCCGCGCGGGCGCTCAGTTCCGGCACCAGTTCGATGCTGGTCACATGCTCCGCCATGCGCGACATCAATGCGGTCAGATAGCCGCTGCCCGTGCCCACTTCCAGCACGCGGTCGCTGCGCTTCAGTTGCAGCGCCTGCAATGCGCGCGCTTCCAGCTTGGGCGACCACATCGCCACGCCGTGACCGAGCGGAATCTCCACATCCATAAAGGCCAGCGACTGTTTGTCCGCCGGCACGAAGTGTTCGCGCTTGACCTTCTTGATGAGTTCGAGCACGTTCATATCCAGCACGTCCCACGGACGTATCTGTTGTTCCACCATGTTGAAGCGAGCGAGTTCCACGTTGTTCATCCCCTTGTTCCCTTGCTGCGTAGTTGTTGAATTTGGACGCAGTATAACAAGCGCACCCTGCCGGCTCAATGGTTTATCGTCCTTGCGGCTTGCCTTTGCCGTGGCTTTCCAGTACCTTGCGCGCTCGCTAGGGGTCTTCGTAACGAAGTGAGAAACACCCTTTGAACCTGTACGGGTAATTCCGTCGTAGGGAAGCATCCGCCGATGCTCCCCTCCTACCTAATCCTGGAGCACCGCATGAACGCCAACCCCCAATTCCTCGCCCAAGAATTCAAGGCAACATCCGCGCACGTCGACGAAGCCGCGATCAAGCCCTTGCCGAATTCGCGCAAGATCTACGTGCAGGGCAGCCGCCCCGACATCCGCGTACCGATGCGCGAGATCACGCTGACCGACACCCACCTGAACAACGGCGTCGAGAAGAATCCGCCCATCTACGTCTACGACTGCTCCGGCCCCTACACCGACCCGGCCGTAAAGATCGACATCCGCTCCGGCCTGGCCGAGATGCGCGCGCCGTGGATCGCCGAGCGCAACGACACCGAAGCGCTGCCGCGCCTGACTTCCGAATACGGCCAGCAACGCCTGAACGACCCTGCGCTCGCCGACATGCGCTTCAACCTCCAGCACACGCCGCGCAGCGCCAAGCCTGGCAAGAACGTCACGCAGATGCACTACTGCGCGCCAAGGCATCATCACGCCGGAGATGGAATACATCGCCATCCGCGAAAACCAGAAGCGCGACGGCCTTTCCGAGATGATGCTCAAGCAGCATCCGGGCGAGAACTTCGGCAAAGCGATGCCCAAAGAAATCACGCCCGAGTTCGTGCGCGCCGAAGTCGCCGCCGGACGCGCCGTCATCACCGCCAACATCAACCACCCCGAATGCGAGCCGATGATCATCGGCCGCAACTTCCTGGTGAAGATCAACGCCAACATCGGCAATTCCGCGCTCGGTTCCAGCATCCAGGAAGAAGTGGAGAAGATGACCTGGGCCATCCGCTGGGGCGGCGACACGGTGATGGACTTGAGCACCGGCAAGAACATCCACGAGACGCGCGAGTGGATCATCCGCAACTCGCCCGTGCCCATCGGCACCGTGCCGATCTATCAGGCGCTGGAGAAGGTGAACGGCAAGGCCGAAGACCTGACCTGGGAAATCTTCAAGGACACCCTGATCGAGCAGGCCGAACAGGGCGTGGACTACTTCACCATCCACGCCGGCGTGCTGCTGCGCTACATCCCCATGACCGCGAAACGCATGACCGGGATCGTTTCGCGCGGCGGCTCCATCATGGCGAAGTGGTGCCTCGCGCACCACAAGGAAAACTTCCTCTACACGCACTTCGAAGAGATCTGCGAGATCATGAAGGCCTATGACGTGACCTTCTCGCTCGGCGACGGCCTGCGTCCCGGCTCGGTCTACGACGCCAACGACGAAGCGCAACTCGGCGAACTGAAGACGCTGGGCGAACTCACCCAGATCGCGTGGAAGCACGACGTGCAAGTGATGATCGAAGGCCCCGGCCATGTGCCCATGCACATGATCAAGGAGAACATGGACCTGCAACTGAAGTGGTGCCACGAAGCGCCGTTCTACACGCTCGGCCCCCTCACGCAGGACATCGCCCCCGGCTACGACCACATCACCAGCGCGATTGGTGCGGCGATGATCGGCTGGTTCGGCACCGCCATGCTGTGCTACGTCACGCCCAAGGAACACCTCGGCCTGCCCAACAAGGCCGACGTGAAGGAAGGCATCATCACCTACAAGATCGCCGCCCATGCCGCCGACCTCGCCAAGGGCCACCCCGGCGCGCAGATCCGCGACAACGCCATGAGCAAGGCGCGCTTCGAATTCCGCTGGGAAGACCAGTTCAACATCGGCCTCGACCCCGACCGCGCGCGCGAATTCCACGACGAGACCCTGCCCAAGGAATCCGCCAAGGTCGCCCACTTCTGCTCCATGTGCGGCCCGCAGTTCTGCTCGATGAAGATCAGCCAGGACGTGCGCGACTTCGCCGCCAAGCAGGGCGTGGACGAACAGACCGCGCTACAGAAGGGAATGGAAGTGAAATCGGTGGAGTTTGTGAAGCAGGGGGCGGAGGTTTATCACAAGGCGTGAGGCCTTCCCCACCAAGGCGTTCCCCACTCAGTAAAACAAGCGGGCCGCGATGCGGCCCGTTTCATTTCTACTCATTTCCAATTTGTTGCAGTTCCCAGTCACCATAGTAGATGCCATTGAAGTAGATCATGTCATGGCAGATATACATCGGCGAGGGCAAGTCGGATATCGACTCTCCGCCACCAAAATAATCTTCTCCACCTGAAAACCCGATGCCGATGGTTGCCATGTAGGTACAGTGGAACCACTCCAGCGGACCAATCCAAGGCCCGTCGTCTCCCCAATCATCTAATTGCATATCGGCGGGCGAGCGTCCGTGCAGAAGCTTTAAATAAAGCCCTTTCGTTTTTGGTTTTGCATCGTGCATATATCGCTCGAATATTTCAAATTCATGCTTGGCCTGAGCTAGCCAATTTTCAGGACATGATTCAATGTGCTTTCGAAACAGCGACTGAAGGATTTCTTGGGCGGTTTCGCCGCGACTAACGATAGCTCGAAGATGTTGTTCAGCTAAGTAGCTCGCAACTTGATCTTGGGGCATGTCTGTCTCCCACTAGCTTGCGTTATCAACAAACAATTTATTTCGATGCCATACAATAAATTCAGGCTGGGGGCGCAAAGCGTTCAGGCAACTCGATCGTTTTCCCGTCTAACGGCACCAGCACTTCCACCACGAAGGCTTCAGTATTTTTCTTTAACTCTGTTGATACGATAATCTTCAGATCGTCGGTAAGTGTGATTAAACCCTTATCAAATGCACGATCATGAATGGCAGACAAACAAAGCCCATTGCTCGGGTTCAGCCGGTTGGCCTTGTCTTTACTCCACGGCACGATATGGCTAGCAACTAATAGGCGCGTCTCGGTCAGACCAGACATGCAGCAGCGTCCACGATAACTGCTCAGCACGGCACGACGGAAGAAGCTCTGCTTGATGCGTTGTTCTGTAACGACCTTGCGGGTCTCCCCTGTGAAGTCTTCTGGAACGAGTTGCTCTTCAGAATCGTCCATCGGCTGTGCATCAGCATCCAACTTTCGCCTGAGCATTTCGCTCTCGACAGCCAAAGCCTCCCAGTCCGCGTGGAATTCGTCCCATATCTCTCGGTCAAGGTTCGACGCCCCCTCCAGCCCCTTCCGGCCAGTGCTCGTGATGGCCGGGTCAAGACTGGCGAAGTTGCTCAGCTTCATTGCCACGGCTCCGGGCGTGCGGCCTATCAAAGTGGCCAGTTTGATGACTTCTGGAGTACGCATATCCAGTTTGCCGAACGGTAGTTGGCAATACAGATGGAAGGCGAGTTTGAGTTGATCTTTCGTCCAGCGGGTTGTGGCCATTATGTCCTCCAGCGACTCGGCCCATTGGTGCGACCGAAACTTCAAGCTTTGAAATGTAGCGGGCAGTTTAGCCTGGTATTCAGCCGCTTTCACTATTGTTGTATCAAGTTATTTAGTCGCTGGGAATCGTTGCGGACAGTCTGTCACCATTTTTACCCAGCGCCTGATGCTTTCCGTCGAGGTAAACTGTCGAGCTATAACATTTCACTCATTTCAATGAACTGCCGCCCCTCCTGCGCCGCCTGCTGCATCGCGCCCTCCATCACCTCGCCCCTGCCCGGCATGCCGAATGGCAAACCTGCCGGGGTGCCGTGCGTGCAGCTTGATGACGAATTGCGCTGCAAGGTGTTCGGCCTGCCGCAGCGGCCGGCCTTCTGTGGCGGGCTGCGACCTTCCGCCGAGATGTGCGGCGCTTCGCGCGAGGAGGCGATGAATTGGTTAACGCGGCTGGAACAGGCCACGCTGCCGGTATAATCGCGCCCCATGCACGTAACCACCCCTTCTGTTGAAATCACTTCCGATTCGCCTTGCATCGGCCATTGCACGACAGTGCTGGGCGATGACGTTTGCCGCAGTTGCCTGCGCACCTTCGAGGAGGTGGCGGGCTGGCTGGAGATGAGCGAGGAGAAGCGCAAGCAGGTCAATCAACGCATCTTTAATTTACGAACCACTGGATTCCGGCCTGCGCCGGAATGACGAAATCGAATGGACATCCTCATACTTATCAAAGCCGCCATCATGGGCGTGGTCGAAGGTCTGACCGAATTTCTGCCGATCTCTTCCACCGGGCATTTGATCCTGGCCGGTGACCTGCTCGGTTTCAACGACGAGCGCGGCAAGGTGTTCGAGATCGTGATCCAGTTCGCGGCCATCCTGGCGGTGTGCTGGGAATACCGCGCGAAACTGACAGCCGTAGCGTCCGGACTGGCGCGGAAGGAGGAAGCCGCACAGCGCTTCACCTTCAACCTGTTCATCGCCTTCCTGCCGCTGGCCATCCTCGGCCTGTTGTTCGGCAAGGCCATCAAGGCGAACCTGTTCTCGCCGGTGCCGGTGGCGCTGGCTTTCATCGTCGGTGGTTTGATCATCCTGTGGGCGGAGAAGCGCAAGCATTCGGAGCACATCGTCAGTGTGGACGACATGCACTGGAAGGATGCGTTGAAGCTGGGTTTTGCGCAGGCGCTGGCGCTGATACCGGGCACGTCGCGTTCGGGTGCGACCATCATCGGCGGTTTGTTCCTTGGCTTGTCGCGCAAGGCGGCGGCGGAGTTCTCGTTCTTCCTCGCCATCCCGACGCTGGGTGCGGCGACTGTCTATGAAGTGGTGAAGTACCGCGACCAGTTCCATGCCGACGATCTCGGCATCTTCCTGGTCGGCTCCGTCGCTTCTTTCGTCAGCGCCTTCCTGTGCGTGCGCTGGCTGCTGCGCTACATCAGCCATCACGACTTCACTGTGTTCGCGTGGTACCGCATCGCGTTCGGCTTGATCGTGCTGGTGACCGCTTACGGCGGACTGGTGGACTGGTCGCAGACGTAAAAAAGCCCGCTCGGCGGCGGGCTCTATCCGGCAGCAGTTACGTAGGTCGGGTTAGCGGTTTCGCGTAACCCGACATGTGTGATTGAGACAACTGCGTCGGGTTACGCTGCGCTAACCCGACCTACAAAGGCTTAGTGTGGTTTTCGGAGAGGTGTCGGGTTGAAACCCGACCTACAACCGGTGGACTGGTCGCAGACATAAAAAAGGCCCGCTTCGAGCGGGCCTTTTATCGATCATAGAAGCGGGTCAGCTCTGTTCCCAAGGCAGACCTGCCAATCGCCAGCCGTTCCGCTTGCCGCGCTGGTTGCTCGCGTCCTTGTCTCCCTCGAAACCTTCGAGGATGTTGTAGCAGGCGTTGTATCCGGCCTGCGTCGCGACCGCCGCGGCGAAATGGGAACGATGCGCGCTGCGGCACAGGAACAGCACCAGCGCTTCCTTGTCCACCTGCTGTTCCAGCGCGGCCATGAAGTTGGGGTTCGGCTTCATGCCGGGGTAGTTCAGCCACTCGATCTCGACCGCGCCCGGCACCTTGCCGACCCAGTCGATCTCGGCGCGCGTGCGCACGTCGACGATCTTCGTGCCCGGCGCATTGCGCATCAGTTCGTATGCCTCATGCGGCGTCACCGCACCCTCGTACGGCAGGTTCGATTCTTTCGCACGCTGTTGTGCGGTCTTCAAAATTTCGGTGATCTTTCCCATTTTCTTTTACCTGTATTTACCTTTGGCATGCAAATGCTATGCTCCGCGGACGGTTGCATACTATCCCAACAGCGATGAAAAATCACACGCACGCTCATGACAAGTCCGCCGCTTTCGAGCCCGCCCATCCGGCGCGCTTCGCCGCTGCGCGCAAAAGCACGTGGGTAAGTATCTTCATCAATCTGGGATTGACGGTGATGCAGATGACGGCCGGTTTCTTCGGCAAGTCGCAATCGCTGATGGCGGACGGCCTGCATTCCCTCGCCGACCTGCTTTCCGATGTGCTGGTGCTGTTCGCCAACCGCCACGGCAACAAGCACGCCGACGCCAACCACCCTTACGGCCATGCGCGCATCGAGACCGCCGCCTCGCTGATCCTCGGCGCCAGCCTGGCGGCGCTCGGCATCGTGCTGCTGGTCTCCGCCGGCATGCGCCTGCAGCATCCCGAGAACGTGCAGGCCGTGCACCCCTTCACCCTGTGGGTCGCCATCGTCGCGCTCGCCGCCAAGGAGGGTATGTTCCGCTACATGCTGGCGGTGGCGCGGCGCGTGCGCTCGCAGATGCTGGTGGCGAACGCCTGGCATGCGCGCTCGGATGCCGCCTCGTCGCTGGTAGTCATCGTCGGCATCGTCGGCAACCTGCTGGGCTACACCTTCCTCGACCTGGTCGCGGCCGGCGTGGTGGGCGTGATGATCGCCTGGATGGGCATCCAGTTCGCGCGCGACGCCATGCTGGAACTGGTCGACACCGGGCTGGATCAGGAAGAGGTGCGCGCCATCCGCAACACTTTGAAGGCGGTGCCCGGCGTGATTGGACTGCACGAGTTGCGCACGCGCAAGATGGCCGACAACGCGCTGGTGGATGCGCACATCATGGTCGATCCCAAGGTCAGCGTATCGGAGGGACATTACATCGCCGAAGCGGCGCGCACCGCCGTGCTGAACGGCCATCACGTAATGGATGTGATGGTGCATATCGATCCGGAAGACGATGCGAAAGCCAAACCGAACGCACACCTGCCGCAGCGCCATCTTTTGCTGGCACATCTGGCCGACCGTCTCGGCATGCAATTGCCGCCTTCGACCCGCGTCGTGCTGCACTATCTTGGGGGGCACGTGGATGCGGAGTTGCTGTTCGATACCCCCGTCGATCTCGTTGCCATGCAGCGCAAATGCGCTGCCGTCACGGCAAATGACCCGTATTTCCGCAGCATCCAGATCTTCCTGCTTGGCGCACCAAATTAGTGCGTTACGCCAATTTTGCGCCCTATTCAGGGGCGCGCTTTGCAGCGCCCATGCCCATCAAATATGGCACAATGCGCGTCTCGCAAGATTCTGGGGGTGGCACGGTTTCTGCTGTTTAGAAGCTCGTTTCATCAATCGTTTCGTTTCAAAAACAGCTTCGTTTTAATTTTATTGGGAGATTAGAGTATGTCTAAAACTGCCGCCGACGTTCTGAAACTGATCAAAGAACAAGGCATCAAATTCGTCGATCTGCGCTTCACCGACACCAAAGGCAAGGAACAGCACGTTGGCGTGCCTGTTTCCCATTTCGACGCCGACAAGTTCGAAACCGGCCATGCATTCGACGGTTCGTCCATCGCCGGCTGGAAAGGCATCCAGGCTTCCGACATGCTGTTGATGCCGGATCCCGATTCCGTCTACCTCGACCCGTTCTTCGACGAACCGACCCTCGTGATGTCCTGCGACGTGATCGAGCCGACCGACGGCAAGGGCTACGACCGCGACCCGCGCTCCATCGCCAAGCGCGCTGAAGCCTACCTGAAGTCTTCCGGCATCGGCGACACCGCTTACTTCGGCCCGGAACCCGAATTCTTCATTTTTGACTCCGTGCAATGGCACATCGACATGTCCGGCTGCTCCGTCAAGGTGAACTCCGAAGAAGGCGCTTGGGCCACCGGCCACTCTTTCGAAGGCGGCAATACCGGCCACCGTCCTACGGTCAAAGGCGGCTACTTCCCCGTCCCGCCCGTCGACAGCCTGAACGACATCCGCGCCCAAATGTGTCTGCTGCTGGAAGAGATCGGCATCCCCGTTGAAGTGCATCACCACGAAGTGGCGAATGCCGGCCAGTGCGAACTGGGCACCAAGTTCAACACGCTGACCAAGCGCGCTGACTGGACCCAGACCCAGAAATACGTGATCCAGAACGTGGCTCACCAGTACGGCAAGACCGCAACCTTCATGCCCAAGCCTATCGTTGGCGACAACGGTTCCGGCATGCACGTGCACCAGTCGATCTGGAAGGGCGGCAAGAACCTGTTCGCAGGCAACGGCTATGCCGGTCTGTCCGAGATGGCGCTGTACTACATCGGCGGTATCATCAAGCATGCCAAGGCGCTGAACGCGATCACCAACCCGGGCACCAACTCCTACAAGCGTCTGGTTCCGCACTACGAAGCACCGGTGAAACTGGCTTACTCCGCCAAGAACCGTTCCGCCTCGATCCGTATCCCGCACGTCGCCAGCGACAAGGCACGCCGTATCGAGACACGCTTCCCGGATCCTTCCGCCAACCCGTACCTGTGCTTCGCCGCGCTGATGATGGCCGGTCTGGACGGCATCCAGAACAAGATCCACCCCGGCGATCCTGCAGACAAGAACCTGTACGACCTGCCGCCGGAAGAAGATGCAAAGATCCCGACCGTGTGCGCATCTCTGGATGAAGCCTTGGCCGCTCTGGACAAGGACCGCGAGTTCCTGACCCGCGGCGGTGTGTTCTCCAGCGACTTCATCGATGCTTACATCGAGCTGAAGATGGAAGAAGTGAACCGCATCCGCATGACGACCCACCCGGTCGAGTTCGACATGTACTACAGCCTGTAAGCACCTTTAAAGGCAAAAAGAAACGGAGCCCTCGCGGCTCCGTTTCTTTTTGCCGCGGTCTTTTCAGCGCGTGCACCTTAACCTATACTGCACCAGTCATTTACCGGGGCCGACCATGAAACTACGTCACCTGTTTATTTTGTGTTGCTCGGCGACTTTCGCTCTCAGCGCGCAGGCAGAGATCTATAAGCGTGTGGATGAAGACGGGCATGTCACCTACTCCAGCACACCCATCAAGGGCGGCAAGAAACTCCACCTCGAGCCTTTGCCGACCATGGCTCCCCCACCCAAACCGAGCAAGGCTTCCGAAGGGTTCCCGCGAGTGAATTCGGAAACACAGAGCCGGCGCGACGACACGCGCCGCAAGATACTGGAAGATGAACTCGCCACCGAGCAGAAAGCGCTGGAAGAAGCACGCATCAAACTGAAGGAAGGCCAGGACAATCCGGAAGTGTACAAGAGCGCGAGCGGCCAGACTTTCCGCAACGTCGCCAAATACGAAGAGAAAGTGAACGCCCTGCAGGAAGAAGTGAGCGCACACGAGAAGAATGTCCAGGCACTTCAGACCGAGCTCTCCAACCTCAAGTAGCGGTCTTGCATGGCATGTTTTCTGCTTTGTAGACTGACATGCCGACCGCACATCTCCCCACACTGGAACATCTCGCTACCGCAGTCATCCTGCTGGACGACCAGTCGCGCATCGCGTTCCTCAATCCTGCCGCGGAGCATCTGTTCGGCCTGAGCAACACCAACCTGATCGGGCATCCGTTGCAGTATGCCTTCACCAATACCGAGCAGTTGTTCGGCACCATCCAGTCTGCGCTCTCCAGCCGCGCGGCCCACATCGAGCACGAACTGCTCCTTGGCACGCATGCGTCGGGGAACAAGCTGCACCTGAGTTGCACCGCCACCCCGCTGCAGGTCGCACCTTATGCGCTGTTGCTGGAGTTCCACACCATCGACCGGCCGCTCAAGCTGGCGCGCGAGGAGCAGATGCTGGACCAGACCCAAGCCAACCGCCTGCTGCTGCGCAACCTGGCGCACGAGATCAAGAACCCGCTGGGTGGCATACGCGGCGCGGCGCAATTGCTGGAACAGGAACTGGAAAAGCCCGCCTTGCGCGAGTACACCCAAGTCGTCATCCAGGAAGCGGACCGTCTGCGCTCGCTGATGGAAAAACTGCTCACGCCGCAGCACGTGCCCCATTTCAGTGCACTCAATATCCATGAAGTGCTGGAACGGGTGCGCAGCGTGGTGCTGGCCGAATTGCCGGAGGGCCTGCTCATCCAGCGCGACTACGACCTGAGCCTGCCGGATCTGCACGGCGACAAGGAGCAGCTCATCCAGGTCATGCTCAACATCGTGCGCAACGCGGCACAGGCCATGAAAGGCAAGGGCATGATCACCCTGCGCACGCGCATCACGCGCCAGGTGACGCTGATGAAGAAGCGCCACCGCCTGGCGATCGCGGTGCAGATCATCGACAACGGCCCCGGCATCCCCGGCCATCTGCGCGACAAGATCTTCTATCCGCTGGTTTCCGGCCGCGCCGACGGTCACGGACTAGGGCTGACGCTGGCGCAGGATTTCGTCAGCCAGCATCAGGGCAGCATCGAATTCGAAAGCGAACCGGGCCGCACCTGCTTCACCGTCACGCTCCCGCTCCCTCACTCAGGAAAATAACCATGACCAAGCCTGTCTGGATCATCGACGACGACCGCTCCATCCGCTGGGTGCTGGAGAAAGCGCTCGCGCGCGAGCAGATCGAATTCAAGAGTTTCGCGTCCGCCGACGAGGCGCTGGCCGAACTGCCCGGCCACCTGCCGCAGATGGTGATCAGCGACATCCGCATGCCCGGCACCTCGGGGCTGGATCTGCTGCAGAAGCTGCGCGCCGACTATCCCAACCTGCCCGTCATCGTCATGACCGCCTACTCCGACCTGGAGAGCGCGGTGTCGTCTTTCCAGGGCGGCGCCTTCGAATATCTGCCCAAGCCCTTCGACGTGAACTACGCCGTCGAACTGATACGCCGCGCGCTGGAGCAGAGCCAGCGCAAGAACCTGCAAGCCGAAGACGCGCAGGCCGCGCCGGACATCCTCGGACATGCCCCTGCGATGCAGGAAGTGTTCCGCGCCATCGGCCGCCTCGCCCAGTCCAACGCCACCGTGCTCATCAACGGCGAATCCGGCACCGGCAAGGAACTGGTCGCCCACGCGCTGCACCGCCACAGCCCGCGCGCCGACAAACCTTTCGTCGCCATCAACACCGCCGCGATCCCCAAGGACCTGCTCGAATCGGAGCTGTTCGGCCACGAAAAAGGCGCCTTCACCGGCGCGACCACCACGCGCCACGGCCGCTTCGAGCAGGCCGAAGGCGGCACGCTGTTCCTCGACGAAATCGGCGACATGCCGGCCGAGTTGCAGACGCGTCTATTGCGCGTGTTGTCGGACGGCAATTTCTACCGCGTCGGCGGCCACCAGCCGATCAAGGCCAACGTGCGCATCATCGCCGCCACCCATCAGAATCTCGACGAGCGCGTGAAGCAGGGGCTGTTCCGTGAAGACCTGTTCCACCGCCTCAACGTCATCCGCCTGCGCCTGCCGCCGCTACGCGAACGCCGCGAGGACATCCCGCTGCTGGCGAAATATTTCCTGCAGAAGAGCGCGAAAGAACTGGGCGTCGAGCAGAAGACGCTAAGCGAAGCGGCGCTCAATTACCTCGCCGCGCAGGACATCCCCGGCAACGTGCGCCAGCTGGAGAACCTGTGCCACTGGCTCACCGTGATGACGCCCACCCGCGTGGTGGAGATCGCCGACCTGCCCAGCGAATGGCGCGATGCGCAAACCGGCAAGACGCTGAATCAGGACTGGCGCACCGCGCTCGCGCAACAGGTCGCCCTCGCCCTGCAACGCAGTGAACCGAACATCCTCGACACGCTCACCAAACAGTTCGAGAGCACACTCATCACTCAGGCGCTACAGCACACCGGCGGGCGGCGCATCGAAGCCTCCACGCTGCTGGGCATGGGGCGCAATACGCTGACGCGGAAGATTCAGGAACTGGGGCTGGATGGGGAGAACGAATAGAAAAAGCGACGAGCAGGATGGGGTGACGAAGGATACCCATCATGGCAAACGATGGGTATCGCGTTGCTCAACCCATCCTACGCTGGCTTCATAAGGTTGAAATTGCGCATGCTAAATCCTTCACGCCAACGGGCAGACACCGTCGGCGCATAACATGCGCAGCATGTGCCGACCGGGCCTGTCCAGTGACGAGCGTAGCGAAGAACTCCCTTGAGCGACCTGTTAGGCGAACTCATTTCGTATTTTCTTTAAGTATTTCTACGACCGACGAATTTTGAAACCTGATTGCCTGCTCAAGAGCGGTTCGCCCTGTCAAATCTCGATACGTCGTATCTGCCCCATTACGAATAAGGCTTACGATAATCTCTGGTTTTGGATTTATCTCTGATGCGATTATCAATGGTGTCTTATTGTTGCTCCCAACCACCTTATCTATTTCTGCCCCCAAGCGAATTAGCTCGTCGATTATTGCCGGGCTTGAGCTGTATCCAGCCGCCGCGCTTAGCGGTGTCCCGGAAAAAATTGCATCTGGTTCGTTGACGTCAGCGCCTCGTTCCACCAACGCCGCAATAATTCTTGGATCTTTTGTTGTTGTCGCAGCCCACATCAACACTGGTCCATTCTTGTTGCCACGCAAGAGGGCTTCCTGGGGAATCTGATTCACGTCCTCGACTGTCGCGGATTTCCAGAAATCTTGCTGGCTATATTTCTTGTGCGGATTGCCCAGCTTCAGAAAAACTGCCAGAGCAACGACTCCAGCCAATGCGATAAGTAGTTTTGGATTCACTGACTTCATCCTTTCTTGGTTTGTCTAACGTGTTCGAGTTGGCGGTCGGATCGCCCACCCCGCTTGTGCGAAGATCGTGGGACTCATGTTGGCAATGCGCTCCTGCTAACGCGGGGGGCGCAGATTGACCTGCTGCGCCGCTCTTGGCTTTGGTTTTGCGAGGTATCCCATCTCTCAGCTCTCCTAGTGTGCGGTTGCTGAAAAGCAGTAATTCATAAACACCACACCCTTGCCAGAAATAACGAACATCACCCATTTGCCCAAAACATCTGGGCGCAGCATACCTGAGAGGCCCTATTTCCACATGCCAGTCACCGCGGGCGTCCCGCCACTTTCGCCGAGATACGGCAGCGCGTACATTTCCTCAATAGTGCGCAGTAAGTTGTAATGATTGATGCGCTGCCTGTACTGCCCCGGCCTGACCATTGCACCAACAAAAATTGTGGCAATGCGATTGCCTTCTGAACCATCGTCCTCATCAAAGATCACGATGAGCAGGCTGTGGTGGTTCATCGCCCACTGCACATATTGCTCGATGTTCTTTTTCAGCCACGCATCGCCCTGCGCGATGCTGCCATCGTGCATATCGTTGCGCTGGTCGGGCACGACGAAGGAAACCGTGGGCAGTCGCGCGTAATCAGTCGGGAAGGCACTGAACGGCTGGTTATAGGCAGCGAGTTCTTTCCAGTTGGCGATAGGATTGTGCTTGCGCATGTAGGCGCCGTAGATGCATCCCTGTAACCCGCTTGCGGCATGGATTCCGAATAACTCACGAAACTCAGTCCTTTCGCCAGCAGGCTGCTGGCGAGGTTGTCGCCGCTCAGATCGAGGGGGCATGTGTTGCTGGTTATGCCGCGTGTGGTGCCGGAGAACAGGGCGAGATAGTTCGGCTGGCTGGGATGGGTGACGCCGTAGGACTGGGTGAACAGCGCACCGCGTTTGGCCAGTTCGTTGATGTAGGGCGCATCCTTGTTGCCGATGATCTGCGAGAACGACTTGTTTTCTTCGATCACGATGACGATGTGATCAGGTCGCGGCAGTTCGCCGCCAAGTGCAGGCTGCGCAACCAGCAACAGCGCCAGCACCCAGCGGCTCATCACGCCACCTCTGCGACCACGATGGTGTGATCGGATGGACGCTCCAGTTTGCGCGGCGCCTTGTCGATGATGCATGAGGTGCATTGCAGGGCTTCACTCACGAGGATGTGGTCGATGCGCAGCCCCATGTTGCGGCGGAAGGCCATCATGCGGTAATCCCACCACGAGTAGAACTTCTCGCCCGGCTCGTGCAGGCGGAAGGCATCGCGCAGGCCGAGTGCGAGCAGGCCCTTGAACGCGTCGCGCTCCGGCTCGCTGCACAGCACATGGTCCTTCCATGCCACCGGGTCGTACACGTCGCGGTCTTCCGGCGCGATGTTGTAGTCGCCGAGCAGTGCGAGCCTGGGATGCTTCTGCAGTTCGTCCTTGAGCCACGCGCGCAATGCGGTGAGCCATTTGAGTTTGTATTCGTATTTGTCCGAGCCGACTTCCTGTCCATTGGGGATGTAGACGCAGACGATGCGCACGCCGTTGACGGTGGCGGCAAGGACACGCTTCTGTTCGTCTTCGAAATCGGGGATGCCGCATTGCACATCGCCGGCCGCTTCACGGCTCAGGATGGCGACGCCGTTGTAGGTCTTCTGGCCGCTGAATACGCTGCGGTAGCCCGCCGCTTCAAGTTCGGCCTGGGGAAAGTTCTTGTCTTCGCTTTTGGTCTCTTGCAGGCACACCACGTCCGCCGGGTTCGCCGCCAGCCACTCCAGCAAGTGCGGCAGGCGCACCTTGAGCGAGTTGACGTTCCAGGTGACCAGCTTCATTGATAGGCCGGTGCTGGCTGCTCGGACTGTGCTGGTTGCTCCGGTTGCTCCGGTTGCTCCGGCTGCTCAGGCTGCTCAGGCTGCGTTGGGCGGGAAGGCGATGTTGTCGAAGGACGCGGACGATACGGCGCGGTCTTGGGATACCCCGCTATGTCCAGCTCCTTGTTCCACTGCTCCGCCAGAAAGCCCCTGATCCAGGTTTTGCCGACTGTTAGCTTGGGAAGTGACTTGTCGCCGGATGCCTTATTGAATGCGTCAATGTCTTCCAGGGTCATCAGGCTTTTTTCGGTGAATGGAACACCTCTCTTGGTCAGCAGTTCGCGACCTTCCTGACATACCGAGCCGCAGTCCGGGAATGAATACAAGGTTACCGGGAAGTTCTGCATGGCGCGTTGCGTCTCGTACGGCAGGCTTTCATCTGGCGTCGGCGCTTTGTTCGCCTTCACCTGCGTGACATCTTCAGCTCCTGGCAGCGGCTTGTCGCTGTAATGCACTTTGCCGCTGCTGTCGATAGAGCGGTACAGCTCCGCATGTGCGTTGGTCAATATCAGCAAACCCGCCAGCAAAAAGTAATATTTCATCTTCAACTCCTATGCTTCAACCAATCCATTGTGGCGCAGCAGCGCATCGATTCTGGGTTCGCGCCCGCGGAACGCGATGAAGGAATCCATCGCATCGCGGCTGCCGCCCACCGCGAGGATCTCCTCGCGGAAATGGCTGCCGGTGGCGGCATCCAGCACGCCGTTCTCCTCGAACAGGCTGTAGGCATCCGCGGACAGGACTTCCGCCCACTTGTAGCTGTAGTAGCCCGCTGCGTAACCGCCGGAGAAGATGTGCGAGAAGCTGTTCTGGAAGCGGTTGAACGCGGGCGGAATGAGCACCGCCACTTCCTTGCGCACCTCATCCAGCATTTGCTGCACGGTCTGCTTGCCATGCGCGTCGTAGTCGCTGTGCAGGCGCAGGTCGAACAGCGAGAACTCGATCTGGCGCAACATCTGCAGGCCGCTCTGGAAGTTCTTCGCCGCGATCATCTTGTCGAACAGCGTGCGCGGCAACTTTTCGCCCGTATCTGAATGTCGCGTCATGCCCTGCAGCACATCCCACTCCCAGCAGAAATTCTCCATGAACTGGCTGGGCAGTTCGACTGCGTCCCATTCCACGCCGCTGATGCCGGATACGCCCAGTTCTTCCACCTGCGTCAGCAGATGGTGCAGACCGTGGCCGAATTCGTGGAACAGCGTGATGACTTCGTCGTGCGTGAACAGCGCCGGCTTGCCGCCCAGCGGCGAAGCGAAGTTGCAGTTGAGATATGCGACCGGCGTCTGGATACCCTTGGCCGTGCGGCGCCGCGTGATGGCATCGTCCATCCAGGCACCGCCGCGCTTGCTGGCGCGCGCATACAGGTCGAGATAGAACTGGCCGATCAGCGCGCCGCTGTTGTCGCGGATGTCGAAGAAGCGCACTGCCTCGTGCCATACCGGCGCGGACGACGATACGATCTTGAGGCCGAACAGCGTCTCCACCAGGCCGAACATGCCAGACAGCACGGCATCCTCGGGGAAATACTGTTTCACTTCCTGCTCCGAGAACGCGTAGCGCTGCTGGCGCAATTTCTCGCCCGCGTAACCGACGTCCCAGGCCTGCAAGTCCTGCAAGCCCAACTGCGATTTCGCAAATTCGCGCAGTTCCACCAGGTCTTTCTCTGCGAACGGTCTGGCGCGTTGCGCAAGTTCCAGCAGGAACTCCGCCACCTGCTGCGGGGTATCCGCCATCTTGCTCGCCAGCGACAGTTCGGCATAACTCGCGAACCCCAGCATCTGCGCCTCTTCCGCGCGCAGCTTCAGGATCTGCGTCATCAGCGGCGTGTTGTCCCACTCAGCCTTGGAGCCTTCCGACAGCAGTTCGCTGGCGCGCGTGGTGTAGGCGCGGTACATGCGTTCGCGCAAGGCGCGGTTGTCGGCATACTGCATCACCGGGCCGTAGGAAGGCGCCTTCAGCGTGAACAGCCAGCCTTTCCTGCCCGCCTGCTGCGCGGCTTCGGCGGCGACCTGACGCTCGTCTGCCGGGATGCCGGAGATCTCCTGCTCGCTCTTCGACCACGCAGCTGTAGGCATTGGTCGCATCCAGCAGGTTGTCGGAGAATTTCGAGCACAGCGCGGAGAGCTCTTCCTGTATCTGCATGAAGCGCTCTTTCTTCTCTTCCGGCAACTCTGCGCCGCCGAGACGGAAATCGCGCAGTTCGTTCTCGATGACTTTCTTCTGCGCCGCGTTCAGCGCGGCATAGCCGTCGCCGTTGCGGATGGCGCGGTATTTCTGATAGAGCGCGAGGTTCTGTGCCAGCTCGGCGTAATACTGCGTGACCTTGGGCAGATTGGCGTTGTACACCTCGCGCAATTCCGCGCTGTTCATCACCGCGTTGAGGTGCCCGACCTGTCCCCAGGCGCGCGCCAGTTGCTCGTTGGCGTCCTCGAACGGCTGCACGAAATTCTGCCAGGTCGGCGCTTCGATCGTCGGCCAGTAATTGCGCAGTCAGTGCGCGGTTGCGGTCCAGCAGTTCTTCGACGGCTGGCGTGACATGTTCGGGTTTGATCTCCGCGAAACGCGGCAGGCCGGTAAAATCTAGGAGCGGATTCATTTGTTCTATCTATGTAGGACTTACAGTGAGTAGGCGACTTTGCCTTCGACGATGGTGTGGCGCACGCGGCCCTGCATGGTGTAGCCGTTGAACGGCGTGTTCTTGCCCTGGCTCTTCAGCGCGGCAGGCTCGACTTTCCAGGTGGCGGCGGGATCGAACACGCACAGATCGGCATGCGCCCCGACCGACAGGTGCCCCGTCTTCACGCCGAGCAGCTGCGCGGGATTGATGGTGATGCGTGCCAGTGCATCCGGCAGCGCCACCTTGTCTTCTTCGGCCCATTTCAACACCAGCGGCAGCAGCAGTTCCATGCCGGTCGCACCCGCTTCGGCCTCCGCGAACGGCAGTTGTTTGGCATCCTCGTCCACCGGCGAGTGGTTGGAACAGATCGCGTCGATGGTGCCGTCGAGCAGGCCCGCACGCAGCGCCGCCCTGTCGCGCAGGCTGCGCAGCGGCGGCATCAGGTGGCAATTGGCATCGAAGAAGCCGATGTCCATCTCGGACAGGTGCATGTGGTTCATCGACACGTCGCAGGTCACCGACAATCCTTCGCGCTTGGCGGCGCGCACCATCTCCACGCCCGCCGCGCTGGAGATGCGGCAGATATGCAGCTTCACGCCGGTCTCGCGCGCCAGTTGCAGCATGGTGGAAAGCGCGATGGTCTCGGCCGCCACCGGGATGGCGGGCAGGCCGCAGGCGCGTCGCCACTTCGCCGTCGTGCGCCACGCCGTCCTTGGCGAGGAAGGCGTCTTGCGGGCGCAGCCATACGCGGTAACCGAAGGTCGCCGCGTATTGCATGGCGCGCAGCAGCACGCGCGTGTCGGTGAGCGGCGTATCGGCCTGGCTGAACGCCTTGCAGCCGGCCTCGGTCAGCTCGATCATCTCGGTGAGCTCCGCGCCTTTCAGGCCATAGGTCAGGGCGCCGACCGGGATACACGCGCGCCTGGTTCAGCGAGCGCGCGCGGTGCTTGAGCATCTCGACCAGGCCGGGTTCGTCCAGCGGCGGATCGGTGTCGGGCGGACAGGACAGCGAAGTCACGCCGCCCGCCATTGCGGCCTCCATCTCCGATTCCAGCGTGGCTTTGTATTCGTAACCCGGCTCGCGCAGGCGCGCGGCGACGATCCACCAGGCCGGGGATCACGATCATCCCGCCGGCATCGATCACCTGTTCCGCCGCGAAGCCCTGCGGCGCCTTGCCGATGGCAGCGATACGCTTGTCGGCGATGAACACGTCCTGCTTTGCGTCGATCTTGTTCTGTGGGTCGATCAGGCGACCGTCCTTGATCTGAATATTCATTTGCTCGCTCCCCGCCAGCATACTCATCACCGCCATGCGCACCGCGATACCGAAGGTGACCTGCGGCAGGATGACCGAATGCGCGCCGTCGGCCACGCTGGAGTCGATCTCCACGCCGCGGTTCATCGGCCCCGGGTGCATCACGATGGCGTCGCTCTTCGCCAGTGCCAGTTTCTCCTGCGTCAGGCCGTAATATTTGAAATATTCCTGCGCCGAAGGCAGCAGCGCGCCCTGCATGCGTTCGTTCTGCAGGCGCAGCATCATCACCACGTCGACGTCCTTCAGGCCCTGCGCCATGTCGTGATAGACCTGCACGCCGAGCTTCTCGACGTGCGTCGGCAGCAGGGTCTTGGGTGCGACCACGCGCACTTCCGGCACGCCCAGCGTGGTCAGCGCATGGATCTGCGAACGCGCCACGCGCGAGTGCAGGACATCGCCGACGATGGCGATGCGCAGGTTGTGGAATTCCTTCTTGTAGTGGCGGATGGTGAACATGTCGAGCAGCGCCTGCGTGGGGTGCGCGTGGCGGCCGTCGCCGGCATTGATGACGTGGATCTCCGGCGCGACATGCTTGGCGATGAGGTGCGCGGCGCCGGCAGTCGAGTGGCGCACCACGAACATGTCGGCATGCATGGCGCACAGGTTGTCCACGGTATCCAGCAGCGTCTCGCCCTTGCTGGTCGAGGACGAACCGATGTTGAGATTGACCACGTCCGCCGACAGCTTCTTGGCGGCGATCTCGAAAGTGGTGCGCGTGCGCGTGCTGTTCTCGAAGAAGATGTTGAACACCGACTTGCCGTGCAGCAGCGGGACCTTCTTGATCTCGCGCCCTTCGGCGATGTTCACGAATTCCGACGCCTTGTCGAGGATTTCGCGCACGATGCGCGCGGGCAGGCCTTCGGTGGTCAGCAGGTGCTGCAGCTCGCCGTTCTTGTTCAGTTGTGGGTTGTTCATGCGATAGATTCCTGCGCTGGGTTCATCGAAATACGCTTGCAGTATCTGCTGCGCGGCGTACTGGTCGATCAGGGGTTTCTGCTTCCTGCCGTGTATCCCTTTTTCGCCCAGGGCCGTGCTTGCGGCGGCGGAAGTATAACGCTCATCCACCAGCAGAGTGGGCAAATTGAAGCGTCCTTTCAGGCGGTTGGCGAAGCGGCGGCACAGCGCGGTCAGTTCGTGCGGCGTGCCGTCGTCGTTGCATGGCAGCCCGACCACCAGGGCCGCCGGTTGCCACTCTTTTATGAGCGCGGCAATGGCTGCGAAGCGCGTGTCGTTCTTCTCGTCGTTGATCGTCGTAAGCGGCCGTGCGGTGGCGGTAACGGTGTTGCCGACGGCGATGCCGATGCGTCTGGTGCCGAAATCGAAAGCGAGTAGCGTACCGGGTGGGATGGAGGTGTTCATGCCGTCAGGCATGTCCGGCCTCATCGGAGAGCGAGGCGAAATCGATGCCGAGCAGTGCCATCGCTGCCGGCAGACGCTCTTCGGCAGGCAAGTCGAACAGGATATGCTCGTTGGCAGGCACGCTGAGCCAGGCATTGTCGGCGAGTTCCTGTTCCAGCTGACCTTCCGACCAGCCGGCGTAGCCGAGGGTCACCAGCAAGTGCTGCGGCCCCTGGCCTTCGCCGACCGCCTGAAGAATGTCCTTGGAGGTGGTAAGGCCGATATGTTCGTTGACCTGCAGGGTGGATTGCCAGTTGCCGACCGTGTCGTGCAACACGAAGCCGCGGTCAGTCTGCACCGGACCGCCGAAGTGCACCAGCACGTCTTCCAGATCCGCCGGCTTGAGCGGCATGTTGATCTGCGCGAACAGCTCGCTCAGGGTCAGGCTGATCGGACGGTTCACCACGATGCCCATCGCGCCCTTGTCGTTGTGTTCGCACACATAGGTAAGGGACTTGGCAAAGAAGGGATCTGTCATCGCCGGCATGGCGATCAGGAAGTGATTCGTGAGGTTCAACTCGGGCATGGCGCCATTGTAATCTGCCCGCGCCTTAATCACAATTTTGCGCGTTCTCAGGCCTTGATGAAGCGGGCGATGTCTGCGAGCAACTCTTCTTCCTGATAGGGTTTGCCGAGGTATGCATTCACCCCCAGTTCCATGGCGTATTGACGATGCTTGTCGGCGGTGCGCGAGGTGATCATGATGATCGGCAGGTCCTTGGTGCGGCTGTCCTGGCGCAGGCGCTTGGCCAATTCGAAGCCGTCCATGCGCGGCATCTCGACATCCAGCAGCATCACATCCGGCAATACGTCGGTGAGTTGTTCCAGTGCATCGACGCCGTCCTTGGCGGTCATCACCTGGTAACCCGAGCGCGCCAGCAGGCGTCCGGTGATCTTGCGCACGGTGAGCGAGTCGTCCACCACCATCACCACCGGCATCTTGTGCACTTCTTCCGCCACCACCTCGGCCTTGGCGATCTTGCGCGTCACCACGATGCGCTGGGTGAAGGCGATCGGGTTGATGATGAGGATCACCTGGCCGCTGCCTGACACCGTGGCTCCGGCGATGCCGGGCAGACGCGCCAGCTGCGGTCCGATGTTCTTGACCACCACTTCATGGTTGCCGCGCAGTTCATCGACATGCAGCGCAATGCGGCTGTCGCCGCTGCGCAGCAGCAACACCGGGTTGTGCGGCAGGCTCGCCACTTCAGCCTCGTCATCACCCAGCAGGCGCGCCAGATGATGCAGCGGATAACGCGCACCCTGCCAGTCGACGTACTGGGCCTGGTAGGCCGCGTCGAGCTCGGCTGGCTTCAATTGCTGCACGTTCTCGACCATGGTCGAGGGCAGGGCATAGGTATGATGCCCCCCGCGTACCAGCAAGACCTTGGTCACGGCCAGGGTCAGCGGCAGGTGGATGGAGAAACGCACGCCCCGTCCTGCTTCGGACGCGACGTCGATGCGCCCGCCCAGCGCAGTGATCTCGCTGCGCACGACATCCATGCCGACGCCGCGGCCGGAAATCTCCGTCACTTCTTCGGCGGTCGAGATACCGGAAGTGAACACCAGTTGCATGACCTGCTCGTCACTGGGAGTCTCGTCCGGCTGCAGCACGCCCTTTTCCACAGCCTTCTGGCGGATGCGGGCGAGGTCCAGACCTCCGCCGTCATCGCTGAACTCGAACACCACCTCGTTGCTTTCCTGGTGCAAGGACAGACGGATCTCGCCGATGGGCGCCTTGTGCGCGTGTTCGCGCTGCTCCGGCGTCTCCAGCCCGTGCGCGATGGAGTTGCGCAACAGGTGCTCGAACGGCGCAGTCATCTTCTCCAGCACGCTGCGGTCGAGTTCGACTTCGGTGCCGGACAGTTCGAGGTTGGCGCGTTTGTTCAATTCCTTGCCGGTCTGGCGCACGATGCGATACAGGCGCTCGCCGATGCTGGAGAACGGCACCATGCGGATGGACATCAGGCCCTGCTGCAGGTCGCGGTTGAGGTGGGACTGTGCGGTGAGCGCCGCCTCCGTCTCCGCGAGATTCTTGAGCAATGCCTGCTGCACCGTCTGCACGTCGTGCACGCTTTCGTTCATGAAGCGCGTCAGTTCCTGGAAGCGGGTGAAGCGGTCGAACTCCAGCGGGTCGAATTTCTCGGCGCTTTCTCCGCTGACCGAGACGCGCGCCTGCATCTGGCTTTCTGCGTGGATCTCGATCTCGCGCAACTGTCTGCGCAGGCGGTTCACGCTTTCCGTCAGTTCCAGCACGCTGTTCTTGAATTCGCGCAGTTCGGTCTCGGCGCGGGAGCGTGCCACGCTGACCTCGCCAGCCTCGTTGACCAGGCGGTCCACGACGTCGGAACGCACGCGCAGCAAGGCTGCCTGCATGGCGCGTTCGGCGCCGACCTCCAGCGCCTGCGGCGCGACGACCTGGGTCGCTTTTGCCGCGGCAGCCTCTGCTGCGGGCGCCTCGGCTGCCTCGGCCGCGATGCGGACGCTGCAGTTGCTCGATGGCGTTGCCGATACGATCCAGATAGTTGTCCAGTTCGCCCCACAGTTCGGGGCCAAACTGGCCCTCGGCCACTGCCTTGTCCACGCGACCTTCGACGCGGTGAGTCAGTTCGCCCAGACGCATCGCGCCGGCCATGCGCGCGCTACCCTTGAGCGTGTGCAGACTGCGCTGCAGGTTGCGCCCCAGCTGTGCGTCGCCCGGTTGCTCGCGCCATGCGCGCAAGGTGCTGCCGATCTGCGGATAAAGCTCGTGCGCCTCTTCCAGGAAGATCGGCAGCAACTGCTCGTCGATCTCGTCGTGCACCGTCCGCTCTTTTTGCGGCTTCGGCGCGGCTTCCTCCTCCGCAGCAGCTCTTTCCAGTTCAGGTTGGGGACGGGCCGCCTCTGGCGCCGGTATCGGCGCTGCCTCCGGCGCCGGGACTGCCTCTGGTGCCGGTGCTGCTTCTGGTGCCAGCGAGAAATCCAGCGTGATCTCGGGTGCGAAAACCGGTGCGGCAGCGCTTTCGACCGCGGGTGCGGGCAGTTCGAGTTCCAGCGCCGGCAATTCGAGTTCCAGCATCGGCAGTTCGAGTTCCAGCGCCGGAACAGCCGGGGCGGCTTCGGCCACGGCGATTCCCTTGCTTGCCTGCAATTGGGCGATCAGCTCGGCCTGCGCCGACGGCTCCTGATGTTGCTCGCGCACCATGGCGCACATTTCGTCCAGGCGTTCCACCACTTGGTCGATGAACGACATCTGCTGCGCACTCACCACATTCGGTTTGTCGATGCGTTCTTCCAGCCAGAGCTCCAATGCATAGGACAGCTCGGCGATCTGCACAAAACCCATGGTGCGATTGACGCCCGCAAGGGTATGCGCGGCACGCATGAAGTCGTAGGTGACGACGTGCGGTTCGGTTTCGTGCAACACAGCCAGTTGCTCGCGCAGGGCACGCACGTGCCCCGCCGCTTCATCGGTGGCGATGTTGAACAACATCGAGGACAGGCTGACCGAGCCGATCTGGACGGTGCCTTCTTCCTCTTCTTCTTCCTGTGCAGCGCTACGGCCTCGACCGCCACCGCCGGCAACTCCGGAACGTGAAGTTCGGGCGCGGCCGCCGGACATCACCAGCTCCGGCACTTCGGGCACGAACTCAAGCGCTGCTGCAGGCAACCCCGGCGCAGGCGCTTCGACCTTGAGCTGGGACTGCGGGATCTCCTTGCCGTTCTCGATGCAATCCGCCACGGTGAGCAGCCAGGAGGTATCGATAGTGGCCGTGGTACTGCCGCTCTTCAGCATGTCCACCCAGTGCTGGAACAGGACTTCGGCATCGCCGATCATGTCGAGCAGTGCGGGCGTGGCTGGCTTGTTCTCTTGCAGCCATTTGTTCATGGCGCGCTCGACCGCCCAGGCGACTTCGCCCAATTCGGTGAGACCAACCATGCGACCGCTGCCCTTCAGGGTATGGAATCCTCGTCGCATCGTCACCAGCGGTTCGCGACTTTCCATGTGCAGACGGCTGACCTCCAGATTGCTGCGCAGCGTCTCCAGCACTTCGCGCGCCTCCTCGAGGAAGACCTCCAGCAGTTCTTCATCCTCGCTGCCGGTGCGTATGGACACGCCTGCCGGAACCGCGACCTCTTCCGCCGCCGCTGGCGCTTCGCCGCCGACGGCAGAACGCGCCTCGGTGATGTCGTGCAGCACGGAGCTCAATGCGGCAGGATCGGGTTTCTGCCCGTGCGCCAGGCCGTTGACGTATTCCTCCAGCGCGCTGATCGTGACGGCCACGGCGCGCATCTCGCCGGGGGAAGGCGTCTCGCCGTGCACATAACGTTCGATCACCTGGCGCAGTATGGTCATCAACTGCACGGCGATATCCAGCGAAAGGATGTTCAACCCCCCCTGCACCTGGCTCAGCAGCCGTCCGGTCTGGGACAGCTCGGCGCGTTTGGCGGCGTTGTTGAAAAAGGCATTCAGGCTCTGTTCGATGGTCTGCAGGTTGCCTTGCATCTCGCTGGCCAGCGGCATCATCGCTTCATGCTGTTCCATCTGGCAGTACAGCGAGATCAGGTTGGCGAGCTTGCTCACGTCTTCCGGCATGCGCATCATGCCTGACTGCAAGCGCGAACTCAGGATGCGGGCCTGTTCGTGAAAACCGCTGCCCAGATGCTGGTAGTGATCGATGCCGCCGTTGAGCAGCAGCATCGCCATCGCCATGTCCATGGCGATGCGCTGCGCGCGCTCCGGCTCGTCGGCATGCAGGGCGGCGGCGTGTATCTGTTTGCACAGGAACTGCAGGGTGTTGCGGTCGAGTTGCTCCGACAGGCCGTGCAGCTTTTCCATCTCTGCGGCGAATCGCTTGCACGCTGCGGCATCCTCGCCGATGCAGCTCTCCCAGATCGCCTCGGCCTCGTTGAGCTGCGTGCGCATATCGTCGAGCAAGGCCGCAGTCGCGCTCGGCGGCAGTGGGCGATCTTCGGGCAGATACTCGTCCAGCGCGTAGGTGTTCTTGATCTGTTCGACCATATCGCTCACGGTATGGCTGCGCGCGATCAGATACAGCATCTCGCTCATGGCGCTTTCTTCGTCGAATGCGCTTCCGTCCACCAGCGATTTCATCTTGAGGTCGATGCGGCTCAGTGATTTCTTGACGCTCAATTCCGGCGGGATACCGTCCTGGCTCAGACAATCCAGCAGCCCGTTCGCCACCCACCAGAACGCGCGCTGCCGGTTCTGCGGCAGACAAGTCATGGCGCTGCGCACAGTTGCCATCATCGCGCGCAATGCCGCGACCGCGTCATCCTGGCGCAGCCACTTCAACAAGGCTTGCTGGTATTGCAGGCGCGCGGATTTGATGCACGACGGCGTATCGTTCACCTGCGGCGGCTGCAACACCGATTCCGGCAGTTCGACCTGCAGCGACGGGAAAAACAGGTCCACCTCGAAGGCCATTTCCAGGCCGCGCGCCTGCAGCAGTTCCTGATACTCATGGAACAGGCGCAAGGTGGCATTGGTGGCACCATCCGCCAAAGCGTCCAGATAATGGGTCAGGCCGAACAGGGCGCGGCGGATGGCATCGCGCCGCAAGGTCGTGACATCCTGCGGCTGGGCCAGCTCGCGCAGGAGCTTCTCCAGTTCGGCGCAGAACACGAATAATCCGCTCAGCGACAGCATGCGCAACACGCCGCCGGTGCGATGCAGCTCTTCCACCGCGTTCTTCAGCGCCTGCTGGTCGTTTCCGCCAGAGGAGAAATATGTCTCGAGTTCCCGGCTGATGTTCGCCAGCGAACCGTCCAGTCCGGACTTGACCGACAACAATGGCAGCGGATTGAATTGTGCCTGCACTATCGACCTTTACAGTTTGAAGCCCGATACCGAGCTGCTCAACTCACTCGCCAGAGTTTCCAATTGGGCAACGGAAGCATTGGTGCGTTGCGTATTCTGCGACGTGTGCTCGGTGATCTTCAGAATGTCGTTCATGACCCCCGCCACTTCGCGCGCCATGTCGGTCTGCACCTGCGTGGACACCGAGATACTGTTCACCAGGTCGGTCAGTTCGCGCGTGGATTTTTCAATCTCCTGCAGCGCCTGACCGGCTGCGTCGGACAGCTTGGCACCGTCCACCACACCCTGCGTGCTCTTTTCCATAGCGGCCACCGCATCCTGCGTGTCGCTCTGAATCGTCTTCACCAGCATACCGATCTGTTTGGTCGCCTCGGCGGAACGTTCCGCGAGGCGCTGCACTTCCTCCGCCACCACCGCGAAGCCGCGTCCCGCTTCGCCCGCCGACGCCGCCTGGATCGCCGCGTTCAGCGCCAGCACGTTGGTCTGTTCGGTAATGTCCGAAATCAGGTCCACGATCTCGCCGATCTCCTGCGAGCTTTCGCCCAGCCGTTTGATGCGCTTGGAGGTGTCCTGGATCTGCTCGCGGATGCCGTCCATGCCCGACACGGAATTCTGCACCGCGCGCGCACCGCGCTCGGTCACCTCCAGCGTACGGCGCGCCACCTCGGAAGATTGCGCCGCACTGCTGTCGACCTCCTGAATGGACTTGGTCATCAGTTCGACCGCGCCGCCCGCATCGCGGATTTCCGCAGCCTGCTTCTGCGTTGCGGTCAGCAGATCCTTGGTCACCACACCGGCTTCGCCGGTGGCGCGCGCCACCTGTTCCGAAGCCGTCGTCACCCGCGAAACCAGCTTGCGCAACTCGTCAGTGGTGTAGTTGACGGAGTCGGCGATCGCACCGGTGATATCTTCCGACACCGTGGCACGGATGGTCAGGTCGCCGTCCGCAAGGTCGGACAGTTCGTTCATCAGGCGCAAAATCGCCTGCTGGTTGTTGCGGTTGGTCTGGCCGGCTTCGCGCTCGCGGCGTTTCGATTCGTCCAGATAGATCTTGGAGAGCAACAGCAGCAGCAACAGCAGCATGCCGCCGGAGAAGAACACCACCAGACTGGTGATACGGGCGATCGTCGAGCCTTCATAATCGTTCACCAGCCGTTGCGTGGATGCCAGCAACTGGTCGCCCTCTTCCAGAATGCGCTTGCCCGCCAGACGCGAGGTCAGCACGTCGCCGGCGTTGGCCGCGATGAAGCCCACCACCGACTGGTAGCCCTCGAAGTCTTCCTTGAGCAGCATCACGGTCGCATCGTCCTGCGGCATCTGGGCAAGCAACTCCTGCGCCTCGCGGATCTTCGGTTCCAGTCCCGGCAGGTCTTCCGTCGAAGCCGAGGTCAACACCATCTGCACCGCACTGGTGATCTGCTCGATCAGGCGGTTCAGGCGGTCGGCCTTCTGCGCGTAAGCCGGAGCGGCACGCTCCGCGACCTGGGTAGCCAGGTTCAGCATGTCGCGCTGGCCGGCTGCGCCGCGCTCCAGAGTCACCAGCAGCGGACGGCCCTTTTCCAGCTCGTCCAGCAGGGTGCCCATGCGCTTCCAGTGCGACAACAGTTCATTCAGGGATGCGCGCGCAACGCCTGTCGTGGGCGGCAGAGTCTCGCCGCCCTTGTCCAGCACGTTCAGGATGGCTGCGAATTCGGTTCGTGTCGTCTCCAGGCCCTCGAACGCCGCCGAGTCACCCGAGAAACTGGCCGCAGCGTCCTTCGCCAGACGTTGCGACAGCATCAGCAGCTTGGAGGATTGCGCCACATAACGCGAGCTGTAGGTCGTGTCGCGCGTATCCAGGTAAGTAAAGACCGCGGCGGTCATCAGGAAGAGCAGCAGCAGGCCGCCCAGCACGCGCAGCTGCCTGTCGAAGGACTGTTTGCTGAACCACGGGATACGGATCGTCTTGATATCTGCCGGACCCGCGTCGCCTTTCTTGACGAATACCCGCGACGACTTCTTCGACAGACTGAATGGTAATTTGAAAGCCATTTCTTTTCCCCCCCGAGTGCGCTTTACGCCCCGATCTGTAAAATTTCCGGTTGTTGCAGCAGTTGCACCATATCCAGCTTGCGCCACACTTGGCCATTGCCGTCTACCAGGCGCACTTCGCCATCCTGCTCGCTGCGCTGCCAGTCCGTCGAGTTGCGCAAGCCCAGCACGCGCGACACCAGCAGTCCTGCATTGAAGGCGAACTTCTGCCCTGCCAGCAGCACGCGGCTCTGTCCTTCATGCGGTATCGGCGCGCCGCCCAGGTACACACCGAGGTCGACGATGCTGTAGAGGTTGCCGCGCACGTTGGCGACGCCGCAGTACCACGGCTTGGTCAACGGCACAGGGGTCAGCGGCGGCGGCGGCAGCACTTCGTTGATGTCCACCATGTCGACCAGCCAGTAATCTTCGCCCACCTGCACGCCCAGCGTGGACGCGTGATCGCCGCCTCCCGCCACCTGGGCTTGCAGCCGCTCCAGCACGTTCTGCTGGAACTCGCGCAGGTTGAAACGCTTGGACATATCCGGAGGTCGCCTAGCCTAGCGCCGCGATCTTGCCGAGCAGCTCGTCTGTGTTGATAGGCTTGGTGATGTAATCCTTCGCCCCTTGGCGCAGGCCCCAGATCTTGTCGGTCTCCTGCCCTTTGGTGGTGCAGATGATGACCGGGATATGCTGCGTCACCGGATCCTGCGTGATCGCCTTGGTCGCCTGGAAGCCGTTCAATCCCGGCATCACCACATCCATCAGGATGAGGTCGGGCAATTCGGTCTTGGAATGCTCCACCGCTTGCTCGCCGCTTTCGGCATACACCACCGTAAATCCCCGCTTGCCCAGGATGTCCCCCAACACGTGGCGCTCCGTTGCAGAGTCGTCCACCACCATCACTTTATTAATTGCCATAGTCCATTCCCTCTGGTTGTTTGGTTGTATGCATTGTGACTGCTTCGATCAGGCTCTTCTTGCTGAATGGCTTGGTCAGGTATTGATCGGCCCCGACCAGTTTGCCGCGCGCGCGGTCGAACAGGCTGTCCTTGCTGGTCAGCATGACTACCGGCGTGTTCTTGAATTCGTTGTGGCTCTTGATGAGTGCACAGGTTTGATACCCGTCCAGACGCGGCATCATGACATCGACGAAGATGATGTCGGGTTTGTTATCGACCACCTTGGACAGGCCGTCGAAGCCATCCTCCGCCAGCACCACCTTGCAGCCCGCCTGCGTCAGGAAGATTTCGCCGCTGCGGCGTATGGTGTTGCTGTCGTCGATGAGCACCACCTTGATACCAGCCAAATTCTCGCTCACGCTCACCACCTCAACTGTTGTCGATCAATGCCCTAGAAGTGCCGGAACGGCGCTTCTACCCGAGATGCTACCGCATTTGCGTTCGCGCGTTCAATGTTTCCGCGCCTTAACGCTGCCTTAACGCTTCCAGAAAGCAGGGGTAAACAGGATCAGCACGGTGAAAATTTCCAGGCGCCCGATCAGCATGGCGACAAGCACACACCCAGGTCTGAAAATCGGTCAGGCCCTGATAATTGCCTGGCCGGACCGACCTGATTCAGGCCCGGTCCCGCGTTGTTGATGCAGGCTATCACGGCGGAAAAGGCTGAAACGAAATCCAGTCCGCTGATCAGCAACACAAACGTCAGGCTAGCCACGCTCATGAAATACAGGAAGATGAAGCCCAGCACGGCGAACACGATGTTGTTGTCCACCACATGCCCGCCGATCTTCATCGGATTGATCACCGCCGGGTGCAACAGCTTGAGGAATTCGCGCCCTGCCTGTTTGACCAACACCAGCGTACGGATCATCTTGACCCCGCCGCCGGTAGAACCGGAACTGCATGCAATGCTGCTCAGGAACAACATCCACAACGGCGCGAACATCGGCCACTGGTTAAAATCCACGCTCGCATATCCGCAATCCGTTGCCATGGAAACAAGATTGAAGCTGGCATGCCGCAGCGCCGTCCAGAATTCCGGATAGATGCCTTGCCACCAAAGGAAATAACCAACCCCCAAACAGCTGCCGACGATCAGGATAACCGTCGCAACCGCTTCGGCATCGCGCAAATATGTCCGGAGCGACTTGCCGCGCCACGCCAGAAAGTGTGTAGCGAAGTTAATCGCCGCAATTAGCATAAACACGATAAGAATAAACTCGATCAGTGGCGAATTGAAATAGCCGACGCTGGCATCATGCGTGGAAAAGCCACCGAGGCTCAATGCAGAGAAGGCATGACATATCGCATCCAGCCAATTCATCCCAGCCCCTTTCAGCGCAAGGACGCAGGCCAAGGTGATCGCCGCATATACCACCCACAGGTTGCGCGCCGTCTCGGCGATACGCGGGGTCAACGCACTGTCCTTCATCGGCCCCGGCGTCTCGGCCCTGAACAATTGGCGCCCGCCGATGCCCAGCAGCGGCAGAATGGCCACAGCCAGCACGATGATGCCCATGCCGCCCAACCAGTTGAGTTCATGGCGCCAGAGGTTGATCGCGGGCGGCAGGTTGTCCAGCCCGACCAGCACCGTCGCGCCCGTGGTGGTCATGCCGGACATAGTTTCGAAATAGGCGTCGGTAAACGACAGGTTGGGAATCATCAGCAGCAGCGGGATCGTGGCGAAGGCAGGCATCGCCGTCCACATCGCCACCACCAGCAGGTAGCCGTGGCGGATGGACAATTCGCCCTTGAAACGGCGCGTCACCAGCCACATCAACACCCCGGCGCTGAATGTCCACAACATGGTCAGCAGGAAATCCCACAGCAGGATGTAATCGCCGTAGATCAGCGGCAGTGGCGGCGGGCAACAGGTAGGCGATGCTGAACACCACCAGCATCAGCCCCAGAGCATGGAAAACCGTAAAAATGCGCCCCATCAGAAGAACCCGAGGCTGACCTGGAACAGTTTCTCGACCTTCTTCACCATCTTCTTGTCGGTAACGAAGACGATGACGTGGTCTTCCGCTTCGATCACCGTGTCATGGTGGCCCATGACAACTTCCTCGCCACGCACCAGCGCGCCGATGGTCGCTCCCTTGGGCAGGTCGATCTCGTCGATGCGCCGCCCTACCACGCGCGAGGACTGGCGGTCGCCGTGCGCCACCAGTTCCAGCGCTTCCGCCGCGCCGCGCCGCAGGGAATGCACCGCCGCCACATCCCCGCGCCGCACGTAGGCCAGCAGCGAACCGATGGTGACATGCGCCGGCGACAGGGCGATGTCGATCTTGCCCCCCTGCACCAGGTCGACATAAGCACTGCGATTGATGAGCGCCAGGACCTTTTCCGCGCCACCCTGCTTGGCGAGCAGCGCCGACATGATGTTATTCTCGTCGTCGTTGGTGAGCGCGCAAAACACGTCGACCTCGTCGACGCTCTCCTGCTGCATCAACTTCTCGTCAGTGCCATCGCCATTCAGTACCAGCGTATTGGCCAGTTCCCCCGCCAGCCTCTGGCAGGTTTTCTTGTTGAATTCGATGATCTTGACCTGGTAGTCGTGTTCCAGCGCCTTGGCCAGCCGGCGGCCGATATTGCCGCCGCCGACGATCATCACGCGCTTGGCCGGCTTGTCCAGGCGGCGCATCTCTTTCAGCACGCGGCGGATATTGTCGGACGCCGCGATGAAGAAAATCTCGTCGCCGTCCTGCACTACCGTGCCGCCCTCGGGAATGATCGCGCGGTCCTGGCGGAAGATCGCCGCCACGCGCGTCTCGACCTGCGGCATATGGGTGCGCAGAAAGCTCAGCGGCTTGCCCACCAGCGGCCCGCCCTCGAACGCGCGCACCGCGACCAGCGACACCTTGCCTTCGGCGAATTCCAGCACCTGCAGGGCTTCGGGGAATTCGATGAGCTTGGTGATGTAATCGGTGAGGATCTGCTCCGGACAGATGGAGAAATCCACGCAGAAGTTATCCGTGCTGAACACCGTTTCGCGGTTGAGGTAGTCGGTGGCGCGGATGCGCGCGATGCGCGTGGGCGTGTTGTACAGGCTGGCAGCCAGTTTGCACGCGACCAGGTTCACCTCGTCGCTCTGCGTCACCGCCAGCAGCATGTCGGTGTCGGCGATACCCGCCTGTTCGAGCACGGAAGGATGCGCGGCATTGCCCGTCAGCGTGCGCAAGTCCAGCCGGTCCTGCAACTGGCGCAGTTTCTCGCCATCCGAATCGACCACGGTAATGTCGTTCGCCTCGCCGACCAGGTTCTCCGCCACCGTCGAGCCGACCTGCCCGGCTCCCAGAATCAGAATCTTCACGCTTCGCCTTTCCACTTGATCGAACAGCCCATGCTGGCGATCTGTTCGCGCGGCCCCTGCCCGGTCTGCGCCACCTGCAGCATGGCGTTAAACAGGTCGCGCGCTGCATCCGGCACCGCTTCCTTGCGCGAGGCGTCCAGCCGGCCGCGGTATTGCAAGTTCCAGATTGGCGTTGAAGCCGAAGAAGTCGGGCGTGCACACCGCGCCGTAATCCTTCGCGACCTGCTGCGTCTCGTCCCACACGTAGGGGAAGGGATAGCCGTACTGCTGCGCGATCAGCTTCATGTTGTCGAAGCTGTCTTCCGCATAGTCGGCGGGATCGTTGGACATGATGGCGATGCTGTTGATGCCGTGCTGCTGCAGCTCGCGCGTGTCGCGGATGATGCGGTCGCGGATGGCTTTGACGTAAGGGCAATGGTTGCAGATGAACATCACCAGCAGGCCGTTCGGGCCTTGCGCGCTTTCCAGCGTGTGGCGTTTGCCGTCCACGCCCAGCAGCTCGAACGGGCGCGCCTTCCAGCCGAAATCGCACAGGGGGGGTTGCAGACTGACCATAGATTTTCACTCCCAAAGACCAACGTTCTTTTTCTGGCCGTTATATTATCACGCCCGTACCGACGCCATTTGCCGACCATGTCCGCCCCGAGATTCTACTGCCCGCCGCCGTTGCCGCTGAACACCAACTACGAGTTGCCGCCGGAAGCCGCCCACCACGCCAGCCGCGTATTGCGTTTGCGCGTGGGCGATGCGGTGCAGATCTTCGACGGGCTGGGCAACGCGCTCGACGCCACCATCAACGCCATCAACGGCAAGCACGTGCTGCTGGGCAACCTGCAGACCTGCATGGGGCAGCTGGAGCCCGGCTTGCGCATCGTGCTCGCCCAGGCCATGAGCACGAGCGAAAAGATGGACTGGGTGGTGCAGAAAGCCACCGAGCTTGGCGCAGCCGAGATCGTGCCGGTGCAGACGCAGCGCAGCGTAGCGAAGCTCGCCGGCAGCCGGGCCGAAAAACGCGCCGAGCATTGGCGCAACGTCGCCGTCGCCGCCTGCGAACAATGCGGCCGCAACACCCTGCCGCAGCTGCACGCGCCGCAGGAACTGGATACCTGGCTGAACGAGATGCGGCGCGCATCCGGCAGCAAGTTCATCCTGTTGCCGGGCGGCGCCAGCAACCTGCAGGCCCAGCCCAGACCGCAGGGCCGCGTCACCTTGCTGATCGGCCCGGAAGGCGGCTTCACCGCGGACGAGGCCAACGTCGCGCAGCAGGCCGGCTTCATCCCCGTCCTGCTCGGCCCGCGCGTGCTGCGCACCGAGACTGCCGCCATCGCCGGCATCGCCGCGCTGCAGACGCTGTGGGGAGATTTCAACTAATTTCAGAAAGGAGACTTCATGCCCTACGTCAACATCCGCATCGCTGGAACATTGAGCCGCGAACAAAAGGCGAAGATCGCCGAAGAGATCACCGACACGCTGGAGCGCATCGCGCACAAGCCCAAGTCGTATACCTACATCGCGTTCGACGAACTGCCCGACGAGAACTGGGCCATCGCGGGCAAGCTGCTCGACGAAGAGTAATGGTATATGCGGCTGCTCCCGCACCGCGGGCTACGCCCCACCGTGTCGCAGCCGCACCTACATCGCGTTCGACGAACTGCCCGACGAGAACTGGGCCATCGCGGGCAAGCTGCTCGACGAAGAGTAATGGTATATGCGGCTGCTCCCGCACTGGGGCTACGCCCACCGTGTCGCAGCCGCACCTACATCGCGTTCGACGAACTGCCTGACGAGAATTGGGCCATCGCCGGCAAGCTGCTCGACGAAGAGTGATGGTATAGGCGACTGCTCCCCTCCTGACGCCCCTTGCGGGAAGCTGGCTACCTCGGCCTGCTCATGGCATTTTTTCCTTTCTGGGTGTTTAATTGCAGGAGTTCTGAAAACATCCCGACGAATGACCGACATGCCACTCCAATCCAATGATTTCGTTAACTGGTTCCGTTCCGTCGCGCCCTATATCAACGCTTTCCGCGGCAAGACCTTCGTTGTCGCGTTCGGCGGCGAGGTGGTGGCGGATGGCAAGTTCGTCGAGCTGACGCATGACTTCAACCTGCTTGCCGCGCTGGGCATCCGGCTGGTGCTGGTGCATGGCGCGCGCCCGCAGATCGAGCAGCGGCTGGAACAGGAGCAGCATCGAAGGGCGCTATCACCACGGCATCCGCCTCACCGATGCCGCGACCATGTTGTGCGTGAAGGAAGCGGTCGGGCGCGTGCGCGTGGAGATCGAGGCGCTGCTGTCGGTGGGTCTGGCGAATTCGCCGATGGCCAATGCCGACATCCGCGTTGCGGGCGGCAATTTCATCACGGCGCAGCCCATCGGCGTGATTCACGGCGTGGACCTGATGCACACGGGTTGCGTGCGCAAGGTGGATATCGCCGCGCTGAAAGACCGCATGGAATTCGGCGAGGTCGTGCTGCTGTCGCCGCTGGGTTACTCGCCGACCGGCGAAGTGTTCAACCTCACGCTGGAAGATGTCGCCACCGCGACTGCCATCGCACTGGATGCAGACAAACTGATCTTCCTGATGGACACCGATGGCGTACAGGACAAGAATGGTTCGCTGCTGAAGGAGTTGACCGTCGCCCAGGCCAACAAGATCCTGTCCGGCAAGCGCAAGCTGCCGGACGATGTGGGGCTGTTCCTGCCCTGTGCCGTGCGGGCCTGCGAAGGCGGCGTGGCGCGCACCCATCTGGTCAGCCGCCACACCGATGGCGCGCTGTTGCAGGAGTTGTTCAGCGACGAGGGTATCGGCACCATGGTGGTGGAAAGCACGCTCAGTACCCTGCGCGACGCGACCATCGAGGATGTCGGCGGCATCCTGCAACTGCTCAAGCCGCTCGAAGAGGAGGGCATCCTGGTGAAGCGCTCGCGCGAATTGCTGGAGCGCGAGATCGGCCGCTTCGTGGTGCTGGAACACGGTCATCGCATCGTCGGCTGCGCGGCCCTGTATCCCTTCGCCGACGAGAAGGCGGCGGAACTGGCCTGCCTCGCGGTGCAGCCTTCCTACCGCAACCACGGCTACGGCGATGTCCTGCTCAAGCACATCGCGGCACGCGCGCAGGCAATGAAGCTGCACAAGCTGTTCGTGCTGACCACCCGCACCGCGCACTGGTTCATCGAGCGCGGCTTCAAGGAAGTCGATGTCGAGCAGCTCCCGGCACAAAAGAAGATGTTGTACAACTTTCAACGGCGTTCGAAGGTGTTCGTCCGCTCGCTCCGTTAGGATCACCTCAAGGGAACCTTCATGCTCGACTGGCTGTTTTCCCGTCCGTTACGGATCAAGTTCTTCGTCAGCACGTTACTGTTCGTCAGTGTTGCAGTGCTGCTGGTCATGCTGAGTGTGCTGCAGGTGCTCAATCAGGTCCTGTCGCACCATATCGAGCAGGACATGCAGCAGCGCACCCATGTCCTCGCCATGGCGCTGATGTCCGGGCCTGCCGCGCACGACCCGGACGGCCTGCGAAGATTCCTGCGCGACGTCGTGGAAATGCACGGCTACTGCTATCTTTCCGTGCAGGATACCCAAGGAAAACCGCTGGCTTCCGCGGCGGACGATTCCGGCGCCGATCCGGCACTTTCCGGGGCGGCCGTGGCAGATGGTCGCAACAACTGCTTCAACGGCTCGATCCCGCTGACCCATGAGGGCAAGCCGTTCGGCAAGTTGCTCTATGGCGTGGATACGGGCTTCATCGATGCGCTCAAGCACAGTCTGCGCAGCAAGCTCTTCGTCGTCGCCGCGCTGTGGCTCGCACTTGGCGCCGCGATGTACTTTTTCCTGGTGCGCCGCCTGGTCAAACCGTTGCAGGAGATCACTCGCGCCAGCGAATCCATGGCGCGCGGCAACCTTGATACCAAGATGCCCAGGAACCTGCCGCAAGACGAACTGGGCAAGCTCGCCGCAAGTTTCAGCAACATGGCCGCCGCGCTGCGCGAGCGCATCGAATCGCAGCAGCGTTACGCCCACGACCTGTATTTGGAACGAGCACGGCTGAACGCGCTGTTTTCCATCCTGCCGGTCGGCATCATGTTCGTCGATCCTGCGCGCCAGGTGCAGTACATCAATCCGGAATGCCGCCGTTTGTGGGGGCTTCCCGAGGGCGAGGACTACATCGGCCAGCACGATACCGATCTGATCGTGCGTGCGCGCCACCTGATGGAGCATCCGGAAGACTTCGTGCGGCAGGTGGACGCGGCCCTCAAGGAATACGGCTTCAGCCCGCCATTCGATACGCACCTCCTCGACGAACGCATCGTCCGCAGCCGTTCCTGCGTCGTGCCGGATGCTGCCGGGGAATGCTTTATCGGCCGCATCTGGATGTTCGAGGACGTGACCGAAGAGTATGCCCGTTTGCGCGAGGCGGAGGCCCGCGCCGAGCGCGACGTGCTCACCGGCCTGTATAACCGCCGCCGCTTCGAGGAAGACATCGAACGCATGTTCGCCCAGGCCCAGCGCGACAAATCCCGCTTGACGCTGCTGTATTTCGACCTGGACGATTTCAAGGACATCAACGACACCTATGGCCACCCCTCCGGCGACAAGGTGCTGAAAACGATCGCCCAGGCGCTGACCCTGCAGTCGCGGCGCAACGAGATCCTTTACCGGCTGGGCGGCGACGAATTTGCCATCCTGATCGCCGATGCGGAACTTCACCAGGTCGAAGCGCTGGCGCAGCGCGTGATCTCGACCGTCGAGCAATTGCAGTTCCGTTTCGACGGACATGAGGTATATATCCACAGCAGCATGGGCATCGCCGCCTGTTCGCCCGGAATATGCCCTGACAGTGCGGTCAAGTTGATGCAGCAGGCCGACATCGCCATGTACCAGGCCAAACGTCGCGGCAAACACCACTGGCACGTGTTCGATTCCGCCCAGCCGCTGGATTTGGGCAAGGATTCACGGTAATGTCGCAATCCCCATGAATAATCACGGAGTGAACCTCAACATGACAAGAACAGTGCAGTGCGTAAAACTCGGTCGCGAAGCGGAAGGGCTGGATCGCCCGCCCTATCCTGGTGCGCTGGGCCAGCGCATCTTCGAAAACGTGTCGAAGGAAGCCTGGCAGGGCTGGATCAAGTTCCAGACCATGCTGGTGAACGAGAACCGCCTCAATCTCGCCGACGCCCAGGCGCGCAAATACCTCGCCGAGCAGATGGAGAATTATTTCTTCGGCCCGGGCACGCAGATGCCCACCGGCTACGTTCCGCCGAAGCACTGAGCTTCCGTTACCTGTAGCGCACCGACGCCCTGATACCAAGGATCACGCCGGCCCATGGCAAAAAACTTTCCTGCGCAGAATTTCCTCAACCGCGAGCTTGGCCTGCTGGAGTTCAACCGCCGCGTCCTGGCTCAGGCGGAAGACGCGTCGGTGCCGTTGCTGGAGCGCCTGAAGTACCTGTGCATCGTCAGCAGCAATCTGGACGAATTCTTCGAGATCCGCGTCGCCGGATTGAAAGAGCAGGCCAAGGCCGGCGGTCTGGCCAGCGGCCCCGACGGCCTGGAGGCCTCGCAGATACTCAAGCGGCTGTACGCGCCTACTCACCAGCTCATCGCACGGCAATACCAGCTGTTCAATGAAGAGCTGGTCCCGGCACTTGCCCAGCAGGGCATCAAGTTCCTGCGCCGTACCCAATGGAACACGGCGCAACAGGCCTGGGTCAAGGATTTCTTCCTGCGCGAAGTGATGCCGGTGCTGACGCCCATCGGACTCGACCCCGCCCATCCTTTCCCGCGCGTGCTCAACAAG
Organism: uncultured beta proteobacterium; assembly: GCA_963797045.1. Classification (GTDB taxonomy): domain Bacteria; phylum Pseudomonadota; class Gammaproteobacteria; order Burkholderiales; family Gallionellaceae; genus Sideroxyarcus. The sequence continues at coordinate 154,266 of CAWCNZ010000001.1, read as the reverse complement.
AGCCTGAACTTCGCCGTCGAACTGCAGGGCAAGGACGCCTTCGGCCGCAATTCCGCCAAGGCCATCGTGCAGGCGCCGCGCGTGCTGCCGCGCGCCATCCCGGTGCCGCCGGAGATCGCAGGCTGCCCGCACGGGTTCATCTTCCTCTCTTCCATCCTGCATGCGCATGTCGGCGAACTGTTCGCGGGCATGGAAGTGCTCGGCTGTTACCAGTTCCGCGTCACGCGCAACAGCGACCTGTTCGTGGACGAGGAGGAAGTGAAGAACCTGCGCATCAGCCTGCAGGGCGAACTGCCGCAGCGCCATTTCGGCGACGCGGTGCGCCTGGAAGTGGCGGACAACTGCCCGGCCGAGCTGGCCGATTTCCTGCTGCAGCAGTTCGAACTGAACGCCGAGGACCTGTACCGCGTGCACGGCCCGGTGAACCTGGTGCGCCTGATCGGCATCCCCGACAAGGTCGCGCGCGACGACCTCAAATTCCCGCCGTTCGTGCCCGGCCTGCCGACCCTGCTGAAGAAGAAGGGGGCGGACATGTTCAAGGCGATCCGCAAGGGCGACGTGCTGCTGCACCATCCCTACCAGTCGTTCAAGCCGGTGATCGACTTCATCCAGCAGGCGTCCGCCGATCCCGACGTGGTCGCCATCAAGCAGACGGTGTACCGCACCGGCACCGATTCCGAGCTGATGGAGGCGCTGATCGCGGCGGCCAAGCGCGGCAAGGAGGTGACCGTGGTGGTCGAACTGCTCGCGCGTTTCGACGAGGAGGCCAACATCAACTGGGCGGGCCGCCTGGAAGCGGTCGGCGCGCATGTGGTGTACGGCGTGGTCGGGCACAAGACCCACGCCAAGATGCTGATGGTGGTGCGGCGCGAGGACGGCAAGCTGCGCCGCTATGTGCATCTGGGCACCGGCAACTACCACCCGCGCACCGCCCGGCTGTATACCGACTTCGGCCTGTTCACCTGCAACGAGGAGATGTGCGCCGACGTGAACGAGGTGTTCACCCAGCTCACCGGCCTGGGCAAGGCCAGCAAGCTGAAGCACCTGTGGCAATCGCCGTTCACCCTGCACACCAACGTGCTGGATGCGATCCGCAACGAGACCAAATTGGCCAAGGCCGGCAAGCGCGCGCAGATCATCGCCAAGATGAACGCGCTGCTGGAGCCGGAGATCATCACCGCGCTGTACGAGGCTTCGCAGGCGGGAGTAAAAGTCGACCTGATCGTGCGCGGCGTCTGCGCCTTGCGCCCCGGCGTCGCCGGGCTGTCCGAGAACATCCGCGTGCTTTCCATCATCGGGCGCTTCCTCGAACACACGCGCATCTTCTACTTCCGCAACGACCAGACCGATGACGTCTATCTGTCCAGTGCGGACTGGATGGACCGCAACTTCTTCCGCCGCATCGAGGCGTGCTTTCCGCTGCTCGACGCCAAGCTCAAGAAGCGCGTTATCGACGAAGGTCTTAAAAGCTACCTGAAAGACAACGTGCAGGCATGGGAGATGGACTGCAACGGCTTCTGGCACCGCAAGACGCCCGGCCGCGGCGCCGCGACCTGCGCCCAGAGCCTGTTGCTGCAGGAGCTCGGCTTGCCTTACGCCGACGGAGAGTCCTAGACTTTCCTGGGGCGCCCGGTCTTGATCTTTTCAAGACCTGCCACGGCGCGCTTCAATTGCGCCGCACTCAACTTGGACAGCAGTCGCAGGCCGGCACGCAACAGCTCGCTCTTCTTCACATGCAGGTCGGCTGTCTGCGCCTTCAGCTTAAGCTCCGCGATCAGGCCGTAATCCGCCTGCGGCATGGTGAAGCTGTCGCGCACCACTTTCACCTTGCCCTCGGCCTTCTTTTCCTTCTTCTGTTTTTTCACCGGCTTCGCGGCAACCTTCGCCGGAGCAGTCTTGCGCACGGTTGCGGTCTTTGCTGCAACGGGTTTGCGGGGTGCGGTCTTGGTCATGTCGGTCTCCCTGGATGAATGTAGCGAAATCAGTATATACGGTATATTCTGGCAACCGGTAGTGTAATAAATGGAGGATGGGCAAGATGGAGCTGATCCTGTGGCGACATGCCGAAGCTGCCGATGGTGTGCCGGATAGCGCGCGACCTCTCACCGGGAAAGGACGCCGGCAAGCCGAGCGCATGGCGCATTTCCTGTCCGGCCAACTGCCACCGCATACCCGTATCCTGGTCAGCCCGGCGTTGCGCGCGCAGCAAACCGCCAGCGCCCTCACCGATCAATTCATCACGGCACCCAACATCGGCCTCCACGCCACCCCGCAAAAGGCCATCGCTGCCGCGGGCTGGCCGGCGGCGGGCGGCGCGGTGTTGCTGGTCGGACACCAGCCTTGGCTGGGCGAACTCGCCGCGCTGCTGATGACCGGCCAAGCGGACTCCTGGAACATCAAGAAAGGCGCCATATGGTGGTTCAGTCGCCGCGAGGACGATGACCAGACCGTGTTGCGTCTCGTCATCGCACCGGATCAACTTTAGGTTCTGAAACAAGGAGGCGTCATGTTTGAATCTGCCGAACTCGGACACAAGATCGACAAGAAGACCTACGACAAGGAAGTACCCAAACTGCGCGAAGACCTGCTGAACGCGCAGTTCGATCTGGCGCAGCAGGCCAAATTCCCGGTCGTCATCCTGATCGGCGGCGTGGACGGCGCCGGCAAGGGCGAGACCGTGAACCTGCTCAACGAATGGATGGACCCGCGCCACATTCAGGCACATGCCATGGGCGAAAAATCCGACGAGGAACAGCAGCGCCCGCCGATGTGGCGCTTCTGGCGCGCCCTGCCGCCCAAGGGCAAGATCGGCATCTTCTTCGGCTCGTGGTACACCGACCCCATCGTGCAGCGCGTGCTCAAACAGACCAAGGCGGCACAACTCAGCCAGAGCATCGAGCAGATCAACCACTTCGAGAAGATGCTCACCGACGAGGGCGCATTGATACTCAAGTTCTGGTTCCACCTGTCCAAGGATGCGCAGGAAAAACGCCTGAAGTCGCTGGAGAAGAACGCCAAGACGCGCTGGCGCGTGACCAAGCTGGACTGGGCGCGCTTCAAGATCTACGACAAGTTCCGCAAGGTTTCCGAGTACACGCTACGCGAGACCAGTTCCGCCGAAGCGCCATGGATCGTGGTGGAAGGCGCGGATGCGCGTTACCGCAGCCTCACCGTCGGCAGAATATTGCTGGAAGCGTTGCGCAAACGTCTGGACACCCCGAGCAAGCCGCGCACCACCCATGTCGCACCGATACAGGCGCCCATCGACCAGCTCGACGTGTTCGACAAACTGAACATGACGCAGAAGCTCGACAAGAAGAAGTTCGAGACCGAGCTGGAGAAATACCAGGGCAAGCTCAACCTGCTGACGCGCGATCCCCGTTTCCGCAAGATGTCGGTCATCGCCTTGTTCGAAGGTTCGGATGCAGGCGGCAAGGGCGGCGCCATCCGCCGCATCACCGGAGCGCTGGATGCAAGGCATTACCGCATCATCCCGGTCGCCGCGCCCACCGAAGAAGAACGCGCGCAGCCTTATCTGTGGCGCTTCTGGCGCCACATCCCGCGGACCGGCCGCGTCACCATCTTCGACCGTTCGTGGTACGGGCGCGTGCTGGTCGAGCGCGTGGAGAAGTTCTGTTCCGAGGCCGACTGGATGCGTGCCTACAGCGAGATCAACGACTTCGAGGAGCAGCTCGTCGACAACAACACGGTGCTGGTGAAATTCTGGCTCGCCATCACCAAGGAAGAGCAGCTGCGCCGCTTCAAGGAGCGCGAGAAGACCGGCTACAAGCGCTTCAAGATCACCGACGAGGACTGGCGCAACCGCGAGAAATGGAACGATTACGAGCGCGCCGTGTGCGACATGGTGGATCGCACCAGCACCGAGATCGCGCCGTGGACGCTGGTGGAAGCCAACGACAAGAACTTCGCCCGGGTCAAGATTCTCAAGACGCTGTGTCAGCGCATCGAAGCGGCGATGAAATAGATCAAGTCAAGGCATCTTAGGAAACCTTGCCAAAACGAAATACTTCCAAGAGAAGAACCTGCCCGCAGGCAGACTCCCAAATCCGGCGCCAAGTTCGTCACAGCGGCCATACTTGGCTGCGGCAATTTTCAGTTGACCAAAAAAAACAGCCCGCTTGAAGCGGGCTGTTACGAATGCCGTCGGCGACATCCAGATCTTGCTGAGAAAGTCAGTGGATGACGATGTTATCGATCCATGCTGTGTCGAGATTGGAATTAACGATGCTATCTTTTGAATAACACCACTTGTACGTATGCAAGCCCGTGGTGCCGGCTGGGATTACACCACTATTCGCCCAGGCTACCAGACCCGACCAAGAACTCTTTTGCACCCCGTCTATGTAGAAGCGCAGGAAATCGTAGGTGGCTTCCGAGCTCACGGAGTAGTCGAAACTGATCGAGGTACTACCCGCCACCGTGACCTCCATACAGCTGGTCTGGGAATGAGTAATCGCTCCTGCTTGCAGGGCACGCGTGCTTCCCGGTATTCCGCCCGCAACGTTCACCCATGGCAAATTGCCTGAAGGCACCATCACGGCCGGCACCAACCCGTCTTCAAAATTGTAGGCGGCAATCGGTGGGGCGGGGGCCACCCAAGCCACGCCCGCACTGACGTTATTGGCTTCGTTGGTCTCTATCACCGTGTTCAGCGTATCCACGATCGCATAGGCAGTTCCGGAGGCTGCTGCATTGGCGATGACGAGCGAGCCGGTAACTGACGCACCGGCAGCGAGCGAAGCAATGGTCGTCGAGCCTTCGCCATTCGCGCCCACCGCTGGAGCGGTTGCGGAATTGGACCAGGCATCTACGCGGAATGAACCTGCTGCCACGGTGCCGGCATTGGTCGCCGTATAGTTGACGGTCACGTTTGCGCCATCGGATATCGCACTGTTCACCACCACCTGCAGGTCGGTCCCCGGCTGATCTACAACGATGTTGTCTATCCACGCGGTGTCGGACCCGGACGAAACGATGACATCCTTGCTATAGCACCATTTTAGCTCGTGGGTTCCCGAAGCAAGCAGAATGGGGCCGCTCGAAGTCCACGGCACGGTTCCAGACTTGGAAGTGCCGTTTTGCACGCCGTCGATATAGAATTTCAGGAAATCGTAGCCAGACTCCGAGCTCACCGAGTAGTCGTAACTAACGGATGCGGCATTGGTAACCGCCACTGCGACGCAACTGGACTGGCTGTGCGTTATCAAGCCCGCTTTCAGGGCACGCGCGCTTCCCGCTGGCCCACCTGCGACGTTGGCCCATGGCGTATTTCCTGACATCACGATCCCCGCCGGGATCACGCCATTCTCAAAATTGAAGGACTGCGGCGCCACAAGCGGCGCCGCCCAGACTTTGCCCAGGCTGACGTTGTTGGTTTCATTCGTCTCCGCAATAGCATTCGCTGTGTCCACTATCGCGTAAGCAGTTCCCCCGTTCGCAGCGTTGGGAATGGTGACTGATCCTGTCGTCGATGCGCCGGCCGCCAGCGAGGCTATCGTCGCCGAGACTTGTCCGGGCGTGCCGACGGTGGGCGCGCTTGCGGCATCCGACCACAAGGCGACATCGAATGGTCCTGCCGCGGTAATCCCGTCGTTGTAAACGGTGTAATTCACGGTCACATTCGTCGAGTCAGAAACCGCGCTGGTCACCACGACGCGCAGATCGGGCTGAGCCGTGGTAGTGACGACTTTGACGCTGAAGGTCGAGGCCACGGAAGTGGGATCTACCCGGACATAATAGCGCTGCGACGCCGGTGCCAGGAAAGTCACTGTGTCCATTGCGGTGCCAGCAAGCATGGAGGTGCCCACAGAAGGCGAAGCCGTCGCATTGACGGCACCGACGTTGACATTTCCGGTCTGCGGCGTGAGCTGCACCTGGTAGGCGGTGCCTGCTACTGCATCGAAACTGTAAAACATCTGATCGCTGTGCGCGGTGCCGGTTCGTGCGGTCCCGATCGCCAAATTCCCGGTGTAGGCCTCAAGGGTGTATGTGGATCCCGATGGACTCATACTTCCATCCGTCACCTGTACGGACACCGGACCGGAGAAATTGGCGATAAAACTTACCGTATTCAGTGGCGTGGCGGCTACGTTATTCCAGGAAAAGCCGATAAGGTTGGTGCCCCCGCTTGTGCTTGGGAGTCCATTCCACAAAGATAGCACGGCATCACCCGTGAGAGTGGTCGTTGTGACCGTGTATACGGTATTCGCAGTCGCGTTGAACGTGTATAGGGAAACTCCACCGTTCGTGGGAGTAGCAGCTCCCGAAACTTGCCCGCCATTCACGCCGAAGACGTTGCCGGGGGCCAGTCCGCCACCGCCGCCACCACCACCACCGCAGGCACTCAATGAGATAAGAAAAAATGCCAGAACGAGGCTTCGAACGGCAGAAAAAGGTTGGATCATGAAACAGCTCCTCTTCGTATTGTTTGTGGAATCTGCTGTCCCCCTAGTGCTGTTGTTGTTATTATTTTTTTTATATATTCTTTGATTATGCATCATTATTGAAAATCTGGCGTTGCCTCTTAGCTCGTAGACAGAGGAATTCCGTCGCCCTCCAATCGAATTCGCTGCTCCCGAGTTCCCATTGGGGGTGCTAGTTGAAAACACAATGACCGGAACTCCGATTCTGGCACTGTGTCAGTGCATCGAAGCGGCGATGATGCAGACTGCATCGCCGTCCCTGTAACCCTACGCAAGGAGGCTGCCATGACAAAAACCAAAGTATTGATACTGTACTACTCCGCCTACGGCCACATCGAGGCCATGGCCCAGGCCGTCGCCGCGGGCGCGCGCGAGGTGGCGGATACGGAAGTCACGATCAAGCGCGTGGCGGAACTGGTGCCGGAAGAGGTAGCGCGCAAATCCGGCATGAAGCTCGACCAGGCCGCGCCCATCGCCGCGCCGAGCGAGCTGGCCGATTACGACGCCATCATCTTCGGCACGCCCACGCGTTTCGGCAACATGGCGGCGCAGATGCGCAACTTCATGGACCAGACCGGCGGGCTGTGGATGAAAGGTGCGCTGATCGGCAAGGTCGGCAGCGTGTTCGCTTCCAGCAACACCCAGCATGGCGGACAGGAAAGCACGATCCTGTCGTTTCACACGACCCTGCTGCACCAGGGCATGGTGATCGTCGGCGTGCCCTACTCCTGCGCCGAACAGATGCGCAGCGACGAGATCACCGGCGGCTCGCCCTACGGTGCCAGCACTATCGCCGGCAGCGACGGCAAACGCATGCCGTCGGAGAACGAACTGGTCATCGCACGCTTCCAGGGCAAGCATGTCGCGCAGATCGCGCGTCAGCTTGCGCTCGGAAGGCAAGGCTGAAGACTTGAATGGCCGCCGTGCGGATCGCCGCGGGCTTCAGGTTTACTCGCAGCGCTCGCCCGCCTTCAAGTCGAACAGCCGCGGGAACTCGTTGGGATGGCCATGCAACACCTTCACGCAGTCGCCCACCTTGTATTTCCCGTAACTCATCACTTCCAGGCGTTCGCTCGAATTCTGCGGCTGCACGGTAAAGCGGTTTGCGCCGTTGGCGACTTGCGGCGGCTCTTTGCGGCGGTCCCGCCCGTCGCCCCACATGCTGCCCGCGCCCACCATCAGCCCGCCGAAACCGCCGCCGCTACCGACACCGATACTCACACCCACGCCGACGTTGCCCGGCGTGTGTGACTTCGCTTCCTTGCGCTCCGCCTCGGTGAATTCATGCACATCCACCACTCTGGCCAGCCGCACGTAACGTGTATCGTCCTCCAGCCTGGGCGCGCTCTGGCAGGCCGCAAGCAGGACCAACAATCCTGTTGCCAACGATTTCTTCACCGTCTTTCTCCCTTCAATCACGTTGCGTCGATTGTAATGGGCCTCGAACCGAGTCCGGCTTAAGGGCATGCGTCGGCTCGACAGACTTCGCCCGCATCATGATTCCGAAGACCCGATATCGGCACTTCATCGCAGAACGATAAGCGATTGTATATAGATATGTATATAGGCCGTTTGGCCTATATGAAATCTTATGCGGAATGAATACGATGCTCTCCCGCCAATTCGACGACCGCCTGATTCACGTCGGGTCGGCACCGTGAAGGAGCACGCCATGAAACAGACCGCATTGTTTCCTGCCATCGATCAATTGCTGTTCAGCGTTGCCGAACAAGACCTGTCGCTTCCCACCCTGCCCGGCATCGCCCACAAGGTCCAGGCCATGATCGACGATATCAACTATTCGGCCACGCAGGTCGTGGCTGTGATCTCCGGCGATCCGGCCATCGCTGCCCAAGTCGTGAAGGCCGCCAACAGCGGCACCTTTGCCGACTGGCCCAAGGTCGACAACGTCAGGGCCGCCGTTTCACGTCTCGGCTACAAGGCGTTGCGCAAACTGGTGACCAATATCATCGACATCACCGACCGCGTACAAACCCATCACCCCGTAATCAAACAGCATTTGGACGAACTCTGGGAGCATAGCCAGGAGGTTGCGGCCTACTGTTACATACTGGCCAGGAACCTGGGTTCGCTGAATCCGGACCAGGCCATGCTGGCCGGTCTGGTCCATGACATCGGCACCCTGCCGTTATGCCTGCATGCCGAAAAGGCATCCCCCCGCCTCGATCATGCAACCATCGAAGAATTGATCTGGAATTTCCGTCCTACCGTCGGCGAGCAGTTGCTCCGCGCCTGGAACTTTCCCGATGAGATCGTTACCGTAACGACCGAACACGAAGTCTTGCACCGCTTCGATGACAACTCGCAAGTCAGCTACTCCGATATCGTCGCCGTGGCCAACCTCTTGAACCACAACACAGCCAAACTGACTGCCTGGAATAGAGTCGCGCCTCTGGAAAAGCTTCACCTCTCGCCGGCGGAATGCTCGACATTCAACGAGCGGCATTACGACGAGATTCGCGCAACCCGCACAATGCTGTTCTTCCACTGAGCGGATCGGACAATGGCGGCGCCGCCTCTGCTGCGGCGCCGCGTTTATTCCCCAGGCAAAGCCAACTCAACTATCGAGTTTTTTCCGGTTTTCCTGCACCAGCACGTACGGCCTGGCCACCACCGCCCACACTTCGGCATCGGCCTCGTACCACGCCAGCGCCTGCGCGTCGGTGACGCGGGCGATCTGGCCCGCTTCCATCCATTGCGCCACCTGCGCCCTGTTGTCTTTGATATCTGCAGTGCCACATCGACGAGGTCCAGCGTGTCGCTTACAAAGATGGTCGCGCCGGTGGCGAAGTAGCGTTGCAGCTCTTTCCAGGCGATGCGCGAAGTCTCCAGATTGATGTTGATGCGGTCGATGTCCTGCTGGCTGAGTGTGCTCATGATCTACATACTTCCTGTTACGATTTCTTTCCGTTCAGATAATTGTCCTTCAGCCGCATGTAATGCTCGGCGGAATAACGCAGGTAGGCGATCTCCTCTGCGGTGAGTGCCCGCACCGCCTTGGCCGGGCGCCCCATGTAGAGCATGCCGCTCTCCAGCGTCTTGCCCGGCGAGATCAGGCTGCCCGCGCCCACCATCACGCGATCCGGGATCACCACATCGTCCATGACGATGGAACCCATGCCGATCAGGCACTCGTTGCCGATGCGGCAGCCGTGCAGGATAACGGAATGGCCCACCGTCACGTAGTCGCCGATGATGAGCGGCGAGCCGTCCCGCTTCTGCGGCGTCTTGTGCGACACATGGCCCATGGTCAGGTCCTGCACGTTGGTGCCGCGCCCGATCACGATGCGGTTCACGTCGCCGCGCAGCACGGTGTTGCACCACACCGAGCTGTTGTCACCGATCTGCACGTCGCCGATGACCTGGCTGGAGGGGTGGAGAAAGATGCGGTCGCCGATGATCGGGGAAGTGCCGAGATATGGAGATAAAGACATGGTTGTCCGTCGCGGGCGCTTGAACTAACTCAGCACGCCCTCTTTAGTTTCGTTGCGCATGATTTCGGATCATCCAGATGTTGCTGCACCTAGAATTCGAACATCGCCCCCACGGAGAACTGCCGGATATCGGCGCCGCTCACGTTGCTGTAGCCCGACACCTCCGCCTTGAGCCCGAAGAATCCTTTGATGGGAAACTGCGCCCCCAGGGCAAGGCCCGGGCTACCTCCGCTATCCTTCGCCAGCGTTCTGCCAAAGCCCTCAGCCTCCGCATCCCACATCATGTAGTCGAGACGGACATAGGGCTGCACATGCGGATGGACCGGCCAACGGCCGGTCACGCCCACACCATAGCCGTTGACCTTGATGGTTACTTCATTGCCGGCGCTGGACTTGAAGCCGGGATAGCTGGCCACGAACACGCCGACCCCGACCTGGGGTATGGGATGGAAGGTGCCATCGACGCGCACGTAGGCTGAATTGTCGTATCCGTCCATGTTGCTGATCGATGCATAGCCCACCGAGGGCGCGACGGCGTAAGTCCTCTCGGCATACGCATGGGTCGCCGACAGCAACAAAAGGGAAAACAACACTCTATGGATGAGACGGTCCATGCCGGGCTCCTATGGGATGGTGGTGAACTGAACGGTTCGTCGCTGCAGGCCTTCGATGCTGCCAAAGGCGAAGTTGGGCGAAACGGCCCCGCTGCGCACGCGCTGGAGGATGAAGGCTACCTGACAGGTGGCTGATGCGCTGACTCCGGCAGGCAGATAGTCGGCGCTGTTCAGTGTCGTGGTGCCGGTATCGGCGCCCAGATTCCGGTTCAGGGTATTTCGCAGACCATCGTCGCAAATGACCGCCACATCGAGGCGCATCGTGGCCGTCGCGTCCACGTTCGACCAGGTGAGCGTAACCGGCGTGGCGCGTGTCACACTGGCCCCGCTGGCGGGCGCAAGAATCTGGAACGCTGCGGGCAATACGATCGAAGTCTCTCCCGCCAGCACATTTCCGGTGCGCTCGAAATCGACATAGGCGCGCACGGGCGATGACCCGGCGGTCGGGGTGTTGAGCGAATAATATTCCGGCTTCCCCAGCACGATCTGGTTGAACAGAAAATATTCGGTGTAAAGGTCGCGCGCACTCATCACCTTCAGGTATTGCGACAAGTCCAGGGAATTGCCGAAGAGATTGTCGGTAAAGCTAAGGTATTGGCGGGGCGAGATGTCGAGGCTGGTGTAGAGGGTCTCGCCACCGGCAAGGTAGAGATACCTCGCAGCGACGGGATCCAAGCCATCGCGCAGCTGCACCGTCGTAGTGACGTTACCACTTTCGTCCTGCACCGCCTTCATGAAGGCGTAGATGGCGTTGGTTTGGTAGGAGGTGGACGGAGCGGGATGATTGGCGCCGCCGCATCCAGCCAGAAACAGCACTGACAATAACGTGAGTATCGGAGCAATCGCTCCTTTGCGTGCAAACTCCATGAACTCCCCTTTCATAGCTTTGACTAGGTAAGACTAACACAGGCAAATTGTTCAAGCCTACTGGCACGAGAATGACGGCGCGCAAACCTCACCTGTCGGGCCAGCTTGAACCCGCTGCCGCCATTTCATTATTCCCCTGCCGCGATTACCGTAGGATGGGTTGACGAAGGAAACCCATCACAAAGGATGATGCGTATCGCTGTGCTCAACCCATCTACGCGGGCTGGTTAGGGCTCTTACCCTCTCCCATCCCCTTTGCCGAGCTCCCACCCTGTCATATAGACCCGCACCGTTGTTACTGTTGATTCCGGTTCTAAGTGGGTCAAGAGCGCCATCTTCCGGCTGGCGGGGAGCCTGAAGGAGGCCTTTCGACAATCCTTTGGAACGCCGAAATCTATTGGCCGCTGCCCGGTTGGCCAAGCAAGCTCGACCTTTGCCCTATTGTCCGTTCGATCGACTTCAATCACATAAGAGACAAGCGCATTGTCCTCCGCCTCTTCGACCTCGAAGACAAGCGGCTTCCCATTGTCTGTCTCGTCCACAAGTGCTGTGACGACTCGCTTTGGTTCGTGAAGGATGAAGCGTGCGCCAAACCATTCTCCTAATGCGCGCTCGTTCTTCCGTACGCGGAAGATCGCAAAGATAGAGTTAAGAACAGCGAAAAACGGGAAGGACAGAACGAGGATGCTGATCGAGTCATAGCTGTCCGTGAACCACTCCCACCGATTCTCCGCGCGCCACTGAGGAAAGAGCAGGAATAGCACAACGAGAGCACCAATGTAGTTTAGGCGCGCCGACGTATCCGTTAGCGGCGCGAACGTTTGCGATGCAGTGTCGCACAACCACAGCCGCACATAGCGTTTCGTTCGAGTCCGCACTAGCGATTTGTCAGCCATCGTATCCTGTGCCATAACGTGAAGGTAAGGAGCGGCGCTTTGGCGCAGTCCCCGCGCACCGAAGCGAACTTGACCGCAGAGTTAGGTGTTACTGTTACTGTTGCCACGGCCGTTTAACCTCCAGTGACTTTAAATATGCTTCGTTATCGGAGACTACAAGTGTTGTGTAGTAACGCCCCCAAGGGCCAACACCGAATGCACTAAGTATTCCAATGAACAACATTAACAAACCCAGCAATTGCAGCGCTGGCGGAACAAAACTTAACTCACGAAACCACATTGGCCCGGCAAACAATGCGACGCCCACAAGCCCCAATAAGCGTTGAGCGATAGAATGTTTAGTGCTTGGTCTCATGACACCTAACGTGGAATTTAGCGGTGAGCGAAGCGAGTCCTTATGGAAGGGTTAGAGGCAATGGCAACAGACACCTGCTATTTATCTTTCTGATGCTGTTCTGCTTTATGGAGACTTTCGCCGCCCTGGACAGTAAATTTGGAAGCAAAAAATGTGATTGCCGCAATTGCAGAAAGAATCGCAGCGATGACTTTGAATAACCATTTCCATTCATCAATCCACGGCTTGAATTCTACCTTAAGCCAAACAGCTACTTTTGATGGCTTCGGAAAGTCGAGCTTTGAATCAACCCAACCTCGACCAAGTTGTTTTGCTTCTTCTTCTGAATTGCATATTTGACCATCAGGAGCGTGTTTATGGTGATAGACCCATCTTGGAAATTCTTTTCCGTGAAAATCTGTCATTGGGCCACCTCTAACGTAAAGTAGACACCCTAAAAATGCCGGAAAAGACACCCGTGAGGCGCCTAATCTGGCAGGTCTCTTAAATGCCTTATTTTGATTTGTGCCGAATGTTCAACACCCCCAAGTGCTCTGACAAATGCACCATCACACCACCAGCCTCCACTTCATCTTCTCACCCGCCCGCAGCGGCACGAGCCGATGCTCGCCGAACCCCACCGACGCAGGCACCTGCCATTCTTCCTTGCGCAGGATGATGGTCTCCTTGTTGCGCGGCAGCCCGTAGTAATCCGCACCGTAGAAGCTGGCGAAAGCTTCCAGCTTGTCCAGCGCGCCCGCCGCCTCGAATGCTTCGGCATACAGTTCGATGGCGCTGTGTGCGGTGTAGCAGCCGGCGCAGCCGCAGGCGTTCTCTTTGGTGTGTTGCGCGTGCGGGGCGCTGTCGGTGCCGAGGAAGAATTTCTTGCTGCCGCTGGTGGCGGCTTTGACCAGCGCCTCGCGGTGCGTCTCGCGCTTGAGGATCGGCAGGCAGTAGAAGTGCGGGCGGATGCCGCCGACCAGCATGGCGTTGCGGTTGTAGAGCAGGTGTTGCGGGGTGAGGGTGGCGGCGATGGTGGCTGGGCGCATCCGTCACGAACTGCGCGGCCTCTTTGGTGGTGATGTGCTCGAACACCACGCGCAGGTTCGGCAGGTCTTTCAGCAGTGGTTGCAGCACGCGCTCGATGAACACGGCTTCGCGGTCGAAGATGTCGATGTCGGGGCTGGTCACTTCGCCGTGCACCAGCAGCGGCATGCCGCAGCGCTGCATCTCTTCCAGTGCGGCATAGGTCTTGCGCAGGTCGGTGACGCCCGCGTCGGAGTTGGTGGTGGCACCCGCCGGATACAGCTTCACCGCATGCACTACGCCGCTGGCCTTGGCTTTTCGTATCTCTTCGGCGCTGGTGATGTCGGTGAGGTACAGCGTCATCAGCGGCTCGAACTTCATGCCTTGCGGCAACGCGGCAAGGATGCGCGCGCGGTATTCCAGCGCTTGCGCGGTGGTGGTGACGGGCGGTCTGAGGTTGGGCATGACGATGGCGCGGGCGAACTGTCGCGCGGTGTCGGGCAGCACGGATTGCATGAGCGCGCCGTCGCGCAGGTGCAGGTGCCAGTCGTCGGGTCGGGTGAGGGTGAGTGTCTTCATGGGGCGCATTTTACCCTATTCGCACCGCGCCCTTTTCTTGCATACGGGGAGGTGTAGACTGCAATTCGATTCGCGCTGAAGCGGATCGCCGGATGACAGTTCTGATCGCACTTTCAACCAAATGGAGGTGACACATGCTGAAGGAATTCAAAGAATTCGCCATGCGCGGGAACGTGGTGGACATGGCGGTGGGCATCATCATCGGCGGCGCGTTCGGCACCATCGTCAAGAGTCTGGTGGATGATGTGCTGATGCCGCCGCTGGGCCTGCTGCTGGGCGGGGTCGATTTCTCCAACTTCTTCCTCGTGCTGAAAGAAGGGGCCACGGCGGCCGGCCCTTATGCCTCGGTGAGCAGCGCCAAGGCGGCGGGCGCCGTGAGCGTGAACTACGGGCTGTTCCTGAACAGCGTCATCAGCTTCATGATCGTGGCTTTCGCCGTGTTCCTGCTCATCCGCGGCATCAATGCCATGCGGCGTCGCCATGAAGAAGCCGCCCCCGCGCCGGCCAGCACCAAGGAGTGTCCGTATTGCACTTCGGCGATTCCCGTCAAGGCCAGCCGCTGCCCGCACTGCACTTCCCAGCTTGCACGACCGGACCGAACCCTTGAAACAGCGGTCCGCTTAGTCCTTCTTGCTCTCCTGCCAGCCGCCGCCCAAGGCCTTGAACAGATCGGCCACCGCCGCGCGTTGCGCGCGTTCGGCTTCGAAGCGGTTGAGATCGGCCTGCAACTGGTTGCGCTCGACATCGAGGAATTCCATGCGGCTGAAGCTGCCCACCTGCAGGCGCACTTCCGCCTGCTTGCTGGCGGTAGCCAGTGCCTGGCTGCGCATGGTCTCCGCTTCCAGCACCTTGCGCGCGGCCGACTGCGCCGCCAGCGCGTTGCGCACGTCGCCGAATGCGCGGCGACCGCCTGCCGGTACTGCAGCAGCGCCTGGTCGCGGCGCGCCTCGCTGGCCTTCACGTTGCCGCTGATGCGGCCGGCATTGAAGATCGGCTGGCTGATGCCGGCGGCGAACTGGAAGATGCCGGCGGGGCCGGTGAACAGCTTGGCCATGTCCACGGTCTCGCTGCCCAGATAGCCGGTGAGGCTGATGGAAGGGAAATATTGCGCGCGCGCTTCGCCGATGCGGGCGTTCTGCGCGATGAGTTTCTGCTCCGCCGCTTTCAGGTCGGGCCGGCGCAGCAGCAGTTCGGCGGGCAGGCCGTCCGGCACATACACCGCGTTGAGCGTGGGCGTGCCGTGTTCCAGTTGCGCATTCATCACCTCGCGCGGCGAACGCCCGAGCAGCAGCGCGAGCGCGGTCTCCTGGCGCTGGCGTGCCAGCTCGATGTTGGCGAGCTGCGCCTGCGCCGCAGCGAGTTCGGCCTCGGCCTGATGCAGCTGGAACTCGGAGATCACGCCCAGTTCGAGGCGCCTCTTGTCCATCACCAGCCGCTCTTCGCGGTTGACCAGCGAGCGTTTCACGGTGTCTTCCTGCGCGGTGAAAGCCAACAGCGCGAAATACTGCTGCGCCACCTGCGCGGTGAGCGTCAGGCGCACCGCATCGCGATTGGCCTCGGCACCGAACAACTCGGCACGCGCCGCCTCGGAACTGCGGCGGTACTTGCCCCACAGGTCGAGCTCGTAGCTCGCGTCCAGCGTGGCGCGCGTGGTGGTGTTGATGCGCGGCGCGGTCGCCGGGCGCGGGAAGGAACCCGCGAGCGTGGCCTGGTTGCGCGCCTGGCTCGCGTTGGCGCTCACGTTCGGATACTGCGCGGACTCGGCGACGTCGAGCTGGGCGCGCACTTCCAGCACGCGCGCCAGCGCGACCTGAAGGTCGGTGTTGTGCGCCAGCGCCTCGTCTTCCAGCTTGTCCAGCACCGGGTCGGCATACAACGCCCACCAGCGCTCGCCGGCGGCGTTGGCCGCCTTGTCGCTGGCGGCGCTTGCCGCCCATTGCTCGGGCAATTGCAGTTCGGGACGCTGGTAGTCGGGACCCGCCGCGCAGCCGCCGAGCAACCCGGCGGACAACAACACAATGAGAGTCTTTTTCATTTTGTGGTTACGCATGGTCTTGCTCCTGCGGAATGGCCGGCTTGCCGGGGAAGATGCGGCGGATGACCACGTAGAACACCGGCACCAGGAACACCGCCAGCACGGTCGCGGCGATCATGCCGCCCATGACGCCGGTGCCGATGGCATGGCGGCCGTTGGCGCCCGCGCCGGTGGAGATGGCCAGCGGCAGCACGCCCAGGATGAAGGCGATGGAGGTCATCAGGATGGGGCGGAAGCGCAGGCGGCAGGCTTCCACCGTGGCCTCGACCAGGTCGTAGCCCCTGTGCTGCAGATCGCGCGCGAACTGGATGATCAGGATCGCGTTCTTCGCCGCCAGGCCGATGATGACGATCAGGCCGACCTTGAAATACACGTCGTTGGGCAGGCTGCGCAGGCTGACTGCCGACAGCGCGCCGAAAATGCCGATGGGCACGACCATGACCACGGCGACCGGGATCGACCAGCTCTCGTACAACGCGGCCAGCACCAGGAACACCGCGACCAGCGACAGGCCGAACAGGAACGGCGCCTGGCTGCCGGAGATCCGTTCCTCGCTGGAGGTGCCGGACCATTCGAAGCCGAAGCCGGGCGGCAGTTGCGCCGCCACCTCTTCCATCGCCTTCAGCGCATCGCCCGTGCTGCGGCCCGGTGCGGGACTGCCCGCGAGCTTCATCGAGGGGATGCCGTTGTAGCGGTCCAGCTTGGGCAGGGTGGCCGACCAGCGCGCCGTGGCGATCTCGGACAGCGGCACCATGCCGCCCTGCGCGTTGCGCACCGGGATCTGCAGTATCCGTTGCGGCGTCGTGCGGACTTTCGGTTCGGCCTGCATCTGCACGCGCAGGATGCGGCCTTCGCGCACGAAGTCGTTGATGTAGGCGACGCCGAGCGTCGACTGCAGCGTCTCGTTCAGGTCGGCCATGTCGATGCCCAGCGCGCGCGCTTTCAGGCGGTTGATGTCCAGCTGCAGTTGCGGCGCGGGTTCCTGTCCTTCCGGGCGCACGCCGACCAGCGCGGGATGCTTGCTGGCGATGCCCAGCGCCATGTTGCGCGCTTCCATCAGTTTCTCGCGCCCCTGGCCGGAGCGGTCCTGCAGACGGAAATCGAAGCCGCCGACCGCCGCCAGTTCGGGAATGGGCGGCACGTTGATGGCCATGATGAACGCCTGCTTGATGCGGAACAGCGCCATGTTGGCGCGCTGCACCATGGCGGAAGCGGAATTCTCCGGCTTGGGACGTTCATCCCAATCCTTGAGGCGCACGAAACTGATCGCGGCGTTCTGCCCGCGCCCGAAGAAGGAGAAGCCGAGCACGCCGATCACATGGTCCACCTCGGGCTGCTTGAGATAGAACTGTTCCACCTGCGACAGCACTTCCTGCGAACGTTCGCGCGTGGCGCCCGCCGGCAGCTGGATGATGTTGATGAAATAGCCCTGGTCCTCTTCCGGCAGGAAACTGCTGGGCAGTTGCACGAACAGCCAGCCCATGCCGACGAGCAGTGCGGCATAGACCAGCAGGTAGCGGCCGGTGCGTTTCAGCACGCCGACCACGCCGGAGCGGTAGCGCTGCGTGGTGCGGTTGAAGATGCGGTTGAACCAGCCGAGGAAGCCCGATTTCGGCACCATCTCGTGGCCGGCATCGTTGCGCAGCAAGGCCGCGCACAGCGCCGGGGTCAGCGTCAGCGCCATCAGCAGCGAGAACAGGATGGTCAGGATCAGCGTGACCGCGAACTGGCGATAGATCGCGCCGACGGAACCGCCGAAGAAGATCATCGGCACGAACACCGAGCACAGCACCAGCGTGATGGCGATGATGGCGCCGAAGATCTGTGACCATCGCTTTCCGGGTGGCTTCGCGCGGCGACAAGTTCTCCTCGGTCATGATGCGCTCGACGTTCTCCACCACCACGATGGCGTCGTCCACCACGATGCCGACCGCCAGCACCATGGCGAACAGCGTCAGCGTGTTGATCGAATAGCCGACCGCGTACAGGCCGACCATGCCGCCGATCAGCGCGACCGGCACCACGATGGCCGGAATGAAGGTGGCGCGCAGGTTGCCGAGGAACAGCCAGATCACCAGGAACACCAGCACCATGGCTTCCAGCAGCGTCTTCACCACTTCGCTGATCGAGATCTCGACGAACTTGGAGGTGTCGTACGGCACCAGCCAGTCCACCCCTTTGGGGAAGAACTTCGACAGCTCTTCCATCCTGGCCTTGACCGCCTTGGCCGTATCCAGCGCGTTGGCCGAGGGCGACAGGCGGATGGCGATGGCCGATGCGGGCTGGCCGTCGATGCGCGCGGCGACGGAATAGTCCTGCGCGCCCAGTTCCACGCGCGCCACGTCCTTGACGCGCACGGTGGAGCCGTCGGCGTTCGCGCGCACGATGACGTTGCCGAACTCCTGCGCCGAGGACAAACGGCTCTTGGTGACGATGACCGCGTTCAGCTCCTGTCCGGGCGCGGCGGGCAATTGCCCGAGCTCGCCGGTGGCGAGCTGCGTGTTCTGCGCGCGCACGGCCGCGGCTGACATCGCCCGGCGTCAGGTTGTAGGCATGCAGCTTTTCCGGCTTCAGCCACAGGCGCATCGAGTATTCGGTGCCGAACATGATGGCCTCGCCCACGCCCGGCACGCGGCGGATGCTCTCCAGCACGTTGGCGGCGGCGTAGCTGCCGAGCGCCACGTTGTCGCGGCTCTTGTCCGGCGAGATGAGCGCGATGATCATCAGGAAGTTGCGCGCCGATTTCGCCACGGTCACGCCGACGCGGCGCACATCTTCCGGCAGGCGCGCTTCGGCGCGCTTGACGCGGTTCTGCGTCTCCACCGAGGCCACGTCCAGGTCGGTGCCCGCCTCGAAGGTCAGCGTGATGGTGCCGATGCCCTGCTCGGAGGACGACTCCATATAGCGCAGGTGCTCGATGCCGTTCAGTTCCTGTTCCACCAGGGCGACGGCGGTCTCCTCCACCACCTGGGCCGAGGCGCCGGGATAGTTGAGCGTGATGGACAGCGCGGGCGGCGCCACCGCCGGATAGGAGGCGACCGGCAGATTGCGCAGCGCCAGCACGCCGGAGAGCAGGATGACGATGGCGATGACCCAGGCGAAGATGGGCCGATCGATAAAGAATTTTGCGATCACGATTTAACCCTGTTTCTGTTCAGCTGCCGCGGGTGCGGGATTGGCGGCCGGGAGCGGCACCGGCTTCACGACGCTGCCGGGACGCGCCTTCTGCAGGCCGTTCACGATCACCTGCTCGCCGCCCTGCAGGCCGGATTCGATGACGAAATCGCTGCCGGCCATGCTGCCGACCTTCACCGGGCGCGGACCGACCTTGCCTTCGGCGTCCACCGCCATCACGAACTGGCCCTGCGGGCTCATCATCACCGCGCGCTGCGGCACGCTGATGGCGTTCTCGGCCAGCGCTTCGGGGAAACGGATGGTCACGAACATGCCGGGCAGGAGTTCATGCTCGGGATTGGGGATCTCGGCGCGCATGGTGACGCTGCCGGTGGACGGGTCGGCCGCCATGTCGGTGAACAGCAGCTTGCCGGGCAGCGGGTAGAGGCTGCCGTCTTCCAGCACCAGTTCGATGCGGGTCGATTCGGCGCGCTTGAGGGCGCCCGACTTCACGGCCTTCTGCAGGCGCATGATGTCCGACTCGGACTGGGTGAAGTTCACGTACAGCTTGTCGGTCTGTTCGATGGTGGCGAGCAGGGTGGCTTCGCCGCGCCCGACCAGTGCGCCCTCGGTGACCAGCGTGCGCCCGATGCGGCCGGAGATCGGCGCGGGCACGCGCGTGTTGTCGCGGTTCTCTTTCGCGCGGCTCAATGCCGCCTCGGCCTGCTTCTGCTTCGCCACGGTCTGCTCGTATTCCTGCTTGCTTACCACCTTGGCTTCGAGCAGCAGTTTCGCGCGTTCCAGGTTCTCGCGCGCGAGCGCCGCGTCGGCGCTGGCCGCTTCGTAGTCGCTGCTGTAGTTGCCGACGTAGATCTGGTACAGCGCCTGCCCCGCCTTCACGTCGCTGCCTTCGGTGAACAGGCGTTTCTCGACGATGCCTTCGACGCGCGCGCGCACCTGCGCGGTGCGGTAGGCGTGCAGGCGGCCGGGCAGTTCGCTGGTCAACGTCACCGGAGCGGACTTGACGATGATCACTTCGACTTCGGGCGGCGGCGGCGCCGTGCCGGCGGCCGGCTTCTTGGGCTGTTCGCCCCCGCCGCAGCCGCTCAGCAGCAGCGCCAGGGTCAGGCTGGTCAGCGCGGTTCCAGTGAAATTTGCGATGTGTTGCGTGTCATGTCGATTCTCCGTTCCTGCGATCGGCGGCGATCGCTGTTGTGATTCATTTGCCGGTCACGCGCTGCAGTCCAGCGAGTGAAAATTCGGCGATGTGATTGGCTGTCGCTTCGATCTCGTCCGCGTCGTATTCCAGTTCCGGATACACGCGCCGGTTTATTTCCCGCGCGTTGCGGTAGTAGGTGCACTGCCCGAAGATGCTGAACACGCAGCGGCGCACCTGTTCGGGCGCGGCCGCGTCGCCCACGATCCCGCGCACCAAACGGGTCAGGTGTTCGTGCAGCGGCACGATGATCTCCCTGGCGATGCTGTCGAGCGCCGGTGAAGGTTCGAGCACTTCGCGCATGATCAGCTGGCTGTGCGGGCGTGCAGCCTCCGTCCATCAGGCGGGTTACGAATTCGCGGATGAAGCGGGTCAGGCGCAACTCCGGGCTGTCCGCTTCGCTGCTCGTCCCGATCAGGTTCTCGAGCGGCTCCAGTTCGAGCGCCGCCATGAACAGCGCTTCCTTGCCGTTGAAGTGGTAGTTCACGGCCGCGACGTTGACCTCGGCGCGGCGGCAGATCTCGCGCACCGTTGCACCCTTGAAGCCAAGTTCGGCAAAGACCTCGCGCGCGGCGGCCAGCAGTCGGTCGCGGGTGGTTTCCTGGAGATCGGTCGAGTTCTGCGCTGTGCTCATTTCAGCCCTGTTCTGTGTGCGAATTCAAACGAGCGTATCAAACGCTTGTTTGAATTGCAAGCAAAGGGATGCCCGCACTGGCATCCGGCACGGTCTTACTCGGGGGTCTTCAGGGAAAGTGCGTGTTGATACAACTCGTTACGTCCGGCGCCGGTGATCTGGGCGGCCAGTTGCACGGCCTGCTTGAGCGGCAGGTCTTTTAGCAAGAGCTTCAGGATACGCTCGGTCTCGGCATCTATCGCGCCCGTTTCCAGCGGGGCGCCGGAAACCAGCAGCACGAATTCGCCGCGCTGGTTGTTGGGGTCGCTGTTGAGCCAGTCCAGCGCTACGCCGAGTTTGCAGCGATGGATGCTCTCGAACAGTTTGGTGATCTCGCGTGCGAACACGATCTCGCGCTCGTCCCCGAACACCGCCTGCAGGTCTTCCACACATTCGAGGATGCGGTGCGGCGCTTCGTAGAACACCAGGGTGTAGGGATGTTCTGCCAATGCCTGCAGTGCAGTGCGGCGCGCGCCGGATTTGTTGGGCAGAAAACCGTAGAACAGGAAGTGCGGCGCACTGAGTCCGGAAGCGGACAGCGCCGTGACCGCAGCACTTGCGCCGGGGATGGGAATGACGCGGAAACCCGCTGCGCGCACGGCCTCCACCAGCACCGCGCCGGGATCGCTCACCGCCGGCGTGCCGGCATCGGTCACCAGCGCCACACTCTTGTCCTGTTGCAGCAAGGCGATGACCTTTTCCGCCGCGCCGCGCTCGTTGTGCTGGTGCAGCGCCAGCAGACGGGCGTCGCTTATACCGTGGTGTTGCAGCAGATGGCGCGTGTTGCGCGTGTCTTCCGCGGCGACGGTGTCGGCCGCAGCCAGCACTTCCAGCGCGCGCAGGGTGATGTCACTTAGATTTCCAATCGGGGTGGCGACTACATATAATGCGCATTCCAATTTTTGTTTGGCCTTGATATGCAAATTGTTACCTCTGGTTCCAAGTGGTTGCGCCGGTTTCTGATCGCCGCACTATACGTTAGCGTCTTTGGCTGCGCCACTCCGCCAAGCACCACGCCGGTTCCCGCCGCCCCGCCCACTCCCGCGGCCGCAGCTCCTGCCGCGCCCGCGCCAACTCCGGAGCCGGTAGTTTCCGCGGTCGTCACGGAACCCGCGCCGGTCGTGTCGCCCATTCTGCCGCCGGTCAGCACACAGGCGCCGGCGCCGCACATCGCACTGCTGCTGCCCTTGAAGTCGAAGATGTTTGCCAAGGCCGCCAACGCTGTTCAGCAGGGCTTCCTGGCAGCTTCCAGCAAGGAAGTGAACGGGCTGCCGGTGCGTGTCTACCCCTGCAACGATGAGGGCACCGAGGTCAACGCGCTGTATCAGCAGGCATTGCGTGCCGGTGCTGTTGCTGTAGCCGGCCCGCTCACCCGCGGCGGCGTCGCTGCGCTGGCTGCGAATGCCGAGTTGATGACTCCGACATTGGCGCTGAATACGCTGGAAGGCTCGCGATCCGACCAGCTCTATTTCTTCGGACTGCCCGCCGAAGCAGAGGCTCGCCAGTCTGCGCAACGCGCCACGGCTGCCGGGCTGCTGAGTGCGTCCATCGTTTCCACCAACACGCCGCTGTCCAAGCGCCTGGCGCGCGCGTTCGCGGACGAATGGCAACGCGCCGGCGGCATCCTGCGCGCCGAGATCGTCTATGCCGGCGATCCGACGCCCCTGAAGGAACTGCTGGAGGAACCGGGCCACTCGGTATTCCTTGCCGCCGAAGCGGACAAAGCACGCCTGCTGCGCCCCTACATCACGTCCACGATACCGGTCTATTCCACGTCGCAGGTGTTTTCCGGCAATAACCACACGCTCACCAACTACGACCTGTCCGACCTGCGTTTCGTCGATATGCCGTGGATGCTGCAACCCGACCACGCGGCGGTGATGATCTATCCGCGTTCCGCGACGCCTCTGCCGCCCGATCTGGATCGGCTGTATGCGCTGGGCATCGACGCCTACCGCCTGCTGCTGGTACTGCTCGACCGTGACACTGTCCAACCTCCTGCCGCTGGACGGCGTCACCGGCAAGATCACCTTGACGGGGCACATGTTCCAGCGCGAAGCCACGCTCGCGGTCATGCGGCTGGGCGTGGGCGTGCCGGTGGAAAGCAAGTCGCGCCCATGAAACCCGGCGTCCAGGCCGAACAGTCCGCTGCACAGTTTCTGCAACGACACGGCCTGACGCTGATCGAATCCAACTACCGCTGCCGCTTCGGCGAGGTCGACCTGATCCTGCGTGACGGCGCTGTGCTGGTCTTTGCCGAGGTGCGCCAGCGCAGCCGCAGCGATTTCGGCGGCGCCGCGGCCAGCATAGACACGCACAAACGGCAGCGCCTCACCCTCACCGCGCAGCATTATCTCGGCACGCTGCCCCGCATCCCGCCCTGCCGCTTCGACGCCGTGCTGCTGGACGGCGCCGGCAACATCGAGTGGGTAAAGAACGCTTTCGAGGTCTAGGCAGCGCCACCTTGGGGTAAAATTCGCCATTGCCATCCACTTCCATCTAGTTCTATGAGCCTCACCACCCGCATCGGCAAGCACTTCGACGACAGCGCGCAGATCAAGCTGCAGAGCAAGAAGGTGCTCGCCAAACCCATCGCAGAAGCCGCGCAGGCCATGGTCGCCTGCCTGATGAACGACGGCAAGATCCTGGTCTGCGGCAACGGCGGCTCGGCTGCCGATTCGCAGCACTTCGCCGCCGAGCTGATCAACCGCTTCGAGGTCGAGCGCCCGGGCCTGGCCGCCATCGCGCTGACCACCGACACCTCGGTGCTCACCTCCATCGCCAACGATTACGACTACAACCAGATCTTCTCCAAGCAGGTGCGTGCCCTGGGCATGGACGGCGACATCCTGATCGCCATCTCCACCAGCGGCAATTCGCCCAGCGTGCTGGAAGCGGTCCAGGCTGCGCACGAGCGCAACATGCCGGTCGTCGCACTGACCGGCAAGGATGGCGGAAAGATGGCCGCCATGCTGAAGCCGACCGACTTCCATATCTGCGTCCCGGCCAAGAGCACCGCGCGCATCCAGGAGGTGCATCTGCTGGCGTTGCACTGCATGTGCGACGCGATCGATCACCTGATTTTGGGAGGGGAATGATGCGTCGCACGTTCGTGTTGTTGTCCGCGCTGGGCTTGTTGCAGGGCTGTGTCGCGCCCGTCGTGGCTGCCGGAGTGGGTGCGGGCGTGATGGTGTCCACTTCGGACCGCCGCAGCGCGGGCGCGATGGTCGAGGACGACACCATCGAGAGCAAATCGCAGAAGCGCATCGACGACAAATACAAGGACAGCGCGCACGTGAGCGTGACCGCCTATAACCGTTTCGCCCTCATCACCGGTTCGGTGGCGAGCGAAAATGTGAAGATGGACATCGAGCGTATCGTCGGCAGCATCCCCAACGTGAAAGGCATCGCCAATGAGGTGCAGGTAGGCAATGCGGCCGGAATCGGCGCGCGTAGCGGCGACTCGCTCATTACCAGCGAAACCAAGATGCGCTTCGTGCGCAGCAATGCCTTCAAGGCCGACCACGTCAAGGTCGTCACCGAGAGCGGCGTGGTGTACCTGATGGGTCTGGTCACCCGTGCCGAGGCGGACGCCTCCTCCGAGATCGCCAGCACCACCAAGGGCGTGCAGAAAGTAGTGCGCGTATTCGAGTACATCGACTAATGGAGCCGCATAAAATCATTCTTTGGGCGAATCGCCGCGTCGCGTGCTCGCTCAATCCTCGCCTACCACTGAGGTATGTCTCGTCATTCGCTGCGCGGCTCCTTGCGCTTCATCCCGAATCTCTGATTTTCTGAGGCTCCATTGAAATATCCAACTCCTGACTTCGAAAGCAAGATCTGCACGGCGCAAGACCTCGCCGCGCGGGTCGCCTCGCTGCCGCGCTCGCTGGTGTTCACCAACGGCTGCTTCGACGTGCTGCATCGCGGCCATGTCACGTACCTGGCGCAGGCGCGCGCGCTCGGCGCCTCACTCATCGTCGGCGTGAACAGCGACGCCTCGGTGAAACGCCAGGGCAAGGGCGATGACCGCCCGATCAACGCTGAGCTGGACCGCATGGCGGTGCTGGCCGCGCTGGAATCGGTGAGCCTGGTGGTGAAGTTCGACGAAGACACGCCGCTCAACCTGATCCTCGCGTGCAAGCCCGATGTGCTGGTGAAAGGCGGCGACTGGAAGCCGGCAAATATCGTCGGCAGCAAGGAAGTGCAGCTGTGGGGCGGCAAGGTGCACAGCATCCCGTTCCTGCACGAGCGTTCCACCACCGCATTACTGAAGAAGATACGAGCCCTATGACCCCAACCGATATCGTTTTGCACAACCAGTCCAGAATGCTGGAGATCGCCTTCGAAGACGGCGCGCGCTACAAGCTCCCGTTCGAGTTCCTGCGCGTGTACTCGCCCTCGGCCGAAGTGCGCGGCCACGGTCCGGGACAGGAGACGCTACAGGTCGGCAAGCGCAACGTGATGATCACCGAGATCGAACCGGCCGGCAGCTATGCGATCAAGCTGGTATTCGACGACGGCCACGACAGCGGGCTGTATACCTGGGAATACCTGCACGAACTGGGGCAATACCAAGATGCAATGTGGCACGATTACCTGGGCAAGCTGGAAGCGGCCGGCGGTTCGCGCGATTAGTGTAGATAAAACCCTTGCCCACAGATTACGCAGATTCACACAAATTTTTAATCGGCGTCAATCTGCGTAATCTGCGGGCAAAAAGATTCTGGAGAACATCATGAGCAAGACCACCCATTTCGGCTTTCAGACCGTCGCCGAAGAAGAGAAAGCCAAGAAGGTCGCAGGCGTGTTCACCTCCGTCGCCAGCAAATACGACATCATGAACGACCTCATGTCGGTCGGCCTGCACCGCATCTGGAAGCGTTTCGCCGTCGGCCTGGCGAATGTGCATGAAGGCCACCGCGTGCTGGACGTGGCGGGCGGCTCGGCCGACCTGTCGCGCCTGTTCCTGCAGAAGGTCGGCCGCAGCGGCCAAGTGGTGCTCACCGACATCAACAACGCCATGCTGCGCGTGGGCCGCGACCGCCTGCTGGACGAAGGCATCGCCACCCCGGCCGCGCAATGCGACGCCGAACACCTGCCCTTCCCCGACAACTATTTCGACTGCGTCAGCATCGCCTTCGGCCTGCGCAACGTCACGCACAAGGATGCCGCGCTGCGCGAGATGCGCCGCGTGCTCAAGCCGGGCGGCCGCGTGATCGTGCTGGAATTCTCCAAGGTCGCCAAGCCGCTGGAAAAGGCCTACGACCTGTACTCGTTCAAGCTGCTGCCCAAGATGGGCGAGCTCATCGCCAACGACGCCGACAGCTACCGCTACCTCGCCGAATCCATCCGCATGCATCCGGGGCAGGAAGAACTGAAGAAGATGATGGAAGAAGCGGGGCTGGAGCGTGTGGAGTACTTCAACATGACGGGCGGAGTGGTGGCGGTGCATCGGGGGTATAAGCTGTAGTTCATTTATGCGCAGATTCGCAATCGTCTACCTGAAAGTGTTGTTGTGGAGCGGCATATTAGTCATATCTTTTGCCGCTGTTTACACCGCTATCTTTCGTGAACGTATCTTTCCAGCGCCATCTCAGGTCGTGATCTACGGTCGAAATAGTTGCGGCTACACCGCAGATTTGCGCGAACGCCTCGTAGCCACCTCGGTGCCATTCAAGTACGCAGATATTGATAATAGTGTTGTCCGTATGGAGTTCGAGTTTCAGCTTAATCTTCAAGAAGCAAGGGTTGTTAAGTTGCCGCTGGTACTTGTAAATGGCAATAAGCTTGAGCAGCCGGAGCCCGCGACGGTTATGGCGCAATATAAGGCTGCCTTGCGTTAAGCCTCGTAGCCCGCGTAGGATGGGTTGAGCAACGCGATACCCATCATCGGATATAATCCCCGCCCGATTTTATCGATGGGTTCCCTTCGTCAACCCATCCTACCTATGGAGTCCCCGTGAGTAATCTACCCAAATGTCCCAAGTGCAGTTCCGAATACACCTACGAAGACGGCAGCAACTATGTCTGCCCCGAGTGCGCGCACGAATGGAGCAAGGATGCGCCCACCGAGGCCGGAGAACAGGCGAAGGTGTTCAAGGATGCGTTCGGCAATGTGCTGCAGGACGGCGATACCGTCACCGTTATCAAGGACCTGAAGATCAAGGGCTCGTCCTCGGTGGTGAAGGTGGGAACCAAAGTGAAGAATATCCGTCTAGTGGACGGCGACCATGACATCGACTGCAAGATCGACGGCATCGGAGCAATGCAGTTGAAAACCGAGTTCGTGAAGAAGGCCTGAGGATGCAGGGTTGGGCGAGACGCCATGCCGCTCGGTGAACTTGCTGGTGGCTTGATTACCGGGGCAGTACGGCTGATCGCCCATTTCTTTCTTGAGATCGTTATCGAGATTCTTGTTCGTGGGCCGGGTTACTTGATCTGCCGGGTAGTCAAAAGGGATATCGATCCCGATGGTGGCGGGGTAGCTGTAGTCGGCCTGCTGTTCTGGGTCGCTTTGTTTTTTGGCGGCTATTTGATTTTCGTATGATGCCGGAGTGGCTATGGGTGGTTGGGGTTGTCCGCACGAGGTTGATGGCAAGTGTCAGCGCGTGAATGATGTTCCATGCGACATCGGCATGAAGGGTTGCGTGCTGTTCGGGCGTTTCCGGTTCGCGGACCCCAGCAAGAACCGACCCAAGAAGGTGCCGCTCAACCAGGCCGCCGAGTCCTCTGCCGCGGAAGATGACGGGCAACAGTAGCACACTGGACGTCGTTTATCGCGACGAGTCGCTGCTGGTTGTGAACAAACCCGCCGGACTTCTCGCAGTTCCCGGACGCGGGCCGGACAAGCAGGACTGTCTTTCCGCACGTCTGCAGCAGGTCTTTCCCGATACGCTGGTGGTGCACCGCCTCGACATGGCGACATCCGGTCTGATGATGTTCGCGCGCGGTGCCGGGATGCAACGCAGGCTTTCGCAGATGTTCCAGGAGCGCAAGGTGGGCAAGCGCTACATCGCCGTCGTTTCCGGCAGGCTGGAGCAAGGTGCGGGCGAGGTCAGCCTGCCGCTGATCTGCGACTGGCCGAACCGGCCCAAACAGATGGTTGATCATGCAATAGGCAAGCCCTCGCTAACACGCTATCGCATGTTGGATATGGAAAGCGGCAATTCGCGAGTCCAGCTGGAGCCCGTCACCGGACGCACCCACCAATTGCGTGTACATATGGCCGAGATCGGCCATCCCATCCTCGGCGATGCCTTGTATGGCGATGCAGCCTGTGCGCGGCGCCTGTTGCTGCATGCCTGTACGCTGGAACTCCGGCACCCTGTGAGCGGCGACCCCTTGAACTTCGCCAGTCCGGCCCCATTTTAGCCGCGGGACATTGAAGCAGCTCCGACTATAATCGTCGCCGTTTTCCCTCTTTCAAGGATTCATTCATGGCGTTGCCGAAAAGTGCTTTAACCATTGCTGCCGGTTTGGTTGTCATTGCTATAGCTGTCTTCGCCGCTTATATCTGGGTCATGCTGCACTGGAGCTATTCGGAAGGCGAACGCGCCGGCTTCATGCAAAAGCTCTCCAGCAAAGGCTGGCTCTGCAAGACCTGGGAAGGCGAGCTCTCGCTGGTCGCCCTGCCCGGCGCGGCGCCGGAGAAGTTCCTGTTCACCGTACGCGACGATGCCGTGGCCGCCAAGATCAACCAGCATGTTGGCCAGCGTGTGGCACTGGTCTACGCACAGAACAAGGGCCTGCCGACTTCCTGTTTCGGCGAGACCGAGTACTTCGTCAGCGACATCCGCCTGTTGCCCGAACACGTCTCCCCATGAGGCAGTGGGGCTTTGCAACCGGGCACTACTGCTATACTTGATCCATTGTACCAACCACTCATAAGGAATCGCATGAAACGTTTTGCCCTCTTTCTGACCATCGTTCTGACCAGTCTTTCCCTGCTCGCGGCGAACGCGGAAGCGCAAGCCTTCGGCGGTGGCCGCAGCTTCGGCAAGCAGCGCACCATGAGCGCGCCGGCGCAGAAATCCGCCGATGCCGCGCCGGCACAGGCAGCTCCCGCGCAGACTGCCGCGCCCGCAAAACCGGGCAACAAGTGGCTCGGCCCTCTGGCCGGTATGGCCGCCGGCTTGGGTCTGGCTGCGTTGTTCTCCCATTTGGGACTGGGTGAAGGCATGGGCATGTTGCTGATGATCATCCTGGGCGCAGTTGCGGTGTTCTTCGTGATCTCGATGCTGCGCAAGAAGCAGCAACCCGCGATGCAATATGCCGGAGCCGGTGCGCCTTACGGCGGTTCGCAGCAGCCTGCTGCTCAACCATTGATGGGCGGCGCCAGCGTCGCGGCTCCTGTCGCGGCAGCGAACATCCCTGCCGATTTCCCGGTGGAGAGCTTCCTGCGCGGCGCGAAGACCACGTTCATCCGCCTGCAGGCCGCCAATGACCGCAAGGACCTGAACGACATCCGCGAATACACGACACCGGAGATGTTCGCCGAGGTCTCGATGCAGATGCAGGAGCGCGGCGATGCAGCGCAGAAAACCGACGTGGTTGCGATCAGCACCGACTTGCTGGAAGTGGCGACCGAGGGCGATCTCGCCATCGCCAGCGTGCGCATGAGCGGCCAGTTGCGCGAGAACAACGGCGCAGCCGAAAGCTTCGACGAGATCTGGCACGTGCAGAAGAACCTGAAAGACGACAAGTCCGTCTGGCTACTGGCCGGAATACAGCAGAACTAAAGTATTCTCAAGTAAACTAGAGGGCACGGTGAATTCACCGTGCCCTTTTCTTTTGGATGCACAGGCCATGCGTTTCGTCCGTTTATTCAAGATCATCTTCGTCGTCCTGCGCTTCGGGCTGGACGAGTTTCTGCTGGCGCATGAACGCACCAGCTGGATGCTGCGCCCGCTCAACTGGCTGCTGTTCTTCCGCAACGTCTCGCGCCCGCGCGCCGAACGCCTGCGCCTGGCGCTGGAGACGCTGGGCCCGATCTTCGTCAAGTTCGGCCAGCTGCTGTCCACGCGCCGCGACCTGATCCCCACCGACATCGCCGACGAGCTGGCCAAATTGCAGGACCAGGTTCCGCCCTTCCCTTCCGCGCAAGCGGTGGCGACTGCTGGAAGAGGCATATGGCAAACGACTGAGCGAGGTGTTCGCAAAGTTCGATGAAACACCCGTGGCCAGCGCCTCGGTGGCGCAGGTACATTTTGCAGTGTTGCCGGATGGGCGCGAGGCGGCGGTGAAGATCTTGCGTCCCGGCATATCGAACACCATCGTGCACGACGTGGCGTTGCTGGAGATCTGCGCCGGGCTGATCGAGCGCTGGTGGGAGGACGGCAAACGCCTGAAGCCCAGGCTGGTGGTTGCGGAATTCGAGAAATACCTGCACGACGAGCTCGACCTGATGCGCGAGGCGGCGAGCGCCAGCCAGCTGCGGCGCAATTTCGCCGATGCCAAGTTGCTGCTGGTGCCCGAGGTGTACTGGGACTGGTGTTCCGAACAGGGTGATGGTGATGGAGCGCATGCATGGCATCCCCATCAGCCAGATCGCCGCGTTGCGCGCGGCGGGGATCGACCTTTCCAGGCTGGCATCCAACGGCGTGGAGATCTTCTACACCCAGGTGTTCCGCGACGGCTTCTTCCATGCCGACATGCACCCGGGCAACATCCTGGTGGCAGCCGACGGGCGTTATGTGGCGCTGGATTTCGGCATCATGGGCACGCTCACGGTCACCGACAAGAACTACCTGGCGCAGAACTTCATCGCCTTCTTCAACCGCGACTACAAGCGCGTCGCCGAGCTGCACATCGAGTCGGGCTGGGCGCCGGCCGAAACGCGCGTGGACGAATTCGAGGCGGCGATCCGCTCGGTGTGCGAACCGATCTTCGACAAGCCGCTGCGCGAGGTTTCGTTCGGCCGCGTGCTGCTGCGCCTGTT
Source organism: uncultured beta proteobacterium (assembly GCA_963797045.1). GTDB lineage: Bacteria > Pseudomonadota > Gammaproteobacteria > Burkholderiales > Gallionellaceae > Sideroxyarcus. The sequence goes on along the minus strand of CAWCNZ010000001.1, from coordinate 123,074 downwards.
CCAGACCTCGCGCCGCTTCGGCATCGAGATCCAGCCGCAGCTGGTGCTGCTGCAGAAGACCCTGCTCAACATCGAAGGACTGGGACTGCAACTGGATCCGGAACTCGACCTGTGGAAGACGGCCAAGCCTTGGCTGGAGCGCTGGATGAGCGAGCAGGTGGGCTGGCGCGGCTTCCTCAAAGCGTTGCGTACCGAAGCGCCGCGCTACGCGCTGCTGCTGCCGCAACTGCCACGCCTGCTGCACGAGCGCCTGAACGAGGACCTGGTTGCGCACGCGGCGCCGATGTTGCGCGAGATGGTGATCCAGCAGAAGAAGCGCAATGCCTGGCTGGCCGCCATCACGGTTTTGATGGGGATCACTCTGCTGTTTGCGGCTTACACTTACTTCGCTTGAGTGAAGCCCGTCACTCTACAGTGACGGATTTGGCGAGGTTTCTCGGCTTGTGGCTTCGGCCGTCCCTGCGGGACTTAACTTGCTGCGCAAGTTCACCCTGCGGGTACGCGAGCCGCGCCGCAAACCCCGCGCAAAATCAATCACTCAACCGTGACTGATTTTGCAAGATTGCGGGGTTTATCCACATCCGTGCCCTTGAGCAGGGCGGTGTGGTAAGCCAGCAGCTGCACCGGTATCGAGTGCAGGATGGGCGATAGGAGCCCGACGTGGCGCGGGGTGCGGATGACGTGCACGCCCTCGCTTTCGCCGAAGTGGCTGTCGAGGTCGGCGAACACGTACACCTGGCCACCGCGCGCGCGCACTTCCTGCATGTTGGATTTCACCTTCTCCAGCAGCGCGTCGTTCGGCGCGATCACCACCACCGGCATGTTCTCGTCCACCAGCGCCAGCGGGCCGTGCTTGAGCTCGCCGGCCGGGTAGGCTTCGGCGTGGATGTAGGAGATCTCTTTCAGTTTGAGCGCGCCTTCCAGCGCGATCGGGTAATGGATGCCGCGCCCGAGGAACAGCGCATGTTGCTTGTCGGCGAAGGCCTTGGCCCATTCGCGGATCTGCGGTTCGAGGTTGAGGGCATGCTGCACGCTGGCGGGTATCTGGCGCAGCGCTTCCAGCATCGCATGTTCCTGCGCCGGCTCAAGTGCGCCGCGCTGCTTCGCCAGCGCTCGCGGTGAGGATGAACAGCGCGACCAGCTGAGTGGTGAAGGCCTTGGTCGAGGCGACGCCGATCTCCGCGCCGGCGCGGGTATAGAACACCAGTTTCGAGGCGCGCGGGATGGCGCTCTCCTGCACGTTGCAGATCGACAGCGTCTGCGTCTGGCCGAGCGACTTGGCGTGCTTCAGCGCCTCCATCGTGTCCAGCGTCTCGCCGGATTGGGAAATGGTGACGATGAGCTGGCGCGGATTCGGTACCGAGGCGCGGTAGCGGTATTCGCTGGCAATCTCCACCGAGGTCGGCAGCTTGGCGATGCTTTCCAGCCAGTATTTGGCGGTGAGTCCGGCGTAGTAACTGGTGCCGGCGGCAAGGATCAGGATGGAATCGATGTCGCGGAACGTCTCGGCAGCCTGCGCGCCGAACAACTCGACATCGAAGCTGTTGCTGTCGATCACCGCCTCGATGCTGTCGGTCAACGCGCGCGGCTGCTCGTGGATCTCTTTCTGCATGAAGTGGCTGTATGGCCCGAGTTCCAGGGACGCCAGCGACACGTCGCTAACATGCACCTGGCGTTCGATCCGGTTGCCGGCGCGGTCGAGCAGCGTGATGCCGGCGCGGGTAAGCTCGGCGGAATCGCCGTCTTCCAGATAGATCACGCGACGGGTCGCGGACAGCAGCGCCGATACGTCGGAGGCGATATAGTTTTCGCCTTCGCCCAGGCCGATCAGCAGCGGGCAACCCATGCGCGCGCAGACCATGCGGTCCGGCGCCTGGCGGCTGATGACGGCGATCGCATAGGCGCCGGTCAGTTCGGCGATGGCCTGCCGCGTCGCGGCGAACAGGTCCTTGTTCTTCTGGAAATAATAGTGGATCAGGTGCGCGATGACCTCGGTGTCGGTCTGCGACTCGAACGTATAGCCCAGTTGTTTCAGGTGGGCGCGCTGCTCCTCATGGTTCTCGATGATGCCGTTGTGCACTACGGCGATGTCGCCGCCGGAGACGTGCGGGTGGGCGTTGAACTCGGTAACGCCGCCATGCGTCGCCCAGCGCGTATGGCCGATGCCGATGTTGCCGGTGAGCCGCTCGCGGTCGGCGCGGCCTTGCATCTCCGCGACGCGGCCCACCGCGCGCACGCGCCGGATTTCGTCTGCGCCGATCACGGCGATGCCCGCCGAATCATAGCCGCGGTATTCCAGTCGGCTCAGCCCCTCGACCAGCAAGGGAACGACGTTGTTGTTGGCGATGGCGCCTACGATTCCGCACATGTTATTTCTTTCCTTTTTTTTGCGGGCGCTGCCAGCCCGCGATGGTCATCTGTTTGCTGCGCGACAAGGTCAATTCGTTCTGCGGCGTATCCTTGGTGATGGTGGAGCCGGCACCGATGGTCGCGCCCTTGCCGACCGTCACGGGTGCGACGAGTTGCGTGTCGGAACCTATGAATGCGTCGTCCTCGATGACGGTGCGATGCTTGTTCGCGCCGTCGTAGTTGCAGGTGATGGTGCCGGCGCCGATGTTCACGCGGCTGCCCACGGTGCTGTCGCCGATGTAGCTCAGGTGGTTGGCCTTGCTGCCCTGGCCGATCTCGCTGTTCTTGATCTCGACGAAATTGCCGATATGCGCATCGTCGTGCAATTTGCTGCCGGGACGCAGACGCGCATAGGGACCGATATGGCAGTTGGCGCCCACTTCGCTGGCGTCGATGTGGCTGTAGGGCGCGATCTGCGTGCCTTGCGCGATGGTCGCATTGCGGATGACGCTGTAAGCCCCCACTCGCACGCGGTCGCCCAGGCTCACATCGCCCTCGAAGATGCAGCCGACATCGATCTCGACATCGCGACCGCAAATCAAAGTCCCGCGCACATCGATGCGCGCCGGGTCGGCCAGTGTTACGCCCTGCGCCATCAAGCGCCCGGCCACGGTCTGCTGCCAGACTCGCTCCAATGCAGCGAGTTGCATCTTGTTGTTGATGCCCTCGACTTCCCAGCGTTGCGCGGGCTGTACGGTATGCACCGCCACGCCCTGCTGCACGGCCATCGCCACGATGTCGGTGAGGTAGTACTCGCCTTGCGCGTTGTTGTTGCCCAGCTTGGCTCAGCCAGGCACGCAATTTCGCGGTGGGCGCCAGCAGGATGCCGGTATTCACTTCGCGTATCTCGCGCTGCTCGGGTGTGGCGTCCTTTTCTTCCACGATGCGCTGCACGTCGCCCTGTGCATCGCGCACGATTCGGCCATAGCCGGTGGGATTGTCGAGATTGACGGTGAGCAGCACCAGGCCTTCGCCCGCCTGCTGCATCTGGTGCAGGGTGCTGTGCTGGATCAGCGGAACGTCCCCGTACAGCACCAGCGTGCGGCTATTGTCCTGAAGATGGGGCATCGCCTGCTGGACCGCATGCCCGGTTCCGAGTTGCGGCTCCTGGATCACGAACTTTGCCCCGTATTGCTGCATCGCCTGCGGAACAAGCTCTCCGCCATGTCCATACACCACGCACACCTGCTGCGGCTGCAGCGACGTGGCGCAGTCCAGCACATGCTGCACCAGCGGCTTGCCGGCCAACGCGTGCAACACTTTGGGCTTGTCGGAGTACATGCGCGTGCCTTTTCCGGCAGCGAGGATGACGATGTTCAAGGGGCTCATATCAGCTCTGCATCTTTGGATGTCGAAGTATATCAAATCGCCCTTGCCTATTCGTCCGTACCGACATGGCGCCAGCAGAAGGCCCCTTGGCCGTTGTGTATTTCGCTACACAATTGCTGCGGCAGACAGTAGACTGCCAACAAGGTTCTAATGGTTTTCTATCGCCTGCTACTATCGGTTGCCGCGATGGAATTTTCGGTTTGCCTGTCGGTCGTAACACTGCGCAACGCGGTTGCAGAAGGAGGCGAATATGGATTCCCCTGGCATGCACTTCTTTCCGAATCTGGATGTAGCGCCCATTGAGACTTTGCTCGATTCCTGGCGCAACGCCTTTCCGTCCATGGGCGTTCTTGCGCTGTTGCCCGAGGCTGAAAAGGGAGGCGTCGAGCGGTTGCAGGCGATCTGCGCGCAGCGCAAGGTTACGCTGGTCGGGGCGATCTTCCCCGCTCTGGTTGAAAGCGGCGAATTTCGCACGCAGGGTGTGTGGCTTTTGCGCTTCGATTCGATGCCGTTCGTGTCGCTGCATGACAACCTTCCGCATGATGCTGCCGGTGCAGCCCAGGTGGCGGAACAGATCGGCAACCAGATTCGCGCCCAGATCAAAGACGACCAGCAGGTCACGTTGTTCCTGCTGTTCGACGCGCTGGTACCCAATATCAGCACGCTGCTCGACGAGCTGTACCTGCAGCTCGCCAACCGCGTGCATTACGTCGGGGCGAATGCCGGCAGCGAGACCTTCCAGCCCATGCCCTGCCTGTTCGACAATACGCGCATCATCCAGAACGGCGTGCTGCTGATGCTGCTTCAACCGCATCTCGGTGCGATGCTGGCGCACGGTTATGGCGCTCCGCCAAGGATGATCTCGGCAACCTCGACCGAGGGCAATCGCATCCGCCAGATCGATTGGCGGCCTGCCTTCGAGGTATATCAGGAACTGGTGCGCGCGCAGTCCGGTGTGGAGGTCACGCGGGAAAATTTCTACCAGCATGCGGTGCATTTCCCGTTCGGCATCATCCGCGCCAATCATGAGATCCTGGTGCGCATCCCGGTGGCCCTGGAGGAAGACGGTTCGCTGTTCTGCGTCGGTGAAGTGCCCGCCAATGCGGTTCTGACCCTGCTTGAAGCGCCGAAGGTGGATTCGCAGCATACCCTTCAGACGCTGGTGCAGGGCCTCACCCAGCTCCATGGCGATCTGCAGGACAGCGAGGTGTTGCTGTTCTATTGTGCGGGGCGCCGGCTGCACCTGGGGCTTGAAGCTGCCACCAGCGAGCTTCAACAGTTTGGCCAGCTTACCAAGGCTACGCCGATATCGGGTGCGCTCTCGCTCGGCGAGATCGGCAGTTCGCTGCAATGGGGTTATCCCTTGTTCCACAACGCTACGCTGGTTGCCACACGCTGGGACAAAGCCTGATCGATCATGGAGCACGGCTACATCCTCAGTATCCTGTATGAAATGGCCTTGGCCATCGGCGGCGAGGTCAGCGTCAAGCCATTGCTCACCAGGGTGTTGCAGCGCCTGCTCTATCACACCTCGTTCCCTGCCGGTTTTGTGTGTCTGGGAGTATCGTCTGCGGAGGCCGATCCTTCCGGCATGACGGAGGTGCGCATCGATGCCGCCGTCGGCGATTACGAGCTTTCCGGCCTGATCGGGCAGACGGTTCGCCTTCCGGCACGTTTGCTGCGCGGCGCGGCGGAGCGCGGCGAAGATGCGGCCTTGTTGGCAACGCTGCCCGGCAAATTCAGCCACTACAGGGCCTATCTGCGCCTGCCGATCGACAGCGAGGGCGTGATCGTGTTGCTTGCCCCTCATTTGCCGGATAGCGATCTGCCGCTCACCCAGCTATTCCAGCCGGTGATGGCCAATCTCGCGAAGGCCATTCTGCTTTGTCGTTATCACGATGCTTATACCGGAGGATTGATCGCGGCACGCGACAGCAGCCAGGCCGCGCTGGCGGCAAGCGAGGAGAAGTTCCGCGCCATCAGCGTCGCTGCGCTGGATGCGCTGATCATGGTGGATGACGCCAGCAAGCTGGCGTACTGGAACCCCGCCGCGGAGCGCATCCTCGGCTATCGCGCGGAGGAAGTACTCGGCAAGCCGCTGCATCAGCTGCTGACTCCACAACGCTATCAGGAGCGCGCGGCGCGCGGTTTCGATGGATTTCGCAACAGCGGCCAAGGCGCGCTGATCGGCAAGACTATCGAGATCGAGGCAGTGCACAAGGACGGCCGGGAGATTCCCGTGGAGCTGTCCATCTCGGCGGCAAAGCTCAATGGCCGTTGGCACGGCGTCGGCATCCTGCGCGACGTCACCGAACGCAAGCGCGCGGAGCAGGAAATGCGCCTGCTCGCCGCCATCGTGGAGTCTTCTGATGACGCGATCGTGAGCAAGGCGCTGGATGGGGCTATCCTGAGCTGGAATGCGGGTGCCGAGCGGCTATACGGCTATTCCGCGGCAGAGATGCTGGGCAGGCCGATCTCCTTGCTGGTGCCGGCCGATCGCCCGGACGAGATGCCCGGCATACTCGAGCGCATCCGGCGCGGGGAGCAGATCAAGCATTACGAGACGATCCGGATTCGCAAGGACGGCGTTCATCTTCCGATTTCCCTGACGGTTTCTCCGATTCGCGATGTATCCGGCGCAGTTGTGGGTTCGTCCGCAATCGGCCGCGACATCACCCAGCGCAAACAAGCGGAAGAGGCCTTGCGTCACGCAAACGCGTATAACCGTTCCCTGATCGAGGCCAGCCTCGATCCACTCGTAACTATCGGCCCCGATGGCCGGATCACCGACGTCAACAACGCTACCGAGCAAGCTACCGGCCTTACCCGGGACAAGCTGATCGGTACCGATTTTTCCGATTACTTCACCAGCCCGGAGCAAGCGCGTAGCGGCTACCAGCAGGCCTTCCGCGATGGGACGGTGCACGACTTTCCGCTGGAAATCCAGCATCTCGATGGCGGCATCATGCCCGTGCTGTACAACGCGGCGGTATACCGCGACGAATCTGGGCAGGTCAGCGGAGTTTTCGCCGCCGCCCGCGATATCACGGAACAGCGCCGTGCCGAAGAGGAGTTGCGTGACAGCGAAGCCAGGTTGAAGGAGGCGGAGCGTATCGCCCTGCTAGGCAACTGGCAGCTTGATCTGGTGAGTAACGTGTTGAGCTGGAGTGACGAGGTCTATCGCGTTTTCGAGCTGGACCCCAAACAATTTGGCGCGACCTACGAGGCTCTCCTGAATGCGGTCCATCCCGAGGATCGCGACATGGTCGATCAGGCTTATAGCGATTCACTCAAGAGCCGAACGCCTTACGACATCGTACATCGGCTGCTGATGCGGGATGGCCGGATCAAGTATGTCAATGAGCGCTGCGAGACCTACTACAACGACGCAGGCAAACCCTTGTTGTCGCTCGGCACGGTACAGGACATCACTACGCGGCGGCTGGCCGAATTGGGTATGCAGAAATCCAATCGCGCGCTGCACGCCCTGAGCACCTGCAACGGGGTGCTGGTACGGGCAGTGGACGAGTCTCAATTGCTCAACGACATTTGCAGCGTCCTCGTTTCGATCGGCGGATACCAGCTGGCCTGGGTGGGTTTCGCCGAATACGACGAAGGAAAGAGCGTGCGGGTGATGGCCAGGGCAGGAGTGAACGCTGACTACCTGGATCACATCCAGGTCAGCTGGAGTGACACTCCAAACGGGCATGGCCCTACCGGAACAGCGATCCGGACCGGCGAGTACCAGGTTGCGCAGGATATCCTGCACGATCCCAAATTCCTGCCTTGGCGCGAACAAGCCATTGCCCGCGGCTATGCATCGAGCATCGCTTTCCCGCTGTTCGACGATAACAACCGCGTATTCGGCGCCATGAACCTGTACGGCAAGGAGCCGAACGCCTTCGACGCGGACGAGATCAAGCTATTGCAGGAGCTGGCTGGCGATCTGGCTTTTGGCATACGCATCTTGCGCTTGCGCGTCGAGCGCGATCACCTGCACGAACAGCAGCAGCACAACGACGAAACGGTCAAGCAGGCATTGGCCGGAACCATCCAGGCGATCGCGGTCACTGTGGAAAAGCGCGACCCGTACACCGCCGGCCACCAGCGCCGCGTAGCAAATCTGAGTGCCGCCATCGCCAGGGAGCTCGGCCTTTCGGAGGATCGCATCACCGGATTGCGGCTGGGAGCGACAATCCACGATATCGGCAAGATCTACGTTCCGGCCGAGATTCTCACCCGCCCGGGAGATCTCTCGCCGATGGAATTCGAATTCATCAAGACCCACCCGCAGGTCGGCTTCGACATCATGAAAGACGTCAAACTGCCCTGGCCGGTGGCGGAAATGATCTATCAGCACCACGAGCACCTGAACGGCAGCGGTTATCCGCGCGGCTTGATTGGAGACGCGATCCTGCTGGAGGCGCGCATCCTCACGGTGTCTGACGTCACCGAGGCCATGATGTCGCACCGTCCCTATCGCCCCGCGCTCGGCCTGGAGGCTGCGCTTGCCGAGATCGCCCAGTATCGCGGGACCTATTACGATCCCGCGGTGGTGGATGCCTGTCTGCACCTGTTCCGCGACAAGGGATTCATCCTGAGCGAATGAACCTGTGATTGGCAGATAGTCTCGGCTTCATCTCCGGGACCACCACCACAAAAAAGCAGCCGAAGCTGCTTTTTTGTTTGATGCTGATGATGCTTTGCTTAGTGCGTATGCTTGCGCAGTTGCTGGATGGCTCGCAATTGGGCGATGGCTTCCGCCAGTTCGGCCTGCGCTTGCGCGAGGTCGAGGTCGGAGGTACGGTTCTTCATCGCTTCTTCCGCTGCCTGCTTCGCTTCCAGTGCACGCGCTTCATCCAGATCGTGCCCGCGGATCGCGGTGTCGGCCAGGACGGTGACGACGTTGGGCTGCACTTCCAGCATGCCGCCGGAAACGTAGATCAACACTTCCTCTTCCTGGTCCGGGCTCTTGATGCGCACCGCACCGGGCTTGATGCGTGTCATCAGCGCGGTGTGGCGCGGATAGATACCCAGTTCGCCCATTTCGCCCGGAACCACGACGACTTCAGCGAGGCCGGAGAAAATCTGCTCCTCCGCGCTCACCACGTCCACATGTACGGTCATTGTCATGGTTGTCCCCATTAATTATTGCAGCGTCTTGGCCTTTTCGACCGCTTCTTCGATGCCGCCCACCATGTAGAACGCTTGTTCCGGCAGGTGATCGTATTCGCCGTTGACGATGCCCTTGAAGCCCTTGATGGTGTCCTTCAGGGTCACGTACTTGCCAGGGGCGCCGGTGAACACTTCAGCAACGTGGAACGGTTGCGACAGGAAGCGCTGGATCTTGCGCGCACGTGCCACAGCCAATTTGTCTTCCGGAGCCAATTCGTCCATACCCAGAATCGCGATGATGTCGCGCAATTCCTTGTAACGCTGCAGAGTCTGCTGCACGGCGCGGGCCACGCTGTAGTGCTCTTCGCCCACGACCAGCGGGTCGAGCTGGCGAGAGGTGGAGTCCAGCGGATCGACAGCGGGGTAGATACCCAGCGATGCGATGTCGCGGCTCAACACCACGGTGGAGTCCAGGTGCAAGAAGGTGGTCGCAGGAGACGGGTCGGTCAAGTCATCCGCAGGAACGTAAACGGCCTGGATGGAAGTGATCGAGCCAACCTTGGTCGAGGTAATACGCTCTTGCAGACGGCCCATTTCTTCAGCCAGTGTAGGTTGGTAACCCACGGCGGAAGGCATACGACCCAGCAGCGCGGACACTTCGGTACCGGCCAGTGTGTAGCGGTAGATGTTGTCCACGAAGAACAGGATGTCGCGGCCTTCGTCACGGAATTTTTCAGCCATGGTCAGACCGGACAGCGCAACGCGCAGACGGTTGCCGGGCGGCTCGTTCATCTGGCCGAACACCATCGCCACTTTGGACTTGGTGAAGTCTTCCTTGTCGATAACGCCTGCATCGGTCATTTCGTGGTAGAAGTCGTTACCTTCGCGGGTACGCTCACCCACACCAGCGAACACGGACAGACCCGCGTGTTGCTTGGCGATGTTGTTGATCAGTTCCAGCATGTTCACGGTCTTGCCCACACCCGCGCCGCCGAACAGACCAACCTTACCGCCCTTGGCGAACGGGCAAACCAGGTCGATCACCTTGATGCCGGTTTCCAGCAAGTCAACGGAAGGAGACAGTTCGTCGAACTTCGGTGCAGCCTGGTGAATCGAGCGCTTTTCTGTGCTCTTGATCGGGCCCACTTCGTCGATCGGGCGGCCCAGCACGTCCATGATACGGCCCAGAGTGCCTGTACCAACCGGCACCTGGATCGGATTGCCGGTGGCGTTCACCGCCATACCGCGGCGCAGACCGTCGGAAGAACCCATCGCAATGGTACGCACCACGCCATCGCCCAGTTGTTGCTCGACCTCGAAGGTCAGGCCAACTTCGGCGGTGGAGTTACCAGCATCAGCCAGTGTCAAGGCTTCATAGACCTTGGGCATTTGATCGCGCGGGAATTCGATGTCAACCACCGCGCCGATACACTGAACAATCTTTCCTTGACTCATTTTAAGATTCCCCATCTAATTTAATTCTGTACACTCAGGCGCGACTAACGTCGCGCGCTTTAGCTTACCGCTGCCGCACCACCCACGATCTCCGAGATTTCCTTGGTGATCGCTGCTTGACGCGCCTTGTTGTAAACCAGCTTCAGCTCACCGATAACGCTCTTGGCGTTATCCGATGCGGCTTTCATCGCCACCATGCGCGAGCTTTGCTCGGAAGCCATGTTCTCGACCACTGCCTGATACACCAGCGATTCGATGTAACGCAGCAACAGCTCATCGATCACCTTCTTGGCATCCGGCTCGTAGATGTAGTCCCAGTTGCCTTCGCTGGTGCCCATTTGCTCTCCGCTCAGCGGCAGCAACTGTTCCATGCGCGGTTCCTGCTTCATGGTGTTGATGAAGTGGTTATAGCTCAGGTAAATGGCATCGATCTCGCCGGCGACATAGGCGTCCAGCATGGCTTTCACCGCGCCGATCAGCTTTTCGATGTGCGGCGTGTCGCCCAGGCCGGTCAGGTGCGACTGGACCTTGGCACCGATGCGGTTCATGAAGCCGAAACCCTTGTTGCCGATCGGGCACACCACCAGGCCTTTGCCTTCATTCTGCCAGGTCTTCATCTCGTTCACTGCCAGACGCAGCAAGTTGGTGTTCAATCCACCGCACAAGCCCTTGTCAGAGGTAACAATGATCAGACCGACGTTCTTGATGCTGTCGCGCTTTGCCAAAAATGCGTGCTTGTATTCCGGATTGGCGCGCGACAAGTGAGCCGCGACGTTGCGGATCTTCTCGGCGTAGGGGCGCGCGGCACGCATGCGGTCTTGCGCTTTGCGCATCTTCGCTGCGGCCACCATTTCCATCGCGCGCGTGATCTTGCGCGTATTTTCTACGCTCTTGATCTTCGTGCGAATCTCTTTGCTGCCTGCCATGATTTAGCTCCCGCTTAGTAAACTGCAGTTGCCTTGAATGCTTCGATTGCTGCAGCCAACAATTTCTCGTTGTCAGCGGACAGGTCCTTGCTGGACTCGATCGCGTCCATCAGGTCCTTGTTCTTCGAACCCAGAGCCGCGTGCATGGCGGACTCGAAAGCCAATGCTTTGGCGACAGGCACGTCGTCGAAGTAGCCCTTGTTCACGGCGAACAGCGTCGCAGCCATCTTGGACACGGTCAGCGGTGCATACTGCAATTGCTTCATCAGTTCGGTCACCAGACGGCCGCGCTCCAGTTGCTTGCGGGTCGATTCGTCCAGGTCGGAAGCGAACTGCGCGAACGCAGCCAGTTCACGGTACTGAGCCAGCGCCAGACGCACACCGCCACCCAGCTTCTTGATGACCTTGGTCTGCGCTGCACCACCCACGCGGGACACCGATACACCGGCGTTGATCGCGGGACGGATACCGGCGTTGAACAGGTCGGCTTCCAGGAAGATCTGGCCGTCGGTGATGGAGATCACGTTGGTCGGCACGAAGGCGGACACGTCGCCGGCCTGGGTTTCGATCACGGGCAATGCGGTCAGCGAACCGGTCTTGCCTTTGACGGCGCCGTTGGTGAATTTCTCAACGTACTCGGCGTTCACGCGGGCTGCGCGCTCCAGCAGACGGGAGTGCAGGTAGAACACGTCGCCGGGGTAAGCTTCACGGCCGGGCGGACGGCGCAGCAACAGGGAGATCTGACGATACGCCCAAGCTTGCTTGGTCAAGTCGTCATACACGATCAGCGCGTCTTCGCCGCGATCGCGGAAGTATTCGCCCATGGTGCAGCCGGCATACGGTGCCAGGAACTGCATCGCGGCGGAGTCGGAAGCGGTCGCGGCCACGACGATGGTGTATTCCATCGCGCCGTGCTCTTCCAGTTTGCGCACCACGTTGGCAACGGTCGAAGCTTTCTGGCCGACGGCAACGTAGATACAGGTCATGTTCTGACCCTTCTGGTTGATGATGGCGTCCACAGCAACGGCGGTCTTGCCGGTCTGGCGGTCGCCGATGATCAGTTCGCGCTGGCCGCGGCCGACCGGAACCATGGAGTCGATGGACTTCAGGCCGGTTTGCACGGGCTGGTCAACAGACTTACGTGCGATCACGCCCGGAGCGACCTTTTCGATCTTGTCGGTCATCTTGGCGTTGATCGGGCCTTTGCCGTCGATGGGCTGGCCCAGCGCGTTCACCACGCGACCGCGCAGCTCGGGGCCGACCGGCACTTCGAGGATGCGGCCGGTGCACTTGACGGTGTCGCCTTCGGTGATGTGTTCGTATTCGCCCAGAATAACGGCGCCGACGGAGTCGCGCTCGAGGTTCAGCGCCAGACCGAAGGTGTTGCCGGGGAATTCCAGCATCTCGCCCTGCATCACATCGGACAAGCCGTGCACGCGAACGATACCGTCGGTCACGCTGACCACCGTACCTTCGGTGCGCGCCTGGGTCAGTGCTTCGAAGTTCTCGATGCGACTGCGGATCAAATTGCTAATTTCGGAAGGGTTGAGCTTCATCTGGATTTCCTCATTCTTGATAATTCTTTATCAGGCAAGCGCGTTCGCCATTTCACCGAGTCGGGTGCGTGCGGAGCCGTCGATCACCTTGTCTCCGGCGCGGATCACTATGCCACCCAGCAATTCCTTGTTGATCTGACACACCAGCTTGATCTCGCGACCCAAGCGCTTCTTCAGCGAGCTGACGATCTTGTCCTGCTGTGCGGCAGACAGTTCGAAGGCGGAGTCCACCACCACATTGACGGTCTTTTCCGCTTCCGCCTTCAGTGTTTCGAAGAGGGCTGCGATCTCGGGCAACACCAGCAGACGCTGGTTGTCGGCCAGGACGCGCACGAAATTCTTTTGCTGCGCACTGGCGCCGCTACCGATCAGCGCTTCGACCAGGCCTTCGACCTGCTTCTTGGCAACGCGCGGATTGGTGACGACGGCACGCACATCGGGATGGTTGACCGCCTCGGCCAGAGACAGCAGCATCTCCGACCATGCCTTCAGGGCGTTCAGTTTTTGCGCCTCATCAAATGCCGCTTGGGCATAAGGGCGCGCAGTGGTAATGGCTTCGGACATGGCGTTCAGATTTCCGCGACGAGTTTGTCGAGCAGATCGTTGTGTGCCTTGGCATCGATCTCGCGACCGAGGATCTTGCCTGCGCCCGCCAGTGCGATCGCAGAAACCTGCGTGCGCAATTGTTCCTTGGCGCGGAATACTTCCTGATCGATCTCGGCCTTGGCGCCGGCAACGATACGGTCACCTTCCACCTTGGCCTGCGTCTTGGCTTCTTCGACGATCTCGCTGGCGCGCTTTTCGCCGCTCGCCACGATCTCGCCTGCCTTTTCCTTGGCTTCGCGCAGGATCTCTGCGGAACGCTTGGAGGCCAGCTCGAGGTCGTGCTTGGCGCGCTCGGCATCAGCCAAACCGTCGGCGATCTGCTTCTTGCGTGCATCCAGCGCAGCCACGATGGGCGTCCAGACGAACTTCATGCAGAACCACACGAACAGCGCGAACATGATCAGCTGGGCGAGGAGAGTTGCATTGATATTCATGCAAGCTACCTTTCTTAGTTATGCGTTTCGCGAAGCGAGGATTAACCCACCACAGCGAACAGAACGTACATCGCGATACCAACAGCGATCATCGGAACGGCGTCGACCAGACCCATCACCACGAAGAACTGGGTACGCAGCATCGGGATCAGTTCGGGTTGACGAGCAGCGCCTTCCAGGAAGCGACCACCCAGGATACCGATACCGACGGCTGCGCCGAGAGCGCCCAGACCCATCATCAGTGCGCCAGCGATGTACAGCAGTGCGTTTGCCATTTCCATTTGTATTTCTCCTAGTTGTTTAAAGTGAAGTTAATGAAACGAATTGAATGTTAGTGATGTTCCTGATGCGCCATATCCAGATAGACCACGGTCAGCGTCATGAAGATGAACGCCTGCAAGGTCACGATCAGGATGTGGAAGATCGCCCAGCCGAGGGACAGCAGAATCTGCGAACCGAACAGGGTGACACCGCCAGCCGAGAAGCCCGCCCACGCGCCGCCCATCAGCGCGATCAGGATGAAGATCATTTCGCCGGCGTACATGTTGCCGAACAGACGCAGTGCCAGCGAGATCGGCTTGGCGATCAGGTTCACGCCTTCCAGCAGCAGGTTGACCGGCATGCCCCACTTGCCAAACGGCTGCAATGTCAGCTCGCCCATGAAGCCGCCGAAGCCCTTCATTTTCACGCTGTAGTAAAGCACCAGCAGGAACACGCCAATGGCCATGCCAAAGGTAGCGTTGGGATCAGTAGAGGGAACGACCTTGAAGAACGGTACACCCAGCAGGCCCAGCAGGCCGGGAACCCAGTCGATGGGGATCAAGTCCATCAGGTTCATGCAGAAAACCCAGAAGAAGATGGTCAGCGCCAGCGGGGCGACCATATTGTTCTTGGCGGAGAAAGAACCGCGCACACTGCTGTCGACGAACTCGATAGCCCATTCGCAGAAATTTTGCAGGCCGCTCGGAGCGCCGGAAACGATGCTCTTTGCTACGCTGCGGAACAGGAACATGATCACGGCGCCCAGCAACAGCGACATGATGAAGGTATCGAGATTGAGCGCCCAGAAACCCATGGCTTTGGCTTCTTCCGCGCTATGTGCTATGCCCCAGGTACCGTCGGCCAATTGGCCGTAGGTCAGGTTCTGCAGGTGGTGATGGATATATTCTGCCGATGTATGCGCTGCTTCATGCGCCACTTCACCCGTTTCTTGGGCCAATTCACTGGACATTTTTTACGCCGCTTTCAGTCTTGATCTTCAACAACAAGCGAGCTGACAACAGCACCGCCTGCCCCAATACAAAGCCACCCAAAACCGCGAGCGGCGATAACTTCAGCACCGCCAAGCATATTCGCCAGCGATGCCGTGACTGCCAGAAATCGTTCGGCAGCACAGAAATACATAAGCCGTAATTGTTGATGCGCGTCATGGGCTGGATACAACGCTGCTCGGGACATTCTCCAAGCCAGCAATGAGCCGTTGAGAACGGATACCCCACCTCCACCTAACACAGCTATCGCCTTTTGCGGCGAGCTTCCCCAGCCTAGGGCTGCGCCTGAAGCGGCTAAAATAACAAGGACTTGCATCCATACTACCTTGCGCGCCAGTTTTTTTTCTTGGACTTCGGCTCGAAAAAGCTGCGGGATGATAGCGGCGTTTAGCTGGAGTGTCAAACGCTGTTCATCAGAATCTGCTTCTTTACTGCCCAATTCAGCGCCCGTTTCGGAGGCCATTGAGGAGTTCATCCAGGTGATCGTTGCTCGCGTATTCGATGAGCAGCTTGCCGCCACCTTTGCTGTTGGATTTGATCTCCACTCGTGCGCCGAGGTGCGCGCTCATCTCTTCCTGCAGCTGCTGGGTGTCGCGATCCACCTTGTGTGGTTTTTTTGGCGTTGCGATCCTTGCCGGAGCGCCTTCGCTCTGTTGCTGCACCAGCTTCTCCGCCTCGCGCACCGACAGGCCTTCGAGCACGATCTTGTTGGCGAGCAGCACTTGCTGTGCGCCTTCCAGCGACAGCAGCGCGCGCGCGTGACCCATATCCAGCGAGCCATCCATCAGCATCTCCTGCACCGCATGGGGCAGCTTGAGCAGGCGCAACAGGTTGCTGGCGGCGCTGCGCGAACGGCCCACCGCATCGGCAGCAGCCTGGTGTGTCATCTGGAACTCGTCGATCAGGCGCTGGATACCGATGGCTTCTTCGAGCGGATTCAGGTCTTCGCGCTGGATGTTCTCGATCAGCGCCATGGCCAGCGCCGCATTGTCCGGCACCTTGCGCACGATGACCGGCACTATCTTCAGCTCGGCCAGTTGCGCCGCGCGCCAGCGGCGTTCGCCGGCGATGATCTCGTAGCCCCCCTCCGGCAGTTCGCGCGCCAGGATAGGCTGCATCACACCCTGCACCTTGATCGAGGCCGCAAGTTCCTGCAGCGACGCCTGATCCATGTGGCTGCGCGGCTGGTATTTGCCCGGCTTGAGTTGCTCGACTTTCAGGTCACGCAGCGTGTCGTTCTGCTTCGATGTGGTGTTTCCGGAAAGCAGCGCATCCAGGCCGCGTCCCAGCCCCTTGATCGGTTTTGCCATGATTTTCCCTTTATTTGAACTTGTTATGCGGCAACGGGCTGCGCGGTCGCGTTGTTGAGCATTTCGCCCGCCAATGCCAGGTAGGCCAGCGTCCCCTTGGATTGGCCATCGTGATACAGCGCCGGAATGCCGAAGCTGGGCGCTTCCGCCAGACGCACGTTGCGCGGGATGACGGTGCGGTAGACCTTGTCGCCGAAATGTTGCTGCAATTGGTCGGAGACCTGTTGGGCCAGCGCGTTGCGCGGGTCGAACATGGTGCGCAACAGGCCTTCGATTTCCAGGTCGGGATTCAGGTTCTCGCGCACTTTGCGGATGGTGTTGACCAGATCGCTCAAACCCTCGAGTGCGTAGTATTCGCACTGCATCGGAATCATCACCGACTTGGCTGCACACAGGCCATTGAGGGTGAGCAAGTTCAGGGCAGGCGGACAGTCCACCAGGATGTAGTCATATTCCTGCAGCACCGGCTCCAGCTCTTCCTTCAGCCGCATTTCGCGCCCTTCCACGTCCACCAGTTCGATCTCGGCACCCGCCAGTTCGCGGTTTGCCGGCAATATGTCGTATTTGCAGGATTCGGACTTGATGCGCGCTTCAGCCACAGTCTTCTCACCCAGCAACACGTCGTAAACCGTGGCTTCAAGGTCAGCCTTGTTGATGCCGCTGCCCATGGTAGCGTTGCCCTGCGGGTCCAGGTCGATCAGCAGGACGCGCTGCTTGGCGGCGCGCCAGACTTGCCGCCAGGTTGACGTGGTCGTGGTCTTGCCCACGCCGCCTTTTTGATTGGTGATTGCCAAGATCTTGCTCATTTTTTCACTCCCAATACGACCAAACTGCGGGCAGCCTCCAGTTCAGGAACCTGCAACGTAATTACCTTCTCCACCACTACATCTTGCGGAAGGCGCGCCAGTTCCTGCTCCGGCGCTCCTTTCATGGCTGCCCAGTGCCCGCCGTCAGCCAACAGATGGCGGGTCAGTGCGACAAAATCGGCTGCTTCCGCGAACGCGCGGGAAATGATCCCGTCGAACTTTTGACTTCGCTTGCCACTGCTCCACCCGCTCGCAACGGACTTCCACGTTGCGCAGTCCCAGCTCAATGGCCGCCTGTTGCACGAAGCCAGTCTTCTTGCTGTTGCTGTCCAGCAAAGTGAACGACCACTCCGGCCTCATCACCGCCAATACCAGTCCCGGCAGCCCTGCTCCGCACCCCACATCCAGCCAGCGTTGCGGCCAGAGATGAGGCAGCACGGCAAGGCTATCGAGCAAGTGATTGCTCACCATCTGCTCCGGCTGGCGTATCGCAGTAAGGTTGTATACCCCGTTCCACTTGTGCAGCAGCGCCAGATAATCCAGCAGCTTCGCTTGTTGCTCCGGCGTAACGTCCAGATTCATTTCGGCGATTCCCGCCGCCAGCTTCCGTGCGAGACTCATGCGGCTTTGTCTTGTTTGAAGCCCCGCTTCAGATGCACCAGCAACAGGGAGATCGCCGCCGGGGTCACGCCCGAGATGCGCGCTGCCTGGCCAAGCGTCTGCGGTTTGTGCTGGTTCAATTTCTGCCTTACTTCGATCGACAGGCCGCGCACTTCGGAATAATCCATATCGAGCGGCAATTGCGTCATCTCATGGCCCTCCTGGCGCGCGATCTCGTCGCGCTGGCGCTCGATGTAGCCTTGATATTTTGCCTGGATCTCGACCTGCTCGGCGACCTCGGCGGCGTCTGATCTGAGCTCCGGGCAAGGTCATCAATGCCGCGTAACTGACTTCAGGACGGCGCAGCAAGTCGTAGAGGGAATATTCGCGCTCGATCTCTTTGCCCAGCACGCGTTCAGCCTCGCCCTTGTCCAGCATGCGCGGATTCACCCAGGTCGACTTCAGCCGTTCGATTTCGCGCGCGATCTTCTCGCGCTTCTCTTCGAATGCCTGCCAGCGAACGTCATCCACCAGCCCCAGCTTGCGGCCAATCTCAGTCAGGCGCATGTCGGCATTGTCCTCGCGCAACTGCAAGCGGTATTCGGCGCGGCTGGTGAACATGCGGTACGGCTCGGAAACGCCGCGCGTGATCAGGTCGTCCACCAGCACGCCCAGATAGGCCTCGTCGCGGCGCGGACACCAGGATTCCTGTTCCTTGGCCTGGAGCGCTGCATTCACGCCGGCCAGCAGACCTTGTGCGGCGGCCTCTTCGTAGCCGGTTGTGCCGTTGATCTGCCCGGCCAGGAACAGACCGGCTATGGTCTTGCTCTCCAGCGAAGTCTTCAGTCCGCGCGGATCGAAGTAGTCGTACTCGATGGCGTAACCGGGTCGGGTGATATGCGCGTTCTCCAAGCCCTTGATCGAGCGCACCAGGGCCAGTTGGGTATCATAGGAAAGACTGGTCGAAATGCCGTTGGGATATATCTCGTGCGTGGTCAGACCTTCCGGTTCCAGGAAGATCTGGTGCGAGTCCTTGCCCGCAAAGCGCGTGATCTTGTCTTCGATGGAAGGACAGTAGCGCGGCCCCACTCCCTCGATGACGCCCGTGAACATCGGCGATTCGCCCAGCCCGTTGCGAATGATCTCGTGCGTGCGTGCGTTGGTCTGGGTGACCCAGCAAGGAAGCTGCTGCGGATGCTGCTCCGCGCGCCCCAGGAACGAGAACACCGGCACCGGCGTATCGCCGTGCTGTTCCTGCATAACGGAAAAATCGATGCTGCGCCCGTCGATGCGCGGCGGCGTTCCTGTCTTCAGGCGCCCGATTGGCATACCCAACTCGCGCAGATTCTGGGCGAGTCCGATGGAAGGTGGATCACCCGCGCGGCCGGCAGGATAGTTCCTGAGGCCGACATGCACCAGCCCGGACAGGAATGTGCCCGTAGTCAGCACCACGGTTTTGGCACGATAGCTCAGGCCCAACTGGGTTTGCACGCCGACGACACGACCTTGTTCTATCAGGAGTTTTTCGACAGGCTGTTGGAATAGCTTCAGATTTGGCTGGTTTTCCAGGCGCTTGCGGATCGCCTGTTTGTAGAGCGCACGATCGGCTTGTGCGCGTGTCGCGCGGACTGCCGGACCTTTGGAGGCGTTCAGGATGCGGAACTGGATGCCGCCTTCGTCTGTCGCCGCCGCCATCGCGCCACCCAAGGCGTCGACCTCCTTGACCAGATGGCCCTTGCCGATGCCGCCGATCGAGGGATTGCAGGACATCACGCCCAGCGTTTCGATGTTGTGGGTGAGCAGCAGGGTCGCGCAGCCCGCACGGGCACTGGCCAGTGCAGCTTCCGTTCCGGCATGGCCGCCACCGATCACGATGACATCGAATTGTTTCTGGTCGAGCATTCGTCACCCAGCAAAATGAGGACGCGCATCATACCCCAATTTTATTTGGGGCGATAATTTTGCGGGGGAAGTTGTTTCACGTGAAACAATTATTTGCCGATGCAGAAGCGGCTGAAGATCTCGCCCAGCAGGTCGTCTGCGCCGAATTCGCCCGTGATGCTGTTGAGCGCCTCTTGGGCCTCCCGCAATTCCTCGGCAAACAGTTCCGGGCGCTCGATCTGTTGTTTGGCTGCAGTCAGGTGTTCTGCTGCAGAAGAAAGCGCTTGCAGATGGCGCGTCCGCGCCATGAAGACGCCGGTTTCCTGGTGCCAGCCTATCGTTTCCAGCAGCATTTCCTGCAATGCATCCATCCCTGCGCCGGTCTTTGCCGAAAGATAGATATGTTTCTCTCCATCCCGAAGCTCCATGCCGGGCTGATGGGCGCTCAGGTCGATCTTGTTGTGCAGATAGAGGCGCGGTGTCCTGGCTGGGCAATTGAGCAATTAGCGCCATATCCTCCGGCTCGGCGCGTTGCTGCGATTCGTCCAGCAATACCAGCACCACGTCGGCGCGGCCGAGCGCCTGCTGGGTGCGGGCGATTCCCATCTGCTCGACCACGTCGGTCGTTTCGCGCAATCCGGCGGTATCGATGAGGTGCAACGGCACGCCCGCGCACCTGCAGGGCCTGGCGTATCGAATCACGCGTCGTGCCCGGAATCTCGCTCACCAGCGCGACCTCCTCGCCCGCGAAACGATTCAGCAGGCTGGATTTCCCTGCATTGGGCGCACCCACCAGAACGACCTGTGCGCCTTCGCGCAGGATGCTGCCCTGTTTGGCCAGACCTTCGATGCGGGCGATTTCGTCCATCAGGTCGCCCAGTTTGGCAGCGCAGAGCTGGCGATCACCCGTTTCGATCTCTTCCTCAGGAAAATCCAGCGTGGCTTCGACCAGCATGCGCAGGTCGATGAGCATGGAGACCGCCTTGTGAATGGCTGCAGAGAAATCGCCCTGCAAGGAACGCATGGCGCTGCGCGCGGCCTGTTCGGTGGTGGCATCGATCAGATCAGCCACGCTTTCAGCCTGCGCCAAGTCCATTTTGTCGTTAAGAAAGGCGCGTTGCGTGAATTCGCCCGGCTGGGCGAGGCGCGCACCCAGCTCCAGGCAGCGCTGCAGTACGGATTGCAGCACCGCCGGGCCGCCATGGCCCTGGAGTTCCAGCACCTCTTCCCCGGTATAGGAATGGGGCGCAGGAAAGAACAGCGCGATGCCCTGATCCAGCGTACTGCCGTCAGCAGCCAGAAAGGCGGTGTAGGTGGCGAATCTGGGGAGTAAGTTGGCGTCCGGTCAACGCGGCGGCCATTGCGGCCAGTCCCTGCCCGGACACACGAACCACGCCGATGCCACCGCGCCCGGGGGCGGTGGCGATCGCCGCGATGTTGTCAGGCCTTGGCGCCACCCTTGCGTGCGGCTTCGGTGCCGCGGGTGATGTACCACTGTTGGCCTATGGAAAGGAGGTTGTTCACGATGGAATACAACACCAGTCCGGCCGGGAAGAAGAAGAACACCACGCTGAATGCGATCGGCATGATCTGCATGAGCTTGGCCTGCAGGGGATCCGGCGGGACCGGATTGAGCTTGGTCTGGACCAGCATGCTGACGCCCATGATGATCGGCAGGATGAAATAGGGGTCGGTCGCGGACAGATCCGTGATCCAGCCGAAGAACGGCGCGTGGCGCAATTCCACACTCGACAGAATCGCCCAATACAGCGCGATGAACACCGGGATCTGGATCAGCACCGGCAGGCAACCGCCCAGCGGGTTGATCTTCTCGGTCTTGTACAACTCCATCATGGCGCGATTCAGGCGCTCACGGTCATCGCCGTATTGCTTCTTGATCTGTTCCAGCTTGGGCGCGACAACGCGCATCTTGGCCATGGAGCGATAGCTTGCTGCCGACAACGGGAAGAACACCAGCTTGATCAGCACAGTCAGCAGAACGATCGCAACGCCCCAGTTATGCACCCAGTCGTTGAACAGCGACATCATCCAGAACAGCGGGGTCGCAAACACCGTCAACCAGCCGTAGTCCACCGTCAAGCCAAGGCCCGGAGCGATCTCGTCCAGCTTGGCCTGCGCTGGGCCGGCATACAAGCTCGGTATTGATACGCCCGGTCTGGCCTGGTTCTATGCTGGCAACAGGCAAAATCACGCCCGCCGAGTACAGATCACCGTCAAGTTTCTTGGCGTAGAACTCCCTGGCCCCTTTGGCCGCAGGCAGCCAGGCCGAAACGAAATAGTGCTGCAACATGCCGATCCAGCCGTTGTCGGGGTTGGCCGGCAGAGCAGACCTTGTTCTTTTCGATGTCCGAGAATTCGATCTTCTGGAATTTTTCCAGATCGGTATAGACGGCCGGACCAGTGTAGGTCGGCACAAAGGTCGATTCCCCGGCGACCGGCACCGAATCGCGCAGGAGCTGGAAATACGCCGAGGGAACCAGTGCAGTCGTACCTTGGTTCACGATCTCGTATGCAACATCAACCACATAGCTTGCACGATGGAAGGTGTATACCTTGGTGACGCGCGTAGTTCCGGTGCCAACTGCGGTCAGGCGCACCTCAACAGTGTCCTTTCCCTCCGCCAGCTTGAATTCTTCGGCGGTCGCGGTGAATTCGGCATTATGTGTCGGCAGGTCTTTCCCCAGCAGGCCGGATTGCGCCAGGTAGGTATGCCCGCCACCATCCTGGAGCAACGTGATCGGCTTGCTCTTGTCATTGGCATCGCGGTGCTGCAGCAGGTCCAGGTGTTGCAGGTTGCCACCCATCGTGCTGATCTCGGCCACAAAAGTGTCGGTAGTGACGGTGATCTTTTTGCCTGCAGGGGTCTTCTGCGCCTCTGCAGGCGCCGAAACGGCCACGGTTTGTGCCGGCTGCATAGTCGGCGACGGCACGGAAGGATCGGTTGCTACGCTTGCGGTCGGCGTAGGCAGCGCAGGCGGCTGGTTTTGACGAGTCCACTCGCCCCAGAGAACGACCAGAGAGAAAGAAAAGATCAGGAATAAGAACAACCGCCGCATGTCCATCAAGGTTTCACCTGTTTGTTATTTATGGGACGGGATCATATCCGCCCGGATTCCAAGGATTACAACGAATCACCCGCTTGATTGTGAGCCACAGGCCCTTGAGCGCGCCGTGTTTGGAGATTGCTTCGTGGGAGTATTGCGAACATGAAGGGCTGAAACGGCACGTCGGTGGGAGGACGGGACGTACCAGCAACTGATAGGCCCGGACCAGAAACATCAAGAGTTGTTTCATTTCGCCGCCAGTACGTTATTCAACAACTCACCCAAGGTTGCTCTGGCTACCGGAAAGTCTTTCCTGTCCAGAGGTTTACGCAATCGAATCACTACGTCACGCGCAATCCCTTGTCGGGCACATTTACGAAAACACTCGCGAATCAGCCGCTTTGCCACGTTTCGCTGTGTCGCAGCCGGCAGCACGCGCTTGCTGACCGTCATGCCGAGCCGGGCGTGTCCCGCCGAGTTGGTTTCGCTATGGATGGCAAACCATGAATTAGTCTGCGCCCGTTGTTGCAATATGCGGGTAAAACCCTCCCGGCGCGTCAGTCGGTAGCGCCGGGGTAAAGTCAGAACTTCTTTGGGGTCACACGCCAAGACGTGCACGGCCACGTGCGCGACGGGCAGCGATAACAGCGCGACCACCCTTGGTTTTCATGCGAACCAGGAAGCCGTGGGTACGCTTTCTCTTGGTTACCGACGGTTGATATGTACGTTTCATGCTTGCTCCTGAGTTTTAGCTATTGAAAAGCGCGCGATTACAATCGTTAGCGCGACTCCTGTCAAGTGTTTTTATGCTGTGGATAACTTTTACCAGAGCTTGTAGAATGCGCCGATACCTTTGCGATACTTATTTCCATCTATCTATGTCAGCAGCAAGTCTGTCAGGTAGTTGTCTTCGTTTTTTCGAAGAACAGCTACCTCCACAACAATTTAATTCGTGGATCAAGCCGTTGAAATTCGAAATCGACGGTGACAAGCTTGTGCTGACCGCCCCGAACAGCTTTACCTTGCGCATCGTGCAAGAGCGTTTTCTGCCCGAAATATCCAAGCGTGCCCTGCCGTTCTTTTCTGCCCCGCCGCAGATCGAGCTACGCATCGAAAAGCGCAGCCAAAAAGCGGCCACGCCGGTAGCACATGCGCCTGCTCCCAGTAAAACTGCTGCCACGCCGCCAATCGCCAAGAGCAGCAGCAAGACGCCCAATAAACTCAATCCCGCGCTGGTGTTCGAGACGTTCGTCACCGGCAAAGCCAACCAGTTGGCGCACGCGGCAGCAATCCAGGTTGCAGAAACACCGGGTGTTGCTTATAACCCGTTGTTTATATACGGTGGTGTCGGCCTGGGCAAGACCCACTTGCTGCAATCCATCGGCAATCTGGTCAGCAAGCAAAACCCGCAGGCCAGGATCTGCTACATCCACGCCACCAACTACATTTCCGGTGTCGTGCGCGCGTTCCAGACCAAGAACTTCGATGAATTCAAACAGTTCTACAACTCGCTGGATCTGCTGCTGATAGACGACATCCAGTTCATCGCCGACAAACCTGGTACGCAACAAGAGTTCTTCTACACCCTGAACTCGCTGATCGACACCAACAAACAAGTCGTCATCACCTGCGATACTTTCCCCAAAGAAATCACGGGCATCGAACCGCGCCTCACCTCGCGTTTTACCTGCGGTCTGACCGTAGCGATCGAGCCGCCCGGACTTGAAATGCGCGTAGCCATCCTGCTGCAGAAGGCCGCCGTAAGCAACTCGCCGATCACCGAAGACATCGCTTTCTTCATTGCCAAACACGTTCGTTCCAACGTGCGCGAGCTCGAAGGAGCCCTTAACCGCATCGAAGCGTTTGCTCGCTTCCACAAACGCCCTATTTCCATCGAACTGGCCAAAGAAGCGCTCAAGGATTTGCTGGCCGCTCAGAACAAACAAGTCTCGATGGAAAACATACAAAAGACCGTTGCGGACTATTACCGCATCAAGATCGTGGACCTGCTCTCCAAGAAACGCTCACGCATCATCGCCCGGCCCCGCCAGATTGCGATGACGCTGGCGCGCGAACTGACCCAACTGAGTTTGCCCGAGATCGGGAACGCATTCGGCGGGCGTGACCACTCCACCGTCCTGCATGCCTGCAAAACGATCGAATCCTTGCGCAGCACCGATTCCGCACTCAATGCCGACTTCAGTTTGTTGAACCAGACGCTAAGGGGATAAACAGGTTTTACCCTGTGCACAATTTGTAGATTAGTCAGTGAATCGAACAAAGGGGAAAAGTTATGCACAAACAATACAGTTGGATAGAGGGTGTTTTTCAGCAGGATAATTTGTAATCAAGCGACTAAAAAATAACAAGAATTCGAGATATCCACAGATTTCTTGCACATTATTAAGATTGTTAAGAATTTAAAGAAAGAACCATATGTTCATCAAACAAATCGATAGAAACGAACTTCTGAAACCGTTGCAGGCTGTAGTCGGTATCGTGGAGCGCAAGCAACCCTTGCCTATCCTTTCGAATGTATTGATCAAAAAGAACAAGGCCGGAGCAAGCTTCATTACGACCGATCTGGAGATACAGATAGAAGCGCAGCTCAAGGCAGAACTGGACGGCACAGAAAGCGCCATCACCATTTCCGCCAAGAAGCTGCAGGACATTCTGCGTGCCATACCGGACAACAGCGCTGTCTCCCTGGATGACCAGGAGAACAAGCTGCTGGTTAAAGCAAACAAGAGCCGTTTCAGCTCTGCAGACATTGCCGGCACAGGACTTTCCGATGCTGTCTGAACAACTGGCCGGTGCCGCGAAAGTGCAAATCGAACAAGGCGTGTTGCGTCGTCTGCTGAGTTCGGTGCAGTACGCCATGGCACAGCAGGACATTCGTTATTACCTGAACGGTGTATTGCTGGTGGTGGACGGAACCAGCATCAAACTCATCGCGACTGACGGACATCGCCTGGCTTTCATCAGCGAAGAACTCAAGGAAAGCCACCAGAAGCAGGAAGTCATCCTTTCGCGCAAGACCGTCAACGAGCTGCTGAAGCTGCTGTCGGATTCGGAAGAAAAGGTGCAACTGGAACTGGCCGAGAAACAGGTGCGCATTTCTTTTGCCGACGTGGTACTGACTTCCAAGGTGATCGACGGCAAATTCCCCGACTACAACCGCGTCATCCCTACCCACTACCAATCACCTTACGATGGACCGCATGACGATTCTGCAGGCGCTGCAACGTGCTGCAATCCTGTCGAACGAGAAGTTCCGCGGCGTCCGTCTGCTGCTGACCGAAAAGAATCTGCGCGTCATCAGCAGCAACAGCGAGCAGGAAGAAGCCCAGGAAGACATCGAGAACGACTACTCCGGCGCACCGCTGGACATCGGCTTCAACGTGAATTACCTGCTGGACGGCATCAACAACATCAGCACCCAAAACATCACCCTGTCCTTTGGCGACCAGAACAGCAGCCTCCTGATAACCATCCCCGAGAAAGCCGACTACAAATATGTAGTCATGCCGATGCGCATCTAATTGTTCCACGTGAAACAGAAAGCAAAGCAGACCCATGAGCGATAACTACGACGAATCAAGCATCCAGCAACTCGAAGGACTGGAGGCCGTGCGCAAGCGACCCGGTATGTATATCGGCGACACCTCGGATGGTACCGGCCTGCACCACATGGTGTTCGAGGTGGTGGACAACGCCATCGACGAGTCGCTGGCTGGGCACTGCGATGACATCAAGGTAATCATCCATGGGGACAACTCGATTTCCGTGGCTGACAACGGGCGCGGCATTCCCATCGGCATCAAGTTCGACGACAAGCACGAGCCTAAGCGCTCCGCCGCCGAGATCGTCCTGACTGTGCTGCACGCGGGCGGCAAGTTCAACCAGAACAGCTACAAGGTATCCGGCGGCCTGCACGGCGTCGGCGTGAGTTGCGTCAACGGCCTGTCGGAATGGCTTAAGCTGACGACATACCGGGACGGCAAAAAGTTCGGTCTGGAATTCGTGCGCGGCGCAGTCAAAGATCGCTTGGTCGAGAACCAGAAAGGCGTCGAAGTCTCCCCGGTGCGTGAACTGGGCGAAAGCAACAAGCGCGGTACCGAAGTACACTTCCTGGCCGACAAAGAAATATTCGGTCTGGTCGAGTTCCACTACGAGATACTGGCCAAACGCCTGCGCGAACTGTCCTTCCTGAACAACGGCGTCAAGATCGAGTTGATCGACCATCGCACCGGCAAGAGCGAGAACTTCGCCTACTCCGGCGGTGTGCGCGGTTTCGTTGAGTACATGAACAAGAGCAAGTCCGTCTTACACCCTAAGTGCTTCCAGGCAACCGGTGAAAAGGACAATATCACCGTCGATGTCGCCATGCAGTGGAACGACAGCTATTCCGAAGTCGTGCAGTGCTTCACCAATAACATCCCCCAGCGCGACGGCGGCACCCATATGACCGGCCTGCGCATGGCGATGACCCGTGTCATCAATAAATACATCGAAGACAACGAACTGGCCAAGAAAGCCAAGGTGGATACCACCGGCGACGACATGCGCGAAGGTTTGACCTGCGTGCTGTCGGTCAAAGTGCCCGATCCGAAGTTCTCGTCGCAGACCAAGGACAAGCTCGTTTCCAGCGAGGTGCAGCCCGTCGTGCAGGAAGTTG
The DNA here is from genome assembly GCA_963797045.1 of uncultured beta proteobacterium. Classification (GTDB taxonomy): domain Bacteria; phylum Pseudomonadota; class Gammaproteobacteria; order Burkholderiales; family Gallionellaceae; genus Sideroxyarcus. The sequence goes on along the minus strand of CAWCNZ010000001.1, from coordinate 95,633 downwards.
TATCGCAGAAACTGACCGACTACCTGCTCGAGAATCCCATCGATGCCAAGATCATCTGCGGCAAGATCATCGACGCCGCCCGCGCCCGCGACGCCGCCCGCAAGGCGCGCGAACTGACGCGCCGCAAAGGCATCCTGGACGGCATCGGCCTGCCCGGCAAACTGGCCGACTGCCAGGAAAAAGACCCCGCCCTGTCCGAACTCTACCTGGTCGAGGGTGACTCCGCCGGCGGCTCCGCCAAGCAGGGTCGCGACCGCAAGTTCCAGGCTATCCTGCCGCTCAAGGGCAAGATCCTCAACGTCGAGAAGGCCCGCTTCGAGAAGCTCATCGCCTCGCAGGAGATCGCCACCCTCATCACCGTGCTGGGCACCGGCATCGGCAAGGAGGAATACAGCGCCGAGAAGCTGCGTTACCACCGCATCATCATCATGACCGACGCGGACGTGGACGGCGCGCACATCCGCACCCTGCTGCTCACCTTCTTCTACCGCCAGATGCCAGAGCTGGTCGAGCGCGGCCACATCTACATTGCCCAGCCGCCGCTGTACAAGATCAAGAAAGGCAAGGACGAGCGCTACCTCAAGGACGAGCACGAGCTGAAGAACTACATGCTGGCCGCCGCGCAGGATGGCGCCGCGTTCTATCCCGCGCTCGACGCCGCGCCCATCCAGGGCGAAGCGCTGGGCGAGATCGCCAAGCAATACTTCCTCGCCGAAGCCGTCATCGACCGCCTCTCGCACTTCATCGCGCCCGAAGCCAGCCACGCCCTGCTCGTCCTGCCCGCCCTGTCGCTGGCACGATGAAGCACAGGCACAAAAGAGCGCAAAGCTGCTGCAGGATGCCTGCGGCGGCGTCATCAAGGCCGATGTCGAGAAGGACGAAAACGGCGACCTGCGCCTGCGACTGGAAAAGATCTTCCACGGCAACTACTCGCTCAGCTACCTGGATAGCGAATTCCTGGAAAACGGCGATTACGCACAGATACGCCAGACTGCCGAGGCGCTGGACGGCCTGATCTCACCCACCTCTTACGCCATGCGCGGCGAACAGAAGCGCGGCGTGACCAGCTTCAAGCAAGCCATCGAATGGCTGCTGGAAGACGCCAAGAAGGGCGTCAGCATCCAGCGCTACAAAGGCCTGGGCGAGATGAACCCCGAGCAGTTGTGGGAAACCACCATGGACGTGAAGAACCGCATCCTGCTGCGCGTGCGCATCGAGGATGCCATCGGCGCCGACGAGATATTCACCACGCTGATGGGCGATGTGGTCGAGCCGCGCCGGGCGTTCATTGAGCAGAATGCGCTGGGGGTGAAGAATCTGGATGTGTAAGAGGGAAGAATTATTTGTAGTTGATAAAGAATTTACCAACTCATTTTGATTTAAAAATCTATGGAAAAAAATGCCTCGGAAAAAATTCTTGATGGATCGTTGTTATCCAAGCTAATTGATCCTGGGTATTTTATTTTGTTTAGTGCATTCAGTCTTTATTGGGACGCATTTACATATTTAATCTCTAATAAAGGCCTACTGAATTTGACATACACAATTGGGGACAACATTCCACTTGGTAGAACAATCGTACTAATTGCCAGTTTTTCTCTTCTTGCATCAGTAATTTCACCATTCATATTTTGGCTTGCAAGGCGAATATTTTGGAATTTTTGGCTATTACTCCCAGACAAACTTCAAATCAATATTGGCGAAAGCGACAAAACATGGTCTGAACGGTTCACAAACTCGGTATCAAAAAATACGCTTAGGTTATGGGCTATCAAAACAAATAATTCACTCGCTTTATCATTGGCAACAGATAATGAGAACAAAGAGGATGAGTTATTTAAAAATGCTTCGCAGCCATTTTTGCTGGCGCTTTGCATTTTTGGTAACTATAGCCTAGCTAAAGAAGGACTAATAAGAGCAGCAGAAACTTCCCTACCAAATGAATTTCAATGCTATTTCGGCTATGGCCTTTTTTCACTGATCATTATGCTTATATACATTGCTTATTCCTCGATTCCAGATTGGGCTGGATACTTTTATCTACCTGGCTTCAAAGAACATATTAAACAATCAACCGGTGATACAGATTCAGGTCGGCCTTGGAATTAAGATTGAGTGAGAAAGGTGAGTCGAGCAGCTCAATGCCCACAGCTATCGCCTGAGCCAATAACCACGGGCTTTCCAGCGTAGACCGCTCAAAACGCGCTACAAACGATTTTCAGGACGTCGGTAAGGGGTAGGCCTGGGACGAAAATCCCAGGCCTTATTTCTTGGTGGTCTTCTTGGCTGCCGGTTTCTTCGCAGCAGGTTTGGCGGCGACTTTTTTGGTAGCTGCTTTCGCTGTCGTCGTCTTGGCCTTGGTCATCGCAGTCTTGGTTGTTTTCTTGACCGCCGGTTTTTCAGCCGCAGTTTTCGCTGTCGACTTCTTCACCGTTGCCTTGGGTTTGGCTGCTGCTTTTTCCTTGGTGGTCTTCTTGGCCGCAGTTTTCTTTGCTGCCGGTTTCTTCGCGGTCTTTGTCTTGCCGGTGCCGCCCTTCGCTGCCTTGGCGGCGATCATCTCCAGCGCTTCTTCCAGCGTCACCGCTTCCGGCGTCACGTCCTTGGGCAGGGTGGCGTTGACCTTGCCGTGGCGCACATAGGGGCCGTAGCGGCCGCTGCATACCTCGATGGGTGCCTTGTCGTCCGGGTGTTCGCCCAGCGTGCGCAGCACGGTGGCGCCGCCGGTGCGGGCTTGCGCCAGCAGTTCCACGGCGCGATCCAGGCCGATGTCGAAGATGCTGTCGGTGCGCGGAATGGACTTGAACTTGCCGTCATGGCCGATGTAGGGACCGAAGCGGCCGATGTTGACGATGACTTTCTTGCCCGTCTCGGGGTGAGTGCCGACTTCTCTTGGAAGCGAGAGCAGCTTTAGCGCAGAGCCGAGATCGGCGTTCTCCAGCGGCAGTTCTTTCGGCCAGGAGACGCGCTTGGGTTTGGTCTTGGCGCCCTCTTCCACTTCGCCGAGTTGCACGTAAGGACCATAGGGGCCACGCAACAACAGCACGATCTGGTTGGTGTCGGGATGGTTGCCCAGTTCCTTGCGTGCTTCGCCCGCATCCTCTTCGCCGCCGAGACTGCGCGTGTAGTCGCACTCGGGATAGCCGGTGCAGCCGATGAAGCTGCCGCGCTTGCCGAGCCGCTTGGATAGCGGCTTGCCGCATTTCGGGCATGTCTCTTCCAGGATCTCGGTGCCGGGGCGGTCGACGTCTTTCTTCTCGCCGATGAGCTTGTTGAAGCCTTTCCAGAACTCTTCCAGCACGGGTATCCAGTCGCGCTTGCCTTCGGAGATGTCGTCCAGCTCGTCTTCGAGGTTCGCCGTGAAGCCGTAGTCCACGTAGCGCGTGAAGTGCTCGTTGAGGAACTTGATGACCACGCGACCGACGTCGGTGGGCATGAAGCGCTTCTTGTCGAGCGTGGCGTATTCGCGCGCCTGCAGCGTGGAAATGATGGTGGCGTATGTGGAAGGACGGCCGATGCCGTACTCTTCCAGCGCCTTCACCAGGCTGGCTTCGGAGAAGCGCGGCGGCGGCTGGGTGAAGTGTTGCTCGCCGTAGAGTTTGTCCACCGGCAGCACGTCGCCTTCGACCAGCGGCGGCAACTTGGCGCTGTCCTCTTCCTCGGCATCGTCCACGTCTTCCATGTACACGCCGATGAAGCCGGGGAACACCAGCGTCTGGCCGCTGGCGCGGAACAGGGTGTCGTCGCTGCTCAAACGGATGTCGACGCTGACGGTGTCGAAACGAGCAGGCGACATCTGGCGACGCAAGTGTGCGCTTCCATACCATCTCGTACAGACGCATCTGGTCGATGTTCAGATAGTCGCGCAGACTGTCCGGTGTGCGCAGGATGGAGGTCGGGCGGATCGCCTCGTGCGCTTCCTGTGCGTTCTTGGCCTTGCTCTTGTAGACGGGTTGCTTGGCCGGCAGGTATTCGACGGCGAAGTTGTCCTTGATGTAATCGCGGATCTCGGCCACCGCTTCGTTGGCCAGAGTTCACCGAGTCGGTACGCATATAGGTGATCAGACCGATGGTCTGGCCGCCGATGTCCACGCCTTCGTACAACGACTGCGCGGTGCGCATGGTGCGGTCGGAGGTCATGCCCAGTTTGCGCACGGCTTCCTGTTGCAGGGTGGAAGTGGTGAACGGCGCGGCGGGCTGCGCTGCTTGCCCTTCTTCTCCACGCGCACCACCTTGGGCGGCAGCTTGGCGTCGGCCAGCTTGGCGTGGATGGCGTCGTATTCGGCCTGGCTGCCGATGCTGAGTTGTTCCAGCTTCTTGCCCTGGAACTGGAACAGCTTGGCTTTGAACGGGATGCTGTTCTTCTGGCTGTCCAGGTGCACCGACCAGTATTCCTGGCTCTTGAACTTTTCGATCTCCAGCTCGCGCTCGACGATCAGGCGCAACGCGGGACTTTGCACGCGGCCCGGCGGAAAGCCCGGGACGGATCTTGCGCCACAACAGCGGCGACAGATTGAAGCCGACCAGATAGTCCAGCGCGCGGCGCGCCTGCTGCGCGTTCACCAGCGGAATGGAAATCTCGCGCGGGTGCGCGACCGCTTCCTTCACGGCAGACTGGGTGATCTCGTAGAACACCACGCGCTGCATGGACTTGCCCTTGAGTGCGCGCTTAGCCTTTCAGCAGCTCCGAGATGTGCCAGGCGATGGCCTCCCCTTCTCTGTCCGGGTCGGGTGCGAGAAAGATGTGGTCGGCTTCGGCTGCTGCTTTCGCGATGGCGTCGACATGTTTGCTGTTGCGCGCGATGGTCTCGTACTGCATGGCGAAGTTGTTGTCTGGGTCGACCGCGCCGGTCTTGGGGATCAGATCGCGCACGTGGCCGTAGGAAGCGAGGACCTCGAAGTCCTTGCCCAGGTATTTCTTCAGGGTCTTGGCCTTGGCCGGAGACTCGACGATAAGAAGGTTGGATGCCATGCGGGAACTCAGTGGGCCACCGCCGCGTCGGCGGGGGTGAGCAGGTCTTCGATCAGCATCGGGTCGAGATCCTCATGCTGGCTCCACAACACCATCAGCACGATGAGTTTGAGCTTGTCCAAGGGCAGATTCATGCGGCCCAGTGCAAGAACACGGTCGATGATCATCTCGCGCTCGATCGGGGTGATGATCTTGCTGTGCTCCCAGAACGCAAGGAAACGCAGGCCTTCCGGGCTGATGCGCTGCTCTTCGAAATCGGTGTAGAGGCGGATGCCGCTATTGTTGATGCTTTCGGGATAGGCGGTCCGAGTAAGTTGTTGCAAGCCGGACAGCCAGGCCAGCGCCTGATTGATGTCGTCTTCTTCAAAGCCGGCAGCGCTCAGCTTGACCGAGAGTTTGTCGTGGTCTGGATAGCTACCGATATCGAAGTAGCTTTCAAACAGGAACAGCAGAATTTCGAACATGAAAGAGTGTTTTATATGATGCGTTGATATAACCCGCCGGGTAGAGTTGCAATGTGCCCGTCGAGTTCCAGTTGCAACAGGATGGCGGATAGCTCGGCTATCGTCAAGCCGCTGCGTTGTGCAATGCTCTCGGCATCGAGCGGATCGAAGCCGAGATGCAGGAACAGCGGGTGTTCCGGAGCGGCCTCGTTCGACAAAGGACTTGTGGCGCCGCGATGGCCCAGCTCTTCGAGGATGTCCTGGGCGTTTTCGACCAGTTTCGCTCCCTGCTTGATCAGCGCATGGCAGCCCTTGGACTGCGGCGAGTGGATGGAACCGGGAATCGCAAATACCTCGCGCCCCTGCTCCAGCGCCATGCGCGCGGTGATGAGCGAGCCGCTTTGTAGCGAAGCCTCGACTACCAGACAGCCCATGCTCAAGCCGCTGATGATGCGGTTGCGGCGCGGGAAGTTGGCCGCGAGCGGCGGTGTACCCAAGGGGAACTCGGAGATGATGGTGCCGTTCTGCGCCAAGCGATGCGCCAAGTTGCGGTTGGACGCGGGATAGACTTTGTCCAGTCCAGTGCCGACCACGGCGATGCTGAACCCCGCGCCCTGCAGACCGCCGACATGAGCCGCGGTATCGATGCCTTGTGCCATGCCGCTGACAATGCACAACCCGGCGTCGGAGCAGGATTTTGCGAAAGCTTCGCCATTGCGTAATCCCTGAGCGGTGGCATTGCGGCTGCCGACTACTGCCAGGGACGATGCGTTCAACAGGTCGAGTCGCCCTTTCACGTACAACAGCAAAGGCGGGTCGATGGTGTTTAGCAAGGATTGCGGATAATCCGCGTCGGCGATGGTGAGGATATGGTTGAGCGGGTCTTCCAGCCAGGCAGCTACAGGAACAAGGCAGGACGTATCGACGCCATCGGCAATGGCTCGGGCTACTGCAGGTTTGACATGTTTCGCAAGGGAGGAAACGGACGCGTTCAGGACAGCATCGGGAGAACCGAAAGCCTGCAACAATTTCCGCAAGCCCTCGTTACCCAAGCCGGGTATCTGGCTCAGGATCAGCCACGACGCGAGTGAGGCGTCGAGCTGCATGGTCTACTCGGGAGTGCTTGCGCGATCCAGCACCTGCACTGGAAATCTTGGTGTCCATGACCAGCGCATAGGAAACTTTATTGAACACGCGGAATACGAATACCAGGCCGTAACGAACGTCTGGCAGCTCGATATTAGGTGTGAACCACCCCTTGGTCCTGATAGTCTCGCCCTTTTGGTACAACGCCAGCACATGTCCGTTCTCGAGACCGTCGCGCTTTCCCTTGTTGAGCGTGATCACTGCATTTTGACCAGCTTGTTGTACTCCGCCATAGATCGCGATGACACGAGCCGTGATGTTGCTGGAAGGGGCGTGCGGCAGATAATTACTGGAAAACCCCGTTGCGGATTGTGCAAAGTAGTCGCCCTTATGAATTTCCAACACGGAACTGGAGATTCTAAGCGTACTGATCTCATCGAATTTTTCGACGAAAGCATCTCCCAGATAAGTCACTTCGTGCCCCAGGACTTCGTCGGTATCAGGATCGATAAGTGTGATGCTGGGGCGGTAGACTTGCCAACGTTCACCGCGATCTCGCGGCATGTCGCTGACATAAGCGACGTCTGCAGAGCTCAATAGCTCGCGATGCTCGAAGGTTCCAATCAGCTTTGGCGCGCCCTCCAATTCATTGTCTTCCATAACCAGCGGTCGATTAAGGAAGGGTCCGATGACCTTCAATGAAATGGTGGGGATTGCCTCGCTGGTGCCGGGCACTTCACGAGCTCTCGGAGATAGTTTGACAACATCTGTATCGGCGGAGGTCACATCGCCGACCTCCGGCAATTCAGCCGTACCCGCTTCCTCAACTTTTAGCGTTCTGGTGCTGCGATCCAAATAGACCAGGTCGCCCGGATAAATCCAGTGCGGGTCTTTGATGGTATCCTTGTTGAAACCCCAGATCTGCGGCCACTTCCAGGGATCCGTGAAGAACTTGGCGGAGATGTCCCACAGCGTATCGCCCTTCACCACGACGTAACGATCCGGTGCGTTCTCCTGCAATTGAAGCTCGTCGGAGTAGGCAGCAATCGGCAACAGGAGGCAAATCAGCGATATAATCTTGTGCATGGAAAACCCCAGCAAAGTAAGGAAAATGCGGTGTGATGTTTGCACGGCAGTTTAAATTCTGCATCTAGTCTCTTAAGTTGGCAAGCATTTATAGTTTTCATATGGCTATTCTTCCCATTCTGCAATATCCGGACGAGCGACTGCACAAGATCGCAAAAAAGATTGAGCACGTCGACGATTCCATCCGCAAGCTGGCGCGCGACATGGCCGAGACCATGTATGCCGCCCCCGGCGTTGGCTTGGCTGCGACGCAGGTGGACAGGCACATCCAGTTGATCGTTATCGATGTGTCGGAAACGCATGATGATCTCAAGGTACTAATCAACCCGGAGCTGCTCGAATGCCAGGGAGACAAGGAACACGAAGAAGGCTGTCTCTCGGTTCCCGGAATCTATGAGAAAGTCACCCGCGCCGAGCGTGTCACCGTGCGCGCGCTGGATGAGCACGGCAAGCCGTTCACGCTGGAAGCAGAAGGCTTGCTGGCGGTGTGTATCCAGCACGAGATGGATCATTTGCGCGGCAAGGTCTTCGTCGAATACCTGTCCCACCTTAAACAAACCCGTATCCTGGCCAAGCTGAAAAAGCACAGGCGCGAGACGCTCTAAGAACGAATCCGTGAAGATCATATTTGCAGGGACTCCGCAATTCGCCGCCAGTGCTCTGGCTGCGCTGCTGAAAGAACATCAGGTCGTCGCAGTCCTGACCCAGCCCGACCGGCCGTCCGGGCGCGGCATGCAACTCACCGCCAGCCCGGTGAAGCAGCTTGCGCTGCAACATGGCTTGCCGGTCCTGCAACCGGTCACCCTTAAAACAGTTGAGGCACAACAGGCCATTGCGGAGCTTGAGGCAGAGGTGATGGTGGTCGCGGCATACGGCCTGATCCTGCCGCAGGCCGTGTTGCAGTTGCCGCGCCGCGGCTGCCTGAACATCCACGCTTCGTTGTTGCCGCGCTGGCGCGGCGCGGCCCCGATCCAGCGCGCGATCCTTGCGGGCGATGCCGAGACCGGCATCACCATCATGCAAATGGACGAAGGTCTGGATACCGGCGACATGCTGTTGAAGAGAGCCTGCGCCATTGCCGCGGATGACACAGCGGAAACCCTGCACGACAAACTGGCCGACTTGGGCGCGCAAGCCATCACCGAGGCGCTGCAGGATCTGGAGCGCGGCGAGTTGCATCCGGAACGCCAGGATGCACAACTAGCCACCTACGCCGCAAAATTGACCAAGAGCGAAGCGCAGCTGGACTGGAATCGGGATGCGGCTCAACTCGAGCGCGCGGTACGCGGGTATTACCCCTTCCCGGTCGCACAAACCGTCTTCGGCGAAATACCGGTCAAAATATTGCGCGCCAGCACGGCCGCAGGAAAAGCCGCGCCGCCCGGCACTGTCATCTCGGTGGAGAAGGACGCGATCATCGTCGCTTGCGGCAACGGCGCACTCGCGCTGAAGGTGCTGCAGAAGCCGGGCGGAAAAGCGCTGCCCGTCGCCCAATTCGTACAGGGCTTCCCCATCAGGGCGGGCGACCGCTTCGGCGTGAACTGAAGATGCAGCGCATCCAACTCGAAGCGGCAAAAATAGTAAGCAAAGTGGTGCGCGGCGGGCGCAACCTGACAGAGGTGCTGAGCGAAAGCCTGCGCAGGCAATCCAGCCTGACCGCACAGGAACGTGGCGCGTTGCAGGATTTGTGCTATGGCACATTGCGTTACTACGCCCGCCTTGTGTTCGTGCTCGACAGCCTGCTGGAACGTCGTGTGCAGGAATCGCCGCTGCGCTGCCTGCTGCTGGTCGCGCTGTTCCAGCTGCAGCACACCAGGGCCGGACAGCATGCCATCGTCGATCAGGCGGTACGTGCAACCAAGAACATCAATCCCGCGGCAAGCGGGCTGGTCAACGCAGTATTGCGCAATTTCCTGCGCAAACAGGCGGCATTGCTTGAGGCTGCCGATCGAAACGATGAGAGTCGTTATGCCTATCCGCAATGGTGGATAGATGCGCTGAAAGCGCAATATGGCGAACAGGCGGCAACCATTCTGGAAGCAGGCAACCGCCATCCGCCGATGACGTTGCGCGTCAATGTGCGGCAAACCACGGCCGCGGAATACCTGGCATTGCTGGCGGCGCAGGACATCGCTGCGCGACTGGTCGAACCGGATGCTCTGATACTGGAGCGACCGGTTGCGGTGGAGCGCCTGCCCAAGTTCGCTGAGGGCTGGGTCTCGGTGCAGGATGCCGGGGCGCAATATGCGGCGCGCCTGCTGGATGTGCGGGATGGCATGCGCGTGCTCGATGCCTGTGCCGCCCCCGGCGGCAAGAGCGCTCACCTGCTGGAATCCGCGAACATCGAACTGGTTTCTCTGGACAAGGAAGAAGAGCGCTTGAAGCGCGTGCACGAGAACCTGCAGCGCCTGCGCCTGAATGCGCAGGTCATCTGCGGCGATGCGGCCACACCGGAAGTCTGGTGGGACGGCAAAGCCTTCCAGCGCATCCTGGCCGATGTGCCCTGCTCCGCCTCGGGCGTGGTGCGCCGCCATCCCGACATCAAATGGCTGCGCAGGCCGGAGGACATCGAAGGCTTCGCGGCACAACAGTTGCAGATATTGAATGCACTGTGGCCGCTGCTGGCGAGAGATGGTAAATTGCTCTATGCGACCTGCTCCATCTTTGCACGCGAGAACCAGCAGGTGATCACCGCGTTCCTGGCGCAGCACAGCGATGCGGAACGGGGCATTTTGTCTGTCCCCGACATGACTGACGGGCAATTGTTGCCGAACGACGAGCACGACGGATTCTTCTATGCGCTGTTGCACAAACAAGCCTGACTGGCTGCACCGCTCGATCTGCGCGATCTGCCTGTGGGTGTGCGCATCGGCCGCCTGCGCGGAAGGCATCGTCATCAGCAAAGCCGAGGCGCGCCTGACCGAAGAAGGCTATCAACTTTCCGCCGATTTCGACATCCAGTTGTCCCCCACCGTGGAGACGGCGCTGAAGCGCGGAGTCACGCTGTATTTCGTCAGCGAACTGGCCATCAATCGCTCGCGCTGGTATTGGCTGGACACCGACGTCGCCCGCGATGAGCAGGTCTCCAAACTTTCGTTCAACGCGCTCACCCAGCAGTACCGCATCACGCACGGCACGCTGTTCCAGAGTTTCTACGACCTGAACGACGCCCTGCATGTGCTGGGGCACCAGACCGCCCCGCCCGTCCCCCTCGAAATGCTGGACAAGGAGGGCGGCGGATACTTTTCGCGTTTGCTGAAAAAGGGCAGCGATTGCTGTTCGGCTTATGCGCGGATGAGGCTGGATGTGACGCAACTGCCAAAACCGCTGCAAGTGAACGCGATCGCCAGTGAGGACTGGAATCTGGAATCGGAGCCCTATCGCTGGGAGATCCAGCCGCCGGTCACAGGGGCGCAGCCATGAAGTACCTGGTGATCATCAGCGGCATCATCGGCGCCGTGCTGCTCTATCTGTTGTCCAGCGCCAGCGCCAACACCGATCTGTTCTCGCACAGCTACTCCGTGTTGCTGGTGATGACGGGTGCGTTGGCGCTGGGACTGGCGGGACTGGTCGCATCGCAGATATGGCAGCTGCGCAGCAAACTCAGGCAACAGGTATACGGCGCAAAGCTGACGTTGCGGCTGGTCAAGATATTCGCCGTGATCGCGGTCATGCCCGGCTTGCTGGTCTATGCGGTGTCGGTACAGTTCCTGGGCAAGAGCATCGAATCGTGGTTCGACGTGCGCGTGGAAAAAGCGCTGGAAGGCGGCTTGAACCTCGGGCGCAGCACGCTGGAGAACGGATTGGCGGAACTGGGCAAGAAAGGCCACCTGGTCGCACTGATCCTTGCGGAACAGGACCCGCTTGGGCACAGCAAGACCCTGAAGCGTCTGGTGGAAGAGGGAGGCGCGCAGGAAGCGGCAGTGTTCGGCGGCAACGGCGAATTGCTGGCATTTGCCAGCGGCGGCGACAGGCAGCGGCCGGAGATGCCGAACGAAAAGATGCTGAGCCAAGCCTGGGAGAACAACGGCTACAGCATGGTGGAAGTACTGCCGGACGACCAACTGGCCCTGCGCGTGTTGATCCCGGTGAGATCCGCGTTGTGGAAAGGAGAGCGCCGGACCCTGCAATTCATGCAACCGGTGCCGAGGCAGATCGCCGCGGACGCAGAAACCGTGCAGGCGGTATATCGCGACTACCAGGAATTGTCGCTGTCGCGACTTGGCCTGAAGCGCCTGTATGGCATCACGCTTACGCTGTCGCTGTTGATCGTACTCTTGAGTGTCATTTCGGCGGCGTTCTATCTGAGCGAACAGCTTAGCGCACCGCTGGCTGCACTGGCCGCGGGGACGCAAGCCGTGGCCAAGGGTGATTTCAGCGGCAAGTATCCGGTGCAGAGCAGCGACGAACTGGGCGCGCTGACCGGTTTGTTCAACCAGATGAACGCCTACCTGGCCGATGCGAAGCGCAAGGGAGAACAGCAGCAGCTGCAGGTGGAGAACGCCAAGGTCTATCTGGAAAGCGTGCTGTCCCACTTGTCTTCCGGCGTACTGGTGGTTGACGGACAACATCGCCTGCACTCCTCCAATCCCAGCGCGAACCAGATTCTGGGCGTCTCGCTGCAGGAGATGGCGGGCAAGACTCTGGTGGAGATCGCGGCCGAACACGCTTTGCTGCGCTCGTTCGTGGAAGCGGTGATGCAGGGCTTCGGCCAGTCTTCACAATATGAATGGCGCCTGCAGATCGAGCGCATGAGCAAGAACGGCGACCAGATGCTGCTGTTGCGGGGAACGCGGCTTTCCACCATGGAAGAAGACAGCAGCTACGTCGTGGTGTTCGACGACATCACTCACTTGCTGCAGGCGGAACGCCAGGCCGCATGGGGCGAAGTCGCCCGCCGGCTGGCGCACGAGATCAAGAATCCGCTTACCCCGATACAGTTGTCGGCAGAGCGCCTGCAGCACAAATTGCTCAGCAAGCTGGACGAGCAGGATGCGCAACTGTTGCAGCGCGCGACGCAGACCATCGTCAGTCAGGTCGCAGCGATGAAGAACATGGTTATGGAATTCGCCAACTATGCGCGCGCTCCGGCGACCCGCCTGGTGCAACTCGACATGCATCAGTTACTGAACGAAGTGATGGGCTTGTACGAAGCAAACAGCAGTCCGATCGCGCTGCAACTCGGCGCACAGCGCACCCTGCTGAACGGCGATGCGACGCGTCTGCGCCAGGTGATCCACAACCTGTTGCAGAACGCGCACGACGCTTTGCAGCAGACGGCGCATCCGCAGATCATTCTGGCCACGGAAAACACCGCCGAAGGCGCTTTGCGACTGACGGTGTGCGACAACGGCAGTGGCATTCCCGAGAACCTGCTGGGGCGCTTGTTCGAGCCGTACATGACGACCAAGCAGAAAGGGACCGGCCTGGGACTGGCAATCGTGAAAAAGATAGTTGAAGAGCACGGCGGGACGATAACCATGGAACGGCAGCCATCGGGCGGAACATGCGTGAGCGTGATCCTGCCGCTGGCTGCGACAGAAGCAGAGGTGATGTGATGACGAAAGAGATTCTGGTGGTGGACGACGAGGTTGGCATACGCGAACTGCTCTCCGAGATCCTGTTCGACGAGGGCTACCGCGTCCATCTGGCGGAGAACGCAGAACAGGCGCGTATCTTCCGCGAGCGCCATACGCCCGATCTCGTGCTGCTGGATATCTGGATGCCGGATACCGACGGTCTTATGTTGCTCAAGGAGTGGGTCGAGCAAAGGCTGCTGACGATGCCGGTGATCATGATGTCCGGGCACGGCACGATAGAGACCGCGATGGAAGCCATGCGTATCGGCGCATCGGACTTTCTGGAGAAGCCCATCGCCCTGCAGAAATTACTGGCGACCGTGGCCAAGGCCATCAAGCAGGGCGTTCCGTCCATGCTGCCGAAACAGGCGGAAGCGACTTTGCCGGAGGTCGGCGATGAGGGTTGCGCCCAAGTATCTTTGCAGTTAGATTTGCCGCTGCGAGAGGCGCGCGAACATTTCGATAGCCTGTATTTCAACTATCAAATGGAAAAAGAGAACGGAAATATCACGCGTATCGCCGAGAAGGCGGGCATAGAACGCACCCATCTTTACCGAAAACTCAAACAATTGGGGATAAAACCCCTTAAAAAGAGCTCAGGGGACAATCAATAGGACGGAAGGCGGTTAAGCCCACCGGGGTGCATCTGTTGCTCAGAAGCGCGTCGGTAGGGCATAATCGATACCTTTCTTTGAAATTTATACTGATTATTAATATCCGTTAGGGACGTTTTTTAGGAGGCAGGACAATGGCTGCGGCACGTAATGTAACCCCCCCGAAATTCAATGACATCACCGGCGCGATTCGCATGCTGGCGGTGGATGCCGTACAAAAGGCCAACTCCGGGCACCCCGGCGCGCCGATGGGCATGGCCGAGATCGCTGAGGTGTTGTGGAACCATCACCTGCGCCACAACCCGGTCAATCCGAAGTGGCCCGACCGTGACCGCTTCGTGCAGTCCAACGGCCACGGCTCCATGTTGGTGTACGCGCTGTTGCACTTGTCCGGCTATGACCTGCCGATCGAAGAGCTGAAGCGCTTCCGCCAGATGCACTCCAAGACCCCGGGCCACCCGGAATACGGTTACACCGTCGGCGTCGAAACGACCACCGGCCCGCTGGGCCAAGGCATCACCAACGCCGTCGGTATGGCGATGGCTGAGAAACTGCTGGCCAACGAATTCAACAAGCCCGGCCACGAGATCGTCGACCACCGCACCTGGGTCTTCATGGGCGACGGCTGCATGATGGAAGGCATCTCGCACGAAGCCTGCGCCTTGGCCGGAACCTGGGGTCTGGGCAAGCTGACCGCATTCTGGGACGACAACAACATCTCCATCGACGGCCACATCGACGGCTGGTACACCGACGATACCGCGAAGCGTTTCGAAGCTTACGGCTGGCACGTGGTGCGCGACGTCGAAGGCCACGATCCGGAGGCGATCAATGCCGCGATCGAAGAAGCCAAGAAAGTAACCGACAAGCCTTCGCTGATCTGCTGCAAGACGATTATTGGCGTAGGTTCGCCAAACAAGGCGGGCACGCACGACGTGCACGGCGCTGCACTGGGCGATGCAGAAGTCCAGGCGACCCGCGAGCACATCGGCTGGAAATATCCTCCGTTCGAGATCCCGGCACATGTGTATGCAGCATGGGATGCGCGCACCAAGGGCGAAGGTCTGGAAAAGCTGTGGAACAACAAGTTCGCCGAATACAAGAAGGCCTTCCCGAAGGAAGCCGCTGAATTCGAGCGCCGCACCAACGGCGACCTGCCGGCTAATTGGGCCGATCACGCGGCCGAAGGCTATCGCCGCCGTCAACGAGAAGGCCGAGACCATCGCCACGCGCAAGGCTTCGCAGAACGCGATCAACGCGCTGGTTCCGGCATTGCCCGAGTTCCTGGGCGGTTCCGCCGACCTGACCGGTTCCAACCTGACCAACTGGACAGGCGCGCATCACGTTTCCGGCAAGAAACCCGGCAACTACATCAGCTACGGCGTGCGCGAGTTCGGCATGTCGCACATCATGAACGGTATGGCACTGCACGGCGGCCTGCTGCCGTTCGGCGGCACCTTCCTGATGTTCTCCGAATATGCGCGCAATGCATTGCGCATGTCGGCACTGATGAAGCAGCGCGTGATCTATGTGTTCACCCACGACTCCATCGGTCTGGGCGAAGACGGCCCGACTCACCAGCCGGTCGAGCAGACCACCACCCTGCGCTACATCCCGAACATGGACACATGGCGTCCTTGCGACACCGTCGAGTCGATGGTTTCCTGGGTGTGTGCGGTCGAGCGCACGACCGGCCCGGCTTCGCTGATCTTCAGCCGTCAGAATCTGCAGTTCCAGAAGCGCGACGCGAAGCAGATCGAGAACATCCGCAAGGGTGGTTACGTGTTGTCCGAAGCCGCTGGCGGCAAGCCGCAGGCAGTCATCATCGCCACCGGCTCCGAAGTCGACCTGGCGATGAAGGCACAAGCGGCACTGGCCGCCGAAGGCGTCAACGTGCGCGTGGTGTCCATGCCCTCGACCAATGTGTTCGACCGTCAGGACCAGGCTTACAAGGACAGCGTGTTGCCCAAGGGCATCAAGCGCGTGGCCGTTGAAGCCGGTGTGACCGGTCTTTGGTACAAGTATGTCGGCCTGGAAGGCGCAGTCATCGGCATGGATTGCTTCGGCGAATCCGCTCCGGCCCCCGAGTTGTTCAAGCACTTCGGCTTCACCGTAGAGAATGTGGTGAAGACCGTCAAGGGTGTGCTGTAACTCGCAACGATTTTTAATTAGTTAATGGGAGAGCAACATGGCAATTAAAGTTGGTATCAATGGATTCGGTCGTATCGGCCGTATGGCGTTCCGCGCCATCTCCAAGGACTTTCCGGATCTGGAAGTGGTCGCGATCAACGACCTGCTGGAGCCGGACTACCTGGCCTACATGCTGAAGTACGACTCCGTGCACGGCAACTTCAAGGGCGACATCAAGGTCGACGGCAACAACCTCGTGGTCAACGGCAAGAAGATCCGCCTGACTGCCGAGAAGGATCCGGTCAACCTGAAGTGGAACGAAGTCGGCGCCGACATCGTGCTGGAGTGCACCGGCTTCTTCCTGGAAGACGAAAGCTGCCAGGCTCACATCAAGGCCGGCGCCAAGAAGGTCGTGATGTCCGCACCGTCCAAGGACAAGACACCGATGTTCGTGTACGGCGTGAACCACACCGACATACAAGGGCGAGACCATCGTCTCCGCCGCTTCCTGCACCACCAACTGCCTGGCACCGGTTGCCAAGGTGTTGAACGACAACTGGGGCATCAAGCGCGGCCTGATGACCACCGTGCACGCTGCCACGGCAACCCAGAAGACCGTTGACGGTCCGTCCAAGAAAGACTGGCGCGGCGGCCGCGGCATTCTGGAAAACATCATTCCCTCCTCCACTGGCGCAGCCAAGGCGGTGGGCAAGGTGTTGCCGGAACTGAACGGCAAGCTGACCGGTATGGCGTTCCGCGTGCCGACTTCCGACGTGTCCGTGGTCGACCTGACTGTCGAGCTGAACAAGGAAGCCAAGTACGAAGACATCTGCGCCGCCATGAAGAAGGCATCGCAGAGCGGCGACATGAGCAAGACGCTGGGTTACACCGACGAGAAGGTGGTTTCCACCGACTTCCGCGGCTGCGGCTATCTCGTCGATCTTCGATTCCGAAGCCGGCATCGCGCTGGACGGCACCTTCGTCAAGGTGGTCGCCTGGTACGACAACGAATACGGCTACACCTGCAACATGCTGCGCTTCGTGCAGCACGTCGCCAAGTAATCTGTCCGATCAAGGGCTGGCGCAGGCCAGCCCTTTCTGCATTTAAAGTCTGCAAGAAGGAAAAATCATGTCCGTTATCAAAATGACCGACCTGGATCTCAAGGGCAAACGTGTCCTGATCCGCTCCGATCTCAACGTGCCCGTCAAGGACGGCAAAGTCACTTCCGATGCGCGCATCACCGCATCCATGGCAACCATCAATGCCGCACTGAAAGCCGGTGCAAAAGTGATGGTGACTTCCCACCTCGGCCGCCCCGAAGAAGGCGTGTACTCGGAAGAGAACTCGCTCAAGCCCGTGGCCGACACCATCGCCAACAAGCTGGGCAAGCCGGTGCGCCTGATTCGCGACTGGACCGACGGTGGCTTCAACGTCGCCGAGGGCGAACTGGTGCTGCTGGAGAACTGCCGCTTCAACAAGGGCGAGAAGAAGAGCAACGACGAACTGTCGAAGAAGTATGCTGCCCTGTGCGACGTGTTCGTGATGGACGCATTCGGCACCGCGCACCGCGCCGAAGCCTCGACCCACGGCGTGGCGAAATTCGCACCTGTTGCCGCCGCCGGCATCCTGCTGACCGAAGAACTGGAAGCATTGACCAAGGCGTTGCTCAGCCCGGCACGCCCGATGGTCGCCATCGTCGGTGGCTCCAAGGTCTCCACCAAGCTGACCGTGCTGGAATCGTTGTCCGAGAAATGCGAACAACTGGTGGTCGGTGGCGGTATCGCCAACACCTTCCTCAAGGCGGTCGGCAAGAATGTCGGCAAGTCGCTGTGCGAAGACGACCTGGTTCCGACCGCACAAGCGCTGATGAGCAAGATGCAGGCACGCGGCGCTTCCATCCCGGTCGCGGTGGACGTGGTGGTCGGCAAGAAGTTCGACGCCAACGAACCGGCGGTGCTGAAGGATGCAGGTGATGTGGCCGACGACGACATGATTTTCGACATCGGTCCGAAGTCCGCGCAGGAACTGGCCGACATCATCATGAAGGCAGGCACCGTGGTGTGGAACGGCCCGGTCGGCGTGTTCGAGTTCGACCAGTTCGGCGAGGGCACCAAGACCATCGCCAAGGCGATCGCCGAGACCAAGGCATTCACTTTGGCCGGCGGCGGCGACACCATCGCTGCGATCCAGAAGTACGACATCTACGACAAGGTGTCCTACATCTCCACCGCAGGCGGTGCGTTCCTGGAATTCCTCGAAGGCAAGACTTTGCCTGCGGTGGAGATCCTCGAGCAGCGCGCTGCAAAATAAAATCCCGGCCGGGTGCGCTGGGCGCACTTGGCCAGGTGGTGTGTATGGGCACACCTCACTTTGAGGAAATAATAATTCATGCTCCGCAGAACAAAAATAGTTGCAACACTGGGGCCCGCATCCAGCGACCAGAAGGTACTGGAACAGATGATCCGCGCGGGAGTGGACGTAGTACGGATGAACTTCTCGCATGGCACGGCACAGGACCACATGGGTCGCGCCGAGAAGGTGCGTGCGGCAGCCAAGGCGGCTGGCCGCACCATCGGTATCCTGGCTGACCTGCAGGGACCGAAGATCCGCGTGCGCAAATTCGAGAACGACAAGATCGTCCTGAACAAGGGCGACGCCTTCATTCTGGATGCTTCGCTCGATGGTTTGGGAAACCAGCAGCGCGTGGGCCTGGACTACAAGGAGCTGCCCAACGATGTGGATGTCGGCACCGTGTTGCTGCTCAATGACGGCATGCTGGAATTCCACGTCACCGGCGTCAAGGGCCAAGAGGTGCATTGCGTGGTCGTGCGTGGCGGCGTGTTGTCCAACAACAAGGGCATCAACCGCAAGGGCGGCGGACTTACCGCTCCCGCGCTGACCGACAAGGACAAGGAAGACATCAAGACCGCCGCGCTGATCAAGGCGGACTTCCTGGCCGTGTCGTTCCCGCGTTCGGCAGACGACATGAAGCTGGCGCGCGAGTTGATGCATGCCGCTGGCGGCAAGAGCCTGCTGGTCGCGAAGATCGAGCGCGCCGAAGCCATCCCGGTGCTGGGCGATATCATCGATGCGTCCGACGCCATCATGGTGGCGCGTGGTGACCTGTCGGTGGAAGTCGGCGATGCGGCCGTGCCCGGTCTGCAGAAGAAGATGATCAAGATGGCTCGCGCCAGGAACAAGCTGGTCATCACCGCCACGCAGATGATGGAATCCATGATCACCAACCCGATCCCGACCCGCGCCGAAGTGTCCGACGTGGCGAACGCCGTGCTGGACGGGACGGATGCGGTGATGCTGTCGGCGGAGACCGCGGTCGGTGATTATCCGGTGGAGACCATCGAGGCGATGGCGCGCATCTGCATTAATGCCGAGGTGGAGACGGAAGCAAGTGCCGCCGACCGCCGCGCGGACCAGAGCAAGTTCGCGCGTGTCGACCAATCCATCGCCATGTCCGCGCTGTATGCGGCCTCGCATTTCAAGGTGAAGGCCATCGTCGCGCTGACGCAGTCCGGCTCGACCGCGTTGTGGATGTCGCGCATCAACGGCGACACGCCGATCTTTGCGATGACGCCGATGGAAGCGACCCTGAGCAAGGTCACCCTGTTCAGTGGCGTGCATCCCATCGCCTTCAAGATCGAATCGCATGACCACTCCATCACCCTGCGTCAGGCAGAAGATGAGTTGCACCGCCTGGGCCTGGTGCAGGAAGGCGACCTGATCGTGATGACCGTTGGCGAGGCGATCGGCAAGGCCGGTCACACCAACACCATGAAGATCGTGCGCGTGGGCGACCACCGCAAGAGTTAAGCAGGTTTAGTTACAAACGTTTTGGCAATTTAAATTTCAGGAGGAATAAATGGCACTCGTATCCTTACGTCAACTTCTCGACCACGCGGCAGAAAACGGCTATGGCCTGCCCGCGTTCAACGTCAACAACCTGGAACAGGTGAAAGCGATCATGGAAGCGGCTGATGAATGCAACAGCCCCGTGATCATGCAAGGCTCCGCAGGCGCACGCAAGTATGCCGGCGAACCGTTCCTGCGTCACCTCATCGAGGCCGCAGTCGAGATGTATCCGCACATCCCCGTTGTCATGCACCAGGACCACGGCGCATCGCCCGCGGTTTGCATCAACGCCATCAAGTCCGGCTTCTCCAGCGTGATGATGGACGGCTCGCTGATGACCGACGGCAAGACACCTTCCAGCTTCGAATACAACGTCAACGTCACGCGCAGCGTGGTCGAGATGTCCCACGCAGTCGGCGTTTCCGTCGAAGGCGAACTGGGCTGCCTGGGTTCCCTGGAGTCCGGCCACGGCGAGAAGGAAGACGGCCACGGCGCCGAAGGCGTGCTGAGCCACGACCAGCTGCTGACCGACCCGAACGAAGCCGCCGAATTCGTCAAGCTGACCCAGGTTGACGCACTGGCCATCGCCATCGGCACCTAGCCACGGCGCGTACAAGTTCACCAAGCCGCCCACAGGCGACACCCTGGCGATCAGCCGCATCAAGGAGATCCATGCCCGCATCCCCAACACCCACCTGGTGATGCACGGTTCTTCGAGCGTGCCGCAAGAATGGCTGAAGCTCATCAACGAATTCGGCGGCCAAATGCCACAGACTTACGGCGTGCCGGTCGAAGAGATCGTTGAAGGCATCAAGCACGGCGTGCGCAAGGTGAACATCGACACCGACCTGCGCATGGCTTCCACCGGCGCGACCCGTCGCTACCTGGCGCAAAATCCCAAGGACTTCGACCCGCGCAAGTTCCTGGCCGAAACGACCAAGGCGATGCGCGCGATCTGCAAGGCTCGTTATGAAGCCTTCGGTTCCGCAGGCCAAGCCGGCAAGATCAAGCCGATCGCGCTGGACGCAATGGCCACGCGTTACAGCAAGGGCGAACTGAACGCGATCATCAAGTAATCAGTCCGACAGGCAACAAACAAAAAGCGACCTTCGGGTCGCTTTTTTATTGGTGAAAAACCGGAAGCAAGGCATGTCTATGAATCCGCGCTGGCTGAAACAACCACCATGAGCTTGGCCCTGGATTTCACCGCTACCCCGTTTCGTATTCCAGGCCGGAAGGTGGCCTGAAGGAAGGCTTTTACAGCGGCCTCGCCAAAGATCGGCGGCAGGCCAGACGACTTTTCTGCTTCGGCCTTTACCACCCGACCCGCTTCGTCTATCCATAAAGTGAGCTGGATACTGCCGCCACGTTCAAGCCGTTGGCCCATTTCTTCCGCACTCAGGTCGATGTCGCTCTGTATCTCCGGCGTAACGTCGAGTTCGCTTATCGGGAAATAGGTCGCGGCCAGTGGAGAGAGCCCGCCAGTGGCAACTGCGCCGAATGAGGATGCCGCGGCAGCGGGCGCCTGGCTGCGCGGGCGGCCGGCACTGATGGCACCAGGCCGGGCTTTTCCCGCCTGCTGCGCGAGATTGACCACCAGGAGGGTGTTACTGGCATGCCCGCCGCTGCCCGTGCCATCACCGCCGGTCATCATGCGACTCAGCAGCGCCGCGCCGGCAAGGTGCAGCAATAACGAGCAAGCGATGGCGGCGGCCCAGCGCACGGCGCTATGAAGCAGCGCCGGATGAGTGAAAGCACGACCGACCCCGGTATGCGGGGGGTCGCCGCGATCCGGCGCTAAATGTCGAGGCAGGCTTGCGAAGAACCACGTGTGTGTGGATATCGATCAATCGTCGTTCTGGAAGTACCAGAACGTGCGGAACCGCTTCGACTTGGGCTCGATCGTGATCTTGGTGCTTTGCGATGCGGAGGCATTCGGACCGTTGGCACATCCGATGCAGAACGGATATTTGACGCCGCCTACGTCCACGATGCCACCCACCGGCGTCGGCGGCATGCCGCCCCCGAGGAAGGACACCCAACGCGAATCGCCGGTGTTTGCATTACCAGTGAGGAAGTCCACTGCATAACCTTTCGCTGCCCCAAGATTGATCGTACAGGACGTGATGGCACCATTGTAGGGCGCATTGGTGCCGAAGTACGTGGTGCCGCCAATGGTCAGCGGGTTGTTGACGGATTGCTCGCAGTCCCCAAAATTGAAGCGCCAGCCCTGATAGGCGGCCAAGTCCGCCTCGGTTACGCTTCCGCTCGTCACGTCGAGCAAATTGGCCAGCGTATATGGCGTGTCCGGATAGGCATTGGGCGTGTCCTTCACCATGAAGAACATGTTCTGGACCTGCGTGCCGCCGAAATTGCCGCAAGCATAGTCGCTCTTCATCGGGTGCTCACGATCACCCGAGCCGATCAGCACCGCGTTATAGCCCGCATATGGCACCACGCTGGGCCCGTTGAGGAACTTGCGCGCGCCGGTGGCGCTGCCATCGGCCAAGTCGGCGATCTCAATCGCGGAAAAGCTGACGTTGCTGCTCCAGCCGGCATCGACGAAGGCGCTGTCTCCGCTGGAGGGCGTCAGCGTGCCATAGGTGCCGACGTTAATGCGATAGATGTCGCCGTTGATGTCTGCGGCATAGACATGGGTCACGTAGCCACCTTCGTTTTCTACCAGCGCAACATCCCCCGGGACGCTGGAACTGACCGGATAGACGCGGATGACGGTGCCGTTATCCGCATCCACGAACCAGACCTGGGAACCCTTGTGCACGCTGGTACCGTTGCAGTTGGCGGGATTGTAGCCAGTCTTGGTGTTGTCTGTATGGCTGTAAGGATCGGGACCGTCGTAGTCCTCGCAGGTGTCATAGCCGCCGCCGAAGACCAGGACCGGCTTGGGATTGTTGCCCGCATCGACGTAGTCGCGCAGTTGGGTGACCGTGGGCTTGGACCAGGTCTGGCCGATATCGGTCCACCCGGAGGAGCAATTGGAGTCGTTCCGTGTGTCGTTGGTGAAGCAGCCTTTGCGCCACTTGAGCACGGGGCTGCTTGGCGTGCTGACGTCGAACGCATACAGGGCCCGGCCGCCCCGCCGCATGGCGGGATAGATCCAGGTGTTGCCCGCCTTCTGGTAGACGCCAATGGTGCCGTCGAAGAAATAGTCCTTGGGGGCGACGCTGCCGGGCGTAGTGGGGAAGTTCACGAGCGGCGTGGTGGTGCCGTTGTCCTTCAGGCGCCATAGCCGACTGAAGGTCTCCGGCGCGATGAAGCTCCACAACTCGCTCCCGTCCGTATCTGCTTTATTGCCAACGACGGCATGGAACGCGCCATCGTCGGCGCCATAGAACGCGACCACCCCGGTCGGGCTACCGAAGTCCACTACAGCGGGCTGGGAGTGGATCACGCCGCCGTGCACCGACGGGCGCATCTCGTTGAACACGGTGTCGTTATCTTCGTCGTCCACGTCCTTGCCTCGCACCCAGTCGATGAAGTCGTTCTCGGTGCCGGCGAGGATGCCAAAGGCCGCGGCTGTCAGGCTGGTGTTGGAGGTGTCGAAGTTGGTCAAGGCAGTGCAGCCTGTCGCCTGGTTGCAGGTCTTGAGCGCGCGGGTGGTGTAGTTGGTGCTGGTCAGGAAACTGGTGCCACTGGCGATGACGCCGCGCAGGTGCTGTGCCGCCCCGCCCTTTTCGACCACGTCCCCGTCTGGCGCGTCCGACCATTTGGAGTTCGTGCTAGCTAGGCAGCTGCCTTTGGCTACCGAGCCGGCGTAATCCCAGTAGTCATTGGTGTCCGTACTCCAGAAACTGGTGGCGCATGGGGTGACGAAGCCGGTGGTGCTGCTGATGGCTTCGACGTCGTTCTTGTCCGCCAGGCGCAGGGAGTCGTTAAACAGGGCAAGGTGGTACTGCTTCAGGTTGCCGGCCCAGCGCGGCTTGGAGGTGCCGTCCGGGCGGAACATACCCATGAACACCTGGTTGAGGTACTGGCCCTGGGTGTTCACGCTCACGGGCAGGCTGGACGAAGCGAACACGCTGTTTACCGACTGGATCTCGGCCATGATGCGGCGCAGGGCATCCCGGATCGCGCCCTCGTCGGACGCGGCGAAGTACTTTCCGCCGCCGGCACGTGCCATGCTCATCAGCAGCTTGGTCTCTTGGGGATCCTGCGCGTCCTTGAACACATCGATGGCGTAGGTGGTGATGTTTTGCTGGCCGGTGGCCTGCCCCAGGTCCGTCTGGTACAGGAAATGCGCCCATTCGTCGGCGTAGTTGCCGCTGGTCGTGGAGAAGGTGCCGGTAGGCGACGCGGTTGTGACGAGTTTGCTGCCGTACATCTCGTAAGTGGTGGTGGTGGCGTGGCCCAGCACGCGGTAGGAATTGCCGCCGTGGCCCGTCATGCTGTAGGTCGCGCCACCGGCGGTGGTGCCGAACATGCCCCATCTCTTGCCGCTGCCGATAATGGAGGAATAGGCTTGGTTGGAGCTGATGCCGGTGATCGTCCATTCGCGATTGTTGCCGGTGCCGCAAGCCGTGGTGCTGGTCGAGGCGCAGGAATAGGACGGATAGCCCGGCAGATGCGTGTTGCCGCCGGAGGCGCACAGCGTCGCGTTGTTGTAGGTATTGGCGTCACCGCACACACGGACGACGCCGTTGCAGCCAGCGTTTGAGCCGATCGAACAGGTAAAGCTGTTGTACCCAGGGTTCGCCGCAAGCGCATCGCTCGCACAGGCGGAAGCCAGGGCATAGCAGGCGGTGGACGAGAACGTGGTGGTACAGGAGGAACTGAGCGTGCAACTGTAGTTGGAGTAGCCGGGATAGCGGCCGGCCAACGTTGCCTCGCAAGCGGTCGCGGTCGCGAACTCACCGCAGACCGAAGTGCCGAAGCTGACGGTCGAAGCATTACAGGCCGGATTGTCCACCGCGCAGGTCACACTGGAGAAGCCGGGATGGCTGGTGAGGCCGCCTGATTCGCATGCCGCCACGGATGAATACTGGCCACAGGTGGTCAGCCCCAGGTTGATGGTCGCGCCGATGCAGGAAACGCCGGTGTTGGCTGTGCAGCTGTAGGAGGTGTAACCGGGATAGGTTGACGCAGCGGCGGCAGCACACGCCGCTTCGGATTCGTACACGCCGCAGCCGGTGTTGGTATTGAGCGTGTAGGATACGGTTGCCGGGGCGGGATTGGCGCAGAAATAGCTGTCATAGCTGGCGCCGTAGGTCGCCAGCGCGGCCGCTTCGCAGTCGGCTTGGCTGGCGTAAGCGCCCGAACCCAGCAGCGTCGTCACCGTACCGGTTGTGGTTACATAGTCCGGCGCCGACAGCGCCGTTGTATCGCCGCCTACCTCGCTGAGCAGGGTAGCGGACGAGTCTTGTGACGGAAAACCATTGCCTATGAAGATAACGAAGTTCTTCGCGCAGCTGCTGATGGTATCGAGCGGCGTGTTGTAGTTGGTTTTGGTCGGTGCAGTATCGGTGAAGGCCGCCTGGTCGGTGCGCGAATCCGGGTTGCCCGCGTAGCGGGTTGCGCCGAAATGGCTGATATCTACCGGGCTGCCGGGAACGTTGTCGTCTGCATGCGCAGGGCTGGTGTAGCCGCCGAAGTATTTGAACACCTCGAACATGGCCGCGCTGTAATCGGTGGAGGCCGAGCTTATGCTCTCGTTCAGTGGACCCGACGCGAAGTTCTGGTAGATGCAGTTCGGCGTGCCGTTGAGCGAGTTTTGCCCGTCGGTGCAGCCCGTGGGGTTGCCCAGCATCGCGCGAAACGCGCTGCGGTTGGTGTCGTTCATCGGGCGGATGTGGTAGCGCACATAGCCGCCGTCCTTGTTGGTGCCGCTGCCAGGCGTGAACAGCATCAGACCGAGGTTGACCCGGTCGCTGAGGTCGCCGATTACGGTGCGTAGCGCGTTTAGCTCGGCCTCGCCCTGCTTGATGCCGCCCGGCCAGTGCTGGGCGGCGGAAGCCCAGTTCGCACTGTTGTCGATGACCACCAGGATGTTGGGCTTGGCTGAGGCGCCGACGTCCGAGGAATAGATGTGGATGTCCTCCGCCAGGCTAAGCGAAGCGGGTGCAACCGCGCTATATAGCGCGGCAGCGAGCAAGGTCTTGCGAAATCTTTTCATGAGAATCTCCGTTCAGGTCGGGTCGCACTTGAGAAGTTTGGTCTGCAGGCCGGTGATGGTTTTGACCCCCTGGTGAATCTTGATCGTGGTCTCGGAACCATGCAGGTCGGTGACCTCCGCCGTGATGTCCCAGATTGCCCAGATGCAGGAGTCCTTGATTTTGTTGTCGCTGTAGCAGACTCTAGGCACATTGGTGTCGGAGTTCGTAGTAGGCTTCCTGGAAATGCACTTTGGCTCGTCGAATCTGACGCTGTAGTCAGCCGTGCCGTCGCCGTTGACGTCGACGTTCTGGGTGGCCGGGGTGACGTCCTGGAAGCTGTTGTTGCTGACAACGTTCTCGATCGCCTTCTGCGCTACGGCGACCGCTTCCTCGCGGAACTGCGCATTGCCGACGACCTGCACGTTGTTGGTGCTGGCACGCATTGCTGAAAAGGCGGTAAGGGTCAGCAACACCAGCATTACCAGCGCGACCAGCAGCGTACTGCCGCGCTGGCGCTCAGCGGACGGAGCAAGACGGTTCATGGTAGCTCCCTGCGGCTGGATGGGTTGACCAGGCGAACAAGCTGGCTGTACGCATGGCGCTTGTAATGGTCGTTGAACGGGCCGACGTTGCCCGCCTGCCCCAGCGAATAGGTCTTGGTGTCGGTGTAAGCGAGCGTTGGCTCAATGTTGCGCGCGACGATATAGAGTTTTGCGCTGACGACGTTGCGCCACTGATCGACGCTGCATGCCGCGCAGGTCGAATAGGCGTCGGCGCTGCCGTCAATGTCGCCGTTGAGGCCATCAGAATCGGGGGGGTTGAACCTGTCAGGCATGTTGTCGGCATCCGTGTCGGCTCCGTCGATGCCGTACTCCACCTGCAGGTACTCGATGCCCTCGACCAGCGGTGTGGTGACGAACGTCCCGACGACCGTACCGCTGATATCTATGTTGGCAAGTTCCTTGCGCATGAGCGTCGGTATCCCGTCGCTGCCTTTATGGTTGGGCGAAACAAAATAGGTCTGGGAGAGGAAGCGGCGCACATTTGCGTAGGGTATGGTGCTCGTTTCGGTGCAGTCGCGCCCGCGCAAAGTGAGGGTCGCGGGGTCGGTCGAGATTTTGAACTTGACGGCGTCGTAACGGCATAGCGATACCTGAAGATAGTGGGTGCCCGCCAGAGCTGCGCCTTGCAACACGGGGATGGAGGTGTCGGCGCGGCGCACGACGAAGATGTCCGAACCCGTCTTCAGCGACGAGGAAACCAGGCCGCAGGGCGTGTTGGCGATAACGGAAGCCGCCGCCGCCGCATCGTAGCCGCCGACATGCAGCTTGATCGCCCCTGCCATGTCGGCTGTATTGGTGGAACATGGGTCAGTGATTCCGGCCACAGCGTCAGTAAGGGTGGCGGGATCGAGTTCGCCGAAGAACCCGGCCAGGCGCAGGTTGTCCGACAGCAGCTCGAGCGCGTAACGCCCGTTTTCTATCATCCGGTTGGCCTTGTCCAGCTCGCCACGCGCCCGGCTCTGGCTGACGAACAGGCTCACCAGGGTTGCGAGGATGATCAGACCGATGGTGATGGAGATCATCAGTTCTACCAGCGAGAAACCGCGCTCGGGTGGCTGCAACCCGTGTTTTGGCATATAGCAAGCGTGATTCATGTCAGTTCAGATCCGCAAAATCGATGGGGAGCGCAACCACACGGCGCTTGGACTCGTCGTTGCCATATTGCCCTGAGCCACAGGCAATGGAAGGCGTGGCGGTCCGGTTCAGCCCTTGCCATGCCACGGCCACCAGGTACTGACCGGGAACCCCAGTTGCCCCTGCATCAATCTGGGTAATGCAGCCACGCGCACCCAGCATCGCGCCGGCGTTGCCGCCAACGCTGTTTACTTCGGCGGCGCCCGACAGCGCCGTGCACCATTCATTCAGGTCCTTGCTTGCGATGGAACCGCCGGCCGCAGGGCATGCCGTACCGCCGGCGAGCGACGCGACTACATAGTCGGCGGCATTTTTCCGGTTGGCGTTGATGCGATCCTGGATATCTTTCAGCAGGATCAGGGCCTGCGATCTCTGATAGGACTCCATCTGGGAAGTTTGTGCCACTCCCAGCAGGCCCGCGAGGCCCAGAAGGCCCACCATCAGAATCAAAATGGTGATCAGCACTTCAATCAAACTGGATCCGCCGCTGAGGCGCTGATTCATGAACAGGCGCTCCTGACGGTGCGCGGCATGCCGCTCAGTTCTATGGTGACGCAGCGTGTGTTGGCCGTGGTCGTCGGATTAGAGTCAATCTGGAAAGAGGGCGACACTCCTCCGCTTAGCCGGCCACTTCTTCCATAGACAATGTTGGCCGGCGTACCGGTGAAGACGACGCCCGTCAAGCCCTCGCGCGCCTGGATTCTGATTCCGCCACTGGAAGTAATTTCCCAGCCGTTTTGCCAATTGGCGGAGACGGGAGTTATAGTGACAGGAGCGTTGCGCTTGATTGCTTCGCTTCTCGCCAGAACCAGTGCAGCATACAACTCGAAGCTCGCAGTCTTGACTTGCTGCGATTGGATGATCGACTTGAAACTGGGACCAGTGAGTGAGGCCAGCACTCCGACAATAACCAGAACGGTAAGAAGTTCTATAAGGGTGAAACCGGAGGACCTACGCTGTCGCGGCTTCATGGCACTACCACTTCCCGGGCGGGTTTTTGACGCCGTTGCTGTCCAGCGTCAGTGCACCATCGCTCGATTGCGAGGTGCCGGAAAGCGGTGTGGCTGTGACGGTAAACCCGGGCGGTGTATTCACTATGGCGATCGTCGGCGTACCGTAGAATCTGGTTACGTTGGCAGGGGGAGTTACTTTCAGTGTGGCGAGGTCGGGAGCGTAGGCGCGGGCATCAAGCAGGTACTGTTTCTGGCGGTCCACCACTTCCATCATGAACGCCTGTGCAGCGGCGCGGTTGCCCTTGACGATGTGCTGCTGATAGCTGGGAAATGCGACTGCGACGATGATGCCCAATATCGCCACGGTAATCATCAGTTCTATCAAAGTAAACCCTTTGATACCCTTCATAAACTCTCCTAATAACATATATTTTTACTAATATATTTAATATAACCGAAATATGCGTTAAGTGCCCTTCGCAAGACGTAGTACTATTTATGCCGACAAGGGAAAAGGGTTTAAAGGCCGATCTCCAGGGGAAATTGCATTATTGGAAGGTTGTGCCGTCGAAATTCGGATTTCGGGCGCGCAACTTGCGATATCGCCCGCCGCCTGCCAAGATGGGCAATAGACAGTATTGAAGTGTACGGTCAGCTGAGTAGGATTCCGATAAAAAGGAGCGATCATGCAGGTAAACCACTCGAAGGTTCAAATGGAGCGGTTGTGCAACGAAGGCTTCACGTTGACCGAAGTGATGATAGTTGTGGCGATTGTCGGAATTTTGACCTTGATCGCCATCCCCTCGTATACACAATACAGCACCAGGGCGAAACGGAGCGCTGCAGAAAGCTTCATCATGGGCGTCGCCAACAAGCAGGAACAATACATCTTGGATGCGCGGCAGTATGCCAGCTCGTTGGCAGCACTAAATATGGCGACGGTGCCAGCTGACGTCGACGCGGCCTACAACATCACCATCACCGACGTAGGGACGGCGCCGCCGACCTACACCATAAATGCCGTACCCAAGGGCTCTCAGGCGACAAACGACACACAGTGTGCCACGGTAAGCATCAATCAAGCCGGCATGAAAAGCCAAAGCGGCAGTGGAAGCGTGAACGACTGCTGGTAAAAATCATGCGAACCGAGCGAACCAGAACTTCGTTATGGACCAGCCGGAAATGCCGCGAAGCGGCAGGTTTCACATTGATCGAGTTGCTGATGACAGTTGTAATTGTGGCAATACTAGCAGCATTGTCTGCACCATCTTTCCGCGAATTCGTTGCAAGCCAACGAGTGAAGACCGCTGC
This sequence comes from uncultured beta proteobacterium, assembly GCA_963797045.1. GTDB lineage: Bacteria > Pseudomonadota > Gammaproteobacteria > Burkholderiales > Gallionellaceae > Sideroxyarcus. Next base: position 65,787 of record CAWCNZ010000001.1, on the reverse strand, counting down.
CTTCGATGTGATGTCCATGCTGACTGTGGCACGCAGCGAAGCAATCAAGCGCAATAGCAGCGTTGTATTGAGCGGAATAGGATCGGGTACTCTGCAGATCACGGCGGGGGGAGTCATCGTTCAACAGCGTGAGGCGCTCATCAATCTTACTCTGACCTGTAAATCCGGCGGAACGGAGGTAACCTGCACCGACGTGGTATACAGCGGCAACGGACGACTGCAAGCCGTTACCCCGGCGATCGAGATAAGCAGCCCGGCAAGTACTCAGATGAGCTGCATCAAGATCGATCTGAGTGGCCGCCCAACCAGCAAACAGGGGGCATGTTGATGAACCCGGAACTGAACGAGAAAGAAAACGAGGAAGGCGGCACGAGTCTGATAGAAGTGCTGGTGAGCATGCTGATTCTGCTGGTTGCCCTGCTGGGTCTGGCAGGATTGCAGGTTCAAGCACAGCAATCGGAAATGGAATCATACCAGCGCGCTCAGGCGTTGATCCTGTTGCAGGACATGGTCGGACGCTTGAATGCAAATCGCAAGGTGGCCAGTTGCTATGCAGTTACGACAGACGCCGCGAACGGGGCGCCCTATTTCGGGACGGACTCCGCTATAGGCACGCCCACCTGTACTGTGGGCACAGCTGAACAGAAAGCAATCGCCGTACAGGACATGGCGGACTGGAACAATCTGCTGCTGGGGGCCGCTGAAGTTGCGGCAGGCGGTACAACAGGGGCTATGGTCGGGGCGCGTGGCTGCGTCATTTACGATGCGACCCTGGATCTGTATACGGTGGCGGTGGCCTGGCAAGGGTTGGGCAAAACATTCGCACCGGTCGGGCAAAATTGCGGAAAGGGGCAGTATGGCGATGAAACGCAACGGCGCGTGATCGGCTCGAGCGTAAGAATCGCCAACTTGCTGTGAAAAAATGAAACCGGGATTGGTGACATGCAGCGCCGTACTTCAGCTTCGACAAGCAGGCTTGTCGCTGGTGGAACTGATGATCTCGATAACGATAGGACTTATTCTGGTGGCCGGGATGGCTACGCTCATCGCAACGCAGAGCGCGGCCCGCAACGAGCTGGAAAAATCCCACCGGCAAATCGAAAACGGGCGCTACGCCATTGAACTGTTGCGCGGCGATATCGAACATGCGGGTTTCTACGGCGAGTACGCCCCGCCAAAAACGACAGTATATTCCGCGCCCGATCCTTGCGTGCCGGATGCTACCGGCTGGACGCCCGCAACGCCGGCGGTACCAGTAGGCCTGTATGGCTATGCGGGAGCAGCCGCAGATCCCACTCCATCTGCGTGCTTGCTGGACTACAAGGCAGGCACCGCAATCCTGGTTATACGACGGACCTCGTCCGAAACACCGATAGCGCCAACTGCGGCCGTCGCGGGTACAACCTACCTGCAAGTATCCCGATGCAATCAGGATACCTCCCCGTTCGTGATGGCAACCAGCGGTTTCACCCTGAAGCAAAAGGATTGTGTGACGCCAGCCGAGCTCAGGAAATACATCGTGCGTATCTACTACGTGAGCACCTGCAACGAATGCGGAGCCGGGGGCGACGCTGTGCCCACCCTGAAGATGGTGGAATTCACCGATGGCGCCACAACGCCGCGACCGGTGGTTGAAGGAATAGAAAACATGCAGTTCGATTACGGCATCGATACTACGGACGATGGTGCCCCCGACAGCTACACAACGACACCGGCAGCAGCCCAGTGGAAAGATGTCATGGCGGTTCGCGTCAACATCCTGGCGCGCAATATCGACAAGACCGCCGGCTACACCGATACGAAGAGTTACCAGCTGAGCGCAGTCACCGGGGTAGCTGCAATACCCGCGGCCAATGATAACTACAAGCGTCATGCGTATAACCAGGTCGTGCGGGTCGTCAACCCCAGCAGCCGGAGAGAGACGCCATGATCAAGACGATCAAACAAGTCGGCCAGACGTTGATCGTGGCTCTGGTGATGCTCGTGGTGCTGACACTGCTGGTGGTCTCCGCAATCCGCGCTGGCAACACCAACTTGCGGATTGTCGGCAACATGCAGTTGCAGGAAGAAGTGGCGGCTGCGGCACGACAGGCTACCGAACAGGTCATGGGCAGCAACTTCACGGCCAACCCGGCCGCTCAGGCCATAGACGTGGATATAAACCAGGACGGCAGCACGGATTACACGGCGAGCGTGAATCCGATTTGTACTGGATCCATTGCGATCACCAACGCAGACCTGGATCCAAGTCTGGAAGCGGATATCCCCTGCGTCAGCAGCGGTGCTGCGCAGCAGACGGGGCTGATGGTGTCAGGCGTCGCTGCTACGCCGGGCGGACAATCATGGTGCTATCTGCAGCAATGGGAACTGCAAACGGCGGTGAACGACAGCAACACCGGCGCAACAGCGACGACCGTACAGGGTGCTGCCTTGCGCGTTCCGGCGGGGACGAACTGTCCCTGATTCAGCAAGCAACACTCGCAACTGGAGGCATGATCATGAAATCGATCCGCGCAATCCTGGCTGTCACGTTAGCGGTGCTTTCCATCCAGGCGATCGTCGCGAGCGCTGAGGACATTGATATCTACAGTGGACTCGGCAGTACCGCAAACGTGCCAAACGTCATGATCGTCATGGACAACGCCGCGAATTTCTCATCTTCCGCAGGGGGCGCGAGTTGCATAATCGATGGCGTTGCGACGGCGATGAGCGGCTCGGTAGGCGGGATCGAGCAATGCGCCTTGTACAACGTGGTGCTGAACTTGCCTACCAATGCCGATGGAAGCGCTCTTATCAACATAGGCATGATGCTGTACAACGGTAACAACATCCGTGATGTGAACAACCTGAACTGTGGCGCGTTGAGCTCGACGGGCGGTTGTCTCGCACAGCCACTGATTCCCATGGATGCGGCACACAAGACTGCATTCCTTAACTGGATCAAGTCCTGGAACGCCGGCGGCGGAACGGGCGACGGTTCCATCAAGGCTTCGAGCGAGGCCATCGCTGCGAGCATGCAGGAAACCTGGGCGTATTACCGCGGGGGCATCGGTATTTCCGGCCGCAACTACAGCAGCATCCAGCCGCCGGGCGGTTGCCAAAAAAACTTTGTGATTTTCATCGGCAACTCCTATAGCTCGTCCGGAACTCCGGGAGACGCACCCGACTCGGCTGCTCCGGCGCTGAACAACGCCCCGGGCGTCACGACAGAACAGAAGGCGTTGATACTGGACACGGTCAGCACGAGCTGCGGCGCTTTTACATTTCCCTCGTCTGCCCACGAAACGAAAGGTTATTACGCCGACGAGTGGTCGCGCTACATGTACCAGTCCGATTTGTACAATGCTGCGGGCCAGCCCACCGGGATGCAAAGCATCACTACCTACACGGTTGGTATCCTGGGAGGAAGCTGTCAGGCCGACTACGCGGCAACCTTGACCAGCATGGCACGCTATGGCGGCGGCAAGTATTTCGCGACTTCCGACTACAACGGCCTGGTAGTGGCCATTCTCAAGATTCTCAACGAGGTGCAGGCGGTCAACAGCGTCTTCTCCTCCTCCAGCCTTCCGGTTAGCGTTAACGCGCAGGGTACTTACCTGAACCAGATCTACATGGGGATGTTCCGACCGGACGCAGGTGCCTTGCCGCGTTGGGCAGGCAACCTCAAGCAGTATCAATTCATTATCAATTCAGCGTCCGGCGACCTGCAACTCGGCGACAGCATCGGCCAAGGGGCGATAGACGCGTCCGGGACAGGCTTCATGTCGCCGAATGCCGTCAGTTTCTGGACCTGCTCCCGAAGCGACAATCCGTACCTGACGTCTCTGAACGCCTTGGGCGTGGCCAATCTCACGTCAGACCAGCAAACATTGCTGTCCAGCCAGGGGCAGATTTGCGCCACCGATCCGGCCAACGGCTTCTGGGTCAATTTTCCCGAGATGGGCAACTCGGCCGGCAAGGCTTTCGATCTCGCGGACGGGGAGTTGGTGGAAAAAGGAGGGGCCGGGCAAATGATACGCCTGGCGACCCTCACAAATAACTATACGACCAATCCCAGCACGCCGCGCAAGCTGTACACCTATTGTCCGGGTGGAGCCGGCTGCGTTGCCGACCTGGGGCATGCGAGCAATGCCTTCGCGACGACTAACGCGAACATTACGGCAAGCATGCTCGGCAGCACCAGTTCGGTGAACGTCATCAGCCTGACGCGCGCGGGCACGACGGCGACGGTAACCACGAACGGCAACCACGGCTTCAATACAGGCGATCCCATTACCATCGCGAACGCGGTGCAGGCCGAATACAACGGCACATTCAGCATTACAAAGCTGGATGCCACACGCTTCACCTATACGGTAGTGGAGCACCCGCCCGTTGTGGCGACAGGTAGCTATACCGCCAGCCTTCCCACCCTGTCGCAGCCCGTTACGCTTACCCGCAGCGGGAACACTGTGACTGCCACGGCAGTCGGGCATGGTTATATCAATCTGCAAACTGTCACGATCAGCGGCGCCGACCAACCGGCTTATAACGGCAACTTTATTATCGGTAACGTGACGCCGGATACCTTTACCTACACCGTAACGGAAGCGCCGGCGACGGTGGCAGGGGGCGGCATTGCCACGGGCGAGAAGAATGCGACAGGCAATTGCCCGGCACCTTGCATGGTGTCCTTCGCCATTCCTGCAGGCGGCGTGACGCGAGTCGGCAATACGGTTACCGTCGAGACGGCAACCTTCAACAACTTCATTCAGACTCCCGGCAAAATCATCAACCTGACGGGAGTGGTAGACAGCAACGGAACCTCTGTCCCGGAATACAACGGCAACATCGTCGCGAGCAGTTTCAACGTGCCGACGAACAACAAGAGCTTTACGTTCACCGTTGCAACTTCTCCGGCCACGCCGGCGACGGGCACCACACTGGTCAGCACGCCAGGCCCTTTGCAGACCATTACCAGCCTGACGCGCAGCGGTGTTACGGTGACCGCGGTCACGGCAGCGGCAAACGGCTTTACAACAGGCGACCAGGTGAGCATTGGCGGTACACCCAACTTGCATGAGGAACCTTACATCGGCACTTTCCCGATCACGGTGGCCAACACCACCACTTTCAGCTATCAAATTGCGACCACGCCGGTTAGTCCTGCTACCGGTGTAGGAGGGACGGCCATCACTGCTACGCGCTCGACGGGATTCCTCGCAAGCGATCGCGACAACCTGATCAATTGGGCGCGCGGAGAAGATAATTACGGCGACGAAACCGGCCCGGGCGGCACAATAACGGTGCGACCCTCGGTACATGGCGACGTGTTGCATTCGCGCCCGACCGTCATCAACTATGCCGGCGCAGTGATAGGCATCACTGCAACGGCAGATGACGGCAGCACCCGCACAGCGACTGCTTCGACTGCGGACATCGCGAAGATCGGCTCGACCGGCACCACAGCAACCGTGAATTTCCCTAGCGGACACACCTGTGAAGTAACGGTTACGTCGGCAACCGAAATCAGTTACTCAAGCAGCAACTGCGGTGATGCAGGACCGCAAACAGTGGCTACCGACGACGCCAATGTGGTGGTCTATTACGGAGACAACGGGGGCATATTCCACGCTGTCAACGGCAATCAAACCAATCCTCCTGCCAGCACCCTGCCTGAGCCTGGCACCGAATTGTGGGGTTTCATCCCAAGCGAGCAATTCAACAAATTGAACCGGTTGCGGACAAGCTCACCCCAACTGAATTTGCCCTCCACCCCCCCAGGAATCCTGCCAGAACCGAGGAAGAAGGACTACTTCGTGGACGGACCGACCGGAGTCTATCAACTGCTGGATACCAACGGTACGACCCTGAAGGCCCATCTTTACCTGTCGATGCGTCGCGGCGGTCGGATGCTCTATGCGCTGGACGTGACCGATCCACAAGCACCGAAATTCTTGTGGAAAGTGGATAACACCAGCACAGGCATGGGAGAACTCGGGCAGACCTGGTCCATGCCCAAGGTCGCCAAGGTGGCGGGCTACAGCAATCCGGTAGTGATCTTCGGAGCGGGCTATGATCCCAATCAGGACGTAGATCCGCCACCGGTGGATGACATCATGGGACGCGGTATTTTCGTCCTGGATGCGCTCACCGGTGCAGTGGTATGGAAAGCCGTCTTTGATGCGGCGGCGACCAGCGCCAGCGATACGTGGACGTCCAGCGGCTCGCCTACACAGGCGTCCTGCCCCAGCGACAGGTTGAAGTACAGCATCGCAGCGGACATCACCCTGGTGGACAGGAACCGGGACGGCGCGATAGATCGCATGTACGCCGCGGATGTCGGCGGCCAGATCTGGCGCGTGGATCTGGAGCCGATCAACCAGATTACCCCCGACAAATGGAAGCTGCACCTCTTTGCCACGCTGGGCGAGTGCGCCACCGGGGTCTGTCGCAAGTTCTTCTACCCACCCGAGGTGATTACCACTGGCACTTACGATGCGGTCATCGCAGGTTCCGGCGACCGCGAGCATCCGCTGTTCAACAACACGGCAGCCACAGGTAAACAAAACATGGTGTTCATGCTCAAGGATGAAGTGACCGGCAATGACGCGAGCGGGTTCACCGCCATATCGCTGGCGGCCGGCGATCTGTTCAACGCCACCGGCACTGCCTACGACGGCTCGCTGAGGGGGTATCACATCGACTTGGCCGATGGCGAAAAGGTCGTCAATGCGCCATTGGTGACGGCGGGCTTTGTGTTTTTCGGCACGAATCAGCCGTCGGCGCCGACGGCGAATTCCTGCACGGCATCGCTGGGAACAGCGCGGGGCTACCGACTGTCGCCATTCACTGCGGAACTTAGCTTTGTGGTATTTGCGGGTGGTGGCCTGCCGCCCTCGCCGGTATCCGGGGTGGTAAACATCGACGTCAATGGCGTACCCCGGTTGATTCCATTCCTGATCGGTGGCGGCAATCCAGACTGCACGGGCGCGGATTGCGCCTCCGCACTAGGTGGGCAAAAGCCGCCAATCGAAGTTTCGACCAGCCGCATCCGGACGTATTGGTACCAGAAGGGAAAATAATCCTGCGTGCGAAAGTGTTGGCGTTGCAGAAAAGCATTGCCGTCTTGAAAGCGGTGCGGTCGCCGAACAGCGAGACCGATATTCTTATTCAGATCGGCTGCCGGGCCGCTTTTTCTTGCCCGGCACCCTGACCTGCTGTAGCGTGTTCTGCGACTCTTTCAGCAGGAAGCGCTCGAACTCCTGCGCTGCGGCAGAAGGCCGCTTGTCCTTGCGTTGCACGATGTACCAGTGGCGCACGATGGGAAAATGCTCCACATCGAGCACGACGAGACGCCTGGTTTCCAGCTCCAGCTCGATGCCGTGGCGCGAGATGATGCCGATGCCCATGCCGGCCTGCACCGATTGCTTGATGGCTTCGTTGGTGTCCATCTCCATGTGAGCGGGCAGAGGCAAGTTTGTGGCTGGCGAAGAAGCGCTCGACCACGCCGCGCGTGCCGGAACCCTGCTCGCGCAACAGGAAGGTCTCTTTCGCCAATTGTTTCGGCTGGATCTTGCTGGCGCGCGCCAGCGGATGCGTGGGCGCGGCGATCACCACCAGCGGATTCTCCATGAAGGCTTCGGCGCGCATGTCCGTGCCTACCGGGGGCTGGCCCATGATGGCGAGGTCGGCGATATTTTCGGCGACCTGTTTGACGACGGCGTCGCGATTGGCCACCGACAGGCTGACCTGGATCTTGGGGTGCGCCTGGATGAACCTGGCCAGCAGTTGCGGCATGAAATAGTTGGCGGTGCTGACTACGGCGATGTTCAGGTGGCCGCGCTCCAGCCCTTTCATCTCGTCGAACACCGACTCCATCTCCTGCATGAGCTGCAGCATCGAGCGCGCATAGCGCAGCAACTCGACACCGGCGTCGGTCAGGTGGAGTTTCTTGCCGACTTGCTCGAACAAGGGCAGACCGACGGCGGCCTCGGCCTGCTTGATCTGCATGGACACCGCCGGTTGCGACAGATACAGTTCCGCTGCCGCGCGCGAATGGTTCAGATGACGCGCGACGCTCTCGAAGACCTGCAACTGGCGGATGGAGATAGGCAGCATGGCCGATTTATACCATAAGCCGCGCTTATGGTAAGCATAAAAACATTTGACTGTTGTTTATGGTTGGCGGGCGTATAGTGCGCTCCGTAGTCAACATTAACCTACGAGGAGAAGCAAGAAATGGATCAATCGAATCGTTATGCAAATCTGAATCTGAAAGAAGCGGATTTGATCGCAGGCGGCAAGCATATGCTGGTTGCTTACAAGCTCATTCCGGCCAAAGGCCACGGCTTCCTGGAAGTGGCTGCTCACGTTGCGGCTGAATCTTCCACCGGCACCAATGTGGAAGTTTCCACCACCGACGACTTCACCCGTGGCGTGGACGCGCTGGTGTACGAAGTAGACGAGACCGCCTTTGGCGACGACCCTGTCAAGGGCGGCGGCTTGATGAAGATCGCGTATCCGGTCGACTTGTTCGATCCGAACCTGACCGATGGCACCTACAACATTTCCCACATGTGGTCCCTGATCCTGGGTAACAACCAGGGCATGAGCGACCACGCCGGTCTGCGCATGCTGGACTTCCTGGTGCCCGAGTGCATGATGAAGAATTTCGACGGCCCGTCCGCCAACATCACCAATCTGTGGAAAGTACTGGGTCGTCCGGAAGCGGACGGCGGCTATATCGCCGGCACCATCATCAAGCCTAAGCTGGGTCTGCGTCCTGAGCCGTTCGCCAAGGCATGCTACGACTTCTGGCTGGGCGGCGATTTCATCAAGAATGACGAGCCACAAGCTAACCAACCATTCTGCCCGATGGAAGTGGTTATGCCGAAGGTGGCGGAAGCCATGGATCGTGCTCAACAGGCAACGGGTCAAGCCAAGCTGTTCTCGGCCAACATCACCGCCGATTACTACAAGGAAATGATCCATCGCGGCGACTTTGTTCTTAATACGTTCGCCAAATACAACTCTGCTAGCCATGTGGCCTTCCTCGTCGACGGATTCGTGACTGGCCCGGCTGGTGTGACCACTTGCCGCCGCGAGTTCCCGGACACATTCTTGCACTTCCACCGCGCAGGCCACGGTGCGGTCACTTCCTACAAGTCGCCGATGGGTATGGATCCGTTGTGCTACATGAAGATGGTGCGTTTGATGGGCGCTTCCGGTATGCATACCGGCACCATGGGCTATGGCAAGATGGAAGGCCACGGCAAGGAAACCGTGCTGGCCTACATGCTGGAGCGCGACGAGTGCCAGGGACCTTACTTCTACCAGAAGTGGTACGGCATGAAGGCGACTACGCCGATCATCTCCGGCGGTATGAACGCGCTGCGTCTGCCTGGCTTCTTCAAGAACCTCGGCCACGGCAACGTGATCAACACCTGCGGCGGTGGCGCCTTCGGCCACATCGACAGCCCGGCAGCCGGCGGTATCTCCCTCGGCCAGGCTTACGAGTGCTGGAAGACCGGCGCCGATCCGATCGAATACGCGAAGACCCACAAAGAGTTCGCCCGCGCGTTCGAGTCCTTCCCGAAAGATGGTGACAAACTGTTCCCGGGCTGGCGCGAAAAGCTGGGCGTGCACAAGTAATCCACGCCGAAGCAGAAGCAATAAAAATGCGCCCCCACCCGATGGGGGCGTTTTTTTCCAAGATTTTAGGGCGCTTCTAAAAATTCAAAGTTCTAAGCAAGACAAGGCGCGAGCAGAAAATTGCGACGCGGCATATGTTCGATATGTAAGGAGCTATTTTTTGTGAGCAACGAAGTATTGCGACGAAATTTGGATTTTTAGAAGTGCCCTTAATACCGTTTGGCGTGTGAGATCACACGCGGGACAGGAGTCAAAAATGACAAACAAGAACCAATACACCGTCAGCAAAGAACCGTTCTACCAAGCGCAAGGCGACGAGGTCGCTCTCTATGAAGCGGCCTATGCTGCTCGCTTGCCGGTGATGGTGAAAGGACCGACTGGCTGCGGCAAGTCGCGCTTCATCGAATACATGGCGTGGAAGCTGAACAAGCCGCTCATCACGGTGGCGTGCAATGAAGACATGACCGCTTCCGACCTGGTCGGACGCTATCTGCTGGATGCCAATGGCACGCGCTGGCTGGATGGCCCGCTCACCACGGCAGCCCGCATCGGTGCGATCTGCTATCTGGACGAAGTGGTCGAGGCGCGCCAGGACACCACCGTGGTGATACACCCGCTCACCGACCATCGCCGCACGTTGCCGCTGGACAAGAAAGGTGAACTGATCGAAGCCCACCCGGACTTCCAGCTGGTGATCTCCTACAACCCGGGCTACCAGAGCCTGATGAAGGACCTGAAGCAATCCACGAAGCAGCGTTTCACCGCGTTCGAGTTCGACTATCCGGAAGCGAAGGTCGAGGCGGAGATCCTGAGCAAGGAGGCCGGCATCGAGAACGGCTTGGCGACGCAACTGGTGAAGATCGGCCAGGCCGCGCGCAACCTCAAGGGCCACGGCCTGGACGAGGGCATCTCCACACGCTTGCTGGTCTATGCGGCGACCCTGATCAAGAACGGTGTCGATGCCAAAGCCGCATGCCGTATGGCGCTGGTGCGACCGATCACCGACGACGCGGATATCCGCGACACGCTCGATCACGCGATCGATGTTTCATTCGCCTGAACCCGGCACGAGCGAACCGGCGAAGGGGCTGAGCAATGACTGAGGTCGTGACGGAGAGGACAGAAGAGATCTCGATGTACTGGGAGAAACTGGGCTGCCGGTTCACCCAGGTGGATGCCGTCTTTGATGAGTGCATGAAGGAAGCCAAGGCGCTGCTATCGAAAGCGGGCCTGGAGACCTACATCGAGAATGCCCGCATCATCGGCAAGATGGGGCGTGGCGCGGAGCCGTTGCTGATCTATCTGGAAGAAGCGCCAGGCGTGGCCAGCGTCGTCGGGGAACATGCGCTGATCAAGCTGCGGGAGTTCTGCGAGTACTTGTCCACGCATACCAACTTCAAGGCGATCGTGCCGTTCCTGCAGACCAGCGCTGCGGTTGCCCGCCGCCTGGACAACGACAAGATGTACTGGCGCTACATCGATCTGATCCGCGACATGCTTGATCGCACATCGGTTTCGATCCACGGGCACCACACGACCTTCGCCAGCCCGGGCTTGCCGGAACTGCTCAAGCAGGCGCCCAGGTTGCTGGGCGTCCTGTCGCTGCAGGGATTCCAGAACTGGATCGAGTACGGTGTCAAATACTACAACCATCATCCGGAACGGCAGGAAGAATATTTCCGGCTGGAATCCGCCGATGCGATCGCGGTCATGCAGCGCGAGCGGCACGGCACCCTGCTGGTGGACAACGAACGCAAACTGGATACCTACATCCGCGCGCTGTGGAACGACAGCGACTATCTCATCCCGTATTCGGTCGCTTTCGATGATCTGCGCAAGCCGATGCCCTACTACACCGATGACGGCATCCGCCTGCCCGATGTCTACGACGACCTCGATGGTGTGTCCGGCATCGACCGCTATCGGGCCGCACTGGCGCATATGGCGGCGCATCGTCGCTGGTCGCAAAAGATGATCGTGGACAACTGGAGCCCTTTTCAGCGCGCCAGCGTCGAAGTATTCGAGGACTCCCGCGTGGAGTATCTGGCCTGCCAGAAATATCCGGGCCTGCGCAAACTTTTCCTTGCATTGCACCCTATTCCCAGGGAAGAGGACTTGCAGCTCGAAGAACAGGGCATCTCGGTATTCAGACTCAGACTGGCTATGGTGTCGCGTGCCATCCTCGATCCGGACTACACCTACCAGAACGAGCATGTCAGGGAATTCGTAAAGCGCTTCCATGAACTGATGGCAAGCGGTGAATCGACCAGTGCGGCGATGGCATCCGTTGCCCTGGCATTCATCGCGCGCACGCGCGGCCAGCGCGATCTGTCGGCCAGGATGTATTTCGACAATACCGAGGTGGACTACCGCGACGACAACCGGCATCTGTGGATCTATATCGAAGAGAGCGACGAGGACGAGATGTTCGAGCATCTCGACAAGCGCCAGAGCACGGAAGGTCGAATTGCATGCGCTGCCGCCCCGCCACTATGACGAATGGGACTACACCGCGCAGAACTATCGCCCGGACTGGGTGAGCGTGTACGAAAGCCTGCATCCGAAAGGCAAGGCGGCGGACATCGACAAGCTGCTGGAAAAACATGCCGCTTTGGCCAAGCGCCTGAAGAAGATGCTCGACCTGTTGAAGCCGCAGGACAAGGTGCGCATCCGCTACCAGGAAGAAGGCAGCGAGCTCGACCTCGATGTCGCCATCCGCTCGCTCATCGACTACAAGGCCGGCAGCCAGCCCGATCCGCGCATCAACATGAGCCACCGCACCGACGGCCGCAACATCGCGGTGATGCTGCTGCTCGATCTGTCCGAGTCGCTCAACGAGAAGGTCGAAGGCAGCGGCCAGACCATCCTCGAACTGAGCCAGGAAGCGGTGACGCTGCTGGGCTGGGCGGTGGAGAAACTGGGCGACCCGTTCGCCATCGCCGGCTTCCATTCCAACACGCGCCACGACGTGCGCTATCTGCACATCAAGGGCTACAGCGAACGCTGGGACGACGAAGTGAAGGGCACGCCTGGCGGCGATGGAAGCCAGCTACTCCACGCGCATGGGCGCGGCGATGCGCCATGCGGCGCACTATCTGGAGCAGCAGCCCGCGGACAAGAAACTGATGCTGATCCTGACCGACGGCCAGCCCGCGGACATCGACACCAAGGACGGCGAACTGCTGATCGCGGACGCGCGCCAGGCCGTGAAGGAACTGGACCGGCAGGGCATCTACAGCTACTGCATCAACCTCGATCCCAAGGCCGACGAGTACGTGGCCGACATCTTCGGCCGGCAATACACCATCGTCGACAACGTGGCGCAACTGCCGGCCAAACTGCCGGAACTGTTCATTTCGCTGACCAAATGACCGGAGGAACCTACATGCGGAGCCGTCCATGAACGATATCGGCGAGCCGTGGCTGTGGGGCGCGTTCATCGCCTTCGTGCTGGCGATGCTGGCGCTCGACCTGTTCGTCTTCGGCGGACGCCGCGCGCACAAGGTCGGCATGAAGGAGGCGGCGGTCATGGGCGGTCGCCTGGTTCGTACTCGCGCTGGTGTTCAACGGTCTGCTGTGGTGGTACCTGAAGGGGTGCGGCGGGCGACGAGGTCGCCAGATGCCAAGGCGCTGGAATTCTTCACCGGCTACCTGATCGAGAAATCCCTTTCGGTGGACAACGTGTTCGTGTTCCTGCTGATCTTCGCCGCTTTCCGCGTGCCTGCCGAATATCAGCGCCGCGTGCTGATGTTCGGCGTGCTCGGCGCGATCGTGATGCGCGCGGTGATGATCCTCGCCGGCGCGTGGGTGGTGCGCGAGTTCCACTGGGTGCTGTACCTGTTCGGCGCCTTCCTGGTGATCACCGGGGTGCGCATGCTGGCGATGGCGGAGAAGGAACCGGACGTCGAGAAGAACTGGGTGCTCAGGTTTGCACGCCGCCACCTGCGCGTGGCCGAGGGCGCGCATGGCGAGCGTTTCACCGTTATCAAGGACGGAGTGCGCCATTTCACGCCGCTGTTCCTGGTGCTGCTGCTGGTCGAGGCATCCGACCTGGTGTTCGCGGTGGATTCCATCCCGGCGATCTTCGCGATCACCACGGACCCGTTCATCGTGTTCACCTCCAACATCTTCGCGATCATGGGACTGCGCGCGCTGTATTTCCTGCTGGCGGAGGTGGCCAACCGCTTCCATCTGCTGAAATACGGACTGGCGATGGTACTGGCCTTCATCGGCGCGAAGATGCTGATCGCGCCCTGGTACCACGTGCCGACGCTGGCCTCGCTGGCGGTGGTGGTCACGCTGATCGCCGCGTCGGTGGCGGCCAGCCTCATCGCAACGCGCGATCGGGCGTGAGGGATTGGCAAACCGGGCAAATTAGCCGTAGAGAGTAAAGCGTAAAACCTGTAAAATCCGTTAGTTGTAAAATTCAATCAGAGGAGAGCAGTAATGAGCAAGAGTTTGATCCAGTTCATCATCGAAGAACAACGCCAGATTCCCGGTGCGACCGGCGATTTCACCGGCCTGCTGAGCGACATCGTTTCCGCCTGCAAGCAGATCGCACACGATGTGAACAAGGGCGCGCTGATCGGCGTGCTGGGCAGCGCCGGCAGCGAGAACGTGCAAGGCGAGACCCAGAAGAAACTGGACATCATCACCAACGAAGTGTTCATCAAGGCCAACGAGTGGAGCGGCCACCTGGCAGCGATGGCATCGGAAGAGATGGACGACATCTACCCGATCCCGGCCAAGTATCCCAAGGGCAAGTACCTGATCACCTTCGATCCGCTGGACGGCTCTTCCAACATCGACGTGAACATCTCCGTCGGCACCATCTTCTCCATCCTGCGTTGCCCCGAAGGCGTGACCAACCCGACCGCTGCCGACTTCATGCAGCCCGGCACCAAGCAGATCTGCGCCGGCTATGCGCTGTACGGCCCGAACACCATGATGGTGATCACCACCGGCCACGGCGTGAACGGCTTCACCCTGGACCGCGACGTCGGCGACTTCTTCCTGACCCACCCCAACATGCAGATCCCGGCCGACACCGCCGAGTTCGCCATCAACATGTCCAACCAGCGCTACTGGGAAAAGCCCGTGCAGCGCTACGTCGAAGAGTGCGTCAAGGGCAAGGACGGCGGCCGCGAGAAGAACTTCAACATGCGCTGGGTCGCCTCGATGGTGGCCGAAGTGCACCGCATCCTGACCCGCGGCGGCATCTTCATGTATCCGTTCGACACCAAGGACCCGACCAAGGCGGGCAAGCTGCGCCTGATGTATGAAGCCAACCCGATGTCGTTCATCGTCGAGCAGGCAGGCGGCGCCAGCTCCACCGGCCGCGAGCGCATCATGGAAGTGCAGCCTACCGGCCTGCACCAGCGCGTGCCGGTCATCCTCGGCTCGAAGAACGAAGTCGAGCGCGTGGTGGGTTACCACAAAGGAGCTTAAAATTGCTGCGGAGGGCGTCTGCTGCGTTGCGCGGTACTCGAAATCCTCATGTACTACATGTACATTCCGGTTTCTGCGTTCCGTGCGCCTTGCATCCATCCCTCCTCGCGAATTTTCAGGAGCCTCTTGATCAACACTCCCCTCTCCCGCTTGCGGGAGAGGGGTTGGGGAGAGGGTTATGACTAAACCGTTAGTTTCCATCGTGATGGGCAGTTCGAATGACTGGGACATCATGCAGCAGGCCGCACGCGCGCTGCAGGATTTCGGCGTGGCGTTCGACGCGCGCGTCATCTCGGCGCACCGCTCGCCCGACCTGCTGTTCGACTACATCAAGGAAATGAGCGCGCAAGGCGTGCAATGCTTCATCGCCGGCGCGGGCGGCGCGGCGCATCTTGCCGGCGTCATTGCCGGCAAGACCACGCTGCCCGTGCTCGGCGTTCCCATCCCCTCCAAATATCTGAAGGGCATGGATTCATTACTGTCCATCGTGCAGATGCCGAAAGGCATTCCGGTGGCGACCTTCGCCATCGGCGAAGCGGGCGCGGCGAACGCGGGATTGTTCGCCGTCTCCATGCTGGCGCTGAACGACAAGCAACTGGCACAAAAACTCGGCGACTATCGCAAGCAGCAAGCCGAACAAATCGCAGCAACTACGCTGCCCAAATTGAGCTGACATGAGCGCATTACACGAATCCAACCTGACCAGCCTGAAATTCCTGCACCGCGGCAAGGTGCGCGACCTGTACGAAGTGGATGCCGATCACCTGCTGATCGTGCAGACGGATCGTCTTTCCGCCTTCGACGTGATCCTGCCCACACCCATCCCCGGCAAGGGCAAGGTGCTCACGGCGGTGTCGAATTTCTGGTTCAAAAAACTGGCGCATGTCATTCCCAACCATCTTTCCGGCATCGACCCCGAATCCGTGGTCAAGACCGAAGCCGAGCGCGAGCAAGTGCGCGGCCGCGCTTTCGTCACCAGGAAACTGAAACCGCTGCCGATCGAAGCCATCGTGCGCGGCTATCTGGTCGGCTCCGGCTGGAAGGATTACAAAAAGACCGGTGC
The DNA here is from genome assembly GCA_963797045.1 of uncultured beta proteobacterium. Taxonomy (GTDB): domain Bacteria; phylum Pseudomonadota; class Gammaproteobacteria; order Burkholderiales; family Gallionellaceae; genus Sideroxyarcus. The sequence continues at coordinate 49,643 of CAWCNZ010000001.1, read as the reverse complement.
GGTGTGCGGCATCCAGCTGCCCGCGGGCATGCAGGAAGCGCAGAAACTGCCGCAACCGCTGTTCACGCCTTCGACCAAGGCGGCCGTGGGCGATCACGACGAGAACATCTCGTTCGAGGAAGCGAAGAAACTGCTGGGCGCAGACATGGCCGAGCAAGTGAAGAACGCCACGCTGGCGCTCTACACCCAGGCGGCAGAGTACGCGCTTACACGCGGCATCATCATCGCCGACACCAAGTTCGAGTTCGGTACAGATAGCGCAGGCAAGCTGTACCTGATCGACGAGGCGCTCACGCCCGATTCTTCCCGTTTCTGGCCGGCCGACCAGTACAAGGTCGGCAGCAATCCGCCCAGCTTCGACAAGCAGTTCGTGCGCGACTGGCTGGAGTCCTCCGGCTGGAACAAACAACCGCCCGCGCCGCAGGTGCCGGCCGACGTGCTGCAGAAGACCGCCGACAAATACCGCGAAGCGCAGCGCCTGCTCACGGGCGCATGAGTGCGATCCCGCACCTGGTTGAAGGTTTCCGGCGCTTTCGCGCGCAGCATTTTGAAAGCCACGACAATCTCTACCGGCAACTGGTGAAGCAGGGGCAGACGCCCAAGACACTGGTCGTCGCCTGCTGCGATTCGCGCGTGGATCCGGCGCTGGTGTTCGATTGCGATCCCGGCGACCTGTTCGTCATCCGCAACGTCGCCAATCTGGTACCCCCCCTTGAAGGACACAGCGGCCACCACGGCACCACCGCCGCCATCGAGTACGGCGTCGCGACGCTGGGGGTGGAGCACATCATCGTGCTGGGTCACGCGCATTGCGGCGGCATCAACGCGCTGGTGAAGACGGGCGGGGTCGGCACGCCCGGCTCCTACATCGACGACTGGATGTGCCTGGTGGAAAGCGCGCGCGCTGAAGTGATGGCGGAAATGCCGCAACGCGCCGCTGGCAGGATCAGGAGCGCGCCTGCGAGCAGCGCGCCATCCTGGTCTCACTGGATAACCTGATGACGTTCCCGTGGATACGCGAGCGCGTGGGGAGCGGCGCACTGGCGTTGCATGGCTGGTATTTCGATATCGAACACGGGCAGATGTTGCGTTACGATGGAACTGCCCGCGAATTCATCGCGCTGTGATCATTTGGTGCCGGGGGACAGGCCTTTCAACTCGCGGTAGCGTTGCTTGTCCGCTTCATAGCGCGCCTTCACGGCCTCAACTTCCTTGTTGCTAGTACCCAGTTCCTTCTGCCGCTTGGCAACCAAGGCTTCAGCTTCGGCAATATCCTCGGTCAGAGACGCTGGAATCTTGCGCCCATTCTTGCTAATGGCATCCCTTTCCTGGAGCAGGCCATCCAAAGTGGCTTGCGCGGACTTCAGCATAGTCGCGTAGCTGTTGACGCGCGCCTCGACCTGCAACAGGTTGCGGTTGCGTGCCAGGTCGATCTCTTTTTCATTGCTGTATGTGTTGAGCAGGGCGTTATCACGTCGCTCGGCCTCGATACGCGCCTTTTCTGCCACCGGGTCAACGTCTGCCGCTTTCGTTTGGGTGCCTTTCTGTTTTTGCTGCTTATCTTCGCGTTTCTTGAGAACTCCCTTCTCCAGCTTCATCGCTTCCTTGTCGGCATATTCCGGAGGAATGGTCTCGCCGTAGTGCGTCGTGCCGTTCTCGTCTACCCATTTGTAGAGCTTGGCCTCGGCGCTCATCGAAATTGCTGCACACAGGGCGGCTGCACCGACCAACAATCTGGAATCAATCATCATTTCACTCCGTAACGGTCACGATAGGATTGCACTGCGTGCAGATTCTGCACCAGTTCCGCCTGCCCCTGCAAATATCCGAGCAAGTCGTCCAGCGCGGCGATGGAGATGACCGGCAGTCCGTAATCGCGCTGCACCTCCTGCACCGCAGACAACTCGCCCTGCCCGCGCTCCATGCGGTCCAGCGCGATGACCACGCCGCACGGCGTTGCACCGGCCGCACGGATCAGGTCGATGGATTCGCGCACCGACGTGCCGGCCGAGATCACGTCGTCGATGATGAGCACGCTGCCCTGCAGCTTCGCGCCCACCGTGTTGCCGCCCTCGCCATGGTCCTTGGCTTCCTTGCGGTTGAAGCAATACGGCACGTTGCGCCCCTGCTCGGCCAGCGCGATGGAAGTGCCCGCTACCAGCGGGATGCCCTTGTAGGCTGGGCCGAACAGCATGTCGAACTCGACGCCAGAGGCGAGGATGGCCTGCGCGTAGAACTGGCACAGTTCGCGCAATGCCGCGCCGTCCTGGAACAGGCCGGAGTTAAAGAAATACGGCGAAAGGCGACCGGCTTTGGTCTGGAACTCGCCAAAGCGCAATACGTTCTGGTCAACGGCGAAGCGGATGAAATCCTGGCGGTAAGCGTGCATAGAACCTCGATGTTATTTCTTATCCCCTCTCCCTTGCAGGGAGAGGGTTAGGGAGAGGGCAGAGTCGCAAACCCGCGCTGAGTCTACCCCCATCCTTACCTTCCCCCTAACAGCGGAAGGAATGTTGAAGCACACGATTATAATGCCTGCCTCCCTAGAACGAGACACAACATGCGCATCATCACCCTCAACCTCAACGGCATCCGCTCCGCATACAACAAAGGCCTGCTCGAATGGTTCGCCCAGCAGGACGCCGATATCCTGTGCGTGCAGGAACTCAAGGCACAGCAAGCCGACATGACCCCGGACATGCTCGCCCCGCTCGGCTACCACGGCTATTTCCACTACGCCGAGAAGAAGGGCTACAGCGGCGTCGGCATCTACTGCAAGAGAAAGCCGGACACCGTAATCGTGGGACTGGGCATGCCGGAATTCGATGCCGAGGGGCGCTACATCGAGGCGCAGTTCGGCAACCTCAGCGTGGTGTCGCTTTACCTGCCTTCGGGCTCCAGCGGCGAGGAGCGTCAGGCAGTGAAATTCAAATTCCTCGAAGCCTTCATGCCGCACATGGTGGCTTTGATGAAGAGCGGCCGTGACATCATCGCCTGCGGCGACTGGAACATCGCCCACACCGAAAAGGACCTGAAGAACTGGAAGGGCAACAAGAAGAACTCCGGCTTCCTGCCCGAGGAGCGTGCCTGGCTAACCCAGCTGTTCGGCGAAGTTGGCTTCGTCGACGTGTTCCGCAGACTGCACCCCGAGCTGGAAGCCTACACCTGGTGGTCAAACCGCGGCCAGGCATGGGCGAAGGACGTCGGCTGGCGCATCGACTACCAAATCGCCACGCCCGGCATCGCGGAGAAGGCCATCGCCACGGGTATCTACAAGGAGCAACGCTTCAGCGACCACGCGCCGCTGCTGGTGGATTACGGGGAATAGCAGAGAACAAATACACTTGCATCAGTCCCCTCTCCCGCAAGCGGGAGAGAGTCAGGGAGAGGGGTATTGCGTACTGCAAAGAGTATTGATCTCGCACAACCCCACATCCCGGCAGAAAAACCCGGCATGTTTTTCCAGAAATCTAGAGGCAATCAGGCACATGAAAACAGTCAACGAACCCTTGATTCTGCTAATACTGGGCACCTTTCTCCTCGCCCTCACCGCCATCCACCCCCACGACTACCCCACCTGGTGGATGGAGACCTTCCCCATCTTCATCGCCGTCCCCATCCTCGTCGCAACATACAAGCGCTACACCCTCACCCCACTCCTGTACCGCCTGCTGTTCCTGCACGCCCTCATCCTCATGGTCGGCGGCCACTACACCTATGCGGAAGTGCCGCTGGGCTACTGGATGCAGGACTGGTTCGGCTTCGCGCGTAACAACTACGACAAGATCGGCCACCTCGCCCAAGGCTTCATCCCCGCCATGCTGTTCCGCGAACTGCTGCTGCGCAGCTCACCGCTGAAGCAGGGCAAACTGCTGTTCACACTGGTGGCCGCGTGCTGCCTCGCGGTGAGCGCCACCTACGAACTCATCGAATGGGCGGCGGCGGAGATGATGGGCCAGGGCGCGGATGCCTTCCTCGGCACGCAGGGTTATGCGTGGGATACGCAGTCGGATATGTTGATGGCGTTGATCGGGGCGATCAGTGCGCAGGTGTTGCTGGGTAAGGTGCAGGACAGACAGCTTCGAGGTAGGGCGCAATAACCAACGGGCATTGCGCCGCATGTGTGGAACAAAACATCCGGTGCAATGCGCTCGCTTGTTGCACCCTACGCGGGCTGAGTCTTAATGGATACCAAGTTGTCTAACAGCCCAGGCAATTGTGAATAAACCAATTGCTACCAGTACCACTAATAACACTGTAAATCCTCCCCAGGCGCGAGAGGCAATGCTGTTGTCGCTTTGGTTTGTTGCCGTTTCATTGACACCCCACGGCGCAACCTTGAGCAACAACACCATCCCCGGTATCGCCAGCACCGCACACAGCAAAAAGAACATCGTCCACCCCATCGATTCCACCAGCCATCCCGTCGCCGCATTCGCAAATGTGCGCGGTATCGCCATCAGGCTGGTGAACAGTGCGAACTGCGTGGCGGTGTAGGCTGGGTGGGTGGTGCGGGCGATGTAGGCGACGAAGGCGACGGTGCCGAGGCCGACGCCCAGCGCTTCGAGGCCGATGACGATGGCGAGCTGGGCGCGCTCGACGACGCCGATCTCGGCGAAAGGGCCGTGCGAAGCGAGCCAGGCGAAGCCGAAGATGGACACGACTTGCACCACGCCGAACAGCCACAGCGCGCGGTTGATGCCGATCTTCACCATCCATAGTCCGCCGAGTAACCCGCCAATGATGGAAGGCCACAGGCCGGCATTCTTGGCGATGAGGCCAATGTCGGTCTTGGAGAATCCCATGTCGAGGTAGAACGGCGTGGCCAGCGCGGTGCACATGCTGTCGCCCAGCTTGTAGAACAGCAGGAAGACCAGCACCAGCAGCGCGCTGTTCCAGCCTTGGCGTGTGATGAACTCGTGGAAGGGTTCCACCACCGCCTCGCGCAGCGTCTTGGGCGGCGAGGCGCGGTGCGGCTCGCTCACCATCAATGTCATCGCCATGCCGGGCAGCATGAACAGCGCGGTGATGATGAACACCGTGCTCCACGGCAGGAAGTCGGCGAGGATCAGCGACAGCGAACCGGGCACCAGTCCGGCGATGCGGTAGGCGTTGACGTGGATGGCGTTGCCCAGACCCAGTTCGGCATCGCTCAGCAGCTCGCGCCGGTAGGCGTCCAGCACGATGTCCTGCGTGGCGGAGAGCACGGCGAGCAACGTGGCGATCCACGCGATGACGACCAGATCACTGGTGGGCGAGAAGCCGCCCATGGCCGCGATGACCGCGAGCAGGCCGATCTGCGTCAGCAGCATCCAGCCGCGCCGACGGCCGAGCACCGGCAGCACGTAGCGGTCGAGGAACGGCGACCACAGGAATTTCCAGGTGTAAGGAAACTGGATCAGCGCGAACAGGCCGATGGTCTTGAGATCAACCTGCTCGCTGCGCAGCCAGGCGGGGACCAGGTTGAACAGCAGGAACAGCGGCAGGCCGGAGGTAAAACCAGTGAAAACGCAGATGAGCATGCGTTTGGTGAAGAGTTGTTGCCAGACGGTCATCGAGACAACTCCCTCTCCCTAGCCCTCTCCCCTCGGGGAGAGGGAACAGAACGGCGCATCTCTCCCCTCTCCTCTTGGGGGAGAGAGGCGGGGGAGAGGGTGTACTTTTTCATATATCCCGCTTGAAGCGATACACCGCCGTGCTGCCGCGCAGGTTCGGCATCACCTGCACGTCGCGCCCGCCTGTCATGACATGGCGCCCGAGGACGCGTATCTGGTGGTTCGCGCAGAGAATCTCGAAGTCGTCCAGGGTGCACAGGTGCACGTTCGGCGTGTCGTACCACTGGTACGGCAACTCTTTGGAAACCGGCATGTTGCCCAGCAGCACCTGCAGGCGGTTCTTCCAGTAGCCGAAGTTGGGGAAGCTGACGATGCCTTCGCGGCCCACGCGCACGATCTCTTTCATCAGCGCTTCGGTGTGGCGCGTGGCCTGCAAGGTCTGCGACAGGATGACGAAATCGAAGGAGTCGCTCTCGAAATCCGCGATGCCGGATTCCAGATCGCTCTGGATCACGTTCACATGGTTGGCGATGCAGGCCGCGACATTCGTGTCGTTGATCTCCACCCCGTAGCCGCGCACGCCGCGCGTCTCGCGCAGATAGCGCAACAGGCTGCCGTCGCCGCAGCCGAGGTCGAGCACGGAGGAGCCCTGCGGTATCCACGCGGCGATGGCGGCGAAGTCGGGGCGCACGGCGGCGAGGGAGGCGTGATCGTGTCCGCTCATGCTGTAGCCTCGTCGTAAACGTTGTTCAGATAATTGCGCATCACGGCGAAATACTGCTCGTCCTGCATCAGGAACGAATCGTGGCCGTGCTGCGAGGAGATCTCGGCGTAGCTCACGTCGAGCTTGTTGTGCAGCAGCGCGTGCACGATCTCGCGCGAGCGCCCCGGCGAGAAGCGCCAGTCGGTAGTGAAGGACACCACGAGGAATTTGGCTTTTGCGGCGGCGAAAGCACGATTCAGGTCGCCGTCGAGCTCGCGCGCCGGGTCGAAATAGTCCAGCGCCTTGGTCATCAGCAGGTAGGTGTTGGCGTCGAAATACGCGGCGAACTTGTCGCCCTGGTAGCGCAGGTAGGACTCGATCTGGAACTCGATGTCGTAGCTGTAATTCAGTTTGCCGTGGCGCAGCTCGCGCCCGAACTTGTCCGCCATCGCGTCGTCGGAAAGGTAGGTGATATGCCCCAGCATGCGCGCCAGGCGCAGGCCGCGCGTCGGTACCACGCCGTGCATATAGAAATCACCGTTGTGGAAATCCGGGTCGGTCAGGATGGCGTTGCGCGCCACGTCGTTGAACGCGATGTTCTGTGCGGTGAGGTGGGGCGCGGACGCGATCGCCAGCACGTGGCGCACGCGCTCGGGATAGGACAACGCCCACTGCATCGCCTGCATGCCGCCGAGGCTGCCGCCTATGACTGCGGCGAACTGGTTGATGCCGAGCAGGTCGGCCAGCCGCGCCTGCGCCTCCACCCAGTCTTCCACGGTAATGACGGGGAAGCTCGCACCGTAAGGCTTGCCGGTCTGCGGGTCGAGGCTGGCAGGCCCGGTCGAACCGTGGCAGCCGCCGAGGTTGTTCAGCCCGATGACGAAGAACTTGCCGGTATCGATGGGTTTGCCCGGCCCCACCATGTTGTCCCACCAGCCGATGTTCTTCGGCTCGTCGGCATAATGCCCGGCCACATGATGATGACCGGACAGCGCGTGGCAGATGAGGATGGCGTTGGACCTGTCCGCATTCAGCGCACCGTAGGTCTCGTACACCAGGTCGTAACGCGGCAACACCGCGCCGCTCTTGAATTGCAGAGGGGTGTCAAAAGTGGCGCGCTGGGCGTTGACGGTACCAACAGAATTGTTCAAGGAAACTCCAAAAGAAAAACCCGCACAGCTTGGGGCTAGAGCGGGTTCTCCTCGCTTTAGCTGGTATGTTTAACGTGCCCCGCAAGCTGAACTCAAATCGGCACGGGACGAAGTGTCTGTGTTTTGGCAGATCGTGTCAACCGAAGCCACCCACGTGCTCATTACAGCGTGCCGTTAGAATGGGCGTATTGACCCATGGCGCCAATAGGGTTACTGTCTGAGCATTGTCCACGACACGGGATCGCGTATGGATGCTTGGATGCAGAAACGTCAAATGCCACGTTGGCTGGGGAGCTTGGTCGCCGCAATAACGTTGGGGTGGTTCGCGCCTGCCATGCCCTCCCAGGCTGCAGATATACCGGCCACATACAAATGGCGCGCTGTTTCCGGCACTGATCCATGGTGCGGCTCTACGCCTGCTCCGTCCACCTGTTACGACTCCGCCGCTGCAGCATGCCAGCACTATTGGGGGGCAAATTATCTCAATTTCAGGCTGGATAATCCTCCCTGGTACAACTATGCCTATTGCCAGTACCGGAATGTCTACGGCGATCCAGCTTGGGCCTTCACTTGGGGTAACGCAATCGCCGACATCTCCTGCCCCGCCGGCTACAGGCTGGCTGCCTATTCTCCGTCCTGTTCGCCTATCTGCGGGCCAAATCAGCAATTTTTCCCCCGACGCAAACAATGGCGCAGGTGCCTGCGTGGATCAAACCAAGTACGTCCTCACCCTGACGCCAGACTACGCCACCATCGAACCAAGCGGAAGCTACAAGTTTACGGCGAAGGTGACGGACCAGAATGGCAACCCGCCAGCCATCTCCGTTCCGATCAACGTTAAAGTCGAGGTCGACCCCACGAGCGGCGGCCATGACGGTTCGCACACCGCGCCCCGTCCAAAAGGCACGGTCTCTCCTGCAACCGGCACCAACGCGTTTGACATTACCTTCACTTCCACAGAAGTTTCCGGCACGCACACCATTACGGCAACATGTGACCTGTGCACCAACAGCCCTAGGACGGCGACGGTGGATGTGAAGGTGGATGGGCTGCGAACGATTATAGCCTCCCCTACGCTCTATACGTTTATCGGAGGTGAGCCGGGCGATTGGCACCATGACAACCATTACCTGACTAATAACGCGTTTAATCAGTTAGCTGTCTTGGCGATTAACTACCACTTTCTTTATCCGAATGATCCAGTATTGCACTTGAATGATGCGAGCTTGGAATGGGGCGGGAATTTTGATATCAAAGGGCACTGGGCAGGTGATCACAAGGCTCATAAACGAGGTACTGTTATCGACGTTCGGGCAAATACAGCATCGGGTAATATTCCCGAGAGGTTGTTTACCGACTTTGTAGATTTAGCATCGGGAACAAAGAAACAAATAGCCGGCCGTGTAGTATCAGCTAAAGCGAAATTGCATTGCTCTGCTGGATTTGATCCAGCAACAAATTGCGTTTGGCGATGACAATGGACATTTCCACGTAATCCTTCTAGGAGTTGACCAATGACCACCCCTGCTGTGCGCGGTATTGCCGCCTTCTTGTATACCGTAATTTTCGTTAGTACTGCCTTCGCGCTGGAAGTAGGTGAGAGCGTTGTGCTTGATCCTGTAACGGGCAATTACAGTATCACTTATGCCGATGTACGAGACGATGGCAGTACAACTTTGTCGCACGCGACTTTTTTTCCTGCAACTAAAATTGATCCCACAATAATTTCCAATTAAATTTAGACGGTTTGGACTCACTGACCTTCAATTACTCAATCAGAAGTGGAATACGGAGTCGCCAAATATTGACTACATTTAGTTTCAACCTGGAAAGCAGGTTAGAGGCAGTCAAAACTTGCCGACCGACATACAAACAGCAACATTGGCACGAGCATACGCTGTATTGGATGCAAATAGTCATGCACTATTTTCCCCCGTTGGTTGGAGAGGGCAAATTTCGAATAATAAAAATGGACTTCCTTTGTCATTTGGCGTTCGATTGATGCGTCCATGGGCATTCAACCCAATGGACATCTAAGAGGCTTTGGATTTAGCAGTCAAAGCTTACCTGGGGTGGGTGTAGCGCAATTCGAGGGCAAGAGGGACGCTATCAACGGCTACGCCGGGGAAGGACCGGACCGAGACAGTGATATAGCGAAACAAATTCAGGCATTAGATGACAATGATTTCGTCCCCCGCAACGCCGCCGTCCCTACAATTGTCATTCCTATGCCGTTTGATGCCGCCGTCCTGCTCGACCGCATTCGCATTCACGTTGCGACATGGCCGGGCAAGCAACTGGTTGATTCAGCCTATGCAGCCCAACTAGATCGCTACCTCTCAGCCGCCGCCAATGCCTATCGCCTCCACAATCCCAAGACAGGCAAGGAACACATGGAGACCCTGCGCAGGATGCTGGCAAAAGAGCACCACAACGTGGATCACGATGATGAAGACAGCGACGATGCCGAAGAGCGCAAAGCTCAAACCCGTTTTACCATTGATCGTCTTGCGGCAAGAGTGCTGGATTTCGACCTGAGATATGTGCTTCAAGCGGACAGAGCACGACCATGAAGAAGGCGATCGGAAGAAGGGGCGATAGGCGCTGACAATAGCCCGGTCAGTCGGCTTCCCCTGCGCATCGGCTAGCTGCCGCGCCGGACGACGCTTCAGCTGGCGATGCTTACGCCTCCTGTTAATCAGCTACTCCTCTTTAAGCCACTTGCTGCGGTTGGGAAGGCGTCGGCGAGCCGTCGTCTTTCTTCCAAGCGGAGGTTTTTGCCCTTACGTTGTTTAGCCAGATACCGGCTCAGGCAGCAGACATAGCCCCCACATACAAATGGCGCGCTGTTTCCGGCACTGACCCGTCGTGCGCCGATTACGGATTTCCTTCAAATTTATAACTGAATCCAAGAAAAATCATTTTAGGGTTGCGCTGCACTGCAAAGGCAGCACGCAAACTTCCGTTTGCTACGGCAAACTGGACAACCGGCATTTCCACATCGACTTTTAGGAGCAGGGCGATGAGAACATCCAGCACTCTATATGCAGGTATTGCAATGATGGTGATAACGCTCTATGCACAAGCTTTCCCGGGCGAAAGCATCGTACGCGACCCTGCAACGGGGAATTACACCATTACCTACGTAGGCGATACCAAAGCAACCCAACTGTCGCAAACGACATTTGTTCCCTCTACCAAGATCGCGCCTGCCATCCGCACCAGTTTCCGTCTGGGCGAGCGGAACGTCATCATGTATCGCTATACGGTATCCAATGGTGCGACGGCTCAACAGTCCATAGTCAGTGTCGTGTTGGAGCAAATCGTTAATCCTATCTTGGGCGAAATTCCAAAGCCAAGTGTATTCCAACATATTACTCAAGCGGATCTTGATGCCTACGTGGCAGCCGAGGCGGCAGCCTTAGCCAGTCCCGCCGGATGGGATGGAAGTATAAATCGCGATATTTCTAACATTTGACTAGTAGCCTAAGACCGCCACTTTTAATACTGGAGGCATTGATCCGGGGCAAACGTTATCGGGCTTTGGCTTCAGCAGCCTGGATTTGCCTGGCATGGGACCGTCCTGGATGGCTGGACGAGTAGGTGAAAACGAAATTCTTGGTTTCCCGGATGAGGGCCGGTCAAAAAGAGTGCTGTTCTTGCGGAGTTCAACCAATTGCGGGACAACGACTTTATCCGTCGCAACGCCGCTGTCCCCACCATTGCCGTGCCCACTCCTTTCGATGCTGCCGTTCTCCTAGACCGCATCCGTGCCCACGTTGCAGCATGGCCCGGCAAACAATTGCTAGACCCGGCTTTCGCGGCGCAACTGGACCGCTTTATAGCCGCCGCCGCAGACGCCTACCGTCTCAATCAACCTAAGGCAGGAAAAGAACACATCGAAATCTTGCGCAAAATGCTGGCGAAAGAACACCACCATGTAGATTACGATGATGAAGACGATGACGACACGAAGAACACAAAACCGCCACCCGCTTCAGCATAGACCGCTTGGCGGCAAGAGTGCTGGATTTCGACCTGAGATATGTGCTCAAGCAGACAGAGCACGACCATGAAGAAGGCGATTAGGAAGACGGGGCGATAGGCGCTGACAATGGCCCGGTCAGTCGGCTTCTCCTGCGCATCGGCTAGCTGCCGCGCCGGACGATGCTTCAGCTGGCGACGCTTACGCCGCCTGTTAATCAGCTACTCCTCTTTTAAGCCCCGTGCAGCGGGGCGCTGCTGGGCTTCGCCTGAATCCTGCGGGCACTTGGATAGAACGCTCTCTTGACAGCCCCCCCCGTGACAGGGTTATTGTCGTGATCGTTGTTCACAAGGGCAGTACAAGGAAAAGGGCACGCGAGCGGCACCGTCCCGCCGATTCCCCTGCCTTCTGCCGTGACGGTCAAGTACGAGATATACACTAACGGGAAGTACGACTCACCCACCGCAGCCTGTGCCGCTTACGCTCAGTCGTGGACCGGTTTCACCGGAGCTTGGGAGGTCGAACGCTATGACGCCAACCAGCAGTTCGTGGCAGACCCGAACGGCGACATTTGCGCGATCGATATTCATGACGGCCGTTATGGCTCCAAGGTCAGCCGTTACCCGGTATCTTTGCCCCACCAGTTACACCGCCGTAAATGCGTGGACCTGCCAAGGCAACACCTGCCCTGACCACTCCACCGGCACGCCCATGATCAATCCGACCGTCTGCACCTGCAACGAGGATTATGAACCTGACCCGACCCAAACAAGCTGCATAATGAAGCGATACTCGGTCACCCTCACGCCGGATCGCCCTGCCGAACCCTCGCAGGTGCTGGGTTTCACTGTCAAAGTCGAGAACCAGAATCATGAGCCGCCCAAGAACCCCGTCACCGTCCACCTCGCCCTCAGGGTGGACGACACCAGCGGCGGGCATGACCACGGGGACAACGCGCGACCAAGAGGGGGCATAGCTGAACTAGCTTGCGACTCTGACGGAGAGTGCTGGTCGCACGAAACGGACGGAACAGGTGCGGTGGTGTTCAACTTCAACGCACCGGAAGCCTCCGGCACGCATACCATTACGGCCACCTGCGAGGGATGCAGCAATACTGCAACGACAACGGTGGATGTGAAGGTGAAGGGGATAGAGCCAATTCCGAATTTTCCGTACTACGCATTGGTCGAGACAAATGGCGATGTGATTGGAGCGACAGATTTGCATAGCAACAACCACAATCTACTACCTGCAGCAGCGGGAGTTCTTATGCGAATTGCCGTGAATTACCACTTCCATCCAAGACTCAGGGTGCTGGATTGGCAAACCAACAGGATGGTGCCTCCTCCTCTGCTGCACATCAACGATGCCAGCCTGGAGTGGGGCGGCAAATTTGACATTAAGGGAATATGGACAGGCTCACATGCGGAACACAAGCGCGGCACCAGTGTCGATTTGCGTGCCAATGAGAACGTGGGCGCGATTCCGCCGGAATTATTTGAAGAATTTGACAAGTGGCTGATGAAAAATATCCTGGGGACGCAAAAAAGAAATTCCTGCGCGAATGCTCACCAAACGAAAAGCCCAGTGCATCCAACCCCAACCCGATTCAGCACAATCGCAAACCAGAGAATTATTGCGTCAGCCAGGTTGATGGCTCATTCGATGATAACCGTCATTACCATGTTCGACTAATGGGAGAGTAACAAATGAAAATCTTCTCAAACTGCATTATGGTCGCCCTACTTGCTCTGTTTGCCGGGCATAGCATGGCCGGCCTATTGCCCGGCGAGGGCATCGTCCGCGATCCGGTGACCGGCAACTACACCGCGACTTATGTCGAAGAAGGCGAGGATGGTAAAGACTGGATAGAGAAAGCTGATTTTGAGACGGCTACCAAAATCGATCCGACCGTACGCTCGAAATTCAAGCTCGCAGAGGGCTGGAATATCCGCTACGCGTATACCATCAAGAATGGCAACGCCGCCAAGCAGCCGATCAATAATTTCGACTTGGACGGGCTGCCCATTAACGTTGTTCTTCTGAACACGACGCCCCTATTAGGAAGCGGCAATGTGGTGCTGGAGGAGTTTTTTGACTCGGCCATGACATCGCCGAGCGAGAAATGGAGCGGCTCTGGTGGGCGCAACGGACAAGCCCTCAACATCGGCTGGCTGTGCAAGGGCTGGGATTACACCACAAAGAGTCATAACACTGCGGCAGGCATACAGCCCGGCGAATCAGCCAGCGGATTCGGTTATGGCAGCCCGGATTTGCCCGGAGTGTTTGTAGCCAAGTTGACAGGAAATACGCGATACCACCACTTTAGTTTTTCCGGTCCAGGCCCAAGCTACGAAAGATCTGACATTGCGAGGCAGATGGATGAAATTGAAGGGAACGACTTCATTCCCCGTAACGTCGCAGCCCCCCTCATCATCGTTCCGCGTCAGTTCGATGCTGCTGTCGTAATGGAAAGCATCCGCACCCACGTTTCCACCTGGCCAGCCAGACAATTGGCGGAGTCAGCATTTGCCACTCAATTGGATCGATATTTGGGCGCTGCTGCAGAGTCCTTCCGTCTCAATAATCCCAAGGCAGCCAGAGAACACATCCACACCCTCCGCAAGATGCTGGACAAGGAACATCGCAACCTGGATCACGACGATGTAGATGACGACGATACCGAAGAACGCAAAACCGCCACGCGTCTTAGCATCGATCGCTTGGCGGCAAGGGTGCTGGATTTCGACCTGAGATACGTGCTCAAGCGCACGGAGCGCGAACACGAAAAGAGCGAGGGGAAGAAAGGGCGGGATTAGCTACGAGTTCGTTCTGTTGACCAAGCCGGCCGTGGTTCGACAAGCTTGTATGGTGTTTACGGTTCCTTCTTGAGAGACTGGAAGGAACTGGGGTGGAGGGACATCGACTAGCATCTGCCGCATTGCGGACAGACTTCCTGAGAACTCTCCCACTCACACCCCAAACGTCGATGAAGAATCTAGCGGCAATGCGCATTGACCGCCGATTTGAACGCAAGCTAACGTAGGCGTGTGCCACCCCAGCGTTGTTAATTTACTTCTGGAGGTGACTATCATGCAAACCTTTCCGAACATCGGTGTGGATGTTGCCAAAGATGCAGTCGTTGTTGCCTGCGCCGCTCAAAGCTTTCCTGTCCACAGTTTACAAATCAGCGTGCGTTATTGCTGGCCTGGCTGAAATCTCTACCCGCTGGCAGCCGCATCGGCCTGGAGTCCACAGGCTGCTATCACGAGTTACTGGCCGATCTGGCCCATGCGCAAGGCTATATCGTATTCCTGCTCAATCCGTTGGACACCAGGCACTATGCCCGCGCCATGGGTAATCGTGCCAAAACAGATCGGGTAGATGCCGAATTGATCGCACGCTTCATCGAGCAAGAACACTCTCGCCTGCGTCCCTACACACCGCCTAGTGCCAACCAACGCAAGCTGGATCGACTGATCCGGCGGCGCGCCAAGATCGTCCGTATCAAGAGCTCGCTTAAACTGACGATGCTCAATCTAAGTGGCTTTGCCACCGAACTCAAAGCAGTTCTATGCAAGCTCGATGCCCTGATTGCCAAAATCGATTCTACCATGTCGGCGATTGCGGCTTATTCCCCGGAACACGTGGAAGCGCAACATCGTTTGCAAACCATTGTAGGTGTCGGCCCCGTGGTGGGCATGGCGCTGACCAACACGTTGGAGCGTGTTCCTTTCCGCAATGCGGATGCGTTCGTTGCATTCACCGGTTTCGATCCCAGAGCCAATGACTCCGGTCACTAAGCTGGCCGTAGACGCTTATCCAAACGCGGCCCCGCCGAGTTGCGCCGCTTGCTTTTTAACGCTGCAATGTCCGCCGCCAAAACCAAAGTCTGGAAACCCATCTACGAGCATTACCGCGCCCATGGCTGGAGCACGACCGCAGCATTGGTGATCATCGCCCGCAAAATCGCCCGCGCCGCTTGGTCTATTCACCGCTACCATTCGACCTTTAACCCGGATCGGATTACAAAGGGCTTGACGTGAACCATAGAATCTCACCATGAACGGCTCGATTCATTCGGCCACTACGCGGTGTTCAGCTTGTCCAGCAGGTCGCGTATCTTCATCGGGTCGTCCGCGCGCAGGATCTTCTGCACCAGCGGCGCGATCTCCGGCAGGCTGGTGGTGAGCACGCGCTGTTTGGTGCCGAGCAGTTGCGCCGGGTGCATGGAGAACTGGCGCAGGCCGAGGCCTAGCAGCAATCGGGTGTAGGCGAGCTCGCCCGCCATTTCGCCGCATACCGAGACGGGGACGCCGGCCTTGTTTGCGCCGCCGATGACATGCGCCAGCAGTTGCAGCACGGCGGGATGCAGCGGATCGTACAGATGCGCGACTTCCTCGTCGGTGCGGTCGATGGCCAGCGTGTACTGGATCAGGTCGTTGGTGCCGATGGAGAGGAAATCCAGCTTCTTGATGAAGACGTTCAGCGCCAGTGCCGCGGCGGGGATCTCGATCATGCCGCCGATCTGCACGTTCGGGTTGTAGGAGGTGCCCTCGTTCGCCAGGCTCTGCTTCGCGCCCTCGATGAATTGCAGCGTCTGGTTGATCTCGGCGACGCCCGACAGCATCGGCACCAGGATCTTCAGATTGCCGTAGGCCGAAGCGCGCAGCAGCGCGCGCAGCTGGGTGCGGAACAGTTGCGGTTCGGCCAGGCACAGGCGGATCGCGCGCAGGCCCAGCGCGGGATTGCTGGCGACGCGCACCGCGCCCTTGAGCTGCTTGTCCGCGCCAAGGTCGAAGGTGCGGATGGTGACGGGCAGGCCGTCCATGCCCTCCACCACCGTGCGGTAGGCATTGAACTGCTCTTCCTCGTCCGGCAGGTCGTCGCGGTTGAGGAACAGGAACTCGCTGCGGAACAGGCCGATGCCGGTTGCGCCGTTCTCCTTCACGTCGATCAGGTCGTGCGGCATCTCGATGTTGGCATGCAGCTCGATGTGCGTGCCGTCCAGCGTGTCCGCGTGCGCGGTCTTCAGGCGTTTGAGCTTCTGCCGCTCCAGTTCCCACTGGCTCTTGCGCAGCTTGTATTCGGCCAGCAGATGCTTGTCGGGATCGACGATGACCACGCCCTGGTCGCCATCGACGATGAGCATGTCGTGGTCCTTGATCAGTTCGCGCGCGTGATGCAGGCCGACCACGCAAGGCGTGTTCAGGCCGCGCGCGACGATGGAGGTGTGCGAGGTCGCGCCGCCAAGATCGGTGAGGATGGCGGAGAACTGGTGCGGCTTGAGCTGGATCAGGTCGGCGGGGCTGACATCGTGCGCGACCAGGATCATCTCCACATCGTGCTTGGTGCTGGGCGGCACGTGGCCGGATTCGCCGTTCAGCGCCTTGAGCACGCGCTCCACCACCTGCACCACGTCGGTCTTGCGCTCGCGCAGATAGGCATCTTCGAACGCCTCGAACTGGGTCACCAGTTCGTCCATCTGCGTCTTCAGCGCCCATTCCGCGTTGCAGTGTTCGCGCTGCACCATGTCGCGCGCGGCGTGGCTGATGTGCTCGTCGCCGAGGATCATCAGGTGCAGGTCGAGGAAGGCGTCGAATTCGGCGGCCGCCTGCTGCGGGCGCTGCAGGCGCAGGGCGGAAAGCTCCATGCGCGTGGCTTCCAGCGCGGCATCCAGACGCGCCACCTCTTCATCGACCAGATGTTTGGGCAGCACATAGTGCGCCACTTCGAGCGAAGTGTGCGACACCAGGTGGGCATGGCCGATGGCGATGCCGCTGGAGACTGGCAGACCGTGCAGTGTAAAACTCACTGATTACCTCCAATAACCTGCTGCGCGGCCAATCTGCTGCGTCGCGTGCTCGCTCGCACCTCGCCTACCAAAGCGGTATGTCTCGGCGCTCGCTGCGCGGCTCCTCGCATATTGCCCTGCTCGCGACGGTTCTTGAAGGTAATCATTACTCGCCTTCTCCGAAATAGTCGTTGATCAGCGCCACGATGGCGTTCATCGCCTCTTGTTCCTTTTCGCCGGTGGTCTCGATGCTGATGGTCGTGCCCATGGCCGCCGCCAGCATCATCACGCCCATGATGCTCTTCGCATTCACGCGCCGTCCGTTGCGCGTCAGCCACACCTCGCAGGGATACTGCGAAGCGAGCTGGGTGAGTTTTGCCGAAGCGCGGGCATGCAGCCCGAGCTTGTTAATAATTTGCGCATCCTGTTGCAACATCGCCACCTTCCGCATTGATTGAAACGATACATTCCTTGCCGCCGACCAGCGCGCGCTGCACCAGTTCGTCCAGCGGCTGGTTGCAGTAGCAGGCGACGCGCAACAGCATCGGCAGGTTCACCCCGGCCACGCCTTCGACGCGTCCCGGCTGGCACAAGCGTCGCGCGATATTGCTGGGCGTGGCACCGTATATGTCGGACAGCAGCAACACGCCGCGCCCTCTATCGAGTTCTGCGATGAGCGCGCGGCCCTCTTCTTCCTTGCGCGCCGGATCGTCGTTTGCCAGTACCGACAGCGATTTGAGATGCGCCGGCACGACGCCGAGCACATGCCGCACGCAATCGATCAAACTGTCGCCCAGGCCGTTATGCGTGATAAGCAGGATACCGACCAATCAATACACTCCCATTAAACGTGCCAGCAGCACAACGATGGCCAGCAGCGCGATCCAGCCGTAGCGCAGCAGCCAGCGCAGTATCCGTGCTGTCGCGGCTTCCTGTCTGTTCTCCTCGTCCACGATGGCGCGTATCTTCCTGAGCGCGTGCAGCCCGGTCGCGCGACGGATGTTCTGCTGCAACGGGTCTTCTGCGGTCATGGCTCGATCTTGCGCGGCGTGGACTTGTCGGTGAATTCTAGCCGTTTCTGCATGGCAGCGGTGAGATGCACCACGCCCTGCGCGTCGATCAGCAGCGCTTCGTCGAGCTGCATCTTCTGTGCGGCAGCCAGCCAGCCCTGCGCTCCTGCGACGAACAAAGGCTTGGAGGCCGAGTCGGACGACAGCCCGGCATGCTCGCCACGCGTGAGGATGGTGACCGCCTGCACGCCCTGCACCGGGTAGCCGCTGCGCGGGTCGATCAGGTGGCAGTAGCGCTTGCCGTCCAGTTCGAAATAGCGCTGATAGTCGCCCGACGTGCCGATGGCCTCGCCGTCACGCAGTTCCAGAATGGCGAGCGGCCCCGGCTTGCGCGGATGCTGGATGCCCACGCGCCAGGGGCGGTCGCCGTGCGTGCCGAGCGCCAGCACATTGCCGCCGATGTTGATGAGCGCGTTGTGGATGCCCTGCTGCCTAAGGATAGTCTGGGCGCGATCCAGCGCGTAGCCTTTGGCGTAGCCGCCGAGGTCGAGTTGCACCGACCTGTTCTTGCTGCGGATTTCTTCCCTCGCCCCTTGGGGGAGAGGGATTGAGGGAGAGGGGTCGAAAACCAGATCACTCATCTGCGGATTCGCCCGCACCAGCGCCGCGATCTTCTTCTCATCCGGCAGCACCGCCTTGAAATCGTCCGCCTGGAAGCCCCACGCCTGGATCAACCCGCCGATGGCCGGGTTGAACAAGCCGCCGGACTCGGCCGAGACCCGCGCTGCGTCTTTGAGCATGGCCGCCAGTTCGGCAGACACACGCTGGCTCTTGCCCTGCGCGATAGCGGAGTTCAGCGCGCTCAGTTCGGAGGGCTTCCAGGCGTGCAGCATGTCGTGCAGGCGCTGGAATTCGTGCATCACGGCAACGGTGGCCTGCCGCGCCTCGGCCTCGTCCGCGCCGTAGATGCTGACATCCACCTGCGTGCCGAAGACGTAAGCCTGTTCCTGATAGAACGGCTCCTTGCCGCAGGCGCCGAGCAGCAATACAAACAACAGCGCAACCAGACGGGACAACAGCGTCACGCGATCATTTCCTCGATCTCCACCGCCGCCGCCAGCATCGCCAGCCTTGCCACCACGCCGTAGGCATAGAAGCGGTTGGGCGTGTCGTCCGGCGCGCAATCGGGATTGGGGAACGCGCAGCAGGATTCGAACGCCAGCGGAGAGAACTGCATGCCCGGCGCGTTGAGGTTCTCGTCCACGCGGCGTCCGGTGTGGATGCGGTAGAAGCCGCCGACCACGAAGTGATCGACCATGTAGATCACCGGTTCGGCCACGGCGCCGTTGATGTCCTCGAAGGTATACACGCCCTCCTGCACCAGCACGTCGGAGACCTGCAGTCCTTCCTTCACCACCGCCATCTTGTTGCGCTGCTTGCGGTTGAGGTCGCGCACCTCGCTTGCATCCTTCACCGTCATGATGCCCATGCCGTAGGTGCCGGCATCCGCCTTGACGATGACGAAGGGATCGTCCTTCACGCCGTATTCGGCATATTTGACGCGAATCTTGTTCAGCACCAGGTCCACCTGGGCAGCCAGGCAATCCTCACCGGTGCGCGCGTGGAAATCCACCTTGCCGCACACCGCGAAATAGGGGTTGATCAGCCACGGGTCGATGTTGAGCAGCTTGGCGAAGTCTTCGGCGACCTTGTCATAAGCGCCGAAGTGTTTCGATTTGCGCCGCGTCGTCCAGCCCGCCTCCAGCGGCGGCAGCACGGCCTGCTCCAGATTCTTCAGCAGCTCCGGCACGCCGGCGGAGAGGTCGTTGTTGAGCAGCACCACGCAGGGGTCGAAGCCGTCTGCCATGCCGAGGCGGTTGCCCTTGCGCTCGATCGGCTCCAGCGTGAGCGAAGCGCCATTGGGCAGTTCCAGCGTCGTCGGCTGCGTGATCTCCGGCAGCAGGCTGCCGATGCGCACTTTCAATCCGGCGTTGCGCAGTATCTGCGCCAGCTGCGCCACGTTCTGCAGATAGAACTGGTTGCGCGTGTGGTTCTCCGGGATCAGCAGCGCGCCGCGCGCCTCCGGGCAGATCTTTTCGATGGCGCTCTGCGCCGCCTGCACGCACAGCGGCATGAAGTCCGGGTTCAGGTTGTTGAAGCCGCCGGGAAACAGGTTGGTGTCCACCGGCGCCAGCTTGAAGCCGGCGTTGCGCAGGTCGACCGAGGAATAGATCGGGATGGTGTGTTCCAGCCACTGCGTGCGGAACCAGCGCTCGATGGCGGTCTGTTCGCTGAGGAAGCGCCGCTCCAGATCGAGCAGCGGGCCTTTGAGTGCGGTGGTGAGGTGGGGGACCATAGGACTGCCTGAAAAAACGATGCCCGCATTCTAGCCGATTTGACCAGCCCGGAACGAAACCGCCGGCGTCGCTAGTTTGGCAATCTGCTGCGCAATTCGTCGCGGTCGAACCACCACTTACCGCCGACCAAGGCATCGAGCACCTTGGCCAAGCGCGGGAGGAACACCTGCGGGTCGCGCAGCTCGAGCCGCTCCAGCCAGCGGTCCATGGACTTTTGGTCCTGCACGTTGCTGTGGCGCTTGGCCACCATGGCGATGAGGTTATCGACCAGGAAGCACTGGCTCTCATGTTTGTCGTCGTCAGCGCGCAAGTCGACCACGTAGCGCGCGGTGATCGCCGCCACGGCAGCGCCATCCGAGTCGTCAGGCGTCTCGTCCACCACATGGATCAGCATGGCGACAGTCAGTTCGGGATCGACCGGAAAGGTGACGGCCAGCCAGATGCCCATGCCCAGCGCGGCGATGGAATCGGGTTGCTGTGCCTGATACAGCACGTCGCACGCCTCGACTGCATCTTTCCAGGACTCCTGTCGCATGGCCGTGACGAAGGCCTCGCGGGCGATATCCCACGCTTCCTTCCTGCGCTCCAGCGCATTCAGGATCTCGGCGATGTCCAGTTGCAGCCGGGCACGCGGCAAAGAGGCTGTATCTGCCATGGCACTCAGCTCCTGCAGCTTTTCCGCGAGATGCCGCTTCAAGCCGTTGCGCTCTTCCACGGTCAGACCGCCTTTGGGGTCCTTGACCAAGTGGGTGATGTTGATGGATTTTTCTGTCATGCGATTGCAGTAATCGGAACTCGGGAAGGTGGCAGTTTAAACCAAGGAGCATTTCGAGCCTGGCTCCTTATTATTGCGAGGTTGGTGTTGGGAATTTTGTAGAGTGCAATAAACGTGGCGCATTGCACCCGATGCCAGGCTACACAAATGCGGCGCAATGCCCGTTGGTTATTGCGCCCTTGTATTATGCAGCCGTCCTGAAGTGTATCTCAAGACAGAGTAGCCGGATGCCGTTTGCGCCCTTTGGCTCAAAGCCTGTAGCGTAGATTTTGCAGCGGCTACTCAACTCCCTATGCGAGAAATCGAACAGTATCTTTGGCCCGGCTTCGCCGTGAGCTCGCATTTACAAGGTTGATTGCGCGGAGGTTATGATGAACAACGATCCCGTTTTAGGCATTGATGTATCCAAAGACAAACTCGACTGTGCCTTATGTGTCGATGGCAAATGCAAAAGTAAGGTCGTAACCAATAATCCTCAAGGGTTTGCCGATCTGTTGAATTGGCTTCATAAGTGGCATGTTGGCTCACCTCATGTCTGCATGGAGGCGACCGGCGTTTACTGGGAAGCCTGTGCAGAATTCCTGGCTGCCCACGACCTGCAGGTTAGCGTGGTCAATCCTGCCCAAATTAAGGCATTCGGCGGTTCGCGCCTAGTACGCACCAAAACCGATGCAGTCGATGCCCGGTTGATTGCTGAATTCTGTCAGCGTATGACGCCAGAAACCTGGCAACCACCCTCGCCAGCCGAGCAGGCATTGCGAGCCTTGGTACAGCGTCTGGATGCCCTGCAACGGATGCACACGCAAGAAAGCAACCGTCTTGGTGTGGCTCGCGACACCGTGCGAAAAGGGATTGCGGATCATCTGGTTTGGTTAGATAAGGAAATTGCGACCCTAACAAAACAGATTCGCGATCACATTGACGGCGATCCCGATCTCAAACGAAAGCGTGATCTGCTCGACAGCATTCCCGGTATCGGGGAGCGCACCATTGCGGCGATCCTGGCCTTCGGAGCGGATCAGCATCATTTCGCCAACGCACGCCAATGTGTCGCTTTTGCGGGTCTTAACCCGAGGCAACATCAATCGGGAAGCAGTGTAAACGGCAAACCACGCATGTCGAAGGTGGGCCATGCGCTACTGCGCAAGGCTTTGTACATGCCGGCTTTGGTGACGTTGTACAAAACCGCTTGGGGTAAGATATTTCGGCGTCGTTTGGAGGCGGCTGGCAAACCACCGAAATTGATCATCGGCGCAATGATGCGCAAGCTGTTGCACGTCGCCTTTGGTGTGCTTAAATCGGGCCAGCCATTCAATTCAATACTTCATGGCTGTTGATTTGGATAACAGTATCTACGCGGGCTTCATTCTTACTCGCACTTGAATAACACTTCGCTTTCAGGCCAACGGCCAAAAGGACCAGCAGGTATCTCTTTGCTATGGATCAGCCTTAGTTTTTTGCCTTTTGTTGAACAAAACGTGTCTGCTTCTTGAAGGCCCGCCGCCTTTAGCGAATCCACGCTTACCCATGCGCCATTGCCTTGACGGGTCACTGTATACAAATCGTCACCGTGTGGAACGACGCCTGTTGTGGGAATTGCGCAACTCGCAAGGATTGTTGACCCGACTGCCACTGTAATGGTGCTTAGCTTCATATGAGCCACCTGATGAAAGATGTAATGGTCAAAACGGTTGCACTGTCTGATGCCGGAGTGCATCTTGGTAGATGCATGGTATTTAACTGAGCCCTGGCGTTCCCTAGAACACAATTTAGCCACGGTTCGGCGCACGCCATAACGATATTCAGTGCTTGCCTTAATAAACCGTGCCGCCATGTTGTACGACATCTATGCTGGGCGAATATAAAACGGCAAAGGTTTGCCCTCTGAATAAAGACCTTGCCAGCTCTTTGTGCTTCCAAGCCATGAGGCATTCTTGTCGCTACGCTGACGCCACAACTTCAGAGCGACCTCCTGAAGTTCTTCAATATCTTCGCTCTCAGCAACCATCTGTCTTATCTCTTCTCCAAACTCATCCTCGCCAAGGTACTCATAAAGCTTCATGTCAAAAATCCTTTCAATGGCTAACGACCAAGCTGTGCGGCGCAAACGAAGCGCAGCGTAGTTTGCGTCCGAACGAGCGCCTTGTTATGCGCTGGCGCTTCGAGATCTTTCCAGCAGTTCTCTGTACACATTAGTTTCCTTTTCCACATCAGTCTCAAGACGGACGCGCAGTCTCTGAACATCGGTGAGCGCTCGGCTATGGAGATCAGTGTCATTTCCAACATTCGCTGCCTCTGCTATCTGGCGTTGTTCTTCTTCTCCATTTTTTAACTCCTGCAATAAATCGAGGTTGTTGCGCAACCTGTCCAATTCGCGACCAGGGTCATTCACAAGTTCGGGACACTCCTGAAGGAGCAATATTTTCTGCGTGGTAACGAGAGCGAGCCTACCAACTGCTGCATTTTTTCGTTCGATTTCAACAAGCATATCCATACGACGCACTGCCTTTTGTGCTTTCGCTGCCATCTTTTCAGCGCGAACAACTCGCAAATTGGCCGCGGCCGATAAGATCACAGCCAGTCCAGCAATAAACTCTGCAGCATACTGTTGAATGATCCCGATCACGATGTCAGTTCCCTATACGCATAACGTTAAGGAGCAAGGTGAGTGGCAGACTGCTTAAACCGTCTCAAGCGTCCGACAAGTTTCATAAAGGCGGGCAGGAGAAAGCTCCAGCCCATTTGGCCAGCACAGCGCACCCGCGTCGATGAAAAACCGACGGAAGTAGTTTTCATCACGCAGCGGCTCAAGTAGCGAGCCGCTTTTTTGCAGCAAAACATTCCCGTCGAACGCGCCTTCTTTGCCATCCGAAAAAACAACTGCAATCTGGAATTTCCCCAAGTAACGCGTTTCAATCACTTTAATCATCTTGATCTGCTCCTGGAATCCGTTCCATGGGTTCGAAGTGCTGGCCTCTTTCCCAATTTGCGAGCAACTCCTGTTGATGGCGCAAGCACCATTCCTTTACGATAGAAGCTGCTTTCTTTGGTATTCGCCCTTCACTGACGTCGCCTGTCTGAATATTGACCAGTGCCTCGAACCCTTGATACTCGACATGGATATGAGGCGGGGGATGATCGTCGTGCCACATTCGGACAATGATGCCGAAAAACACGGACAGGATGGGCACAGTCGCTTCCTTTGGGTTTTGTCTTGCAGGAATTATGTTCCATAGGGGAGGCGAGCGCAATGAAGCCCAAAGGCAGCCCTTGCCCTGTCGGTGGTAGAATGCGCGCCTTCGAAATCAAGGCAATCCCATGTTATCCACAGCAAATATCACCATGCAGTTCGGCGCCAAGCCGCTGTTCGAGAACGTCTCCGTCAAGTTCGGCGACGGCAACCGCTACGGCCTGATCGGCGCCAACGGCTGCGGCAAGTCCACATTCATGAAGATCCTCGGGCGCGATCTGGAGCAATCTTCCGGCGAGGTCATGCTGGACAAGACCGAGCGCCTCGGCAAGCTGCGCCAGGACCAGTTCGCCTATGAGGATGTGCGCGTGCTCGACGTGGTGATGATGGGCCATGCCGAGATGTGGGAGGCGATGTCGGAGCGCGATGCGATCTACGCCAATCCCGATGCGAGCGAAGAAGACTACATGCGCGCGGCCGATCTGGAAGCGACCTTCGCCGAATTCGACGGCTACACCGCCGAAGCGCGCGCGGGCGAGCTGCTGCTCGGCGTCGGTATCGCGATTGAATTGCACCAAGGCCCGATGCGCGAGGTGGCGCCCGGCTTCAAGCTGCGCGTGCTGCTGGCGCAGGCGCTGTTCTCCAACCCCGACATCCTGCTGCTGGACGAGCCGACCAACAACCTCGACATCAACACCATCCGCTGGCTGGAAGACGTGCTCAACGCGCGCAATTCCACCATGGTCATCATCTCGCACGACCGCCACTTCCTGAACAGCGTGTGCACGCACATGGCCGACCTGGACTACGGCAAGATCACCATCTATCCGGGCAACTACGACGACTACATGCTGGCATCGACGCAGGCGCGCGAGCAGCAGGCGGCGGACAATGCCAAGGCGAAAGAGAAGGTCGCCGAACTGCGCGCCTTCGTGGCGCGCTTCTCGGCCAACGCCTCCAAGGCCAAGCAGGCCACCTCGCGCGCGCGCCAGATCGACAAGATCAAGATCGAGGACTTCAAGCCGTCCAGCCGCCAGTATCCCTTCATCCGCTTCGAATACGACGAGCGCGAGAAGCTGCACCGCGTCGCGGTGGAAGTGGAGAAGATGGCCAAGGGCTTCGACCGCATGCTGTTCTCCAACGTCAACTTCCGCATCGATGCGGGCGAAAAGGTCGCCATCATCGGCCCCAACGGTATCGGTAAAACCACGCTGCTGCGCATTCTGGCGGGTGACCTGCAGCCGGATACCGGCACCGTCAAATGGGCGGAAAAGGCCAAGCCTCGGTTACTACGCGCAGGACCACGCGCACGAGTTCGCCGAAGACAAGACGCTGACCGACTGGATGACCGACTGCCGCGGCCCGCACGACGACGACCAGGTGGTGCGCGGCACGCTGGGGCGCCTGCTGTTCTCCGGCGACGAAGTGAAGAAGAACGTGAAGGTGCTGTCCGGCGGCGAGAAGGGCCGCATGATGTTCGGCAAGCTGATGCTGGCAAAACCCAACGTGCTGCTGATGGACGAGCCGACCAACCACATGGACATGGAATCCATCGAGTCGCTCAATACCGCGCTGCTGGAATTCAAGGGCACGCTGGTGTTCGTCAGCCACGACCGCGAGTTCGTTAGTTCGCTGGCGACGCGCATCATCGAGATCTCGGCCAAGGGCGTGAACGACTACCATGGCACGTATGAAGAGTTCCTGCGCGACCAGATGGTGGGCGTTTAATTCCCTCCCCCTTGCAGGGGGAGGGTTAGGGAGAGGGTAGAAGCGTTGAGTACCGCAGCATTTGTACCCCTGTCCCAACCTTCCCCCTTGCAGGGGGAAGGAGCTGCACGCGCGATCGGCGTTTTCGATTCCGGCGTGGGCGGCTTGTCGGTGCTGCACCACATCCGCCACACGCTCCCGAGCGAACGCCTGATCTACGTGGCCGATTCCGGCCACGTGCCCTACGGCGACAAATCTCCGGCTTACATCGAAAAGCGCTCGCTAGCCCTCACCCGCTTCCTCATCTCCCAAGGCGCGGATGCCATCGTCATCGCCTGCAACACAGCCACTGCAGCAGCCGTGTCCAGCCTGCGCAGCCAGTTCGACATCCCCATTGTTGGCATGGAGCCCGCGGTAAAACCCGCCGTCGCGGCCACCCGGAGCGGCGTGGTCGGCGTGCTGGCGACCATCGGCACGCTGGAGAGCGCGCGCTTCGCGGCATTGCTGGAAAAATACGCGGGCGATGTGGAGATCGTCACCCAGGGCTGCCCTGGCTTGGTGGAGCAGGTGGAACTGGGGGAACTGCACAGCGCGCGGACCCGCGAACTGGTCGAGCGCTACACCGCCCCGTTGATCGCGCGCGGGGCAGACACGCTGATCCTGGGTTGCACCCACTACCCCTTCCTCGCGCCGCTGATCCGCGAGATGGTGGGCGACAGCATCGCGCTGGTGGACACAGGTGCGGCGGTTGCGCGCCAACTGCAGCGCCGCATCCTGAGCGAGCTGCCAGGGCGTGAATCCGCTGACGCCTCCGCGCAGTTCTTCACCAGCGGCGACCCCGACCAAGCCTCTCGCATCATGTCGGTGCTGTGGGGCGAAAGCGTTGTCGCGGAATGCCTGCCGCCCGAGTTCCTGTAGCAGCGCGGTCATTCTGGCGCCGATCAGTCGCTGAAGCGGAAGCCCTTGTCAACGAAGAGTCTCTGGCAGGCATCCACCACTGGCGGATCGTACACGCTGCCCCGGCCGCGATGGAGCTCGCTCAGGGCGGCCACCACTCCCAGCGTCGGACGATAGGGCCGGTGCGAGGACATCGCCTCTACCACGTCGGCCACAGCCAGGATTCTTGATTCGAGCAGGATCTGCTCGCCCTTGAGCCCTAGCGGATAGCCCGAGCCGTCCAGCCTTTCATGGTGCTGCAAGATCATGTCGGCGATCGGCCAGGGAAATTTGACGTCCTTGAGGATGTCGTATCCCGACTTCGGGTGTGTCTTGATGAGCATGAATTCGATGTCGTTGAGCCTGCCGGGCTTGGAGAGGATTTCCGCCGGAATATGTATCTTCCCCAGGTCGTGAATTATCGCGGCAAGATGGATGCCATTGACCTGCTCTTCCGGCAGGCCCATATCTTCCGCGATGGCCGTCGCCAGCTCGCTGACGCGCCGTTGGTGGCCGGCGGTATAAGGATCGCGCGCTTCCACGGTGCTTGCGATGGTCTGGATGGATTGTTCCAGGCTTTGACGCAGCATCAGCGCCTGCTGCTCATGTTCGACGCGGGTGCGCAAGGTGGTGATGCCATAAGCCAGGTCGCTGGCCAGTTCCTCCAGGAGGCGGACTTCCTCCTCGTCGAAGGCATCCGCGTCGGATGAATAGATGCTCAAAACGCCGAACGTCCTGCCGGCGCTGAAAAGCGGCAGGGCGATATTGGAGACGTAGCCGCGCGCCAGTACAGCATCTCTCCAGGGCTTGAATCCGGGGTCGTTGGCGATGTCATGGCAAATCTGCGTTGTTCCGCTACGGATTGCCTTGGAGGCGGGTATCTGGCCCCGCTCTGTGTCGGCCCAGCTAAAGTGCTGCCCCCAGTATCGGCCTTCTTCCATACCTGACCACGCCACGGGTGTGATGCTCTTGTCCGGGTCGTCCTCACGATAGCCCACAGCAGCCAAGAGGTATCCGCCTTTTTCAATGACGACATTCGTGGCCGCCCGCAGCAATTCACCCTCGCTAGAGGAACGAACCAGCACCAAATTGGCCGCAGACAGCGTCTGAAGCGCCCGATTGGCGTGTTTCAGCGCGCTTTCAGCCTGTTTGCGTGCGGTGATGTCGACGCCGACACCAATTACATTCACCCCGTGCAGTGTTTCGATCCTTGTTGCTGTCAAAATGTAATGGCGAATACCACTCTTCATGAGTAGGCGCGCCTCCGCTTCCCCGGAACCAGTTTCGAAGGCCTGTTGTATCTTCTGGGCGACTAACGGCCTGTCGTCCTCATGTATAAATGCCAGGACGTTGACCCCTGGCATTTCTTCCGGGGTCAGCCCCAATAATTCCGCGCCCTTGCGGCTCCAGCGCAGCAGGCCGCCCTGACGGTCGATGAGATAGAAGACATCCGGCAAGCTGTGGATCAGGCTTTCGGAGAATGCCTTTTCATCCTGAATAGCGTGTTCGGCTAACTTGCGTTCTGTGATGTCCCTGATCACACCGTCATACGACAGCAGATTTCCGGAGGCGTCCCGGAACATGATGATTGTGCAATGCACCCATCGCACCTCCCCGTCTTTCCGGACGATGTGATGTTCCATGGGAGGGACATCTATCCCCGCCAATACCTTTCTCACGCGTGCGATCACCCGTTCGCGATCCTCGGGAACGACCATCTGTATCCACAGGTCGGGATTGGCCACAAACTCTTCCGCTGTGTAGCCTGTCACCGTCACACACGCTGGGCTTTGGGTAGTCTCAACAGCATGACCGTTTTCGATGCGCACCGTATATTGATAATCCGTGAGTCCTTCGGTGATGCGCCTGTAACGTGCCTCGCTGTCCCGCAGCAACTGCTCTGCACGCAGCCGTTCGGTAATGTCGCGTGTAAGCGCCTGGATAAAATGCTGCTGCTGGATGTCCAGAAACCTGGCCGAAAACTCGATGGAAACAACGCCTCCATCGGGCTTTTGCATCTTGAAATCGCTGCCGCGCCCGCTTCCGGTTTTCTGAATCTCAAAGAAGGCTTGCCGGGCCAGTTCATGTTGCTCCGGAAGCAATATCTCCCATATCTTGATTTCCCTGAGCTGCGCCAGCGTCCTGCCGGTCTGCTTTTCGAATTCGGCGTTGCAGTCCACCGCCTGCGACGTCTCGGCATCGATCAGCACGATGCCATCCATGGCCTCGGAGAATACCGCCTTGTATTTTCCCTCAGCCAGTTTGCGGCTGCGGATGCCCTTCTCTTCGGACAAGGCACGCTTGATGGCAGGCACGAGCCGCGCCAGACGGTCTTTCAGCACATAATCGCTCACACCATCCCTGATCAGCTCTACTGCCGACTCATCCCCCAGGGCTCCGGTCACCATGATGACCGGGATCTGCGGATGCGCGCGGCGAACATATAGCAGGGCGTCCCGTCCGCTATAGGCCGGCAGCCTGTAGTCGGCAAGGACGATGTCCGGCTCGAATTCGTCGAGCGCCCGCTCGAACGCCTCGCGCGTGTCCACCCGCAACGAAGTGAACGCCAGTCCGACATTCCGCAGTTCAGCTTCCTCAAGCTCTGCGTCGGTTGGAACATCCTCCAGTATCAGGATGCGAAGTTCTTCGGTCGGCTCGTCCATGAGTATTTACCCGGAATCACTGCATCTTGAAGGTAGGGCGGTTTTGGCCGGCACCCTGCGGTTCTCCGCGAAGGAGCTCGCCACCATCGCTTCTTGCGCCATGATCGGAGTGCACATCACCAAGCTTGAGACAAGCCGGCAGCGCCGAAGCGCAGTCTGAGGCGGGATTCCTGTTCGGCTCGTTGTCATAGACGCTCAATCTCCGCGCATACGGTATCGCCAAATCAGCACGCTGTGGGTTTACCATGCTGAACTAAAGAAAGATCAACTCAAGCTGATGCCATGGGCCAACCAGTCATCGCTCGCCACGCTGCATGAGTCGTCTTCGGGGCAAAGGACGAGGAATGTCCGACGGCAAAAACACTATGCGAATCAGTAACGAAGTGAAGATCTCCGCGCCCCAGTCTATCGATGCGGGAGGGAGGATGCAAGAGAGTATTCCCCATCTGTACAGGATATCGGGACAATTCGCCCGGGGACAATCCTGAAAACACCAAAACGGAGACGCATATAAAAAGCGGCGCGGTACAGTTGCGCGTCATCGCTGTGGTCAGGCAAGCAGTTCATTCCGCAATAGCGCTGAGTAATCTGGCAACGACTGCATCCCGTCCTGCGTCAAGCCGGATGCAATCTCGCTGATGAGCAAGCCGTATCCCGCCAGCACCAGGTCGGGCGCCAACTCGAAAAGCGGAATGGCGAGGAATGGCCGCTCCCGGATTTCCGGGTCTGGAAGCCGGATGCCATCCGCATCGAGCGCCAGGTTGCCATAGACGATCAGGTCGAGGTCTATCGTGCGCGGCGCGTATTTGTCCTGCGTCCGCGTGCGTCCCAAGCTGTTCTCGATGTTGCGCAGCAGGCCGTATTTGATCTCAGCAGGCGGCGCATCCGTTTCGATCTCGACCACACAGTTGTAATAAGGCGGCTGATCGGGGCGGCCAAGCGCTTGGGTGAGATAGACCGTGGAGATGCCGACGAGATGCGTCTGCCGGGCGAGGCTGCGGATCGCGGCGCGCACGTTGTCCGCGGGTTCGATGTTCGAGCCGATGCCGATGAAGGCGCGCACCATACCCTGCTCAGCGCTTACGGGTGATTTCTACCGCGACGCTCCTGGCAAAGCGTAGCGCATGAGGTTTATCCACGCGCACACCCACCTGCCGCACTTCCGGATGATCGAGGCACAGTTCCGCGACAGCTTCGGCCAGAGCCTCCAGCAGTAGAAATTGGGAGCTTTCCACCATGGCGAGAATGCGCTTCTTGAGCGCCCGGTAATCCACGGTGTCTTCGATGCGGTCGCTTTTTCCGGCCTTGCGCAGGTCGGCGTAGATGTCCAGGTTGATCACTACGTCCTGCTTTTCGCGACGCTCGCTTTCGTTGATCCCCAGAATGCAGCGGGCAAAAAGGTCGCAGATGCGAATGCGGTCCATCCTGTCTTCCATATATCCTCCCTGGCAGGCAACCCCGGACGACGGAACACGACTTTTGTCGCGAAAATCCTACCACTTATCGTGGAATTCCATGCCGCAATTTGAGCCTTGCAGAGCCCTGCCGAATGCCGGCATCGGCCGGCAACGTAGGCAATCACTACCGAGGGCGTGTATGCTCTCGCCCGGAAATTGACCAAGGTGATCGAACCAGCGAATGAATTACGGGATTTCCGGCTTCGCCGATCATTAATCTCATGGTTGAGAACAAACCGATTTGACGGTTAACCTTATGGAAATTTGAACCGACTCCACCAACTGAACAGTAATCATGAGCACCACACATCGCTACACCCTCACCATCTCCTGCCCCGACCGTTCCGGCATCATCGCCGCGGTCACCGGTTTCATCGCGCAGCACGGCGGTTTCATCGTCGAGGCGAGTTACCATACCGAGCAGGAGGCGCAGCGCTTCTTCATGCGCCAAGAGATACGCGCCGATTCGCTGCCGTTCGATGCGGCGGAGTTTCGCCGCCGTTTTTTGACTTTGGCCGACGAGTTCGAGATGACCTGGCAACTGAACGATTCTGCCATCAAGAAGCGCCTGGTGGTGCTGGTGAGCAAGCAGGACCATTGCCTGGACGACCTGCTGCACCGCTGGCGCAGCGGCGAACTGCAGGTGGACATCCCCTGCGTGATCTCCAACCACGAGGACCTGCGCAGCTTCGTCGAGTGGCACGGTATCCCGTTCGTGCATGTGGACATGGCAACCGGCGATCCGACATCCAAAGATGCGGCTTTCCAGCATATAGCGGCGCTGTTCGACAAACATCGCGGCGACGCGATGGTGCTGGCGCGCTTCATGCAGATCCTGCCGCCGTGGCTGTGCCAGCGTTATCCGGGGCGCGTCATCAACATCCACCACAGCTTCCTGCCCTCCTTCGTCGGCGCGAAGCCCTATCACCAGGCCTACCAGCGCGGCGTGAAGCTGATCGGCGCGACCTGCCACTACGTCACGGACGAACTGGATGCGGGGCCGATCATCGAGCAGGACACGGTGCGCATCGATCACGGCGACACCGTGGACGATCTGGTGCGTTATGGACGCGATATCGAAAAGACGGTCCTGTCGCGCGGCCTGCGCTACCATGTGGAAGACCGCGTGCTGGTGTGCGGCAACAAGACCATCGTGTTCCGCTGATGCACGGGCGGCCGCGGGCCATGCCAGTTGCGTAAGTTCGATTCCAACATCGTGATGGTGGGCTGCGGCTCGGTCGGGCAGGGGCTGCTGCCCCTGCTGTTCCGCACTTTCGCCATCGCGCCCTCCCAACTCACCATCATCACTGCCGACGTACATGGCCGCGAAGCCGCCGCGCAGTTCGGCGTACGCTATCTCGTCCAGCCGCTCACGCCTGCAAATTTCCGGACGCTGCTTGAACAACATCTCCGCGCCGGAGATTGGCTGCTTAACCTCTCTGTCGAGGTGTCGTCGCTTGCCTTGATCGCATGGTGCAAGGCAAGCGAGGTGCTGTATCTGGACACTTGTATCGAACCCTGGCGCGGCGGCTATGCAACACAGGACGTGGCGGCGAGCAATGCGCTGTTGCGGCGGCAGGCGCAGGCATTGCACACGCCGGGCGCGGCAACGGCGGTGATCGCCCACGGCATGAACCCCGGGCTGATTACTCATCTGCTCAAGGAGGCGCTGCTTGCCTTGGCGCGCAGCAAAGACATTGCGCCGGAGCCAGAGTGGGGCGCATTGGCGCAAAAGTTGAACGTGAAGGCGATCCACATCGCCGAACGCGACACGCAAGACGACGACCTGCCGCTGCCGAGCGGTGCATTTGCCAATACCTGGTCGGCGCATGGCTTGTATAGCGAGGCCTGTCTGCAGCGCGCGGAATTGGGCTGGGGCTCACACGAAACCCAGCTGCCGCCGGGCGCGGAAACCGCCGTCCAGGGCGGCGCACACAGCTTGTGCCTGGCCGAATCGGGCGCGCAGGTCTGGCTGAAATCCTGGACGCCCTCACAAGGCGAGCAGCGCGGCATGCTGGTGACGCATCACGAAGTGGTATCCATTGCCGAATTGCTCGCCACTGGCACTTACCAGCCCACCGTGTGCTACGTCTACCGCCCCTGCCCCAAGGCCCGCGCGAGCCTTGCGCATTGGCGCACAGGAGGCGATTTCCACGATTTCCGCGTGCTTGTCGGCGAGAACCTGCGCGGTTTCGACGAGATCGGCATCCTGCTCGTACACGAAACGGGCGCTTTGTGGCACGGCTCGATACTGGATTGCGCCGAAGCCCTCCGGCTTGCACCGCCCAACAGCGCCACCACCCTGCAGGTCGCAGCGGGCATCGTCGGTGCAATGGCGTGGATGCAGGAGCATCCGCGTGCAGGCGTGGTCGAGGCCGAGGATATGGACTACGAGCAGGTGCTTGCCGTTGCCCTCCCTTACCTTGGGCGTGTCGCAACCTTCGAGACCGATTGGCGGCCGGGCCCGCGACTCGTCTTCGGCGAGTTCCTCGCGCAGGAGGACATGCACGAAGACAAGGCGACAGGTTATAGTGGCAGGCGGAGCGAAATATGGGAAACGACGGAATGAAACGATCTCATCGGGTAGTGCTGTGGATGCTGGGCGCTGGCCTGGGCGTGGCAATGCTGTCCGAGGAAAAGTCCATCGAGCAGCTGAAGCAGGACAGCTATGCCAGCAAAGAAGACTGCATGCAGGACTGGGGCGGCTCGGAGGCGAACTGCAAGGAAGACACGTCGGGCAGCTCGTATTCGAGCAGCGGCGGGGGAGGCGGCGGCAGTGGCGGCGGCACGCGCTACAACGGGCCGCGCTATTACTGGGATCGGTCCACCGGACGCCCGGTGATGATCACCGATGCCGGGGTGCACCAGCCCATGCCTTCCGCGCACCCCGCTGGCAGTTCGCTGTCGCACAGCACCGGTAGCAGTCCGGCGGGCACGGTGACGCGCGGCGGTTTCGGCCATTTCAGCTCCCGCAGCGGCGGCGGTTGAGGAGGCGAGGGATATGGAACGCCTGCACAGCACCGTGCGCCCCGGCCACGGCGAGAAACTGGAAGCCATCGGCCTGTCGTTCTGGGCCTGGGACAACTACTGGAAGGAAGACGTCTGCTACCGCTTCACGGCGGCGCAGGTCGACGAGATCGAGGAGGCCACTGCCGAATTGCACCGGTTGTGCGTCCATGCAGTGCGCTATGCCATCGAATACGGACGCCTGGACGAGTTGCAGATACCGCAGGAATTCCATGCCGCGATCAAGGCCTCGTTCGAGGCCAATGACTTCAGCCTCTACGGCCGCTTCGATCTGGCCTATGACGGCATCAACCCACCCAAGA
Source organism: uncultured beta proteobacterium (assembly GCA_963797045.1). Classification (GTDB taxonomy): domain Bacteria; phylum Pseudomonadota; class Gammaproteobacteria; order Burkholderiales; family Gallionellaceae; genus Sideroxyarcus. Next base: position 15,031 of record CAWCNZ010000001.1, on the reverse strand, counting down.
TGCTGGAGTACAACGCCGACACGCCGACCTCCATCCTCGAATCTGCCGTCGCGCAGTGGTACTGGATGGAAGAAGTGTTCAAAGATGACGATCAGTTCAATTCGCTGCACGAAAAACTGGTGGCGCGCTGGGATGCGCTGCCGGATGAACCGTTGATCCACTTCGCTTCCATCGCCGACAACGAAGAAGACTGGGTCGCCATCACCTACCTGATGGAAACTGCCGTGCAGGCGGGGAAGCAGGCCGTGCATCTCACTGTGGACCAGATCGGCTGGGATGCGCGGCAAAAGATCTTTGTCGACACGCAGGGCAAGCCGATCAGGTGCCTGTTCAAGCTGTACCCGTGGGAATGGATGATGCGCGAATCGTTCGGCGCGCATGTCGCCGAATCCGGCACGCGCTTCATCGAACCGCTGTGGAAATCGGTGCTGTCGTGCAAGGGTATCCTGCCGCTGCTGTGGGAATTGTTCCCCAACCATCCCAACCTGCTCGAAGCGCATTTCGACCGGCCCCAAGGCATGACGGCCTATGCCAGGAAGCCGCTGTTCTCGCGCGAAGGCGCGAACATCGAACTGCATCGCGGCGGCGCGGTCGCGCATCACAGCAACGACGGGCCTTATGGCGAAGAGGGTCATATCTGCCAGGAACTGGCCACGTTGCCCTGTTTTGCGGGCATGTACCCGGTGATTGGCTCCTGGGTCGTCGGCGACGAGCCCGCCGGGATGTGCATACGCGAAGACGTCACGCCCATTACCACCAACATGAGTTACTTCGTTCCCCACGTATTCCGATAGGAGACTGCCATGCCCATCCTGATGTCCCTCGTTTACCTGGCCGCCGCACTGGCGCTGCTGGCGGTCTGTGTCGCGCTATACCTGTGGATGACGCCATACCGCGAACTGGCGCTGGTGCGCGAAGGCAACGCGGCAGCGGCATTGTCGCTGGGCGGAGCAGTGCTGGGTTTGACCTTGCCTATCGGCTCGGCTATTTTCTTCACCCATGACTTGGCCGAGATGTTGACATGGGGTGCCATCGGTTGCGCCATGCAGTTCCTGCTTTTCCAGATCATGCGCAAGCACACAAAGAACGTTGAAACGGGTAATGTGGCAGCTGGGGTCTTGCTGTCCTTCCTGTCGGTCTCGACGGGGTTGCTGGTTGCCATGTGCATCAGCTGACAAGAAAACAGGCAACACTAAAACAGGAGAATGAAGATGAAGAAACTATTTGGATTTGCGGTGATCGCCTTGTTCGCAGGCAGCGTGCAGGCGTTCGAATTGGCCAGTCCGGACCCGGAAGTGAAGAACGGCCGCCTGATGACCAAGGTGCAGGAATACAAGGGTTTCGGCTGCAACGGCGACAATCTGTCGCCCGCGCTGGAATGGAAGAACGTGCCTGCCGGCACCAAGAGTTTCGCCGTCACGGTGTTCGATCCCGACGCTCCCACGGGCAGCGGCTGGTGGCACTGGGTCGTGTATGACATTCCCGCCTCCGCGACCGGCCTTCCTGCCGGCGCAGTAGTCCTGGCGCCTTTGCCTGCCGGCGCCAAGCAGGGGCGCAACGATTACGGCGAGCGCAATTACGGCGGCGCCTGCCCGCCGGCGGGCGACCGCGCGCATCACTACATCTTCACGGTCCATGCGCTCAAGGTGGACAAGCTCAACGTGCCGGAAGATGCCAGCGCGGCCCTGATCGGTTTCAATATCCAGGCCAACCGGCTCGGGCTGGCCAAGATGACCACGACCTACTCGCGCTAAAACCGCACACGCACCGGACAGACAGGGCATCTTCGGATGCCCTGTTGCTTTATGGGGCAAGAACTAATTCTGCCCATACCCACTCTATATCAGCGGAGAACACGCAATCCATAATCTTCGGGCAACCGCATGACGCCATTACCGCCGCTTCGCATCAACAACTACTCCATCGTGCGCCAGCTCGGCGAGGGCGCCACATCCAACGTCTACCTGGGCATGCATGAGCAGACGCTCGCCCTGGTCGCGCTCAAGCAGTTCCGCAAAGTGTTCCAGTCCGAGGTGCACAAGAAGATGTTCCTCACCGAAATCGAGCTGGGCAAGACGCTCGACCACAAGAACATCGTGCACGTGCTGGGCGCGGACTTTAACGAGAAGAGCGGGCCTTACCTGGTGATGGAATATGCCAGGGGCGTGTCGCTGGACAATCACCAGTATGCCGACAATCTGCTGCCGCTGCTGACCGTGCTCTCCGTCATCGAACAGATCGCCGGCGCGTTGCGCTATGCGGCAGGCCTCGGCATCGTGCACCGCGATGTGAAGCCGGCCAACATCATCCTGATGCAGGACGGCACGGCAAAACTCACCGATTTCGGCTGCGCCGTGCCTGTGAAGGAACTCGGCTCGACCATCGCGGGCAGCCTGGCCTACATGTCGCCGGAACAACTAGAAGGCGAGGCGCTCGATCAGCGCGCCGATATCTACGCGCTCGGCGCGGTGCTGTACCGCCTGCTGTGCGGCAAGAACACCTTCGAGGCCGACAACCCGTTCGACGCTCGCATCGCCGTGCTGAATTTCCCCATCACCCCCATCGAGAAGTACCGCAAGGAACTGCCGCGCAACCTCATCGCCGTCATCGAACGGGCCATGCAGAAGAACGCCGCCGAACGCTACGCCAACTGGGACGAATTCATCCACGAATTCGGCGAGGCGGCGCACGCCATCCGCATGTACGACTACGATGTCGACTTGTACCGCGGCTTCAGTATGTCCACGCAGTCGGTGCTGTCGGACTACATGTCGGCCTCGCGCGAGTTTTCGCGCAGCGGATTTTCAAGGAGTGTGATGGGGGATTCGGGCGGGGCGTGAGGGCGAGCGTTTGAAACTCATTTCGATCTTGACCTTACGAGTAAGACCATGCCGAAGATCCCGGCGACGACGAGGCCGAGATCCGCGTGCACACCAAATAGAACCGCCGCTTGGGCGCCAACGAAGCACCAAAGGACTGGGGCAGCAAGCGTGCTTCGCGGATAAGGAACGGCGACAAACGAGAGCAGACCGATTGTGAATATCGTGGTTGGACATGGTAGACCGAACGTGGGTAGATCGGGGTAGCTGTGCCCGGAAAGAGATGACCAAATTGGGTACACAACAAGCGCGAAGACCACAAGGCCAAGCCCAACAGAGGTTCTGGCAGATACGCTCCACTTGAACTGCAGGCGTTTGAGAACGACGCCTTGCCAGAAGAAGGCCGCCGCTCCGGCAAGTGAGATGACTGCGAAACCGTAAGCCAAAGGATTGATGGACGTGAAGAAGGCAAGGTGATAGGCCAAACCGAGCCAAGCCCAGAGTAGGGAAAGGATGAGTGAGATGCCGATGCCCGACCAGCGCCGCGGGAGGGCTTGCGCTTAAGGTTTGTGTCTTCTGAGTCGCTCATTGGTCGCAGATATTTCCTAGCAAGCTAACGTGAAGTAGACACCGCCAACGGTGTATATCCTGCAAAACTGCGGCGTATAAACTGGCGCATCACGTCAGTAAGGAGTTGTTCATCATTTTTCTATCGGGCGGACAGTGGCGTATCCTGCCCAATAATCCATCGGGAAGCAATATGCCAAACGGCCTATTCTTCCCCGTCCACCCAAACAAATAGGGGTGCCGCAGCGCCCCTGAGTGTTTGCAAACTTGCCGGAAAGATCAACGCAAGGTCGTCATGTATTTCGATTCCGCCATAGCGGGGATGTGATCGTCGACGCGTTCGGTGCGCAGGAATTTCGGATGCACCTGCTCCACCCGGTCGGCCAGTTTGTGCAGCTCGTCGGAATCGACGGTGCGCGCCAGCTTGAGTACTTCCCTCGCATACGCGGCATCGGCGCACATCCATTCGACGTCGATGATGCGGTTGATCTCGCGCCGCAACAACACATGCATCCGTCCGGCCAGCGAAAACAGTATCTCCATCTCTCCAGACATTTTGGTTCTCCTTACATGATGTCTCGAATGAAAAGGGCATCCGAAGATGCCCCTTTCTCAGCCTGCCTGTGGTGGATTACAGGTTGTAGGCCTTTTCGCCGTGAGACGTTGTATCCAGACCTTCGCGTTCCGCATCTTCAGCCACACGCAGACCGATAGTCAGGTCGACGATCTTGTAGCAGACGAAGGCGACCACGCCGGACCAGACCAGAGTGGTCAGCACTGCCTGAGCCTGGATCCAGGTTTGTGCGCCGATCTCGGTGGTGACGATGGTGTTGTTGACGTAGTCGATGATGCCGGTGCCGCCCATGGCGAAGCCGTTGAACACGCCAGTCAGCAGAGCGCCGAGGATACCGCCGATGCCGTGGATACCGAACACGTCAAGCGCGTCGTCCGCACCCAGCAGTTTCTTCAGACCGGTCACGCCCCAGAAGCAGACCACGCCAGCCAGTGCGCCGATGATCAGACCGCCGCCGATGCCGACCCAACCGCAGGCCGGCGTGATGGCGACCAGACCGGCGACTGCACCGGATGCAGCACCCAGCAGGCTGGGCTTGCCCTTGAACAGCCATTCAGCGCCCATCCAGGTCAGCACTGCAGCAGCGGTGGCGATCAGGGTGTTGGCGAATGCCAGGGTAGCTGTGCCGCCCGCTTCCAGCGCGGAGCCTGCGTTGAAACCGAACCAACCCACCCACAGCAGCGAAGCGCCGATCATGGTCATCACCAGATTGTGCGGAGCCATCGGCTCTTTGCCATAACCCACGCGTTTGCCAACCAGGAAGGCACCGACCAGACCCGCGATAGCGGCGTTGATGTGCACCACGGTGCCGCCTGCGAAGTCCAACGCGCCCTTCTGGAACAGCCAGCCTGCAGTCGCAGTTGCAGCAGCGGCAGCGTCGGCATCGGTGTAGGCATCGGGACCCGCCCAGAACCAGACCATGTGAGCGATTGGCAGGTAGGCGAAGGTGAACCACAGTGCCGAGAACAGCAGTACTGCGCTGAACTTCATGCGCTCTGCGAATGCGCCGACGATCAGCGCCACGGTGATGGCAGCGAACGTGGCCTGGAAGGCGACGAAGGCGAACTCGGGGATGTACACGCCCTTGCTGAAGGTGGCGGCATTGGCGACAGCGCCGGATACCGGGTCGAAGATGCCGCTCAGAAGCACACGGTCGAATCCGCCGATGAACGCGTTGCCCGTGGTGAATGCCAGCGAGTAGCCGTAGATCGCCCACAGCACGGTGATCAGCGCGAAGATGCTGAACACTTGCATGAGCATGGACAGCATGTTCTTGCTGCGCACCAGGCCGCCGTAGAACAGGGCCAGGCCGGGAATGGACATCATGATCACCAGCAGAGTGGCGGTCAGCATCCAGGTGGTGTCGCCCTTGTTGGGGGCGGGCGCTGCAGCGGGCGCCGCTTCGGCAGCCGGGGCCGCTTCGGTGGTCGCTACCGCTGCGGCAGGCGCCGCTTCGTCTGCGAACGCCGGCGCGGACAGACCGCACAGCACGGCGAGCAGCGTGAATAGTGCTATAAATTTCTTCATCTCATCGCTCCTTATAAGGCTTCCGGGCCGGTCTCGCCGGTACGGATGCGGATCACTTGCTCAAGGTCTTGCACGAAGATCTTGCCGTCGCCGATCTTGCCGGTCTGGGCGGATTTTTCGATGGCCTCGATCACCTGATCCAGCATGTCGGTCTTGATCGCCGCTTCCAGTTTGATTTTGGGCAGGAAGTCCACTACGTATTCCGCACCGCGATACAGCTCGGTGTGGCCCTTTTGCCGTCCGAAGCCCTTGACCTCGGTGACGGTGATGCCCTGCACGCCGATGGCGGACAACGCTTCACGCACTTCGTCGAGCTTGAACGGCTTGATGATTGCTGTAACCATTTTCATCTTCAGTTCTCCTTTGGATTTACGCTTCATTTGCCGCTCCCCTGCGGGAGAACGGCGGGGGGCGGCGCACCGCCCCCGGTGATTACATCGCGCGGCTCAGAGACAATACGACGGTGCTCTTGCCCAGCTTCTTCGCTTCCGGTGTGATGGTGGTGTAGAAGGAGCTGGCATTGGTGTTGCTGTAAGCCAGGCCGAGTACATAGCCACTGAAGTCCTTGGTGACGGAGAGCTTGTAGTCGGAGTAAGTCGGGTCGGATCCGGCGGCCTTGTAGCCATCGGCAGTCGTGCCCTTGTAGGTCTGCTTGCCGTAGTGCGCACCGACGGTGACGCCCGTGTCGGGGATCGCATAGCTGGCATTCAACTCCAGATAAGTGGAACCCTTGGCTTCGGAGACGCCGAACAGGTCGCCCAGCGCGTACGACAGCTTTGCCGTCACGATGGAGTAAGTCACGGCGCCGTAGACTTCGTTGGTGTCAGGCTTGGTCACGTTGGCAACGTAGGAGCCGGGGTAGTTGTAGCGCAGGAAACCCACGTCGTAGGCGACGTCGCCGGCAGCACCCTTGTAGCCCGCATAAGTGTCCAGCTCCACGCCCGCGCTGTTGGCCAGGCCCGCGTCGCTCACCCAGCTGATGCTGGAACCCCAGACGCCGATGTAGGCGCCGCTGCTGTGCGCGAGATCGAAGCCGCCTTGCAGGGCGGGATTGGCGCCGCTCTGGGAGATGCCGCGGTACAGGTAGTCGCTCACCAGGCTCACGTTGGAGCTGGGCGTGAATTCAGCCATGGCGGGCATTGCAAAAGCGGAGGCCAGCGCGGCAACAAGCAGTTTGTTCTTAAGCATGGTGTTTCCTTTCTTGGTAAGTTGAAGTGGGACAAAAGCATCCACGCCAACCTATCAGCAGAAACTGTGCCAGCCACGGAAAGCCGCGCCGCTACTGGGTTTACGGGATGATGCCAGAAAAACGGAAAGCGGCGGCGCACCAAGTCCATGCACAAAAACGGTGCGGTGCACCCGGGCAGTGCGCACTATTTGCTACACTAAACGCATATTCATTCAAGGAGCAAGCCATGCTGAACGCAAAATTCTTCGAAGAGATGTCATCCAAACTGAACGAGGCTGTCGCCAACAGTCCCGCCAAAGATTTTGAAAAGAATGCGCGCGCGCTGCTGGCACAGGGTTTTGCCAAACTCGATCTGGTCACGCGCGAGGAATACGACGTGCTGGCGCAGCGTCTGGAAAAGCTGGAAGCGCGACTCTCCGCACTGGAAAACAAGAAGTAATCCATCATGGGGCTGGCTGTTCTATACAGTCGTGGCCTTGCAGGCATGGAGGCGGCACTGGTCACTGTCGAGGTGCACCTCGCCAACGGCCTGCCGCAGTTCACCATCGTCGGGCTCCCCGAAGCGGAAGTAAAAGAAAGCAAGGACCGCGTGCGCGCGGCCCTGCAGAACTGCCAGTTCGAATTCCCCGCGCGTCGCATCACCGTCAACCTCGCACCGGCCGACCTGCCGAAAGAAAGCGGGCGCTTCGACCTGCCCATCGCGCTCGGCATTCTCGCCGCATCCGGGCAGATACCCGCTGACCGCCTCAACGATTACGAGTTTGCCGGAGAGTTGGCACTGACCGGCGAACTGCGCGCCATACGCGGCGCGCTGGCGATGACTTATCGCGCCGCCAACAGCGGACGCGCGTTCATATTGCCTGCGGTGAATGCACCCGAGGCGGCGTTGGTGGAAGATGCCGTGGTCTATCCCGCGCAATCGCTGCTGCAGGTGGCGGCGCATCTGGCCGGGCGCGATGCGCTGACGCGCCACATCCCGGACACGCAATCTGTTGCGCCGCACTATCCCGACATGCGCGAGGTGAAAGGCCAGGCACGATCCAAGCGCGCGCTGGAGATCGCCGCCGCCGGCGGCCACAGCGTCATGCTGAGCGGCCCGCCCGGCACCGGCAAGAGCATGCTGGCCGCGCGCTTCCCCGGCATCCTGCCGCAGATGACGCAACAGGAAGCGCTGGAATCGGCCGCCATGCAATCGCTGGGCGGCATGTTCGAAGTGGAGAACTGGAAGCGGCGCCCGTACAGGTCGCCGCACCATACTGCTTCCGCCGTGGCGCTGGTCGGCGGCGGCAGCAATCCACGTCCCGGCGAGATCTCGGTCGCGATGCACGGCGTGTTGTTCCTGGATGAATTGCCGGAATTCGACCGCGGCGTGCTGGAAGTGTTGCGCGAACCGCTGGAGAGCGGGCGCATCACTATCTCGCGTGCCGCACGCCGCGCCGATTTCAAGGCACAGTTTCAGTTAGTCGCCGCAATGAACCCCTGCCCCTGCGGTTATCTCGGCCATTACAACGGCAAGTGCCGCTGCACGCCGGACCAGGTGGCGCGCTATCGCGGCAAGATATCCGGCCCCTTGCTGGACCGCATCGACATCCAGGTCGAAGTGCCCGCCGTGCCGCAGGAAGACCTGCTCAAGCAGTCCGACGGCGAAGGCAGCGCCGTCATCCAGACCAGGGTGGAGGCCGCGCGCCAGCGCCAACTCGCGCGACAAGGCAAGCCGAACGCGTTACTTTCCGTCACCGAGGTCGACTCCTGGTGTGCGCCGGATGCGCAAGGGGAAGCGCTGTTGCGGCAGGCGATTACCCGCCTGAATCTTTCGGCACGCGCTTATCATCGCGTGCTCAAGGTGGCGCGCACCATCGCCGACCTGGCGGCGAGCGAAAATATTCAAACCGCACATATCGCCGAGGCGGTGCAATATCGCAGGATGGACAGGCAGGTATAACAAGACGTTTTTCAGCCGGCAGTTAATTCGGGAGGGACATAACATGGAGTCATTCCACTGGGACCAGCATTTCGTCACCGGCCTGGAAACGGTCGATGAACAGCATCACCATCTGGTGGACGTGATCAACCAGTTCGGCGAACTGCTGACGCGGCCGGAAGACGTGGCCTTCGAAGATATCGAAACGGTGTTCGGGGAACTGGCGGCCTATGCCCAGTACCACTTCAGGGAAGAAGAATCTCTCATGAACGAGGCGGGAGTGGACGCGCGCCATCAGGAACACCACCGGCAGGAGCACCTCAATTTCCTGCAGGAAGTGACGCAGATGCACAGCACGTTCGCGCCTGAAAGCCCGGACAAGGCCAAACCGCTGCTGAAGTTCCTCGTCTATTGGCTGGCCTACCACATCCTCGGTTCCGACCAGTCCATGGCCAAGCAGATCAATGCCATCAGGTCCGGGCGGACCGCTGCCGATGCCTTCATCGCCGAAGAGCGCATGAAAGAGGGGGCCGTGGAACCCCTGCTGCACGCGCTGACCGGCCTGTTCCGCCAAGTCTCGGAGCGCAACCGCGAACTGCAGCACTTGAACGAAACGCTGGAAGCCAGAGTGGCGGAGCGCACCAGGGAACTGGCCAATGCGAACCGCCAACTGGAAGAGATCGCCCTGACCGATGTGCTCACCGGCCTGCCCAACCGCCGCTATGCCTTGAACCGCCTGGAACGGGCGTGGAATGATTCCATCAGGGAGAACACTCCATTGGCCTGCATGATGATAGATGCCGACGGTTTCAAGCCGATCAACGACAACTACGGGCACGACGCCGGCGATGAGGTGTTGCGCCAATTGTCCCGGGAACTGCGCCATGCGTTGCGCACCGATGATGTCGTGAGCAGGCTGGGCGGGGACGAGTTCTTCGTCATCTGCACCCACACTCCGCAGGAAGGGGCGGTGCGCCTGGCCGAAAAGATGCGCCAGGCGATCGCTGCGCTGCGCGTTCCCGCGGGCGGCGGCGAGTGGCACGGCAGCGTCAGCATAGGCGTGGCGGTGCGCAAGGAAGGGATGCGCAATTTCGAAGCGCTGATCAAGGCGGCTGACGAGGGAGTGTATGCCGCCAAGAAGGACGGCCGCAACCGCGTGGCGCTCGCGCCCTGAGGGCGCGGCAGGAAAAGCTGCACGGCTGGGGCCGCGACCCCGGCGCATGATAAAATCCGCGCTCATTTATCGAGCCGTGCACCATGAGCCACAAGTCCCATCCCATCGAAAAACTCCTGCAACAACGCATCCTCATCCTCGACGGCGCGATGGGCACGATGGTACAGCGCCACAAGCTGACCGAGGCGGACTATCGCGGCGAGCGTTTCAAGGACTGGCATACAAGACCTCAAGGGCAACAACGACCTGCTGGTGATCACCAAGCCCGAGGTCATCAAGGGCATCCACTGCGAATACCTGGCAGCGGGCGCGGACATCATCGAGACCGATACTTTCGGTGCCAATGCGACCTCGTTGAAAGCGTATGGCATGGAATCACTCAACTATGAGCTGAACATAGCCGGTGCCGCGCTGGCGCGCGAGGCCTGCAATGAATATGCCACGCCGGACAAGCCGCGCTTCGTCGCGGGCGTGCTCGGCCCGACCGACAAGACTGCGACCATCTCGCCCGACGTGAACGACCCGGCCGCGCGCAATATCACCTTCGACCAACTGGTGGCCGACTACGCCGACGCTACCCGAGGTCTGATGGATGGCGGCGCGGACCTGATCCTGATCGAGACCATCTTCGACACGCTGAATGCCAAGGCCGCCATCTTCGCCGTGCAGCAGGTGTTCGAGCAACGCGGCGAATCGCTGCCCATCATGATCTCCGGCACCATCACGGACGAGTCCGGCAGAACGCTCACCGGGCAGGTGACCGAGGCCTTCTACAATTCCCTGGCGCACGCCAAGCCGCTCTCCATCGGTCTCAACTGCGCGCTGGGTGCGGAAAAGCTGCGCCAGTACGTGGAAGAGATGTCGCGCGTCGCCAACTGCTACGTGAGTGCGCACCCCAATGCCGGCCTGCCCAATCCTTTGGCCGAAACGGGCTATGACGATACGCCGGAGAACATGGCTGGCCACATCAGGGAGTGGGCCGAGAGCGGCTTCCTCAACATCATCGGCGGTTGCTGCGGCACCTCGCCCGCACTTCATCAAGGCCATCGCCGAGACGGTGAAGGACATCGCGCCGCGCAAGATGCCGAGCAACCCGGTCGAGTGCCGCCTGTCCGGACTGGAGCCGTTCAACATCGGCGACGAGCTCGCTGTTCGTCAACGTCGGCGAGCGCTGCAACGTCACCGGCTCGGCCAAGTTCAAGCGCCTCGTGCTGGAAGGCCAGTACGAAGAAGCGCTGGAGATCTCCAAGCAGCAGGTCGAAACCGGCGCGCAGGTCATCGACATCAACATGGACGACGCCATGCTCGACGGCGAGGCCGCCATGGTGAAGTTCCTGCACCTGATCGCCTCCGAGCCGGACATCTCCAAGGTGCCGGTGATGATCGACTCCTCCAAGTGGGAGCATCATCGAGGCGGGCTTGAAGTGCGTGCAGGGCAAGTCCATCGTCAATTCCATCTCGCTCAAGGAAGGCGAGGAGAATTTTATCAAGCACGCCGAGCTGGTGCGCAAGTACGGCGCCGCCGCCGTGGTGATGGCCTTTGACGAGGCACGGCCAGGCCGACACCTATAAACGCAAGACCGAGATCTGCAAGCGCAGCTACGACATCCTGGTGCACAAAGTCGGCTTCCCGCCCGAAGACATCATCTTCGACCCGAACATCTTCGCCATCGCCACCGGCATCGAGGAACACGACAACTACGCCGTGGATTTTATCGAGGCTTGCGCGTGGATTCGTAAAAATCTGCCTTACGCCAAGATCAGCGGCGGCGTGTCCAACGTTTCGTTCTCAGCTTCCGCGGCAACGAGCCGGTGCGCGAAGCGATCCACACCGTGTTCCTGTACCACGCCATCAAGGCGGGCATGAACATGGGCATCGTCAATGCCGGGCAGCTCGGCGTATACGAAGAGATGCCGAAAGATTTGCGCGAAGCGGTGGAGGACGTGGTGCTGAACCGCAGCCCCGATGCGGGCGAGAAGCTGGTCGCAGCTGGCCGAGAACTGTCAAAGGCGGCGGCAAGGCACAGGTGGAAGACCTGGAATGGCGCAAAGGCACGGTGCAGGAACGCCTGACCCATGCGCTGGTGCGCGGCATCACCACCTTCATCGTCGAGGATACCGAAGAGGCGCGCCTGCAGGCGAAGTTCGCCGGTCGACGTGATCGAAGGCCCGCTGATGACCGGCATGAACGTGGTCGGCGATCTGTTCGGCGCGGGCAAGATGTTCCTGCCGCAAGTGGTGAAATCGGCGCGCGTGATGAAGCAGGCCGTGGCGCACCTCGTGCCCTACATCGAGGCGGAAAAACTGCGCTCCGGCAACACCAGCACCAAGGGCAAGATCCTGATGGCGACCGTGAAGGGCGACGTGCACGATATCGGCAAGAACATCGTCACCGTGGTGTTGCAGTGCAACAACTTCGAGGTCGTCAACATGGGCGTGATGGTGCCGTGCGCAGCAGATCCTCGATACCGCGCGCGAACACAAGGCCGACATCATCGGCCTCTCCGGCCTCATCACTCCCTCGCTGGAAGAGATGGCGCATGTGGCGAAAGAGATGGAGCGCCAGGGTTTCACGATTCCGCTGCTGATCGGCGGCGCGACCACTTCGCGCGTGCATACCGCCGTGAAGATCGAACCCAACTACCCGAGCGGCACCGCGGTGTATGTCACCGATGCTTCGCGGGCGGTGGGCGTGTGCAGCAATCTGCTCAGCGAGCACCCTGCGCGACAACTACGTGGCCGAACTCAAGGCCGACTATCAGGCAGCACGCGAGCAACACGAAGGCAAGAAGGGCAAGGCGGTGCATGTCTCGCTGGCTGAGGCGCGCGAGCATGGAGTGAAGACCGACTGGAAGAAGTACACACCGCCCAGAGCCGAAACTGCTCGGCGTACAGAAGCTGGAGAATTACCCGCTCGACATCCTGGTGGACTTCATCGACTGGTCGCCGTTCTTCCAGGCCTGGGAACTCGCCGGTCGCTACCCGAAGATTTTGAACGACAAAGTGGTCGGCGAAGAAGCACGCAAAGCTGTTCGCCGACGCCCAAGCCATGCTGAAGAAGATCGTCAAGGAAAAATGGCTCACCGCCAACGCCGTGTTCGGCCTGTTCCCGGCCAACACGGTGAACAGCGACGACATCGAAATCTACACCGACGACAAGCGCAAGAAGGTCGCCATGACCTGGCACAACCTGCGCCAGCAAACGAAGAAGCCCGCCGACATCCCCAACTACTGCCTGGCCGACTTCGTCGCGCCCAAGGAAACCGGCGTACCAGGATTACATCGGCGGCTTCGCCGTCACCACCGGCATCGGCATCGAGAAGCACGTACGAAGGAGTTCGAGAAAGCCAACGACGACTACAGCGCCATCATGCTGCAAGCGTTGGCCGACCGCCTCGCCGAAGCTTTCGCCGAACACCTGCACCTGCGCGTGCGCCGCGAGTTCTGGGGCTACGCCGCAGATGAAGCCTTGAGCAACGAAGACCTCATCGCCGAGAAATATCGCGGCATCCGCCCCGCCCCCGGCTACCCCGCCTGCCCCGAGCACAGCGAGAAAGGCCCGCTGTTCGAACTGCTGCAAGCGCCCAAGAACGCGGGTATCACCCTCACTGAGAGTTTTGCCATGCTGCCCACTGCCGCGGTGAGCGGCTTCTACTTCTCGCATCCGCAGGCGCAATACTTCGCCACCGGCAAAGTGGACAAGGATCAGGTCGCGGATTACGCCAAGCGCAAGGGCTGGACAGTGGAAGAAGCGGAGCGGTGGTTGGCGCCGGTGTTGAGTTACTAGTTAGGGCTACTTATGCAGCGGACTCCGGACAAAGAAAAGCACGACGGAATTTTACGTGGATTTCACGGGATCCCTAACAATGAAAAACTGAAAGAAATGTCTTTCGTCGAACTATCAGCAGAACTCGCATCGTGCAGCAACGGCTCGCCTAAATTTATTGTCATAGAACGAGAAATCAAGAAGCATATTGCACGCGACCAAACTGTGGCTGCGCGCTCGAATATACTTCTCGGGGCTTTGATAGCGGGTTTCTTTACGATTGTCGGCGCAATCATCGGGGGGGTGCTTAAAGCATGTCCTCAATGCCAACAATTGACCACAGACCACGCTAATCAACCACTTGAAAAAGTACTTCCACTCCCAGCTAGTGCTCCGGTCAATTTGGTTCCGGCTGATAACAATACAAAATTGAACAAGACGCCATTAAGTCCAACCGGTCAGGTTGGATCCCAGGCCACAGGCAGAGTTATTGAGAAATAATCAGGCAATGTTCAAGCTGCTCAATCCGTACTGAAAACGTTTGTTCTGAACATGAAGATATAATTCTGAAACAAATTGGTAATGCAACATCATTGATAAGCGATCAATCGTAAAGGGAGCTGGTAATGAACAAATTGTTGCTTGTATTTTTATCGGTATGGCTGTCTGCATGTTCAACATATTGGACTAATCCAAATAATCCGAATGCTAATTTTCAGATTGATGATGCCATATGCACAAATGAAGCTCGTCGAGCGATACCAGACCAACAAAGCAACCTTCCATCAAGTTCTAGTACAAATTGCAGAGGCGGATATGGGACCGTTAACTGCGACACGACATATAACAATGCGGGGGCAAATATGGGTTCTGGCATTGCCGGAGGAATGCGTAGAGACTCATATATAGAAAATTGCCTAAATGCGAAGGGTTGGCATCAAACAACCAAAGCATCGACAGATAAGGCGGCGGCAGAACGGCAAGCCCTAATAAATGAAGCTCGGACCAAAGGATCTGCTGAGAATTCAAAAATAAATGAAGAGGAGCGGGCTCTGTGTGACAACCCTGAATTTCAGTCAGTTTATGTAAAAAGCCCTTGTGGTGGAAAAACCCTAGAGCATTTCGCAAATAAGTCGAAAGTCACTCAAGAGCAGAAAGTGGCTTTGTTGAAACTAACGAAGATATGGTCTTCCTTTAATGAAAGAAGAGTTGCGAATTGGCGCAAGTACGGGAATGACAATCTTAAGAAATTTGCAGATTATTATTATCAATGGCAGATAGTAGAAGGTGATAAAGCTGATTTGGCTTTGTACGAGAGCAAAATTACATGGGGCGAATATAACCAGAAAAGCCGTGAAATATCGACGAATCTTCAGGCTGAGTGGAAAAGACTTGGTTTGTAATGGATAGCAGAAGATCGAGAAGCAGACAGCAAGCGTGGACTACACTACGCTCGTAGCCTGCGAAAATTAACAACAAAGGAAAAAGTAACAT